>CAVWSN010000039.1:0-31340 GCA_963757815.1 uncultured Thermoleophilaceae bacterium | reverse complement strand
GCGCCGCGCGCGTAGAGGCGCTCGTAGCGCGGCACCAGGTCCGGCCGGTAGGAGGCGAGCCACTCCATGAAGATCTGGCGCACCTCGCCGCGCAGGTGCAGGCAGATGCCGCCGATGTTGACGGCGCCCGGCCTCGCCGCACAGCTCGAGGATCTCCTCGACCTGCTCCGGGGAGTCGTTGATGCCCGGCATGAGCGGAGCGATCAGCACGCCGCACGGGATGCCCTGCCGGTTCAGCTCGGCCACCGCCTCGATGCGCTTGCGCGGATGCGGCGTGTGCGGCTCGCTCGCCCGCCAGGCCCGCTCGTCGAGCGTCGGGATCGAGAGGTTGGCCGCGAACCCGGCGACCTCGTGCGATCTCCTTCATCAGCTCGATGTCGCGCAGCAGCAGCGGCGACTTCGTGAGCACCGACGACGGCGTGCGCGAGTCGCGCATCGCCTCCCAGATCCCGGGCATCAGCCTGTAGCGCCCCTCGACCCACTGATACGGATCGGTGTTGGTCCCGAGCGCGACGTGCTCGCGCTTCCACGACGGCCGCATCAGCTCCGCGCGCGCGACCTCGGGCACGTTGACCTTGACGACGATCTCCTTCTCGAAGTCGCGGCCCGGCGTTGAAGTCGAGGTAGGTGTGGGTGGGGCGGGCGAAGCAGTTGTGGCTGACGACGCCGTTGGCGATGAAGTCGCCGGTGCCGGTGGTGATGTCGTACAGCTCGCATCTCGCCCAAGCGGCTCGATCTCGACGACCCGCAGCCGGGCGGATGTCTTGATCGCTCTGCTCCTCGATCGATCGCTTCCGGCGTGATCGCCGGATCGGTCGATGTGGAAGAAGCGAAGCTGCTCGCGGAAGCCCGCCCGAGCAGCCGGACGACCTTCAGCCGTTCGTGCCAGCGGGCGATCCTCGACGACGACGCGAAAGCCGAAGCTGGCGCAGGCCACGCGTCGGTCCAGTCGAGGATCTCCGGGTCGCGTGTTCGCGATCCGGAGGATCGCCCTCGGCAGCAGCCTCCCTCGGCGTCGAAGATGCCCGCGAGGAAGCCGCTTGCTCCAGTCGGCGCTCGGCCACGTCGGCCACGCGGATCGAGTCTCCGAATCAGCGTCGACCTTGTCGCCGACGCCTGGGTGCGAATCGCCGCGCATCGCCCGCGTCGATGCTTCGTGGCCGCGCTGAAACGCGAACTCCTGCGTGGCGACCTCGAGCGCGGCCAGATAATCGCGGGCTCGGCGAAGGCCTTCGAGGTCGGTGAGGGCGAGCCGGAACTGGTGCGACGTCGCCGTGGCGGCGGCCCGGCTCGCTCGTACGGAGTAGGACGCCGAGCGTGCCGTCGCCGCGGATCATTCCGGCAGAGGTAGCCCGGCCCGGTAGTCGGCCGAGTCGGTCGGGCCCTCGGCGAACTGCCCGGTGCCCATCAGCTTGTCATCTGCAGCGGTCAGGTGCGGTCTGCGGAGCCGGCCCCTGCTCGCGCCCGGTGACGTGCTTCCACCCGCGGCCGGTCAGGAAGCGGTGGTCGCCGCTCGCAACGAGTCTCCGTGCCGTCCTCGAGCGTGATCCGATACGCCGGCTTGATCGATCGACCAGTGCGTCGAGGACCTCGTGCTCGACGTAGTGGCGGTACGTGTCCGCGCGCGCACGGTGCCGTAGATGCGGTCGCCGACGCGCGAGCTCGGCCAGCGGCTTCGTCCGACCGTCGGCCATCAGGATCGGGCGTGTCGCCCGCAGCTGCAGTAGGTACAGGCATGGGCGCATCCCCTGATACGGATTGATCGTCCAGCGGAACGGCATCCGCGACGCTTTCGGCACTCGGTTGAGCGCCGATTGGAGCGCACTTCGTAGAAGCGGGTGTCGAGTGCCTCGGGCGCGTCGAAGGTTCGGACGGTCGCCGGCTCGCGGTAGCCGGGGAGGGTTCGGCTCTCCTCGGCCTCGACTGTCAGGTTGTCCCAGCGCACGAACACATGTTCGCATATAGCTCGGGCGGAAAGCCTCGCGCGCGCGGCAAGCCCTCGGGTTGGTTCACACCCTGTTCACACCCGGGCGGAGAGCCGAGAAGAGGATGCCACCAAGGACTCGCCCCCACCATGGAGCCAGCTCGCCTCGAACAGATTCCGCTGTTCGCCGACCGCAGCGCCGAAGAGCGCGAAGCGCTCGCCGCGTCCATGCGCGAGGTGACTGTCGATGCGGGCACCTCGCTCGTCACGCAGGGCGACAACGCCTACGAGCTGTTCGTGATCGAGGCGGGTGACGCCGAGGTGCGCAAGGACGACAAGGTCGTCAGGACGCTCGGCCCAGGCGATGTCGTCGGCGAGATCGGCCTGCTCGCGACCGGCACCCGCACGGCATCCGTCGTCGCGACGTCCCGTCTACGGCTCCTCGCGATGTTCACGCGCGAGTTCAAACAGCTCGAGGGCCGCATGCCCGGGCTCGCGAAGTCCCTGCGCGAGACGATGGCCAAGCGCGTCGCCGAGACCTCGTTCTGACGAGGACGTCAACCGGCGCGGATCCTCACCGCGGCGAGCAGGGCTGTCAACAGCCGGCGAGTACGATGGACGCATGCCCGATCGCCTCTATTTCACGGACTCCGACGACGCCAACGCGCTCATCGCCTCGGATCCGATGGCCCTGGTCGTCGGCTTCGAGCTCGACCAGCAGATCACCGTCCAGAAGGCGTTCACCGGTCCGCTCGCGCTCAAGGAGCGGCTCGGCTCGATCGACGCCGAGACACTCGCGTCGGCCGATCTCGAGTCGGTGTTCCGCGAGCGCCCCCCGATCCACCGCTACCCAAACTCGATGGCCGCCCGCCTGCACGACCTGGCCGTCTATCTGCGGGACCGCTACGACGGCGATGCCGCGCGCGTGTGGGCCGACGCGGCGGACGCGGATGAGCTACGAGAGAACCTCGAGGCCCTGCCCGGCTTCGGGGAGATGAAGGTCAAGGGGCTGGCAGCGGTGCTCGCCAAGCGCTTCGGCGTGGAGGCCGCTCAGGAGCTCGTGCCGTGGCATCCGACGCTGGGCGATGTCGACTCGCCGCAGGCGCTCGAGCGCTACCTGGCCGCCAAGCGCATCCACAAGGCAGAGTGGGCGGGCGCCAAGGCGTCCGTCTAGCAAGCCTCACTCGCCGAACGCCGTCACGACGACGCTGCGCGCGCCGCCGTTGTTGCGGTGCTCACACAGGTGGATGCCCTGCCAGGTCCCGAGAGCGAGGCGCCCGCGCGAGACCGGCAGCACGAGCGAGCTGCCGGTCAGGGACGCCTTGATGTGCGCCGACATGTCGTCAGGCCCCTCGAGCGTGTGCGCGAAGTAGCCGGCGCCGTCCGGCACCGCCCTGTCGAACCAGGCCGCGAAGTCCCGGCGGACGTCCGGGGACGCGTTCTCGTTGAGCGTCAGCGAGGCGGAGGTGTGCTGCATGAAGACGATCGCGATGCCGACCGACATCGAGCCGAGCTCCGGCACTCCGTCGACGATCTCCGAGGTCACCAGATGGAAGCCGCGCGGCCGCGGGCGGAGCTCGATCCGGGTCTGGATCCACACACTCCGGGATTCTGGCGATACCGCCTCTCCTACGGGGCGAGCTCGGGCGCGAATGCCGCGAGCCGAGGCCACTCGACCGCACGCCTCAGGGCGGCGCGAGAGACGGGGTGGGTCGAGAGGCGGAACTCGGGCTTCAGCGAGGCCGACTGGTAGTAGACGGCCATCCGCACCCGCGGGTGGCTCTTCAGAAATCCGAAGAACTGGCCGACGAAGTCCGCCCTGTCGGCGCCCCAGACGCCCCACTCGGCGAACGCGAACGGCTTGCTGCGCCACTTCGGGTAGCTGTAGAGGCTGTTCATGGCCTTCGAGTTGCGATAGGGCGAGTACCACGTGGTGCCGACCCAGTCGACGTAGGCGCCCCCGGGCCAGAAGTGCTTCGGGTGGTTCTTGGCGACCTCGGGGTTGCCGAACGACAGCGGCACCCACATCAGTGCCACCGGCGGCTCGGGCAGTTCCCCGGCACCGGTCTTCACGGGCGGGAGGCCGAGCGCGCGCAGCTTCGCATCGATCTCCGCCACGTCGCCGCCGCGCACGATGAGGGCGAGACGGCGCCAGGCCTTCTTGAACCAGGAGGTCGAGAACGCCGCGCCGCGCGAGCGTCCTGAGAGGTCGTAGGGCGAGTACGGGTTGTTGCCGTTGTTCATCTCGGACAGCGGCCTCAGGTAGGTGATACCGCCGTGTTCCGCGAGCTGGCGGCAGAGCGCGACGAGGAAGCCGTCGCCCCCGCCGCGTGCGAGGTCGCGGGGCGAGAGGCCGGTGTCGTCGGTCGAGACCGACAGCATCGCCCGCGAGCGCATCCGGGTGGCGTCGGCGAGCCGGAACGACAGCCAGTGCATGTCCGGCTGGGACGCCCGCCAGGAGATGAAGTAGTTGAAGACGGCCGGGTGCTTGCCCGACTGCGCTGTGAAGTCCGCGATCGAGCCGGCGCTGTAGCCGCCCTGACCGCCCCACAGGACCTGGTTCCCGGGAGCGGTGAAGGGATCCGCGGCCGCGCCGGCGGGAAGGGCGAGAAGGACGAAGAGCGAGATGACGAGCGGACGAAGGTTCATGGCCATATCACTGGTTAACGGCGCGCGGCGAGGCTTTCTGTCGACCCGGCGAGCCAACTGTCACAAAGTAGTCACAAAGTCGCCGACTCATGTAGCTTTCCTGACCCCGGTAGGGAGCACCCCAATGCCGCCCGCCCTTCGCTCCCCCGGGAGACCCCTTTGACGACGCACGCTTTGAAAGCATCCGGTCAAATGCCGCTGCGCATGTTGCGGTACCTCGATCTGATCGTGCTCGTCCTCGCCCTGCCCATCTTCGTCGCGGCGGGCCTGCCGCTGCTCGGCTGGGCCGGTGCGGCGGTGGGCTGGATCGTTCAGCGCCTGATCGCCGCGGGGATCACCAAGCGCGCGCAGGAGTCGGGTGATCCGCGTACTGTGGCCGGGCCTCATGACCGGCTCGATGATCGCGCGCGGCTGGATCGTCGCCGGTTCGATCTTCGTCGTCGGACTGAGCGAGCGCGAGGCGGGGCTGTCCGCCGCGATCCTCTCGATCACCCTGTTCACGTTCTACTTCACGTCCCAGCTGATGACGCGACCCTTCGAGCAGGAGCGCCCATGACCGCCTCCGCCGCCACGGCGCCACCCGAGCAGGGGGGCACCACGCCCGAGCAGGGCGGCCTGAGCACGAGGGCAAAGGTGCTGATCGGCCTCGGCATCTACCTCGGGGTGGCGATCCTGCTCTACGCCATCTTCGGCTCGGATGGCAAGAACGAGGAGTTCAAGCCGCAGGACGAGTTCAAGCTCGATCCCTGGATCGAGATCAAGATCGGCGGTCTCGACCTCTCGTTCAACAAGGCCACCCTCTACCTGCTGCTCGGCTGCATCCTCACGAGCGCCACGATGGTCCTGATCGCCAAGCGGATGCAGCAGAAGCCGAACCGCACGCAGGTGATCGTCGAGGGGGCGTACGACCTCACCTATACGCAGATCGCCCGGAACAACATGTCGGCCGAGGCGGCCGCCAAGTGGTTCCCGTTCGTCGCCACGCTGTTCTTCTTCATCTGGTTCTCGAACATGCTCGGCTACATCCCGCTGCCGGTGAACGACCACGAGACGATCGCCATCTTCGGCATCGACTTCCCGGCCTTCGCGCTCTACGCGGCGACCGCCAACCTCTCGATCCCGCTCGTGCTCACGCTCACGGTGTTCTTCCTCTATCAGGCCGAGGGCATCCGCAAGCACGGGTTCATCAAGTACGTGAAGAGCTGGCTGCCGGCCGGCGTGTCCGGCGCGGCGGCTGTGCCGATCTTCTTCATCGAGGTGATCTCCCAGTTCATGCGGATCATCTCGCTCTCCGTTCGACTCTTCGCGAACATCCTGGCCGGCCACCTGCTGATCCTGTTCATGGGCGGCGGGCTCGCCGTGCTGCTCGGCATCACGGCGCTCGGCTGGATCACTCTGCCGATAGCCGTTGCCTTCTTCACGCTCGAGGTGGGGCTGATCGCCACGCTGCAGGCCTTCATCTTCGCCACGCTCACATCCATCTACTTCGGCGAGGCAAGCGCCGGAGGTCACTAAGGAGGACGAATGGACCTTGCAGTGCTACTCCCCATCGCCCAGGCGGCCGACCCGACCGACGGCCTCAAGGCGATCGCGCTCGGCGTCGGCGCCGGCCTCGGCACGATCGGCCCGGGCATCGGCGTCGGGTACATCTTCGGCAAGGTGATCGAGTCGGTCACGCGCCAGCCCGAGATGCGCGAGGAGATCACGAGCATCCAGTGGCTCGGCTTCGCCCTCACCGAGGCGATCGTCTTCTACGCGTTCATCTTCGGCCTGATCGCCTTCTTCCTCTAGGCCGCGAATGGACTTCATCGGCGACATCGCGAGCTTCCTCCTGATCGCCCAGGAGACCACCGAGGGTGGCGGCGAGGACGAGGGCGGCAGCTTCCTCGTCAGCCCCAACGTCGGGCTGATGATCTGGACGCTGCTCGCATTCGGCGTCACGCTGTTCCTCCTCAACAAGCTCGCCTTCCCGCGCATCGCGGAGGCGCTCGACAGGCGCCGGCTGACGATCGAGAAGTCCCTCGACGACGCCGCCAAGGCCAAGCAGGATGCCGACGAGCTGCTCGAGGAGTACCGCGCCCGCCTGAAGGAGGCCCGCGAGCAGGCCGAGGACATCACCGCTCGCGCGCGCAAGGCCGCCGACTCGCTTGCCGACAGCGCCAAGGCCGACGCCGGTAAGCAGCGCGAGGAGCTGCTCGCGGCCACCCGGCGCGATATCGAGGCGGAGACCAGGCGCGCGCTGGAAGAGATTCGCAAGGAGGTCGCCAACCTCACCGTCGTCGCGACCGAGAAGGTCACGCGCAAGTCGCTCACGCCAGAGGATCACCGCCGCCTGATCGAGGACGCGCTGCGCGAGGTCGACTTCTCCACCCTTGCCGGCGAGGAAGGAAGCCGGAACTAGTGGAAGAGATCGCCGAGGTCTACTCGCGTGCGCTGTTCGAGGCCGCCAAGGAGAACGGCGTGCTCGACCGCGTCCACGATGAGCTCGGCGAGTTCGCCGAGGCGCTGAGCAGCGAGCGCAACCTGCAGGTCTTCCTGTTCTCGCCCTACTTTTCGTCCGAGGAGAAGAAGCAGGGGATCGAGCGCATCGTGGAGGACGCCGACCCGCGCCTGTTCAACTTCCTCGAGCTGCTCGCCGAGCGCCACCGGATGCCGGCCCTGTTCCGGATCCGGAGCGAGTTCGACGCGATGTGGCGGGAGGAGAACAGGCTGCTGCCGGTAACGGTGACGAGCGCGGTCGAGCTCGACCAAGGCATCGTCGAGGACATCGGCCGGGAGATCGAGCAACAGACCGGGCAGCGCGTCGAGCTCTCGAGCAGCGTCGACCCCGACGTGCTGGGCGGGCTCGTGGTGCGTGTCGGGAACCTGGTTCTCGACGCGACCGTCCGCAACAGACTTGAACAGCTACGCAAGCAGGTGGCCAAGGCCACCTAAGGAGAAGCCGAAGTGCAGATCAAGCCAGACGAGATCACCAGCATCCTCAAGCAGCGCATCGAGGGGCTCGAGGACGGCGGCGCCGACCTCTCGGAGGTCGGCACGGTCCTGTCGATCGCCGACGGCATCTCGCGCGTGCACGGACTCGACAACTGCATGTCGCTTGGAGCTGCTCGAGCTCCCGCACGACGTGACCGGCCTCGCGCTCAACCTCGAGTCCGACAACGTCGGCGCCGTGCTGTTCGGAGAGTGGGACAAGATCGAGGAGGGCGACCAGGTCAAGCGCACGGGCCGCCTGATGGAGGTGCCCGTAGGCGAGGAGCTGCTCGGCCGCATCGTGGACCCGCTCGGCAACCCGATCGACGGCAAGGGCGACATCAACACAAGCCAGATTCGCCCGGTCGAGTTCAAGGCTCCCGGCGTGGTTCAGCGCCAGCCGGTGAAGGAGCCGATGCTCACGGGCATCAAGCCGATCGACGCGATGACGAACGTCGGGCGCGGTCAGCGCGAGCTGATCATCGGCGATCGCCAGACCGGCAAGACCTCGATCTGCATCGACACGATCATCAACAACAAGGGCCAGGACCTGGTCTGCATCTACGTCGCGATCGGGCAGCGCATGTCCACCGTCGTAGAAGTGGCCCAGCAGCTCGACGACAACGGCGCCCTCGACCACACCATCATCGTCGCCGCCCCCGCCGACGAGGCGGCCCCGATCAAGTACCTGGCCCCGTACGCGGGTTGCGCGATGGGGGAGCACTTCCTCTACAACGGACAGCACGCGCTCGCCATCTACGACGACCTCACCAAGCACGCCTACGCGTACCGCCAGATGTCGCTGCTGCTGCGGCGCCCGCCCGGACGTGAGGCCTACCCGGGTGACGTCTTCTACCTCCATTCGCGGCTGCTCGAGCGGGCGGTCAAGCTGAACGACGAGCTCGGCGGCGGCTCCCTCACGGCGCTGCCGATCATCGAGACGCAGGCCGGCGACGTGTCGGCGTACATCCCGACGAATGTCATCTCGATCACGGACGGCCAGATCTTCCTCGAGGCGGACCTTTTCCGCTCGGGCGTCCGTCCCGCCATCAACGTCGGCATCTCGGTGTCGCGCGTCGGCGGCTCGGCGCAGACCACGCCGATGCGCAAGGTGGCCGGCAGGCTGCGGCTCGAGCTCTCCCAGTACCGCGAGCTGGAGGCGTTCGCGCAGTTCGGCTCGGACCTCGACGCCGATACCCAGGCGACGCTCAACCGCGGAGCGCGGCTCGTCGAGGCGCTCAACCAGGACGAGCGCAGCCCGTGGCAGATCGAGGACCAGGTGGCCGCGATCTTCTCCGGCACCGGCGGCTACCTCGACCGGATCAAGGTCGAGCGCATCAAGGATTTCCACGAGGCGATGCTCCAGCGCCTGCACAGCGAGCATCAGCCGCTGATGGAGAAGCTCCGCGAGGGCGAGTGGGACGACTCGATCGAGTCCGAGCTCGGCGACGCCATCGCGGAATCGATCGATGACTTCGGGCCCGACTTCGACGCCGAGGGCAATCCGATCGAGGAGGGCGAGTCCGAGCGCATCGTGACGAGGGAGGAGCGCGAGCGGGAGCGTACGGAGGCAGACCGCGCCGGCGCGGAGGGCGACGGCGGCGAGCCCGGCGGGGACGAGTCCGAGGCCGAGAGCGAGCAGCAGGAGGCTGCACGCGCATAGATGGCGAACCTCAAGGACATCCGCGGCCGCATCGCATCGGTCAAGAACGTCCGCAAGATCACGCGCGCGATGGAGATGATCTCTGCCGCGCGCCTGCGTCGCGCGGAGCAGCGGATCGAGCACCTGCGTCCGTACGCGGACGCGATCCGGCGGATGACGGCCCGCGCCTCGCAGGCCGCCGAGAACATCCCGCACCTGCCGGTCCTTCAGGAGAAGGACGAGGTCAGGACGGTGGGCATCCTGCTCATCACCGGTGACCGCGGCCTCGCCGGCCCCTTCAACTCGCAGATCGTGCGCGCGGGCAACCGCCGCGCCGCGGAGCTCCGGGCAGACGGCAAGGAGATCCTCTGGTACGCGGTCGGGCGCCGGGGCGTCTCGTCGCTCGAGTTCCGCCAGCTGGATCTGGACGCCTCCTGGACGGGCTTCACCGACCGCCCGGCCTTCGCCGACGCACGCGCCGTGGCCGACGGGCTGACGGCGGCCTACGTGGACGACAAGGTCGACCGCGTCGAAGTCATCTACAACGGCTACATCTCTCCGATCCGCCAGGAGGTCCGGGAGGAGACGCTGCTGCCGCTTCAGCAGGCCGACGTCATCACCGAGGAGGAAGAGGAGGAGGGCGACGAGGAGCGCGCCGAGCACTCGCGCTCCCTCTGGATCTACGAGCCGGACCCCGAGGAGATCCTCGCCCGGCTCGTGCCCGATTACGTGGAGATCTCGATCTACAGGGCGCTGCTCGAGTCGACGGCCTCTGAGCACGGCGCCCGCATGAGCGCCATGCGCAACGCATCAGACAACGCCGGAGAGCTCATCGACGACCTCACCCTGGCCGCCAACCGGCAGCGCCAGGCCGAGATCACCCAGGAGATCATGGAGGTCGTCGCCGGGGCCGAGGGACTTCGATGATAGGGGAACTGAATGGAAGCCGCAACGCAGATCACCGAGGAGCAGCGCAGGACGAAGGGCAACGTCGGGACCGTCGAGGAGGTCCAGGGCGTGGTCGTCGAGGTCGCCTTCCCTGGCGACCTGCCCGAGATCTACAACGCCCTCGAGATCGAGCTCGAGGCGGCCAGCGAGGAGGGCAACGCCACCCGCCTCGTGCTCGAGGTGCAGCAGCACCTCGGCGACGACCGCGTGCGCGCGGTCGCCATGGACGCCACCGACGGCCTCTCGCGCGGAGTGAAGGTGCGCGACACCGGCGGCCCGATTACCGTCCCGGTCGGCGACGTGGTGCTCGGCAGGATCTTCAATCTGCTCGGCGATCCGATCGACGGGGCGGGCGAGGTCGAGGCCGAGGAGCGTTGGCCCATCCACCGGCCCGCCCCGAGCGTCGAGGACCTGACGCCGACCCGCGAGATCCTCGAGACCGGCATCAAGGTGATCGACCTGCTCGCCCCCTACCCGAAGGGCGGCAAGGTCGGCCTGTTCGGCGGCGCCGGCGTCGGCAAGACCGTGCTGATCCAGGAGCTGATCCGCTCGATCGCCGAGGAGCACGAGGGCCTGTCGGCCTTCTGCGGCGTGGGCGAGCGCTCCCGCGAGGGCAACGACCTCTGGCTCGAGATGACCGAGTCGGGCGTGATCGACAAGACCATGCTCGTGTTCGGCCAGATGAACGAGCCGCCCGGCGCGCGCATGCGCGTGGCGCTCTCGGGCTTGACGATGGCGGAGTACTTTCGCGAGCAGGGCGGCCAGGACGTGCTGCTCTTCATCGACAACATCTTCCGCTTCGTGCAGGCGGGCTCGGAGGTCTCGGCGCTGCTCGGGCGGATGCCCTCGCAGGTGGGCTACCAGCCGACGCTCGAGACCGAGATGGGCCAGCTGCAGGAGCGGATCACCTCCACCCGCCAGGGCTCGGTCACCTCGATCCAGGCGATCTACGTCCCGGCCGACGACCTCACCGACCCGGCCCCGGCCTCGGTGTTCGCGCACCTGAACGCGACGACGACGCTCTCGCGCGCGATCTCCGAGAAGGGCATCTACCCGGCGGTCGATCCGCTCGACTCGACCTCGACGATCCTCAAGGCCGACATCGTCGGCGAGGAGCATTTCCGGGTGGCCAACTCCGTTCGCGAGATCCTGCAGCGCTACAAGGAGCTCCAGGACATCATCGCCATCCTCGGAATCGACGAGCTCTCGGACGAGGACCGGCTCACCGTGCAGCGCGCGCGCAAGGTCGAGCGCTTCCTCTCGCAGCCGTTCTTCGTCGCGACCGCCTTCACCGGCCTCGACGGGAAGTACGTGCCGGTCGAGGAGACCGTGCGCTCCTTCAGGGAGATCATCGAGGGCAAGCACGACGACATCCCCGAGCGCGCGTTCCTGCTGAAGGGGACGATCGACGAGGTCGTGGAGGCCGCGCGCGGCGCCCGTGGGGAGGCCGAGCCGGAGGATGCCCGCGAGGGCGAGGCCGACGCCGAGGCCGAGGCGGGCGAGGACACCGGGACGCGCGCCGAGGAGGAAGACGCCTAGTGGCGCGTTCTGCCTTCCCCGTCGAGGTCCTGACCCCGGAGGGGCAGGTCTTCGCGGACGAGGTGGAGATGGTCTCCACCCGGACCACGACGGGCTCGATCGGCATCCTCGCTCACCACGCGCCGCTGATGGCGATCCTCGAGCCGACCGAGCTGCGGCTCTACAAGTCCGAGTCCGACGTGGTGCGCTTCGCCCAGGGCGAGGGCTACCTGCAGGTGGTGGACAACCGCGCGCTGGTGCTCGTGGAGGATGCGATAGCTCCCGACGACATCGACCGCGGCGCCTTCGAGTCGCGGCTGCGGGAGGCCCGCGAGGCGGTCGAGCGGGCCGAGGAGGACTCGGAGGAGCGTGCCCGCGCCGAGCGCGAGGTCAAGCGCTACGAGGCGTTCCTCGAGGTCGGCTCCGCTTAACCCGCGGGATGGCGACGACGGACGCTGACGCCGCGCGAGCGCGCGTCGCTGGGCTCGATTGGTGGCACACGATCGAGGTCGCGCCGGGCGTCGTCACGCCCGGCGGCTGGGATCTGCGGGCCACCGCCGAGCGGCTGCCGTGGCCGCCGTCGCTCGCCGGCATGCGCTGCCTTGACATCGGGACGATGGACGGCTTCTGGGCGTTTGAGCTCGAGCGCCGCGGGGCGGGCGAGGTCGTGGCGAGCGACGTACTCGACGCGACGCGGCTCGACCACTTCGTCGCCGACCGGTTGCGCGGCGCGCGGTACCGCCGCGCCTCGGAGCGGAACTTCGCGCTCGCGGCCGAGCTGCTCGGCTCGCGCATGGAGCTGCGCGACCTGAACGTCTACGAGCTCGACCCGGCCGAGGTCGGCGAGTTCGACCTCGTCGTGATGGGCTACGTGCTGCAGATGCTGCGCGACCCGCTGCGCGGCCTCGAGGCGGTGCGACGTGTCTGCCGCGGTCATCTGATCCTGCTGGAGACGGTGAGCCGTCCGCTCGACCTGCTCCCAGCCCCGCTTGCGCGGCTCGACGCGCGCCGCGACGGCAGCGAGTGGTTTGTTTTCAACCGGCGCGGCCTGCGCAAGGCACTCGACCTCGCCGGCTGGCTCGTCGAGGAGGCCACGCCGCTGCTCCGAGACCGTCCCGGCCCGGGAGTCGGCCCGCGCGAGCTTGCGCTCCGGCCTCGCGCCATGCACGCCTTCGGCCTCCGCGGCCGCAGCGCCGCGATCCGCGCACGTCCGACGCAGGGGCCGCCCCCTTGGAGCCGCGCCTAGTTGACTGAAGCCCCGGTTCCGGCCGAGCGAGGTGACGCGCTCGCGGCGTCGGGCGGCTCGGCGAACGCGATCGTGTTCCCATCCGGATCGGGGAGTTCGCGCTCTCCATGGGTCTCCTTACGTGATTGCCGTCGCCTTAAGAGACCGGCGCACAGCACGGAATCATCGGCGGCAGCCGCGTGTCGCCGAGCGTTCGATCGCCGCGAGCGCGAGCCGCTCGTCGTCGTCGCCGGGCAGGCCGCTGACGCCAACCGCGCCGACCCGCCGGCCGTCCTCGAAGACGGCGACGCCGCCGAGGAAGAAGGTGAAGAAGGGGTCGAAACTCGCTCGCTCGACGGCATCCGCGCGTGCCTTCTCGGCGAGTTCCCGTGTCGACGTCGCGTCGCTGCGCGCGGCCGTGTAGGCCTTGCGCTGCGCGTTCAGCCGCGTGTCCGGCGCGGCGCCGTCCATCGTCGCCGCCGCGACCAGCTCGCCGTGGGCGTCGGCGACGAACACCGACACCGGGCCGGACGCGTTCGCCACCACGTCGTCAACAATCGCCCGGGCCCTGGCCAGATGCATGGGGCGATACTACGAGCCGGAAGCCGTGCAAGCGGTCGGAGGTGAGCGCGGCCGCGCGGACACGAACCACCGCTCCCCCGGCGGCGAACTCACCCTGCTGACGCTCTCGCCATGTCGCAACCGCGATCGACGCTCACCATTTCCGAGCTCTCACTCGAGGCGTGCCTCCCCGGCGACGCAGGTGGAGCATCCCCCGCGGCCGGCCGACTGGGAGGGCTTCGCGGTCGACAACGCGCGCTCGCTCAGCCGGCGTCTTCCGGGACGAGTAGGAGATGATGGACACGGCAACCAAAGGAGGTGCGACCAGATGGCCCGCACAGTCGAGGAGATCATGACCCGCGACCCGCGCACGGTCGAGATCGGCGACAGCCTCGTCGACGCCGCGCGCGAGATGCGCGACGGCGACATCGGCAACGTGATCGTGACCGATGGCGGGCGGGTGGCCGGCATCGTCACGGACCGTGACATCGTCGTCCGGGCGATCGCCGAGGGCCGCGAGCCTCAGTCGACGACGGTCGGCGACGTCTACAGCTCGGGTCCGCGAACGCTCGAGCCGGGAGAGAGCGTGGAGGTGGCGGCTCAGGCGATGGGCGAGAGCAGCATCCGTCGACTGCCCGTGGTCAGGGACGGAGAGCTGGTCGGCGTTCTGTCTCTTGGAGACCTGGCCCAGGACCGCGATGCCGGACCGCCGCTCGCCGACATCTCGGCCGCGTCGCCAAATCACTAAGGACGTTCAGCGGTAGAAGCTGTAGGCCCAGCGAGGGCGGCCACCGCCTGCACGAGTGGTTCTGGACGGGTGCCCACGCCGCCGACAAGGGAGTCTCCGGCCGTCTGGCCGACGTCAGTAGCCTGATCGACTGATGAAGCCGCGAATCTTCCTCGGGTCGTCCGGACAGCAGGAGAAGCTGCTAAAGGCGCTCACCCGGGGGCTCCAGGACATCGCCGACGTCGAGCCGTGGACGACGGTCTTCAACCCGGGTGTCTCGACACTCGACCGGCTCGTCGAGCTCACCCGCGAGGTCGATTTCGCCGCGTTCGTCTTCGCCCAGGACGACTGGACGACGAGGGGAGCGTCGCCTGACGCAGCCTCCGGAGAGGCCTCACCGCGCGACAACGTCGTCTTCGAAGCGGGCCTGTTCGGGGGTGCGCTCGGCATCCGCCGCACGTTCATCCTCCACGCGAACGGCGCCAAGCTCCCCACCGACCTGCTCGGTCTGACCTCGATCCGGTACGACCCCGACACCACGCCGGCCATCGTGCGCCAGATCAACCACACGCTGCGGAAAGCGATCGAGGCGGAAGGCCGGATCGGCCGCTTGGAGGGTGACTGGTGGCAACTGTCCCTCACCGCCAGAACGGAGTTCGAGCCGTCTGCGGTCTCGCTCCTGACGATCAGCCGTGATCGCGCCGGCGCGCTCGAGGTCGCGGGACGGGGATGGCAGGCCGACGGCACGCTGTCCGTGCGCTACTGGAGTGAGGCGTCGAAGGAACGGGTCGATCCGGCCGGCATCTTCTATTTCTGGAATGGCGAACGTCCCCGTGATCCGAACGCTCCCCAGCTCTGGGGGACCGGTGAGATCAAGCTCGAGAGCGTCGATCGCGCCGGCGGCTACTGGACGACGCGCTCCGACGGCCCCGACTCCTCCTACGCACGGACCTCCGGGATCTACCTCCGTGCCGACCCAGGTGACAGGGCCGTGCTGGACAGCAACGACGCCGCCGAGCGGGCGGCACTCATCGAGCGGCGTCTCGAGGAGTGGAAGTCGTTGGCGAACTCCTGACCTCGCCCTCGACTTCGGCCGAGGCCTCTTCGGGTCCGGTGGCTGTCGCTGCGCACGACGAAATGCGAGCGCGACCCGACGTCCTCAGCTCGCTGAGCGAAGCTCGCTGATGCCTTTGCTCACCGCGTTCAGGATTTCGTCCGACCGCGCTTGGTCGTCGAGCGCGCGTGCGAGCACGATGGCGCCGACGAGTGCGCTTACCGCGAGGGTGGCGCGCTGACGCGCATCGTCGCCGCCTCCTAGGAAGCGCTCGACATGCTCGAGGTAGCGCTCGACTTGCCGGCTATAGGCCGAGCGCAGTCGCTCGTCGCCGCGGCGGACGTCGTCGCCGAGCGCGGGGACCGCGCAGCCGCTTGCGGGGTCGTCGCGGTGCTCCGCTGACAGGTACCAGTCGACGAACGCGGCCAAGGGGTCCTTCGCGTCGTCGGTGAGTTCGTGGACGTGTCTGTCGGAGTGGGCCAGGGCGCGGTCGGTGGCTTCGGCGATCAGGTCGTCACGCGACTCGAAGTGCTTGTAGAAGCCGCCGTGCGTGAGCCCGGCCGCGTGCATGATCTCGGCGACCGCCGGGCCGTCTAGGCCCTGCTCGCGGATCCGTTCCGAGGCGACCTCGACGATCCGCTCGTGGGTCTTGGCTTTTTCTTCTCGGGACTGTCTCACTTCGCTCTTTCTACTTGGGGGCCTGTCTCGCTTGACAGGATGATAGCCATCATCTATATTATAGATGTTGTTGATCATCTAAATCAAAGGAGATAGCCATGACCACCCCAATCCACTTCCACGAGACGACCAGCGCGACGCCGGAGCAGTACGTCGCCGGTCTTACCGACTTCGGGCCGGGCCGCGCGGAGCTGTTTGGCAACAGCGCCGACGACGACCTCGAGGTCCATGACCTGGGGACCACCGAGGCCGACGTCACAGAGGGTTCGGGCGGCGTCTGGGAGCGCCTCCACTACGACTGGTCCGATCCCAACCGCGTCGTTTTGACGACCACCGACTCGAACCTGTGGGGCGGCGACTCGGGCCACACCTACACCTTCACGCGCAACCCCGACGGCACGACCGACATCGACTACGTCGTCGTACGCGAAGGCAAGACCCTCAAGGGACGGCTGCTCGGGCTCGTGCTCCGGACGGTCGGCAAGAGCCGCTTGGAGAAGGCGTTCGACAACAGCATCAAGGCGATCGAGGCCCGCAACTACGAGCCGACGACAGCCGACTCACGTACTCCGACCATGGCGATCGCGTCCTGACACCACCGCCGGCAACACCGCGTGCAACATTGAAGCGGGGCCTCCTTTGAACTCGCTCCTCGGTGACAGCCGGAGCGTGCAAGCAGAGGGGGCCCTTCTTCATTGCAGTCCATTCCGAGCGTCTGGCCCCGCTCTACCGCTCCGGCTGGATAGGCCCCGCAACCTCGCTGCGGTCCCTCCCCTCAGCGCCCGCCGCGCAACTGCTCGACGACCACCAGCACGGCCAGGAGCACCGTGATCAGCGCCGACACGACCAGCCCGTCCGCGCCGGCGCCGAGCGGCACGGCGGCTAGCAGTGCGACGACGGCGAGTGCCCGTGCCAGGCTCTGCCCCTGGCCGAGCCTGGCGGCGCAGGCCATCAGACCGCCGAGGAAGAGAGCGGGACCGCCGAGCGCGACGAGCGCACCAGCGTCATGCAGGTCGTCCCTCGGATGCGCGATCACGAGCTCGTCGCCGACCGCGACAAGGACGATCCCGGCGATGATCGGGAGGTGCAGGTAGGTGTAGATGTCGCGGCCGATCCGGCCCCGCTCCTCGGCCGTGGCAGTGCGGATCCGCTCGAGCACCATGCCGGCCACCTCCCCGAAGTACAGCCACCACAGCGCCGTCGAGGAAAGGAAGGCGAGCAGGAGCGCGGCGACGACGTCGACACTCAACCCCGTATCCGAGGCGGTGGCGCCCGCCAGCACGACGCTCTCCCCGAGCGCGATGATCACGAACAGCTGGAAGCGCTCGCCGAAATGGGCGCCCTCGATCTGCCACTGGCTCATGGGCGTGGTTCCAGCCCCCGGCAGCCAATAGGTCACGAGCGGCCCCGCGAGATCAAGCCCGAGAGCACCGAGCCACAGAACCCAGCGCCACGCTTCGGCATCGACGATGCCGCCCGCGACCCACAGTGGCGCTGAGAGCACGCTCCAGGCGAGGATCTGGCGGAAGTTCTGGTTGAACTCTCCGCGCGGCGTGACCGCAACGACGAACGCGTTGCGCCCGATCTGCAGGCCCGCGTAGGCGCACGCGAACAGCAGCGCGTGCCCGCCGAACCCCTCCGGGATCGCGACCGCCATCAGCAGGCTCGCGAGCATCACGTAGACGAGCACGAGCCGGACCGGGACGGTGTCCGGGTCGAACCAGTTGGTCATCCACGTGGTGTAGTTCCAGGCCCAGTACAGCGCCACGAGCATGAACGCCGTCTCGGCCGCGGCCGACCAGCTGATGTCCGCGAGCAGGTGGTGCGACAGCTGGGTGACCGCGAAGACGTAGACGAGGTCGAAGAACAGCTCGAAGAACGTCGCGCGCTGCTCGCCCTCGCCGCGGGTGCGGATGAATGGCAGCTCCGGGACGATCGGGGTTGCGCCGGTCGGCACCCCCGCGAGCATAAGCGAGCGATGGCGGACGGCACGCCGCGGATCCGCGGGCCTATGCCATCGAACGGCGGGCCCTGCCCCTACCCGGGCACGGCGGCAGCGTGCGCCGCGGTCACTATCCGCTCGTACGTTTCCTCCGGGTGGGAGACCATCGCGCAGTGTCCGCTCACGACCTCGATCGTGTCGGCGCCCATCCGCTGTGCGAACTGGCGCTCGGCATCGGGTGGAATCACCTCGTCGTTCTCGGCGACCAGAAACCACGAGGGCAGTGACTTCCAGGCCGGGGTGCCCATCACGTCGTCGAACGTGGACAAGGTGCAGAGGCTGCTGCACGGCGTACATGACCTTCGCCTTGACCGGGTCGATATCGGCGGCGAAGTGAGCGAGGAAATCGTCCTCGGGGATCCAGGCGAAGCCCTCCGAGTCGATATCGATATTCGCCACCGCCGGGGTCGGAGGACCCTGCTGTAGCAGCGCGCCGATCGACTCACCCTCGTCGAGCCCGAAGCCCGCGATGTAGACGAGGCCGACGACGTTCGGTGCGTCGCTGCCGAGAGCGGTGATGACCTGGCCTCCGTAGGAGTGGGCCGCGAGAATCGGTCGGGCCGCTCTGGCGGGTGAGCACGTGGCGGACCCTCGCGACGTCATCCGCAAGCGAGGTCTCCGGAAGCTGAGGCGCGGTGACCTTGTAGCCGTCGGCCTGCAGGCGCTCGATCACGTTGCTCCAGCAAGAGCCGTCTGCCCAGGCTCCGTGGACAAGGACGATGTTCGGTGATGCGGCCATGAGTCGCGTCCTTTCGTGGGGACACCGACCCTACAGACGCTCTCGACCAGGAAGCTGCCGGCATGTGGTCCGCGCCCCGGCAGCCTGGCCGGGGCATGTGCCCCGGCCAGGACGCGGTCGCTGGACTGTCGTCTAGGGCACGATCAGGGTGAACGAGACGTCGTCCGCGGCGACTCCGTTGCGGTAGGTGTGAACCTCGAACGTGTTGTCAGGGCACAGGGCGTTGGCGCCGCGCGGCTCCACGATCAGCTGATCGGTCTGCGTGACCGTGTTGCCGTACTCGACGCTCGCCACGGTTGGCCGCGTGGGGCTTCCCGCCGTGAAGGCCTGGCCGACCAG
This sequence comes from uncultured Thermoleophilaceae bacterium, assembly GCA_963757815.1. GTDB lineage: Bacteria > Actinomycetota > Thermoleophilia > Solirubrobacterales > Thermoleophilaceae > JACVRW01. Next base: position 12,364 of record CAVWSN010000039.1, on the reverse strand, counting down.
CCCGGCGTCGAGCGCCAGGCAGTAGGTGCCGGCCGCCAGGCGCGTGACGCTGCTGAACCCGCTCGTCCGCGCCGAGACGAGAGACGACCCGCCGCCGTCGCTCACCTGGGCGTAGGCGAGCGCCGTGCCGGCGGGACCCTGCGGCCCCTGCGGACCGGCCGGCCCCTGCTGGCCCTGCGGCCCCTGGTCGCCCTTCAGGCTTGCGCGGGCGGCGGGCGTCAGCCGGTCCGCGGCGAGGGTGCCCGGCTTGACCTAATGCTTACGCCTGGATGGGCGGACATCCGTCACATCCTCACGTCGCGACGGGTCATCCATGTGACCGACCAACTGGGTCGGTGTCACAAGAGCCGCCGCGCGGCGGCCGAACGCGAAGGAGCACGAGATGAGCGTGGTGATGGTCCGCCAGAAGGTCAAGGACGGGAGCTTGGAAGAGGGCGAGGCGGCGGTGAGGGATCTGTTCGCGACGCTCGATCGCGTGCGTCCCGAGGGCGTGCGCTACGCGTCGACGCGGGTGGTGGACAGCTCGACGTTCGTGATCTTGCTCGAGCTGGCCGAGGGCATCGAGGATCCCCGGCCGGCGATCCCGGAGTACCTGCGGTTCCTGGAGCAGCTCAAGGGCTGGGTGGACGGACCGCCGGTGATCGAGCAACTCGACGTCGTCGGCTCGTACAACCTGTTCGGAACCCAGCGCGAGGAATCCGCCGTTCGATAGGTAGGGCGATCTGGGCCCCGGCGCGGTCGTCTCCGGCGCTCGGGCCGCGCGTAGGATTCGCGCCGGGGTGCGGATCGATCACGTAATCGTCGCGGCGACCGATCTGGATGCCGCTGCGGCCCGGCTGGAGGGCGAGCATGGGCTCCGCGCCGCCGGAGGTGGGCGGCACGAGGGGCTCGGCACCCACAACCGGATCGTTCCGCTCGGCGGCGGCTATTTGGAGATCCTGGCGGTTGCCGATGCCGGGGAGGCGGCGCGGTCGCCGCTCGGGCGGGCGTTGGCCGCGGGCATTGCGCGGACCGGCGAGGGGCTGATGGGCTGGGCGGTCGCCGTTGACGACGTCGTGCCCGTGGCCGAGCGGCTCGGCACTCCGGTGAGCACGATCGTGCGCCAAGGGCTCAGCGCCCGGCTCACGGGTGTCTTGGAGGCGATGGCCACCCCGTACCTGCCGTTTTTCGTCGCGCGCGACCCGGGAATCGAGGATCCCGGCGCCTCAGGCGGTGCCGGCGGTATCGAGTGGATCGAGGTGGCCGGCGATCCTGACCGGCTCGATGCTTGGCTGGGCGGAGCGCGGCTGCCGGTTCGTGTGGTCGAGGGTGCGCCTGCGGTCCGCGCAGTGGCGATCAGCGGGCGGATCCTCCGCTAGGCACGCGCCGGAGACGCCTCCGTTCGATTGGACGCGGGGTTCAGCGCGGGACCCGGTAGTGCATGTGGATGACGCCGCCCGTCGTGGTCCCGGCGGGTGAGCACGAAGATCGGCACGCCGTCGTGATGGTCGCCTCCCACAGCCGCCCGCCGGCTCGAAGGTCCCCCGCCCGGCGACGACCGCCCCAGTCGCCATCATCTTCGTCGAAGACCTCGCCGTTGACGCCCGCCGGACCGCCGAGGCTCTACGGCGCGGCCGCCTGCGGCGCGCTGGTGGGGCCATCCACCGCCACCGTGGACTCGGTGGGGAAGCGCAGCCTGTCGATCCGAAGCTCGCGTGGATTCGCGTAGCCGCCGCGGCGGCCGTGGTAGACGAGCCAGGCGCCGCCCCGCGGTCCGGTCACCGGCATGCCTCCCCCGGGGCTGAGTACGCCCTCCGCTTCCGCGAGCACAGGGTTGCTCGCGGACTTCTCGAACGGTCCGGTGGGCGAGCTCGACGTGGCGTAGCCCATGCCATATCTGGCCGTGTAGGCGCCCCCCGAGTAGAGCAGCAGGTAGGTCGAGCCGCTCCTGACCGGCCAGGGGTTCTCCACGACCGGCCCGAAGGAGCCCACCTCCCATTCCTGGTCGGCGCTGAACAGGGGCTGGCGCCGACCCGACGCCGTGAGCAGATCGTCGGCCAACGGGATCACCGAGATCGCTCGGTCCGGCGGACATACGGAGTTCGGCGGGGCCGTCGCGGCGCAGCGCCGGGTCGTGGAGAGGTAGAGGTACGCGCGGCCGTCGCCGTCCACGAACGGCGCCGGATCGATGTTGCTGTAGCCGCCGTCGTCGCCGCAGCCGGGCGGGCGTCCGCTGGCATCGAGGTCACCGTCTGTGTGCCCGAGCGGCCCCCGCTCGACGTACGGGCCCTGGGGCACAGGCGAGACCGCGACTCCGACGCAGTTCGTGGTCGGGGCGAGGGTGCCGTGCCTCGAGACGAAGAACAGCACGAAGCAACGTGCCCCGGTCTGGCCCGGGCAGGCCCCGTCGCGCTCGATCACGCTCGGCGCCCACGGGTTCCAGTCACCCGTCTGTGCGGCCCAGGCCGGCCGGGCCGGCAGGGCGCGCCCGGCGGGGGTCCAGTTGACCAGGTCGGTGGAGCGCAGCACGGGGAAGCGGTCGCCCGTGTGGAAGACGTAGTACTCAGAGTGGGCGAAGCCGACGTCGAGCGCGCCGGGGTCAGGGGCCCCGGGTGAGGCGAACACTGGGTTTTGGTAGCCGGCCTCGGGGACCGGCGCGTCGGCGGGAGCGGCCGGCGCGGCCGGCGGGACTGCCACGATCGGCGCCGGGGCAGGTCTTGGTGGCGTGGTGGACGGCGACCGGCGCTCCGCGATGCGCAGCGAGTCGAGCACCGCTGTGCGTCGGCAGGAGCGCGCGCGGCCGGGGTTGGCCAGCCGCAGCGCAGCGGTGTGCGGGCCGGCCTGCGCCGAAGCGCCAAACCGCACGCCTGTGAAGCGTCGCGAAGGCACCGCACGCGCGCCGATCGCGCGGCCGTCCAGCCGCAGCAGGATCCGCGCGCGCCTCCCCATGCAGGGCAGCGCCCGGGCGCGTAGCACGACGGCGGTGGCGCGGCCCGTGGTGGTGAAGCGCTGCCGGACCACCCCCTGCCCGGTCAGGGCCACCGCGCGTCCGCCCGCGGCGGCGCGATCCTGGACGACCTTCACCGGCCCGGTGAGCGAGCCTCCTTCGAGTTGAAGCGTCAGCCCGTGTGCCTGCGCGGGCAGCGCGAGCAGGACCGCCGCCCCGCCGAGCAGGACCGCCCCGAACAGGTGCGTCGCCCATGCAGGCACCGCGCCAACCCTAGCCGCAAGGCCGGCTCGGGCCCTCAACTGATCAACATGATCATGGCGGCGATCGTCTTCACCACGCGATCGCGATCGTGCTGATCTCGACCGGCGACCTCTCGACGCTCGCAGACACGACGGTCGTGCTGCTCCTGTTCGTCGTCACGATCGTCAACGTCGCCGTGCTGGTGCTGCGCCGCGAACGGGTCGAGCACGAGCATTTCCACGCGCCCTCGGTGTTCCCGGTGCTCGGCGCCGTGATCTCGGTGGCGCTGCTCGTGGACACGGCACTCGACGACGCGTCGGTCTTCCTACGCGCCGCGATCCTGCTCGCCGTCGGCGCGGCGCTGTGTGTCGTCAACCGCCTCGTGGCCGGGGCGCACGGACCACAGGTTTCGCCTGATGCGCGAGACCGACGCGTCGCCCCAGCTCGTCGAGCAGCTCAACTCGATCCGTGAGCGCTGGCGCGGGAAGGCGCCGGAGCGGGGGTTCACGATGGAGCTCGGCGGCGGCGTGCGCGGCGAGAACCCGGACTTCCTCCTGGCGGTGGCGTTCGACGGTGAGGAGCGGCCGCTCGGCTTCCTGCGCCTCGTGCCCTGCTACGGACCCGACCCGGGCTGGTCGCTCGACCTGATGCAGCGCGACCCCGACGCTCCCAACGGTATGACCGAGTTCCTGATCGCGAACGCGGCGCTGGCCCTGGGCGAGCGTGGCTTCCGGCGCCTCTCGATGAACTTCGCCACCTGGGGGCGCCTGTTCGACACCGGTGCCCGGCTCGGCCCCGGACAGCGCGCGGCGAAGAAGCTGGCCGAGATCCTCAACCCCTACTTCCAGATCAAGTCGCTGCGCGACTTCAACGCCAAGTTCGACCCGCGCTGGGTGCCGCGCGCGATCGCGGTCGAGGACGTGGCCTCGATGCCGAAGGTCGGCCTTCTGTACGCGAGCGTCGAGGGCTTTCTGAACCTACCGCTCGTGGGCCGCCGCCTCGAGCCGCGCCAGGCGCCGACCGCGCCGCATCGCGGCGGTCCGGGAGCGGAGTTGGAGCCGCGGCCGGCTGCCGGGTAGTACTGTCGCCGCCCATGGGTGAACGAGAGCGCTACGACCCCGGAACCTTCTCCTGGGCTGAGCTCAGCACGAGCGACGTCGAGGCCGCCAAGGGCTTCTACACCGGACTGTTCGGGTGGGAGACCGAAGACCAGCCACTGCCCGACGGAGGGTCGTACACGATCGCCAGAGTCGGGGGCCGCGACGTCGCGGGGCTTACCCCGGCGCCGCCGGGCCAGCCGCCGGCTTGGAACTCGTACGTGACGGTCGAGGACGCGGGCGCCGCCGCGGCGCGGGCCGCCGAGCTGGGCGGGAACGTCATCGTCGAGCCCTTCGACGTCATGGAGGAGGGCCGGATGGCGGTCCTCCAGGATCCGACGGGCGCGTTCTTCTGCGTCTGGCAGCCGGGCAACACGATCGGCGCCGGGCTCGTCAACGGCCACGGGCTGCTCTCCCTGAACCAGCTCAACACGAACGATTCCGAGCGCGCGATCGAGTTCTATTCGGGGCTGTTCGGCTGGAGCTTCGATAAGCAGCCCGATACCGAGATCCCCTACTGGGGAGTCAGCGTCGGCGGCCGCCTGGGCGCGGGGATGATGCTGCTGCCGGCCGACGCGCCCGCGCCGCCGCACTGGCTCGTCTACTTCGGGATCGACGACATCGACGCCGCCGCCGCGAAGATCGGCGAGTCGGGCGGGGCGCTGCTGGTGCCCAAGACGGCGGTGCCGGGCGGAGAGATAGTCGTCGCGCAGGACCCGCAGGGCGCCGTCTTCGCGTTCTTCGCCGGGCGGTTCGACGACTGATGGGCGAGCGCGAGCGCTACACGCCCGGCACGTTCTGCTGGGCCGACGTCGGCACCGCCGACCAGGAGGCCGCGGCGGGCTTCTATGGCGCCCTGTTCGGCTGGGTGCCGGAATCCCTGTCAAATCCCGCCGGGGGCGTCTACACCATGATGCGCCTCGACGCGAAGGAGGTCGCGGGTCTGCGAGGCGGTCCGGCGGGCTGGCTCTCCTACGTGTCCGTCGAGGACGTGGACGCGAGCGTTGCACGCGTGCGCGAGCTCGGCGGTATCGACGTCGACGGCCCCGTCGACGTCGGGGCGGCCGGCCGCATGGCGCTCGTCCAGGATCACCAGGGAGCGCTGTTCGCGCTCTGGCAGCCCGGCGAGCACGTCGGCGCCGCGCTCGTGAACGAGGTGGGCGCGATGGTGTGGCAGCACCTCTCGACCGCCGACATCGCGGCCGCGCGCGACTGGTACGCGGAGCTGTTCGAGTGGACCTGGGAGGAGCTCGAGGGCGGGGGCGGCTGGTGGAACGCGAGGAACCGCGACGGCTGGCTCACGGGGAGCGCGGGAGACCTGCCCGCTGAGGGCGTGCCTTCCAACTGGCAGGTGACCTTCCGCGTCGAGGACGTGGCGGCGTCGTGTGCGCGGGTGGAGGAGCTCGGCGGCGCGACGATCCTGCCGCGGACCGAGACCCCGGTGGGCGGGATCGCCGTGGTCCGCGACCCCGACGGCGCGCCGTTCGCTTTCTTCGACGGCGAGAACGAGCCGTAGCGGCCGTACCGGGGTTTGACTCTCCGCCGGCCGGGTCAGGGCTGGGGAAGGGGTGTGGGACAGCGGCCGCTGCGACTCTCCGGGCAAACAATCTTCGGCTGATCCCGGACGGTCCCGAATCTTCATCGCCAGCGGGGCGGGCTCCCGCCCGGACCTGGCATATCTGTCCTGCCTTGGTGGCCTCCTGGCCCACCTATCCAGGACTGCTCTTGATCTCCAGCGCGGGGGGCCGAACGATCTTCGATCACGTCCAGTTCCAGCCGCGGCCGATGAGCAACACCCCCTTCCCCAGCCCCATACGCGAGACCGACCCGGCGCCACCACCCGAGCGAAGGCGGGCGCCTGCCTTAGCCAGGCTCCTCGTACGGCGCGTCGCGCTCGCGCACCGCATCCTTGAAACCAACCTCCGCGGCCCGGCGCTGGAACGCGTAGCCCTCCGGGGTGTGCCGCGCGATGCCGTCGAAGAACACCCCGAGCGACTGCGTGGCGTGCAGGCCCTGCGCGTAGAGCGCCTGGTTCACGAGCAGCTTCATCATCACGAGCTGGTTCACGGGCGTCAGCGCCACGCGCTCGGTGAGCGCCTCGAAGCGCTCGTCGAGCTCGTCAGCGGGCGGCGCCTCGATCGCAAGACCCCACTCGAGGGCGGTGGCGCCGTCGATCAGGTCGCCGGTGAAGAGCAGGCGCTTGGCGCGCTGGTCGCCGACCCGGAACGCCCATAGCGCGGAGGTGGGCACGCCCCAGACCCGGGCGGGCGGGTAGCCGATGCGCGCGTCCTCGGCGATCACGAGCAGGTCCGAGCAGAGCGCCATGTCCGTGCCGCCCGCCACGCAGAACCCGTGCACCTTGCAGAGGACCGGCTTGTCCGAGTGGAACAGGCTCATGAACCCGCGCAGGTTGCGGCTCATCATCTGCCAGTCGGTCACCGGATCCCACGGCTCCGACGGGTCGTGGCCCGGCGGTTGCGTCTCGGCGTACTCGACCAGGTCGTAGCCGCCGCAGAAGCCCTTGCCGGCGCCCGCCAGCGCGATCACGTGCACGGCCGGGTCGAGGTTCGCCTCCTCGACACAGGCGGCAAGCTCGCGGGGCATCTCGAGGGTGATGCCGTTGCCGCGCTCGGGCCGGTCGAGCGTGATCCGCGCGATCCGGCCGGTGACCTCGTAGCGGAGCGTCGACGGGCTCATGCGCGGTCCGGACCGGCTACGCGGCGAGCGCGCGCTCGACCAGCGCGGGCGCGTCCACGCCGCGGCGGCAGCGTGCCGAACACACGCCCGCCCGCACCCTCGAGCCGCCCGGCGCAGAAGGCGTCAGCAACCTCGGGCGGGGCGTTCCGCACGAGCAGGCTCGCCTGCAGGGCGAGCGCCAGGTCGCCAACCACGCGGCGGGCCTCGAACTCCGGGTCGCTCGGGGCGCTCTCGCGCACGCGGTCGAGGTGGGCGTCGAGCAGCGCGTTCCCGCCGCGCGCCAGCTCGCACTCGGCGAGGAAGGCCGGCAGTACCTCCGGCTCCCTGGCGAGCGCGCGCAGCACGTCCAGCGCCGAGACGTTGCCCGAGCCCTCCCAGATCGAGTTGAGCGGCGAGTCGCGCAGCAGGCGCGGCATCCCGGACTCCTCGACGTAGCCGTTGCCGCCCAGGCACTCGAGCGCCTCGGTCGCGTGCCAGGGGGCGCGCTTGCAGACCCAATGCTTCATCACGGCGGTCGCGAGGCGCCGGAAGGGGGCATCCTCCTCGTCGTAGGCGCGCGCCACGCGCATCGCCGCGGCGGTCGCCGCCTCGGACTCGACCGCGAGGTCGGCGAGCACGTTCTGCATCAGGGGCTGCTCGGCCAGCCGCCGGCCGAAGGCGGAGCGGTGGCGGGCGTGGTGCACCGCCTGGACGAGCCCCCAGCGCATCGACGCCGCCGAGCCGATCAGGCAGTCGAGCCGCGTGTGGTTGACCATGCGGATGATCGTCTGGACGCCGCGGCCCTCCTCGCCGACGAGCCGGGCGCGCACGCGCTCGAACTCGACCTCGCTTGACGGGAGCGAGCGCGTACCGAGCTTGTCCTTCAGCCGCTGGATCCGGAAGCCGGGGTCGTTCGACTCGAACAGGAAGCAGGACAGCCCGGCAGGCGTTTGGGCGAGCGTCAGGAAGACGTCGCACGGGGGATAGGAGCAGAACCACTTGTGCCCGGTGAGCTCGTAGGCTCCGTCGCCCGCCGGCTCGGCGCGCGTGCTGTTGGCGCGCACGTCCGAGCCGCCCTGCTTCTCGGTCATCGCCATGCCGGCGAGGGCGCCGTCCTCGTAGGAGGGCTTCGTGATCCGCGGCTCCCACTCGGCGGCGAGCTCCGGCTCCTCGCGCAGCGCCGGGACGACCGAGTAGGTCATCGAGACCGGGCACATGACGCCCGAGTTGACCTGGCTCCAGGTGTACATGAGCGCCGCCCGCACCACGTGGGCGCCGGGCTGTGGGTCCCGCCAGGGCAGGCAGTGGATCTCGCGCTCGATCGCCTGGCGCAGGCACCAGTGCCAGGAGGGGTCGAGCTCGACCTCGTCGATGCGCTTGCCGTAGCGGTCGTGCGTCCTGAGGCGCGGCTCGTTGCGCTCGGCCCGCTCCGAGTGCTCGAGCGCCTCCGGGCTGCCCGCCAGCTCGCCCGTGTCGCGCAGCCGGTCGACGCCCCAGCCGCCGCCCTCGCGCTCGAGCGCCTCGCGCAGCGGGAGGTCCGCGGCGAAGACGTTGTAGGGCGCGATCGGGGGCGGTTGGTTCGTGACGTCGTGCGTGGAGCCAGAGGCGAGCATGGGCCGAAGTCTGCCTTATCGGATAGAAAGGGCACATGATCTCGCTGACCCGGTCCCTTCCAATCGCCGCGGCTGCGGCGCTCCTCCTCGCCCCGCCCGCGCTGGCGGCCAAGGGCTTCTCGCTCGGCGTGGCCGCGGGCGAGGTGTCCTCCTCGAGCGCCGTGCTCTGGGCGCACGCCACCAAGAGCGGCTCCTACACGCTCCAGGTCGCGGCGAAGAAGAACTTCAAGAAGCGGGCCTTCGAGAAGTCGGTCAAGGCCGGCTCGGGGAACGACAACACGGTGCAGGCGAAGGCCGGCAAGCTGAAGCCCGGCAAGCGCTACTACTACCGCTTCGTCGGCAAGAAGGGGAGGAGGAGCGCCACCGGCACCTTCCGCACCGCTCCGAAGGCGAGCGCCAACGCCACCTTCGAGTTCGGCTGGACCGGTGACACCGACTTCAACGCCGCGCCCGGCCAGAGCGCGCCCTTCTGGAACAGCGGCGGGGTCTTCAAGCGCATGCGGGCCGAGAAGAACGCGTTCAACATCCACTTCGGCGACACGATGTACTCGGACAGCGAGATCCCGGGTGCGCTCCAGCCGATCGCGCTGACCGTCAAGGCGAAGTGGGCGAAGTACAGGACGAACCTCGAGAACCAGCACCTCCGGGGACTGCGTGGGTCGGCCGGCTTCTTCTCGCATTGGGACGACCACGAGTTCGTCAACGACTTCTCGCCGAGGGAGAACACGTTCTCGAACGACGTGAACATCAACGGGCGCACGCTCTACAAGCGCGGCGTCGACGCGTTCCGCGACTACGCGCCGGTGCGCTACAGCTCGCAGAACGGGCTCTACCGCCGGGTTCGCTGGGGCCGGAACGCCGAGCTGTTCTTCCTCGACCAGCGCTCGTTCCGGAGCGCCAAGGCCGACGAGGGCGGCGTCTGCAACAACTCGATGACGGGTGAGCCGGACGTTGCGCCGACGGCGCCGCAGGCGGTTCGCAACATGTTCGCGCTCGCTGCTCCCCTCGCTCGCGCAGCCGGTGGCCGCAGTCCTGTCTCGACGCGATCCGCTCCGAGCGGCGCACCTACCTCGGCGCGCGCCAGCTGGCGCGCTTCATCAAGGACATCCGGGCCTCGGACGCGCGCTTCAAGATCGTGATGAACGAGCTGCCGATCCAGCAGTACTACGTGCTCCCGTACGACCGCTGGGAGGGCTACGAGGCCGAGCGCCAGCAGGTGCTGCGCGCGTTGCAGAACGTCAAGAACGTCGTCTTCCTGACGACGGACGTGCACGCCACGCTCGTGAACGACGCGCGCTTCCAGACGCTCGAGCCCGGCGGCCCCCGCAACAGCGGCATCCTCGACATCACGGTCGGTCCGGCCGCGACGGCCAACCTGGAGCTCGAGATCGAAACCGAGGTAGGCGTGCCGGGAGCAGGCGCGTTGGTGGACAGCGCGTTCTTCGAGCCACAGCCGCCGGGCGGCGTCGGGATGCGCTGCTCGATCCTCGACCAGTTCAGCTACGGCCAGGTCAAGGTCACCGCGAACCGGCTGACGATTACCCCCAAGGGCATCAACGGGCAGCCACAGCAGAACGCCGGGAGGCCGTGCGGGCCGTTCGTGTTGAACTACACGAAGTAGGAGCCGCCGCAACCCTTCCTATGCTCCCGGGTTGTTCGTGACCGTGCGCGTCCTCGTCCTGGCAGTCCTCGCGACCCTCGCGCTCGCCGCGCCCGCCGCGGCGGCGCGCAGCGTGCCGCACGGGTTCGTCGGCGTCCACTGGAGCTACGAGCTGGCGTCGGCGCCCGCGGACGCGCAGGACGCCCAGTGGGACGTGATGGCCAGCTCGGGAATCGAGTCCGTTCGCGCGGACTTCAGCTGGCCCGTCATGCAGGGCGGCCGCGGAGAGCCGCTCGACTTCACCCGCTCCGACGCGCTCGTCCGGCGCGCGACGCTGCGCAACGTCAGCTTGCTGCCGGTCGTGAACGAGGCCCCTCGCTGGGCGCGGGCCTACAAGCGGCGCGAGAAGTCGCCGCCGCGCCTGAACTCGGATTACGCCTCGTTCATCGCCGGCCTCGTGGAGCGCTACGGCCCGAGCGGCAGCTTCTGGACCGAGAACCCCACCTTGCCGAAGCGGCCGCTGCGCGAGTGGCAGATCTGGAACGAGCCGCACCTGCGCTCGTACTGGGACGCCCCCGAGAAGAGCCGCTGGGGCTACCCGGCTGGGTACGGCAAGCTGCTGCGCAGCGCCTACCGCGCCGTCAAGGTGCGCGACCCCGGCGCGAAGGTGGTCCTCGCCGGGATCACCCAGCGGGCCTGGGAGGAGATCGAGGAGCTCTACGCCGTCGGCCGGATCAAGGGCGCCTTCGACGTGGCCGCGCTCCAGATCTTCCCGCAGACGGTCAGGCGCTCGGTGCTCGCCACGAAGCTCTTCCGCGACGCGCTCCGGGCGCGCGGGGACAGGCGCAAGCCGATCTATCTGACGGAGATCAGCTGGCCGGCCTCGAAGGGACGCACGCCGAGGGTCAGGTGGCTCGCCCACGAGACATCCCGCAGCATGGCGGCGAAGCTGGCCACCGCATACGGCCGGCTCGCGAAGAACCGCCGGGCGCTCGGCCTGGAGCGCGTGTACTGGTTCACATGGGCCACCCGCTACGGCCGCGGTGGGAGCGTCTTCAACTACGCCGGGCTGCAGGAGTACCGCGACGGCAAGTTCACCGCCCAGCCGGCGCTCGGTGCGCTGCAGCGGGTCGCGCGCACGCTCCAGGGCTGTGAGAAGGACGCGACCGGCAACTGCCTGCCCGGCTGATCAGCCGCGCTCCAGCAGCTCGCCGATCGCATAGTCCGTGAGCCGCGCGCTCTCGTCCCAGTCGAAGCTCGCGGCGCGCTCGAGCCCGGCGGCCCTGAGCCCCTCGCGCTCGGGGCCGGTTGCTCGCAGCAGCGCGTCGGCGAAGGCGTCGGGATCGTCCGGGTCGGCGAGAATCGCCGCGCCGCCGCAGACCTCCGGAAGCGCCGCGCGGTCGGCGGCCACTACCGGCGTGCCGCTCGCCATCGCCTCGATCACCGGCATGCCGAAGCCCTCGTACACCGACGGCATCGCGAGCGCCTCGGCCCCCGCGTAGAGACCGGGCAGGAGCGCCTCCGGCACGTAGCCGAGCGCGCGGCCGGGCGCGGGCTCACCGGCCTTCATGTAGGCGCGCCCCGAGCCGGCGCTGACCAGCTCGATGCCCCGCTCCTTCAGGGCGCCGGCGGCGCCGGCCAGCACGCGCAGGTTCTTGCGCGCGATGCGGGTGGAGACCGCAAGGACGTAAGGGCGCTCGAGGCCGAGGGCACCCCTGGCAGGTTGCGGGTCAGCGCTCGGGGAGAAGACCTCCGAGACGCCGTTCGGCACGACGGCGATGCGCTCGCCGGGAACGCCGAGCCGCTCGGCTATCTCCTCCTTCGAGAACTCGGAGACGGTGATCACAAGCGCGCGCCCGCCGGGCGATGCGCGGGAGCACGAGCCGCTGCCAGGCCACGTAGGCGCGCCCGTACCACTCGGGATGGGCGAGGGCGGCCACGTCGTGGATCACGACGACGTTCCGGCGCGACGCGAGCGGGGCCAGGTTCGCCGGGCAGTAGACGAGCTCGGCGCGCCGGGCGGCAAGCGGCAGCGCGAGCTGCTCCCACGCATGGCCCGCACGGTGCGCGAGCCGCGGACGCGGCGCGATCAGCTCGTAGCGGCCGGGCCGGAGGGCGGGAAGGCGCCGGGCCATCTCGCGGGCGACGCGCTCGACGCCGCCGGTCTCCTCGCGCACGGCGGCCCGGGCATCGATGGCGACGGGGGCGC
>CAVWSN010000038.1:0-168509 GCA_963757815.1 uncultured Thermoleophilaceae bacterium | reverse complement strand
TGTCGAAGGGCGGATGACGCTGGAGGAACTCGGCGATGTCGTGCACGGTCCGATGGCCCGGGCACGTTGCCGGCCCAGGCGGGCAGGTTCAGATATATCAGTCTTGACAGGCCTGCCGGGCCCTGGGATATTCCGCCACCGAAGCCTGAATCGCAACGCCCATCGGGTGGACGGACAGGCCAAAGGAGGGTCGCGACGGTGCGCGAGCCGGTTAGACGAGCGAAGGCATGGGTCGGCCTCGCAGCGGTCGGCGCGGCGCTGCTGCTCGTCGCCGGCTGCGGCGACGACGACGAGCCGGCCGCGGGCGAGAGCGCCGGCGGGGGCGAGACGATCAGGATCGCAGTCAACCCCTGGACGGGCTCGGCCGTTAACGCGAACGTCGCCAAGGTGCTGCTCGAGCGGGAGCTCGGATACAAGGTCGAGCTGGTCGAGATCGACGAGAACAGCCAGTTCCCCGCGATCGCGAAGGGCGAGCTGGACGCGTCGCTCGAGATATGGCCGTCCGGCCACGCCGCGGACATCAACCGCTACATCGAGGGTCGGCGGGGCGGTCCCCTCCGCGACGGCGGCATGATCGACGTCGGTGAGCTGGGCCTGATCGGGAACATCGGCTGGTGGATCCCGACCTACCTGGTCGAGGAACGGCCCGAGCTCGCGCGCTACCAGGGCCTGAAGGGGAACGAGGACGTCGTGAACGGCGAGTTCATCGCCGGCGACCCCACCTTCGTCTCGTACGACGAGGAGATCATCAACAGCCTCGGCCTTGACCTGAAGGTGGTCAACACGGGCTCGGAGCAGGGCATCATCGAGTGCGCTCGACGAGGCCGTCAGCGCGGAGCGGCCGATCCTCGCCTACTTCTACACGCCGCACTGGGTGCACCGGAAGTACGACCTCACGGAGGTCCAGCTGCCCGCCTACGACGAGGACTGCGAGGAGGCGGCGCGCGAGCGGGACGGCGAGGGCTACGACTGCGACTACGCCAACGACGTCCTCTTCAAGGCCGTCTGGCTCGGGCTCGAGGACAAGGCGCCGGAGGCGTTCAACCTCTTCAAGAACTTCCAGTACACGACCGAGGACCAGCAGGAGATCGCCTTCCAGGTCGACTCGGAGGGCGTGCCGATCAGCCAGGCCGCGGAGCAGTGGGTCAACGACAACCCGAGCGTCTGGCGGGCGTGGTTGCAGTGAGCGACCGCCCGGCGCCCAGATATATCAGTACTCGAGAGGAGGTCGCCCGTGGCGACGGACGTGGCCGGGGCTCAGTCCGACGAGCTCGCCGAGTTCGGCTACAAGCAGGAGCTCGACCGCAGCATCGGCAAGTTCGCCAGCTTCGCGGCGGGGATCAGCTACATCTCGATCCTCACGGGCGTCTTCCAGCTCTTCTTCTTCGGCTTCGCGTTCGGCGGGCCGGCCTACTGGTGGACCTGGCCGATGGTCTTCGTCGGCCAGCTGATGGTGGCGCTGACCTTCGCCGAGCTCGCCGCCAACTTCCCGGTGGCCGGGTCGATCTACAACTGGGCCAAGCGCTTGAGCACCGCGACGGTTGCCTGGTTGGGCGGCTGGATGATGCTGACCGCGTCGATCGTGACGCTCGCCGCGGTGGCCCTTGCCTACCAGTACACCCTGCCCCAGATCTGGTCGGAGTTCCAGTTCGTTGGCGACGGCACCGGCAAGTACGACTACGCCGTCAACGCCGTGCTCCTCGGGACGGTGCTGATCATCTTCACGACAGTCATCAACGCCTTGGGCGTGAAGCTGATGGCGCGCATCAACAGCGCGGGCGTGTTCATCGAGCTGATCGCTTCCGTGCTGCTGATCGTCCTGCTCGCGGTCAACATCACGCGCGGTCCTGACGTGCTGTTCGAGACGCAGGGCACGGGCGAGGGCCACGACTGGGGCTATCTCGGCGCGTTCCTTACCGCGGCGCTCGCCTCCGCCTACGTGATGTACGGCTTCGACACCGCCAGCTCGCTCGGCGAGGAGACGCTCGACCCGCGCCGCACCGCGCCGACGGCGATCCTTCGCGCCGTCGTCGCCTCGTTCCTGCTGGGCGGCTCGATCCTGTTGTTCGCGATCCTCGCCGTGAGCGACATCAACTCCCCCGAGATCGCCGCGGGCGGGCTGCAGTTCGTCGTCCTGGACGTGTTCGGCAGCACCGTCGGGAAGATCTTCCTGATCTGCGTGGCGATTGCCATCACGGTCTGCTGCCTGGCCGTCCAAACCGCCACCATCCGGATGATGTTCGCGATGGCGCGCGACAACAACCTGCCGGCCGGCGAGCGGCTCGCGAAGGTTCACCCGAAGACCAAGACGCCGATCGTCCCCGCCGTCCTCATCGGCTTCCTCGCGCTCCTGATCCTCGTGGTGAACATCCGGCAGCCGCAGATCTTCACGGTGATCACGAGCATCGGGATCATCATGATCTACATCGCCTACCTGCTCGTGACGGTGCCGATGCTGTCCAGCCGGCTGCGCGGGGAGTGGCCGCCGAAGGACGCGAAGGAGAAGGGCTACTTCTCCCTCGGGAAGCTCGGGCTGCCGATCAACATCCTGGCGGTCGGGTGGGGCGTCGTTCATGTGCATCAACCTCGGCTGGCCGCGCAAGGACGTCTACAACGCGGTTGAGCCCTTCCACTGGTACCTCCAGTACGGGGCGGTCCTGTTCATCGGCATCGTCTTCTTCGGCGGGCTCGCCTACTACTGGTTAGTCCAGCGCCACAAGACCGGTGTGCTGGCCTCGCACGCACTCGAGGCGCCGGCGGAGGCCGCTCCGGGGCGCGGCTCAGCCCGCGCCCGCGGGGTCCTCGGAGTAACGCGCGCGTAAGACGATAGGAGACTCATGGAGCAGTTCGACTACCTGGTAGTGGGCGGCGGCACCGCCGGCGCGGTGGTTGCGGCACGCCTGTCGGAGGATCCCGGGACGAACGTCCTGCTGCTCGAGGCCGGGCCGTCCGACGTGGGCGACCAGGCCATCCTCCAGCTCGACGCCTGGATGGCGCTGCTCGGGTCCGGCTACGACTGGGACTACCCGATCGAGCCGCAGGAGCGGGGCAACTCGTTCCTGCGCCACGCCCGGGCCAAGGTCCTCGGAGGCTGCTCCTCGCATAATTCGTGCATCTCCTTCTGGCCGCCGGCCGAGGACCTCGACGAGTGGGTTTCCGTGGGCTGCGAGGGCTGGAGCGCGGCGGAGTGCTTTCCGCTCGTGAAGCGGCTCGAGAACAACGGGGGCGAGGGCGACCACCACGGCCGCTCCGGCCCGGTGAAGCTCCGCGATGTGCCACCGAACGATCCCTGCGGAGTGGCGCTGCTCCAGGCCTGCAACCAGGCGGGCATCCCCACCGTCCAGTTCAACAGCGGCAAGACCGTCACCCACGGGGCCAACTGGCTCCAGATCGCCTCGGACGAGAACAACGTGCGTTCCTCGTCCTCGAAGTCGTACGTGCACCCGATCATGGACGAGCGCAAGAACCTCGAGGTGCGCACCGGGTGCCGCGCGAAGCGCCTGCTCTTCGATGGCGACGGCTGCATCGGGGTGGAGTACCTCAGCCCCGACCTGATCCACTCGATCCAGGCCGGCTCGCGGCGTGAGGTGATTGTCAGCTGCGGGCCGGTCGACTCCCCCAAGCTGCTGATGCTCTCGGGCATCGGGCCGGCGGACCACCTGCGCGAGTTCGGCATCGACGTCCTCGTTGACTCGCCCGGCGTGGGCTCGCACCTCGAGGACCACCCCGAAGGGCTCGTCATGTGGGAGGCCAAGCAGCCGATGGTGACCACCTCGACGCAGTGGTGGGAGATCGGCATCTTCACGATGACCGAGGAGGGGCTCGACCGGCCCGACCTGATGTTCCACTACGGCTCGGTGCCGTTCGACATGAACACGGTCCGCCACGGCTACCCCACGACGGAGAACGCCTTCTGTCTGACTCCGAACGTCACGCGCGCGCGCTCGCATGGGACCCTGCGCCTGCGCTCACCCGATTACCGCGACAAGCCGAAGGTCGACCCGCGCTACTTCACCGAGGCCCACGACGAGCGCGTGATGCTCCACGGGGTCAGGCTGGCACGGGAGATCGTTTCGCAGCCGGCGATGGACGAATGGCGCGGCGACGAGCTCGCGCCGGGGCCTGAGAACCAGAGCGACGACGAGCTGCTCGACTACATCCACAAGGCGCACAACACCGTCTACCACCTCTCCTCCACGGTGCGGATGGGCGCACCCGACGATCGCGACACGCCGCTCGACCCGCGGCTGCGGGTCAAGGGGGTGCGCGGGCTGCGCGTGTGCGACGGGTCGATCATGCCGTTTCTCGTGGCCCCGAACCCGGTCATCACCACGACGATGATCGGGGAGAAGTGCGCCGACATGGTCAAGCAGGATGCCCGCGAGCCCGCCGCCACCCGATGACGGTCGAGACTATGGCAACCCGCATGTTCATCGACGGCGAGTGGTGCGACGCCGCCGATGGCGCCACCGTCGAGGCGACCAGCCCGGCCACCGGCGAGTCGCTGGGGCCGGTGGCCGAGGGGAGCCGCGAGGACGCGCGGCGGGCGATCGCGGCCGCGAACGCCGCCTTCGGTGCCTGGGCCGCCCGAACCGGCTTCGAGCGCGGTGCGCTGCTGCACCGCGTGGCCGACGCATGCGAGCGCCGCCGCGACGAGCTGGCGCGCGATCTGCACCCTCGACCAGGGCAAGCCGCTCAAGGCCGAGGCCGAGGTCGAGGTCGGAGAGCTGATCGAGTTCTTCCGCATGGCGGCCGAGGACGGCAAGCGCGTCGAGGGCCGATCCCCGAGAGCGCGGCGCCCGGCCGGCGCGTGCTGCTCCTACGGCGGCCGCTGGGCGTGCTCGGCCTGATCACCCCCTGGAACTGGCCGTACACGATGCCCGCCGAGGTGCTCGCTCCGGCGCTGGCCTGCGGCAGCACCGTCGTCTGGACGCCCGCGCCGTCCACGGCGGTCTGCTCCGGCGTGCTCGCCGAGTGCGTCGCCGAGGCCGACCTCCCGCCCGGCGTGTTCAACTTCGTGCTCGGCCCGGGCCCGGAGGTGGGCGACGAGCTGGCCGTGAGCCCCGGCACGCGAGCCGTGGCGTTCACGGGCTCCACCGAGACCGGCCTGATCGTCTCGCGCCAGGCGGCAGGCAAGGCCCAGCTGCTCGAGATGGGAGGCAACGGCCCGTTCGTCGTGATGGACGACGCCGATCTCGCCGCCGCGGCCGACGCGGCGCGTGTCGGGTGCTTCCTCGGCGCCGGCCAGAGCTGCTCGGCGGCAGAACGGCTGCTCGTGCACGAGGCGGTGCGCGAGGAGTTCGTGTCGCTCCTGGCCGGCGAGGTCGAGCGCGAGGTGCGGCTCGGCGACCCGCTCGACGACGCGACGACGATGGGCCCCGTCAACAACGAGGCCGGTGCGGCGAAGATGGACGCGCACGTGGCCGACGCGGTCGAGCGCGGCGCGCGCGTCGTCGCCGGCGGCAGCCGCGCGCAGGGCTTCCCGACCAGCCTTTACTGGGAGCCGACGGTGCTCGACGAGGTCCCGGCCGACTCGATTGCCGTCACGCAGGAGACCTTCGGCCCGATCGCGCCGATCATGAGCATCGGCTCGCTCGAGGAGGCGATCGAGCAGACGAACGTGCAGAGCTTCGGCCTGATGGCCGCCATCTTCACCGCCGACCTCGGGGCCGGGATGCGCTACGCGGACTCCGTCCACATGGGCCTCGTGAACATCAACGAGACCACCAACTACTGGGAGCCCCACCTCCCGTGGGGCGGCCGGGCCCGCTCCGAGAGCGGGATCGGACGGGTCGGCGGCCCCTATCCGATGGACACGCTCACCGAGTTGCAGACGGTGCTCATCCGGACCTGACCCTGGCCGCTCGCGCCGCTTGTTAGGCGACTGCGAAGCCGTGGCGAGTCGCATGGGGCCTGATATATCATGGCCCCGCTGTGAGGGAGACGGGCAGCGGCACTGCCGCTCCGACCATCGATAACACGCCCGCCGCCGAGCCGGACGGCGAGCCGGTCGTGCGTGCCGAGGGCATCTGGAAGGTCTTCGGCCCCCACGGCGACAGGATCATCGGCACACCCGACGCCGAGCTCTCACGAGCGGAGCTGCGCGTGAAGACCGGGAACGTCATCGCAGTGCGCGATGTCTCGATCGTCATCCACCCCGGCGAGGTCTTCGTTGTGATGGGCCTCTCGGGCTCGGGCAAGTCCACCCTGGTGCGGACCCTGATCCGGCTCATCGAGCCGAGCGCCGGGAAGATCACCATCACCGGCCAAGACGTCATGGCCGCCGACGGCGCTCAGCTCCGCGACCTTCGCCGTCACACGGTCGCCATGGTCTTCCAGCACTTCGGGCTGCTCGCCCACCGAAGGGTGATCGACAACGTGGCCTTCGGGCTCGAGATCCAGGGCGTGCCGAAGGCCGAGCGGCTCGCCCGCGCCGAGGAGATACTCCGCCTCGTCGGCCTCGAGGATGCCGCCAACCAGTTCCCCGACCAGCTCTCGGGCGGGATGCAGCAGCGCGTGGGACTCGCACGCGCCTTTGCCGTGGATCCCACGCTGATGCTCTATGACGAGCCCTTCAGCGCCCTCGACCCGCTGATCCGCCGCGACATGCAGGACGAGGTCATCCGCCTCCAGGCGGAGACGGGCAAGACGATGCTCTTCATCACCCACGACCTCCCCGAAGCGCTGCGCCTCGGCGACCGGATCGCGATCATGCGCGACGGCGGGATCGTGCAGCTGGGCACCCCGGAGGAGCTGGTCGGCTCGCCCGCCGACGAGTACGTCGAGAACTTCACGCGGGACATTCCGCGCACCCACGTGCTCACGCTGCGCTGGATCATGCGCGACCCGCGGCCGGGCGAGGAAGCCGAGGGCCCCGAGCTCGACGTGGCCACCACGGTCCAGGACGCGGTGCCGTTGGTGGCCGCGACCGACGGCCCGGTGCGCGCCGTCGAGGAGGGGCGCGTGGTCGGTGTCGTCGACCGTGAGGCGGTCCTGCACGCGATGGCGGAGGGGCCCGAGGCGGCGCGTGGCGGTAGCTGACGGCAGGCTTGCGGCCCCTGCGGCCTTCGCGCCCAGCACTCGCTGGCGCGGGCGGCCGGTGCAGGTGGCCGGAATCGTCCTGCTGATGCTGGTCGGCTTCGCGCTGTTTCGCGACGAGTTCCCGTGGCCGGTATCGCTGACCTGGGTGGAGCTTCCCGAGCGGCTCGACGACCTCCAGACCTGGCTCCTCGAGCAGCGCACGGCGGAAAACCCGAACCTCATCTTCGCCATCTTCGACGGCTTCCGCGCGTTTGCCGAGTGGCTCGTCACGGCTCTCAACGACTTCCTGCTGTGGCTCACCTGGGTCGGCACGATTGCGGCGTCCGTCCTTATCGTGCTGCGCTTCGGCGGCTGGCGTGCGGCGCTCATCGTCGCCGCTGCCTTTGTCTCGTTCGCGCTCATGGGGCTCTGGGAGGAGAGCATCCAGACCCTCGCGTTGATGTCGGCGGCGGTGCTCCTGTCACTGGCGATCGGGGTGCCGTTCGGGGTGATCGCGGGCCGCTCGGAGGGCTTCTACCGGGGCATCACGCCGGTGCTCGACGCGATGCAGATCGTGCCGGCCTTCGCCTACCTGATGCCGATCGTGATCCTGTTCTCGGTCGGGCCGGCGGCGGCGGTGATCTGCACGATGATCTATGCCATCCCGCCCGCCGTTCGCATCACTGCGCTCGGCATCCGCGGGGTCACGGCCGATTCCGTCGAGGCGGCGCGCGCCTTCGGCTCGACGTCCGCCCAGACGCTCTTCAAGGTCCAGCTCCCGCTGGCGCGCCGTCAGTTGCTCCTGTCGATCAACCAGACGATCATGTTCGCCCTGTCGCTCGTGGTCATCGCCGGGCTGATCGGCGGGCGGGGGCTCGGCGACGTGGTCACGAACGGGCTGTACTCGAACCCCGCCCTCGCCATCCTCGCCGGCATCGCGATCGTGATCATGGCGATCGCATTGGACCGCTCCACAGCCGCGATTGCCGACCGCACCGACCCCACTCGCCGGCATCTCATCGGGCGGGCCCGGCGCCGGGCGCGCCGTCGCACCGTGGCGACCTTCGCCGCCATCGCCGCGATTGTGCTCGTGGCCCGCGCGCTCGGCGCCGACAGCATCTACCCGGACGAGTTCGAGACCGCGACCACGGTCTATACGGCCACGATCGAGGACACGCTGCTCGGCTGGATCCAGGACGTGCTCGACTACGTGCAGGACCCGAGCTCGTTCATCTTCGGGATCACCGAGCCGGTGGGCAATTTCCTGCTCGAGTACCTGCTCGAGCCGCTTCGGGCCGTGCTCGTCGAGACGCCCTGGTTCATCGTGCTCGCGGGCCTCACCGCGATCGCGTTCGTGATCAGCGGCATGCGCCCGGCGATCACGGCGCTGGTGATGCTGGCCGCGATCGGGGTCATGGGGGTCTGGGAGCCGGCCATGGACACCGCCTCTCAGGTGCTCGTGGCCACGGCGCTGGCGGTCGTGTTCGGGATCGCAATCGGCATCTGGGCGGCCGAGAGCCCGCGCGTCGAGCGCCTGCTGCGGCCGCTGCTCGACACGCTGCAAACGCTGCCACAGCTCGTGTACATCATCCCGTTCATCTATCTGATGCCGGTGTCGCGGATCCCCGGCGTTGTCGCGTCGGTGCTCTACGCGATCCCCGTTGTGATACGGCTCGTCACGAACGGCCTGCGCACCGTGCCGCCGGCGGCGGTCGAGGCCGCTTCGGCGTTCGGAGCGTCGCGGACGCAGGTGCTGGCCAAGGTCAAGCTGCCGCTCGCGCGCGACTCGATCATGCTCGGCGTCAACCAGGGGATCATCTTGGTGCTCGCCGTGGTGGTGATCGGCGGGCTGGTTGGATCGGGGGCGCTCGGGGACATGATCGCGCGCGGTCTGCAGCGCAATGAGTTCGGAGAGGGAGTGGTCGCGTCGCTTGCGATCCTGGCGCTCGGTATCGCGCTCGACCGAGTGACGCAGGGGCCACGCAAGGTTCAGACACCAAACAGGAGGGAATGCCTGATGAAGGGCAAGAGGCTCGCACACGCGGTGCTGGTTGCGGCGCTGACGCTGGTGGTGGCGCTGTTCGCCGTGGCGTGCGGAGAGGAGAAGGACGAGGAGCCATCGGGAGGCGGAGGCGGAGGAGGAGAGGCCGCCCAGGCCGACTGCGGCAAGGTCGTGCTGAACGAGCAGGCCTGGGCCGGCTCGACGGCCAACACCTACATCGCCAAGGCCGTGCTCGAGGAGGATCTCGGCTGCGAGGTCGAGATCACCAAGATCGTCGAGATTCCGGTCTTCCAGGCGATGGCGGACGGGAAGGTCGACGCGGTGCTCGAGGACTGGCAGCACGTCGACGAGTACAAGAAGTACATCGAGGATGCCGGCACCGTGGTGATGGGCGGCCCGCTCGGCGTCGAGGGCCACATCGGCTGGTTCATCCCCAAGTACCTGATGGACGAGAACCCTGAGTTCAAGACCTGGGAGGGCCTCAAGGGCAACGAGGATCTCTTCAAGACGCCCGAGTCGGGTGACCAGGGC
This sequence comes from uncultured Thermoleophilaceae bacterium, assembly GCA_963757815.1. Lineage (GTDB taxonomy): Bacteria > Actinomycetota > Thermoleophilia > Solirubrobacterales > Thermoleophilaceae > JACVRW01. Next base: position 158,956 of record CAVWSN010000038.1, on the reverse strand, counting down.
ATGTTCCTCGGCGGTGACCCGTCCTACGTGCAGAAGGACAAGGAGCTGATCGAGGCGCTCGACCTCAACCTCAAGCACGTGACCGCCGGCGCCGAGCCGGCCCAGGTCGCGCGCTGGAGCCAGCTGTACAAGCAGGAGAAGCCGGTGCTGTTCTACTGGTACACGCCGCAGTTCCTCAACCAGCAATACGACCTCGCCGAGGTCGAGCTGCCGCCGCGCAAGGAGGGCACTGATTGCGCGGACGACGCCAAGGCGGGCGGCGATCCCGCGCAGTACAAGTGCGAGTACGACATCACGATCATCAACAAGCTCTTCAGCAAGAAGTTCGCCGACAGCGGCTCGCCCGCCTACGACGTGCTGAAGAAGATGAAGCTCACCAACGAGGATCAGGAGCAGGTTGCCAAGGCGATCGCGGGCGACAAGGTCGATCCCGACAAGGCCGGCCAGGACTGGGTCGCCGACAACAGGGACAAGGTGGACGCCTGGCTGCAGTAGCGCTGCTCAGCCGGACACCCGCGTGACAGGAGGGCCCCGCCCTGGCGGGGCTCCTCTTCGCTCAGCCGCGGTCGAGGTAGCGCGGCTCGGCGAACACCCTGCGCACGATCGGCTCGAAGAACTCGAGCGGCAGGGATTCGTAGTCCGGATCGAAGCAGTTCTGGTCGTAGAGCTCGCAGAACTCGGCGCAGGCGTCGAAGTGGGGATGGTCCCGGTAGCGGTCGCGCGCGTTCCGGTCGCCCCCGACCAGGTGCCCGTAGTAGTACTGCTGGAAGACACCGTGGTGGGACACGACCCAGCGGATGTCCTCTGCCACGAAGGGCTTCAGCACCGCATCCATCATCTCGCCGTGAGTGTGAGGCGCCAGCACGTCGCCGACGTCGTGCAGGAGCGCGGCCACGACGTACTCCTCGCCGCGGCCGTCACGGTAGGCGCGCGTGGCGGACTGCAGCGAGTGCTCCTTGCGGGTGACCTGGTAACCGCCGAACGACTCGTCGAGGGCCTCGACAGCCTCCAGCAGCCGCTCGGGGAGCGCCTTCAGCATCGTCTCCTCGTGACGGGCGAGGATCTCGTAGTCCTCGCTCGTCGCCTCGTCCATGCGGCGGAAGGACACCGTTTCCATGCCGCCACGCTACCGCTCATGGCATATTCCGTGGATGGCCACCGGTCGCTGCCATTGCGGCGCTGTCAGGTATGAGGTCGACGGCGAGCTTCGCGGAGTCGAGCTCTGCCACTGCGTGGACTGCCGGCGCTGGCACGGGCATGTCTGCGCGATGACGTCGGCTCCGCGCGCGCAGCTGCGCCTCGTCGAGGACGGTCCGCTGCGCTGGTTCAAGAGCCCGGACAGCGACGCTCACGCCAGCCGCGGCTTCTGCGGCGAGTGCGGGTCGAGCCTGTTCTGGGACGCCCCCGGCCGGGACACGATCAGCATCTCGGCCGGCACGCTCGACCCGCCCACGGGGCTGAGGATCGTGGAGCAGATCTACACCGAGCAGGCGAGCGACTACTACGACCTCGATTAGGATGCCCGCCCGATGAGGGCGGTCCAGATCACCGAGCTGAGCGGCCCGCGCTCGGCGCTGTCCCTCGTCGACCTCCCTGAGCCGCAGCCGTCGCACGTGCTGACACCGGGGAACGGCGTGCTCGTCGACGTGCACGCCGCGGGTGTGTCGTTCCCCGAGGTGCTCCAGACGCGCGGCGAGTACCAGATCAAGCCCGAGCTGCCATTCGTGCCCGGCAGCGAGGTGGGCGGCGTCGTGGCGAGCGCCCCCGATGGGACCGGCCTTGCCGAGGGCGAGCGGGTGGCCGCCTTCTGCATGCTCGGCGGCTTCGCCGAGACCGCGGTCGCGCCCGAGTTCCTCACCTTCCCCCTGCCGGACGGGCTCGACTTCGCCCAGGGGGCGAGCCTCGTCCTCAACTACCACACCGCCTACTTCGCGCTCGTGATGCGCGGCCGCTACAGCGAGGGCGAGACGGTGCTCGTGCACGGCGCGGCCGGCGGCGTCGGCACCGCCGCGCTTCAGATCGCGAGAGGGCTCGGGGGACGGACGATCGCCGTGGTGTCGAGCGACGAGAAGGAGCGCGTGGCGCGCGAGGCAGGCGCAGACGAGGTGGTGCGTTCCGACGGCCCCTGGAAGGACGAGGCGAAGGAGCTCTCCGGTGGCGGCGTCGACATCGTGATCGACCCGGTCGGCGGCGAGCGCTTCACCGACAGCCTGCGCTCCCTGCGCGAGAACGGCCGCTGCGTCGTCGTCGGCTTCACGGGCGGCTCGATTCCCGAGGTGCGCGTCAACCGGCTGCTGCTGAACAACCTCGATGTGGTGGGCGCCGGCTGGGGCGCCTACGTGATGGGGAAGCCGGACGTGAATCGCGAGATCGGCGCGGCGGTGGCTCGCCTCGCCGAGCAGGGCTACGTGAAGCCGATCGTGGGCGCGCGCTTCCCCCTCGAGCAGGCGGCGGACGCGCTCGAGCTGATCGACTCGCGCGGCGCGACCGGCAAGGTCGTGCTCGACGTGCGCTGAGGGTTCCGTGCCACAGCACATCGGCGCGGTGACCCTGCTCGTCCCGGATTACGACGCGGCGATCTCGTACTTCTGCGGCGTCCTGGGTTTCGAGCTCGTCGAGGACAAGGCGCTCGCCGACGGCAAGCGCTGGGTCCTGGTCCGGCCGCGCGGCGCGGCGGGCACGGCCGTGCTGCTTGCGCGAGCGGCATCCGAGGAGCAGTCGCAGCGGATCGGCGGTCAGGCCGGCGGGCGGGTGTTCCTCTTTCTCGAGACGGACGACTTCGAAGGCGATCATGCCCGCTACGTTGCGGCGGGCGTGGAGTTCACCGAGGAGCCGCGAGACGAGGCGTACGGAACGGTCGCAGTCTTCAAGGACCCGTTCGGGAACCGCTGGGATCTGATCCAGCCGGCCGCGTAGTCTCCGCGGCCATGGGCCGCCGCGAGATCAGCTCCTGGCTGATGGACATGGACGGGGTGCTCGTCACCGAGGAGCAGGCGATCCCGGGCGCCCCCGAGTTCATCGCCCGCCTGACCGAGCTCGCCATCCCCTTCCTCGTCCTGACCAACAACTCGATGTACACGAACCGCGACCTCCGCGCCCGGCTCAGGCGCAGCGGCCTCGACCTGCCGGAGGAGGCGATCTGGACCTCGGCGCTCGCCACCGCCCGCTTCCTCGAGGACCAGCGGCCGGGCGGCTCCGCCTTCGTCGTCGGCGAGACCGGCCTGACCACGGCCCTGCACGCGAGCGGCTACACGATCACCGATCGCGATCCCGACTACGTGGTCCTCGGCGAGACGCGCACCTACAGCTTCGAACGCATCACTCGCGCGATCCAGCTGATCAGTGCGGGCGCCCGCTTCATCGCGACGAACCCCGACAACATCGGCCCCTCACCCGACGGCCCCACGCCCGCGACCGGGTCGGTGGCGGCGCTCATCAGCCGCGCAACGGGCGTCGCCCCCTACTACGTCGGCAAACCGAACCCGCTGATGATGCGCTCGGCGCTGAATGCCATCGACGCTCACTCGGAGAGCACGGTGATGATCGGCGACCGCATGGACACCGACATCGTTTCGGGCCTCGAAGCCGGGATGGAGACCGTCCTCGTGTTGACCGGCGTGACCTCGCGCGAGGACGCCGAGCGGCATCCGTTCAAGGCGTCGCGGATCGTCGACTCGGTGGCCGACCTGGTGGCCGAGCTGGGCTGAGCCGCGCCTAGCCTTCTTGGCGCTGACGGCCCCTGCAGCTGGGACTTGTTCATGCGCGAGCGGCCCTCGATGCCGAGCTTCTTGGCCTCGTTGTAGAGCTGGTCGCGTGTGCGCCCCTTCGGGCCGGACTTGCCGGAGCGCTTGCCGCCGCGGCGACCCGAGAGATGTCCTGCGTCGAGGTCCGCGAGCGCGTGCGCGACTCGCCGCTGCGGGCGCGCTCCTTGTTGACGGTGCGCGCCGCGATCTCCTCGGCGCGGCTCTCGGAGCGCCCTGCTGCTTCTGGCTCTTCTTGATCTTCTCGTACTGCCGGGCCCGCTTGGTGCCCTTCTTGACTCCGCGAGGTGGCATGTCTGACCGGTACCCGGCTGGGGCGGCGAAAAACGCTGTCACAGGGGGAGCGGCTGTCTCGTCCAGGGGGTACATGAACGAGAAAGGAGCCGTTATGAAGATCTTCATCGCAGGCGCAACCGGAGCACTGGGCCGGCCGCTGGTCGCCCAGCTCGTCAGGCGTGGGCACGAGGTGGTCGGGATGACGCGCAGCGAGTCGAAGCAGGATGTCCTGCGCGATCTCGGCGCCCGCCCTGTGGTCGCGGACGCCCTGGATCCCGACGCGGTCGCGCGAGCGGTCGCGGAGGCCGAGCCGGACGTGATCGTCCACCAGATGACCGCGATCGACGCCTCGTTCAACCCGCGCCGTATGGAGCGCGCCTTCGCCGGCACCAACCGGCTGCGTACCGAGGGCACCGACCACCTGCTCGCCGCCGGACGCGCGGTGGGGATCAAGCGCTTCGTCGCGCAGAGCTACGCCCCGTGGCCCTACGCCCGCACGGGCGGACCTGTGAAGAGCGAGGACGACCCGCTCGACACGACACCGCCCACGCAGGTCCGCACGACGCTCGAGGCGATCAAGTACCTCGAGCGGGCTGTCACAGAGGCCGAGTGGACCGAGGGCATCGCGCTGCGCTACGGCGGTTTCTACGGCCCCGGGACGTCGATCGGGCTCAATCCGCTCGGCGAGCAGATCGAGATGATCCGCCAGCGCAAGCTCCCGCTCGCGGGCAAGGGGAGCGGCGTGTGGTCGTTCATCCACGTCGAGGACGCGGCGGCCGCCACCGTCGAGGCGATCGAGCACGGCGCGCGCGGCATCTACAACGTGGTCGACGACGAGCCGGCGCCGGTCTCCGACTGGCTGCCGGAGCTCGCGAAGGCGATCGGCGCCAAGCCGCCCCGGCACGTCCCGCTCTGGCTCGCTCGGCTCGCCGGGGGCGACGTGGTGGCAGTCATGATGTCCGAGTTGCGTGGCTCGTCGAACAAGAAGGCGAAGCGCGAGCTCGGCTGGCAGCCGCGCTATCCGAGCTGGCGCGAGGGCTTCGCGAAGGGGCTCGGCTGAGCCATGGCGAGCACGGACCTGTTCGAGGAGCTGCGGCCGCCGGCGTTCGCGATCGCGTACCGGATGCTCGGCAGCGTGAGCGAGGCGGAGGACGTCGTGCAGGAGGGCCTCCTCCGCCTCCATCGCACGCTCGAGTCGGGCGAGCGGATCGAGTCACCGCGGGCGTACGTCTCGACCGTGGTGACTCGGCTCGCCATCGACCAGCTGCGCTCCGCGCGGGTCCGGCGCGAGACCTACACCGGCGAGTGGCTGCCCGAGCCGCTCGTCGCCGCGGAGGAGGGCGACCCGGCATGGGAGGCGGAGCTCGCGGACTCGCTGTCGTTCGCGTTCCTCGTGGTGCTCGAGAGCCTCTCGCCCGAGCAGCGCGCCGCCTTCCTCCTGCGCGAGGTGTTCGACTACCCCTACGACCGAATCGCCGCGATCGTGGGCAAGAGCGAGGACAACGTCCGCCAGCTGACCGCCCGGGCGCGCCGCCACGTCGAGGAGCGGCGGCCGCGCTACGAGCCCTCGGCGGAGCTCCGCAACGAGCTGGCGCGCCGCTTCATCGCCGCCGCCCGCAACGGCGAGGTCGAGGAGCTCGAGTCGCTGCTCGCCGAGGACGTGGAGCTGCACGGCGACGGCGGCGGGCGCGTCCCGGCGCTCGCGCGACCGCTGGTGGGGCGCAAGCGAGTGGTCCGGGCGTTCGGGGCCTGGGCGCGCGCGGCGGAACGCGGCACCGGCTTCGATCTGCAGCCGGTGGAGGTCAACGGCCAGCCGGGCGCCCTGACGCTCGACTCCCAGGGGAGGATTATCGGCGTGATGGTGTTCGACATCGCCGACGGCCGCATCCAGGCGGTGCGCTCGGTGGTCAACCCCGAGAAGCTCGGCCACGTCGGCCCGGTCGGCGACGTGCGCGAGGTGCTGCGGAGGCGCGACCGCGACGAGTAGTCCCGGCCCCGTCTCTCGACTGGTGGCGCCGGGTTGGTCTCGCGTATGGGCTGGGTAAGGGGGTGGTGTTCGTCGGCCGCGCCTGGCCGGGTGGGATCGAAGATCGTTCGGCCGCCGGTGTCGGGAAAACGCGAGCGATCCTGGATTGGTGGGCCAGGAGACCCACAAGGCAGGACGGTGGCACCGAATCCCGCGCTGGGCTCGCCCGGCGCCGATCAAGATTCGGGAGGGTCCGGGACTGGCCGAAGATTGTTCGCAGGAGAGGATCAGAGCGGCCGCTGTCCACATCCCCTTCCCCAGCCCCGGCCCGGCCGGCGGAGACGGGAAGCGGCGGGCCCTGGCGCGCCCCGCCTAGTTCTCGACGAAGTAGCGCCCGCTCTCCTCGTGCGTGTAGTAGCGGCTCGTGATCGTCTTCTTGCGCGTGTAGAACTCGACAGCGTCGGGGCCGTGGGCGTGGAGGTCGCCGAGGAAGCTGTCCTTCCAGCCGGAGAACGGGAAGAACGCGACCGGGGCTGCCACGCCGATGTTGACGCCGACCATGCCCGCCTGCACGTCGTGCTTGAAGCGGCGCACCGCCGCGCCCGACTCGGTGAAGATCGACACGCCGTTGCCGAAGCGGCTCTTCGAGATCGCCTCGATGGCCTGGTCGAGGGTGTCGACGTGGACGAGCGAGAGCACCGGGCCGAAGATCTCCTCGCGCACGATGTCCATCTCGGGGCTCGCCCCGTCCAGGATCGTCGCGCCGACGTAGCAGCCGACCCCGTCGCCGGCCTCGCGGCCGTCCACCAGCAGCGAGGCCCCCTCCTCGACTCCCCGCTCGATCATCGTCAGGATGCGCGAGCGCGCCTTCTCGGACACCACCGGGCCGAGCTCGGTGTCCTCGTCGAGGCCGTCCCCGACGCGGACCTGCGAGGCGGCCTCCTTCAGGGCGGGCACGAGCCGCTCGTGCGCCTCTCCGACCGTGACCACGACGCTGCCGGCCATGCAGCGCTGCCCGGCCGCCCCGAACGCGGAGCCCATGATGCCCTGCACGGTCTTGTCGATCACGGCGTCCGGCATCACGACCATGTGGTTCTTCGCGCCGCCGAGCGCCTGCACGCGCTTGCCGGCCTTGGCCGACCGCTCGTAGATGATCCTGGCGACGGGTGCGCTGCCCACGAACGACACGGCGTCGATCCCCGGATGGTCGAGGATGCCCTCCACCACCTCGCGTCCGCCGTTTACGAGGTTCACCACGCCGGGCGGCAGATCGAGCGAGTCGAGCACCTCGAAGGCGAGCTGCTGCGTCAACGGCACCTGCTCCGACGGCTTCAGCACGAACGTGTTCCCGCATCCGATCGCGAAGGGCAGGAACCAGAACGGCACCATCGCGGGGAAGTTGAACGGGACGATCGCGGCGCAGACGCCCACGGGCTGGCGGATCGTCTCGGCATCGATCCCACGCGAGACGTCCTCGAGGATGCGGCCCTGCATCGTGGTGGGGATCGCGCAGGCGGCCTCGACCATCTCGATCATGCGCGCCACCTCGGCGCGCGCGTCGCCGATCGTCTTGCCCATCTCCGTCGTGACCGAGCGGGCGAGGTCCTCACGGCGGTTGCTCAGTCCCTCGCGCAGGCCGAACAGGAGCCGCGCCCGCGCGATCACCGAGACGCCGCGCCAGACGGGCAGCGCCTCCCGCGCCGCCTTTACCGCGCGATCAAGGTCGGTGGACGAGGACAGCGGCACGCGGGCGAGCACCTCGCCGGTGGCGGGATTCGTGACGTCGAGGGCCTCGGCGCCGGAGGCGGCCGTCCAGGCGCCGGCGATGTAGTTATCGAGCAAGCGTGTCTGCGTTGCGGCTTCCATCGAGGGTCCACTCATGGTCGGGGTCGTTTGCGATGGCCCAGGCCCGCACGGGGCCGGCCATGACGTTCAAGTAGTAGAGCGCATATCCGGGCGGCGCGGACACCGTGTGGTAGCCGCGTGGCACAAGCACGACGTCGCGGTCGCGCGCGGCAACGGACTCGTCGAGCGAGCCGTCGCCGCTGTAGACGCGCTGCAGCGCGAACCCGCGCTCGGGTGAGACGCGGTGGTAGTAGGTCTCCTCCAGCAGCGACTCCTCCGGCAGCGCGTCGCGGTCGTGCTTGTGGGGCGGGTAGCTGGACCAGTGACCGGGCGGGGTGAGCACCTCGCACACGAGCAGGGAGTCGGCCTCGCGGTCGCCCATCAGGATCGGATGGATGCGCCGCTCGAGCGCACCGTACCCGCGCACCTCCACCTCGATCTCCTCGCCGGGGAGCACCCGCGGGGCCGCGCCGCTCTTCGCCGGGGCGAAGCAGAGACCGAGCTCCGCGCCGGCCGGCCCGGCCTGCAGACCGACCTCGGTCCGCGGCGGCAGGTACGCCGCATCGGGCATGCCCGAGAACGGGTCCTGACGGCCGCCGAGATCGAGCCACTCGCCGTGCTCGGAGCGGACGTGCACGGAGCCGGACACGACGACCACGCACAGCTCGCGCTCGCCGGTGCTGCGCTCGGTTGACCTGGTCCCCGGCCAGCGACACCACCTCGAAACCCACGTGCGCCCAGCCCGCCGTCTCCGGCGTGATCGAGATCAGGCTGCCATCCGGGCCGGGCGTCGGCGACGGCCGCACGAGCAGCCGGCTCATTGGATGCCCTCCACGTAGCTCCGCTGGCCCTCCCGCGCGCGCTCGTACTCCTCGCGCGCCGCGCGCACGGCGGGGTCCTCGGAGACCTCGGCCACCGGCACGTCCCACCAGCCCTCGTAGCTCGGCACGCCGGCGTAGCGGTCCACCTCCACGTGCACGACGACCGGGCCGCTCTCCGCCTTCGCGTTTGCGAAAGCGCCTCGCGCAGCTCGTCGACGCCGCGTGCGCGCAGCAGGCGGGCGCCGAGCGCCTCCGCGCTCGCGCCGAGATCGATGGGCAGCGCCTCGAGCTCGCCGGCCGGACCGTCGCCGGCGGGTGCGTCGAGCACGGGTGCGCCGTTCTCGCTGCGTCGGTAGTGCGTACCGAAGCCGGCGTCGCCTATCGAGCGCGACAGGGCCCCGATCGACGCATAGCCGTGGTTGTCCACGAGGACCACGACGATCTTGATCCCCTCGGCGACCGCCGTCACGAGATCGCCCGGGGCCATCAGCCAGGAGCCGTCGCCCACCATCACGAACACCTCGCGATCGGGGGCGGCCAGCTTGACGCCCATCCCTCCCGGCAGCTCGTAGCCCATACACGAGTAGCCGTACTCCACGTGATAGCCCTTCGGGTCGCGCGCGCGCCAGAGCTTGTGGAGGTCCCCCGGCATCGAGCCGGCCGCGCACACGACGACATCGCGCGGGCCGGCGGCCTCGTTGACGGCGCCGATCACCTCGGCCTGGCTCGGCAGTGGCGCGTGGCCCGCGTGGGTGAGCCGCTCAACCTCCTCGCCCCAGGCCCGTGCCTCGTCGGCCGCGCGACGCTCCCAGGCCTCGTCGACACGGTGGCCCGCGAGCGCCTCGGCGAGCGCCGCGAGCGCGAGCTTCGCGTCGGCCTCGAGCGCCAGGCCGCTGTGCTTGGCGGCGTCGAGGCTCGCCACGTTCACGTTGACGAAGCGGACGCCCGGGTCCTGGAAGGCCGACTTCGAGGCCGTCGTGAAGTCGCTCCAGCGCGTGCCCACGCCGATCACGAGGTCGGCCTCGCGAGCGAGCCGGTTCGCGGCGAGCGTGCCGGTGGCGCCGACTGCGCCGAGCGCCGAGGGATGCTCCGAGGGCAGCGCGCCGCGGCCCGCCTGGGTCTCGCAGACCGGGATGCCGGTGGCCTCGGCGAGCGCGCGCAGCTCCTCGGTGGCCTCGGCGTAGATCACGCCGCCGCCCGCCACGATCAGCGGCCGCCGAGCCTCACGCACGAGCGAAGCGGCGCGCGCAAGCGCGTCGGGCGCCGGCGGGCGGCGGAACACCGTCCACACCCGCGGCTCGAGGAACGCGTCAGGCACCTCGAACGCTTCGGTCTGCACGTCCTCCGGCAGCGCCAGCGTGACGGCACCGGTCTCGGCCGGGTCGGTGAGCACGCGCATGGCCTCGAGCGCCGCGGGCACGATCTGCTCGGGCCGCGTGATGCGGTCGAAGTAGCGCGAGACCGGGCGGAAGCAGTCGTTGACCGACACCGTGCCGTCGTGCGGCACCTCGAGCTGCTGGAGCACCGGGTGAGGGGCGCGCGTGGCGAAGGTGTCGCCCGGCAGCAGCAGCACCGGGCAGGCGGTTGACGGTGGCGAGCGCCGCGCCCGTGACCATGTTCGTGGCCCCCGGCCCTACCGAGCTCGTGCAGGCGAACGCGCCGAGCCGGTTCAGCTGGCGGGCGTAGCCGGAGGCCACGTGCACCATCGCCTGCTCGTTGCGGGCCTGGTGATAGGGGAAGAGGTCGCGGTGCTGGTGGAGCGCCTGGCCGAGGCCGGACAGGTTGCCGTGGCCGAAGATGCCCCAGCAGCCGCCGAAGAAGCGGCGCCGCTCGCCGTCGCGCTCGATCTCCTGCACTGCGAGAAAGCGCACCAGCGCCTGGGCCACCGTCAGCCGTTCGCTCACAGGGACTCGACCTCCTCTCCAACCAGCTCCCTCAACTCCTCGAGCGTCGGCATGTCGTCCGCGCACGCGAGCCGCGACGCCACGAGCGCACCCGCTGCGTTGGCGAGGCGCAGCGCGCGCTCGGCCTCCCAGCCTTCGACGAGCGCCCAGGCGAGCGCGCCGCCGAAGGCGTCGCCGGCGCCCAGGCCGTTCAGCACCTCGAGCCGGATCGGCTCGAGCTCGATCACGCCCGCGTGGGTCCGGGCGAGCACCCCGTCGGGCCCGCGCTTGACGATCGCCAGACCCACGCCCATGTCGAGCAGCGCCTCCGAGGCCTCGTACGGGTCGCGCGTGCCGACAGCGACCTCGACCTCGTCCTGATTCCCCACGGCCACCGTCGCGAGCTTGATCGCCTCGCGCGCCCAGTGCCCCGCCTCCTCCTGGTCGCGCCAGAACATCGGGCGATGGTCGAGGTCGTGGATCGTGATGCCCCCGTGCAGGGTGCCCTGGCGCGCCTCGAGGGAGAGCAGCGTCGCCGAGCGGCTCGGCTCCTGCGAGAAGCCGGTGCCGGTGGTCCACATCAGGCGCGCGCTGCGGATCGCCTCGAGATCGAGGTCGGGTCGGGCGAGGTTCAGGTCGGGGGCCTTCGGCTCGCGGTAGAAGAGCAGCGGGAAGTTGTCGGGCGGGTGGATCTCGCAGAAGGCGAGCGGCGTGCGCAGGTCCGGGTCGGTGCTGACCCAGCGGTTGTCGACGCCGAAGCCCTCGAGCGCCTGGCGCACGTAGTTGCCGAAGGGGTCGTCGCCGACCTTGGTCACGACCGCGGAGCGCGCCCCCAGCCGCGCCGCGGCCACGGCGACGTTCGTCGGGCTGCCGCCGAGCGACTTGGCGAACGTGCGCACCTCCTCGAGCGGCACCCCCACCTGCTCGGGGTAGAGGTCGACACTCACGCGGCCCATCGTGATCACGTCGTACTGCTCGCTCATACAGGGCTCCTCTCGAGCTCGAGCTCCGCCCGCAGGCCCGACAGCAGCGCCTCCAGGTCAGGGAGCCGGGTGTCGAGCGCAAGCTCGGTCGCCGGGCCGGACAGGCTCGTGTCGTAGGGGACGGCGCCGGGCGGCAGCGCCCCGGGATCGGGCGGCCCGAAGTCGAGCAGCCCGGCGTCGAGCTCGAAGGCGTCGGCCGTCCGCAGCGCGAGCTCGCGCCGGCCTACCGCCTCAGCGCCGCAGCAGTGGAACGTCCCGCCCAGCCGGCGCTCGACGATCCGCCAGATCAGCTCGGCGGCGGCGCTCGCCAGCACCGGGCTGGCGACGCAGTTGATCGCGGGACTGTCCCAGACGGTGAAGCGCTCGCGCCTGCTGAGCGCATCGACGATCGACAACACGAGGTAGCCGAAGCCGGCATCCTGGCGCCGCGGCGTATCGGGCCGGGCCCAATGCACGCCGTTGACCCCGGACAGCCGCGCGACCGCGCCGAGCTCCGCCCGCTCGGCCACCACCAGCTCGCTCGCCGCCTTGAGGAACCCGTACGCGTTGACGGGGTTGGGCGGCGTCCGTTCGTCCGCCCCGCCCTGGGTCCCGTCGAAGACCCAGTCGGTTGACACGAGCACGAGCTGCGCACCCGCATCGTTCGCGGCGTCGGCGAGCGCCCGCGTGCTGCCCACGTAGGCCGCCCAAGCCTCGTCCCGGTGGCTGTAGAGCCGGCCGAAGTCGTTGAGGATCGCGCTGTGCACCACGGCATCGGGGCCAAAGTCCGCGACGCTGCGGCCCACCGCCGCCGCGTCGGTCACGTCGACCTCCTCGCGGCCCGGTCCCAGGACCTCGGCGCCGTGGGCCTCGAACACGCGCACGATGTTCGAGCCGACGAAGCCGCGGGCGCCGGTCACGTAGATCCTCATCGTCATCGGCCCGGGTCCACCTCCTCCACCCGCACCGGCCTGCCCTCCTCGAGCGAGCGCCGAGCCGCGAGCCCGGTCACGAGCGGCGCGCGGGCGTCCAAGGTGGTGACGGGCGGCGTCTCGCCCGCCGCCACCGCCGCGACGAAGGCGGCCCACTGGCGCACGTAGCTCTCCATGTAGCGCTCGAGGAAGAACGCGCGCGGCGGCGGCGCCTGGGTGCCGGACGCGGTCCGGACCAGACCGCTGTGCGCGAGCGGGTTCTCGGACACCGCCATCCCCTGGGAGCCGAACACCTCGACGCGCTGGTCGAAGCCGTATGCCGCCCGGCGGCTGTTGTCGATCAGCGTCAGGCAGCCGTCCTCGTGGGTGAGCGTGACCACCGCGGTATCCACGTCGCCTGCCTGCGCGAACGACTCCTCCACCCGCACGGCACCGCGCGCGTAGACCTCGACCACCTCGCTGCCCGTGACGAAGCGGGCCATGTCGAAGTCGTGGATCGTCATGTCCAGGAAGATCCCACCGGAGACCATCACGTAGGGGAGCGGCGGCGGCTCCGGGTCGCGGCTCGAGATGCGCACCAGGTGCGGCACGCCCACCGTCCCGTTGGCCACGGCCGCGCGCACCGACGCGTGAGCCGGGTCGAAGCGGCGGTTGAAGCCGATCTGGAACGGCACCCCGGCCTCGTCGACGGCAGCGAGTGCGCGGTCGAGCTCGCCGAGCTCGAGTGAGACGGGCTTCTCGCAGAAGATCGGCTTGCCCGCCTGCGCCGCGGCCACGACCAGGCCGGCGTGTGTGTCGGTGCTCGTGCAGATCGCGACCGCGTCCACGTCCGGCGCGGCCAAGAGGCCCTCGGCCGTAGCCTCCACGCGTACGCCCAGCTCGCCGGCGACCGCGTGCGCGGCCTCGGGGCGGGTGTCGTTGACGGCAGCCACGCGGGCGCCCGCCACCTGGGCGGTGAGCAGGCGCGCGTGCATCGCGCCGATCCGGCCAGTGCCGATCAGCCCGATGCCGATCGGCGCGCCGCCGGCGCCGGCGGCCGGGGCGGGCGATTCGCGGCGGAGCCTTGTGGGTCAGCGCCGGCACTCAGTCCTCCCTGAGCGAGACGACGTCCTCCCACTGCCCGCTCTCGGCCGAGCGCAGCAGGGCGGCCTGCACGGAGACCCACTCGAGCGCCTCCTCGAAGCCTGGCCGGAACGGGCGCCGCTCGGCGAGCGCGCGGCAGAACTCGTAGTCCTCGATCGTCACGAGGTCCTCGTAGCCGATCCCGTTGGCGCTGCCGGGCACGAAGCTGCCGTGGTACGGAAAGCGCTCGCCGGCGAGCACGCGCGTGTAGCCGCTCTCGAGCCCGCCGCCGGCGAGGTAGAGCTGAAGCTCGTTCATGCGCTCGAAGTTCCAGCCGAGCGCGCCCTCGGTTCCGTACACGTCGAAGGCCATCTGGCTCTCCGGCCCGACCATCGTCCGGCTCGCCTCGAAGGTCCCGCGCGCCCCGTTCGCGAACTCGCAGAGCATGCCCGCGTAGTCCTCGTTCGTGACCGCGCCGCGTGGGTCGTCCTCGCGGCCGCGCCCGTAGTGGGTGCCCTCCCCGGGCGCGGGGAGCGGACGCTCGCGGATGAAGGTCTCGGTCGTCCCGACCACCCGGGTGATCGGACCGATCAGCATGTGCGCCATGTCGACGGCGTGGCTCAGCAGGTCGCTCGTCACGCCGTGGCCGGCCTCGTCGACGAGGAAGCGCCAGGACAGGAGGCCGAGCGGGTCGCTCCCGTACATCGAGAAGAAGCGGCCCCGGTAGTTGGTGATCTCGCCCAACCGGCCCTGCTCGATCAGGCTCGCCGCGTGGCGCACGAGCGGCGCCCAGCGGAAGTTGTGACCCACGCCCGTGATCACGCCCGCGCGGCGCGCGGCCCGCTCGGCGCGGGCCGTCTGCTCGGGCGTGCCGCCCACGGGCTTCTCGCAGAACACGTCCTTGCCGGCCGCGGCCGCCGCCTCGACCAGCTCGACGTGCAGCATGTTCGGCGCGGCGATGAATACGGCGTCGACGGCGGGGTCGTCCATCACGGCCCGCCAGTCGCCCGTGGCGTGCGAGTAGCCGAACGCGTCCACTGCCTCCTGCGCGCGCGCCGGCACCTCGTCCGCGCAGATCACGAGCTCGACCTCGAAGTCGCGCTCGGCGAACAGCGTCGGGATGCGCCGGAGCGAGCGGCTGTGCGCGCGGCCGAGCCAGCCGAAGCCGATCAGCCCCACCCCGATCCGCCTGCGCGTGCCGGGCCGCCGCCCGGCTGCTCGCTCCAACAGTGCGGAGCGCTGTTCTGGGCGCTCCCCGCTCACCCCGCCGCCGGACGTTCGATCGTCTGCTCGAGCTCGTGCGTGAGCTGATCGAGCTCGGCCCCGCCCGACATCATCTTCACGAGCTCGTCGCGGCTGATCTCACCGCGCTCCCACTTCCCGAGCAGCTTGCCGCGGTTGAGGATGACGAAGCGGTCGCCGACGGGGTAGGCGTGGTGCGGGTTGTGGGTGATGAAGATCACCCCCACTCCGCGCTCGCGGGCCTGCGCGATGTAGCGCAGCACGATCCCGGACTGCTTGACCCCGAGAGCCGAGGTGGGCTCGTCCAGGATCAGCACCTTGGCCCCGAAGTAGATCGCCCGCGAGATGGCCACCGCCTGGCGCTCGCCGCCCGAGAGCGTGCCGACGGGCTGGTCGGGATCGCGTACGTCGATGCCCATCTTGGCCATCTCCTCGCTCATGATCCGCTGGCCGCCCTTCACGTCGACCATCGTGAGCGGGCCCAGCCTCTTCGTCGGCTCGGAGCCGAGGAAGAAGTTGCGCCAGATCGACATCAGCGGCACGGTCGCGAGGTCCTGGTACACGGTCGCGATGCCGCGGTCGCGGGCGTCGCGAGGGGAGCGGAAGTGCGTCTCCTCTCCCTCCACCAGGAGCTCGCCCTCGTCCTGCATGTGCACGCCGGAGAGGATCTTGATGAAGGTGGACTTGCCGGCACCGTTGTCCCCCAGGACGCAGGTGACCTGGCCGTCGTAGACCGACACCGAGACGTCCTTGAGCGCGATGACGTTGCCGAAGTACTTCGAGACCTCGCGCGTCTCGAGCAGCGGCACCTTGTCGTTCACTTTCGGGCTCCTTCCGCGCTGCGCCTGACGAGGTTGTTCACGAGCACCGCCAGCAGCAGGATCACGCCGAGGAACAGGAAGCGCCAGTCGGTGTCCCAGCCCGAGAACGAGATCCCGATGAACGCCATCCCGATGATCAGCGCGCCGATCGCGCCGCCGATCGCCGATCCGTAGCCGCCTGTCAGCAGGCAGCCTCCGACCACCGCGGCGATGATGTATTGGAACTCCTCGCCCACGCCCTGGCCGGCCTGCACCGAGGCGAGCCGCAGAGCGATCATGATCCCCACGAGCGCCGACGCCATCGCGGTGGTCATGAACAGGGCGATCTTCACGCGCGACACCGGTACGCCGACGTTGCGCGCCGCCGTGGCGTCACCGCCCACGCCGAAGATCCAGTTGCCGGCGCGCGTGCGCGCCAGCACCCACGTGGCGACGATCGTGATCGCGACCCACCACAGAACCGTGATGCGGAAGTCGTAGGTCGAGAACGAGCCTCCGAAGATGTCGAAGGCCGTCTCGTAGCCGCTCACCTCGGACAGCCCGGCCACGCGGACGCTGCCGGTGATCTCCTTCGTGACGCCCAGGTTGGCGCCCTGCAGGATGAAGAACGTGGCGAGCGTGACGATGAAGCTCGGCAGCTTCGTCTTCACGACCATCATCCCGTTGATGAACCCGATCGTCGCCGCGAAGACGAACGTGAGCACGATCGCGAACCAGATGTTCATGTCGAGCTCGGTGGCGAGCAGGCCCATGACCAGCCCGGCGCTGCCCGTCATCACGCCGGCCGACAGATCGAACTCGCCGCCGATCATCAGCAGCGCCACGGCCACCGCGGGGATGCCGAGCGTCGAAGCGACGTCGGTCCAGTTGGCGGCGCCGTCGAGTGTCCCGAACTGATCGGTGGTCAGCGCGAAGAACAGGAACACCACCAACGCGGCGAGTGCCGCCCCGAGCTCCGGCCGCCGCAGCAGCTTCGTCATGAAGCTGACCTGTGCGAGGCGGTCGTCCACCACCGATGTCGGCGGTGGGGCCCCAGGCGGCCCGACGGCTGTGGCCTGATTGCTCATCACATCGCTCCTCCCGGCGGCGCCGCGGCCGGCCTCGGGGGCCGGCCGCCGCACCTCCTATGTCAGCGCGTTCCCTCCTCGGCCAGCTGCTTGACCGTGGACGCGTTGGCCTTGTCGACGAAGCCCGGCCCGGTGAGCACGGGCTGGCCGCCGCCAACGGTGTTGGCGTTGTCCTTGAACAGCTTCAGGAACACGACGGGCAGGTATCCCTGGAGATACTGCTGCTGGTCGATCGCGAACTCGATCTCACCCGCTTCGATCGCGTTGACGACGTCGCCGCTGAGGTCGAAGGTCGCCAGCTTGGCCTCCGAGCTCGCGCCTTGCACGGCGTCACGCGCGGCAACCGCGATGTCGGGGTTTAGCGTGAGGACCGCGTCGATCGAGTCGTCCGACTCGAGCTTCGACTGGATCTCGGTGAGCGTGGTCGAGATGTCCTCCACGCCCTTCACCTGGAAATTCTCGACCTCTCCGCCGAAGCCCTGCTTCGCGCCGTCGCAGCGCTGGTTGAGGCCGATGTTCGCCTGCTCGTGGATGACGCAGAGGAGCTTCTGCGAGCCGCCCGCTGCCAGCTCCTTGCCCGCCGCCTCGCCGGCGATCGTCTCGTCCTGGCCGACGTGCGTGATCGCGCCCAGGTCAGCCGAGTCGGCCTGCCCCGAGTTGAGCGTGATCACGGGAATCCCGGCGTCCACCGCCTTCTTCAACGGATCGCGGAGCGCGTCCGGATTCGGAGCGGAGACCGCGATGCCGTCCACCTTGTCGGTGACCGCGGCATCGATCAGCTGGGCCTGCTTCTGCGGGTCGTTTGCCGACTCGCTGTACTGGACGTCGACGCCCATGTCCTTGCCGGCCTGCTCGGCGCCGCGTTTGGCCACGGCCCAGAAGGAGTCTCCTGCGCCGTGGGTGATGACCGCGATCTTGAGATCGCCGCCCTGGGTTAGAGAGACATCCTCGGTACCAGTGCCGCCACCATCATCGTCGTCGTCGCCGCACGCGGTCGCGAATGCCATGGCCGCGAGGGCCAGCACGAGGACCACGACCGTGGGAAACAGTCGCTTCATGTCTGCGGAACCTCCTCCTTGGGTCGATGCGCGGACCCATTTGCCGGAGCCAGCTCGTTCAGGTACGCGACGCTCGCCTGCACGTCGAGCACCGGACCACGTCCCACCGGCGGCTCCTCCCCGGTGATGGCGGTGTCCTGTTCGAGCACGAGCCAACGCTCGTACCCCTTGCGCTCGAGAAGCTCGACCACTTCGGCTATGGCGGCATCACCCTGGCCCAGGGGCCGGAACAGGCCCTCCTGCGTTGCCTCCACCAGGGTGAGCTCACCGGACCGAAAGCGCTCCGCGAGTCCAAAATCGATGTCCTTGAGATGCACGTGGGCGATCCGCTCGACGTGGCGGCGCGTGAACTCCACCGGATCCACGCCCGCGATCGAAAGATGACCCGTGTCGAGGCACAGCGGCACCTGGGTGGCGGCCAGCACGCGCTCGATCTCGTCCTCGCGCTCGACCAGCGTGCCCGCGTGCGGGTGCAGCACGAGCTGGAGTCCGATCTCCGCGACGAGCTCCTGGATCTCCGCGAGGTGGTCCGTCAGCCGGCGCCAGGCCCCATCGTCCAGCGGGACGGGCGGCGCCCATCCGGCGTCCATCACGACCGCAGCCTCGAACAGCTCGGCGCCCGCGGCGGCCAGGACGCGCGCGATGCGCTCGGCCTCGGCGCGAGCGGGGGCCAGATCGTGGTCGTGCAGCACGAGCGGCACGAAGCCGCCGACGAGCCGCAGGCCGTGGCGGTCGAGCTGCGCCCGCAGCGCGACCGGCTCGAGCGGCAACCAGCCGATGGGGCCGAGCTCGGTCGCGTCGAAGCCGAGCGCCGCAATCTCCGGCAGAACCCGCTCCGGGGGCAGCTGAAGGCCCCAGCCCGGGACCTCGCAGACGCCCCAGGAGATCGGCGCGGCCGCCACATGACGATTTGCCGGCGGCCTCGAGCTCACCAGACGAGACACCCAACCCGATAGCACTCGTTGGAGCGCGCTATCGCATAAACCCGCATGAAATCTCTCTCTCCTGGGCGATTTGAGCGGTTAACTTGCATTTGCTTGTTAGAGCGCTCTAATCTATCTGCCGTCGCAGTATTCAACGGGCCGAGGGAGATGTCAAGGGTGAGACGTTCTCACGTGACGATGGAGGACGTGGCCCGCGAGGCGGGCGTCTCACGCGCCCTCGTGTCGCTCGTGATGCGCGAGAGCCCGAAGGTGAGCGCCGGGCGCCGCGAACGGGTGCTCGAGGCCGCGGCACGTCTCGGCTACCGCCCCAACGCCATGGCGCGGGGCCTGGCGAGCCGCCGGACTCGGACTGTCGGCGTGCTCCTCAACGACCTCCACAACCCGTTCTTCGCGGAGATCGCCAACGGGATCGAGGGGCTCGCCTCGAGCCTCGGCTACCGGCTGCTGATCATCACCGGCGGCCGCAGGCGCCGACGGGAGGGGGCGATGCTCGAGGCGCTGCTCGAGTACCGCACCGACGGGCTCATCCTCGTGAGCCCGCGCATGGCCGCCGCCGAAGTGGCCACCGCCGCCGGCACGGTCCCAGTGGTGGTGATCGGCCGGGCCCTCCGCAACAGCGGCGTCGACTGGGTCATGACCGACGAGGCGGCCGGCGCGCGACTTGCGGTCGAGCACCTCGCCTCGCTCGGGCACCAGCGGATCGTCCACGTGGACGGCGGCCGCGGCGCCGGCGCAGCGCCGCGCCGCGCGGGGTACGTCAAGGCGATGAAGGAGATCGGGCTCGGGCGCCACGCGAAGGTGCTGCCTGGCGAGTTCACCGAGGAGGCCGGCGTGCGGGCCGCCGAGCGGCTCCTGCGCGGCGGCGAGCTGCCCACCGCGGTGTTCGCGGCGAACGACCTGGTCGCCGCGGGCGTGCTCGACCGGCTCGAGGACGACGGCGTGCGGGTGCCCGAGGACGTGTCGATCGTCGGCTACGACAACACCTTCCTGGCGGCGCTCCACCATATGTCCCTGACCACCGTGAACCAGCCGCGCGAAGAGATGGGCAGCCTGGCCCTCGAGCTCCTGCTCGAGCGCGTGAACGGGCGCGAGTCCCGCGCATTCCGGCTCGAGGAGCCGCGGCTCGTGGTGAGGAAGACATCGGGGCCGGCGCGGGCGGGGACCGAGCGGCCCAGGGCGGAGCGGCGGGGGCCGGCGAACTCGGGGCCGGCGCGGGCGGGGCCGGTGCGGTGACTCAGACCGCAGGCCGCGGCTCAACGTCGGTCATCCGCGAACCGCCGGGCGCGCGGCGAGGTGCCCGCTACGCGATGGCGTCGCTCTTGCTCATCGCGCTCCTAGCGGCCGCGCTCTTCCTGCTCGCGCCGTCGGCCGGCCCGCCGCCCACGGGGCCGGCGGTTGTCGAGGTCCGCGTGGTCCCGGCCGCCGGTCCGGCCGACATCGCGACCGGCTTCGAGCACGGTGCCGGCCGCGTGATCACGGTTGCCCACGTGATTCCGGGACGAGAGGCGCGCGTGCTTGTGCGCGGCGGCGACGCGGGCGAAGCCCGGCGCGCGCGGGTGGTCGAGCTCGACCGCCGCGACGACCTCGCCCTGCTCGCCGTCCCGGAGGACGAGATCCCACCGGGCCCCTCTCCCCTTCCCGACTCGGACGCGCCCCACCTGCTCGTGCGCCGCGACGGCCGCCCGGCGGCGATCGAGGTTGAGATCCGCCGCCGCATCCAGGCGCGGGTCCGGCCCCGGCCCGGCGCGGCGCCGGTACGCCGCCCGGCGCTCGAGCTCGAGGCGCGCGTGCGCCCCGGCGACTCCGGCGCCCCGCTCGTTGGCCGCCGACGGGAGCCTGCTCGGAGTGCTGTTCGCCCAATCGAATCGGCGCGGCAACATCGCCTACGCGGTCGCCGCGGAGGAGATCGAGGCGCGGGCAGCCGAACGGTGAGGACCCAGACCGCGGCAACGATCCTGGATTACCCACACATATGTGTGGTCAATCCAGCAAAGTAGGCCCGTTCCGCCGCCCCGAGCCCACCGTCTCCCTCCCCAGCAAGCCGTCGGAGGCAGCAGGCCCCGGAGCGCCCGCCTGAACGGAACGCAGCGACGCCGGCGCCGGCGCCCCCGAGCGCCCCCGCCTCTTCACCCGCTCCGCAACCAGATAGCTCCCCACCACAAACACCACCGAACCCACCTGCGCCACGAGCGTCTCGACCGTCGGGAAGACGCCGAGCCACAGTCCCATCCAGTAGGGCACGTCCAGGTCGACCGGCGTGATCGGCAGCCAGCCCACGCCCTGGAGCGTGCGCGCCGTCTTGCCGACCATGATCGCGAGCACCGCCGTGAGCAGCACGCCGGTCACGATCAGCATCTTCTTGTAGGGCAGCTTGCGCTCGAGGACGAAGGTCGCCACCGCCACGGCCGCGACCGCGATGCTGCCGAGCGCGACCCCCTCGAGCACGACCCAGAGCCCTGAGCTGAGCTCGAGCGCCTGGAGGAACAGCACGGTCTCGAAGCCCTCGCGGTAGACCGTCGAGAACCCGAGCAGCACGAACCCCGCCACCTGGGCGGAGACCAAGCCGCCGGCCGTGAGCGCGAGCAGCCGCCGCCGGCGCTTGTGGAAGCGCGAGATGTGCCCGGTCCAGTAGACGCGATGGAAGAACCAGTTGAGGACAAGGAGCAGCACGCCGATCGCCACGAGGCCGACCACCGCCTCGAGCTTCTCGCCGTAGCGCGCCAGCGAGGTGAGCACCGTCTGCGCGAGCACGAAGGTGATCGCGCTGGCCACGAGCGCGAGGCCCGCCCCGATCAGCATCGGCTTGCGCTGGGCGCGCGCGGCGCCGAGCAGGCTCGCCATCACCGCCGCCAGGATCAGCACCGCCTCGAGCCCCTCCCGGAAGACGATCACGGCGGCGTTCGTAACGACGGTCGCCGTGCTCGCCCCTTCGCCGAGCGTGCCCGCCCCCTCCTCGAGTGCCTCGTCCAGCGCCAGACGGGTGTCGCGCAGCTCGCGCGCGGAGCGCTGGTTCGCGATCAGCTTCGCGAGCCCGTCCTTCCCGTCGATCCCGAACCAGACGAGCGCCTCGACGCGCGCCACCACGCCGGGCGCGATCGAGCGCAGGCTGAGCTCGGGTCCGAACTCGAAGAACGCGTAGGCCTCGAGCCGCGCCTGCTCGGCCTGGCGGTATTCGCCCGCCGCGACCGCGGACTCCATGCGGTCGAGGGTGAGGTCGATCAGGTCGAAGTCCGACTGCGAGTCGTCCTCCTTCCATTCATCGGGGAAGAGCTCGTCCAGCAGCCCCGCGGCGCGCTCGTGGGCCTCCTCGACGTCCTCCTCGGCGACGATCCTGCCGCCGCCGCCGGCGTCCTCGACGTAGCGCTCGAGCACCTCGAGCTCGCGCTCGACCTCGGCGGTCGCGCGGGGGTCGCGCTCGGCGAGCTCGGACTCGAGGTCCACGAATGCCGAGGCGGCGCCTTCGCGGAACGCGATCGCCTCCTGGATCTCGAACGGGATCGTGACCCGCCCGTCGTCGGTGCCGTCGCGGTATTCGATCGGGACGAGGTCGAGGAAACGCACGAGCTGCGCCGCGCGCCGGGCCTGCTCCTCGGGCGTGAACGGCGCGGCGACGAAGCCGTCGAGGCTCGCCAGCGCGGCCCGGCGGGCGGCCGCGAACCCGCGCGCGTCGCGCAGGCCCGCGTGGGCGAGAGCGGCGAAGGCGGCATCCGCCTCGGCCCGCGCGCCCGCCCCCCGCGCGCGCTCGTACTCCGGGGCCAGGATCAACCAGAGGCCGGCGGCTGCCGCGCTCGTTTCGGCCAAGCGGGCGCCGAAACCTCGCTCCTCCGCCTGGGCCGCCTGATCGAGCTCGGACGAGAGCGCCGCCTGGTAGGCGTCGAGCAGGTCCTTCTTCACGCCCAGCAGGGCCTTGCGCGCCCCGATGTCCCCGGCGGCAAGCTCGTCCACGGCGAGCGTGGCGTCCACGCCCGGGCGCGTGAAGCGGGTGGCCTGGCGGAACTCGCGCAGGAGCAGCCAGTCACGCGCGCGGGCGGCGTCGCCGGCTCGCACCGCGGCGAGCGTGGCGGCATAGCTTCCGCGCAAGAGCGCGGTACGCAGGCGCCCGCGTGCGGCGGCAAGGGCGCGCTGGTCGCGGTCCCGGAGCGCCCGCTCGGCCGCTCGCAGCGCGCCGTGCGCGGCCCGGTCTGCCTCGGGGGCGGCGGCGCGCAGGCCGCGCGCGAGCTCCCCTCGGTAGAGCGAGCGAGCGCGTGCGCTCTCGGCGGCCGCGGGCTCGCCCAGCAACAGCGCGCTCTGCGCCGCGAACAGGCGCTCCTCCATCCGCTGGGCCGCCTGCCATGCGGGCAGGTCCTGCGCCCAGGCGCCTGCGGGCACCAGCAACAGCGCGACCAGCGTGGCGACGGCTGCCGCGCCCGCCCGGCGCGGGCCTCGGCCGGCCGCCGCTGGCGTCGCGCGAGCCCGCACCGGCGCGGCTCAGCCTTCCTCGAGCTCGACGTTCAGCCTGGCCGCCGCCTGCGTGATCTGGCCGGCGATCGCCTCGGCCTGCTGCTGGGCTCGCGAGCCGAGCGTGTCGGCCTCCTCGGCGCTGTACTTGCGCCCGGCCTCCTCCTTGTCGCGCAGGCCGGCGGCGAAGTCGTGCAGCGAGGCGAGGCTCTGCTCGGTCTGCCTGGCCTGCTGCGGGTCGGCCTCCGCGACGAGCGGCTCGACACCGTCGTAGGTGAAGACGAGGCCCTCGAGGATGTCCGCGATGTCCGACAGGCGGGAGGTGGCCACGAAGGCCTGCTCGGACGCCTTGCTCCCGGAGACGAAGCGCGAGTTCTTCCAGGCCTCGAAGTACTCGGACATCGTCGGGGTCATGATCACGAGCGCCGAAAAGGCGTCGGACTCGGTGGGCTCGAAGCTGCCCGCCTCGGAGTCGAGCTCGCGGGCGTACTTGTCGAAGTCGCGCGTGGTGGCGAGGAAGATCCCTGCGTCCGGGAGTGCCTCGCCGAACGCGACCTTGCCGTCGCCGTCGAGATCGGCCTTGGCGCCCTTGGCCAGCAGTTCGTCGTTCGTGCCGTAGAGGGCCGTCTCGGTGAGGAACATGAAGTTGCCGGGCTGCTTCAGGGTCTTGCCGTTGGGCAGCTCCAGGTCGAACGGCACCGCGTTCTCGGGATCATCGCCGGACGAGCCGGCGTCGATGATCACGTCGTAGTCGGCGAGCGAGGAGACGCCCGCCACGATCCCCTCCATCTCCTCGTACGCCGGGTTGGCTCGTGCGTAGGCGGCCTTCGCGTCTTCTAGGACGGCGGCCACCTCCTTGCGATTCGACTCGAGCAGCTTCTCGTAGTCGAAGCCGGCCGCCTTGGCGAGCTCGTAATAGGCCCTGCCCTGTTCAGAGAGCTCGGCCGTCTCGGCGGTCAGCGCCTGCGTGTGCTCGCTCAGGTATGTCTTGATCGCTCCGAGATCGGCGCGGGCGCCGCTCGTGTTCGTCGTTTCGGCGCCGCCCGAATCGTCGTCGCCGCAGGCGGCTGCGCCGAGGGCGGCCATGGCGACGGCGAAGAAGGTCACGAGACGTGCTGACTTCATGCGTGGGATCCTCCGGTGAGTTCGTTAGGCAGCCCTAATTAGGGCACCCTAAGCCAAATGCGCGCGGCACGCTACCAGGTCAGGGGCGCGCCGGCTCACTCCGCCGCGGGAGCGGCTGCTCCGCGGGCGCGGCCGGCCCGAACGACACGCGCATCAGCGCGCCGCCGCCCGGCGCGTTCGCCGCCTCGACCGCTCCCCCATGGGCTTCGGCCGCCTGGCGGACGATCGCCAGTCCGAGACCGGAGCCCGGCATGCCGCGAGCGTCGCGCGCGCGGTAGAAACGCTCGAACACGTGCGGGAGGTCGGCCTCGGCGAAGCCAGGCCCGTGGTCGCGCACGCTGAGCGTCCCGCTCGCCAAGGTGAGCTCCACCTCCCCTCCCACCGGACTCCACTTCAGCGCGTTGTCCACGAGGTTGGAGATCGCGCGCTGGATGCGCTCCGGCTCGCCGCGCACGAGCGTCGGCTCGACGTCCACGGTGAACAGCGCCCGATCGCCGGCACGCGTCCGCGCCCGCTCCACCACCGCAGTCGCGATCTCGTCCAGCCGCACGTCGTCGACGGCCTCGCCCGGCTTCGACCCCCGCGCCAACTCGACGATGTCCGCCACGAGCGCCGTGAGCTCGTCGAGCTCCCCGACGATGTCGGCCCGCAGGGCCTCGCGCTCGCCGGGCGGCAGCCGCTCCGCTTCCTCGAGCGTCTGGATGTTCGCCCGCAGGCTGGCGATCGGCGTGCGCAGCTCGTGGCTCGCGTCCGCGACCAGGCCCCGCTGCGCCTCGACGGAGCGCTCGAGCGCGTCGAGCGTGGTGTTGAAGCTGCGCGCCAGCCGGGCGAGCTCGTCGCTACCCACCACCTCGATGCGCTCGGACGGATCCGGGGCGGCCGCGAGCTCCTCCGTGCGACGCGTGAAGCGGGCGACCGGGGCAAGCGCCGTCCGCGCCACGATCGCCCCCAGCCCTGCCGCCAGCGCGACTCCGGAGGCGCCCACCACGAGCAGCACGAGCACGATCCGGTCGAGCTGGCGATCCACCTCGTCGAGCGGGCGAGCCACCTGGAGCGCGCCCTGCCCCCGCGGCAGCGCGGCAGTGAGCACGCGCAGGTGGACGCCGTCGACGGTCACGTCGCGCAGCTCCTCCCCCTCGCCGCTGCGTGCGATCTCGCGCGCCCGCTCGCCGGCGGGGAGCGCTTCGGTTTCGTCGCCTGGGCGAACCACGCCGCCGCTGGGGAGCACGAGCTGGGTGTAGCCCTCCGGGCCGCCGAAGGCGACCGGCGGCCCCTCGAACGGCCGGCCCCCGCCCCGTGGCGGGCGCCCGCCCGGGTGGCCTCCGCCGTCGGGACGGCCGCTTATCAGCTCGACCCGCTCACGCAGCGCCTGGTCCACCTCGCCGCGAAGCTGACCGCGCACGCCGAAGTAGACCGCCAGCGCCGCCCCCAGGACCGCGACCGCCACCGCGAGGCCGGCCGCCGCGGCGATGCGGGTCCGCAGCGTCATTGGCCGGGGTCCGGCTCACGCAGCACGTAGCCCACTCCGCGCACCGTGTGCAGCAGGGGCCGGGCACCCAGCTCGTCCAGCTTGCGGCGCAGGTAGCCGATGTACACGCGCAGCGCGTTCGACGCGGGCCCGAAGTCGTAGCCCCACACGCGCTCGTAGATGACGCTGTGCGGGAGGACGTTGCGCGGGTTCTTCATGAACAGCTCGAGCAGGTCGTACTCGGTGCGCGTGAGCTCCTCGAAGCGCTCCCCAACCGCGACGCCGTGGCGCGCGCCGTCGAGCCGGAGCTCGCCGAACTCGAGCCTGTCGGGCTCCCCGCCGGCCTGCCCGCGGCGCAGGAGCGCCCGCAGGCGGGCCTTGAGCTCACCGACGTCGAAGGGCTTGACGAGGTAGTCGTCGGCGCCCGCGTCCAGGCCGTCGATGCGGTCCGCGACCGCGTCGCGGGCGGTGAGCATCAGCACGGGCACCCGATCGCCCGACGCGCGCAGCGCCCGGCACACCGCGAGCCCGTCCATCCCGGGCAGTCCCACGTCGAGCACGATCGCGGCCGGCGCGGTCGAGGTCGCACGAGCGAGCGCCTCCTCGCCGTCGGCGGCGAGGAGACAGTCGTATCCCGCGAGCGTCAACGCCCGCCGCAGGGCGTCCCTGAGCGCACGGTCGTCATCGACGATCAGGATCCTCATCGGGGGGATTCTGCCTGCGCGCGCACAGCTCTTCGGCCCTTCTTAGCTCACTCTTACGCTCGTCTTACGGGGCGGCACGAGGCTCGCCTCCATGAAAACTCCAACGAAGGCAACAGCACTTGTCGTGGCGGGGGCGGTCGGACTCGCCTCCGCTGCCTACGGAATCGGAAGCCAGGCCGGCGACGGCTCGGCGTCGGCGGGCTCCGGGAGCTCAGGAAACGCCACTGCCGAGCGCGGCTTCGATCATGGCCCGCCGCCGGGCTTCGACGCGCTCGCAGACGCCCTCGGCGTCGACGCCGACGAGCTCGAGCAGGCGATGCGTGACTTCCACGAGCAGCAGGGAAGCGATGCGCGGAACGCCTTTGCCAGCTCGCTCGCCAAGGCGCTCGGGATCTCCGCGGACAAGGTGAACGAGGCGTTCGCCCAGATCGAGGACAGCCACAAGACGCGCTTCGCGGCCAAGCTCGCGAGCGAGCTCGGGCTCGAGACCGCGCAGGTCAAGGCGGCGCTCGAGAAGCTGGCGAGCGACAGGCCCGGCGATCCGGGCGAATTCGCCGAGGCGCTCGCGGCCGAACTCGGCGTGGAGGTCGAGAAGGTCGAGGACGCGTTCGATGCGCTACGGCCGGACCCGGGCACGCGGCGCCACGAACGGCACGGCGCGGCGCCGCTTCGCCAGCTGGCGTCGGCGCTCGACGTGACCCGCGCCGAGCTTCGCACGGCCCTGCGCGAGGTCCGCGCCGGCGCCGACTCGGGCTGGGAGCAGCGCGAGGCGGAGCTGAAGGCGTTCCTCGTCGACCGCTTCGGCCTCTCGGCGGAGAAGGTCGAGGACGCGTTGGCGGACCTTCCGGGGCCTGAGCGTGGCCCCGGACCGGGCGGGCACCACGGGCCGGGCCCGGGCGGCCCGGGCGGGCCCGGCTTCTTCGGCGGCCCCGGCCGCTAGGCAAACCATCCGTGCGTTCCCCGGGCACCCTGCCCGGGGAACGCACGGGGCGTACGCTTCGGCCGCATGTGGCCACCGGAGGCAATCGACTTCCTGCGCGATCTCGAGGCCAACAACGATCGGGACTGGTTCAAGGCGAACCGCGAGCGCTACGACGTCTTTCTGATGGAACCGGCGCGGGAGCTCGCGGCCGGCCTGACCGATCTCGGCGAGCCGCACTTCTTCCGGCCCTACCACGACACCCGCTTCCACATGCGGCCGCCGATCAAGGAGCAGCTCGGCCTGGCCATCGGCTACGGGTCAGCCGGCGGCTATTACGTCGAGCTGTCCCTGGACGGGCTGCTCGTGGCGGGCGGGCTCCACCATCCCGCCTCCGACCAGTTGGCGCGCTACCGGGCTGCGATCGACGACGGCCGCCGGGCGGCGGCCTTCGAGCGCGCGCTGAAGGTCGCAACCGACGCTGGACTCGAGCCCGCGCCGCCCGAGCTCAAGCGGGCGCCGCGCGGCTACCCGCTCGACCATCCGCGGCTCGACCGCCTCCGGATGAAGGAGCTGACCGTCTACCGCCGGCGCCCGGTCGGGGCCTGGCTGCACAAGCGCTCCGCCGACAAGCGGATCCGCGAGGAGCTCGAGAGCGTGCGCCCGCTCGTGAACTGGCTCGGGAAGCACGTGGGCCCCGCGACCGGCGGCTGAGCGCCGGCTCAGCGCTCGGCCGGCCGCTCCAGGCTCAGCGTCGCCGCCAGCCACTCGACCGCGGCCGGAACGTGCGCCGGGTCGATGTGGTGGCCGGCGTCCGACTCGTGGTACTCGACCTCGAGGCCGCCCTGCTCCAGCAGCTCGCGCGCCCGGCGCGCGAAGCCCACCTCCATGATCGGGTCATTGCGGCCGTGGGCGATGAACGCCCGCGTTCCCTGGCGGTCCTCGAACGAGGCGCTCCAGCCCTCGACGACCGGCACGAAGCCCGAGAAGGCGAGGATGCCGGCGGGCGCCGGCCGGTTCCCGGCCAGGCCGAGCGAATAGCTCATCACCGAGCCCATCGAGAAGCCGCCCAGCACGGTCTGCTCGGGGCCGAGGCCCGTGCGCCGCCAGAGCTCGTCGTGGAGCTCGGCGAGGCTCGCGAAGGCGGCGCGGAAGGTGTCCGGGTCGGGGTAGCCGACTCGCGGCACCACGTACCAGTGGTGGCCCGACCAGCCGGGCAGGGTCAGGGGCCCGCGCGGGGTAACGACGTGCAGGCGCCGTTCCGGGTCGAGCACGTCGCCCAGTGGGAGCAGGTCGTTCTCGTCGGTCCCGCGACCGTGATGCAGGACGAGCAGGCCGGCCGGATCGCCGGCCGCCGGCCGCTCGCGGAAGGTGAGCTCTGTCATCGGTCAGCCTCTCTTCGGGGATCGCACCCCGGCATCATTCCCGTCCTTGGCGACCGCCGAGCCTCAGACCAGCCTCGCCGTCGACAGCGCGCGCGGCCGGGCATCTTTCGATGCCCGGCCGCGCCGTGCGCTCAGCGCTCGCTCGCCAGGACGGCGAGACGGGCGAGCAGCTCGGTCCAGCCCTCTGTGTGGCTGGCGATCTCGGACGCGGGAAGGTCGCGGTGCACGAGGCGAAGCAGCGTGCCGCCGCCGGAGGGCTCGAGTGTGACCTCGACGGTGCTCTCCCCCGGCCTCACGTCGACGTCCTCGTTCTCGAAGCCCCACGTGAACACCACCCGCGACGGCGGCGTGACCTCCACGAACTCACCGCGCATGTAGTACGGGCCGCTCTGGTTCTCCGTCTCCGCCCGGGTGGGTCTGGTGGTTGA
Organism: uncultured Thermoleophilaceae bacterium; assembly: GCA_963757815.1. Lineage (GTDB taxonomy): Bacteria > Actinomycetota > Thermoleophilia > Solirubrobacterales > Thermoleophilaceae > JACVRW01. The sequence goes on along the minus strand of CAVWSN010000038.1, from coordinate 129,850 downwards.
TTCCGCCCGGGCCGCGGGTCGACGGTGGCCGACTCGGCAAGCCAGCGCGTGATCTTGTCGGGCTCGGTGAAGAACCCGAACACGGTCTCGGGGCTCGCGTCGATCTGCACCTCGCGCACAATCGCTTCAGTTCCGGTTGTCTCTGGCACGGCGCCTGCTCCTCTCTTCTTGCTCTGCTTCTGTCTTCAAGGTCTCGAGCCGCTCGTCCCAGAACCGCTCGAGGAACTCGCGCAGGCCATCGAGGCCGCCGGGATCCGCGCTGTAGAGACGGCGCGTCCCGTCGCGGCGCTCGCGCAGCAGCCCCGCCTCGCGCAACACCCGCAGGTGCTGGGAGATCGCCGGCCGCGAGACGTCGCCGAAGTTCGCGGCGATAGCGCCCGCGGTCAGCTCGGTGCCGTGGACCAGGCGGAGAATGTCCCGCCGGCGAGGGGCAGCGATGGCCTCGATTGCGCTCTGCACGAGACAGAGTTTAAGCGATTACTTACGTAAGGTCAAGCTAACACTCGCCCGCCAAGAGAGCGAACGATGCCGCCTTGATGTCGTGTGACGACACCAAGTCGGCACTCTGCCGCGGTCGGCCCGCTCTCTGGGTCGGCACTCTGCCGCGGTCGGCCCCATCTTGCTGCCGTTCGATCCGGTCCGGGGCAGGCGCCGCGAGGAACGAGCGCCGGCCGCGGGCCCCCTCAAGGCGCCGGCGTCACCACCCGCACCACCCGCCCGCCCAGCCTCCCCCGCAACGAAGCCACCGCGTGCGTCTCCCGCGTCCGCCAGCCGATCCGCAGCCTGCCAACACGAGCCCCGCGCACGCGCACGCGCGCAGTGACCCTGCCCGCGCGCCGATCCCATTCGACGCTGCCGCTCACGGCGAGGTCCGACACGAAGCGCACCCCTCGCAAAAGCAGACGGACCGGCTGATGGGAGTAATAGGAGCCGCCCACGTCCACGAAGCGCCCACCGCGCAGCCCGTGCCCGCGCACGCCGCTCATCAGCTGGTAGCGCGCGAGCGCATCCCCGACCGCCCAGGCAGCGGCCCAGGCGGCGCGGCGGTCGAGCCCGACCGGAGCGGTCACCGCGCGCCGCTCGGGAGGCCGCCGGCGCCCCGGCCACGCGGCGCGGGAACTTCGGCACCACGTGGATCTCCTGAGTGCGCGAGGCGCAGCTCGTGTCGCCGGGCGAGAGTGTCCTCAGGAAGCGGCGCACGATCCCCGACGTGCAGCCGTCGAAGTCGGCGAGCGCCGTCACGTGCCCCACGTTCCGGACCGTCACGAGCGTCGAGCTCGGGAACAGCCCCGCGGCGCGGATCGAGTCGCCCAGCGGGGTGATCATGTCGAGGTCGCCGTCGAGCACGAGCACGGGAATCCCCGGGAAGACCGCCCCGGGCGGCACGGGCGGATCGGGATACCTCGGCGCCGGCCAGCGCAGGCAGCCGGTGATCGTCTGATCGATGTACAGGGAGCGCAGCCAGATGTCGTTGGGGAAGGGCGCGTAGGCGTCCGGCTCGAGCAGGGCGCGGGCGGCCGTGAGCTGGGCGCGCCGCTCCCGAAACGGCGCCCTGGGGTCCCACAGGGTCGGATAGTCGTGGCAGGCGACCGCCACGTAGGCGCCCTCCGAGTAGTCCTGGACCGGGCCTCCGCCCGTGAACGGCAGGTCCTCGGCCGCAAGGCGCAGGAGCGGCTCCCGGTCTCCCCGCCGGTATGCCCGCTGCGCCGCCAGCAGGTCGCGGAAGATCGAGTAGTAGTAGGACGCGTCGCCGGCCATCTGCCCGAGCGCGGAGCCGTCGACGTTCACCCGGTGGCGACCGCCGTCGGCGTCGCGTCCGGTGGCGACGAAAGGCCTGGCCTCGAGCCGGTGCGCCATGCGGCGAAGCTCGGCGAGCGGCTGCCCGCGGCAGCTCGCCGAGCGGCGGCACACCTCCTGCCAGGCGAAGCGCAGCGCCACCGACTCCTCTCGCACCCACGGGTCGAAGCCGTCGACCCCGTAGGCGGCGTCGAGGACGACCGCCCGCACGCGCGCCGGGTGCCGCACCGCGAACGCCTGCGCAAAGTAGGTGCCGTACGAGTCCCCGTACACGTCGACCACCCGCACGCGCAGCTTGTCGAGCACGGCCGCCAGGTCGTCCGCCGCCGCGCCGGTGCCGTAGGCGTTGGCCGCGTGACCGAGCTTCCGCGCGCAGCGGGCGGCCTCGCGCTCATACTCGCCCTTCAGCGCCTGCAGGCGCGGGCAATTGATCGCGCCGGAGCGGCCCGTGCCGCGGTTGTCGACGACGATCAGGTCGTGGCGGCGCCGCATCGGGCCGAGCAGGAACAGATAGGACTCGGCCGAGCCGATCGACGGGTAGCCCGGGCCGCCCTCGACGGCGACGATCGGCTCCAGCCCGGGCCGCGAGCGGTCGGTGCGCCGGAACACGCGGAAGTGGACCCGGAGCTTGCGCCCGCCGCCGTCGGGCGCGGCGCGGATGAGCGGCACCCGCACCGAGCCGCAGCGCGCGCGGGGATCGTCCGGACAGCGCTTGGTCACCGGTTGGGCGCCGGCGGCCGCCGGCATCCCGGCGATGAGGACGAGGGCCCCGACAAGCCAACGGCAGCCCGCTCGCATCGAAACCCGAGCCTACATCGCACTACGGGGGCGGCGCCAACGAGCGGCCCAGACATCCATCCCCACCATCACGACCGCCGGCGGGATCGTGCCCGGCAGGCCGTCCACTACGAGGAAGAGCTGGTTCCAGGCCTGCGCGACGGCGAACGTCAGCACGGCCGCCGCGACCTGGGGGCGGTGCTCTGCGGCGAGGATCCCTCCCACCAGCCCCGCCACGAAGTAGTCGCCGTAGTCGGTCGACACGTCTCCGATGTGCGCCAGCTGCAGGCGCGGGAGCCCCTCGGCGGGCACGGCGGCGTTGAACATCGCGTTCTGCTCGTCGGCCAGGTCGCCGAAGATGTACACGGCGTCCACGACGGCCATCAGGACCACGCCCGCCTTGAGGAGCGTGAGCGGCGCTGCGGCGGCCAGCAGCCTGCCCACGGTCACGCATGATCCGACGATCAGGGCCAGGCGCGCGACGCGCCCCGCCGGGTCATCGGGCCCGGCGAACGCCGCCGCGAGTAACGGCACCGTCAGCAGCGCCAACCACGGACGCGCGCCGTGCGCCGCCCAGCCAAGCGCGAGCGCGCAGCCCGGAGGCACGAGCACGAGCGCGATCCAGGTGAGCGCGTCGGCGCTCGCCGAGGCCAGAGCGATCGCGGCGACGGTCCCCACCACCGACAGCGGCGCCACGAGCGCCCAGCCACGGCCGCCGAAGCGCAGCAGAGCCGCCGGCATGCCCGCCGCAGGCAGCGCGACGCAGAGCGCCTGCGCCGCATCAAGCACGAGCGTGTCGAGCTCGAGATACACGCGCGCGGGAGAGTGCCAGGCCCGGCCGGCGCCGCGGCCCCTACCCGAGCTCGCCGCGCAGCGCGGCCCCGTAGCGCTCGACCGAGCGCCGCACGACCTCCGTCGCGCCGGACGGGATCAGGCGATCCCACCAGGCGCCGTAGATCGCGTCGTACTCGAACGGCTCGACCGCGGCCGCGATCCCGTGAACCGCGCTCTCGGGCAGCGGGACCAGGTTGGGATAGCTCCACATGAACGCGACGTGCGTGCGGTCGGGGATCACCTGGATGATGTCCCCGGTGAGGAGGGAGCCGGCGCCCTCGGCACGATGCAGCATCGTCCCGCCGGGAAAGTGGCCGCCGCCCCGGATCAGCGTGAGGCCGTTGCCGAGCTCGTTGGTCTCACCGTCCCAGTGCTCGATCGCCGGGTCGGGCCGCATCACCCATTCGGCGTCGGCTCCATGGAGATAGATGGGGCAACCGAAGCGCTGGGCCCACTCGACCATGCCCGAGTAGTAGTGCGGATGCGAGATGGCGATCCCGGCCAGGCCGCCGCGCCGCTCGACCTCGCCGGCGCTGGCGTCGTCGATGAGCGTTATGCAGTCCCAGAGGATGTTGGAGTCGCCGAACGGGACCAGCAGCGCGCGCTGGCCGATGGCGAACCAGGGCGTCGTGCCGATGCCGACGAGCTCGCCGTCCTGCCGGACCTCGTTCTGGCGCTCGGCCGCGAGCTCCGACATGGTCGTCCAGCGCTGCCCCTCCGGGGGGACGTACTGGCGCGGGTCGGTGCAAATCGGGCAGGCGCTGGGCGGGTCGGAGCTGTCCGGGAACTGTGTCCCGCAGGTCACACAGATGAATCTCTCCATCCGCGGAACCCTATGGCGAGCCGGGGGAGGCGGGTCGGCGCGGGGACCGGCCCGGGCGAGCGGATCAGCGTGGCTCGCCGCGACGGACGCGTTCGATGATCGCGTCGATGCGGCGCTGCGTCTCTGCCTGGCTGACGACGGAGTGGTAGGGCTCGCCGGCACTCGCCGCCCAGGGCACGAGCACGTCGAAGTCGAGCTCGCGGATGAGCTCGAGGCTCTCGAGGTAGGAGGCGCGGTCGCTCGAGCCCTCCAGAACCGCGGCCACCCACTCGCCGTCCGAGAGGAAGATCGTGTCGCCCGTGAACAGGGCACGGTGCCCGCCGCTGTCCCACAGGTACGCGGTCGCTCCGCTCGTGTGGCCGGGGGTCGGGATCACCTCGAAGTCGTCGTCGAGCAGGTGCCGCCGCGAGAATGTGCCGCGCACGTGGTAGGCCCTCTCGACCGAGGCGCGTTCGTTCTCGTGTACGAACAGGGGGGCCTGTACCGCGTCGGACGCGAACGCCGCCTCGTGGCGATGGTTCAGGTAGTGACGAGAGATCCCGCCGAGATCCTCGATCGCGGCGGCGTCGGCTTCGAGCCCGGTCGTGCTGTAGACGAGGATGTTGCCCCGGTCGCGCTCGAGGACGAAGGCGCGCGCGTGCAGAGAGGTGGCGAAAGGCAGCGGCTCGGGGGTCGTGGCATGCAGGCCCGGGATCACCGTCTCCAGTCGAGTCAGCTGTTTCATCGGTCCGCTCCTTGTTTCGATCACTCTCGAAGAATGCACCCTCAAGTGCGCTTGAAGTCAAGCGCTCAGCACCATCTCAGCTTGCCCGCCTAGCTTCTCCGATCAGTGGGAAGGTCCGATACGAGGAGGCAAGGCAAGATGGGAAGCAAGATGAAGAAGGTGGTACTCGGGGTCCTGGCACTCGCGGCCCTGGCACTCGGCGGAGCGGCAATCGCCGGGGCGACCGGCGGCGGCGATGACGACGGCAGCGAGAGGGCGATCACGGGCAAGGCGCTCGATCGCGCGTCGGCCGCGGCGCTCCAGGAAACCGGCGGCGGCAAGGTCACCGGCACGGAGGCCGGTGACGAGGAGGGCGCGTACGAGGTCGAGGTCACGCGTTCCGACGGCAGCCAGGTCGACGTGCACCTCGACGAGGGCTTCAATGTCCTCAACCAAGTTGACGACGGCGACAGCGGCGAGCAGGACGGGCCAGAAGACGACTGATCGCGCTGTCAGGCGGCCGGCGCGCGTGGGCGCCGGCCGCCGCCGCCGTCGCTAGCTGCTGGCTTCGATGGCCGTGGCCCGGCCGCGCCGGCGGTTGCGTGCGGCGGCCGAGCCGGTGGGGCTCAGGTCGCTCACGATCTCCCTGGCCGCCCGCTCGGCCTCGTCGCCGAGCAGGCCGATCTGGGCCGGCCGCGGGATGTAGCCGACGAAGCGGAGACCCGGCGCGGCGGCCGCGCCGCCGAGCGCGCGCGGCACTCCGCGCTCGTTGAGCACTCCGAGGTGCCCCACAACCGGCTGGAGGCCGGTGCGGTAGCCGGTCGAGGCGATGATCGCGTCGGGCTCGATCCGGGTGCCGTCGGAGAGCTTCACGCCCGTCTCGTCGAGCGCGTCGACGCCGGCGACGATCTCGATCCGTCGCGCCTTGATCGCCTCGACGACCTCATGGTCCACGATGCTGGGCGCGACGCCCAGCCGCTTCAGCCTGCTGACCACTCCCTCCTCGGGAATGGGCAGCCCGTATGCGGACAGGTCGCCGACTTCCTTCAGCTGCACCTTCCGCATGACGCGATCGGCCTTCTCGGTGGGCAGCTTCACGATCAGCCGCGCGAACAGCGGGCCGAGCGGGGCACGGATGATCATGTTCGGCGGGGTGCGGACTGCCATGCGCACGCGTGCCGCCCCGCCCTGGAGGAGGTCGTAGGCGATCTCCATGCCCGAGCAGCCAGAGCCGGCCACCAGCACGTCGGAGCCGCGGAACGTGTCGGCATTGCGGTACTCCCCGGAATGGATGAGCGCACCGCCGAAGTTGTCTCGGCCGGGCCACTCGGGGGTGTACGGGGTGTGGGCGTAGCCGCTCGCCACGATCACGTGGTCGGCGCGCAGGTCGCCCGCGGAGGTCCGCAGCACCCAGTCGCCGCCGTCCCGGTCGATGCGCTCGAGCTCGGTTCCAAGGCGCACGTCGAGGGCGTGGTCCCTCGCGTAGCGCTCGAGGTACCCGACGACCTCGTAGCGTGACGGGAAGATCCCCGTGCCGCGGGCATAACGCGCACCGGGCAGCTTCGAGAAGGGGCGGCTCGAGTTCAGGCGCAGCCGGTCGTAGCGGCCCCGCCAGGACGCCGCTATCCATTCCGATCGCTCGAGCACCAGGGCCGGGACTCCCCTGCGTCCCAGTTCCGCGGCCGAGGCCAGCCCCGCAGGTCCGGCGCCCACCACGATTACGCGTCGATCATCCATCTCAAATCTCCATCAGAAAGCCGAGGGCCAAGAGAGCGGAGTGTCGCCGCCGTGACGTGAGGCGACTGTGCGTTCGCGCACATGCGGCCTACGCTTCCGGCGTGGGCCGAGTGAGTGTGCGCGTCCAGCCCCGGGCTCGCCGGGAGGAGCTTGCCGGCGAGCGCGATGGTGCCCTGCTGGTGCGGGTGACCGCGCCGCCGGTGGACGGCAGGGCCAACGACGCCGTCTGCCGGCTGATCGCGCGGCGGCTGCGGGTCGCCCCCGGCCGGGTTTCGGTGGTGCGCGGCGCCTCCGCGCGCGACAAGCTGCTGGAGGTCGAGGGGATCGAGAGCGACGCTCTGCGACGCGAGCTCGGCCTCAGCTGACCTTCTTCTCGAGCGCGGTCACAGCGCCGGCGGCGCGGCGCTGTTCCTCGCGCGCGGTCTTCTCCCGTTTCGCGAGCCTCGTCGAGCTCCTCGCGGGCGTCCTCCAATTGGCGCGCCGCCTCGGCGGCGCGCTCCTCGGCCTTCCCGAGCCGATCGGCCGCCCGTGCGGCGGCCTTGGCCGCGGCGTCGAGCTCACGACCCGCCTTGCGCTCGGCCACCCGCGCCGCCGACAGCTCCTGCCGCAGCTCGGCCTCCGCCGCGGCCTGCTTCCGCTTGCGATCGGCGTCGTCCTTGCGGCGTGCGCCGCCCTTGGCGGGCGGCTCCTTCGGCGCCCGCGCCGGCGGCGCGCTGAGCTGAACCGCGGCGTCGCCGAAGCCCCCGACCGCCTGGCGCTCACGCAGCAATCTGCCCGCGGCGAGCTCCGCCGCGGTCTCGTCGTCGAGCGCGGCGGCGTGCAGCGTCGCGATGAGCTTCTCCTCCAGTCCGCCGGTCGGCCCGACTCCCGCCTCACCCGCCAGGGCGGCCGCGTCGTGGGCGAGCTCGGCCACGAGTTCACGTTCCTTCGCAGCCGCGCGCTGAAAGCCCGCGCGGTCGCCTTTCGACACGAGCTTCTCCTGGGCCTTCCGCAGCGCGCGGCCGGCTGCCAGGAGCTGGTCGACTTCCTTCTTCCGCCGGCGCTTGAGCTGGTTGAGGGCCCATGCGGCCAGCGTCGGCTTGCGCAGCGACTTGACCTCCTTGGCGGCCTCGCGCTCTCCGTCTTCGCGCAGCTTCTTCGCGAGCTCGTCGCGAGCGTTCGTGAAGTCGGCGGGCGCCAGCGCGTAGAGCTCGTCCGCCGCCCTTTCGATCGCGTCAGCCTGGCGGGCCACGGAGCAAACAATGACCGATCGGCCCGCGGGCGCCGGCGACGCCGGTTTTAGGCTGTGAGGATGAGCCGTCCGTCCGCGAGCCCGCCGACCGACGAGCGGCGGCTGCTCGAGGCGGCTCGCGGCGGCGACGAGGACGCGTTCCGCCGGCTGATCGAGCCGTACCGCGCCGAGCTGCACGCCCACTGCTACCGGATGCTCGGGTCGGTCCACGACGCAGAGGACGCGCTCCAGGACGCCCTCCTGCGCGCCTGGCGCGGGCTGCACGGCTTCGAGGCGGGCCGGCCGCTGCGCCCGTGGCTGTACAGGATCGCGACCAATGTCTCTCTCGACGCCATCGCGAAGCGTCCCAAGCGCGTGCTGCCCATCGACCACAGCGCCCCCGCGACCCCCGAGAGCGGACCCGGCCCGCCGATCCTCGAGCGGATCTGGGTCGAGCCGTACCCGGACGAGCGCGTCGGTCTCGCGGCCGGCTACGCCGCGCCCGAAGCGCGCTACGAGCAGCGCGAAAGCGTGGAGCTCGCCTTCATAGCCGCGCTCCAGCATCTACCGGCGCGCCAGCGCGCCGTGCTGATCCTGCGCGAGGTGCTCGGATTTTCGGCGCGCGAGGTCGCCGAGTTCCTCGAGACGAGCACGGCGTCCGTGAACAGCGCGCTGCAGCGCGCGCGCACGGGGGTCGAGGAACGCCTGCCCGAGCAGAGCCAGCAGGCCACGCTGCGCTCGCTCGGCGACAATCGCCTTCGCGAACTCGTGCAGCGCTACGTCGACGCCTGGGAGAGCCGCAACGTCGAGGCGATGGTGGCTCTGCTGGTCAAGGACGCGACCTTCGCGATGCCGCCGCATCCGCACTGGTTCCGCGGCCGCGACGCGGTGATTGCGTTCCTCACCGGGACCGGGAGGCCGCGGCTGCGTCACCTCCCGGTCCGGGCGAACGGGCAGCCGGCAGTCGGCTGGTATCTCTGGGATGCAAACCGGTCGGCCTATCTCCCCGCGTCCCTCGAGGTGCTGACCCTCGAGGGCACCCAGGTGAGGGAGATCCACGCGTTCGCGTCGCCCGAGCTGTTTGGACCCTTTGGCCTGCCGGCCGAGCTGCCCGAGTGAGCGGCCGTCACGATGCTGCCGGGCGATAGGTCACGCTGACCACGCCGGTCGCGAACGTACGTGAGTCGACCAGCTCCAGCGCCGCCTTCGGCACTCCGTTCTCGAACAGGCGCCCGCCGTTCCCGACCACGACCGGGTGAATCATCAGCCGCAGCTCGTCGATGAGCCCGTCGCCGAGCAGCGAGCGAACGAGCGTCGGGCTGCCGTTGATGATGATGTCCTTGCCCGGCTCCTGCTTCAGCTTCGAGACCTCGCCGGCAACGTCATCTCCGAGCAGGGTCGAGCCCTGCCAGTCGAGTTCCTTGAGAGTCGTGGACGCCACGTACTTCGGCGTGTTGTTGATGAACACGGCGAACGGGTCGTCACTGCCCGCCTGCTGGGGCCAATAGGACGCCCACTCCTCGTAGGTCCGGCGGCCCAGCAGGAGGGCGTCGGAGGACGCCATGGCCTGCCCGATCTCGGCACCCATTTCGTCGTTGAAGTAGGGGGAGTTCCAGTCCTGCGGCGCCTCCGCGACGCCGTCGAGTGACACGAACAGTGCTGCGATGAGCTTTCTCATTGGGAGCTCCTCTCGGCTCTGGGGATTGGGGTATGGGCTAGTACCGGCCGGAACCGGGAAACTCATCGCCGTGTTCGACCACGTGACGATTCGCGCCTCTGACCGTGAGGCGTCGGAGCGCTTCTACGAGGCCGTGCTCGGCACGATCGGAATCGAGCGAAGCCACTCGGGCGAGGCCCTCACCGAGTGGGACGACTTCTCGCTGGCGCCGGCCGACGCGGAGAAGCCGGCCACGCGGCACCTCCACATCGGGTTCGTGGCGCCCTCGCGTGCGCACGTCGACGACTTCTGGCGGGCCGGCACCGCGGCCGGCTATCGGGACGACGGCCCACCCGGGCCGCGGCCGCAGTACACGGAGGACTACTACGGCTCGTTTCTGCTCGACCCGGACGGCAACAGCGCCGAGGCGGTCCACTACGGGTCGATGCGCGCTGGCGGCGTGATCGATCATCTGTGGATCCGCGTGGCGGACCTGGCGGCCTCGCAACGCTTCTACGCGACGATCGCCCCGCACGCCGGCTTCCGAGCGGCCACCGCCGGCCCCGAGCGGGCACCTTTCCGCGGCATCAGCGGCGGCTCGTTCTCAGTCCTGCGGGGCGAGCCGACGGAGCATCTCCACATGGCCTTCGGCGTGACCCGTGACGACAGCGTGGATTCCTTCCACCGCGCGGCTACGGAGGCGGGCCACGCCGACAACGGCGCCCCGGGCGAGCGGCCGCAGTACCACCCGGGCTACTACTCCGCGTATGTCCTCGACCCCGACGGCAACAACGTCGAGGTCGTGAACCACAACCGCTACGCCTCCTCCCACCACCGGCAGGCTGATCCGGCTGTGGGCCGGGTCAAGCGTGAGGCGGGTGCCCGGTGCCGGCCGGATCGTGTAGTCGTGGTCGGTCGACACCACCACGAGGCCGATCCGGTGGCCTGCCCGGAAGATGTAGTCGTCCGGCTGCAGATCCCATCTGAATCCGTACTCCCGCCCGCGGCGAATCGGGAAGCTGCGCCTCACGCTGAACCTGTTCTGCGGATCGAGCCAGCCGCGGGTGACCATCACCGGCGGCTCGGCCGACCCGGCCGGGCCGTAGTCGACCAGGACGGCGGTGAGGTTCGCCGCGTTGCGATTCTCGACCGACATCCGCAGGTTGACCCACGGCGTGCCGCTCAGGCGGACGTCGCTGCTGAGCGACGAGGTGCGGTAGATCAGCCGGTCGGGACGCGCCTCGTCCGGTCCCTGGATCAGCACGTCGTCGGTGTCGAGCTCGCGTCCGCGATCGACGAAGCTCTGGCTCAGCCGCCTGCCTTGCGAACTCCAGCCCGGGGAAAGCTCGCCCGGGGCGCCGGCGCTGCGCGCGGACAGGCGCAGCGTGGCGTGCCGCGCGCCCGGCAGCGGCCAGTCGGGCTCGTCGAAGTAGCTGCCGTCCTCGCGCTGGATCGTCGAGCGCGGCTCGTCCATGATCCCGTTCTCGACCCCGAACAGCTCGTGGTCGAACCAGCGGTTCTCGGCCCGCTTGTACGCCACGGCACCGGGGCTGCCCGCCGGGCCGGGCCCGCCGTGGCCGCCGTTGTGCAGCCAGATCTTGCGCGGCACCCCGTACCTGTCGAGCCGGTACCACCATTCGGCGAAGGCCTTGGTCTTGACGTTCCAGTCGTTCAGCCCGTGGACAACGAACACGCTCGCGCGGATCCGGTCGACGTCGTCGAGGTAGTCGCGCGCCTCCCAGAACGGGCTCCAGTCGCCGGTCACGCGGTCCTGGGCGCGGCACCAGGAACGGAATCGTCCCGGCGCAGCGGCGGGGTCGTTCATGCGGCTGGTGCCGCCGATGAACGAGGCCAGCACGTCGGTGTCCTCGCCGAGGAACTCGTTGTCCCCGACGCCCTGGGCCTCGGAGTGCGGAGCCACGACGAGGCCGTTCGCGCGGTAGTAGTCGTACCAGCTGGAGATGGCCGAGACGGGGATGATCGTCTCGAGGCCCTCCACCCCGGTCGTGGCCACCTGGTTGGGGAGCGTGCCGTTGTAGGAGACGCCCGTCATGCCCACGGTCCCGTCCGTCCAGGGGGCGGACACCGGATTGCCGCCCGTGGCCGCGTCGAAGCCGCGGGCGCGCCCGTTCAGCCAATCGATCACGGCCCTCGTGCCGAGCGTCTCCACCTGGTCCCCGATGGTGGGGCAGCCGTCGGAGTTGAAGGTGCCGATGCTCTCGCCGATCACCACGGCGTAGCCGCGCGGCACGTAGTAGTTGTCGAGCTGGCCGGGGAGGTCGGCGCGCGCCAGCATTCGCGCGCGGGCGCGCGCACGAGCGCGCGCGGAACGCGCCGTTGCTCGCCGTGAGCGGGCGGCGCGCGCGCTTCGGGCTGCATTGCGATCGTCGTCGAATAGCGACTCCTGCGGGAGCGTGTCGAAGTCGACCGCGTGGTTCTCGATGGGGCCGAAGTCGCCTCGGTAGGGGCTGTGCTCGAACACGACGGGCACCTTGTAGCCGAGCGTCTCCGTCTCGCGCGGGCGGCTGATCCGGATCCGGACGCGGTCGCGGCGGCCGTCGCGGTCGCTGTCGAGCACGGTCTCGACGAAGACCGTCTGCTCGATCGCGTCGGCGAAGTTGAACTGCGGCTGCGTCTGGCCGTTCTCGACCTTCAGCCACGGCGGGGGAACGGGGTCATCGGCGGCGGCGGGCGCTGCCGCCACTCCGAGCAGGCTCACTAGCGCGACAGTCAGCATCAGCCCCCGGCGCGTCCGATGTCGAGATGGCACGGCTCCCCTCCGTTTCGCTCGTCAACTCCCACGGCGCCCTGGCGCCACCGGGGGACTTACCCGGAACCGGGCCTATGCGAGCATCGGCTTGCCGTCAGGCGCGCGCGAGCGGGCTCTCGGGGATCGCCTCCTTCTCCAGGGCGGTTTCCGCAACCGGTCGGGTGCGTAGCGCCGAAGCCCCTTCCCCCGCGCCGAGGACTCGCCTACGGTCAGTTCCCGCCGCCAGGACGCGGGCGAAATCGAGGACGTGAAGTCACCGGTGTCGGACAGGCCGATCGAAGCAGGACAACCGAGCCTCAAGCCGCGCCTGGGCCCTCCGGCGCGGTCTGCGGTATGGGAGCTCATGGTGTGAGCCCCGCCGCAGCGTTGACGGCGATGGCGCGCTCCCGGCGTCCCCTCCTCGGGGGCGCGCCCGCCGGCTCCCCCGCGCTGAATGCCCCGGCGGCGGTGCGGATCCTCGACCTCGAGGCACCGCTCGCGGATGTGCAGCTGTCCGCGACCTGGTTCGGAGAGCAGTACCGGTCTCTAATCGTCGTGGCGCGCCTCGACGGCGAACCGTTGGGCGTGGTGGCCATGAACGTGGCGGAGGGCCGCGTGTCGCGGTTCCGCCTCGCTGGGGCGCTCCAGTGGCAGCTCGCGCCGGAGCTCGAAGAGTGGTTCGCGCGGCGCGGCCGCGAGCTTCCCGATTCGCTACCGCCCGAGGGGATTGTCGTCGACAGGCCCGCCGCGCCGCCCACGTCCCGATCAGTCAGCGTTGTGGTCACGACCTCTGGCTACACACCGCGCCTCGAGCGTTGCCTGCGCTCGCTGCTCGCGTCGCGCTACCGGGACCTCGAGGTCATCGTCGTCGATCACCGTTCGGCCGGCGGGGTCACCCGCGCGATGCTCTCCGAGCGGTTCGCGTATGAGCTCCGGGTGCGCTATGTCGAGGAGTCACGTCCGGGGATTTCGACCGCCCGCAACGCCGGCCTGATGGCGGCCGAGGGCGACCTCGTCGCGTTCACCGAAGACGCCGTGGTGGTCGAACACGACTGGATTGCCCGCGCCGCCGGCGCCTTCGACCGAGCGGACGACGTGGCCTGCGTGACTGGGTTGATGCTCCCCCAGCAGCTCGAGACGGCCAAGCAGCCGCTCCTTGACCAGTTCGCCGCATACTCCACGCGCTTCGAGCCTTGGACCTTCCGCCTGGCAGGGCGCGGACTTGCGTATACGCCGGGTCTGATCGGCGGCGGCGCCAACACCGTGGTCCGAGCCGACCTCGCCCGCCGGCTGGGTGGATTCGACACAGCCCTGGGCAGCGGGACCCCGTCCGCCGGTGGGGAGGATCTCGATCTTTGCCTCCGGCTGCTGCGGGCGGGGTATGCGATCGCCTACGAGCCCCGCGCGATCGTGAGCCACGGTCAAGCCGACGTGCGCTCGCGGCAGGCGTTCAGGCGCGGAGTCGGGCTCGGCGCCACGCTGTCGAAGCAGCTCTTCGCCGGCTCTGAGCGGCGCTGCCCGCTGCGCAGGGTCTCCGCGGGGGTCAGCTTCCTGTCCGGGCTCGGCTATCCAGGGCACCGCAGCTGGCGCGAACGGGCGGGCATGTTGCTGGGGCCCGCCGCGTACCTGGCAAGCGTGGCGACCCGGCGGATCGGTAACACCGGCGAGACAGAGGCGACCCGATCCCGTCTGCAGCTGGCGCGTGTTCCGCTTTCGAGTGGGAGGACCGTCAGCGTCGTCTCCTTCCGCGACCCCAGGCCCGGACCGAAAGCCGAAGGGGCGCGGCCCAGAGTGCTGAGCGTGTTGGCGCGCGTGCTCGTGGTCGCCGCGGCGCTCGCCTGCGTGGCGGCGCCGCTTGCCGTCGTGGCAACAGTCGTTTTCGGCCCGGCGAGCCTCTGGGGCGACGTGTCGGCCGCTGAAGCCGTGCTCTACGGCCTCGCGGCACTGACCCTCACGTTGCTCGCCACGCAGCTCGGCAGACGACGACAAGCTGCGTAGGGCGGGCTCGCCCGCATCGACGGGCTCGCCCTCCGCTCCGTCCTCGACTTCATTCGCCCGGTCACATCCCGAGCCGGCACGACGCCGGTCAGCTCAGTCGAACCTCCCCCCTCCCCGCGACTCCTCCGCGTCCAACGCCCTCGGGCCGCGCGGCGGCCGTCGGTAGCCGGCGGCGGCCTGGACGGCGGACGGCCGCCACTTCTGCCCGCCGCGCAGCGTGGGCACACCCTCGGCGTTGAGCCGGTCCGCGATGGCCTGGAGCGTCAGGCCGCTGGCCCGGAGATCGACGATCCACTTCTTCAGCGCGGGCACGTCGTGCACCGAGGGGCGACCGACCGCTCCGCCCTTGGCGCGGGCGGCTTCCAGCCCTTGTCGCGTGCGTTCCGCTAGCCGCTGGCGCTCCCAGCCGCTAACGGTGAGCAGCACGTTGACCGCTTTCCGCCCCTCCGGAGTGGCTGTGTCGATCCCGAGGTCGAGCGCCACCAACCGGCCACCGCTGCGACCGATGACCTCGAGGATCCGGCCGATGTCGGCAACCGAGTGGCTGAGACGCCGGAGCTTGGAGACGACCAGGCACGATGCCTCCCCGGCCTCCATGCGTCCCAGGGCGTAGGCCAGACCGGGTCGGTCGAGGGCCTTGCCGCTCGGCACTTCCTTGTCGCGAACCAGTTCGACGAGCCTCCAGCCGCGTCGCTCGCATAGCGAGTCGACGTCGTCCATCTGCGCCTTGAACTGCGAATCGTTGAACGACTCCTTGTCCGAGGCGGAGACGTAGCCGATGACCCGAACCCCATCAGTCAGCGGGTCCGTGCGGGTCTCATCGTCGTCATGGCCCGAAGCCGCGACGGCGCCGAGCGCGGCCACCGACCCCTCCCTGTCCGCGGACGGCTGCGGGGGCGTCGGGGCACTTGGGGCCCTTGCGGTTGCGGTCGTTGCGGTAGTTGCGGTACTGCGGTAGCTGCGGTACGTGCGGTACGTGCGGTAGCTGCGGTACGTGCGGTAGCTGCGGTACGGGACGGCGCGCTCTGAGGGAGCGGAACCGATATCCCGCCTCCAGTGGCGAACAGCCTCATCAACAGCTGGCCGGAAATCGCCAACAGGACAACCGCCGCTCCCGCCAGGAGCACCGGCGCAGTACTGTCACCGCTGTCCTCACCGAGACCGTCGATGGCCTGGCTCGTGGACGTCATCGCCCTTGCCGTCGGCACGCCCGGTTGGCTGGCGCGCTTCGCGTTGTCTCGGGAACGCTCCGGGACCGGCCCGCGGGCCGTCCGTGAGCGATCGGGAGCGGCATTGGGCGCGGCCGGGCGGCCGGCCGGCCGTGAGTCTGTGCCCCGCTCGGCCAGCAGCCGCCGGGTCCTATGGCTGACAATCCCGTTCGCCGACAGCCCACCGGCTTGCTGTAGGCGCTCTACCGCCGCCTGGGTCCGGGGGCCGAACACGCCGTCCACCGGGCCTGGATTGAAGCCCGCTCCCCGGAGCCGCTCCTGCAGCATCCGGACGCGGGGCGAGCCGGCGGGTGGCCGGTAGCCCGCTCCGCGGGCCAGCGGCTTCTGCCTCGCCCTGTCGAGGGCGTTCCTGGTTCGCGGTCCGGCTATCCCGTCCGGGACCAGCCCGGTGGCGCGCTGGAAACCCTCCACGGCCTGCTCGGTGCGTGGACCGAACATTCCGTCGACGGGTCCCGGCCGCCACCCGAGCGTCCGCAGCTTCCGCTGCAGCACTCGCACTTCCCGAGCCGTCGCCGGGTCGGCGTAGCCGGTCCCTTGGGCGAGCAAGACGGGGTTATCGTCCGCGTTCGGCGCGGCTGCGGCCAGGCTCGTGCCGGGCAGCGCCAACAGCGTCAGCGCGCCCACCAGAGCCAGCAGCCCGGCTGGAGCCAGACACCTGCTCTTTGTCGTTCGCATTGCCAATTCCTTTCGAGCGTTTGCTCCGGGCGCGTCCCGCGCCCGGACTCCTGGTCAAGCCCCGCGGGGGGCTTAGCCAGGCCGCTCGATGACGGCCACGAATGCGGCAGGCCGCCACGGAGCCAGCGCCAATCGCAGGCGCCGGCTCAGCAGGTGGGCGGCAAAGGCCGCCAATGCGACGAGAAGAGCGAAAAGACCTGTGGACGCCGTTCCGGAGCCGCCCGCAGCGCCCGCACCTGCGGACGACGAAGGAAGGGTGGGCGACTCGGAAGGTCCGCCCGCGAGCGCCGAGTCAGGCGCGTCCTCGAGCGGCGACGCGTTCAGCGAGGCCGGACCAGCTCCTGAAGCCGCCGAGTAGGGCCAGGAGCTCGCCGGGAAAGCATCCGTTGCGAAGGAGCCCGGACGCTCGAACGGAGAAGAGGCCGGCGATCCATCGCCAGGCGAGGGATCCCCGAAGCCCACGCCGGTAGAGGGCGCCGAGGGTGCGGGAGTGGCGTACGGCACCGCCTCGAGCTGAGGTGCCGGTGCGGGTGCGCTCGGCGCGCCCGCGGCGACCTGACCGTCACCGAGGCCGGCGTTCCCGATGCCGGCGCCCGGCCCCGAGCTGGACGGAGGCGGGCCCTCAGGCAGAATCGGCCGGCCAGGCAGCGAACCGGTGACCGGCGACAAGACCTCCCCGACCGGCCGGAGCACCTCAACGACCGGCGGTCAGGATCTGGCCGACCGGCGCCAGCACGTCAACGACCGGCGTCAGGATCTGGCCGACCGGCGCCAGCACGTCAACGACCGGCGTCAGGATCTGGCCGACCGGCGCCAGCACGTCAACCACCGGCGTCAAGATCTCGCCGACCGGCGCCAGCACGTCAACCACCGGCGTCAAGATCTCGCCGACCGGCGCCAACACGTCAACCACCGGCGTCAAGATCTCGCCGACCGGCGCCAGCACGTCAACCACCGGCGTCAAGATCTCGCCGACCGGCGCCAGCACATCAACCACCGGCGTCAAGATCTCGCCGACCGGCGCCAACACATCAACCACCGGCGTCAAGATCTCGCCGACCGGCGCCAACACGTCAACGACCGGCGGTCAACACGTCAACCACCGGCGTCAAGATCTCGCCGACCGGCGCCAACACGTCAACCACCGGCGTCAAGATCTCGCCGACCGGCGCCAGCACGTCAACGACCGGCGTCAAGATCTCGCCGACCGGCGCCAGCACGTCAACCACCGGCGTCAAGATCTCGCCGACCGGCGCCAGCACGTCAACCACCGGCGTCAAGATCTCGCCGACCGGCGCCAACACGTCAACCACCGGCGCCAGCACGTCAACCACCGGCGTCAAGATCTCGCCGACCGGCGCCAGCACGTCAACCACCGGCGTCAAGATCTCGCCGACCGGCGCCAGCACGTCAACCACCGGCGTCAAGATCTCGCCGACCGGCGCCAGCACGTCAACCACCGGCGTCAAGATCTCGCCGACCGGGGCCACACGTCAACCACCGGCGTCAAGATCTCGCCGACCGGCGCCAACACGTCAACCACCGGCGTCAAGATCTCGCCGACCGGCGCCAACACGTCAACGACCGGCGGCAGCAGCTCGACTATCGGCGGCACGATCTCGTCGAGCGGCGGCAAGATCTCGCTGATCGGCGGGAGCACGTCATCGAGCGGCGGCAAGATCTCGCTGATCGGCGGGACGACCTCATCGAGCGGCGGCAAGATCTCGCTGATCGGCGGGACGACCTCATCGAGCGGCGGCAAGATCTCGCTGATCGGCGGGACGACCTCATCGAGCGGCGGCAAGATCTCGCTGACCGGCGGGACGACCTCATCGAGCGGCGGCAAGATCTCGCTGACCGGCGGGAGACCTCATGATCGGCGGCAAGATCTCGTCGACCGGCGGCAGGATCTCCGTGATCGGCGGGACGACCTCGTCCAGCGGCGGCAGGATCTCGTGATCGGCGGGACGACCTCATCGAGCGGCGGCAGGATCTCCGTGATCGGCGGGACGACCTCGTCCAGCGGCGGCAGGATCTCGCGTGATCGGCGGGACAACCTCGTCCAACGGCGGCAGGATCTCGGTGATCGGCGGGACAACCTCGTCCAGCGGCGGCAGGATCTCCGTGACCGGCGGGACAACCTCGTCCAGCGGCGGCAAGATCTCGGTGACCGGCGGCAGGATCTCCGTGATCGGCGGGACAACCTCGTCCAACGGCGGCAAGATCTCGGTGACCGGCGGCAGGATCTCCGTGATCGGCGGGACAACCTCGTCCAACGGCGGCAGGATCTCCGTGATCGGCGGGACAACCTCGTCCAACGGCGGCAGGATCTCGCGTGATCGGCGGGACAACCTCGTCCAGCGGCGGCAGGATCTCGGTGACCGGCGGCAGGATCTCCGTGATCGGCGGGACGACCTCGTCCAGCGGCGGCAGGATCTCGGTGACCGGCGGCAGGATCTCCGTGATCGGCGGGACGACCTCGTCCACCGGCGGCAGCGACCTCGTCGAGCGGCGGCAGGATCTCGGTGACCGGCGGGACAACCTCGTCGAGCGGCGGCAGGATCTCGGTGACCGGCGGGACGACCTCATCCAGCGGCGGCAGGACTCGGTGACCGGCGGAAGCACTTCGCCTACGGGCGGCAGCACTTCATCGATGGGCGGGACGATCTCGTCCACCGGCGGCAGGATCTCGGTGACCGGCGGGAGGATCTCGGTGACCGGCGGGACAAGCTCGTCGACCGGCGGCAGCACCTCAGTTACCGGCGGAACGACCTCATCCACCGGCGGCAGGACCTCGGTCGACCGGCGGCAGAATCTCCGTGACCGGCGGCAGCACCTCGGTCACCGGCGGGAGGACCTCGGTCACCGGCGGCAGCACCTCGGTCACCGGCGGCAGTGTCTCGACCGGCGGCAGCACCTCGGTCACCGGCGGGAGGACCTCGGTCACCGGCGGCAGACTCGTCGCGTCGACCGGCGGCAGCACCTCGGTCACCGGCGGCAGGACCTCGGTCACCGGCGGCAGTGTCTCGACCGGCGGCAGCACCTCGGTCACCGGCGGCAGGACCTCGGTCACCGGCGGCAGTGTCTCGACCGGCGGCAGCACCTCGGTCACCGGCGGCAGGACCTCGGTCACCGGCGGCAGCACCTCGGTCACCGGCGGCAGCACCTCGGTCACCGGCGGCAGCACCTCGGTCACCGGCGGCAGTGTCTCGACCGGCGGCAGCACCTCGGTCACCGGCGGCAGTGTCTCGACCGGCGGCAGCACCTCGGTCACCGGCGGCAGTGTCTCGACCGGCGGCAGCACCTCGGTCACCGGCGGCAGTGTCTCGACCGGCGGCAGCACCTCGGTCACCGGCGGCAGGACCTCGGTCACCGGCGGCAGCGACCTCGGTCACCGGCGGCAGTGTCTCGACCGGCGGCAGCACCTCGGTCACCGGCGGCAGTGTCTCGACCGGCGGCAGCACCTCGGTCACCGGCGGCAGTGTCTCGACCGGCGGCAGCACCTCGGTCACCGGCGGCAGTGTCTCGACCGGCGGCAGCACCTCGGTCACCGGCGGCAGTGTCTCGACCGGCGGCAGCACCTCGGTCACCGGCGGCAGTGTCTCGACCGGCGGCAGCACCTCGGTCACCGGCGGCAGTGTCTCGACCGGCGGCAGCACCTCGGTCACCGGCGGCAGCGTCTCGGTCACCGGCGGCAGCACCTCGGTCACCGGCGGCAGTGTCTCGACCGGCGGCAGCACCTCGGTCACCGGCGGCAGTGTCTCCTCGACCGGCGGCAGCACCTCGGTCACCGGCGGCAGTGTCTCCTCGACCGGCGGCAGCACCTCCGTCACCGGCGGCAGTGTCTCCTCACCGGCGGCAGCACTTCCGTCACCGGCGGCAGCGTCTCCTCGACCGGCGGCAGCACCTCGGCCACCGGCGGCAGCACTTCCGTCACCGGCGGCAGCACTCCTCGACCGGCGGCAGCACCTCGGCCACCGGCGGCAGGGTCTCCACCGGCGGCAACACTTCCGTCACCGGCGGCAGCACTTCGGTGACCGGCGGTGCGATGTCCTCGATTGATGGCGAGACTTCAGCGGCTGGAGGTGTGGTCTCCTCGGCGGGCGGGGTGATCTCAACTGCCGGCGGCACGTCGGCGACGGGTGGCGCGAGCTCGTCCGCCGGCGGGATGGTCTCTGTTACCGGCGGCAGCTCTTCGACGACCGGCGGTGGGGTTTCTTCGACGGGCGGCGTCGACGGACTCTCCTCGGTGGGTGCCGGAGCAGCTTCCTCGACTGGCGGCACGACGGCCTCAACCGGCGGCACAATTTCCTCGACCGGCGGCAGAGCCTCGTCAACGGG
The DNA here is from genome assembly GCA_963757815.1 of uncultured Thermoleophilaceae bacterium. Lineage (GTDB taxonomy): Bacteria > Actinomycetota > Thermoleophilia > Solirubrobacterales > Thermoleophilaceae > JACVRW01. The sequence goes on along the minus strand of CAVWSN010000038.1, from coordinate 109,320 downwards.
CGGGATCACGGTCTCAACGGGCGGCAGCACTTCCACCACCGGAGGCACGACTGCCTCGACGGGTGGCGCAACTTCCTCGACCGGCGGTGCTGGGTCAGCGGGTGCGGGCGCGACCTCGACCGGCGGCGCGACTGACTCCACCGGAGGTGGGACCGGCTCGGCCGGCGGGGCAGGCTGCTCGGCCGGCGAAGTCGCGGGCTGCGCGGGCTCCTCGGCCGGGGCAGGCTACCTGCTCCGCCGGCGCGGGGTCGGCGGGCGGCGGTGCGACCTCGGCAGGCGGCGCCGCGGCCTCCTCGACCGGCGCAACGACCTCCTCGACCGGCGCAACGGCGCGTCCTCGACCGGCGCAACGACCTCCTCGACCGGCGCAACGACCTCCTCGACCGGCGCAGCGACCTCCTGGACCGGCGGCAGCGGGAGCGCTCCGGTGCCCGGGAGCTGGGCTCCGGCCGTTGGCGCCATGACCGCGAGGGTCAGGGTGCACGTCGACCAGACGATCGCCGCCACGCGTCGCCCGCCCCTTGGGATGGACCCGGGCCTCGAGTGACGGGTGGTGTGTCTTGAACCGATGCGCATTGGCAGCGTCCCTGCCCTGACCCCGTGTGGGTACCCAGATAAAGGGACCCAGAGAGCATCGTCTGCTCATCTTTTTTCTGCAATTTGCGGGTTTTTAGGCCTCCCTCACGGGCGCGCGTGAACCCTTCGCGCGCGTACGCAAGGGAGCGTTTGCGTACACCAGTCGGGTTCGTGACCTCGGGGTTCTGGGCTAGCCCGGCGTGCCCTGGACGACGACGTCGTCGCGAGAGACGAACTTCGCCGGGCGTGTGGCAGGTGGACTTCGGCCGGGATGGGTAGTCGCGCGCGCGAGTATATGGCGGCCGTTGGCCATGTCGCCGCCGGCTCGCTCGTCCTCCGCGGGGGAATGGGAGTGGGCCTTGCAGCGGTTGGCACGAACGACCGTCGCGATCGCGTGGAGCTTCGGTTTGCGGGCGGTGCAGCGCCTGGCCGTCGAAGAAGACGACGTGCCGGGATCGAGCACGGCGGGGCGCTCGCGCCGTCCGCACTTGGCGGCGATCGGCGTGAGTCCAATGCGTGACTCGTCCGGGGTCGTCGGCGCCGGCGAAGGACGGGATGTCTGTCGGCAGCCGGTCTCCGCCATTCCCCGCCTGCTCGTCCACGTCGGGGTATAGGGCCTCGTGCTGACTCCCCGGGCATGATCCAGAGGGACGGTCCTCCGTGTCGGCGCGATCGAGGGCTACCCAGGCACCGATGAGTGTGCCCAGGCTGGGTGATGACGTGGCAGGAGTCTTGGTGGTATCCCGGCCCGGTCGTGCCCGACCGCTGCACGAACAGCACCGACTGCAGCGCAAGGACCATCCGGTCCCGACCAGCGCGGCAACGCGTCCGGGATCCAACGGATGGAGCACGAAGCGCACGTCGACGACCTGCTTTCCGGGGAGGTCGAGGTGGCGCGGTGACGTCGCCGCCAACCATGGATCTCGAGGCGGCGGTGGCATTGGATCCGCAGCAGATGCTCGAGGCCGGCCTCGGGCGTCTTGTTGTCGCCGCCGAACGCGGCAGCACCCCGGCTGGACACCCTCCGAGGCGATCGCCACAATGCGCGAGTTGTTGTCTGTAATTGATCCCATCGACGAAGGGCTCCGACCCGCACGGGTCAGCGCCGGGGAGGTCGTCTATCCGCCCGGCGGGCGTCTGGGGCCCCGCCGGCAACGCGACGTTCAACTCATACTCGTCCACCACGGCAGCGTCACCGTCCACATCGACGGCGAGGCCCGACCGGCGCAGGGCGAGGGCTCGGTCGGCCTTCTGCTCCCCGGTCACCGCGAGGAGCTCATCTTCGCGACGGCCGCTACGACCCACCACTCATGGGTGCAGGCGCGCCTCGCCGAACCCCCGCCCAGGCTCCTGGCGAGGCTCGCCGCGCTGCCGGTTGCGATCCCGGCGTCGACCGCCCTCACCGAGCTCGTGCGCGAGGCGGTGGCGGTTGCGCGCACCCCTCTCTCGACGGCGACACCGCTGCTCGGTGCGCTGGCCGCGGCTGCCTTCTGGCGGTACGTGGGCGATGCCGAGTCCGGGGTGAATCGCTCCGACCACGACGTCATCAGTCGCGCCCGCAGCTCTCTCCACAGTCACGTGACGGACCCCGAGCTCGACCTCCAGCAGGTGGCGGCCGCCGCCCACGTAAGCCCACCCCACCTCGTGCGCCGCTTTCGCGCCGAGCTCGGGGTCACGCCGATGGCCTACCTCTGGCAGCTGCGCGTCGCGGCAGGGATCGATCTGCTGGTCCACACGGGACTGCCGGTCGGCGACGTCGCCGCCCGGTCCGGCTTCAAGTCCGTCTACCACTTCTCGCGGAAGGTCCGCGAGGAGACCGGCCTGCCACCAACCGAGCTCCGACGGGAGCGCTGGGAGAGCGGCTGAACGTTCCCGACTTCGTGTCGCCTGACGACAACGAGTCGGGTTTGTTGAGGACCAAGCGAGGCGTCCCAGCCCTTAGGCCAAGGGGATGCTCGCGCGTACCGTTGTGCCCCGCCCCGGTTCGGAGTCGACGTCGAGCCGCCCGTCTATTGCCGCCAGGCGGTCTATGAGCCCACGCAGGCCGGTGCCCCGCGCGATATCCGCCCCGCCGACTCCGTCGTCCGTGACCTCGACGATGAGCCGGCCGTTGCTCTGGGTCACGGCCACGGTGGCCTGTGTCGCCGCGGCGTACTTCGCGACGTTCGTCAACGACTCGGAGACCACGAAGTAGGCGGCCAGCTCGATGTGCTCGGGGAGCGTCGCCGCGGGGAGCTCGCCGACCTCGACCGGCAGCGGCGCCCGATGAGCGAGCGCCTCGACAGCGGCGCCCAGGCCCCGGTCGGACAGCACCGCCGGGTGGATGCCGCGTGCCAGCTCACGGAGCTCGTTGAGGGCCTTCTCGAGCTCGTCGCGCGAACGGTCGAGCAGGCGTCCGGTCTCGACGGGCTTCGAATCCAGACTCTCCCTCGCCAGGCGCAGGAGCAACGCCAGCGAGACGAGCCGCTGCTGGGCCCCGTCGTGCAGATCCCGCTCCAGCCGCCGCCGCTGGCGCAAGCCGACCTCGACGAGACGCGCCCGAGAGCCGCGCAGCTCCTCGACCTTCGCGCGCAGCTCGGCCTCCAGACGCTCGTTCTCGAGCGCCAGCCCGGCCGCGGCGCATGCCTCGCGCATCGGCTCCGGATCCTCGAGCAGAGTGGGATCGTGGACGATCGCGGCGATTCGCCGCCCATCTCGGCTCACCTCCGTGACCGCACGACCCGAGTCCCGATCGCGGCAACTCCACCGGATCGCCCGTCGGCGTCGACGTACTCCTGCGGGCTCAGGCAGCCAATAGGCAACCTCCACCGAGGGATCGCCCAGGGCCTCGGCGAGCCCCGAGCGCAGCTCGCCGCGGCCGACCGATCGCCCGAGCCGGCGCATGAGTGAACCGAGCCCTCGCCCCCGCAGCACGCGCCCTCGCAGGAGGCCGGCGAGGAACAGGTAGGGCACGAGCCCGAACGGCAGTAGCGCCGAGTAGTAAATGATTTCCGTGACCTGCTCCGAGGTGCCGGCGAGTCCCATCACGAGCAGCACCACCAACGCGGCCATCAGCAGGCCGCCGGAAACGAACACGGGCGTCACGATCCGGCGCAGCGGCCCGCTGGACTGACGCCAGCGCTGGACCAGTCGCACGACCACCGCGAGCAGCACCACGATTCCTACCACCGAGACCGCATCCAGCCAGGCACTCGCGAACGAGGGCTTGGAATCCACCAGGAAGAGGTTCTCCGGGCATTGCGTGCAGCCCATCCCGGACGGCTCCATGAACAGGGCGATCGGCAGAAAGCCAATCGTCACGGTCAGGTAGCCCAGCGCCACCAAAACGCGGTCGGTCGCCGTCTCGAGACGCCCCGACGGGAACGCCAGCACGAGGTGGATCACCGGAAACCGTGAACAGATTCCCCAGCCAGAAGCCGATCGAGAACAGCAGCGGCGGCTCGGTGAACGAGAAGAGGCTGATGTACCAGGCGTATGCCGTCGCGTACATCAGGACCCCGACGCGGTTGTCCGGGCGGCGATACCAGGCGAACAGCCCCACGCCGGCGAAGCCACCGCCGATCACGAGGTCGAGCGCGATCCATAGGCCGCGGTCGGACGCCGTATCGCTCGCCGCGATCAGGGGCACGAGCGCCAGGCCGACGAGCGCCGCCGCGGCCGCGAGCGCCCAGAGTTGCCCCCGGCTGAGTCTCATGCCCGCCGATTGTTCCACCCCGCCTCCCGGTCCCGTCCGGGCGGGCTGACCCGACGGACGTTCTTGCGATCATCCGGCCATGCCACCGCTCACCGCGAAGCAGCGCGCGCAGCTGCCCGACAGGGACTTCGCGTACATCGATTCGAGCGGCAAACGGCGCCTCCCGATCCACGACGCGGCGCACGTCCGAAATGCCCTCGCCCGGTTCGGCCAGGTGGGCTTTGAGGACGACGCCGCCCGGGACCGGGCACGCGAGCGGCTCCTGAGAGCAGCCAAGAAGCACGGCATCATGCCGATCGGCTTCATCAGCGCCCAGCTGCAACCGCAGCGGAAGCTGCCGACCGGTCACGTGACGTTCCTGATGGCCGATCTCGAGCGCTCAACCGAATTGCTACGGCGTCTCGAGGACGAGTACGCCGGCCTGCTCACCAACGTCCGCCGTCTAGCGCGGGCCGCCGTGCGCTCTGCGGGCGGCCGCGAGGTGTCCGCCCGCGGTGACGACCTCCTAGCGGTGTTCGAGGGCGCCCCGGGGGCACTCGACGCGGCGCTGGCAGTTCAGCGGGCGATGGGCGCCGGGCCGTGGCCGGGCGGGAACGACGTGCGGCTGCGAATCGGCATGCACCGCGGGCGCCCCAGCCTCACGGACACCGGCTACGTCGGCCTCTCGGTCCACGCCACGGCGCGCATCTGCTTCGGCGCGCACGGCGGCCAGATCGTGATGTCCTCTGCGGTGCGCTCGGCGGTGATCGACACACTCCCGGACGGCGTCGGCCTGAGAAGCCTCGGCGCCTGGCGGTTCCAGGGCTTGCCCGAGCCGGTCGACCTCTTCCAGGTGGAAGCGGCTGACCTGCTCGCCGATTTCCCGCCGCTTCGATCGGCCGCCCTCGTCAAGTAGCGACCGGCTTCAGGCGGCCGGGGTGCACAATCACCCTGTCCGCAGCCGGGCGAGCGCCCATCGCCCTGCGCGGCACCGTGCTCGCGTCGCCCGCTATGCCTCGGGTGGCGGCGTAGCGGCCTCGACCGCCGTCTTGATCGCCTGCGCAAAGTCGCCAGCGCCCTTGCGGGCGGAGCGGAGCGCCAGCGGCGCGATCAGCTTGCCTGGGCCGTGCCCCTCGAGAACGTTGTAGATGGTCAGGCGGGTGCCGTCGTTCTCCCGCGCGAGGTCGTAGCCGCCCTCGGGAGCCATGACGATGTTCTTGGACACCTCCGTCCAGCGGATCCGTGTGGGCTCCTCGAACTCGGTGATCTTGAACTCCCGCTTGGTCTTCATGCCGGCGTCCTTGACGGTGCTCGCGTACACGGTGCCGACACCCGGCGGCCCGTCGGTCGTCTTGGCGATCTCGAGGACCCGTGGGCTGAACTTCGGGTCGTTCTCACCGTCCGCGAGAAAAGCGAACACCTCCTCGATCGGACGCTCGATCAACGTCGTGCCCTCGAACCGGCCCGCCATGCACCCTCCTCCTCTGGTGGGGTCTACGACGGCGAAGGATGATTTCAGAGGCGAGCAGCCGGCGCGCCCGACTCGTCCAGAGCCGCGAGGTACGGACCGAGCTCCTCGGCGATGACCTTCTCATCCGCCGGCCAGGGCGGCTCGTCGAAGACCTCCGACTCAAAGCTCTGAGACCCGACCGGATGGGCGGTCATGTACACAGGGTCGGCGCCCGTGAGCAGCTTGCCGCGGATCACCGGGTGGAAGGGCGGCGCCTTGTCGGTGACACCCGCAAGCACGGCGATGGCCGCCGCCGCGGCGTCGGCCATCTGTGCGCCGAGCCCTCCATGCTTGATCGGGTACTTGGCGACGTCTCCGGCGGCGAACACACGGCCTCGCGTTCCGGGCACGGCGCAGTGCTTGTCGATCGGCAGGAAGCCGTCGGCACCCGCCCCGGCAAGGCCGCGGATCGAGGGGCCGGCCACACGTGGCATCGCGATGATCCGCTCGGGGTGCAGCTCCACACCCTCGGGCTGGACCAGCAGCCGCCCCGCCGCCGGGACCGTGGCGAGCGAGTTGGTGTAGACCTTGATTCCGGCGCGCGCCAGGCGGTTCGCGACGACCTCGCTGACGGCCGCCCCGAAAACGGCGAGCGGCCGGCGCTCGGGGGTGACGAGGGTGGCGCTGAGGTTGCGGATGTCCATGCTCTCCGCGCGCTGCGCGGTCATGAGCGCGAGCTCGTAGAGGGGGAGCGGCCAGACCGGGCCGACGGGCAGGATGAAGGCGATGCTGCGCGAATAGCCCTCCTCGACGTCCTGCACCACGCCTTGGTAGGTCGAGTCGGCCTCGCCGTCGCGAAAGGTCCCGACGTGCTCGTAGGCGTCGACCTGCCGCGCGCCGACCGCGATCAGCAGCGCGTCGTAATCCACGCGCCGGCCGGAGCCGGTGTGCAGCACCTGGACGTCCGGGTCGACCCAACCGAGGCTGTCCTTGATCCACTCGGCCCGGGTGTCGCGCGCGATCCGGCGCAGCGGATATCGCCGCGCAGCCCCGAACGCAAACGGCTCGCGAACCGCCAGCGGCCGATAGACGAGCTCCTCGTTCGGCGCGATCAGCTGGACCCGCACCGCGTCGCCGACCAGGCGACGCAGGCGCAGCAGACCCTCAACCGCCGCAATCCCACCGCCGCAGATCACAACCCGAAAATCGCTCATGGCCCGAACGTACGCCCTGCCCGATGCGCGGGCATCGGGTCCATGCCACAACGACGTCGTGGAGAACTACGGACCCCGGGGCCGTCAGGTAGGCACCCGCGGCGAGCTCGTCGCGCGCCTGTTCTTCGAGCACTACGCCCCACGGCTGGCAAGCGGCGCGCAGGTCGGCCCGGACGGCTGGTTCGCAAGGGCACGCGCGGCTGCCTGAAAGATCAGGGAGCCAATCGGGGAACACCCCGATGCGCTGGGGAGACACCGGGCGTACCGTCCGCGTGGTCAGTCAGCGACCGAGAGGAGCCCGTGGATGACACACCAGACGCAGGAAGAGAAGCCGATGTTGGTGCTCGGCGGTACCGGCAAGACCGGCCGCCGGATCGTCGAGGGCTTGACGGCGCGCGGCGTCGCGGTTCGCGTCGGTTCGCGCTCGGGTGAGCCGCCGTTCGACTGGGAGGACCGCTCGACCTGGGCGCCGGCACTCGAGGGCGCACGAGCCGTCTACATCAGCTACTACCCGGACCTGGCGGTGCCCGGTGCGGTCGAGGCCGCCAGGTCGCTCGCGGAAATGGCAATGGAGAGCGGCGTGCGCAGGCAGGTGCTCCTGTCCGGCCGCGGCGAGCCTGAGGCCGAGCGGGCCGAGCGGGCCGTCCGCGAGACGGGCGCCGACTTGACGATCCTGCGCTCGACGTGGTTCATGCAGAACTTCTCGGAGGACTACATGCTGGACCACGTGCTGGCGGGCGAGATACGGCTGCCGGCGGGCGACGTGCCGACGCCGTTCCTCGACATCGACGACCTCGCCGACATCGCCGTCGAGGCGCTGACCGACGACCGCCACGTCGGGGAGCTCTACGAGCTGACCGGCCCGCGCTCGCTGACCTTCGCCCAGGCCGCCGAGGAGATCGCCGAGGCGAGCGGGCGCCCGCTCAGCTACACCCCGGTCTCGCTCGAGCAGCATGCGAAAGAGCTGGCCGAGCACGGCGTTCCGCCCGAGTTCGTGGACTTCCTGACCTATCTGTTCGAGGAGGTCGTGGACGGCCGCAACGCCGACACGACCGACGGCGTCCGCCGCGCGCTCGGCCGCGAGGCCCGCGACTTCGCCGACTACGCCCGCGCGACCGCCGCGAGCGGCGTCTGGGACGCGGCGCCGGTATCCGCCTGAGGGGATGGCCGATCTCCTCGTCGCACTGACCCTGGTCACCGCGCTCGGCTGCGGGCTGAGCGCGGGGGCCTTGTACGCCTTCTCGAGCTTCGTGATGCCGGCGCTGGCGCGCCTGCCCGCCGCGCAGGGCATCGCCGCCATGCAGTCGATCAACGTAATGGCCCCGAAGCCTCCCTTCATGGCGGCCTTCCTCGGCGGAGCCGCCGGCTGCGTGGCGGTGGCGGTCTGGGCGCTCCTCGACTGGGACAGCTCCTCCGGCCCTTGGCTGCTGGCCGGCAGCGCGCTCTATCTCGTGGGCCTCATCGGCGTGACGGGGCGTTTCAACATCCCGCGCAATAACGCTCTCGCGGCGGTCGAGCCCACGGACCCCGACGCCGAAGCCCTCTGGCGGCGCTATGTGACCGAGTGGACGAGGTGGAACCACGTCCGTACCCTGGCGGGCATCGCCGCGGCCGCGGCGCTGACGGGGGCGCTCATTGCCAACTGAACCTGCCGGCTATCTCCCAATCGCAGAGCACGGGCTGATCGGCGACCTGCACACGATCGCTCTGGTTGGGACCGAGGGGACGATCGACTGGTGTTGCTGTCCCAGGCCTTTACGCATCTCGCGCTGATCAGCGCCGCGATCAATCTGGACCGCCAGCTCGGCTGAGGCGGCCTGGTCAGCGCCCGCTGACTGTCCGCCATGAGTCCCAGGTGATGCGCAGGATCACGAGGGTGATGGCGAGACCGATGAGCGGGTCGACGATCTCCAGGCCGAGCGCGATAGCTGCGGCGCTCGCCACGACCGCGAGGCTGACGTAGGCGTCGGCGCGCGCATGGTCGCTGTCGGCGATCAGGGCGGCGCTGTCGAGCCGCCGTCCGGCGCGGCCGCGTATCAGCGCGGCCCACCAATTGCCGGCGAACCCGAGCAGGCCGGCCGCGGCCAGGGCACCAAGCCGGTCGACCTCCTCGGGGTCGATCAGGCGGTCGATCGCCTGGTAGCCGGCGACGCAGGCGCTCGCGAAGATGGCCAGCACGACCGCCAATCCGGCCCAGCGCTCGGCGCGGGCGCTGTGCAGCCCGAACGCGATGCCGAGCGGGATCGCCGTCGCGGCGTCGCCGGCGTTGTGGATCAGGTCGGCCAGCAGGGCGACGCTGCCGGAGGCCACGAACACCAGCGCCTGCGCCGCGGCGGTGAGACCGAGGACGAGGAGGGCGAGAGCGACCGCGCGCAGTCCCTCTCGGGAGCGCTTGATCGAGTTGTCGACGAGCCCGTGGCTGTGAGCGCCGGGGTGCGCGCCGTGGGCGTGCCCGTGTCCCGTCACGCGCGCGAGCCGGCGCGCGGCGCCGGCAGATCGACGGCGGGCGGCGGATAGAGGTGCTCGTGGTGGTGGCGCGCCGCGGCCAGCAGGTCGGCGATGTGGTTGTCGTGCAGGGAGTAGTGAGCGTGGCGTCCGGCGCGGCGCACGCGAACGAGCCGCAGCCCGCGCAGGATGCGCAGGTGGTGCGAGGTGGCGCTCTGCGAGAGCCGTGCCGCCTCGGCGAGTTGCTCGACGCTGCGCTCACCGTCGAGCAGCTCGACGAGCAGGCGCAGGCGCGCGGGCGAGCCGAGCGCCTTCAGCGTCTCGGCGAGCTCCTCCGGCTCGGAGCCGGACAGCGGCCGGGAGGCGGGGCCGTGCTCGGCGGGATGCGGCATGCGTCGACTCTACCAACATATGAGCAAGTTCTCATATGTTCGCTCAGGGCTCTTCCGGGTGAGCTCAGGGCGCTGCGGCGGTCACGTGCTCGGGCGCCTCGATCTCGCGCTTGAGGATCTTGCCCGACGGTCCCTTGGGCAGCTCGTCGACGATCCACACGCGGCGCGGGTACTTGTAGGCGGCGACCTGGCGCTTCACGTGGTCGCGCAGCTCTGCCGCGTCGACGCTGACGCCGGGCTTGAGCGCCACCGCGGCGCCGATCTCCTCGCCGAGCTGCGGGTGCGGGATGCCCACGACCGCCGCCTCGTGCACGGCCGGGTGCTCGTAGAGGACCTCCTCGACCTCGCGCGGGTAGACGTTGTAGCCGCCGCGGATGATCAGATCCTTCTTGCGGTCGACGATGAAGAAGTAGCCATCCTCGTCCACCTTGGCCATGTCGCCGGAGCGGAACCAGCCGTCCTCGTCGATCGCCGCCGCCGTTGCGCCCGGCTTCTTCCAGTAGCCCTTCATCACGTTGTGGCCGCGGATGACGATCTCGCCCACCTCGCCCTGTGGCAGTTCGCTGCCCTCGTCGTCCCAGACCTGCATCTCGACACCCTCGATCGGGGTGCCGATCGAGCCCGGCTTGCGCTCGCGGTCGGGGTGGTTGAAGGACGCCACCGGCGAGGTCTCGCTCAGCCCGTAGCCCTCGAGGATCGCGCAGCCGAACGCCTGCTCGAAGTTGCGCATGACCTCCCCCGGCATGGCGGCCCCGCCCGATACGCAAACCCGCAGCGTCGAGGTGTCGACCTCGTCGCGGCCGGGGTCGCCCAGCAGTGCCGAGTACATGGTCGGCACGCCCTCGAAGACCGTGACCCGGTCGCGCTCGATGATCTGAAGCGCCCGGCCCGGGTGGAACCTCGGGATCAGCGTCAGGCAGCCCCCCGCCCGGATCGTGGCGTTGAGGCCGCAGGTCTGGCCGAAGGAATGGAACAGCGGCAGCGCGCCGAGCGTGACGGTGTCGGCGTCCATCCCGAACAGTCCGATGGCGATGCCGGCGTTGCGGCGAAGATTGTCGTGGGTGAGCTCCGCGCCCTTGGGCTTTCCGGTGGTGCCGGATGTGTAGAGGATCACCGCGGTGTCGCCGCTCTCGCGCCCGACGATCTCGGGGCTGTTTCCCCAGCGCTCCAGCACGGCCTCGAAGTCCCCGGGCTCGACCAGCAGGCAGTCCGCATGCGCCCCGTCGCTGCCGGCGTGCGCCGCGTCGGCCAACTCGTGCCAGGCGAACAGCAGCCGCGCCTCGGAGTCGGACAGGTAGTACTCGACCTCGCGCTCCTTGAGGAGCACGTTCATCGGCACGACCACGCCGCCGCCGCGCAGGATGCCGTAGTAGACCGCTGCGAAGTACGGCACGTTCGGAAGCATCACTCCGACGCGGTCGCCCGGGCGCATGCCCTTGGCCTCGAGCAGACCGGCCACGCGGCCCGCGGCCTGCTCCAGGCCGCGGTACGACAGCGTCAGGTCGTCGAGCTTGACCGCGTCCCTGTCCGGCGAGCGCGCGGCGGTGTCGGTCAGCAGCTCTGCGAGGTTCGGCATCTTTCCCTCCCTGGCCCGGAGATGGACGTCGTCGCCACCAGCCGGACGTTAAGCGGGAGGCCTCCGTGCGGCATCGGGCGGGGACGCCAAACTTCCGGCGCGCTACTTGTCGCCCGCCGACATGCGCCCCGCGTTCCGCGCGATGTGAACCGCGATCAGCAGGTCGAGCACCTCGGAGAGACGGCGCAGGTCGCAGCCCGTGCGCTCGGCGATCTTCCTGAGCCGGTAGCGAACGGTGTTGACGTGGACGAACATGCGCTCGGCTGCGACCGTCGCGTTGAGGTCCGCGGCCACGTACTCGAGCAAGGTCGTCGTCAGCAGCCCTCCGCCCTCCACGTCCTCCTCGACGAAGCGGCGGATCTCAGGGCTCACGAGCCGGCCGGCGGTCTCGTGGCCAAACAGCGTGAGCGACTCGAACGCCCGCAGGGTGGGCAGCGCCAGGATCCCGCCCCTCTCCTGCAGCCGCTCGACCGCCTCGCAGGCCTCGCGGTATGCCACGGGCAGGTCCTCGAGTGGCTGGACGGTGCTCATCCCGATCGCGAGCGTGATCCCCTGCTCGGCGAGCCTGCCCTGGATCGCCTCGAGCGCGGCGGCGAGCTCGGCTGCGTCGACCACCTTGGCGGGCGCGACGACGACGATCTCGTCCTGGCGCACCACGGTGAGCGGCTGAACCGCTGCGCCCTGAGCCCGCGCGAGCGAGGCAGCCGCGGAGCGGAGCGCGTGCTCGTCGGGCACCGAGCCCACCGCGCGTGCGGCCACGAGAACACACGGCTCCGACGGCTCGAGCCCGGCCTCGCGGGCCGCCGCCAGCTTCGGGCCGGGCGCGGGCGGGCGGCCGTCCAGGAGGTCCTCGAGCAGGTCGCGGCGGAGGCGCTCGCCCTGAGCGTGCAGCAGGCTCTCGGCCTCGATGTACGCCGCCGAGGCGGTCGTCGCGGCCACGTTTATGTAGCGGATGACGATGCCCACCATCGACAGCGCCGCCGTGCGCGTCTCCTCGTCGGTCGCCGTCTCGAGGACCGCCTCCCAGAACACCTCGTTGTAGAGCCGGAACGCCTGCATGAAGTCCCCGAGCGGGATCCGTCCCACGCGGCGCGTGGCCACCGGACGGATGAACAAGAGCTCCTCGGGGGTGAGCGGGCTCTGCCTGGCCAAGCTGCGGATCAGCGCGTCGTTGTGCTGCTGGACATGCGCCCACATGTCAGACAGGAAGGCCGGATCATCGATGCGCGTGTACGCCTCGATCTGGGTGCGAATCGCGTGGACCCCCTTGCCGACGATCTCGTCCTCGCGCTCGCGGAGCGCATCGACGATCCGCCTGACCGCTTCGGGCGCTTCGTCGACGAGCGCCTGCGATCCCGGTTCGGGACGCGTCGTCACGGGCTCTCCACGCGGCGATTGTAAACCGCTCATAACGGCGTGTCGGCGGCGAACAGCGGGACGGCCGCCCGGGAATGGGGCGGCCGTCCCGCGTCCCCCACCGGCTAGCTGCTCGTCGAGCAGGCCTCCGTGAAGTCGTGCCCCTCGGCAGTAGGGCCGACGAAGAGGTCCTTCAGCACCGAGGCTCCCAGCGGTGCCTTCGGGTCCGGCTTGACGATCACGGCCTCGCGGACCGCTGTCTCGTTCGGCTCGCCGCCGTACTTCCGGCTCGGCAGCGCGCCCTCGTAGTCCACGGTCACCTGGTCGACGGCCTTGTGGACGCCGGCTCACGGGTGAGGTCGCCGTTCGCGAGCGCCTTCTCGAGCACCGCCTGGAGCGGGTAGGACCAGATCCACCCGAACGTGTAGCCGTCGTTCGCCGGCGGCTTGCCGCCGGTCGCCTCCTCCATCGCCTTGTGGGCGGCGGAGTCGGATCCGTACGGTCCCCAGGGCGCGACGTAGTGGTACTTGGCCTCGACGGCCGGGGCCGCCTCGCTCTTGAGGATCGCCGGGTTCCACGACGGCACCGAGCCGATGAACTGACCGTCGTAGCCGCCGGCCACGGCCTTGCCGACGATCTCGGCCATCTCGGCCGGGCCGGTGGCGACGATCACCACGTCCGGCTTCGCCTTGGCGATCGCGGCCACGGCCGCATCCTGGTTGCCGGCGGTCGCGTTGGGAGCGGTCTCGACCGTCTGCGCCGTCGCGCCGTTGGCCTCGGCCCAGACCTTGACGCCCGCCGCCGAGTCGCCGCCGTAGTCGCCGGGGTAGCCCACGGCCAGCACCTTCGTGGGCTTGCCGAACTCCTCGGCCGCCCAGTCGAGCCCGTTCATGGACTCCGCGCAGTAGCTCTGGCCGCTCTCGAGGATCAGGCCCTCGTCGTCGACGCCCCAGCCCGACCACCAGCTCGCGGGGGCGGCCAGGAGCTCGCCCTGCTTCTGGATCTCGAGGCCGGCCAGCGTCGGCGGTGTGCCGAGCGACTGGGCGAGCGCGAGCACCTCCGGCTCGATCTCGCGCAGCTTGGCCACGTGCTCCTCGGGGTTGTACTTGTTGTCGCGGGTGTACTTCTCGACGTCGACGTCGTACTTGCCGCCGATTCCGCCGTTCGCGTTCACCCGCTGCCAGAACGCCTTCTGGGCGTCCGTGATCGGAACCGCCAGCGGGGCGAACGGCCCCTCGGTCAGATCCGACAGCGTGCCGAGGTAGATGCAGCCCCGATCCTTGTTGGGGCTGCCCGGGCAGGGCTCCGACGTCACGCCGATGTCGGTCTTGACGTCGCCCTCCCCGCTCGCCTCTTCCTCGGCCCCGCAGGCCGGCAGGCCCAGGGCCAGCACCGCCATCAGGGCCAGCGCCAGATATCGCCATGGTCTCATCGGGGTCATTTCACCCTCCCCTTTGCGTTGGCCGTCCGGCATCGGTGAGACCCACCACGCCGGTCGGTGGTTGACATCCCCAGGTCCATGACGCCTCCGCTAATGCGGCAGGGGCCAGCCCCTGAAGTGGTTCCGGGCTCGGACCCAGAGTCCGAACAGCCCGCGCGGCTCGGCGATCAGGAAGGCCACGATGAGGCAGCCGTAGATGAGCGCCTGCAGCTGGAAGACGGTGAGGAACCCCCCGCTCGAGTCGGCGGTGATGAAGGGCAGGAAGCGCGGGACCTCCTCGACGAGGCGCGGGAGCAGCGTCACGAAGGCCGCGCCCAGCAGCGCGCCGGCGAGCGTTCCCGCGCCGCCGATCAGCACCATGGCGAGGAACTCGACCGACAGGAAGAGGTCGTAGGTGCCAGGCTCGATGAAGCCGGTGACGGTGGCGAGCATGGCGCCGGCGATCCCCGCGTAGAAGGACGAGACGCCGAAGGCGATGACCTTGTACTTGGTCGGCTCGACGCCCATCACCTCGGCGGCGATGTCGCGATCGCGCACCGCCGCGAACGCCCGCCCCACGGCAGAGCGGGTGAGGTTCTTGGCCAGCACCGCGAAGATCGCGAGCAGGACCAGGCTGAGGAAGTAGAGCTTCATCTCGCGGTCGAGGCCAAGGCCGAGGAACTGGCTGGTCGTATTCAGGTCGATGCCGAACAGGACGAGCTCGGGCCCGGCGCGGCCGATGCCGGCGCCGCCCGTGACGCCCTCGAGCTCCCGGAACAGGTGCTCGCCGAGGAAGACGAGACCGAGCGTCACGATCGCCAGGTACAGGCCCCGCACCCGCGTAGCCACCGGCGCCACGGCGAGGCCCACGAGCGCAGCCACGAGTCCCGACGCGGGCAGCCACACCCACATGTCGAGGCCGAGCCCGGTCACCCTGCCGCCCGGGTCGCCCGCGAGCGCGGCACCCGTGTAGGCGCCGATGCCGAGAAAGAAGGCGTGCCCGAGCGAGACCTGACCCGCCCAGCCCGTGACGATGTTGAGCCCGATCGCCCCGATGGCCGCCAGGAAGGCGGTGGCCATCAGTGCGTTGAGCTCGGTGCCGAGCTGGAACGGCAGCACGAGCAGGAGCGCGATGAGCGCGACGAACCACGCCCGCTTCGATCGAGTGTTGAGCGGGGCCTGGTCGGCCGCGTAGCTCGTGAACAGCTGTGGCCTACCCCTCACAGGCGCTCAACCTCCTTGGTGCCGAACAGTCCGTAGGGGCGGACCAGCAGCACGATCAGCATCACCAGGTACGGAACGACTTGGTCGAAGTTGGCGCCCAGCCAGGCGAGGTGATCGGCCTGGTAGGTCTTGGTGTAGGCCTCGGCGAGGCCGATCAGCACGCCGCCGACGATCGCGCCCCGGATCGAGTCGAGGCCGCCGAGGATGATGGCGGGCAGCGCCTTGAGCGCGACCAGCGTCGTCGTCTGGTCGAAGCCGGCTCCGCCGGTGGCCACGAGCATGCCGGCGATGGCGCCGAGCCCTCCGGCGAACGCCCAGGAGAGCGAGAACATGCGTCCGACGGGCACGCCCTGCGCCAGCGCGGTCTCCTGGCTGACCGCGGTCGCCCTCATGGCGAGGCCCCAGCGCGTGTATTTGAAGAACGCGCCCAGGGACAGCACGACCACGATGGCGATCGCGAGGCTGGCCAGGTCGCTGTGGAACACGGTCACGCCGAAGATCGAGCTCTTGTCGAGGCCCCAGGGGTCGCCCACCTGGCGCTGCTCGAGGCCGATCAGGTCCCCCGCCACCACCTGGAGCGCGAGGAAGACGCCGACCGTGACCATCGCCGCGGCAAAGGGGGGCTTGCCGACCATGGGGCGCATGGCCACGCGCTCGATCACGATCGCGACGAGCGCCGTGACGGCGATCGCCAAGAGCGCGGCGAGCGCGAAGGGCACACCGCGGTCGACGGCGAAGGCCGACGTGAAGTAGGCGCCCAGGATCATCAGCACCGGCTGGGCGAAGTTCACGACGCGCGTGCCCTTGTAGACGATCACGAAGCCAAGCCCGAGCAGCGCGTACAGCGAGCCCTGTGCGACCCCGCGGACGGTGGCCGTGAGCAGCTCCTCCATCTATCTCGCCTCCCCCACGAGTTCGGTGCCGAGCCGGCGCACCGGGATTCCAAGCCCGAGGTACCAATCCAGAAGCTCGGGCGCGACCGGGCCTGCGACCGACAGAGCGGAGCGGCACTTGCGCATCCCCAGGCGCTTGCGGACCGCCCGCGCCTGGAGCCGGTTCTTCGGCGTCCCGACCCTGGCCCGGAGCGTCTCCCAGACAGGGGGCGTCCCGAGGAAGAGCGAGGGCTCCACCTCGCTCAGCGTCTGCGCGAGGTCCGCGGCCGGCTCGCCAAAGTGGACCTGGACGCCGGCGTAGGCGTTCAGCCACGCGCTGTTCAGCCTCTCGGCGATTTGAGCCAGCGGCAGATGGCAGAGCACGAAGTCGCTGGGCCCCGGTTCGGGGTGAAGCTCACCGCTGTCGGCGAGCTTCGCCAGCGCGGCGTTGACCTCGCGTGCGCTGACGGCGAGCGTGACCGGGTCGTCGCCGGTCACGTCCGCGGCGAGCTCGTCGAGCAGGCGCGGGTGCTCCCGTCTGTGCTCCTCCCCGCGCACGAGCAGGTCGGGCCACCACACGAGCGACGCGTCGGCGTAGTCGCGCACGCCCCGCGGCTCGAGGTAGACGATCCATTCGAGCTCGGGCAGCTCTGCCTTCCCGGCGAGCGCCTTGTCGACCTGCTCCTGATCCTCCGCGATCAGCACGCGCGCGCCCGAGTTCCGCAGCAGGTCCTCGGACTCGGCCGCCGGGTCCAGCCCGATCGTGACGGCGCGGGCGGCGACGGCGCCGGCGTCGGCGACCAGCCACTCCGGGCGGTTGTCGGACTGGATCGCCACGCGGTCGCCCGGCCGCACGCCGAGCGCCAGCAGGCCGTGGGCCGCGCGCTCGAGGAGATCGCCGTACTGCGACCAGGTCGTCTCCTGCCAGATGCCGAGCGACTTCTCGCGCAGCGCGACACCGCTGGGGTCGCTCTGCGCCCGCTCGCGGATCCGGGTGGCGATGGTGGGGACGATTTCCGTCATTGCTCGACCGCCGCCAGCACGTCGTCGTCGACGAGATCGGTCCGGTCCACGTCGTGCTCCTCGCCGAGGTAGGCGCGGATCACGTCCGGATCGCTTTGGACCTCGGCCGGCGGACCGATCGCCACCGGCGCGCCGAAGTCGAGCACCAGAACCCGATCGGCGAGGTCCATCACGAGCGCCATGTCGTGCTCGACGAGCGCGATCGGTATCGACAGCTCCTCGCGGATGTCGAGGATCGCCCGCGCCATGTCCTCGGTCTCGGCGCCGTTCATGCCCGCGACCGGCTCGTCCATCAGCAGCAGCTTCGGCTCCATGGCGAGCGCCCGGCCGAGCTCGACGCGCTTCTTGACGCCGTAGGGCAGCGAGCCCACCGGCGTCTTGCGGTAGCGGCCGAGCTCGAGGAACGTGACGATCTCCTCGACGATCGCGCGCTCGCGCAGCTCCTCGCGGCGGGCGCGACCGCGCCACAGGAGCGCGGCAAAGGTGCCGTAGCGGATGTGCCGGTGACGCCCCAGCATCAGGTTGTCGAGCACGGTCAGCGTGTCGAACAGCGCGATGTTCTGGAACATGCGCGCGATCCCGGCGCGCGCGACCTCGGCGGGGCTCTGTCGCGTGAGATCACGCCCGAGGAACTCGATCGATCCCTCCTGCGGGCGGTAGACGCTCGACAGGCAGTTGAAGATCGACGACTTGCCGGCGCCGTTGGGCCCGATGATCGCGAACAGCTCGTCCTGGCGCACGTCGAATGACACGCCGCGCAGTGCGCGGACGCCGCCGAAGCGCAGCTGCACGTCCCGGACCTCCAGCACCGGACTGCCGGCGGGCACGTCCGACCCGCAGCCCGGCAGGATCTCGGCGAGGGTGCTCAGGCTGCGCATCGCCTGCGCCTCCCGTAGTGCTTGAGGTCGCGGAACGACGTGGTCGTCCCCTCCTCGCGCAGGCCGAGGTAGAACTCGCGGACCTCGTCGTCCGCGCGCAGTGCGGCGGCCGGCTTGTCGAGGGCGATCCTGCCGGTCTCCAGGATGTAGCCGTGCTCGGCGATCGAGAGCGCCATCGCCGCGTTCTGCTCGACGAGCAGGATCGAGGTGCCCTCCTTGTTGAGGCGCACGATCAGGTCACGGATCTGCGCGACGATCCGCGGCGCGAGGCCGAGGCTCGGCTCGTCGAGCAGCAGGTAGCGCGGCTCTGACATCAGCGCCCGTGCGATCGCCAGCATCTGCTGCTCGCCGCCCGAGAGGTAGCCGGCGGGTTGCCCGCGGCGCTCGCCGAGCACCTCGAAGAGGTCGAACATGCGTCGCAGCCGGCC
This sequence comes from uncultured Thermoleophilaceae bacterium, assembly GCA_963757815.1. GTDB lineage: Bacteria > Actinomycetota > Thermoleophilia > Solirubrobacterales > Thermoleophilaceae > JACVRW01. The sequence continues at coordinate 90,793 of CAVWSN010000038.1, read as the reverse complement.
CTGCATGCCGGCGCGGCGCGAGTAGCTCCCGACGCGCAGGTTCTCCTCCACGGTCAGCTCGCTGAAGACCTGCCGCCCTTCCATCACCTGCGCGATCCCGGCCCGAACGATGTCCGGGGCGCCGCAGACGGTCGATCCGCTTCCCGTCCAGCGAGATCGTGCCGCGCCTGATCGCACCGCGGTGGATCGGAAGCAGGCCGGTGCAGGCCCGCAGCGCGGTCGTCTTGCCGGCGCCGTTGGCGCCGAGCAGCGCAACGATCGCGCCCTCCGGCACCTCGAGGCTCGCACCCTCGAGGGCGAGCAGCACGTCGTCGTAGACGACCTCCAAGTTGTCGATCACAAGCATCGCTCAAGCTCCTCCAAGCTGCGGGCTAGTCTCCGCTCCGGCCGGGCTCGAGTCGCTGTCTGCGGCTGCCAAGATCCACCGACCGAACCTGTCGGCCGGCTCCAAAGCCGGGACGCGTAGGGTCCGGGGCGCGCAGATGGCTTCCCGAGCGAATGTCATACGGCGGCCATTCACGGAACACACCGCGTGGGCGCGGAACCTCGCGGCGCCGGTGCGGGACTTCCTCAGCACGGAATCGGCCGGTGCGATCGCCCTGCTGTGCGCGGCGGTCGCTGCCCTCGTCTGGGCCAACTCGCCGTGGTCCGACACCTACGACTCGTTCTGGGGCACCGAGCTATCCATCCGCGTCGGAAGCGATGGCATCTCGCTGGATCTCAGGCAGTGGGTGAGCGAGGGCCTGATGACGTTCTTCTTCCTCGTCGTCGGGCTCGAGGCGAGGCGCGAATTCGACCTGGGGGCACTGCGGGAACGGCGCCGCATCGGCCTTGTGGCGATGGCCGCTGCCGGCGGCATGGCGATGGCCGTGCTTATCTACCTGGCGTTCAACGCCGGCGGCGCCGGGGCGAACGGCTGGGGGGCGGCCATGTCCACCGACACCGCGTTCGCGCTCGGAGTGCTGGCGCTGATGGCTCCGCGCGCCACGCGCCTGCGTGTTCGCCTGCTCACCCTCGCGGTGATCGACGACCTGGTGGCGCTGCTCGTGATCGCCACGGTCTACACGGACGAGATCGATGCGCTAGCGCTGGCAGTCGCAGCCGCCCTGTTCTGCCTGCTGCTGGCGCTGCGATACGCGCCGGAGGCGTGGCGCGCCGCCGGCCGCCTGGCTCCTGGGGATCGGCGTGTGGGTCGCGCTGTACGAGTCGGGCGTCGACCCGCTGCTCAGCGGGCTGGCGGTCGGGCTCGCGGTCAGCGCGTATCCGCCCGCGCGCACCGACCTGGAGCGCGTGACGGAGCTGACGCGTTCCTTCCGGGAGCAGCCAACACCCGAGCTCGCCCGATCCGCGCAACTCGGGGTGACCTCCGCGATCTCCGCGAACGAACGCCTCCAGTACCGCCTGCACCCGTGGACGAGCTTCGTGATCGTGCCTCTATTCGCGCTCTCGAACATCGGCATCCACGTGGACGGGGAGCTGCTCGGCGACGCGGTCACGTCGCCGATCACGTGGGGAATCGTGCTCGGCTACGTGGTCGGCAAGCCGGTGGGGATCGTCGTCGGGACCTGGCTTGGCACGCGACAGTGGTTCACCGGGCTGCGTCCCACGCTGAGCTGGCCGGTGAACGTCGGGGGCGGCACCGTCGCCGGGATCCCGTTCACGGTTTCGCTCCTGGTCGCCGGGATCGCATTCGATGGCCCGCAGCTGGAGGAGGCGAAGCTCGGCGTGCTCGCTGCCGCCATCCTGGCGGCGTTGCTGAGCTGGGTCGTGTTCAGGGTGATCGCGCGGCTCCCTGCGGAGGTACGCGCACGCCAGCAACTCGGCGACCGCCGAGGACCTGCTCGATCTCTCCGAAGAAGTGGATCCCGAGCGCGACCACGTGCGCGGCCCCGACTCGGCCCCGGTCACCCTGGTCGAATACGGCGACTACGAGTGCCCCTACTGCGGGCAGGCGGAGGTCGTCATCCGCGAGCTGCTCGACGAGTTCGGCGACGAGCTGCGCTACGTCTGGCGCCACCTGCCGCTCAGCGATGTTCATCTCAACGCACAGATGGCCGCCGAGGCCGCGGAGGCTGCGGAAGCGCAAGGGGCGTTCTGGCCGATGCACGAGAGGCTCCTCACCGCCCAGGACGAGCTGACGGCGCGTGACTTGAAGCGCCGCGCAGGGGAGCTCGGCCTCGACGTGGAGCGCTTCTGGGACGAGCTGCGCCGCCGCGAGTACGCGGAGCGTGTGGCCGAGGACGTGGCGAGCGCCGACGAGAGCGGCGTCGCAGGCACGCCCAGCTTCTTCATCAACGGCAGGCGGCACCAGGGGCCGTACGACCTGGCGACCCTCAGCGCGGAGGTGCGCGCCGCGCGCGCGCGAGCGCGCCTCAGAGAGACGGCGGCGGCTCCGCGGGCCTAGGCCATCTGCGCCGGTTCGGCGGCCCCATCCTCGTCGGCGCGCCCGGGTGCCTGCATGACGCCGTCGAGCGACAGGTGATTGATCACAACGATCTTTCTCATTCGCGCCCCCCTTTCGTCGCCAGCAGCACATGAAACCGCCGGGAACCCTCACCGGTCTGTTGATGTGCCTTGAGGGTGAACCCGGCCTGCTCGAGTGCATCCACGATCTCCTCGACAGGGCGAATCCGGAAGCCGTAGGGAGCGAAATCCTTCATCGCATCGGGATCGCCCAGCCCGATGACTGCTCCACCGGAGCTCTTCAATGCATCGGCCAGTTCGCCGAAGGCTCGGTCGAGGTCGGAAACGAAGTAGACGGTGTGCGTGGTGATGATGCCGTCAACGGACGCAGGGCCGAACGGCAGATCCGTTATCGACGCGCGATGAAGCTCGAGCCGGCCTTCGGACACTTCATTGCGAAACCGGTGCGCCGCCCGACTCAGCATCTCCGAAGAGACCTCCACCCCGTGGACCTTCCCGCGCGCATCGACGCGATCGAGCAGAAGCCTGATCCCGACTCCGCCCCCGAAGCCGACGTCGGCAACGACGCCCTCCGGCGGGATCGGTAGCGCATCGACCGCTGCCGTCACGTCGCTGCGGTCGCCGAGATTGAGCGCCACACCCATGAGACGCCCCGCGAGCCCCGCGGGATGTCCAGCTTGGCGTGCGATGCCCGAAAGGATCCGGCGTCGCACCTCGATGCCGCGATCCTACATCCGCGATCCTGACGTACTCGCTCGGATTGCGGCCGCGAACTGCGGCGCTGCCTCGAGTGGGACGAAGTGGCCCACGCCTGAGAGCGTTTGCAGGGTGGCGGCGCTGAAGAAGTCTTCCAACCGGTCGGCCCAGCTCGGAGGGAAGAGCGGGTCGTGGTCCGGCCACAGGATCGTCGTGGGCACGGCGATTCGGTCTTCCGGCGCAGGTGTCTTCTCGGCCAGGCTCGTTGCGACCATTCCCGAGCCCGCGCGGTACCAGCCGATCGACGCGCTGAAGGCGCCCGGAGCGCCGTAGAGGTCCGCGAGCCGGTCGAGATCGGCCTCCGGCTGCTGGAAATCCGGGCCCGACCAGTGCGACCAGAAGTGCCGGAGGTAGCTGCGAACGGCCGCGCGCTTCCCGTCGATGATCTCGTCGACCACCCCCAGCTGGTGGAATGCCTGGTACCAGAACTCCCGCTGTGCCACCGCGCTCAGTACTCGATCCCCGGCGCCGGGAAGCGGCGGGGAGACAACCAACGCGCTCACGAGCTCGGGAGATTCGCGGGCGATCCTCTGGGCCACGCGGCTGCCGATGTCGTAGCCGGCGATCACCGGTGCCTCAAGGCCCAGCTCACCGATGAGACCGACGACGCTGCGCGCCTGTGCTTGCGCGGAGTACGCGCGCCCCGGGGATTCCGGATGCTTGTCGGACTCCCCGAAGCCGCGCAGGTCGGGGACGATCACCTCGGCGGCGTCGCTCAACAAGCGCGTCACCTCGCGGTAGTCGGCCCGGTCCCCCGGCCAGCCGTGAAGCAGCACGACGGGCGGCCCGGAGCCCTCACGGTCATAGGCAAGCCGGAAGCCGTCGACCGGCGAGGACCGCGCCATGGTCAGCGCTCGCTGATGTCGCTGCTGAGCACCGGCTTCACGTCGACGATCGGCGTCCCGTCCACCGCCTCGAGGTTGTGCACCCGGACCCTGCCTCCGTCGATCGACGCGACCTTCACCCTGTGCAGCCCGATCGGGTTGGGCCGGTCGGGGGAGCGGGTGTTGAACACGCCCTGCTGCGCTCTCGACACGTCGCCGCGTGGATGCACCCGCAGGACGTCCCGGCGCGCGCGGTCGAGCCAGGTGAGGACGATCACCTCGTCCCCGGCCCGGATGCCGTCGAGGGCCTCGAGCACGGCGGGCTCGAAGGCGAGCCACGCGTCGGGGGCTCCCTCGTCACCCTGGTTCGGGGCCGAGGCAGGATCGGTCAAGGGAGACTCGACCGTTCCTATCGGCGTTACTTCGTAGCGCGGTTCGTTCAAGTGGACACCTCCGGTCAGTCCTCGAGCACCCGTAACAGTGAAGCCCATGACCGGGTTCGCCGGCCACCTTGCCGTCCTGCCCACCCATACGGTGGGCAGGACGGAGAGGTGGCAGCCGAGGCGCAGCGGACGATCGAGCCCGCTACCGGTGGTTCTCGAGAAGTGTCTTGAGCTTCTGGAGGTCCTTCTTCAGTCCGGAGCGAACCAGCGGGCCGAGAATGGGGCCCAGTAGACGCATGCCGCCCTTGGGCTGGAGCTCGATGGTGTAGGTGAACACGGCACCGGTTCCGGGCGCGTCGGCACGCACGGCTCGGCCCCCGCTGAGCCCGCCGATCGTGCCCGTGCCCGCGAACCGGTAGGAGACGCCCGGGTCGAGAGCCGTCACCTCCGTGTCCGCGACGTACTCGCGTCCCGCGGACCTGACCACCTCGTGGACCCTCGTGCCGGAAGTGGGCGGTCCGGGCGGGTCGGGCGTCATCTCGAGAAGGCCCTTGCGCCACTCGAGGTCGAATGCGTAGTCGGCGATCGCATCCCATACCTCCGCGGGCGCCCTGGCGATCTGCACCGACTCTTCGACGCGAATCGTCGGGCTCATCCCTTCACGACCCTCGCCTGCCGCTGATGATCGCGCCGCCGTCGTACCACTCGTCCACCACGGCACGGCTCGCTTCCGGAGGATTGATGAAGTCCTTCGTTCCGTAGGCCTCCGGGTTGACCCTCATCCATTCGAAGAGCGCGTCGCCGCCGTCACCCAGGGGATTGCCGCGGCCGTCGTTGGGCCCCGCGATGTAGCCGTCGAGTGACATCGAGAGCTCCACGATCATCTTGCCCATCTCACCTCGCCTTTGGTCAGTTAGGTAGTTCTCCGAAACCGGCTCGCGGCCGCCTACCGATGGGTCAGCTGGCGGCCCCAATTTAGCCTTGCCACGATGTTGGGCCGCCCTGCACGAGTGATGCGCCGAGTCAGCATGCCTCAAGATTTGTCGCGGGGCGCCCGCATCTTCAGAGTCGTGCATGCCGCCATCGCGGCGGCGTTTCTCGTCGCCATCGTCTACGTGTGGTGGTGCGCGCTCAGCGGCCGTCGTGGACGCCTGCTGCGAGTTGCCGTCACGGCTCTCCTCGCCGAAGGGATCCTCGTTCTCATCAATCGCGGCGACTGCCCTCTGGGCGGACTGCAGGAACGTATGGGAGACCCTGTCCCGCTGTTCGAACTGGTGCTCTCACCGCCGGCAGCCCGTCGCGCGGTGCCGGTGCTGGGTGTCGTCACCGCGGCCGGATTGTTCGTGTTGGCGCGGCGTGACGCGACTCAGCGGCGGTCTTGAGGAACCGGCGCCGTGCGACAGTTGGGCTGCGATCGAGGCCTGGTTCGACAACCTGGTGGCGCACGAGACGGCCCTGCACGCGCACAGCGGCTGCCCGCTCGGATCGCTGGTACACGAGTGACGTCCGACCCACTCACCCGCCGCCAGCGGATCAGGCGCCGGATGCGCCGCGCCCGCCGGCGCTTCCTGCAGACGGGGTCCGAGCGGGCGTTGCGCGTCTACCTGATCTCGAAGGCGCGGCTGGGCCGCTGGGACGAGCGCTACCTGCTGCACTTCGGCGTCAACGGTGACGTAAACCGGGACATCAAGCGGTTCTTCACCCGCGCCTTCGCCGCCGGGCTGGTGCCGACCTCGGGGCGACGCAACGACCCAGGTTCGCACCACCACGACGGCAACGCCGGGGACGCCGGACTACGCCGCGAGCTGATCGGCACCGCCGAAGGAGCGGCCCGGTTGCGGCGCTTCCACGCCGCCGAGTACAACCGCCGCGGGCGCACCAACCCGATCGAGCTGATCGGCCCGATCAACGATCGCCAGGTGCTGGGCGGCGTCGATGCAGCGCTACCGGAGGGGGCGCCGCTCGAGGACCAGCACGACAACCACGTCCACTTCGCCCACCTCTAGACGGAAGAGGAGCAACGGTGGGCGCCCTGAGCTCCCCTGGCGCTATCGTCGCCGGACGCGATCCAGGAGGTGTTCCGGAATGTCGGAGATGGGCGAGCCGCTCGAGAAGTTCGCAGAGGTCGAAACCGGGGAGGCGTTCACGCTCCAGAACCCGTACCTGCTGAAGATCGAGCTGTCCGAGACCACCGTCATGGCCCGCAACGGCGCGATGGTCGCCTACCAGGGCGACGTCAAGTTCGAGCACAAGGGCGGCGGCGTCGGGAGGCTGCTCAAGAAGGCCGCGACCGGCGAGTCGCTACGGCTGATGCAGGCCACGGGCTCGGGCGAGCTCTTCCTTGCCACCCAGGCCATGCTGGTCCACGTCATGCGGCTCGACAACGACACGCTGACGGTCAACGGCTCCAACATCCTGGCCTTCGAGGCGGGCATCGACTGGGACATCACCAAGGTCAAGGGCGGGGCGGCCGGAGTGCTCGCCGGCGGACTGTTCAACGTCGGGCTTCGCGGAACCGGGCTGGTGGCGCTCGTGTCCGACGGCAAGCCCCTGCGGCTCGACGTCGCCGAGGCGCCGACGTTCGCCGATCCCCAGGCCGCGATCGCCTGGTCCGGCGGCGTCACGACGACCCTCAAGTCCGACATGCAGGCCAAGTCGTTGATCGGACTGGGGTCCGGGGAGAGCTTCCAGCTCGGCCTGTCCGGTCAGGGCTGGGTGCTGGTGCAGCCCTCCGAGGGGCGCTTCATACCGAGCTCCTAGCCCGTCCCGGCGGTCGCGTAGACCACGGTCGTGGTCGTCAGCCGTCGATGACGGCGGTCGCTTCGACCTCGATCAGGTATTCGGGTCGGGACAGCGCCTCCACTCCCACGAGCGTGTCGGCAGGCTTGTGCTCGCCGAACAGCGCCACCCGGCCCTCCTCGATCGCCGGCAGATACTCACGCCGGTAGCCGACGACGAAGATCGTGATCTTGGTCACCTGGTCAGGCCTGGCACCGGCGGCGGCGAGAGCACGACCGACGTTTGCAAACACCTGGTGGGCCTGGACAGCCAAGTCACCGGCGCCGACGAGGTTGCCCTGCTCATCCTCGGGTTCCTGGCCGGCGACGAACACCAACCTGTTTCCAGTCGCCACAACGACGTGGGTGTACGTCGGGGGAGTGGGCAGGTCCTCGGGATTGATGATCTCGAGCGTCATTGATCGAGGCGGCAGCGCCGGTCGCGCGTCGGTTCAGTCGCGGGTGGTCAGCGAGTCGATGGCGACGGTGATGGCGAGGATGAGCGGGGCGTCCTCGCCTGTTGCGACCTCGACGCCGTAGGAGTCGCGCACGCGAAACCATTTCTTGGAGATCGTCGCGACCGTGTCGCCGTCGCGCTCGATCTCGTACTCGTGGTCCACGACGTTTCCATGCGCCTTCATGTCGGTGCCGTTCTCGACGTCGATAGCGAATCGAGCCCGGATCCCGACCAGCGCCTTGTGAACGGTCGCTGCGGTGTGGCCGTAGCGCTGGATCGCGAGCTTGTCGCGGATGCTGAGCTTGCGCTCCTGGATGCGGGCCACCTCGTCTCCCGAGGCGTTCTCGAGGACGAAGGTCTGGCGCAGGCGAATCGCCTTGCCGTTGACCTTGTAGGCCCGCTCGCCTTGGTCGTTCTCGATCCAGAAGTCATCTCCGATCGCAAGCAGCTTCTCGCGCATGAGAAACCGATCGCCCACCGGCTCGTCGTCGCGACGGCGCAGGAAACCCATGTCGCAACCATACGACGGCTTCCCGGGCCGCGCATCGCCCCGGGTCGATCCGTCGGGACCGCGATGATCTGCCGCGATGCCGGACAGCGCGAGCACGAGCGAGAGCGGGTCGGGGGCGCAGGCGGGCGCGACGATCGTGCTGGTGACGCTGGCGGCGGGCCAGTTCCTGATGACGCTCGACACCTCGGTGATGAACGTCGCGATCGCGACGGTGGCCGAGGACGTGGGGACGGACGTCACCGGGATCCAGACGGCGATCACCCTGTACACGCTCGTGATGGCGACGCTGATGATCACGGGCGGCAAGGTCGGCGCGCTGATCGGCCGCAAGCGGGCGTTCGCGATCGGCTGCGTGATCTACGGGGCGGGCTCGTTCACGACCGCGATCGCGCCGTCGTTGCCGGTGCTGCTGGTCGGGTGGTCTTTGCTGGAGGGCGTCGGTGCGGCGCTGATCCTGCCGGCGATCGTCGCGCTGGTGGCGGCCAACTTTCGCCCCGAGGGCCGGCCGCGCGCCTATGGCCTGGTGATGGCGGCCGGGGCGATCGCGGTCGCCGTCGGGCCGCTGATCGGGGGGCTGTTCACGACCTATCTGAGCTGGCGCTGGGTGTTCGCCGGCGAGGTGCTGATCGTGCTCGGCATCCTCGTGCTGACGCGGCGGATCGAGGACGAGCCCCCCGGGCAGCAACCCCGGATCGACTTCGTCGGCGTCGTGCTGTCGGCGGCCGGGCTGGGGCTGGCGGTGTTCGGCGTGCTGCGCTCGAGCGTGTGGGGCTGGGTCGCGCCGAAGCCCGACGCGCCGGAGCTGTTCGGGATCTCGGCGACGCTGTGGCTGATCCTCGGCGGGGCTGTTCCTGGTCTGGCTGTTCTTCGAGTGGGAGTCGCGGCTCGAGGGGCGCGGCGAGGAGCCGCTCGTGCGCCCGTCGATGCTCCGGAACGTGCAGGCGAGCGGCGGCCTGAGGATGTTCTTCTTCCAGTACTTCGTCCAGGCGGGCGTCTTCTTCGTCGTGCCGCTGTTCTTGTCGGTGTCGCTCGGGCTGTCGGCGATCGACACCGGCGTGCGCATACTGCCGCTCTCGATAACGCTGCTGTTGGCGGCCGCCGGGATCCCGCGCTTCCGCCCGAACGCCAATCCACGCCGCGTCGTGCAGGCTCGGGCTGGTCGCCATGTTCGCCGGCACCGTCGTGCTGCTGGCCGCGATCGACGAGGACGCCTCGGCCGAGATCGTCACGCTGCCGCTGTTGCTGCTCGGCTTCGGGATCGGCGCGCTGGCCTCGCAGCTCGGCGCCGTCACCGTGTCTGCCGTGCCCGACGAGCAAAGCCCCGAGGTCGGCGGCCTGCAGAACACCGCGACCAACCTTGGTGCGTCGCTGGGCACCGCGCTGGCGGGCTCGGTGCTGATCGCCAGCCTCACCGCGACCCTGCTGGCCGGCATAGAGCAGAACCCGGCCGTCCCGCCCGAGCTCAGCCGGCAGGCCGATACGCAGCTCTCAAGCGGCGTCCCCTTCCTCTCCGACGACGACCTCGAGGCCGCGCTCGAGCAGGCCGGCGTGACCGACCAGACGGCCGCCGGCGATCGTGGACGAGAACGCCACCGCACGGCTCGCCGCGCTACGAGCCGCGCTCGCCGTCATCGCGATCGTCGCCGCCGCGGCGCTGTTCTTCTCCCGCACCATCCCCACCCGACAACCCGGATCGCAAGCAGCCGACAGCGAGCGCGGACCACCGGACACCACCCCCGCCTCTGCGTAGGAGGCGAGCCCGGCGAACTCATCGGCGCAGCGCGTCGAGCCGTTCCGCGGCGTCGGTCTCGAGATCGCAGACCGGCTCGAGTTCGACGGCGCGCTCGTAGCAGTGGCGAGCCTCGGTGGTCTCGCCGATCGCTTCGGCGGCCTGGCCGCGAAAGCACCAGGCCCAGGCGTTGGCGGGAGTCACCTCTGTGTAGAAGCGAAGGTGGCCGTAGGCGTCGTGGGGCCGCTCGAGCTCGAGGAGCGTGTAGCCGAGGCCATAGTGCGCCTCCATGCCACCCGCCTCGAGACAGAGCCGCCAGGACTCCTCCGCCTCGTCGAGGTCGCCGCGCGAGCCCGCCGCGACCGCTGACTTGAAGTAGGCGATGTCGAGCGAGGGCTCATCTCCCAGAAAGCGGCGGGCGGCCAGGCAGATCTCGCCGATCGTCGCCTCACGCAGCCCGAGAACCGGCACTTCGAAGCGCGGGCCGCCGAACAGGCCCTCGGCCTCGAGCGCGTCGAGGTCGAGCTCGGAGACAGACACGGGTGTCGAAGCCGAGCAGCCGGCCGCCGGGCTCCGAATAGAGCAGCCGGCAGCCGCCCACGGCCAGATCTGACACGTCAGCCCTTGATGCGTGCCTCCTGGCCGGCCCATTCGCGTTCGCGGAGCTCGAACTTCTGGACCTTGCCGGTTGAGGTCTTCGGCAGTTCGTCGATCAACTCGATCGCCTTGGGTGCCTTGAAGTGGGCGATGCGGGCGCGGCAGTGGTCGATCAGCTCCTGCTCGCCGGCTTCGTTGCCGGGCTTGAGGACCACGAACGCCTTGGGTCGCTCGCCCCACTGCTCGTCGGGCACGCCGATCACGGCCGCCTCGAGCACCGCGTGGTGGGAGACGATCGCCTGCTCGACCTCGATCGTGGAGATGTTCTCGCCGCCCGAGATGACCACGTCCTTGGCGCGGTCGCGCAGCTCGACGTAGCCGTCCGCGTGCATCACTCCGAGGTCGCCGGAGTGGAACCAGCCCCCGCGGAACGCCTCGGCCGTGGCCTGCTCGTCGGCGAAGTAGCCCTTCATCACGTTGTTGCCGCGCATCACGACCTCGCCCATCGTCTCGCCGTCGGCGGGCACGTCGTTCAGCTGCTCGTCCACGACCCGCATCCGATCGGCCGAGAGCATTCCGACGCCTTGGCGTGCGAGCAGCTTCGCGCGGGCCTCGCTCCCGAGGTCCTCCCAGCCGGGCTGCCACTCGCACACCGAGTAGGGGCCGTAGGTCTCGGTCAGCCCGTAGACATGGATGATCCGCGCCCCCAGGCTCTCGAGTTGGGCGATGATCGTCGGGCTCGGCGGGGCGCCCGCGGTGGTCACCACCAGCGGGCGTTCGAGCGGCCGCGCCTCGTCGGCGGAGGCGATGACCGTCAGCACGGTGGGTGAGCCGTTCAGATGTGTGACCTGCTCGTCCGCGAACAGCCGCCAGATTCGCTCGCCCCGTACCGCGCGCAGGCACACGTGCCGCCCACCGATCGCGGTCACGGCCCACGGCGTGCACCACCCGTTGCAGTGGAACATGGGCAGCGTCCACAGGTAGACCGAGGCCGGCGTGTGCTCGGAGTGGATCACCTCCGCGAGCGCGTTCAGGTACGCGCCGCGGTGCGTGTACATCACTCCCTTGGGCCGACCCGTGGTGCCCGAGGTGTAGTTGATCGAGATCGTCGCGAGCTCGTCGGCGACCGACCAGTCGAGCGGCTCGTCAGAGCCGCGCTCCAGCAGATCCTGGTAGCGCGGGCCGTCCAGCACGCCGTCGCCGCCTGACTCGGCCAGCGGATCCACGACCGTCACGACCTCCTCCACCGTCGCCAGCTCGCGCGCGACCGGCGCGAGCGTGCCGTGCAGCTCGGCGTCGGCCACGATCAGCTTGGCGCCCGAGTGGTCGCAGATGTAGCGCACCTCGTCGGGAGACAGGCGCGTATTGATGGCCACCAGCACCGCGCCGGCGAGCGGCACCGCGAAGTGCGCCACCAGCATCTCGGGGATGTTCGGGCAGAGGTAGGCCACGCGATCTCCGGCCGCGATGCCCGAGGCCCTGAGGCCGTGGGCAAGGCGCGTTGTCTCGCCCGCGAAGTCGCGATAGGTGATGCGGCGGTCGCCGTACACGATCGCGGTCTTCTCCGGGAACACGTCCGACGAGCGCTCGAGGAACCTCAGCGGCGTCAGCGCGGCAACGGATGTGGACACTTCAGCGCCCGCGCCAGATCGGCTGGCGCTTCTCGAGAAACGAGGACATGCCCTCCTGGGCGTCCTCGGCCGTGGCGTTCTCGCTCATGACCTCCTGGCAGACGTCGTAGGCGGCGTCCAGCCCGAGATCGATCTGGCGGTAGAAGGCACGCTTGCCGAGGCCGACCGTCAGCGAGCTTGCGGACGCGATTTGCCGCGCCAGCTCGTCGGTGGCCGCCTCGAGCTCGTCCGGCGCCACCACCCTGTTCACGAGCCCCCACTCGGCCGCCGTCTCGGCGTCGATCGGAGTCCCGGTCAACAGCATCTCGAGCGCTCGCTTGCGGCCGACCGACCGCGTGACCTCGACCATCGGCGTCGTGCAGAAGAGGCCGATCTTCACGCCCGGGGTCGCGAAGCGAGCCTCGCTGCTCGCGACCACCAGATCGCACGCCGCGACGAGCTGGCAGCCGGCCGCCGTCGCCATCCCGTGCACGCGCGCAATGACGGGCTGGGGCAGCTCGTGTATCGCGGTCATCATGCGAGTGCAGAGGTCGAATATCTCGCGGTACTCGGCGAGCCCGAGCCCGACGATCTCAGACAGGTCGTGCCCCGCCGAAAACGCGGGACCGCGTCCGCCCAGCACCACCACCCTGACCTCGGGATCCGCGCCGAGAGCCCCGAGCGCGGCGGTGACATCCTCCATGAGCTCACGCGAGAGGGCGTTGCGCTGAGCCGGCCGGTTCAGGTTCAGGGTCACCACCTCGCCGGCGCGTTCGACGTCGAGCAACTCGGTCGTGCCGACTGCCATCACTGCCTCCTCTCGGGCGGACAGGGCGATCGTACCCGGGATACAGGGTGGGCTTCCTGCGCCGCGCGCTGATCTCGTCGCCAGGTCGACTTCACTCGCCAGGCGGTGCGCCCTGGGCGACAGGCGGCGTGAGGAGCGCATCGGCGCCGATCGACCGCAGGCGGACGCCGATCAGCCGCAAAGCCTCCGCGAAGTACTCGTGCGGGGTAGCGCCGTAGTGGTCGGAAACCGTTTGCGCGAGTCCGTCCGTAGCCATGCCCAGCACCTCGACGAAGCGACCCATGGAGTGCTGCAGGACTTCGTCGACGAGGCGAAGGGTGCGAGCCGGATCGCGTGTCATCTCGCGCCGTGCGTATGTCACACCGATGCCGATGTGCCGCGACTCGTCGCGCAAGACGAGGCGCTGGCCCGCGAGGATCCCGGGGAAATCGCCGAGGCGTTCGAACACGGGTGTCGAGAGCGCCGTGGACACCCGCGCGACGACTCCTTCGCCGATCAGGTGATAGGCCACCACGGCCCGCAGGTACGCGTCGGGTGTCGGGTCAGCGGCCAAGGCGTCTATCCACGACTCGAGCGTCGCGTACAACCGCTCGGTGAGTGGGTCGCGCCGTTCGTCAGCGAGCGCCTGCACGGCCGGCAGACCGTCGGCAACTCCGAAGACCTCTTCGTAGATGCGGACGATCGCCTTGACGTGACGCATCTCGTCGACAAGTTGCGTCGACATGAGGAGCTGAACGTCGAAGTCCGGCGCGGCGCTGACGAACGGCGTCATGAGGCGGGCGACCGTCGACTCGCCGTCGAAGCGGTGAATGAACAGCCAGCGCATCCGTTCGCGCTCGTTCTCGCCGAGCGCCTCGAACGAGGCGCGGTCGCCCTCGTAGCGCAGGCTGTCCAGCGACCAGCGAGTCCGCTCCCAGTGCTCGTACAGCGCACGGAACGGGAGAGCGCGCTCCTCGAGTTCCTGCTCGGATTCCTGGGCTAGTCCTTTCGCCACGAGGCTTGCTTCGCGGACGTGTCAGTGCGACCGTAGTTGGTGCTCCGACGGCACGCAAGCGAACGGCAGGCGCCCTCCACCGGTTGCGGGCGGGCGGGCCCAGAGCGCTTGGACTCGACTGACCTCCGGGGAGGTGAGACGCATCTGACTGACTTCCGGGTCGAGGGATCACGACCGAACGGGCCGGAGCCGGGTCTGCGGTCGAGGGCGTTGGGGAACGTCGTACGTCGGCGCCAGGTCGCGCCGCGGTCGGTTCTGTTGATCGCGTCACTGGGCGTCTTCATGGCGTTCCTGGATGCCACGATCGTCACGATCGCGATCCCCGACATCGCTCGTTCGTTCCCGGACGCGGGCATCGACGACCTCTCGTGGGTGCTCAACGCGTACAACATCGTCTTCGCGGCGTTCCTTGTGGCGGCGGGACGCGCCGCGGATCTGCTCGGACGGAAGCGGATCTCCGAGCTCGGGCTGCTCGTGTTCACCGCGGCGTCGGCTGCCTGCGCACTGGCGCCCAGCGCCGAGCTGCTGGTGGCGGCTCGGATCGTCCAGGCGATCGGCGCGGCGATCATCGTGCCGGCTTCGCTTGCGCTGGTCATACATGCGTTCCCCGTTGGCGAGCGCACACACGCCGTCGCGCTGTGGGCGGCCAACGCGGCCCTGGCCGCGGGCCTCGGACCGTCAGCGGGGGGCGTGCTGGTCGACGCCGCAGGCTGGCGCGCTGCGTTCTTGGTGAACGTCCCGATCGGCGTGGCGGCGATCGTTCTGACGCGGCGCGCCCTCGTCGAGAGCCGCGCGCCGGGCAAGCGCACGCTCCCCGACGTCGGCGGCGCGCTGCTGCTCGCCGGCGCCGTTGCGGCGCTGGTGCTTGGTGTCGTCAAGGGACCCGACTGGGGCTGGGTCGACCCGCGCGTCATCGGCGCGGGCCTCGTCGCTGTCGCGCTGGCGACCCTCTTCGTTCGCCGTTCGGCGCGGCATCCGGCGCCGCTGCTCGACGGCGCCCTGCTGCGGATCCGCTCGCTCAGGGTCGCCAACGGCCTGATGGTGCTTGCGGCCGCCGCCTACTTCGGCGTCATCCTCAACAACGTCCTGTTCCTCACGACCGTATGGGGATGGTCAATCCTCGAGGCTGGCCTCGCGATGACCCCCGGGCCGATCGTCGCCGCGATCGTGGCCGGTCCGGTCGGACGCCTCGCGGCACGCATCGATGCCAGGCTGCTGATACTCACTGGGGGTGCGGTATGGGCTGCGGGGATCGCCGGCTACCTGCTGCTCGCCGGCACCGAGCCTGACTTCTTCGGTGGTTGGTTGCCCGCGACCATAGTCGCCGGCATAGGGGCCGGCATCTCGTTTCCGACGATCAGCAGCGTCGCCGTCGCCGGCGCTCCAGGCGAGCGCTTCGCAACGGCAACCGCCATCACTGGCGTCGCGCGGCAGATCGGTGCGGCGATCGGCGTCGCCGTCCTGATCGCCGTGATCGGCGCGCCGGCCGCCGCGCTCGACGACTTCCAGCGTGGCTGGGTGCTCGCGATCGGCATCTTCCTGAGCCTTGCCCTCTGCGCGCCGGCGCTGGGGAAGGTGACGCTCGACGAGCCTGACGAGGCCCGAAACGGGGCCGGAGCCCCCGGATCCGAGGCGCGATGGGGACGCGGCCCCGGTCGTGGCCAGCTCAGGCGTTATCGGGCGCGAGCGCCGCATGCTGCCCGGCGTCGACGGCGATCGCTCGATCGAGGAGTTCCTGAGCGCGGTGCCGATGCTCGCAAGCGCACCGCCGGATGCGCTGCAACGCCTAGCTGCGACCGCGACCGTGCTGCGGGTCCGCGGCGGCGACCCCGTCTTTCACGAGGGCGATACCGGGGACTGCCTGTTCGTCGTCGCCGCCGGGCGGCTGGAGGCGGTGATGCCAGGCGACGGTGCAGAAGACCTGGTCAGGGTGCTGTACCCCGGCGACGTGCTCGGCGAGCTTGCCGTCCTTACGAGCGAGCCGCGCTCGGCGACGGTGCGCGCTCGGCGCGACACGACGCTCGTACGGCTTGGCGCCGACGATTTCCATGCGCTATTGACCGCCACCCCCGAGCTGGCGCTCGCGGTCACCGGGATGCTGGCCCGCCAGCTGCGTGACAGCCGCCCCGCTGTGCGCCGCGATGACTCGCCCGCGGTGACGTTTGCGGTCGTGCCGCTCACTGCGGAGTCCGGCGCGGTCGCGCCGCGGTTCGCCCATGACCTCCGCGAGGCGCTTGCCGGTCATGGGCGCGCCGCTCTGCTCACCGCCCCGATCGAAGGCGTCGTCGCGACGGCCGTTGAGATCGTTGACGCCCACGAGCGGGACCACGACCACGTCGTACTGCTCGCAGACATGCCGTCCAGCCGCGACGCCTGGACGGAACTGTGCCTGCGCCACGCAGACCGCGTACTTGCGCTCACGTCCGGCGGTCCCGTCCCCAACTGGATCTACTGGCACCCGCGGCTGCGCTCCAGCGACCTCGTGTTCGTCGATCGCGGTGACGGCATCGGGGTGTCAGACTGGACGAAAGCGCTGGTACCCAAGCGCCGCTTACGCGTCGAGGACGGACCCAGCTGGAGCGCCTGCGTCGAAGCTGCCGCGCGGCGGCTGGCGCGGCGCTCGACCGGCGTCGTGCTCTCGGGCGGAGGCGCACGCGGGTTCGCGCACATCGGCGTGCTCGAGGAGCTGCTGGCGGCCGGGGTTACGATCGACCGTGTCGGCGGCGTCAGCTGCGGGGCGTGGATCGGCGCGATGTTCGCGCTCGGCATGGACCCGGAGGAGATCGACGCCCGCTGCTACGAGGACTGGGTCCGCCGCAACCCCCTGACGGATTACACGTTCCCACGGACGGCGATGATCCGAGGACGGCGAGTCCGCGCGGTGTTCGAGCGCAACCTGCCCGGGCTGATCGAGGAGCTGCCGCGCGACTACTTCTGCGTGAGCTGCGACTTGGTCTCCGGTGAGCTGGTCGTGCACCGCGACGGCCCGCTCGGCGTCGCGGCCGGCGCGAGCCAGTGCCTCCCGGGCCTCGCGCCGCCGGTCGCAGTGGATGGCCGGCTGCTGATCGACGGTGGCGTCCTGAACAATCTCCCCGTCGACGTCATGGCGGCGACTGGCGACGGACCCGTGATCGCGGTTGACGTGACCACCCGCTACCGGCCGCCCACTGCGGATGGGTACCGGCGTCGCGCGGGCTCCGGCGCGAGCCGGGATCTGGGACAACCAGACTCCGCGGCCCAGCTTCCTGGAGACCATCAGCCGGTCGCTTGTGCTCGGGAGCGTCGACACCGAGCAGGCTGCGCGCGAGCACGCCGACGTCGTCATCCAGCCCGTCGAGCCCGACGTCGGCATGCTCGAGTGGCACCAGCTCGACCGCGTCCGCGAACGAGGCCGGCGGGCCGCACGCGAGGTGCTGGGTTCAACCGACCCGGCGCTCTTCGGGCTGTGAGTGCGGCGCGTCGGAAGGTCATCTCCCGCCTGTAAGACTGCCCTGCGGCGTTTCCCGGCCTCACCGGCGGTCGCTTTCGACGCTGGTCAGGCGGATAAGGCCGCCTCGGCGACCGTGAACCCGCCGACTCGCGGTCGCGTCGGCGAAATCGCCGGCTCTCGAGAAGGCCGAGCAGCCGGAGCCGTCGGCTTTCGATGAGCAGCCTCTACATTCATACACTACAGGACAACATGAGGCATTCCGGTGATGAGTGAGGACGATCGCGTGATCGCGGCCAGTTGATGCATCGGTCGCCGAGCCGGTCAGAGTCCGACACCGGATGCGGGTATGACTCCTCAGCAACCCCATGCTTCCGGGGAACGGCGAGAGGGCGACGGCGGCGGGTGTCCTGTCCCGCGGCGGTCCTTTCTACAGGGCGTGCTCGGTGGCGCCGCCGCGGCGGCCGCCGCGAACCTGGTGCCCACGGGCGCCGCCCACGCCCAGGGGACCGACTACCAGGACGGCTACAACAAGCTCGCAACCGAAGACAGCACACACAGCATCCCGTTCTACGGCCAGCATCAGGCGGGTATCGCCACGCCTCCGCAGACGGCGGCCGCCTTTCTCTCGTTCGACGTGGCCGCAGGCAACCGTCGGGAGCTCATCGACCTGTTCCGCACGCTCACTGAGCGCGCGGCGTTCCTGACCAAGGGCGGCACTCCTCCCCCGCCCCGGCCGGGCAAGCCGCCGGAGCATCGCCACCTGCTCGGCGCGACGGTGCTACCCGACGATCTGACGGTCACGGTCGCCCTGGGCGCGTCGCTGTTCGACGGCCGCTACGGGCTGGCGCCGCGCAAGCCGGCCCAACTCAAGACGATGCGGGCGTTCGCGCACGACGACCTCGACCCGAAGATCACCCACGGAGACCTGCTGGTGCAGCTGTGCGCCAACCACCGGGACACCGTCGGCAACGCCATGCTCGACATCATGCGGCAGACCAGCGGCGGCATGCGTCTCCGCTGGCGCATGGACTCGTTCCGGTTCCCGCCGCGACCCGTGGGCATTCCGCGCGACTGGATGGGGTTCAAGGACGGCATCTCCAACCCCAACACCACCGACGCCTCCCAGATGAACCAGGTGGTGTGGGTCCAGCCCGGCCGGCCCGAACCGGCCTGGACCGCGGGCGGGACCTACCAGGTGCTGCGCATCATCCGGATGCACTTGGACAAGTGGGACGAGGTGCCCGTCGAGCAGCAGGAGCGCATCTTCGGCCGGCGCAAGATCAGCGGCGCGCCGCTGTACGCGACCGACCCGAACGCCTCGGACGAGCTCGACCCCATCTACACGAACGACCCGCAGGGCCGGCTCACCCCGCTGGACTGCCACATCCGGCGGGCCAACCCCCAGACCCCGCAAACCGCGGCCACCAGCACCATCCTGCGCCGAAGCTTCCAGTACGACCAGAGCCCCGACGAGGGTGGGAACCCCAACATGGGGCACACGTTCTGCTGCTTCCAGCAAGAGCTGAACACATACATCGCGATGCAGACCCGGCTGGAGAACGAGATGCTCGTCCGCTACATCACCCCCATAGGCGGCGGCTACTTCTTCGCCGTTCCCGGCGTGCGCAACGCACAGGACTACTACGCGTCGGGACTGCTGCGCGGGCTGAGGAGATGATTCGGCGCTCGGCCGTGCCGCTGTGCGACCGCGATCCTGCTCGCGCTGGTCGGAGGCCTCGGCTGCGCGACGTCGCCTTCCGCCGAGAAAACCGCCGCTCACGCGCGGATCTACGTCACCAACCAGCTCGACAACACCGCCTCGGTCATCGATGGCGGTACCCACAAGGTCGTCGCGACGGTGCGGGTCGGTGTCTCCCCGGCGCAGATGGCGGTGTCTCGGGACCGTAAGTCCGTCTACATCGCCAACACCGGCAGCAACACCGTGTCGGTCCTCAACACCGCCGACGACACCATCGCGAGGACCATCGCGCTTCCTCGCGGAAGCACGCCCATAGATGTGGCCCTCAACCCCAACGGGCGATACCTCTACACCGCCGACGGCGGCTCCAACCGCGTCTCGGTCCTCGACACCCGGGCGGGGCGCGTCCGGGCGTCCGTGCGGGTCGGCACCCAGCCGCTGAGCGTGGCGGTCGCACCTGACGGCAAGACGGTCTACGCCGCCAACAGCGGATCCGGCGACGTGTCGGTCATCGACGCCCGGACCAACCGCGTCGTCCGCGCCATCCCGACCGGTCGGTTCCCCTCAGGTGTGGCCGTCACGCCCGACGGCGCGTCCGTCTACGTCACCAACGAGCTGTCGGGCGTCACGGTCATCAACGCCGGCAACGGGACGGTCCAGGCGAGGCTCCGGGAGCCGAGCCCGTTCAGCGTCGCGATGAGCCCCAACGGCGACCGCGCCTACGTCACCGGCCTCGGTCCGGGCAGGGTCACAGCCATCGACACCGGGACCCATCGGGTCTCCTCCACCGTCTCCGTCGGGCCACACGGTACGGACCCGTTCACCGTACGGGCCACCGGCGACGCCCTCTACGTGACCAACCAGGGAGCGAGCACGCTGTCGGTCATCGACCCGAGCACCTTCAGGACGACGGCCACCATCGCGACCGGCAACAGCCCGTACGGCATCGCCGTCGTCCAGCCCCGGCCCACGAACGGGTAGGGCGACGCATCAGGCCTTGTCGCACGTCCGGTTCGTGCGCGGGAGCCAGCTCCATGTCGTACTGGCTTGCCGTGGCCTTGAGCCGTTGGATTTCCGCCTCCTGAACGGGAAGCGGTTCCACGTCGTCGAGCCGCGCCGGGTGCCCGAAGTCCCGGAAGAACCGCTCGAAGCCCGACGGCACGAAGCCGGAGAGCATTCGGGCTGCGTCGGGGGTCACGTTCCGAAAGGTGTGGATGGTCCCGCGAGGCACGTGCAGGAACTGCCCTGGTCCCAGCGGGCGCCAGGCATCCTCGAAGAGGACCTCGACGCGGCCCTCTACCACGAAGAAGAATTCGTCCGCGTCTCTGTGTATGTGGGGTAGCGGGCCGGGCGGCCCCGCGGGAATGAAGACATGGAAGAGGGAGTAGTGACCAGCCGTGGTTTCGCCGGTGGCGAGAAAATCGAGACGCTGCCCCAAGACCCAAAAGCACTCCATTTCAACCCTCCACAATCCGCCTGGGTTGTCAGACGCTCTCGGGCGAAGGCCCGCCGACCTCCACGGCGTCGGCCATGATTCGGTCGATCGCCGCGAGGTCCTCGGCTGGTCAGCCGCAGCTCGAGCGCTGCCAGGCTCTGCTCGATGTGAGCCGCCCGGCGCGAGCCGACGATCGCCACGTCGACCCCGGGCCGGGCCAGGGTCCATGCGACCGCCAACTGGCTCACGCTGTGACCGCGCTCGCCGGCGAACCGCTCGAGCTGCCGCACCTTCTCCACGTTGCGGCGCAGCGCTTCGCCCCGGAAGACGTCGCTCTTGCTGCGCCAGTCGTCGGGCGGGAAGGTGGCGTGCTCGTCGAAGGCGCCGGTCAGCAGACCATGGGCGAGCGGCCCGTAGACGAGCACGCCGATGTTGTGCTCGCGGGTGTAGGGCAGCACCTCGGCCTCGATCTCGCGCCGGAACAGGTGATAGGGCGGCTGCAGCGTCTCGACAGGGCGCGTACGGGCGAAGTCGGCCATCTGCCCGGTGGAGAAGTTCGAGACGCCGACGTGGCGGATCTTGCCCTCGTCCACGAGCTCCTGAAGCGCGAGTGCCGTCTCCTCGAAGGGGGTGTCCGGGGTCGGGCCAGTGGACCTGGTAGAGGTCGATGTAATCGACGGCCGAGGGCCGCCAGGCTGTCCTCCACCCCCTGCCGCAGCCACGCCCGGCTCGAGTCACGCACCTGGTCCTCACCGGCCATGCGCAGCCCGCCCTTGGTGGCGATCACGAGCTGGTCGCGACGCTGATCCAGCTCGTCCCGGAGCGCCCGTCCAAGCAGCCGCTCCGAGGCGCCGTAGCCGTAGGCCTGGGCCGTGTCGAAGAAGTTGACCCCGAGCGACCGTGCGTAACGGATCGCCTTGATCGCCTCGGCCTCGTCGAAGCTCCCCCAGTCACCTCCAAGCTGCCAGGTGCCGAAGGCGATGCGGGAAACCTCGAGATCGGTCATCCCGAGCGTGGTGGTCTCGGCTGCCGACGCGGTGCTCATGACATTTCTCCTTTCGTGGTGGCGCCGCCTTCGCTTCGGTGAGCGCCTCGATGAACGCGTCCGCGTCCGCGAAGCGGCGCGCTGGGTCCTTCTCGAGCGCCCGCATGACGGCCGACTCGAGCTCGGGCGTGACGGCTGGGTTGAAGGCCCTGGGGGGCGTGGGACGCTCTTTGATGTGCTTCAGAGCGACGCGTCACAGCGGTGTCGCCGAGGAATGGCGGCCGGGCGGTCAGGGTCTCGTAGAGGATCACCCCGACCGAGTAGAGGTCCGAGGCGCCGCTGACCTCCGCGCCCTCTGCCTGCTCGGGCGAGAGGTAATGCGCGCTGCCGAAGATCGAGCCGTTCTCCGTGATGTCCGACGCGCCGGCCCAGGCGATGCCGAAGTCGATGACCTTCAGCCGGCCCGCGCCGTCGACGATGGCGTTGTGGGGCTTCAGGTCGCGGTGGATGATGCCGCGGCTGTGGATGGCCCCCGTGGCGCGCAGGATCTGCACCGTCAGATCGATCGCCCGCGCCGGCTCCAGAGGAGCCTCGTCGCGAATGATCGACTTGAGCGAGCGCCCGGCCACGTACTCCATCGCGATGTAGTGGGTCCTGTCCCATTCGCCGCGGTCGTAGATGGCGACGACGTGGCGGTGGGTCAGGCTCGCGGCGCTCTCGGCCTCCCTCCGGAAGCGCTTCACCAGCTCCTGGTCCTCCAGCGAGGCTCGGGGTGGAGGACCTTGACGGCGACGTCGCGGCCGAGCCGGAGGTCCTCGGCGCGGTACACGGTCGCCGCACCGCCCGCGCCCACCCTTTCGAGGAGCCTGTAGCGGCCGTCGACCACGCACCTGTCCTGCGCCGAGCTGAGCATGCTCGGAGAGGGTCCCGCGCGCGCGTGTGTCTGTAAGACGATCTGCCTACTGCCTGATCGTCAGATCGTTCCGGACCCATCTCCCGCTGGCCGTACGTTCGTCAGCGCCGTGGAGCTCGACGCAACGCTGTTCCGTGATCGCGAAAGCTTGTTGAGCGGTCGGCCGCCGGGACCTACCTTCCCGGCATGTCCCCGAGTCGACGGATCTCACGAGCGCTTTTCATGTATGGCACAGACGGTGCCGCCCCCGAGGGCCAGCCGCATCTGCACCAGCACGGGCGTGAGGTGCAGCGCTTCGGTCAGCTGCGCGAGATGCCGTTGGGCCTGGCCGAGCCTGTTCGGGCCGAGATGGCCGCAACGCTGAACAAGGTGCTCAGCGATACGAGGATCCTCCACGACCTCTACAAGAAGTCGCACTGGCTGATGCGCGGTCCGACCTTCTACCAGCTGCATCTCCTGATGGACAAGCACGCCGGCGAGCAGGACGCGCTTGTAGACGCGGTCGCCGAGCGGGTCCAGACGCTGGGGGCGGTGGCGGTCGGGGATCCCCGGCACGTGGCCGAGCTCACCAGCGTGCCGCGGCCCCCCGACGGCGCCGAAGCGGTGCCGGCGATGCTCTCGCGGCTGCTCGAGGCCCACGAGCTCGTCATCACGGAGGTTCGCGCGGCCGCCCATCGCGCCGACGAGCTTGGCGACGACGGCTCCAACGACCTGCTGGTCTCTGAGGTGCTGCGCACCAACGAACTACAGGCCTGGTTCGTCGCGGAGCACCTCGTCGACACGCCGCTCACCGTCCCCATCGTCGCGTAGAGCGGTCAGCGGAAGCGGGCCGGCCCGACATCGGCGGCTCGGCGCCTGCGCCGGGATTCGCGTCATGGTCCCCTGAACTTCGCCTGATACGTTCGGCGCCGAATGCGTCCCGCCACGCTCCTGCTCGCGGCTCTGGTCGCCGTGGCGGCCGCGGCGGCGTTCCCGATCGCGCTGAGCGCGGGAAAGGATGACGCCGAGCCGCGCATCGCCTCGCCCGCGGCCGCTCCGGAGCGCTCCACGGATCGGCCGCGCGCGGATCGAGCGCCGGCCCGGCGGCCGGCGATTCGCTGGCGCCGGTCCGTCGCGCTCGGCCTTCCAACCGCCGGCCGCCTTGTCCGCGGCGTGCATCTCCCCGCCCGTGGCGCCGGCTTCGTGACCTGGGACCCGAACCTGCACCGCAGCCCCGACCGGGCTTCGCGTCGCTGGGGCACCGACCGCCTGGTGCGGCTGTTGCTCGCCATCGCGCGTGACCACCGCCGAGCTCATCCAGGCGCTCGCCCGCTGCTCATCGGCGACCTCAGCCGCCCACACGGCGGTGACTTCGGCCGGCGGTTCGGCTACGTCTGGCACGCGAGCCACCAGAACGGACTCGACGCCGACATCTACTACCCCCGGAAGGACCGGAGCCGCCGGGCACCGCGAACCGCGGCCGACATAGACCGGCGGCTGTCCCAGGACCTCGTGGATCGCCTCGTCCGAGCGGGCGCGACGAAGGTGTTCGTCGGACCGGGCACCGGCCTGACCGGCCCGCCCGAGGTGGTGCAGGTGATCCCGCAGCACGACGACCACCTGCACATCCGGCTAGCGCCCTAAGACGGGTCAGCCAGTGACCCGAAGCCGCCTCACAACCTCCACGACGGTCTCACCAACCGCATCGAGGCTCTGACGGGAGAGCTTGTCCAGCGTGTCGGACCTGTCGTGCCCGGGATAGCTCCAGTCGATGAAGTCAACGGCCGGCACGCCGGCGCGAAGGAAGGGCGTGTGATCGTCCACGATCCTGGCGCCGGTCTCGCCGGGAAAGAAGCGGGCGGCGCCAATCCGACGTGCCGCTGCGCGCACGCGATCCCACAGCGACCGGTGTCGAGCTGCCCTCGCGTGGCAGCCGCAAGCCGCGATTCCCGACGTAGTCGAGCAGCAGCATCGCCGCGGTGCGGTCCGGATGGCGGGCGACGTAGGCGCGCGAACCGCGTAGTCCCTCGCTGTAGAAGTCCGTCGTCTCCTCGGGCAACCCCGCCGCGGGCTCCTCCCCATCGAACAGGACGAAGCGCACCTCCGGGGCCTCCGCGGGACGCCGCATTCGGCTCAGCGCCCTCGCCGCCTCGATGACCACCGCAGTGCCGGCCGCGCCGTTGTTGGCGCCGACGAACCCGGGCGGCTCGACCAGCGTGTCGTAATGCGCGCCGACCAGGATCCCGGGCTGCCGGCCGGGCAGTGTGCCCACCACGTTCCGCAAGCCGGGCTCGCCGGGCAGTCGCTCGAACCGGCCGTTCGGCAGCGATGGGCGCAGTGAGCGGGCGAGCCGGCGGAGCTGCGCAGAGCCCGCGGGGCGCTGGCCGTAGGCGAGCTGACGCTGGACGATCCGCCATGCCCGCTGGGCGTCGAAGTGATCGACCCGCGGACCCGTCGCACCGGCGACTGACCCCTGGCCGTCTCCGCAACCCAGCACGAATGTCCCCGTGAGGGCGATCGCGACGACCACGGAGCACAAGCGCCGCATGGCTCAGCTCCGTTCCCCGGATCCGTCCTGCGCAATGAGGATGGGACGGGCCGTGTGGCGCGCGACGTCCCCCGCGACGCTTCCGAGAAACATGACTAGACCGTCCGGGGCGTCGTCCCGCATCTCAATACCGCACGCCGAAGTCGACCGTGTACGTGGCCCCACCGGCAACTTGCCGATCTGGGACCCCCCACGCCATTCCCACACCCGCGTCGCGAAAGGATCCAGTGAGAAGGACCCTCCGGTGGGTGGGACTGGTCATCCACACCCGCAATACCGCGCGGGCTGTCCCCTTGGCTCTCGTGCCCCAGGCGAGGTTCTCGCCGACGAACCAGTCGTTCGCGCCGCGCAGGTAGCCCGCGCGCCGGATCCTCTCGGGGAAGGTCGTGCCGCCGAGCGACGTGTGCGAGAAGTAGTGCCGGCGGGCCATGTCGCGCGAGTGGCGACGAGCCGCCTTCGAAAGTCGCCCGCTCGAGCGCAGGATCCGCAGCCCGCGGGTTCGGCGCTGGGCGTTGATGAGGCACAGGGTTGCGCGCGCGACCTGCTGCCTGCTCGTCTGGGCGGGTTCGGCGTGCTGGCCGGGGCACGCCGCGGCCGGCGCTTCGTGAGGACTGGCAGCCCCAGCGATGACGGCGACGGCGGTTAGCCCCGCAGCGAGGCGCAGCCGCCTGCGTGAGCGTGCGGTTGACCGCCATCCGGTCCAGGACATAGTCCGAACCTACGGCCGGAACGGGTGCTGCCAAGCGGAGTTCGCAGTCGCTTGATATCGGCTGGCTTTCAGCCCCGTCGTGATCGTCGACGGTGTTCGCGCAAGCGTCAGTCGTTCTTGTGGGGGAGCCCGCTGGGCGGTGTGGTATCAGCGATGAGCCAACACGGACCGATGAGCGAGGGAGCGGGGTTCGCGCGTGCTTGCCGTTGCGCTCGCCCGCTCCGCGACGGCGAGACCTGCCTGCGCTGCGGGCGGTCGGTGAGTCTGGCGGCGCAGCTCCAGCTCAGCGAGCCACGGCGACCGAGGCGGAGGAAGCAGGCCTGGACACGGCCCGGAGTGGTCCGAGCGATCCGGGCATTCACTTTCTTCCGCGGGCGGCCGCCGGTGCGCGCTGACTGGAACGGTCGGCGGGTGGAGGGATGGCCGCCGGTCGGCACCGTCGAGGCGCTGTTCGGCTCCTTGCCGGCTGCCGTCCAAGCGGCGGGGGTAGAGCGGCAGTCGCCGCCCTCGGACGCCGTCGGCGCGTGATTGGCAGCGCCGCTCGCCTGAGCTCGGCTCGCTGTTGAGCGCCTGCCCGGGGCGCGGTTCGCTGGCGACAGCCCTCGTTGAACCAAGCTATAGGGAGCGCTCACCATGCCTGCCAACGATCGCCGACTGATCCTTCCTTATCTGCCGCTCGCCGGGTCGTCCCAACGACCGTCCCGCGCCGAGCAGCTCTGGGACGCTTGGGCCTTGGCCGCAGTCGACGCCGAGCTGGCCCTCGAGGCTTGGAAGAAGGCCGCCCACGGGCTCAAGGAAGCGGCATTCGCAACGTACCGCGCGGCGCTCGACCGCGAGGAGAAGGCGGCCACCGACCTGGCCTCGCGGGTCGCACCGAACGTTGCCCGGCGCCTCCAGGCGCGTAGCACGTAGCGCCTCTAGCTGAACCGCCGCCTGGGCAGCAGTTACCGGCTGCGTCGCGTCCGCTACGGAACGGTCCGTCTGACACGCAGCCTCGTCGCGTACACGATCGTGTTGTCGACGTAGTGGCCGGTTGACGGATCGAAGTTGCCGGAACAGGTCACGAGCCGCAGGGCGGCGAGACGAGTTCTTCCGAACACGCGGCGCGTCGGGAACTCTGCCTTCGGCCAGCGCTCGAGCCCCTCGACCCGGAAACGAACAACGCTTCCGTCGGCGCGTTTGATTCGAATCAGGTTGCCGCGCTTCAGCTCTCGCAGGCGATAGAAGACGGCCGGGCCGCTGGTGGAGTCGATGTGCCCGGCTATCACGGCCGGTCCACGCTCGCCGGGTTCGCTCCCGGGCTCGTACCAGCCGGTGTTGGCGAAGTTCTCGGGAGTCTCCATCGTACTGTCCGGCTCGCGCTCCAGCGAGACGACGCGGGCCCTGACGCCGACGGCGGGGATGCGTATCCGGCGCGGCGGCGCGGCCTCGCGGTCGACGACGTCAACCAGCCGTCGCTGCGGCGGCTGAGAGTCCTGCGGTTGCTGCGGCGGCGGGGTGGCCGGGATCGGCCGCTCCTGTGCGAGGGCTGCCGCGGAAAGCCTTTGACCCCTCGGCGGCTCGGGCTCGTCGGGTGCGGACTCGCTGGGGATCGCCAAGGCGGCCACCAGCAGGGCGGCCGCACCACCTCGAAGCAAGAACGGCGCCGCCGGCCGAAGCCGGCGACGCCAGTTATTGCTGTTGTCGGTAGAGGGCCTCAGGCTCACAGCTCGAAGCCGCGGCGACGCAGCACGTAGCCACCCGCCGTCAGCACGAGCATCAGCGCGCCTGAACCCAGGCCGAGGACTGCCGCGGACGCGTCATCGGCGGTTCCGCCGGCGCCGGCCTGAATGCCGCCCTGCGGGATCGTGCCGGTGTCGGTGCCGGAGCTGACCGTGTTCGCGGCCGGGATGACCTGCGGGGCCTGCGGGCTGGGGGCCGCTGTAGCGCCCTTCTGCCCACCCGAGCCAGACTCGGAGCCGCCACCGCCGCCGCCGGAGCCGGTCTCGCCGGTTTCACCCTGCTCGCCCTGCGGGCCGGGTGTACCAGCGGGGCCGGGAGCACCGGGCGCGCCCTGGGGACCGGGAGGACCGGGGGGACCGGGGACGGGGACGAGCTCCTCGTCGTCGTCGTCGCCCTCGTCGTCCTCGGGCGTGACGGGCTCAGCCGGTTCCGCCGGCTCAGCCGGATCTTCCGGATCAGCGGGATCTTCCGGATCAGCGGGATCGGCCGGATCAGCGGGATCGGCGGGGTCCGCGGGATCCGCGGGGTCCGCCGGATCGGCGGGGTCCTGGGCCTGCGCTTCGCTCCCGCCAAGCACGCTGTGCGTGCCGATCGAGGGGGCAAAGGCAGCCAGAGCCACGGCGGCCAGCCCCAGCATCAGAATTCGCTTGACCATACTTCCTCCTTCGGTGTTGGACCTTGCATGAGGTCCACGCTGCCACGCGAATTCCCGCCCGCAACACCCCTGGCCTTTCACGCGATAGGGACTCGCCACACGGGGCTGGCGTCGGCGATCGACAGCGGCCGGCCCGCAACGTCCGACTCGAAAGCGGTGCGATGGGACGCGGCGTCGCGCGGGTGCGCGAAGACGAGCACGCGGTCGGCCGGGAAGAGGACGAGCGCGTCGGCGACCGCCTGTCCGGCGTCGTGATCACCCACGTGCCCCGTCGCCTTGACCGACGCTCGGCGTAGGGAGGCCACGGTTTCCCGCTCGGCCCGGCGGGCGGCCTCGGGTCGCCCGAAGCCCTCCGGCGAGACCACCATCACCCCAAGCTCGGTGGCGCTCGGAGTGGACCCCGACTGCCGCGCGACGGCGTCGAGCACCTGCTTCGCCGGGAGCGGCTCGGACGTCACGACCAGCACGCGCTCCAATGCATCGCTGTGCGTGCTGCCTGTGACGTCGAGGACGATTGCGAGCACGAGGAGAGTGAGGGCCCCTACGACAGCGCCGGCCACCCACCAGCTGTCGGTCTGCGCGATTGCCACCACGCCGAACAGGGCCGCGAGGACGGCGCTCAAGAACAGCGGTCGTAGGTGGGGATCGCGCTCGCGCATACCAGGGGCCGAACCCTCCCTTCGCGGCAGGGCCCTCTCAATCGGGAGAAGCGATCGGTCGATCAGCCGGCGCGTCGGACTACTACGCCTGGCGTACAGGGAGCGGCCGTGCGCCCCCGACGGTAGGAGAAAGAGTCGCCTGCCGGCCGACGACAAGAGCCGTGCGCTCGGCGAGCATGCATTCGCCGATGGACCCCGAGCCCCAGGACCGAGACATGCACGCCAACGAGATTCGTGCCCAACTGGACCGCCTCAACATGGAGTTGCTCGCCGCGGAGTCCGCGGGCCTGACCGAATGCGCGGCCTACATGCAGGACCTCGAGAACGAGATCTCCCAGTGCCGTGCGGCTTTCGTCGGCGCAGCGGTCACGGAGATCGCTGTCGCGCGCGCCGAGCTCTCGGGACGCCTGGTCGGCTGAGGATCGTCTTCGGAAACGCATGACCCCCCGCCTCGTCAAACCGCGAACGGCGTTCGTTCTCGCCGGCGGGGCGGCGCTCGGCGCGATGCAGGTCGGGATGCTGCGCGCGCTCTACCAGCGGGGGATCGCTCCCGACGTTCTCGTCGGGACGTCTGCCGGAGCGCTCAATGCCGCCTTCATCGCCACCCGCCCGCAGACGGTCACGACGGCGAACCAGCTCGCCCGCGCCTGGGGCGCGATCTCGCGCGAGGAGATCTTTCCGGTGGCCATCCGCACCCTCCTCCGGGGGGTGTCGAGCCGGCACGACCACCTCGTGCCCGATCACGGTCTGCGGCGAGTGGTTCGCCGGCACCTGCAGCTCGAGGCGCTCGAGCACGCCGCGATCCCTACTGCATCTGCTCACCTTCGACGTCCTCGGCGGCCGCGAGGTGCTTCTGTCCCGAGGGCCCGCCCTCGACGCGGTCGTGGCGGCCGCCTCGATCCCCGGCGTGCTGCCGCCCGTGCGCTTGGGCGACCGGCACTTGGTCGACGGCGGCGTCGTGAACAACACGCCAATCTCGCACGCGGTCGAGTTGGGCGCGCAGCGCGTGTACGTGCTCCCCACCTCCGCTGGGCCGTCCCCCCTCGAGCGGCCCCACCGCGGCGCGGTCGATGCGGCGGTCCACGCGCTGTCCCTGCTGGTGGGAGGACGCCTGGAGTTGGACATCGCACGGTACGCCGGCGAGGTCGAGCTGATTGTCCTGCCCGCCGTCAACTCTCGCCGCGTTCAGCCTACGGACTTCAGCCAGTCCCGCCGGCTGATCGCGGACGCTTTCGCTGCCGCGCGTGCGGCGCTCGCCGCTCCGGCGGCGCCGCGGCGGGCGGCGACCTCCCTACCGGCCGAGCTGGCCGCGTAGGGCATCCGGCATGGAGCCCGTGGCCGGCGTCCGCTCGGTTCGGATCGATCGAGGCGCGTCGCGTCGATCGGCACTGCCGTTCGCGACGATGGGAATCCCTATCGAGCGACACGGAAGAAGGCTTAGGTTCCGTCGGATGGCCACTGTCGCGGGCTACGTCGGTGAGAACCACGACGTAGCCGATGCGGCCGTCCGGCCGAGCGGCGCCGGGCTGGCCACCGCCGCGGTGGTCGTCACCGCCGTCACGCTGGTCGTCTACCCGCTGCAGGAGCTCGATCCAGGCGTCTCGAGCGGGGTGCTCTATGTGCTCGCCGTCCTGCTGGTCTCGGTCTGGTGGGGGCGGCAGCTTGGGCTGGCCACCTCGGTGGCGAGCGCCGCGGCGCTCTATTACTTCCACACCAGTCCCGCCGGCTTCCACGTCAAGAGCGCCGGAGACCTGGTTGCGATCGGCACCCTGCTGCTGACGGCTTGCGTCGCGAGCGTCATCGCGGACGCCGCCCGCCTGCGGGCCGATGATGCCGAACGGCGCCTGCGCCTGGAGGAGGAGCTCCGGCTGCGAGAGGCCGAGCGCATCCGGTTGGAGGAGGTGCGGGCGTCGCGCTCGCGTGTCGTGCAGGCGGCCGACGCGGAGCGGCGGCGGCTGGTTCGCGATCTGCACGACGGGGCGCAGCAGCGCCTCGTGCACACGGTCGTCACGCTGAAGCTGGCGCGCCGGTCCCTTGCCCAGGACCCCGACGCCGCACCAGCTC
Source organism: uncultured Thermoleophilaceae bacterium (assembly GCA_963757815.1). Taxonomy (GTDB): domain Bacteria; phylum Actinomycetota; class Thermoleophilia; order Solirubrobacterales; family Thermoleophilaceae; genus JACVRW01. Next base: position 60,125 of record CAVWSN010000038.1, on the reverse strand, counting down.
TCGTGAACGAGGCGCTCGATCATGCTGAGCACGCAACCGCCGAGCTGCGCGAGCTCGCGCACGGCATCCTGCCCTCGGTCCTCACGCGGGGTGGGTTGCGAGCCGGGATCGACGCACTGGCTTCCCGGATGCACCTTCCGGTGCGAACCAACGTCTCCGTCGGGCGGCTTCCGGCCGCCCTCGAGGCGACCGCCTACTTCATCGTGGCCGAGGCGCTCACGAACGTCGCCAAGCACTCACGCGCGGAGCGCGCCGAGGTGACCGGCGCGTGTCCGACGAGGGCGCGCTGCAGGTCCGGGTGCGCGACGACGGCGTCGGCGGCGCGCGGCCCGACGGCAGCGGCCTGGTGGGCCTCGCGGACCGGCTCGCCGCCCTCGAACGGCACGCTTCCGGGTCGAGAGTCCAGCCGACCGCGGCTCGCTCGTGGCCGCGGACATTCCCCTCCCCCACTAGGCCGCCCTTGCCCGCGCGACGGCCGGCAATTTCGACACGAGCGCGGCACGGCGCCGATAGCCCGAGGGGCTCGCGTGGATGCCGTCGCCGGCCAGGAGATGCTCTCGAGCCGCCGTCGAGCGCCAGTCGACGAGGATCACGTTTTCCGCCGAGCGGGCGAACGCCCTGACCGCATGGTTGAAACGTCCGACAGCCGGCTTGTTCAATGTGAAGACGATCATCAGGCTGTCGCCGACGTAGAGGATCGGTGCCTCGGCGCCGGCCGCCGCCGGTGCGGCGAGCAGCAGCGCAACGACCGTGAGGGCAGCCGTGATCCGCACGCGACCGAACGTACGGCCGGCCCGCAGGCGTCCCGAGAGCGTTCGGCGAACACGTGATCACAAAGACAGTTGGATCCGCACCCGACCTCGATCGTCTCGGACCAGCGGCCGACGCGGATCGACTTCGCTGACGTGGCTCACCACTCCCGCCGGGCACAGAGTTGGGCCTCACGAACCGAGCAGTCCGTCCTCGAACGTTGGTGGCGACTCACACAAGTGTTGGCTAGCCTCGCTCCGTGACCACAGCCGTGCGCGCGCTGCGACCCGACTTGAGCGCCGAGGTTGCGCTCGCCTTTCTCGCGAGCGCCACGACGTTCGCGCTCGTGGGCGTGGCGGTTGCCGCGATCGAGTCGCACGTTCCGGTGCTGCTGCTCGCGGTTGGCCTGGTCGGCGCCGTCCTCGCGATCGCCAACGGCCCCGGGGTCGCCTACGCCTTCCCGGTCGCGATGGCCGGCGTCCTCGCGTACGACTGGTACTACGTGCCGCCGACACACGCCGACGAGTTCCCCGACTCCGCGAACCTGGGCCGCCTGCTCGTCTACCTCGCGCTCGCGGTCCTGATCGGCCAGGTCGCCTCACGCGCCGGCCGCCGCGCCGCCGTCTCCGACGCTGTCCGCAGCGAGCTGACGGAGCAGCAGGGGTCGCTACGGCGCATAGCCACGCTGGTCGCGCGCGGCGTGCCGCCGCCCGAGGTGTTTGAGGTGGTTGCACGTGAGATTCGGCGGGTACTGCGGGTCGACGTCACGCACATTGGCCGCTACGACCCCGACGACATGCTTACCGGCATCGCCAGCTGGAGCGCGGCAGGGGACCACAGCCCGGCCGGCGCGCGAGCGAGCTTGGAGGGCGAGAGCGTCTCGGCGCTGGTGCTACGTACAGGGCGTCCTGCGCGAGTGGATAGGTACGACGACGCCTCCGGCCCGATCGCCGCCGCGACTCGAGACCTCGGTGTTCGCTCCTCGGTCGGCGCCCCGATCGTCGTGGACGGGCGCCTGTGGGGCGTCGCGATCGCCTCGTCGAAGAAGGAGGAACCGCTCCCCAGGGACACCGAGTCGAGGATCGGTGCCTTCACCGAGCTGGTAGCGACGGCGATCTCGAACGCCCAAGCACGGGTCGAGCTCGCGCGGCTCGCCGAGGAGCAGGCCGCTCTGCGACGGGTGGCGACACTGGTAGCCCATGGCGCACCACCGGGAAGCCTGTTCGCCGTCGTCGCCGAACAGGTCACACGCGTCTTGAACGTCGCGCCCGTGAGCATCGTGCGCTACGAGGACGACGGCAGCGCCAGCGAGCGCGCCAGCTTCACCGGCCAGGGCGAGCTGTTCGCCGTCGGGACGCGCTGGCCGCTCGACGGCACCAACGTGGTGGCCCAGGTGTTGGAGACGGGCCGTCCGGCCCGCATCAACGACTACTCCGGGTTGACCGGCGAGATCGCCGAGACCGCCCGTCGCTTCGGGATCCGCTCGACCGTTGGGATTCCGATCGTCGTAGCGGGCCGACTCTGGGGGGCGATGGTGGTTTCGTCGACCGAGCTCGAGCCGCTGCCCGAGGACACCGAGGGGCGCCTCACCGACTTCAACGAGCTCGTTGCGACGGCCATCGCCAACAGCGAGGCACGCGAGGAGGTCCAACGGCTCGCCGACGAGCAGGCGGCGCTGCGGCGAGTCGCGACGCTGGTCGCGCGTCAAGCGCCCCAAGCGGAAGTCTTCCGCGCGATCGCGGAGGAGATCGGACAGCTCCTTGGCACGGAGCAGATTCGGATGCTGCGGTACGAGGGCGACCGCAGCGCGGTCGTGGTGGGCAGCTCGGGGAATGACGACGTCTTCCCGCTTGGCTCTCGCCAGCACCTGGATGGCGATACTGCCGCCTCGCGGGTCCTCCAGACGGGGCGCACGGCGCGGATCGACGACTACGGGACGGCGAGCGGCCCGCTCGCGGAGACCGCGCGCTCGATTGGTGTCCGCTCCGCCGTGGGCGCACCCATCCTCGTGGAAGGGCGGCTGTGGGGTGCCATCGTCACGGGGACGAGTCGCGAGGAGCCGCCGCCGCCGGAGACCGAGTCCCGCCTGGGCCAGTTCACCGAGCTGATGGCCACCGCGATCGCCAATACCGAGGCACGCGCGGAGGTCGAGCGGCTCGCGGAGGAGCAGGCGGCCTTGCGGCGGGTGGCGACGCTCGTCGCCAAGGAGTCGCCGCCTGCGGAGGTGTTCGCGAAGGTCGCCGAAGAGCTGTCGAACGTGCTCGGCGATGTCGATTGCTCGCTGTTCCGCGACGAGGGCGACGGGACGGCGAGCGCCGTCGCTCTGTCGGGCGCCGGCGTGTCGGCCGGCGTCCGGGTGGGCACGCGGCTCCCGGTCGACGGCGATGGCGTGATTGCGTCCGTGCTCCGCGAGGGACGGCCGTGCCGGATCGGCGATTACTCTGCTGCCACCGGCGCCATTGCCGCAGCGCGGTCGTGAGCTCGGGATTCGCTCCGCGGTGGGCTGTCCGATCGTGGTCGGTGGGCGGATATGGGGGGCGATGGGCGCGGCGAGATACGAAGCCGAGGCGCTGCCGCCGGAGACCGAGACGCGCATCGCGCAGTTCGCCGACCTGGTGGCCACGGCGATCGCCAACGCCGAGGCGCGCACCGAAGTGGAGCGGCTGGTGGAGGAGCAGGCCGCACTGCGGCGGGTGGCGACGCTGGTCGCTGAGGGGGCCTCGCCGAGCGCGGTGTTCGACGCCGTGGCCGGGAGATGGAGGCGCTGCTTGGCGCCGACCTGGTGACGCTGAACCGCTACGAGCCCGGTGCCGAGATATTCGTGCTCGCTCACCGGGGGCTGGATGTGGCGCGAACGCCGGTCGGCAGGCGGGTGAGCCACGAGGGCGCCGAGCGTGTCGGCATCGGTGCGGCGCACAGGGCGGCCGGCCCGCGATGGAGCATTCCGCGGAAGCGCCCGGCGCCGTTGCGGAGCAGGCGCGGGACATGGGTCAGCACGTGAGCGTCGGGGCGCCGATCGTCGTGGAGGGCCGGCTGTGGGGGATCGATCACGGCGGCTGGAAGGGCGAGGAGTCACCGCCGGCCGGCACCGAGGAGCGGATGGCCGGTTCGCCGAGCTGCTCGATACCGCGATCGCCAACGCGGACAGCCGTGACCAGCTCACGGCCTCGCGGGCGCGTCTGCTCACCGAAGGGGACGAGGCCCGCCGCCGCGTGGTGCGCGACCTGCACGACGGCGCGCAGCAGCGGCTGGTGCACACCATCGTGACGCTGAAGCTCGCTCAGCGAGCGCTCCGAGAGGACGACGCAGAGGCGGAGTCGCTCGTCGGCGAGGCGCTCGAGCAGGCCGAGCAGGGCAACGCGGAGCTGCGCGAGCTGGCACACGGGATCCTTCCCTCGGTCCTCACGCATGGCGGCCTCCGGCGCCGGCGTCGAGGCGGTCGTGACGCGGGTCGACCTGCCGGTCAAGGTGGATGTTCCGGCCGAGCGGTTCGCGGCAGAGATCGAGGCGAGCGCCTACTTCATCGTGGCCGAGGCCCTCACCAACGTCGTCAAGCACTCGCACGCCGGGCGCGCCGAGGTCGGCGCGTCGTGAAGGACGGGATGCTGCACGTCGAGGTTCGCGACGACGGGATCGGAGGTGCCGATCCTGGCGGGCACGGGCTGGTGGGGATCGGCGACAGGGTGACCGCGCTCGGCGGCCGGCTCAAAATCGAGAGCCCACCCGGCGGCGGCACCCTCGTAGCCGCCGCGCATCCCGATCGCGGACTAGCTCGCAGGAATCGCGGAGGTAGGTGAGTACCGCGAGCACGCGCCTGTGCTCCGTCGGCGTCGGCCCCAGGCCGAGCTTGTGGAAGATGCCGGTCACGTGCTTCTCGACCGCCGCCTCGGTCACGACCAGCGCCTCGGCAATGCCCTGATTCGACTTCCCCTCGGCCATCGAGGCGAGCACGTCGCGCTCGCGGGGTGTGAGGCGGTCCACCGGCCCTTCGGCACGGCGGCGCCCGAGCATGCGGCCAACGACCTCAGGATCGAGAGCGCTGCCGCCGGCGGCCACGCGCTCCACCGCGTCGATGAACTCCTCCACGTCGCCCACGCGCTCCTTCAGCAGGTAGCCGGCACCCTCCGCTCGCTCGCCGATGAGGTCGAGCGCGTAGTGCTCCTCGTAGACCTGCGACAGCACGAGCACGCCGGTGCCGGGGTGTTGCCGGCGCAGCTCGATCGCGGCGCGCAGGCCGTCGTCGGTTCCGCCCGGCGGCATCTGCACGTCCACGACGGCCACATCCGGGCGATGCGCGAGCGCCTTGCGCAGCAGGTCGTGCGCGTCGCCGGCCTGGGCCACGACCTCGAACCCCGCCTCGGACAAGCAGGCGGGCGATCCCCTCGCGCAGCAGCACGTCGTCCTCGCCGATCACGACCCGCAGGGGCTCCGGCACAGCAAGTCCTACGCTACTCCCTCTGGGCGTGCTAGTCGGACCCCAGCAGAAGCCGCAGGCCCGCGTTCGGCAGCTGGTCCTTCGGGGCAAAGCCGCTCGCACCGCTCCGACGAACCTCCTGCGGGCTCGCCGCGTCCGCGTCGATCGACGTGAGGACCACCCGGGGCCGCCACGGGAGAGCCGTGAGCTTGCCGGCGAGACTGATGCCGTCCCCGTCAGGCAACCCCACGTCCACGAGCATTACGTCAGGACGAAGGTCCATCGCCGCCGCCAGTCCGGTGGCCACGGTATCCGCCTCGCCCACCACCGAGAGTCCGGTCGCGCTGAGTACCCGCCGGGCGAGTACGCGGAAGGCGGCGTCGTCATCGACCAGGAGCACGGACGTCATGAGCCGATCATGGCACTCCGGCCTCGCTCCAGGGGTAGGGACAACCCGAAAGCTGATGGGGGGTATGGCTGTCCCTACCCGCGGTCTCCGGACTGCCACCGGCGCGGTCTCGGGGGCAGGGGTATGGAGCTCTCGCCGCTCAGAGGCGAAAGTCTCGGGCCATGACCGCGACCGTCCTCGTTCCCGCCGCGCCCGGTCCGGAGCAAGCGTCCCGGCGCAGGCTCGCGCTCGTCCACCCAACCGAGCGCAGGGAGGGGACCGCGCGCCGGGAGATCCGGGTGGTGGTCGCGCATGGTCAGGCGCTTGTCCGCGCCGGTATCCGCGAGCTGCTCGAGGGTGGGCAGTCCATCTCCGTGGTCGGCGAGGCTGCCGACGGCGACGAGGCGATCGTGCTGGCCCAGAGACTGGGACCCGACGTCGTGCTGATGGACGCCACCCTCCCCGATCTCGAGTGTCGAGGCCATCCGGGAGATTGCCGCGCTCGCGGGAGTGCGGGTGATGATGCTCACCGCCGCCGAAACGGACGAACACGTCTTCCCGTCGCTGCGGGCCGGCGTGACCGCGTTCCTCGTCCAGGACACCGAGCCGGCCGAGCTCGTGCGCGCCGTCCGCCTGGTGGCCCGAGGAGAGTCCCTGCTCTCACCCTCGCTCACTCGCCGCCTGATCGGCGAGCTCGTCTCCCGGCCGGAGGTCTCGCGGCCGAACACAGACCAGCTCGAGGAGCTAACGGAGCGCGAGCTCGAAGTGATGGCGCTCGTGGCGCTCGGGCTCAGCAACGACGAGATCGCCGAGCAGCTCGTAATCAGCCCCGCGACCGCCAAGACCCATGTCAGCCGGGCGATGCTGAAGCTTCACGCACGCGACCGTGCCCAGCTCGTCGTCTTCGCCTACCAGACCGGGCTCGTCCGGCCCGACGGCAAGGCTTCGGCGGCCGGCGCGCACCCGTTCTCGGTGGCCACATGATTTCCAAACGCTCGGTCTCGCAGGAGCTCGAACGCCAGGGGGTCGTCCACATGGACAGCAGCATCCCGCCCGAGGTGACCATCGAGGACTGGCGCCGGTTGCGCTCGCAGCGGCGGCGATCCGCACGGAGTCGCTCCTCCCGACTTCGCTCCGCGGCGCGGCAAGTGGTGCCGCTCCGGCCGGTGCCCTGCGACCACCTGCACGACCAGACCAGCCGCTATGACCCGGTGAAGAATCAGCTCAGCTTCCTGCTCGTCTGCAACGTCTGCGGAACCGAGACGCTGGTCGAGACGGTCCCCTACGAGCCGCGCTTCCAGCCGCATCCCGAGACCCAGCCCGCCGGAGCGACCGTTCACCGGCTACCCGTCCCTAAAGACCCGCAGCCCACACGCCGGGCCGCGTAAATCGGAGGAACCCAACAATGGAACTTCGGCATTTCAGGTACTTCGTAGCCGTCGCTGAGGAACTCCACTTCCGCCGCGCGGCGGAGCGCCTGCATGTGGCCCAGCCGGCCGTGAGCGAGCAGGTGCGCAAGCTCGAGGAGGAGCTGGGGGTGCGTCTCTTCGACCGCACGCAGAGGAGCGTCTCCCTCACCGACGCGGGCGCCGCGCTGCTGGACGAAGCACGCAGGATTCTGCGGCAGGCGGAGATCGCACGCATGGCCGCGCAGAATGCGCGCGACCGCGCTACCACGCGACTGCGGATCGGCCACCTGCCCGACTCGCTGCCCGGGAGCGTCTCGCGGGCCATGCAGCTTTTTGGCGTGAGCGCTCCGCGCGTGGAGATCTCGCTCGAGACGGGTGGGGCTCTCAGGCTGATCGGGGAAGTCCGCGCTCAGCGCCTGGATGCGGCCGTCGTCGGGCTACCGGCTCCCACGAGCGGGCTCCGCGCCACGCCTGCCGGCCATCAGCGGGTCGTGGCGGCGCTGCCCGTGACCCATCCCCTAGCGGTTGGGCCCCCGGTGTCACTGGAGCGCCTGGCACCCGACCGGCTCGTCGTGCTTCCGTCCGACACGAACCCCGCCTTCCACAGCACCGTGGTATCCATCACCCGCGCCGCCGGCCTGTCGCCGACGTTCATCGAGGTTGCCGAGCCGCGGGTCGAGCATGCCCTCCTGGCCGTCGCATCGGGCGCCGGGATGGCACTCCTCCCCGAGTCCGCCGCCGACCGTCATGTCGCGCCGGGAGTCCGCTTCGTCCCACTCGAGGGGGCGGGCGAGTCGACCTTCGAGAGCGTCGTGATCACGCGACCCGACGCGGAGGATCTGGCCACGGCCGGATTCCTGAGGGCGCTGGGCCGTGCGGCCAAGCCCACGGCGGCTGCGCCGGCACGCCCCGCGATCTCCCTGGCCGCATGAGCGGCGTGGGTGATCCGGCCCGCGTCACCGGGTTCGGCGACGTCTAAGTACGGGCCCATGCGGGGCCTCGGGGTGCCGAGCGGGCTCTGCCCAGTACCTGCTGCTCGGCACCGTCCGTTGCCAACGTGCTCGATCCGGCCGTAGTGCTGCTGGTCTCCAACGCGCTCCGCCGACGAGGGGCCGCCCTGCGTCCTGGTCGAGGGACGGGCGGGTCAATGAACGCGCGCTGGGCAGGAAGGCAATCACCGAGGGCGAGCTGCGCTCGGTCGCCCGAGGCGAGGAACGAGGAAGGCGCCGCGCGCTGGCGCGGCGAGCGTAGAGCGTCAAGATCCAACTAGCTCGCACCCCCCGCCTTCCTTTGGCTGGATCCAAGATCTTTCGGGCCCGCCCCCGCGCTCTGGAAGACGGGGCCGGAACCTGGGTTTGGCGTTCCTCTCGGCCGATGGTGATTCGGGAAGATCCGGGTCGGCCGAAGATCGTTTGCCGGCAGAGTCGCAATGGCCGCGGTCCACGGCCCCTCCCCAGTCCTGACCCGGCCGGGGAGGCAGATCGGCCCCAGCTCGAGCACCGCATCGTGGCCTTCGCGTCGTCTGGTCGCGGCCCAGCTCAAAGGCCGCCGGCTGTCAACTCGCGCCGGTGACCGGCAAACCGGCATCGACCGGCTGGGAGTCGACCTGGTCCGCGGGGGCGGCCGACGCCGGCGGCGCCCGGGCCGGAGCCTTCCTCGACGGCTACGACAGCCGCGGCACTGGGAGCGGGTGGGGCCACGGCATCGTCCCCGTCGCCGGCGACGCCGTCGTCCGCCCCTTCGGAGCCGCCGGGCGGGACCGGGCTCTCGTCCTCGGCCTCCCCACTCTGATCGTCACCAGACGCGTCCTCGTCATCGGCGTTGCCGGTCTGGTCGTCCGGGTCCGCGGGTGCTGGTGCCGGCTCCGCGGGTGGCGGCGGCGGCGTAATACCCGTGTCCGTGTCATCGACGTCGTCCTCGGCGCCACCCGAGTCGGCATCTTCGTCTGGAGTCGGCTCGCTCGGCGCGCCGGCAGCCGGAGTGGCCGGCGTTGGGCTGGTCGGCGGCGGAGGAACCGGCGTGGGCGGTGACGGCACGCCCGGCTGGGCGGGGACGTTGGGAGATTCCGGGACCGGCTTGGGCGCAGGGGCACCCGGCCCCTTGATCAGCTCCGGCGGCAGGTCGGTCGGAAAGTCTTCGGCAGGCCCCTTCGGTACGCGGGGCAGAGGCTTGTCGCCGATCAGGCGCTGCAGTTCGCGGTCGAGGGTGCGGTCATCGAACGGACCCGGCTGCGAGGGCAGCGGGGTCGAGTCGTGCGGGAGCGGCGCTGAGACACGGGGGAGCGGGGCTGAGACGTTCTGGAGCAGGGGCTCGCTGAGCTGACCCCGTAGACCGGTGGCCGGCCAAGAGGGCCGGACGGCTTCCGCGCTGCTTGGGCCCGCAGTGCGGCCCACGTTCGGCTCCCGCACGCGCTTCGCCTCTTCCTGCCGGTCGGAGTCGGGCCGCAGGCTGTCGCCGGAGTCCGCCAGGAGGCCGGCGACCGGTTCGCGTGCGTCTGGGTTCGACGTGGTCGAACCAGCGTCGTAGACCGAGTACGCGACCGCCGCGGCGACGATCGCGACGATCAGGGCGCCAACTTGCGACAGGTGACCTGACAGCCGTGACATCAGCGATTCAGCTCCATTCGATTACAAGGTCGAGAGGCGTGGAGTCGACGCGGCGACCCCCGCCCGGGTCGGTGGCGGGGGCCGTCGCGTCGGGGGGCTCCGCTAGCGGTGCGCGCGCCTATGGGCGTGCGCCCGATTCCGGGCCTGCCTGCGCTCGCGGGCCTGGTGCTTGCGCTTCCGCGCGAGCTTGCGCTTGTGGGCGGCTCGCTTGCGCTGGCTTGCACTCTTGCGCTTGGGCGCCGCCTTACCAGGCGTCCCGTTGGGCGCGCTCGGCACGTTGATGACGAAGTACAGCGGCTGAGGCGATCCGGCGGGCGGCGCCGCAGGGGCCCCTCCAGACGGAGCAGGGGCAGGCGCCGCTGCCGGATTCTCGACGGGCGGGAGATTGCTCTCGTCGACCGGAGGACTGAGGTCGGTCTCGTCCAGGGTGCCGAGACCCGTGTCGTCGAGGGCGGCGTCGTCAGCCGCCGGGGCGACGGGGACGGGCGCCGGCGGGGCAACCGGTGCATCCTCGTCTGCGTCGGCAGCATCCTCAGCTGCGTCGGCAGCATCCTCAGCTGCGTCGGCAGCATCCTCGGCAGCGTCGGCAGCATCATCCGGGTCGGCGGGGACCTGGGCACGCGCCGACTGGACGCCGGTGAGGCTGACGCCGCTGGCGGACGGCACAACGCCGATCGCGATCGCGGCGAGCGCTACCGCCGCCAGTACGACAAGTCGGGTGATCATGGGTGTCTCCATTCGTTTCGAGCACCGGCCCCGCCCGTCACCGGGAGGCGCCGCGAAGCTCTGCTGTCAGGTTCTCCTCCACCGTACGGTCGGGTATTGGGCACACCAATCGGCACCCGCTTTCAACCGATAGCGAAGGGAGCGGCCGGGGAGTCGACGCGGCGACGCCCCCAGCAAGTGGCGGGGGGCGTCGCGTCGGGAGCTCCACTAGCGGTCGCGCGCGCGTATGGGCGTGCGCCCGATTCCGGGCCTGCCTGCGGTTGCGGGCCTGCTGCTTGCGCTTCCGCGCGAGCTTGCGCTTGTTGGCGGCTCGCCTACGCTCGCTTGCACTCTTACGCTGGGGTGCCGTGTGACCGGGCGTCCCGCTGGGCGTGCTGGGCCAGTTGATGACGAAGTACACCTGCGGCAGCGAGCCCAGAGGGGATCCGGCCGGCGCGGCAGGGGCTGCGCCAGACGGGGCAGGCGCCGCCGGCGCAGCTCCGGGCGCGGCGGGCGGAGCCGGATTCTCGACGGGGATTTGATTGGTGTCGTCGACCGGAGCGCCAAGGTCGGTCTGGTCCAGGCCGCCGAGGCCCGTGTTGTCGAGGCCGGCGTCGGGGTCGGCCGGTACAGCCGGGTCGGCGGGCGCAGCCGGATCGGTTCCGTCCAGACCGCCGACAGGTGTGTCGTCGAGGCCGGCGTCCGGATCGGCGGGCGCAGCCGGGTCGGGCGCGATGTCGGCACCCTGGTCCGTGGCCGGCGCGGTGTCAGTGTCACCGACGGGCGCGCCGAGATCGGTCTCATCCAGGCCGCCGGCAGCCGTGTCGTCGAGCCCGGTGTCAGCGACCGGGGTGGCCGGGGCAGCGGGCGGGACAGCATTCTCCTCGGCCTCCTCGGCTGCGTCTGCAGCTTCCTCGGCCGCGTCCGCAGCGTCCTCCGGGTCAACGGCCGGGTCGGTCGTGGTGACCGCGGGGTCAGGCGGGACAGCACCCTCCTCGGCGCCCTCGGCAGCGTCGGCCGCCTCCTCGGCAGCGTCAGCCGCCTCCTCTGGATCAACCGCGGGATCAGCCGGGGCAGCTGGGGGAGCGACCTGGGCACGGGCCGCCTGGACGCCTGTGACGCTGACGACGTTGGCCGACGGCACGACGCCAATCGCAATTGCGCCGACCGTCACCGCCGCTAGCACTGCAAGTCGGGATTTCATCGGGTTCTCCGTTCGTTTCGTACGCCGGCGCACCCGTGACCGGGGGCGCCGTGAAGTTCTGGGGCCAGTTCCCATCCACCGTACGGCCGGCTATCGGCCCACCAATCGGCAGCCGCTGTCACCCGATAAGGAAGCGCCTGGACTGGCCTATCTGAGCGCCTGGCGCGGCCCGAGAGCTCCAGAAACACGGCGATATCTAACCGTGTAGTTGAGATTTAGAATCGCATCTGAAACAGGCGCACCGGCTCAGCTTCGGCGACCTGGTTCTCGTGCCCGCGCTACCCGGAGCTGCGGGCGAGGCGCCCGGTGGTCACCTCAAACGACGCCCTCCGGCGCAGGGCAATCCGACGGCGGAAGGCCGCGGAACCGGCGGAACCGAGACCTCACCCGCGGTTACGGGCGGAAAACTCCGGCCTCGACCGCCAGTGCCACAGCAAAATCCCCGCAAGACAGCGGAGTTCCGGGTGTGCGGAAATCGGCGGTTCCGCGCGGAAATCGTTTCCGCAGGCGGTCATGCTCCTGCGGAAAAGTGCGGTTCAGGGCAGAGAGCGGGTGCTACTCACGGCAGCGTCAACTCTCATCCTCCACTTGAGACAAGCTGGACAACTCTGGACCTCGGTGCCAGGACACCCCGAGGCCCCCTGGGTCCAGGCGACCCCCCGGCCGCGTCGCCACGGAACCTAGCCTGCCCGGGACGCGCCGTGAGCTCCTTGCGAACACGACCGGCCCGGAGGCCTCTCTGCCGAGTGCTGTTGAGCTTGCTCGCCGCGGCGCTCGTCTCGGGGCCAGGTCAAGCGACCGCCCGACCGCCGGCGGAGCACGAGAACTATGTGCCGGGCGAGGTCATCGTGCGCTACCACGCCGGCACAGGACAGGCGGCCCGGTCGAGCGTCGAGTCGCGCGCGGGGACGGACTCTGAGGGCGACCTGCCGGGCGGCTCGAGGAAGCTGGACATCGAGGACGGCGAGTCGGTTCGCGAGACGGTGTTGGAGCTGCGCCAGGACCCTCGCGTTGCCCATGCCGTACCCAACTACGTGGCGCGGGCGACGCGCGCTGACCCCCAACGATCCGGGCTTTGGGTTGCAGTGGAACTTCTGGGGCCCGGCTGGAATCAACATGCCCGAGGCGTGGTCGCTCGCGAGCAGCCGGGGCGCGCCAGGAGGTCGAGGTGCGGTGGTGGCCGTACTCGATACCGGAGTTGCCTATCGGCGCCTCGGGCCTTTCCGCCGTGCGCCGGACCTGTTCTCATTCGTTCGCGGCTACGACTTCATTCAGAACGACCGCTATCCAGTCGACCTGAATGGTCACGGGACGCACGTGGCGGGAACGATTGCGGCCGCGACGAACAACGGCGTCGGGACGGCGGGCATCGCCTATGGGTCGCGCATCATGCCGGTGCGCACGCTCGACGCGTATGGCGGCGGTGACGCGGTGGCAATCACGCGCGGCATCCGGTACGCCGTCCGCCACCACGCCGACGTGATCAACCTGAGTCTCGAGTTCGGCTCACACGTGCGCGCTGCGGACATCCCTTACCTCCTCGCCGCCATCCGCTACGCACGCCGTCACCGCGTCGTGATGACGGGCGTCGCCGGGAACGAGGGAGCCAGCTCGCTCCCGTACCCAGGCCGTGCGAAGGGCGTGATAGCCGTTGCGGCCACAACCGAGGATGGGTGCCAGGCCAAGTACTCGAACGCAGGCGGGGACGTCGACGTCGCGGCGCCGGGCGGCGGAGACGACGCCACTCCTGCCGGCGACGCCTGGGATCAGGCGCAATGCCACCCCGGGGTCCCGCTGCGCTCCATCTACCAACAGACCTTCACCTCGAGCCCGGCTCGCTTTGGGCTGCCGTCCGGGTTCTACGGAACATCCATGGCGGCGCCCCATGTAGCCGGGGTGGCGGCCCTCCTGATTGCGTCAAAGCGGCTTGGATCGCGGCCGAGCCCCGCCGCTGTGGAGCAACGCATAGAACAGACGGCTCGCGACCTCGGCCCACCAGGCTTCGATGTGCGCTACGGGCACGGACTGATCGACGCGGCCGCCGCACTGCGCTGAGTTGGAGCGGCGCCCGCGTGGCTGCGACGGAGCGCGCGAGCTCGCGGAAGGATTTCTCCGCTCCGTCCTCATGCACGGTGCACGGGCCGGCCGCCTCGGGGGCCGGGGGTCGGCGCGGTAGTGGCGGCTCGAGCTGTCGGCATGAGCGACCGGGTGACCGCCCGCGGGGGCGGATCGAAACCAACCGAGAGTCCGCCCGACCGCGGCAGGCTCATGGCCGCGAGATCGCCGCGCTCGCGCGGTCGATCCCCCACACGCAGAGCGGCCGGCTCTATGGCCGGCCGCTCGGTGCTTCGGTCAACCGCCCGGAGGCGGTGGGTGCTCAGTCCTCAGTCGCGGGAGGCCAGAGCGTGTTCACGCGCGTCAGGATCTGCTGATCGGCCGCCAGCGCCGCGGCAAGCGCGGTACGGGGAGCGGCTGGGATCGTCGTGTCCTGAGTCGCAGCCTGCATCTGCTGGATCTCGTCACCCAGCAGGACGGCCAGGCCCGGCATCACCATGTCGAACGTGGTCACGTCGTCTGCGTCCTGCGCCGCCTGGGCCTCTTCAGCCGCCGGCGGAGAGGCTGCAGCGACGATCTGGACCAGTCGGTTGCGCAGGATGATCGCCGTGTTGAGCGTCGTCTTCACGCGGTTCAGCAGGTTCCCGGTCGTGTCGGGGAGCATGCCGACCGCCGTGGTGGCGGCGCTGTACTGGCTCGTGAGCACGTTGAAGACGGCCGTCGGCGCGTCGGCGAACACCGGACCGGCCACGTCGCCTGGCTGGCATGCGCCCGAATCCAGCCGCCCGCCGAGCTGGCGTTCCCGCGCGAGGCGCGAATGAAGCTACGCGCGAGCCTGCGGAACTTCCGCGCGCTGACGCGGGCCTCTTCGGCCTCGGGCGGCGGCATGTTCGCGATCAGGTACTTGGCGCCCTGGTAGGAACGAATCAGGTACTTGCGCGACGCCCGCAGCGGACCCGCCGCCGTGGCGCCCTGACCCTCGTCGATAGCGTCCGCCGCGTTGTCGAGCGCGGTCTGCGTCCGCATGATCGGAACACCGACGATCGAGGGGTTCAGCGGAGGAGCGTCGCCACCCGCGGCGTGGGCGACCGGCTCGGCGGGCTCTGCCGCCGCGGTACCCGCCGGAACGGCGATCGCCAAGCTGGCGATTAGCGCCAGCGGCAAGATGGGCTTCTTCAGGACCATTTAGTAGGTCTCCTTTCGTGGAATCCCGTTGGCTTGACCGGGACGGCCATTGCGGCCGCCCTCGAGGACAAGCTAGGTCGCGCGACCCCCGCAGCCGGGCACCTCGGGAGTGCCCTTGGGGTGCGACGCCTCCCCCCTGCTGGAACGGGCCAGCGAGCTAGTCTCGCGCCGACCGTGGAGCGACCTGCTCGAGGACCGAAGCGATGCTGAGCAAAGTGCTCGTCCTCCGGGTGCTGCCGGTGATGGTCGCGCTCACGCTGTCAGCGACCACCCTTGCGATCGCCCAGAGCACGCCTCCCGGCGCAGGTGCACCGCAGCGACTGCCCGACCTCGACCAGGCCACCCCGGCGGAGCTCGTGATCACCCGCGCGGGGACTCGGAGCAAGCCCGTCTACCGGCTCGGCTTTCGCTCCGCGGTGAGCAACGTCGGCGAGGGTCCGCTCGTCATCGACGGGCACCGGTCGGGCGTCGACACCGAGACCATGGTCGCCGACCAGTTGGTCGAGCGCGACGGTGCGCCGCAAGAGGTCGTTCCGAATGTGGGCGAGCTCCGCTACGTCGTCTCTCCCGACCACCGCCACTGGCACCTGCTCGGCTTCGACCGCTACGAGCTACGCCGGGCGGGGCATCGGCGAGCCGCGGTGAGAGATCGCAAGACCGGCTTCTGCCTCGGCGACCGCTACCCGGTCACGGGCCGCAGGCTGCCGGCCGCGCCGCCAGAGCCCGTCTATACGAGCCGCTGTGGGCTCGGTGACTCGGGGCTCCTCGGCATCGAGGAGGGGATCTCGGTCGGGCTACGGCGACGACTACGCCGCCAACCTCGAGGGCCAGTACCTGCCGCTGACGGCTCTGCGCGCCGGCCGCTACGTGCTCGTGCACCGGGCCAATGCGGACCGGCGCCTGCGCGAGAGCAACTACGCCAACAACGCTGCGTCGCTCCTTCTGGAGCTGCGCCGGCGACGCGGGCGGCCCGAGGTCCGGGTGCTCAAGACCTGCCCGGACACCGACCGCTGCGACCGCCGCCGGCCCTCGCCCGCGCGTGTGACGACGGTCGCCACCGGCCTGGAGATCCCTTGGGAGATCGCCTTCCTCCCGGATCGGCGCGCCCTCGTCACCGAGCGCCCGGGCCGGGTCCGGTTGCTGGGGCGCGACGGCAGGCTGCAGCGCAAGCCCGTCGCGAGGCGTGGCGGCCAGCGCCGTCGGCGAGGGGGGCTTGCTGGGACTCGCCGTCGATCCCCAGTTCGCCCGCAACCGCTTCGTCTACCTCTACTACACGACAGCCGACGGCATGAGGCTCGAGCGCTGGCGCTTCTCGGGCGGTCGGCTGCGGCGAGAGCGCTCGCTCGTCGACGGCATCGAGGCTGGGCGGATCCACGACAGTGGGCGGATCGCCTTCGGCCCAGACGGCCGTCTGTACGTGGGCACCGGCGACGCCGGCGACGGCGAGCTGGCCCAACGACCCGACTCGCTGAACGGCAAGTTCCTCGCGCTTTCCCCCGAGCAGTACCGCGGCGCGGGCGGGCGTCCCGAGATCGTCTCGAGCGGTCACCGCAACCCGCAGGGCTTCGACTGGGAGCCCGGCAGCGGTCGCTTGATCGCGACCGAGCATGGTCCGACCGAGGGCGTGGACGGACCCGAGGGCTACGACGAGGTCAACGACATCGTGAAGGGCGGCAACTACGGCTGGCCGCGGGTCTTCGGCTTCGATCAGGCCGGCTTCAACGCGCCGCTTCACGTGTACCGCCGGCCGCTCGCCCCCTCGGGTGCAACCTTCGTCACCCGGCGCGGCTCGCCTTGGAGCGGAAGCTTCGTGTTCGCGTCGCTGCGCGGCGAACAGCTACGGCGGCTCGCATTCAGCGGCGGGCGCATCGTCACCGACGAGCCCCTCCTCCGCGGGCGCTTCGGGCGCCTTCGGACTGTCGTGGAGGGGCCGGGCGGCGCGCTCTACGTGCTGACCAGCAACCGCGACGGCCGTGGCATCCCGCAGACAGGAGACGACCGGGTCCTGCGGATCACACCGCCCCGCTCAGCGGTCCGCTATCGGCTGAGAGGCCGGGCCTCTTGATGGGCCCGCTGAGCGCCCGTACCGTGGCCGGTGGCAATGGCCTACGAGCTGAAGACCGGCATGGCACGGCGTCACCGCTCCCGAGACCGGCGAGGAGGACCGCCGCCGGCGGCGTCAGCGACGAAGCTCGGGCCGCGGGCACGAGCCTCTCGGTGAACGACCTGATCGAAGAGTTTCTCGACGCGGCCGAGCGGGGATCTGCGCTCGACCGGTATGGGCGCCGCTTCAGTCGCGACGCGGTCCGTGAGCTGCGCTGGTGCCTCGACGGCCACCTGGGCGAGGAGCTCGGCGCGATGAGCGTGAGCGACGTGCGTCGTGATGACGTCGAGGCGCTCATATACCGGCTCGGCGACGACGGTGTCTCGCCTCGCCGGCTGCGCGCGGTCGCCAAGTCCGTGCGCGCGCTGTACGACTACGCGATCGAGCGGCGCCTCGTCCGGCGCAACCCGGCCGAGCGGGTCGCGCTCCCGGACGAAGACGAGGCCGAGGCCTCCGAGCGCAGGGACGCCACACGCCGGCCGACCACTCGACCGGGCGATCTCCCTGACGCTGCAGCTCGCCACGCTCGGCTTCGCTCTTATCACCCTGATCCTGATTGCCCAATCGCTATGAGCCAAGAAGTCACCGATCTCCAGATGATCCGTGGAACCCGCACCGTCCTCGATCTCGTCGGCGGCAAGTGGAGCGTGGACGTGCTCTACCTGCTCGCCAACGGCACCCGGCGCTACAGCGAGGTCTTCTACGAGGTCGGCGAGATCTCGAAGAAGACGCTCACGCAGACGCTGCGCGCGCTCGAGCGCGACGGCCTGATCGCCCGCCGGGTGTTCGCGGAGGTGCCGGTGAAGGTCGAGTATTCGCTCACCCCGCTGGGCTGGAGCCTCACCGGCCCGCTGATGGCGATGTACGAATGGGCTGCTGAGCATCTCCCGACATCGAGGCCGCCCGCCTGATCCACGAGGGGGAGCCCGAGCCGCCCCGGGAGCTGCGGGCGGCGTGAGGCGCATCGCTTGGGTTCTGGCGATCGGCGCGCTGCTCCTCGCGCTCGGAGCGTCCGTCCTCCTCCCAGGAGGAAAGGAGCGTCCCGCATCGGTCGACCACGCGGCGCTGATCGACCTCCCTGGGCTCTTCGGAGACGAGAACGAGGCCGACGAGAACGAGCAGGAGAGGAGGAGGCGGGCCTCCGGCACAGGAGAACTCCGGCCCCTCGCTTCTGGTTGTGCTGCTGCTCGTTCTCCTCGCCCTGACTACGGCGCGCTTCGCCCTCTTCTACTTCAGGCTGCGCCGGCGCGTTCGGAACGAAGGATGGCTAGCTGTGCTTCTTCCGCGGAGGCCGTCTGCACGAGGCTGGGCAGAAGACCGGACTGCCCGCACCAGCAAACCCTGCGCGAACGTCGACGCCGACGTGGATGAGCGCATACGCGGTCGCGGCCGCGATCAGTCCGATTCCAACCAGCATCGGCCGCGGCATGCACCGTACGGGAGCCGGCGCGGAGCAGGCGGTCGAGACTGACGCCGGCGACGAGCGTGGCGTTGCGGAGCGAGTCCCCGCGGGCGTCGCGCCGGCGGGAAACGGTCTGGGTGCTGTCGACATGCATGCGTACAGAGCGAACCGCGCCGAGCCCGGCCGCTCAACTGCCACGCTCTATTGACCGATCGACACGGCTTGTTGGCGCGCGCCGCGGGCGCACCTAGGGTCGAACGGGTGGGCAATCGCGTCGCCAGGACCGTCGGGCGCTACGAGATCCTCGACGAGCTCGGACGCGGCGGCATGGCCACCGTGTACCTGGCGCGGCAGACGGATCTCGATCGCCTGGTCGCGCTCAAGGAGCTGAGCGCGCTGCGCAAGGCCGATCCGGCGTTCACCCGGCGCTTCCTGCGCGAGTCGCGGCTGGCGGGCTCCCTCAGCCATCCCAACATCGTCACGATCCACGACTACTTCGTGAGCGACGGAACCCCGTACATCGCCATGGAGTACGTGGCCGGCGGATCGCTCCGGCCGCACATCGGCCACATGGCGCTCACCCAGGTCGCGGGGGTCCTCGAGGGAATGCTCTCGGCGCTCGACCATGCGGAGCGACACCACATCGTCCACCGCGACCTGAAGCCCGAGAACGTCATGGTCACCTCCGACGGCCGCGTGAAGATCGCCGACTTCGGTATCGCCAAGGGGACGGCGCAGCAGCGGAGTCTCCTCACGTCCACCGGGATGACCGTCGGCACCCCGAACTACATGGCGCCCGAGCAGGCGATGGGGCAGGACGTCGGCCCGTGGACCGACCTCTACTCGCTGGGCGTGATGGCGTTCGAGTTCTTCGTCGGACACGTCCCCTTCCACGACACCGAACAGCCTGTGGCGGTCCTGATGCGCCAGGTCAGCGACCCGATCCCGCCGGCCCGCTCGGTCAACCCCGAGGTCGACGCGGCGATCTCCAACTGGATTGAGCGCCTGCTCGCGAAGGAGCCGGCCGATCGTGTTCAGTCGGCCGGCGACGCCTGGGGGGAGCTCGAGGAGATCGTCATCACGCTGGTCGGGCCGCGCTGGCGCCGGTCCGCGCGCCTGCCGGCGCCGTCGCGGCCGCCCGACGGACGTGCCCGCGGGCCCGGCCACGCCGCCGCCGACCGAGGCTGCACGGCCCCCGCTGATGCCGACGATGAAGGTCCCGGACTGGGGTCCCGAGGCGCCCACGCGCCGCCTCGACGAGAGGGAGGACGCGGCGCTGGCGCGCACGGTCATGCCGGATGAGGCTCCGACTCGCCGGCTCGAGGAGAACGGCGAGCCGCCCCCGGACAAGCGACGCAGCCGAGTGGGCCTCTTCGGGAAGGCCGCCTTGCTGCTGGTCGCGGTCGTCGTCGCGCTGGCGGCCGCCCTCGGAGGCCGCAGCTCACCACCCGCCGGCTCGGACGCAAGCGAGACGGTGGCCGCCCCCAGCGCGAACGTGACGAGCCCCGACCTGGCGCTCCGAGTCCCGCGCGGATGGTCGAAGATGCGAAGGGCGCCTGAGCTGGGGCTCCCGCTCGCTCGTGCCGCCGCCGCGAGCCCGGGCGGTCGCGCCGCCGGCCCGGCTGTCGAGTTCGGCATGGTGAAGGGGAGCGAGGCGGCAAACGACGCACTGCTGCCCGCGTCCTTCCTGTCGTCCGTCGGACAATCGGCGGACACGCCCCCGCGGCGGACCGCGGTCCGCCTTCCCTCCCAGGGGCTCCAGGCCTGGCGCTACCGGAACCTTCGGCCCGTCGGCACCGGAGACGCGGTGACCGTCTACACCGTGCCGACCTCGGAGGGAGTCGCCACAGTGGCGTGCGCGGTCCCACCTGGGCAGGCGGCCGCGCTTGCGCGCCAGTGCGACGCGATCGCATCGACCCTGCGGCTCAGACGGGCAACGGCGTATCCGATAGGCCCGAGCAAGACATACGCGAGCACGCTGAACGCCGCAGTGGGGGACGTCCAGCAGTCGACCGATGCGAACCAGCCGAACCTCGACCAGTCCGACACGCTCGCGGGCCAGGCGGCGGCCGCGAATGCGCTGGCGAGCGCCTATGAGAGTGCCGCGAGGCAGCTCGCCGCCCTGAACCTGAGCCCGGCTGACAGGGCTGTCAACGGACCGCTCGTCTCAGCGCTCCAGACCGCTGCGCGCGCGTACCGCAGGGCAGCGCGCTCGGCGACGTCAGGGAACGCCGACGCGTATCGCACGGCGAGTGCGGCGATTCCAGGCGCGAAGGCGCAGCTCAACACCGCCCTTGCCGCCGTGCGCGGCCGCCGGCTACCAGCCGGCGGGGACGGGCCAGACCGGCACGGGAGGGGCCGCGCCCCCAAGCGCGAGCCGCCCCGCGCCTGCCCAGCCCCAGCAGCCGCAGAGCGACGTCGGCGACTCGAGGTCGGACGACCCGAGCGACGACTCGGCGGATCCCTAGGCACGGCTGGGGCGGACCGCGCGAAAGTAGCCGGCGTCGGCGTTCAACTTCCGCACTTCCTGCGCCCGGACCGCCTCGAAGAGCACGGTACCTGGTTTCTGAGCCTCGGCTGCGTCGCGGGCGAGCGCGGCCTCAGCCTCGCGCGCCGCGTTCGGGTCGACGCCCGGCGCGTATCCCTCCGCCGCGGGCGCCGCGGCCGCCGCGGCCGATGCCGCCGCCGTGAGGTCTGCCGTTGCCGGCCCCTCGCTGAGGTCGAAGCGCCGCGCCACGTAGAACTCATTGGCGTAGTACGGCTCCTTCAGGCTGTCGATTCGGACTCGCTGTCCGGTCGAGGGGGCGTTGATGAACTTGTCGCCGCCAAGCGACATCCCGACGTGGTGGACGTCGCCGCTTGCGCTGCGGAAGAAGATCAGGTCGCCAGGCACGAGGTGCGCGCGATCCACGCGCCTGCCGTTCGGGGCGTCCACCTGGTCGTAGGTGGTGCGCGGGATCCGGATGCCGGCCTTGGCGTATGCCCACTGCACGAGGCCAGAGCAGTCGAAGCCTGTCTGCGGCGTGGACCCGCCCCATTGGTACGGGGTCCCCATGTACTTCTTCGCCTCCGCGACGGCCGCGAGGGCGCGCGGGCCCGCTGAGCGCCCGCCGCCCTCTGCGACCTGCTCGAGCTGGACGCCGTCGTCGCCTCCGCCTCCGCCTCCGCCTCCGCGCTCTCCATGCCCTCCTGCAGGAGGCCGCGGGCCTCGGCCAGGCGGAGCTGGTAGCGACCGCGGTACTGGGCCGCCGGGCGCTCCACGTCGGCGACCCACTCGCCATAGCCGCCCGGATCGTCCACTGCCTTGCCCGCGGCGACACGCTGCTGCTTGACGGCCACGGCCTGGTCGAGGAACCACTTCGAGCTGCAGCTCGGGCCGCTTCGGGATAGCCGGCGTACTCGCCCTGGTTCCAGATGCTGACCCGCATCTGGAAGAAGCCGACCGAGTCCGCATCGCCGTAGCTCGAGGTTCCTGCAGGCCCGACTCCACGAGCCCGGCCATCACGGGAAGCTCGGGCGGCAGGCCGCGCTTCTGCGCCTCGCTGCCCATCCAGGCGGCGATCTCCGCCTGCGGCGCGTCGTCGCCCGGATAGCCTCCGGCGACGTCGCCGAGGTCGATCGGCGAGCCGGAGTCGCCGAGATCGCCGCGCGCCGCCGCTGTCGTCGCTGCCGCCGCCGTCGCTGCCGTCGCTGTCGTCGGTGTCGTCGCTGCCGCTGTCGCTGCTGTCGTCGTGGTCGCCGTCGGAACCGTCGTCGCCCTCGGCGCTGTTCTCGTCGGCCCACGTCGCTCTCGTCGTCGCTCGTCCTCGTCGTCGCTCGTCGTCCTCGTCGTCGTCGCTTCGTCGTCCTCGTCGCCGCCATCGCCGTCGCTCTCCGCGTCGGCCTCGGCGTCCGTGTCCCCTCCAGGGTCCTCGAGCCCTCCCGGCTCGTCGCCGCCCTCGTCATCGCTACCGCGTCATCGTCGGCCTCTTCGCCCAGTCCGGCGTCGTCGGATCCGCGAAGTCCTGCGACGAGGCGTCGAGGAATCCTGCGAGGAGTCGTCCGGGAAGTCCTGCGAGCGTGCCGCCCGCCGCGAGATCCTCCGGAGGCGTCCAGCTCGCGGCGATCGGATCGTCGAAGCCGATGTGGAGGTGGTTCTGGTGGGCGCGCGTCGGTGAAGTACGCCGACCCCGGCAGCGCCCACGGCGATCCGATCTCGCTCGGGCGGATGCTGGGATCGAGCCGGGAGAGCGACATCGCCACCTCGCGAGCCGCCTGGTTGCCCGGGTCCGACCGGCTGGCCGTCGACCGTGGCGATGTCGACCGCGCGCCCGTAGTAGTGGTTGGAGACCGAGCCCCCGGCCGTGTTCTGGCCGTGGTCCGACATCATGGCCGACACGCGTGATCTCGTGATCCCGGGAGATCGCGGTGAGCACCGAGGCCACGCGCGGGTCGATCTTCCCGGACTTCAGGTCCGCGATGCCGTCGGCGTCGAGCGTGACGCGCTTGTTGTGGAGCAGCGCGACGTCCTCGGCCGGCGCGGGCCCGCCCGTGCCCTCCTGCCCGAACTGGCCGGGGTCGACGCTCCCGCCTGCTCCCGCTGCGCGGCCTTCGGGGAGCACGGCCGGAAACTCGCCGGCGTCGTGGGCGGGAGGAGCGGCCTCGGCCGTGGCGACCTCGCAGACCGGGGATCGCCGGCAGGTCGACCCGGGACAGGACCCGCCCGACGGATTCGGGGATCTCCTCCAAGTGGGGCATGGCATCGCCTATGAAGTCGTAGGCCGCGACGCCCTCGAGCGCAGCCGCCATGAACACGCCGGCCAGGCTCGACCGGGACTCCCGCTCGTCGAGCGTCTCCATCGCCTTGCCCGCCGCGTGCGACATCTCCTGCGGCGAGGCTCTCGACCCCGGCTTCGCGGCTCGCGCCGACCGGGTCTTGGCGGAAGCGTCGTCGAAGCACCGGATCGACGAGCAAGCGCTCGAGGAGGCGGGCGGCGGCGTCGGCCTCGGGTCCGGTCACCTCAAGCCTCCCGACTGCGCTCTCCGCTCGCGCATGGGCCCGCCGAGCACCGCGATCACGGGCACGAACAACGCAACCCACACCGCAGCAAAGGCCGCCCAGACGACAGGCTCGGGCGCCAGCTCCGCCAGCTGCGGCTCGTAGCGCAGCGACATCCCGACCGCGA
This sequence comes from uncultured Thermoleophilaceae bacterium, assembly GCA_963757815.1. Lineage (GTDB taxonomy): Bacteria > Actinomycetota > Thermoleophilia > Solirubrobacterales > Thermoleophilaceae > JACVRW01. The sequence goes on along the minus strand of CAVWSN010000038.1, from coordinate 36,738 downwards.
AGCAGGCGGCCAGCGCCGACCAGGCGACCCCGAAGACGGCGTAGCGGGTGAGCAGGCGAGAGTCTGTGGCGCTCCCCCGCCCGCTGAGTCTTCGGGCGAGCTGCTCGCGAGCCCGCCGCCGAAGGCCCGGCTCCCGCAGCAGGTCGACGAGGATCTGGTAGCCGTCACGCTCGACGAACGGATTCAGGTTGAAGAAGGCCCCGAGGTACGCGGCAAAGGCGAGCTGGAAGAAGATGTCGCGCAGCGTTCCCGCCGGCAGCGCCAGGCAGCAGAGCGCGAACAGCGCCCCCAGCGACAGGTCGGATACCGGCCCGGCGGCGCTGATCGCCACGCGGCGGCGCCTTGGCTCGAACCATGCCTCGGACGTGTCCACGTAGGCGTACGGGAAGATCAGGATCAGCTTGAGCCCGGCCTTGCGGACCCGGCGTCCGAAGGACGCCATCGTGAGGCCGTGCGCCGTCTCGTGCACCGCCACCACCAGCGAAGCGGCCGAGCAGGAAGACGAGCCCGCCGATGCCGATCTTCTGCGCGACGACGAACGGGGTCCCGTAGCGCGCGACCACGAGATACGGGAAGACCGCGAGCCCCGCCAGCACCAGCAGCGGCGATCGCCGCCAGCGCCGGCCGGGTGAAGAGCCGCCAGCCGCCGTGCCGGTAGAGCCGATCGAACAGCCGGCCCGCGCCTGTCCAGGTCTTCTCCCGCGGGGTCACGAGCCGCCGCAGCGAGCCCGGCCCGCTCCGGTCCCGCGGCCTCCGCGCCCGTCTACGCCGGCCAGCAGCCCTCGTTCGGCGAGCTCCGAGAGGAGCCGCGCCAGCCGGGCGGGCCCGCTCGCGCCGTAGCGTCGCTCGGCCTCGCGGACGAGCTCGGGCAGGGGGTGCCGGCCGTCGAGCAGCTGGAACAGCTCGGCGTCGTCGTCCGACATCCGCAGGAAGCGGTCCGACTCGAGGTCCCTGAGCACCCAGCGCATCCGGCCCTCGGAGGCCTCGAGGCGCTTCAGCGCGTATCCCGAGCGCACCCTCGGGTGTGTGCCGAACTGGCCCGCGGCCGGGGCGAGCTGCGCCCGCCCGCCGGTCGCGGGTACGACGAGCGACTCCCCGGGTTCACGACGACCGTCCGCCCCGCCTCGGCCTCGTCGCGCCGCCGCTCGACGAACAGCTCCTGGTTGCCCATGCGGATCCGCGACCCGTCGCTCAGCGGGCTCGGCGCCATCCAGACGGCGCCCGTCGAGCCAGGTCCCGTAGGTCGAGCCGGCGTCCTCGAGCACGACCCCGCCTGCCCCGTTCGTCTCCACGGAGATGCGCGCGTGCCGGCGCGACACGGCCGGGTCCTCGAGCTGCACGGTGCTTCCCGGCGCCCGCCCGATGGTGATCTCACCGAGCAGGGGAACTCGAGTGCGATCGGGCAGGACGAGCTCCAGGACCTGCATCAAGACAGTCAAACCGCCGCACGGCCCGGCGCTCAACAGCGGCGGGCTCTCAGCCGATCGCTGCGCGCCGATCGCCGGGCGATGATCGACGCAAACGCCCCTGTGAGCGTCGCTCGCTGTTGATCGAGAGCGCTGCGGCGGGAGGATCGGGGCGGCATGGCAACGCCTCCTAACCGCCGGTACGGACGCGGCCACGCGCGCGCGTCAGACGCCGGCCGGCGAAGACGGCAGCTGGGCGGCAGCGCTGGTGGTGGAGGCCGCGCGTGCGCTCCGCGCTGCTGCTCGGCGCACTTGGGGTGCTGGCCGGCGCTCGCGCGGCTCTTCGCGCAATTCGAGACGGACTGGCTGTGGTTCAAGGAGCTTGGACAGGAACGCGTCTTCTGGACGATTCTCGCGAGCAAGTGGCTGGCCGCCAGCCTTGCCGGGCTCGCCACGACGGCGTTCCTGCTGGCCAACTTCTGGGTCGTCGAGCGCACCGCACCGCGTGACGCCCGGCTCCCGCGCGACCGTCCCAGCACCGCCCGGCTGCGTCACATCCTGCTGCCGGCGTACCTGGCGCTCTCTGCCGGCGCGCGGGCTCGTCGTCGGCCGCAGCGTCGTCGTCGCGGACTGGCAGCAGCTCCTCCTCTGGCTCCACCGCAGCGACTTCGGCATGAGTCGATCCGCTGTTCCATCGCGACGTCGGCTTCTTCGTCTTCTCCCTGCCGCTGTACCAGAAGCTCGCCCACTGGCTGTTCCTGACCGTCGCCGTCGCGCTCGCGTGCTCGATCGCGGCGCACGCCGCAACCGGCGCGATCCGCACGAAGCCGGCGCCGGTCTCGGCCACCCGCGGAGCACACGCTCACCTGCTCGTCCTGGGCGCCCTGCTGCTCCTCATCACCGCCTGGCAGCACTGGCTCGGCCAGTTCGCTCTGGAGCTTCCGCGCGAGGGCGCGAAACTCCCCGGCGCCGGGTACACCGACGTGCACGTACGTGCTCCCGTGGCTGCGCGCGCTCGTGGTGGTCTCGCTCGCGGGCGCGGCCATGCTCGCTTACGCGGCGTTACGGCGGTCCTGGTCGCTCCCGGCCATAGTCCTGGTGGTGGTCGCCTTCGCCGAGCTCGCCAACCCCGCGATCCTGCCCTCGGTCGTGCAGCGCTTCTTCGTCGACCCGCAGACACTGTCGCGCGAGCGTCCCTATCTCGCCCACTCCGTCAGGTTCACCCAGCTGGCCTACGGGCTCGATCGCGTCGCCGATCGCCCGCTCCCGGCGAACGCCACGATCTCCGACGCGGAGCTGCGGGCGAACCGGGACGTCCTCCGGAACATCCAGCTCTGGGATACCGACGTCCTGAAGCCGCAGATCGACCAGCAGCAGTCGATCGGCTCCTACTACAGCTTCCGCAGCACGCACGGTCGACCGCTACCGCCAGGGTGGGCAGTCGCGGGCGATGATCGTCGCCCAGCGCGAGCTGGACCTCACGCGGCTGGAGCAGTCGGGACGGACCTGGGCGAACGACCGGCTCGCCTACACCCACGGTTACGGGCTGGTCGCCGTCCCCGCCGGCGGGGTCGGGCCGGCGGGCCAGCCGAAGTTCGTCACCTCGGAGTTCGGAGCGGGCCGTGCGCCGACCAAGATTCGCCAGCCACGCATCTACTACGGCGTCGCAGCCGCCCGGTGCCCAGCCCGTGGGTGGTCGTGAGGACCAAGCGCCCTGAGATCGAGAAGCCGCTTCCAGGCGACGCTCCGCAGCCTGAGTACCACTACGACGGCGGCGGCGGGATCCCCCTGGCGGAGTCCGCTCCGCCGCGGCCTCTTCGCGCTCCGCTTCGGCGAGCTCAACCTCGCGCTGTCCAGCACGCTCACGGACGAGTCGCGCATCATCCTGCACCGGGACGTCGGGGACAGGCTCCGGACCCTGGCGCCGTTCCTGCGCTGGGAGGAGCGTCCGGAGGTGGTCGTCGTGGACGGGCGGATCCAGTTCCTGGCCCACGGCTACACCACGAGCGACTCGTTCCCGTACTCGGCGGAGGTCGAGGTCGGCGGGAGAAGGGTCAACTACATGCGCGGGGCGGTGGTGGCGAACGTTGACGCGTTCAGCGGCAGGGTCACGCTGTATGCCACCGAGTCCGAGGACCCGATCCTGCGCGCTTGGCGCGGGGCCTTCCCAACCCTCTTCACGCCCGCGTCGGAGATGCCCGCGGCCCTGCGGGCCCATCTGCGCTACCCGCGGGAGCTCTTCGACGCCCAGTCGGAGATCTGGGAGACCTACCACATCGACAACGTCGACGACTTCTACACGAAGGCCGACGCTTGGCAGCGCCCGGCCGAGATCTCCGGGCCCATCGAGAGGGTCGGCTCGATCCGGTTTCGATCTGGGAACTTCGAGGACGGGCAGAGAGGGGCGGCGGAGGGCTTGACGATGGACGTGGGAGACCGTCTGCGCCCAAGCCCCCGGATGCGGCCGTACTTCCTGCTCGCCCGCCTTCCGGGCGACCGCCAGGAGCGCTTCATGCTCACGACAGTCTTCACGCCCCACAGCCAGGAGAACCTGAGCGGCTACCTGACGGGGACGATGGACGCGCGGGGGCGCCCGCGCCTGACGGAGCTCACCCTGCCGCGCTCGCGCCTGGTGCTCGGCCCCTCCCAGGTGAGCCGGCAGATCCTCGCCACGCCGGAGGTGGGCGACCGGCTGCGTCTGCTGAACCAGGAGACTGCCGACCTCGGCAAGCAGGCCGTCAACGCGGTCGAGCTCAGCGAGCCGCGCGTGGTGCCGATTGGCGACTCGTTCCTGTACGTCCAGCCGATCTACGTGACCGCGGCAGGGAAGCGGCGTGACGAGGGTGCGCCTGGTGACCGTGTACCTCAACGGCCGGGTGGGTTACGGCAGAAGCCTGCGCGAGGCGCTGCGGCGGGCCCGAGCGCCGGACGCCTAACGCGGCGCGTCCGCCGACCGCGCCCACAACGTCCGTCGGAGGGTCGGAATCGCCCATCGCTCGGACGCGAGGATGTCCACCGCGATCACGAGGTAGACGAGGGTGAGCGCGGCGCGAATGGCCACGATCGGCATCGCCAGCTGGACGGCGAACAGCACGAGCATCATCACCGAGTCGCTGCGCCTCAGCCGGAGCGTCACCAGCATCGCTACGGCGAGGAGCGCCTGGCCCATCGTGAGCATGACCTCGACCTGCTCGCGGGCGAGGAGCGGCAGCGGCCCGCTGCCGGCGCCGGCCGCGAAGGCGATGCGGCAGCGTGCCGAGTGCCAGCGTCCACTGGCTCACCGCGGACGACAGCAGCACGGCCACGCCCTGGGCGGCGCGGTCGTGGGTGATCAGCACGAACGCGATGACGAGCTCGGGGCTCTCCGTGGCCAGCGGCACCAGCCACTGGACGAGCAGGTACGGGCTGATGCCGATCATCGTGCCCGCGCCCAGCACCGAGGCGGCGAACGGCTCGGCGGTGACCAGAATCGTGAGCGCGGAGTAGACCATGATCCCCACGACCCACCGCTTGCCGGAGCCGCTTCGGCAGCTTGCCGAGCTCCGCGGCCACGCCGACCAGATGCGGCGGCTCAGGGGAGCCGGTGGCCACGCGGCGCAGGTACAGCACGTAGAGCCCGATCAGCACGATTGCGTCGGTCCAGGCCAGGTGACCGCGCAGGACGACCACGGGGGCATAGAGGGAGGCCGCGGCGATGATCGCCAGGTCGACGCGTCGCTGCGGCTTCAGGTCAACGAACTCAAGACGCCGTCCCCCGCGACGAGCGAGCACCACCGAGGCGATCGCGGGCATCCCGACCGCGCAAGCTCAGGAGCAGTCGGGTAGCGCCGGTGAGGCTCGCCGTTACGTACTCGACCTGCGCGGTGAAGGCGAAGTAGATCTCGATCACGTACTCGGGCAGGACGGCCACGAGCGCCACGCCGGCCACCGCGATCCCCGGGGGCACGTCGACCTCGGCGGCCTCGGCGGCCCAGGCGAGCATGAAGGCCGCGGCCACCACGGCCCCGCCGAAGGCGAGCAGGCCGATCATGGGCGGGAGGTGCAGCCCGCTCAGACGCATCAGCACGCCGGGCAGGGTGCAGGCCGCCATGGTCGCCAGCCGCGCCTGCCAGACCGGCAGCGCTGCCAGCGTTCCGCCGACGGTGGCCTTGGTACCGGCGCTGCGCTGCGGAGCTCACGCCGAGGCCGATCCAACGATCGTGACGAGGGCGAACAGGATGAAGATGACCACCACGATCCTGAGCACCAGAGACAGGATCCGCTCCGGCAGTAGCGCTATCGGCTGGTAGTCGCTCGCCGGAGCGGTCGCCGGGTCGATCGCGCCGCCGCGGTCGCGCGCGGAGGCTCGTCCTGCGACCCGTCGTCCTCGGCCGTCCGTCCCAGCCGAAGTCGGTCGGGTCGTCCTCGAAGTCCGAGTCCGTCCGGTCCGCCTCGAGCACCGCCCCTCGCTGGGAATCAGCGAGCCGGTGGCCGGGCTCAGCTCGACGTAGCCCTGCTCGATCGCGTAGCCGTAGAGCGCCCGCACCGCGCTGATGACGGACCGGATCCGGCTCTCCGAGAGGCCATCCGCGGCGAGCCGGTCGACGAGCGCCTGGACGTGCCGCCTGCGAACATCGCGCAGCCGCATGTGCCCGAGGTCACGGGCGACGTGCTGCCTGAGGATTCCGCTCAGGTCACGAAGCGCGCTCGGCCGGTAGCGCCGGCCGCTGCGGTTGCTGGCCCGACCGTCCTCGCGCGGCCTCGATGAACTCGGCGATGACCGTGGCGACGCGGGCCTCCTCGGGCGGACTGGAGGTCGGCGGTGAGCGCGTCGGCGACCGGCGCGGTGCGACGACCACACGGGGAGCCGTGGTCGTTGCGGCCCGGGTGCCGGTCGGCCTCCAGTCGTAGGCCATGGCAGCACACCGTACGGCCGCGAGGACGCTGCTCAATTCGTTCCGGTTTTCGACCGATACCGATGCGCTCACGGGGGTGCGGCAGCCCCGGCCGGCGGCGAGAGCGATCTCGCTCGATCCGATCGGAAGCGCGTCGCTCATCGACGAGCGCTATCGAGCGAGCGGGCTCTGGCGAATCTGTGGGTTCGCGCAGCGGCTGCGTAGAACCCGCACGGAGCAAGGCATGCGACCCGTCCATCCAACTTCGTGCGCGCCGCGCTCATCTGTTCTTGTCGCCGCCTTCGCGGGAGCGATGCCGGTTCAGGCGAGCCAAGCCGACAAGCCGCCCGGCAAGAACTGCGTCGGGGAGGCGGAGGACGCGCGGGCGCGGGCGGCCGGCGATAGCGGCGGGGAGGAGGAGGGCGCACCCCCCAAGCTGTCCCGGCCCTTCTACAAGCGCGCCGTGACCCTCGACGTCTCCGCGGACGGGATGGACGGGCAGGAGCTCCCGGTCTCGATCGAGGAGGTCTGCGACATCCCCAAGAGCTGGCGCGAAGGACGCAGCGCAGCTCGCCGGCGCCGACGGGGTCGCGCTGCTGCTGCCCCGCACAACCGTCTGGCAGGACCGCACCGCCCTCAGCGGGACCGCGGCCAACACCGCGATCGGGGCGCCGACACCGCGCTCGTGAGGGGCCGCCTCGCACGCCCGAGCGCCTGGCGGCCAGGACGAGGACGGCAGCCCGTCGCGACGTTCAGGACGCGCCGGATCGAGGTGACAGATTGACCCGGGTCGCCGGTCTGCTCGCCCTCGTGGTCGTGGCGCTCGTTGCCGGCTATGCACTCGGCTCCGGCGACAACGCGCCCCAGCCGGCCGCGCCCGGCGGACCGGCCCTCCCGCGGTCTCGATCGCAGGCCACCTCTTCCGTCGATGGACGAGGCATCGTTCTGGCGGCTGATCTCCAGACGCGCGAGGAGGCCGGCAACGACACCGGGCGGCAGTCCGAGCTGCTCGAGGAGCGTCTCAGCGAACTGCCCGCCAAGGACATCGTGGACTTCCAGCGCATCCGCCACCGCCTCGACGAGCAGGCCTACACATGGGATCTGTGGGGCGCCGCCTACGTGATCGAGGACGGCTGCTCGGACGACTGCTTCCGTGACTTCCGCAGCTACCTGATCTCACTCGGCGGGGAGGCCTACGAGACGGCTCTGCGCGACCCCGACGCGCTCGCCCCCGTCGTCGAGGACGCCGAGACGGGCGACTGGGAGAACGCCGACAGCGTCGCCGGCGACGCCTACGAGAGCGCGGCGGGCGAGGACATCCCCGCCGACGACTCGGACCTGTCGGGCGACCCTCGCGGCGAGCCCTGGGACGACGAGGCTCAGGAGGCGCTCGTGCAGCGCTATCCCCAACTCGCGGCGCGTTTCCGGTGAGCGGCAGTCCACGTGGGACGAGCGGCGAGGTACGAGCGTTGCGATGGTGGCTGCGGCTGACCGGCCTGCTGACGCTCCTGGGGGGCATCGCCTGCATCGTCGCGGAGCCGACTTGGCTGCCTGCGTTGATCGTGGGCATCGGCCTGATCGTCTACGGCATCGCGGCGCTGTCGACCGAGGTCGGCCGCGCCGCGTAGGGAGCTTCCATGACGGGTCCTGGGCGCTGCTCATTGAGGGCCCCGGCCGGCTGGATCTTCTACGTGAACGTTGATCGCTTGCTCTGACCCGGTGATAGCCGAGTCATATCAACGGTGCGGCCGGGCGCGCCTAGCTTCGAACGCATGCCAGACGCGATCGTCGTCGAGGGACTCGAGAAGTCGTACGGCTCCGTGCGCGCCCTCTGCGGCGTGGACTTCTCGGCACGCACGGGCAGCGTGCTGGGGCTGCTCGGCCCGAACGGAGCCGGCAAGACGACCGCTGTGAGGATCCTGGCCACGCTGCTCAAGCCGGACGGCGGCACCGCGCGGGTCGCGGGGCTCGACGCCGTGCGCGACGCCGCGGCGCTGCGCGCCAAGATCGGCCTCGCCGGCCAGTACGCGGCCGTCGACGAGAACCTGACGGGCTTCGAGAACCTCGAGATGGTCGGCCGCCTGTACCACATGCCGCGTGCCGCGGCGCGCGACCGGGCGGGCGAGCTGCTCGAGCGGTTCGACCTCACCGAGGCCGCCAAGCGGCCGGTGAAGACGTACTCGGGGGGCATGCGCCGCCGGCTCGACCTCGCGGCCGCGCTCGTGTTCCGCCCGCCGGTGCTGTTCCTGGACGAGCCGACGACCGGCCTCGACCCCGCAGCCGGCTGGGGATGTGGGAGACGATCGAGGCGCGCGCGGCGGCCGGCACGACCGTGCTGCTGACGACGCAGTACCTCGACGAGGCCGACCGGCTCGCCGACCGGATCGTGGTGATCGACCACGGCACCGTGATCGCCGAGGCACCTCGGACGAGCTCAAGGACCGCGTCGGCGGCGAGCGGCTGGAGGTCCACCTCGAGCGCGCCGAGGACGCCGAGCGCGCGATCGGCGTGCTGGCGGAGATGTCCGACGAGCGGCCGTCGCTCGAGGACCACACCGTACGGGCGCCGGTGCGCAGGCGGTCCGGCGTGATCGCCGAGGCGGTGCGGCGGCTCGACCAGCGCCGACGTCGGTGATCGACGACATCGCGGCTGCGCCGGCCGACGCTCGACGACGTGTTCGTCGTCCTCACCGGCCGCTCCGCCGAGGAGGAGCCGCCCACCGAGATGCCCGAGCCCGTGAGGAGGAGGCGCGCATGAGTTCGCTCGCGATGAGCGTGTCGGACACGCTGGTGCTCGCCAAGCGCAACCTGATACGGATCCCGCGACAGCCGGACCTGCTGATCGCCTACACGATCCAGCCGGTGATGTTCGTGCTGCTGTTCGTGTACGTGTTCGGCGGCGCGATCGATTCCGGGCAGCTTCGACTACGTCGACTTCCTGATGCCGGGTATCATCGTCCAGTCGATCGCGTTCGGCGGGTTCGTTACCGCCCTCGGGCTCTCCGAAGACGTGAAGAAGGGCCTGATCGACCGCTTCCGCTCGCTGCCGATGTCGCGCGCGGCCGTGCTCGCCGGGCGCACGTTCTCGGACATCCCGCTCAACTGCCTGTCGCTGGTCGTGCTGTTCGCGGTCGGGTTCGCCGCCGGGTTCGGCTTCATCGACTCCGACGCCGGCCAGGTCGTGCTCGGGATCGTGCTGTTGCTCCTGCTCGGCTTCGCGTTCTCGTGGGTGTTCGCGCTCGTGGGGCTGTTCTCGTCGTCACCGGAGACGGCGAACTCGATCGGCTTCACGCTGATCTTCCCGCTCACCTTCGCGTCGTCGGTGTTCGTGCCGGCGAGCACGATGCCCGACGGCCTGCGGCAGTTCGCCGAGGCCAACCCGTTCACCACCTGGGCGGACGCGCTCCGCTCGCTCTGGATCGGCACGCCGGCGAACACCGACGTGTGGATGTCGTTCGTCTGGTGCTTCGTGCTGATCGCGATCTTCGCGCCGCTGGCGGTGGAGCGGTACCGGCGCGTGGCCGCGGAGTAGAGCTGCCGTTGCTCAGCGCCGGTGCCGACGAGCGCGACGCCCGGCGCGCCGCGGCCAGAGACGCGCCTCGAGCTCCTCGCGCCCGGTCGCCTCGGACGGTAGGTCCGTGCCCAGGTCGCCGCCGTTGCCGTCCTTCGCGTACGGGTGAGAGCTGATCTCGCTGCCGCCGCGGGTGTACAGCCCTATGACGACACCCGCGAACACCATGATGCAGGCGAGGATGAGCCACGGGCTTCCGTCGTGGATAGCGCTGCTCAGGAATGAAGCCATCTCCCTCCGAGTGTCGCCCATGGCCCCGCCGGTCTGGGCACCTCCGGGTTACCTGGTCGCGGCGGGCCGGTACGACGCGGATGAGAGAATCTGTGCCGCCCCCGCCCGCCCGGAGAGGGCAGCTTTGCCGCAACCCGACTCTCGAGCTTCAATCAGCCACGCCGATCCGCAGCGGGCTCCAGCGCGCGGCTCGCGACTGTCGGCGGAGGAGGAGCGGGACTTGATCGTCGCGACCGAGCGCGGGGACAGTGTGGCGTCCCGGCAGCTCGTGGAGTCGTTCCTGCCCGCGATCGGCGGCGTCGCTCGTCGCTTCGACACCGGAGGGCGAGTGCAGCGCAGCGAGCTGATGCAGGAGGGCGTTGCCGCATTGCTGTTCGCGGCCAAGCGGTACGACCCGCGCAGGAAGACGCCATTCTGGGGCTACGCTTCGTTCTGGGTCCGGAAGGCCATGCAGGAGCTGGTTGCCGAGATGACACGGCCGGCCGCCCTCTCCGACGACGCCGTCCGGCGGCTCGCCCAGCTCAACGCCGCCCGCCGCGAACACCTTCACTCGCACGGCGCCGAGCCCACGAGCACGCGAGCTCGCGGCCGCGACCGGCTACACGCCGTCACAAGTCGACAGCCTGCTGGCGATCGACCGGACACCGCGCGCCTTCGAGGAGCCGTTGGGAGCGCGCGCGGACGGCGCAGCCACATTGGGAGAAACGATCGCGGATCCGGAAGCCGAACACGAGTACGACCACGTTCTCGACCAGGTGGAGGTGCGCGATCTCGCCGTCCACCTCGACGAGCGCGAACGCACCGTGTTGTGGCGCCACTACGGGCTCGGTCAGCCGGCGCAGACGCTGAGCAGGATCGGCGCCCGGCTAGGGCTCACCGCCGAGCGGGTCCGACAGATCGAGGCGGACGCGTTGGACAAACTGCGCGCAGCAGCAGCGGAGCCGCCCAGCGCAACAGACGATCGCACTTGAATAAGCGACCTCGAGCGCTTACTGGAACCTAGGTGGTGAACTCCTCGGCCGCCTTGCGCCACCACGGCTTCGTGTACGAGTCCGACGACGAGTACGTGGAACGCTCGGCCGCATTCCTGCGGGACGGCCTCGAAGCGGGCGAGGCTTGCATCGTCAGCAACACCCGCGACGGGCTCGCCATCATGCGAGATGCGCTCGGGCCTGACGCGGACCGGGTGGCTTTCGTCGATGTCAGCCCGGTCTACACCCGCCCGGCGCGCGCGGTGGCCACGTACTACGGGACGTTCTGCGAGCAGCTTCGAAGCGCGCCATCGGTGCGTGCCGTTGCCAACGGCCAGTTCGGCCCCAGCCCCGAGGACTGGGAGGAGTGGACGCGCTACGAGGCGATCACCAACCTCGCCTACGCCCACCTGCCGGTGTGGGTCGTGTGTGCGTACGACGCCAACAAGCTCCCGGATCCGCTCATCGAGGCGGTGCAACAGACGCACCCCGAGATGCTGGGTGACGGGTGGCAGGCCAGCGACCACTACGAGGATCCCCGAGAGCTGATTCAGAAGCTCACGCCCGAGCCGGAGCCGCTCCCGGAGCTCCGCTGCGTTCTCGCCGGACGGGGACCTCGAGCTCTTCCGCGAACTGCTGGCGCGGGAGCTGGCAGCGCGAGAGAGTGCCCGAAGCCAAGGCGCTCGACATGCTCGTGGCGGGCACCGAGATCGCGGCGAACGCGCTGCAGTTCGGCGGGGGTATCGAGCAGGTTCGCGTAGGGCGCGCCGACGGTCGGTTCGTCTGCGAGGTAGTCGACCGTGGAAGCGGCTTCGACGACCCCATGGCCGGCTACATCGCGCCGCGCCAAGGAACGGGCAGCGGGCTGTGGATCGCCCGCCAGCTCACGTGGATGCTCGAGTCCTTTCATGCGCCCCACGGATTCACCGTGAGGATCTGGCTGTGATGAGAGAACGTGATGCCACTTAGCCCATGGCTGGCCGTCGACGCGGCTACCCCGCCCGCTCTCCGTGCCCGCGAACTGCGCCAGGAATGGGAACAGTTCCTCAGCGGGGGCAAGGTGAATGCGGTGCGTGCACCGGTCGCCGACTCCTGGCAACGATCGCTCGACGCGGGAGTCGACCCCTCCGGCAGCCGACCGGCCCCGCTGGCCGCCGACCGTGCCGAGACCTTCGCGCGTTGGGAGACGCACCCGCTGCGCGCAGCGGCACCGTTGATTCTCGACTGTCTCGCAGGCATCGCCGCCGAGTCGGAGCACCTGATAGTCGTGAGCGATGCGGAGGGCGTCCTGCTCCAGCTCGAGGGCGACGCCAGGGTTCGCTCCCACGCAGCCGACTCCATGAACTTCACCGAAGGGGCGCTGTGGAGCGAGGAAGGGGCCGGTACGAATGCCGTCGGCACGGCCGTGGCGGCGGACCACGCCGTCCAGATCTTTGCCACCGAGCACTTCAGTGAGGTCGTCCAGGCGTGGACCTGCTCGGCGGCCCCTGTCCACGATCCTGAGACCGGCGAGCTGCTCGGCGTGATCGACCTGACCGGCCTTCAGAAGGACGTGCACCCCGACAGCCTGGCGGTCGCGATGACGACGGCCCGAGCCGTCGAAGGCCATCTCCGCGACCGGCTGCAGGAGCGCAACGAGAGGCTGCGCGCGCGCTATCTCGGGCGCATCGCGGGCGGCGGCGCTCGCCGCGCGCTCGTAAGCCCGGCCGGGCGACTCGTCGCCGACGACTCGAGAGGCTGGTTGCAGCGGCGCACGGCTCGAGCTGCCGCCCGGCGGAGGCGAGCTGGTGCTCCCCTCCGGCGACCGTGCGATCGCGGAGCCGGTCGGATTCGACGAGGCCTACATCGTGCGTGAGCTCCGGGGCCCACGCGCGTCACCTCGGTCGCCGCAGGACGAGCTGAGCATGCTCGCCGAGGAACAGGCCGCGCTCCGGCGCCTGGCAACGGCCGTCGCGCGGGGTGTGTCGCCCGCCGAGATCTTCGCGGCGGTCGCCGAGGAGATCGGGCCGCTTGTCGGCGCCGACGCCGCCGCAGTGGTCCGATACGAACCGGACCGCACCGCCACGGTCGTCGCCGGGCTCGGACCCTGGCTGGACGAGCTCGGAGCCGGGATGAGCATCGAGCTCGACGACTCGCTGGCCATCACCGAGGTGTTTCGCACAGGCCGGCCCGCTCGCGTGGACGAGCACGACTACGGCGCCGCGTCGGGGCCGATCGCCGACTATCTCCGTCGGATGGGAAATCGCTCGGCCGTCGCGAGCCCGATCGTCGTCGAGGACCGTCTCTGGGGAGCAGTGGTCGTATCGACCAGGCGCGACCCCTTGCCGACGGACACCGAGGAGCGCATGGCCAACATCGCCGAGCTCGTCGGCACCGTGATCGCGAATGCCGAGAGCCGGGCGGAGCTCGCCGCCTCGCGCGCACGTGTCGTCGCCGCCGCCGACGAGGCCCGCCGTCGGATCCAACGCGACCTGCACGACGGCGCGCAGCAGCGGCTGGCGAGCACGGTGATTGCTCTGAAGCTGGCGCGTCAGGAGCTCGGCGACGCAACCGGGCCGGCGGCCGAGCTGTTGGAGGAGGCGCTCGCGCACGCCGAGGCAGCGAACGGCGAGCTGCGCGAGCTTGCGCATGGGATCCTGCCGGCCGCCCTCGCTCGCGGTGGGCTGCGCGCCGGGATCGATGCGCTGGTCTCGCGCGTCCGCTTGCCAGTGTCGGTCGAGGTCACCGCCGAGCGACTGCCGGCGGCACTCGAGGCGGCCGCGTACTTCATCGCCGCGGAGGCACTGACCAACACCGTGCGGCACGCCCGCGCCAGGAGTGCGGAGGTTGTCGCCGTCGTCGACGGCGGCGTGCTGCGCGTAGAGGTCCGCGACGACGGCGTCGGCGGAGCCCGGACCGACGAGGGTTCCGGGCTGCTCGGACTCCGTGATCGCGCCGCCGCGCTCGACGGCGACCTGCGCGTCCAGAGCCCTCCCGGCGGGGGGACCGTGGTCGCCGCCACGCTCCCCGTGCCGGAGTCCCAGGCGGCGTGAGCGGCTCGCTCAGCTAGACCTCGGACTCGACCAGCATCCGAATCGCGTCGAGCGTGCCCGCGACGTCGTGGTCGCTCTCAGATCCATGCTGGGTGTTGAGGAACAGGGTGAGCCGAGACCCCTCGCCGTCGGCCTCCACCTGCATCCAGCCGTGGTAGCCGCTCGGCGCGCTCCACTCGATCTTGCGCTCACCGTCGTCGGCGCGGAACGACGCCTCGCCGTGCTGCTCGTGACCTTCGTAGCGTGCGTCGACCTCGACGCGGTCGCCGTCTGATCGCCTTACGGCGGTCATCTGCGGCACGAACCGCGGCAGGTTGCTCACGTCCGAGATCGCGGCGTAGACCGCGTCGGGCGGGGCGGCCACGTGCTCGGTGTGCTCGTGCTGCACATCGACTCCTCTCCTCTGGGGACGGTCGGTCAAGGCTACCCCAATGGCGCCCGCGACTTCCTCGCGCGGTGATCGCCAACGCCGATCAGTCCGGTGACGCGGCGGGGCTACGTTGCCGAACGAACCCGATCAGAGGCGGAGATGGAAGCGGCAAGCACACGTGTAGGACTTGGAGCGCGGGCGGCTGGCGTCGCAGACGACGCGGCCGTCGAAGCGCGCAGCGTGGCCGCGTACGCGGCGGAGGGCATCGGCACGTTCCTGCTCGTCTTCTTCATCTGCGCGGTCCTCTCGGTGGGCAACGCGGGCGCGCTGCAGCTCGACCTCGCCGGCCTCGGCCTGCTTCACGCGCTGACCCTCGGCGTGCTCGTCTACGCGCTCGCGGCCTCGTCGGGCGCCCACTTCAACCCCGCCGTGACCGTGGCCCAGCTGGCGATCGGACAGATCCGCTCCCGCGACGCCGCCGCGTACATCGTCTTCCAGCTGGTCGGCGGCGTGCTCGCCGCGCTGCTCGTGCTGCTGCTCTTCCACGACGCCGGCGCTTCCGCCAACTACGGCGCCACGGCGATCGACGCCAACGTCATCGACGGCGGCTCTCCCTGGCTCGGCCTGATCGCCGAGGCGGTCGGGCACGTTCATGCTGATGTGGGCCGTCATGGCGGTCGCCGTCAACCCGCGCGGCGAGAAGCACTTCGCGGGGCTCGTGATCGGCGGCGCGCTCGGCCTGGCCGTCATGGTCTTCGGCCCCGCCACCGGCGCCGGCCTCAACCCTGCACGCTGGCTCGGTCCCGCCCTCGCCTCGGGCACCTACCCCGACTTCTGGATCTTCATCCTCGGCCCCGTCATCGGCGCGCTGCTCGCCGCGGTGGGGTACCGGAAGCTCGTCCTCGAGCGCTAACCACACCCCGATCCCCACAGGAGATCTCCCATGAGCGAGAAGCGCCCGCCGACCACCACCACCGATTCCGGTATCCCGGTCTCGAGCGACGAGCACTCGCTGACGGTCGGCCCGAACGGACCGACTGTCCTGCACGACGCGCAGCTGGTCCAGAAGATGCAGCACTTCAACCGCGAGCGCGTCCCCGAGCGGGTCGTTCACGCCAAGGGCAGCGGAGCGCACGGCTTCTTCGAGGTGACCGAGGACGTCACCCAGTGGACGAGCGCCAGCTTCCTGTCCGAGGTCGGCAAGCGCACGCCGATGTTCGCGCGCTTCTCGCAGGTCGCGGGCGAGCTCGGCAGCGCCGACACGGTCCGCGACCCGCGCGGCTTCGCGCTCAAGTTCTACACCGAGGAGGGCAACTACGACATGGTCGGCAACAACACGCCGACGTTCTTCCTGCGCGACGCGATCAAGTTCGAGGACTTCATCCGCTCGCAGAAGCGGATGCCCGACACCGGGCTGCGGTCCAACGACATGCAGTGGGACTTCTGGACGCTCTCTCCGGAGACCGCGCACCAGGTGACGATCCTCATGTCCGACCGCGGCACCCCGGCCAGCTATCGCCACATGAACGGCTACAGCAGCCACGCCTACTCGTGGATGAACGCGGCCGGCGAGCGCTTCTGGGTCAAGTACCACTTCAAGACCGTTCAGGGCATCAAGAACTTCGCGCTCGCCGAGGCCGACGCGATGGTGTCCGAAGACCCCGACTTCCTCCGTCGCGACCTGTGGGACGCGATCGCCGCGGGCGACGCGGCGGAGTGGCGACTCGAGATGCAGATCATGCCCTTCGAGGACGCGGCGTCGTACCGGTTCAACCCGTTCGACCTGACCAAGGTCTGGCCGCATGCGGACTACCCGCCGATCACGATCGGCCGCATGGTGCTCGACCGCAACCCGGAGAACCACTTCGCGGAGGTCGACCAGGCCGGCTTCGCTCCCTCGCGGCTCGTGCCGGGAATCGGGCTGAGCCCCGACAAGATGCTGATGGGCCGGGTCTTCTCGTACCACGACACGCACCTGCACCGCATCGGCGCCAACTACGAGCAGCTGCCGATCAACGCACCGAAGTGCCCCGTGCACTCCTACAACAAGGACGGGGCGATGACCTACCGGCACAACGGAGCCGCAGCCCGTCTACTCGCCCAACTCCTACGGCGGGCCGGTGGCGGACCCCGGCAAGGAGCTGCCCGGCTGGTGGGTCGAGGCGGGCGAGATGGGGCGCTACGAGTACCGAGCCGCACGCCGATGACGACGACTTCGTCCAGCCCCGCGCGCTGTACAACGACGTCATGAACGACACCGACCGCGAGCACCTCGTCACGAACATCGTCGCCCACGCAAGCGACGGCGTCTCGCCCGAGATCCAGGAGCGGGTGGTCGGCTACTGGACCAACGTCGACGCCGAGCTCGGAGCCCGGGTCGCGGCCGGCCTTGCCGGGAGCAACGGCGCCGCCAGCGAGGACGCCGCCGGGGACCGCTCCCGCGCGGCCTGATCGCATGAGTGCCATCCGCACCACCATCGCCGGGGTTCCGATCCCTGACAGCGCGCTCGCCCAGGAGGCGACCGAGTTCGTCCAGGATGTCTCCACTCAGCTCCTGTTCGACCATTCGCGACGGGTGTTCCTCTGGGCCTCGCTGCAGGGCGAGAAGCTCGGCATCGACTACGACCCCGAGCTGCTCTACGTCGGCGCGATGTTCCACGACATCGGCCTCGTCGAGGGCCACCGCTCCGAGCACGAGCGCTTCGAGATCGACGGCGCCAACGCGGCCCGCGCCTTCCTGGAGCGCCACGGCCTGCCCGAAGAACGCGTCATGACCGTCTGGGAGTCGATCGCCCTGCACACGACGCCAGAGGTCCCGCGCTACAAGCAGCCCGAGGTACGGCTGGTGACCCTGGGCGTCGAGTACGACGTGCTCGGTCTGCACTTCGACGAGCTCTCCGCGGAACAGCGCCAGGAGGTCCTGGCAACCCATCCGCGGACGGGCTTCAAGGAGGGGATCGTCGAGGCCTTCTCGGCCGGCATGCGCGACAAGCCCGAAACGACGTTCGGGACGATGAACACCGACATCCTCGAAGCGACCGTGCCCGGCTACGTGCGGCCGAACTTCTGCGACTACATCCAGCACTCCCGCTTCGAGACGTGATGACAAGCGGCACGGAAGCGACTGTCGCCGTCCTGGGGACCGGCACGATGGGCACGCCGATCGCGCGGAGGCTGCTCGAGGCCGGGTTCTCCGTCCGGGTCTGGAACCGCACCCGGGCCCGGGCGCAGCCGCTCGCCGCCGACGGCGCGAAGGTGACGACGTCTCCGTCGGAGGCGGCGGACGGCGCACGCGTGGTGCTCACGATGCTGAGCGACGGAGAGGCGGTCGAGCAGGCGATGCTCGGGCGGGCCGGCGCCCTCGAGGCGATGCACCCCGAGGCCATCTGGCTGCAGATGAGCACGATCGGCCCCAGCTGGACCGACCGCTTCGTCACGATCGCCCACGGGCACGACGTTGAGCTCGTCGACGCGCCGGTCTCCGGGAGCGACGGGCCCGCACGCGCAGGCGAGCTGATCGTCCTTGCCTCCGGGCCCGACCGGACGCGCGAGCGTGTGCAGCCGATCCTGGACACGCTCGGCCGGCGCACGCTGTGGCTGGGAGCCGCCGGCGCGGGGAGTCGGCTCAAGCTCGTGATCAACAACTGGCTCGTGTGCCTCGTGGAGGCGGCGGCAGAGACGCTCGCGCTGGCGGAGGGCCTGGACCTCGACGAGCAACTCTTTGTCGACGCCATCGCCGGCGGACCGCTCGCCGCGCCCTATGCGCTGACCAAGTCGAAAGCCATGATCGAGGGGGACTACGCGCCGGGCTTCCCGCTCCGCCACGCGCTCAAGGACGTGGGGCTGACGCTGTCCGCCGCGAGTGATGCGGACGTCGACCTGCCGCTCACCGCCGCCCTCGAGCCGCGTTGGCGGCGGGTCGCCGACAGTGGGCACGCCGACCAGGATGTCGGGGTCGTCCGCGCGGCGGCGAGTTCGCGCGCTCGCGGGGACCATGGGACCGCGGCGGCGTGAGCGAGCTCGTCCAGGTCGGCGTCTCCCACGCGTCCGCACCGGTCGGGTGGCGCGAGCGCCTGGCCATCGCGGGCGATGCCGTCGGACCCGTGGCCGCGCGGCTCGCGCGCTCCGCG
The DNA here is from genome assembly GCA_963757815.1 of uncultured Thermoleophilaceae bacterium. Taxonomy (GTDB): domain Bacteria; phylum Actinomycetota; class Thermoleophilia; order Solirubrobacterales; family Thermoleophilaceae; genus JACVRW01. The sequence continues at coordinate 18,154 of CAVWSN010000038.1, read as the reverse complement.
GCAGCTCGTGAGGCGCTCGTACTGGCCACGTGCTCGCGGGTGGAGGCCTACGCGGTCGGTCCCGACCCGGGCCGGATCGAGCTCGACCTGCTGGGGCGGCTCGCACGCCGCGCCGGTTGTCCGTTCGAGGAGTTCGCGACCGTCGTGAACGTCCGCCACGGCAGTGACGCGGCGCGGCATCTGCTGCGCACGGCGGCCGGACTCGAGTCCCCGGTGCTCGGCGAGCCGGAGATCCTCGGCCAGGTGCGCCGCGCGCACCGCAGCGCCGCTGCGGCGGCCGCGACGGGACCGGCGCTCGAGCAGCTCGTCGCACACGCGGTCCGCGCAGGCCGGCGCGTGCGTAGCGAGACAGGGCTGGCGACCGGCACCGCGTCACTCACCTCGACGGTTGCCGTTCTCGCCCGCGGCCTCGTGGGGACCCCCGACGGGCGGCGGGCGCTCGTCATCGGACGCACTCGCACCGCGCGCGCCGCCGCAGAGCGCCTGCTCGGCGACGGCTGGGCCGTGACCACGAGCTCGGTTACCCCAGAGCCGGAGCCGGCGCTGTCCGCCTTCGACGTCGTAGTTGGGTGCACCGGCAGGGGCGCGGCCATCGGTCCCGAGAAGCTGCGTGCGGCGGAAGAACGGCGCACGGACATGCCGCTGCTCGTCGTGGATCTGTCGGTTCCGCGTGACGTCGATCCGGCCGCGCGCGGTCTCCCGGGCATCCTGCTCTACGACGTGGACGAGGTCGCCGCCGCCGGCCAGCACGCGCTCGCAGCCCGGCGAGCGCACGTGCCGGCCGCCGAGGCGGTTGTGGAGCAGGAGCTCGGCAACTTCGAGAGCTGGCGGGCCACGCGGGCGCTCGTCCCGACCATCAAGGCGCTGCGCGAGCATCAGCGGCGCGCGGTCATCGACGTCCTCGGCGAGCTGCCGGACGATCTCGTCGAGCGGCTCGTCACGCGCCTGCTGCACGCGCCGACCGCCCGGCTACGGGAAGCGGCGGTCTCCGGGGTCGGCGAGCATTGGGCCGAGACGGCTCGCGAGCTGTTCGCCCTCGACGAGCCAATTCCGTCCGGGTATCGCCGCTCCGGAAATCCCGATCGCCCGTCGCCCTCGCCGCCGGTACGTTCGAACACGAGCTCTCTACGAAGCCAACAGGAGTGATCCGAATGTCGCGACCCATCGATGCGAGTCCCAGCAACGACGTCCCGGAGCCGATCCGGGACGGGGTCGGCGCGAGGATCCTCGGTCCGCGCAACGTCCCGCTCGAGCGCGAGAACCCCGCGCTGCTCGCGTCGCCGTCCACCGACGCCGGCACGATCCCGAATCTCAAGTTCTCGTTCGCGGCGGCGCGGAACCGCCTCCTGAGCGGGGGCTGGGCGCGCGAGGTCACGGAGCGCGAACTCCCGGTCGCGAAGACGCTCGCGGGCGTCAACATGCGCCTGAAGCCGGGCGGGATCCGCGAGCTGCACTGGCACAAGGAGGCCGAGTGGGCGTACATGCTCGCCGGCCGCGCGCGCATCACCGCCGTCGACCAGGAGGGGCGCAACTTCATCGACGACGTCGGCGCGGGCGACCTGTGGAACTTCCCCGCAGGCATCCCGCACTCGATCCAGGGGCTCGAGCGAGGGCTGCGAGTTCCTGCTGGTGTTCGACGACGGCTCCTTCTCCGAGAACGAGACGTTCCTGATCACCGACTGGTTCGCCCACACGCCGCGTGACGTGCTGGCGAAGAACTTCGGCGTCAGCGAGTCGGCGTTCGACGATCTCCCCGTCGACGTCGACCGCACGCGCTACATCTTCGACGGCACGCGTGCCGCCGGCGCTCGCCGCCGACGCGGTGCCGTCACCGGCCGGGACGGTGCCGAACAGCTTCAGTTACCGCCTGTCCGAGCAGGAGCCGATCAAGCTGGCGGGTGGCCAGGTCCGGATCGTCGACTCGTCGAACTTCCCGGCCGCGAGCACGATCGCCGCGGCGCTCGTCGAGGTCGAGCCAGGCGGGCTGCGCGAGCTGCACTGGCATCCGAACACCGACGAGTGGCAGTACTACATCTCCGGCCACGGACGGATGACGGTGTTCGCCTCGGCCGGCAAGGCGCGGACGTTCGACTACCAGGCCGGCGACGTGGGCTACATCCCGTTCGCGATGGGCCACTACGTCGAGAACACGGGCGACGAGCCGCTGCGCTTCCTCGAGATGTTCCGCAGCGACCGCTTCGCCGACGTCTCGCTCAGCCAGTGGATGGCGCTGACGCCGCCGGAGCTCGTCCAGGCTCACCTCAACCTCGACGCCCGCACCATGGACGCGCTCGCCAAGGCCAAGGACAAGCCCGTGATCGTCCAGTCTGCGGGCCGGCGCTCGCTACTCGACGCGCTGCCCGAGTGGCCGATCAGCACGATCGCGATGCTCAGCACGGTGGACGAGCCGGACGAGGCACCCCACGAGATTCCCGTCACAGCCCCTGTCCGTGTCGGCGAGCGGCGGATCATGTTCAGCCTCAAGCACAGTCGCGGGTCGCTGGCCCGGCTCCGCGAGCATCCGCAAGTCGCACTCCTGATCCTCGGCGACGGCGACGTCGCATTCACGGCGCGCGGTCGAGCGCGCATCGCCGAGGAGCGGATGGCGAGCGCCCCGGAATTCGCCGCTGTAGTCCTCGACGTCGAGCACATCGACGACCATCGCCAGGCGGCGGAGGTTGTCGAGTCGGGCGTCGGCGTCCGCTGGACCGACGAGGACGCACAGCGCGCCCTGCATGACCGTGTCGCAGCGCTACGCGAACTCGCCCGAAGCGAGGCGTAGTACCGCGCGTGAGCCGCGGTCGAGGACGCCGGCCGTGTCGCGACGTTAAGGGCGGGGCGGATCCAGGTGACCGATGCCGCGTCACTTCCATGCGGCCTTCCCGAGGGCCAGGCGGGCGACGCGCAGCTCCTCCGCATCGACGGCGAACAGCCGGAAACCAAGACCGTGGAGGCGCGCGGCGACGGCGTCGGACACGCGGCCGGAGAGCCGCATCCCGATCCGGCAGCCGGGCCGGCGCTCGCGGACCTCAGCCACGCCTTCCAGGAGCTCGTAGGTGGCGGAGTCGATGTCGCTTCGGGGATCGACGGCCAGCATGCCACGGCGCAGGTAGCCGTCGAGTGGCTCGGCCGTCAGGATCTGGCTGGCGGGGATCCCGAACATCGCCGCCTGCAACGCCTGCACGTCGATCCACATCACCTCACTCTCTTCCGCGAGATCCGCGGCGCGCATCACGGCTCGGGGGCTCGTGAGGTAGCTGCCGACCGCGAGGCGTCGCCCTTCGGCGAGCTCATCACCCAGCCGGCGGATGGTTCGGGCCTCGATCGGGTCGCTGACGTGACGCACCACTAGTCGCGGCGTCGAGCCGTAGCCGCTCCGCTCAGCCGCGAGGGCGAGCCCGCCCATCTCCGCTCGCAGCAGATCCGGATCGCCGATAGGAAGTGAGAGCTGGGGCGCGTCGTCGAGCAGCGCCTGAGGGACCAGCTCCCCGGCTTCCTCCGACCGGACGTCGATCGCTCGCACGTCGATGTAGACGCCGTCCAGCGCTGCCAGCAGGGGCGTGAACGCCTCCGCCACAGCTTCCTGCATCTCGGTCAGCGCTCCGTCGCCGCTCCCACGCCGCACCACCGCCTCGAGGACGTTCACCAGCTGCCCTGTCGTGGCCAGCACGTCGTCGATGCTGGTCACGACTCCTGCCGCACCACGCTCGAGTGCGGACCTCGCCTGTGCCGGTGTCGTCACACGCGCGAGCACCGTGCACCTCGAAGCTGCGTCGGAGCGATCCATCAGCAGGGAGAGGTCTGCGCCCGCGGCGGCGACGCGAGTCACCCTCACGGATCCGACGAGCAGTTCGCCGGCGCCGCCGTCGATCGAAACGGCATCCCCCTCTTGTAGAACACGCTCGCCGGAAGTCAGGGTCCGTCGCTTCTCGTCGATCGACACAGCGCCGCAGCCGACGACGCACGGCTTCGCGAGTGCACGGGCGACGACGGCGGCATGACTCGTGGCGCCGCCGCGAGCCGTGACGATCGCGGCGGCGGCGATGAGTCCGTGCAGGTCCCGCGGGCTGGTTGCAGGGCGGGCCAAGATGAGCTCCCCGCCCGCCTTCGCTCGCTCGACCGCCCGCTCGGAGTCGAGGACGAGGCTGCCGGTGACCTGCCCGGGCGAGGCGCCGATGCCGGCGGCGACGACCGCACCCTCAGCTCGCGCCTTCTCGAGGTCGGTCTGATCGAAGCGCGGCCGCTCGACCCAGCGCAGGTGGTCGGCGGACACCCGGGCAACGGCGGCTGAGGGCCGGAGCCGCCCGTCCCGGAGCATGTCGGCGGCGATCCTGATCGCCGCCTCCGGAGTCCGCTTGGCGCTGCGCACCTGCAGCACGTACAGCTTGCCGCGTTCCACGGTGTACTCGATGTCCAGCGCGTCGCCGTGAGCGAGCTCGAGGTTCTCGGCGATCCGGGCGAGCTCGTCGACGATCTCCGGGATTCGCTCGGCGGCCTCGGCGATCGTCTCCGGGTCCGCAACGCCGGCGACCACGTCCTCCCCCTGGCCGCGCTCGAGGAACTCGCCGTAGAGGGCGCGCTCGCCGGTCACGGGATTGCGGGTGAAGGCGACACCCGCCCCGGACGGCGAGCCGAGGTTTCCGAAGACCATGGACTGGACGACGACGGCCGTGCCCATGTCATGGGAGATGTTGTGATGCTCGCGGTAGGTGACCGCTCGCCGACTGTTCCAAGAGCGCAGAACCGCCATAACCGCCGCCTGCAGCTGCGCCCGCGGGTCCGCCGGTACCGCCGCGCCGACGTCGTCCTCCACGGCCTGCCGGCAGCGCGCCCAATAGCGGTCGAACGTCTCGGCGAACGGCGTGCCTTCGGCGCGCAGCGCGAAGTCGGCCACGGCCTCGTCGACGACGTCAGGATCGGCGCCGAGGACGACCTCGGAGAATCCCCTCTGCAGTCGCCGCGTCACGTCCAGCGACGAACTCCGGCTCGCCCGTGGCCTCGGCGAGGGCGACGGCCGCGTCGCGGCCGATGCCGAGGTTGAGGATCGTCTCCATCATGCCGGGCATTGAGACGGGCGCCCCCGAACGCACCGAGACGAGCAGCGGCACGGGGCCGCCGCCGAAGGTTCGCCCTGTCTTCTGCTCGAGGGTGGCGACCTGTGCGCGCACCGCCTCGGTGACACCGGCTGGAAGCTTTCCGTTCGCGACGTACTCGGCGCAGGCGCGAGTGGTGATGATGAAGCCGGGCGGGACTGGCAGGCCGGCACTGCTCATGCGTGCGAGCCCGGCGCCCTTGCCGCCGAGCAACGCGACGTCCTCGGGGTCGGCGTCCTCGAAGCTGTAGACCCATCGCGTCGTTGCGGGTGAGTCGTGATCGACCGAGCTCATCGGCTCACTCCGTGCGCGCCTTGCCGAGGGACCGCAGGAGGTCCTCATGGAACTCGAACCAGATGTTGTGCACGGACTCGAGCCCGGGCGACGAGAGGTACTCCCGCTCGCCTCGGTCGACCCGGTCGAGGGCCGCGTCGAAGCGCTCGCAGTAGCGGAGGAAGCGCGGGTCGTGCTCGCCGAGCGCGCCGGCGATCCGCTTCAGCCGCTCGACGAGCTTCGCGGCCCTCGTGATGACCTTCTCGTCGTACTCGCGGTCGGAGTGGTCGTTCGCCACCTTGTGACCTCCGACGTCGATCTGCTGCCACGCCGCCATCGTTTGGAGGAGCTGGGCATTGATCCTCTCGAAGCGCTCGTGCAGCCCGTCCGACTCGGCGTCGGACCGGAGGTCCGCGTACGTCGCGGCGGCGAAGGCGACGAGGGCGGGCTCGGCCGCGTCGGTCGGCAGCAGGAGTTCGCCGGCGCGGCCGATCAGGTCGCCCCGCTCGAGGGCGGCGACGGTTTCCTCGACCGCCGGCTCCGGGAGCGCGAGCAGGTCGGCCACCGCCCGCGTTCGGCACATCCCCTTGAGGACTATGACGTTGAGCACCTCGAACTCGGTGCGAGTCACGGCTACAGCCAGCGGTACTTCGAGCTTCGGAGATCCGCCTTCTCGGAGAAGGGGAGATAACCCTTGCCTGAGAAGATCTTCGTCGGGACGATCTCGTGCGCGAACTTGCGCTTCGTGATCTCGTAGTAGTAGTTCGAGACCCGCTGGTCGATCTCCCAGAGGTCGTAGTCCCTGCAGGCCTTCTCGTACGTGCCCGCCAGGCGCAGGTGCGGCAGGATCATGTCGATGAAGTAGACCCAGTGGCCGTTGGTGATGAGCTCTCGCCGCGGCATGCGGGCCAGCTTCGCCGTAGAGCTTCAGCGTGGCCTGCTGCAGCTTCTCGAGCTCGGCACCCAGGTCGTCCAGCGCCACGGGACGGACCTCGCCCATCGGCGTGTTCCACTTCTCGCGGACGAAGACCGCCCCGCCGGTGATGTACTGCACGTAGTTCTTCGGCCGCGTGAAGGTGGTCGAGATGTCGTTGACGCGGATCTCCGCGAGGCCCATCGCCTCGGCGTCGATCACCACGGCGGCCGTATAGCAGTGGGGCACGTCCTCGTGGTCGCAGACGTCGCTCCAGTGGAACTCCTCTTCATTGGTGAAAAGGTCGCGGACGATCAGCACTCGCCCGTCCGGCAGCGGGTAGGGCCCTGTGTCGCCGAGTCCCAGCCGGCAGTCGAAGTGGTCGAGGAAGGCAAGCAGCGTCGCAGCGGCGTTGAAGCGAGTGAAGGCGTCGTGCTTCGGGCTCGTCGGGCTCGAAGTCCTCGAGCTCGCCGAGCAGCTGATCGAGGATCTCCTGCTCGTGCACACGGCAGCGGTAGCGGTCCTGCGAGTTGAGGATGTAGCCGTCCTGGCGCTTGCCCCAGAGCACGCGCTGCATGAACTTGAGGATCTCGTTGCTCTCCTCGACGTAGTCGTCGGGTTGGATCGCCTCGAGCGCCAGCAGGCCGCAGCGCCCCATGCCGAACCCGACCGCGCCGATGCACCAGTCGTGCACGCAGTTGACCTTGGTGCCGATCTCGCGCCGCGCCGTGGCGCCGATGTCCATCACGCCCTGCGGCCCGGCCTCGTCCGTGGTCATGCGCAGGATCTCCGGCCAGCGGTAGAACTCGTGCATGAAGGCGAGGATCTCGTACTCCTGCCGCGGGATCATCCCGGAGACCCCCTCGGTCGCCCTCATCACAAGGACGTCCCAGATGTTCCACGCGAGGTAGTTGTTGAGGTCGTTGAGCTCGTCGAGCGTGAACTGGTCGCGTAGGACCTCGTCCTTCGAGACCTTCTCGAGGACGCCGGTCTTGGCCCGCCGGCGCATCATCTTGTCGCCGAGGATGCCGTCGGGCACCGGCTCCAGCCCGACGAAGTTGCCCTCGTAGGTCAGATCCTGGAAGCGCAGGCCGTCGTCGTCTGGCTCGTAGCGCAGCTTGTAGGTCGCGGTCTTGCTGGTGGTGGTCATGCGCCGTGCTCCGGTCGACGGTAGCACGCGGCCGACGTTGTCGTCGTTGCAGTCGAGCCGGACGCGCTTGCCGTCAAGCCGTTGCACGATCGCCTCGAAGTGCGCGTCGTCGGTGTTTCCGGCCTCGTATCGCGAATCGCTGTCTGTCAGACCGATCGTCATGACGCACGGCGTCTGGAACTCGCGCGAGAGGATGCCCAGGTGCGATTCAGGCGCGCCGGACATGGTGAGGATGCCGGTCGCCCCCATGCTGAGCACCGGAGCCAGGAAGGTCGTCGTGCCACCGCGCACGAGGAGGATGTAGTCCTTCAGCGTTCCCGACTGAATCAGCGCGAGCACGTCGTTCGGCGTCTCGAGGTACTTGACGACTCCGGTAGGAGCCTTCTTGGTCTCGAAGGCGTTGTAGCCCTCGGCGATGATGCTGCGCATTCGTGTCTAGGTTCCCACAGCGCTGTGGAGCGCCGTTCCCGCGGCGGCTGTGACGCTAGCCGGTGGGGAGCGGCAGCGTGGCGGCCAGGAGTGTGCCGCCGCCGGGCGCGCTCTCGATTTGCAGCCGCCCACCGAGCGCGGTCGCCCGGTCGCCCAGCCCCACCAGACCGTGCCCGTCGGGATCGGCGCCTCCTATCCCGTCGTCACGAACCTGGACGTGGAGCACCCCGTTCTGCACGGATACGGTGACCTCGGCATGCTCGGCGTGCGCGTGCTTGACGACGTTGGTGAGCGCCTCGGCCACGATGAAGTAGGCGCTCGCCTCGATCTCGGCCGGAAATCGCTCGGCCGGAACATCAAGCCCGACCAGTAGGTCGAGCCGTCCTACGAACGCGTCGACGCCAGCTCGGAGGCCGCCGCGTTCGAGCACGGCGGGAAGGATCCCATGCGCAAGCTCACGCAGCTCCCTGTTGCTCTGCTCGGCCTGCTCGAGCGCGTCACCGACGAGCTGCCGCGCCTCGCCGTCGTGCCTTCCAAATGCTCGCTCAGCGAGCTTCAGCGTCACGATCGTGTGCACCAACCGCTGTTGCGCGCCGTCGTGCAGGTCCCGCACCAAGCGGCGGCGGGCCTCGTCCGCCTCGGTGACGAGCCGTGCCCGCGACGCGTCAAGTTGGCCGCGGCTGTCGGCGTTGGCGATGGCGGTCTCGAGCAGTCCGGCGAACTGAGCCATCCGCTCCTCCGTGTCGACCGACGGCGACTCCTCGCCAACCCAGCTCGCCCCGATCACGCCCCAAACCCGACCGTCGACGACGACAGGCACTGCGACGACCCCCCGGACACCCATGGTGCGCTGGACCTCAGCGATAGGGCCGTGCGCTTCCTCGAAGTTCTCCATCCGGGCGGGCCGCTCCGTGCGCCGTACCATCTCCTGCACGCTGTCGCCCTCGAGGCTCAGCCGCGAGCCCGCCGGCACCAGCTCCGCGCCTGACCCGCGATGGGCGAGCACGGCGATCTCCGCGCCGGGCTCGTAGCGACTCAGCGAGACACGGTCGGCGCCGAGCAGCCCCTCCGTCTCCGCCGCCACGGCGTCGAAGACCGCGGTGGGCGGCGCACCTTCCGCCACCAGCGTCGCCACCCGCCGCAACGCCGCCTGCTCCTCGGCAAGCCGCTCCACCTCTGCCCGCGCCTCGGTATTAGCGATCGCGGTGTCCAAGAGGCCCGCGAACTTCGCCATCCGCTCCTCCGTCTCGAGGGGCGGCGACTCCTCGCCCTTCCAGCTCGCGGTGATGAGGCCCCAGACCCGACCCTCGACGGTGATCGGCGCCGAGACACTCGAGCGAAGCCCGGTTGCCCGGGCAATCTCCGCGAGGGGTCCCTCCGCGGACTCGTAGTTCTCCATCCGGGCCGGGCGCCCGGTGCGATGGACCTTCGCGGTCGCGCTCTCGCCTTCGATGCGCAGGCGCGAGCCGACCGGCGTACGATCGACATCCAGCCCGCGGTGAGCGAGCACGACGATCTCGTCGCCGGGCTCGAAGCGGTTCAGCGCGACCTGGTCCGCGTTCAAGAGCGTCTCCATCTCGGCGGCCACCGCGTCCAGCACCGCGCTCGGCGGCGCGCCTTCCGCGACCAGCGTCGCCACGCGCCTGAGCGCCGCCTGCTCCTCGGCGAGCCGCTCGACCTCGGTGCGCGCCTCGGCGTTGGCGACGGCCGTCGCTGCGAGCTCCGCGAACTGCGTTATCCGCCGCTCGGCGTCCGTCGGAATCGGCTCGTCGTCGTATCTCACGATCGCCATCACGCCCCAGTTGCGCCCGCGAACGACGATCGGACAGCCGACTGCGGAGCGGATGCCGTGTTTCTGGCCGCGCTCGGCCATCGTGCCGGTCGTGATCGAGTAGTCGTCGATCCGGCACGGCCGTCCGTCCCGCAGCACGCTTGCAGCGACGCTGTCACCGTCGACCGGGAAGCTCTCGCCGATGGCTACCGTGGCCGGCATGCCATCGCCCCAACTGGCCTGGACGGTGACGAATCCGTTGCCATCGTCCCGGCCCAGCACGCAGTCGACGTCGCCGATCACCTTTGCCGCCTCCTCCGCGACCTTTGCGAACACCTCACCGGGCGGCGCCTCCTTGGCGACGAGCGTCGCCACGCGCCGGAGCGCGGCCTGCTCGCGAGCCAGGCGGTCCGCCCTTGCGCGCGACTCGGCGTTGGCGACCGCCGTGGCCATCAGTTCCGTGAACTGGCCGAGACGAGACTCCGTCTCGCGGGGCAGGTGGTCGTGGCCCATGATTCCGACGGCCATGGCCCCCCATAGCCGGCCTTCGACCTTGATAGGGGCGGCCACGACGCTGCGAAGGCCGCTTGCGCGAACCGCTTCGGCGATCGGCCCGCCAGCCCGCCCATAATCGTCCATCCGTGCCGGGCGTCCCGTCTTGAACACGCGGGAGGCGGTGTTGTCCCCACCCAGCGAAAAGCGCAAGCCGATGGGGAAGAAGTCCTGGCGCTCGCCCGAACCGGCCACCACGAACGCGCTTTCTTCACCCTCATAGCGCACCATCCGAATCTCGTCGACCCCTAGCAAGCGCCCAATCTCCTGTGCGATCGCGGCGAAGACCTCCGCCTCGGAAGCCTCGCGCGCGACGAGGGTCGCCACCCGCCGCAGGGCGGCCTGCTCTTCGGCAAGCCGCTCCACCTCCGCGCGCGACTCCGTCCTCGCGATCGCGGTAGCCATCAGCTCGGTGAACTGGCCCAGCCGGGCCTCGGTGCCCGGCGGCAGGGGCTCGTCCTGGCTCGTCCCGATGGTCAGCGTGCCCCAGAGCCGCCCTTCCGTTCCCATGATGGGTGTCGCGACGACGCTGCGAATACCGATCGATCGCCCTGTCTCACCGATTGGACCGCTCGCGCTCCCGTAGTCATCGATCCGGACGGGTCGCCGGGTCCGGAACACGCGGGAGCCGGCATTGTCGCCTCCCAGCGGCTGGCGGGAGCCGACGGGCCAGCCCTCGGTGAACTTCCCGGAGCTGGCCACTATGACCCGACTGCGGTCGCCTTCGTAGCGCGCCATCGCGATGTCCTCCGTGCCGAACAGCTGCCCGCATTCCCGTGCGATCGCGCTGAAGACCTCCGCCTGAGACGCTCCCCCCGCGACGACGGTCGCCACGCGCCGGAGCGCCGCCTGTTCGTCCGCAAGCCGTGTCACCTCCGCCCGCGCCTCACGGTTGGCGACGGCCGTGGCGACGAGGTCGGTGAACTGGGCCATGCGTGACTCGGTGTCCGGCGGCAGTGGCACGCCCTGCTTCGAGTGGAGGGCGAAGGCACCCCACAGGCGCCCCTCCACCACGATCGGAGTTCCGACCGTGGAGCGGATGCCGAGTCCGCGGATGAACTCCGCGATGGGTCCGGGGACATCGGTCCAGTCGTTCCAGCGCCCGGCCTCACGCGTCTCCGCGATCCTCGTCGCGGGGTCGCCCGGCTGCATTTGCCAGCGGGGGGAACGGGCGGGTGCTCACCCTCCGCAGCCCAGACGCCCACCGTGACGACCTCGTCATCCTCGAAGCGGGCCATCCCCGCGAAGTCGCCGCCGAGGAGGGTGCCGACCTCGCGCACCGCGGCTTCGAACAGCTCGCGCGACGGAACGTCCTCCGCCACGAGCGTCGCCACACGCCGCAGCGCCGCCTGCTCCTCGGCCAGACGCTCGAGCTGCCTCTCGGCCTCGCGGCGCTCGGTCACGTCGCGCGCCATTCCGTACATGAGCCCGTCTCCGACCACCGGCGTCGACGTCCATTCGAGCACCCGCTCCGAGCCGTCCTTGCGGACGTAGCGGTTCTCGAACGACAGCGTCCGCTTGCCCTCACCGATGGCGGCGGCCTCCGCCGCCGTGCTCTCACGGTCGTCCGGATGGACCAAGTCGAGGTAGGGCCGCGCAAGAAACTCTTCCTGCGTGTAGCCGAGCACCTGCTCGACCGCTGGATTCACGCGCGTGAAGTGTCCGTGGAAGTCGGCGACGGCGATCAGATCGGGAGAGAGCGTGAAGATGCGGTCGAGCTCCTCTTGCGCCCTGGCTCGCCGCCCCGCGCTGACGCCGAGCGCCGCCGCCAGACCGGCGAGGAGGAGGCCGGCGGCGAGGATGAGCCAAGGCAAGACAGCCGCGGCGCCCTGGACCGACTCCTCCGGCACCACGACCTCGAATCGCTGGCCTGCGACCGTGAACGTCTTGCCGGCGGTTTCCGCGCGGCCGTCCGTCGAAGTGCCGCCGGCCGGGATCTGCGCCGCTCGGTGCGTCCGTGGCCGCTGCGCGCAGCGTCGCGTCCGACACGAAGACCACCACGTACCCCGAGCGCAGAACCTCTCCGGTCAGGTTCGGGGCCGGCGCCACGAGGAAGAGCCCGCTGCGTCCCGGTTCGTGGGGGTGCCACCGGGGTCGCGGCTACGCCGGTCAAGGCGGGTCGCCCTGGCGAGTGCGGCGGCCATCCCGGGTACGCCGCTCAAATCGGTGCCGGGCGCGGCCATGGGAGGAAAGCCGGAGACCAGCGTCGCCGGCAGGTAGGACGAGCGCGCTCCGGCGGGGACGATCTCGTGGCGCTCGTCGGGCGTCACGACTGGCTGGCCGAGACGCCGTTCGTACGCCGCACGCCGTGAATCGGGAACCTGCTCGACCCATGCGGCTGCCGGGAAGCCCGCGGGGGCTGAGCCACCGGAGCGCGTTCCTCGCGAACTGGTCGCTCGTGACGCCGGTGCCGCTGGCGTTCAGCATGTACTGGCTGAGGCTCTGGGTCAGCGACGCCGCCTGCGCCACTCGCCCACGTATCTGAGCCGCGGCGACCTCGGCGCTGTGCTCCGAGTCGCGCGTCGCAGCTCGCTCGGTCACTACGCGGGCGACGATGAAGCCGGCAACGGTGAGCACAAGAACCAGCGCTATTGCTGCGATCTGTCGAGGCCGCACGGCCAAACCTCCGTCGACCCCGATGATCTCACTGCCCGACGCGGGACGCGATGTTCTGGCAGTTCTCGAGCGCCGAATCGATCGGCGTCTTGCCGACGATGACCGCGGAGAACAGCTCGGTGCACTGGTCGCCGACGTCCTGGAACTCGGGGATGCCGACGTATTGGACGCCGGGGTTGCCGGGCCGCTTGCTCGTGCCGGGGTTGCTCGACCGGCGCGGACTCGATCGCGTGGAGCGTCGGCTCGGCGAACGCACGGGCGGCCTTCCTGTACTCGGGAATCGCGTAGGTCGACCGGCGCGTGCCTGGCGGGATCGCCGCCCACCCGCCCGGCGATCCTCGTCCCGGCCTCCTTGATGTACGGCGGCCCGGTCGCCCACGAGATGTACCTCCAGGCCAGGTCCGCCTTGCTCGACGACGCTCAGGATGGCGAGCGCCCACGACCACAGCCATCCCGACGCGCTGGTCCGCTCGACCGGGGCGGGGGCGTAGCCGTTCTTGCCCTTCACGGGGCTGTCGTCGGCCTCGAGCAGGCCGGCGGCGACGGTCGCGTCGTACCACATCGCGACCTTGCCCTCCAGGTACTGCGCGAGGCACTGGTTGTAGCTCGCGCGGGCGGCGTCGCTCTCGCCCGCGTCCCTGACGAGGTCGACGTAGAACTGGAGCGCCTTCCGGAACGCGAGGCTGGTCGACCATCGCCCTCCCCACCGAGCCGTCCGGCTTCGCCGACCACCACGTTCCACCGAACGTGTTCAGCACGGTGGTGAACGAGGCGCCGAGCTCGCCCCATCCCGGCTTGCCGCGCATGCAGATGCCGGCCATCTCGGGCGTGTCGATCCTCCGGGCGATCGTCCGCGACCTGTCTCCAAGTGGGATCGGCCGGCATCTCGATCGCCGGCGTCTCTGCAGCACGTCCTTGCGGTACATCAGGAAGGACGACTCGCCGTAGAACGGCGACGCATAGAGCCTGCCCTGGTACGACAGGGCGTTCCGTACCGACGGGATGATGTCGTCCAGGTTGAAGGCCTTGTCTGAGGAGGCCATGCGCGTGAGGTCGGTGATGTGGCCTTCCTTGCCGAACTGCGGCGCCTCGTACGGGCCGATCATCACCACGTCGAACCGGCGGCCGGCGGCGGCCACGTCGCGCGTCGTGACCTCGCGCAAGGTGCCCTCGTCGAGGATCGTGTAGTTCACCTTGATGTGGCTCTTGCTCGTGAACAGCGACGGCGTGAGATGCGCGAGGTCCTGCATCTGCGGGGTGTCGACGATCGCGACGTTGATCGAGCCGCCACCCTTCGGCTCACGGCCCCCATCGTCGTCGCCCCAGCAACCGGACAGGACCGCTCCCGCGATCGCGACCAGAGTTGCGATCAAGCCAAGGCGCACTGCAGCCGATGCGGTCGTCGCCGGACCTCGCCACGCGTAGCGATCGTCAGCCCAAGAACCAACGCGACTGCTGCGACCTGGCAAGTCCGCGCGCTCCGACCTTTCGGGTACCAGGCAATTGTGCTCCTTCCCCATCCTCAGGGGGGAAGTCACCGGGTGGTGGCGCAGATCGCGGAGGCGATGACCGCCCCGACTGCCTCCGGATGTGAGATCAGCGTTAGATGCGAGCCGCCGCGGAATGTCGTCACGCGGGCTCGGGCGCGGCGGGCCATGGCCAGCTGTGAGGCCGGCGTAATGATCCGGTCGCCGGTGCTGACGAAGAACCAGGACGGGATCGTCTTCCAGGCGGCCGTTCGCGAAGGGGTCATGAACGCGGCGGTGGATGCCCCGCGCTGAGACGCCCAGAGCCGGACGGCCTCGGTGCGCGGCAGGTCGCTCGCGAACCTTTCGACGAACACGGCCTTGCGCAGGTACAGCTCGTGGGCGCCTGGTGCGTACGACGGGCGGGGGACGGTCTTGTAGAGCTTCCCCGGTTTGCCGGTGGTGAGGACCGATCGGGAGCCGCTGAGCTGCGCGTTGGTCTCCCCGGGCGCAGGCGCCGCCGCGTCGACATAGACCAGCGCCTTCACGCCAGGCACGCCCGCAGCAGCGTTGGTGATCACCGCTCCGCCGTACGAGTGCCCGACGAGCACGATCGGCCCGCGTACCGTCTTCAGGAAGTCCGCGACGTATCGGGCGTCGGTGGTGAGGTCCTCGACCGGATTCGCGATCGCGCGCACGCGAACGCCCGCGCGTTGCAGCATCCGCACCTCGCCGGCCCAGCTGGACGCGTCCGCCCACGCGCCGTGCACAAGCACGACCGTCGGGGCCGTGTCGCCCGGCCCGCACTGCATGAGCCTGTCGACGGCCGACGACGCGTTCTCGGTCGCTGGTGCGCCAGTGGTGGAGAGCACGATCGCGACGATCACCGCAGCGGCGACGGCGATCGCCGCGGGCAGAAAGGCACGGCTCATGCGTCCACCTTGGCCCGCCGCCGACCGCGCGCGAGCGCGAGTTGCCATCGCCGGATAGCGATTCCCGATTGCGGCGTTTCGCGGGCCGGCCGTGGCTGCTCTGACCCGAGACTCGCTTCGCGTGCGGGGGCGGCGTCTTGGACCGTTGTCGCGGTGCGCCCTAGTTTCGCAAGTCCGGGGACGAGCCCGACGATGGGGATCAGTCGAGACCGAGGTCGGCCGCGCCGCGTAGGGAGCTTCCGTGCCAAGGGCCCGAGGAGATCTGCGCTGGGCCCAGCCTCCTCGAACAAGGTGTCCCGGCGCAGCCTCGATGCGGTCGGTGAGACCGTTGTGGAGCTCGCGGCGGGACTGCGCCCGCCCTTGTCGTCGCCCGGCGCGGACCTACGTCGCACAGCACGCGCATGCGGGCGCTGCTGCGAGCTTCCCTCACTTTCGCCCCCCACGCTAGGCGTAGACTCGACCACGCTCGGAGGTGCGAGTGGCTGAGTCCCTGACCGATCTGACTGGCCTGAGCGTCAGCGCCGAGGCACGGCCGCCGCATTGCTCCCGGAGATAGATCACCCTGCGAGGATCGAGGACTTCGGCGAGATCGGCGGCATGATTCCCGATGCCATCAGCGTGACCGGGATCCGCTCAGGCACCGGCGCGGCGATCGTCGTCGACGGGGAATTCTGGGGCGTGATGGGTGCCGGTGTCGCGGAAGGCAAGCCCCTGCCCGACCACATCGAGGATCGGCTCTCCGAGTTCACGGAGCTGGTCGCCACGGCGATCGCGAACGCCCAGGCGCGGTGGACCTGGCGGCGTCGCGGGCTCGGATCGTGGCGGCGGCCGACGAGGAGCGCCGGCGGGTGGTTCGCGATCTGCACGACGGCGCGCAGCAGCGCCTAGTCCACACGGTCATCACGCTCAACCTGGCAGGCCGGGCGCTCCAGACCTCGAACTCGGCGCCGCGCTGCTCGACGATCTCGCCGGCCGCCCACAGCAGCCTCGTGTTGTAGGAGTCGCGGCGGAGGCTCCCGCTGACGCCGAGCACCCGCATCAGGACTCCTTCACCAGCTGGAGGTCGACAACGATGGTGACCTCGTTGGCCAGCGCCGGGTCCCCGCTCGGAAGCGGGTTGTTCCAGTTGAGCCCGAACTTGGTCCTGTCGACGTTGGCCTCGAGCTCGAGGCCGAGGCGCTCGCCGCCGTAGAGGTCGGGAGCCGGGTCGTTGATCCGACGCTTGATCTCGACCGGCTCGCTGTGACCCTTCAGCGTCAGCTCGCCGGCGATCGTGAGGTCATTGCCGGAGCGGCTGACCCCGTCCGCCTCGAAGCTGAGCAGCGGGAAGCGCTCGGCGTCGAAGAAGTCCGGCCTCTGCAGATGAGCGGCGAGGTTCGGGTCCTTCACCTCAACGCTGGCCACTTCCGCGGTCCCGGGTAGAGCCCCATCGGTCAGCCGCGCCTGGAAGTCGGAAAAGCTGCCGTGGAACGTGCCCGCCATGTAAGGGACGGCGAACCCGACCGTGGAGTGGATCGTGTCCGCGCTCCAGGTCCCCGTCGGCAGGGCCTGCTGCACACCCTGGTCGCTCATTGCTGGTCCTTTCGGATCGAGAGAGGTTGCGCAGTCGACGACCTCAAGGCGGAGCGACTTGCTATCCGAACATTCGACGTCTCAACTGAGTTGAATGCGCGATTCAGTCGCGCGCGCCGCACCCGCGCGCCGTCAGACGTTTCAGGACTCAGCTGATCGCTCCTCGATATTGGTCGCTTGGCCCGCGGCTCCTACGGTCGCGTTCGTGAACGTTGCGCGGGACCCCGGTGCCCCGAGTGCCCGGATCGGCCGTCCCGGGCTGGCCGCGAGGCGTGTGATCGCGGGCGCAGCGGGCGGCTGCGCAGCTGGGGTCACAGCGCTCGCGTACGGCGCGTCGTGGTCGGTGGCGGCGCTGTGCGCGTCGGACGTCGCCGCGCTCGTCTTCATCGTCTGGGTCTGGATCGGCGTCGGCCGGGCCGACCCGGCAGCGACGTCTCGGCTCGCCCGCACCGAAGACGCCTCACCGGTCGCCGCCGAGAGCGTCCTGGTCGGCGCGGGCGCCGCGAGTCTCGTGGCCGTAGCGTTCACGCTCTCGCAGGCCGGCGACGCGACGGCTCCCGAGCGCGGCCTGCTCACGGCGCTGGCCATAGGGAGCGTCGCGCTCGCGTGGACGTCGGTGCACACGGTCCATGTCCTGCGCTACGCACGGCTCTACTACAGCGAGCCGGAGGGCGGGATCGACTTCGGCGGGCAGGCCCCCGCCTACGCCGACTTCGCGTACCTGGCGCTGACGATCGGGATGACCTTCCAGGTGTCGGACACCGCGCTGACTGCAAAGCGCGTCGTCGGGTCGCTCTGCACCACGCGTTGCTGTCGTACCTCTTCGGGGCGGTGATCGTGGCGGTCATGGTCAACAGCGTCGGCAGTCTCCTGGGGCACGAGGTCATGGCGCTCCTGTCCGCGCGAGACGCCCGCGCCGCCGATGCCCATGCCGACGCCTCCGATCGATCCGGCGCTGATGAAGCACGAGCAGGAGCGTGCCGGTGTCGAGAGCTACCCCGAAGGCCTCCTGACGATGATCGTCTTGCTCGAGGCGATCTTTCTTTCGACCTTCGTGATGATCAGCCAGAACCGCGCCGACGCCAAGCGCCAGGTGATCGCCGACGAGCAGTGGAGGACGGTCCAGGAGGAGGACCAGCAGAACAAGGAGCTGCTCGAGCTGTCAAGGCAGATCTTGCGGCTGACCAAAGAGGCCCGCGCGCTGGCCGGGAAGCGGCGATGCCCGAAACCCCTGACGAGGCGCACGGTTGCACGCCGCGATCTTGCAGCGCGCCACGAGTTCGCGATCGCGCCAGCTGGCCGGGCAAGACGGTGGAGCCTCGGCGAGCTGGTGGCGGGGCTCCGCCGGGCGGCCTGATCGCACAACCTGTCGTTTCCGGTGTCAGCT
>CAVWSN010000037.1:0-194734 GCA_963757815.1 uncultured Thermoleophilaceae bacterium | reverse complement strand
CTGGCACATCGACAGCTTCAACTCCTCACCGATCGGCGACGGCTACGAGGTCGAGGTCAACGAGTTCGACTTCCGCGACGACAACGGCATCTGTTACGACCAGGACGGGGTGACGATTCGCCACTGGCGCCGCTCCCACACCAAGGACGGGGCCTCCGCCTACCGGCTCGACTGGAACGGCCTCTCGTTCGTCTGGACCGGCGACGGCCGCCCGGACGAGCTCACCGCCGAGTTCGCAAAGGGCGTGGACGTCTTCGTCACCGAGGTGCAGCCCGACCTGGCGAACCTACAGCAGTTGAAGATGGGGCTGCCGCCGGTGATCACCAACAACACGGTCGACACCGCGCACACGGTCCACTACGCGGTCGGCTACCTGACCAAGCAGGTCAACCCGCGGTTGGCGATGGTCACCCACACCGCCTTCGACGAGGATCTGCTGCCCGAGATCCTCGCCGGCATCAGGGTCCACTGGGACGGCCTGTTCCAGTTCGGCGCTCCCGACGGCGTCGTCGTGAACGTCACCAAGGAAGCGATCTGGACACGCAACGCGGCGCTCTCCGAAGCGGCCAGCCCGGCACGGCCGAGCAAATCCGAGGCCAAGGAGCTGTTCGACCTCGGCCCCACGCATCTCAGCGTCGACTTCCCCGACCCCGTGCACAACGTCACCGACGTGCAGGAGGAGTTCGTCCGCGAGAAGGAGATCGATCCGGACCTCTACTACCCCGAGGACGTCAAGCGCGACCTCGTGCGCGTCTTCCCGAGGGGGTTCAAGATCGAGATCCCGAAGATGGTCGCCCACAAGGTCGGCGACAAGATCAAGAGCCGTTTCGGCCGCGACTAGGGGGCGGGATGAGCCCCGATCACGACGACGATTCCAGCGGGGCCGAGCGGACCCCGGTGACGGTGCTCACCGGGTTCCTCGGCGCCGGCAAGACGACCCTGCTCAACCGCATCCTCAACGGCGACCACGGGATGAAGGTCGGCGTCCTGGTCAACGACTTCGGCTCGATCAATATCGACGCCGATCTCGTCGTCGATGTCGAGAGCGACGTGATCAGCCTCGCCAACGGCTGCGTCTGCTGCTCGATCCGCGACGACCTCTCCGAGGCCGTGATCCAGGTCATCGAGCGGCCCGAGCGGCCCGAGTACATCCTGCTGGAGGCGAGCGGAGTGGCCGAGCCGACCGGCATCGCGCTCACCTTCGCCGACGACCCCTCGCTGATAGACCGGGTCCGCCTCGACAGCATCATCTGCGTTGTCGATGCCGAGCAGGTCTTCGCGGCTCCCGAGCAGATGGAGTTGAAGATCTGGCAGGTCGCGACGGCCGACATGCTGATCCTCAACAAGACCGACCTCGTCGGGCCAGAGCAGATCGAACGGATCAGAGGCTGGCTGGACGATCGCCTGCACCGCTACAGGCTGCTCGAAGCCAACAGGTGCGACGTCCCGCTCGAGGTCCTGCTCGGCGTCGGAAGGTTCCACCCCGGCTACCTCGAGCCCGATCGAGCCGCCCACTCCCCGGGATGCACCGATCCCGGCTGCGACCACTCAGAGCACACCGACCATGACCGTCGCTTCGAATCGTGGAGCTACGAAACCGACCGACCGCTCTCACTGGACGCCCTGCGCAAGACCGCCGCCAAGCTGCCCGCGGGCGTCTACCGCGCCAAAGGCGTCGTAGCCGCCTCCGAGGCACCCGAGCGCCGCGCGGTGCTGCAGGTGGTGGGCAAAAGGGTGGACGTCTCCTTCGACGGCGACTGGGGCGGACAGGCCCCGCGGACGCGCATCGTCGCGATCGGGGCGGCCGGCACCATCGCCCCCGGCGATCTGGAGAACCACTTCGCGCCCTGCCTCGCGGAAGGCGACGGCGATACAGAGCGGAGTCTGCCGCTTTTGGCCCAGGCGCTCAGTCCGCTTTCAGTCCGCAAAGCCCCATGATTTCGCCGTGAAAGTCGGGGACTCTCGGCGGCCGCAGCGAGGACGGCTCCAGCACAGCACCGCCGGCGCGATCGCCTCGAATTTGTCAAGGCCGCTTGAAAACGCACCCAGCTGCGCCGGTTGAAAACGCGCTTCCTGTCGTCGGGCGGGATGGCGCCGGTCGAAATCTGGGGTCTTGCTGAACGGCCGGGGTTGAGGGGCTAGCAAAGAGACATCCGCTGTCCCTTTGAGGCTCTGCGTGGTCATAGATCGCGGAGCCAGGAGGAACAGCGGATGCAGGACGACCTTACCCGTCTCGTCGGGCTGGAAGGGTTCGAGGTGAAGCGCGTTGTCGAGGTGGGCGGCCGGCTCGACCTCGAGGTCGAGCTGGCCGCGCGGGCCGGCTGCTGCCCGCGCTGCGGCCGCGCGTCGCTCGAGGTCAAGGACCGCCCCAGGGTCCGGGTTCGCGACCTGCCGATCGCCGGGCGCGTGACCCATCTCGTGTGGCGCAAGCGCCGCTACCGCTGTGCCGCGTGCGGGCGGACGTTCACGGAGTCCCATCCCGAGCTGCCGGCGCGCCAGCGCGTCACGCGGCGCTTCCGGCGGCGCCTGTTCGAGCGGGTGCGAGGCGGCGCCGCGCACGCCGAGGTGGCGCGCGAGGAGCAGCACGACCCGCTACCAGGTTGCGCGCGCTTTCGGCGCGGGCGCGGAGGACGAGCTCGAGGCGCGTCGCGAGTCGCGGCCGGTGCGGCGGCTGTCGCTCGATGAGGCGCATCACCGCCGCGGCCGCGAGCTCGCGACGGTCGTCTCCGACCTCGACCGCCGGCGTGTCGTCGAGCTGCTCGACGGTCGCAGACGGCGCCGGGTCGAGCGCTACCTGCGCTCGCTGCCCGAGCGGCACCGCCGGGCGATCGAAGTGGTTTCGATCGATCCCTACGAGGCCTACCGCCAGGCGATCCGGGCGGTGCTGCCCGAGGCGCGGATCGTGGTCGACCACTTCCACCTCGTGCGGGGCGCCAACACCGCGCTCGACTCGGTCCGGCGCGAGCGCCAGCGCGAGCACGGCCCGCCGCCGGCCGAAGGGGGCGCGCCGCTCGGGCAAGGGCGCCAGCTGGCGCCAGGACCTCTACCGCGTCCGCCACCGGCTGCTCAAGGCGCAACGAGCGGCTGACCGAACGCGAGCGGCGGCGGCTGATCGCGCTGTTCGAGCGCGAGCCCCTGATCGCCGAGGCGTGGGGACTCAAGGAAGCGTTCCGGGCGATCTACCGCGCCCCCGACCGTGACGAGGCCGAGCGCCGCCTCGAGCGCTTCCTCGGCGCGGTCGACCGCGCGCAGCTCCCCGCCTTCAGCGCCTTCGCCGACGGCGTCCGGCTCTGGCGCGCCGAGCTGCTCGCCTACTTCGACGAGCCGACCACCAACGGCTACGCCGAAGGGGTGATCAACAAGGTCAAGGTGATCAAGCGCCGCGCCTACGGACTACCCAGCTTCGACGGCTTCCGCGAGCGCGTGCTCCTAGCATGCGCCTGAACGGGACCACCGGCGCCACCCCGCCCGATCCGAACAACGCACCCCCCTGGTGTGGGGCGGGATGCGCCGGTTGAAAACTGGTCCACCGGGGGGCGGTCGAGAAATGGCCCTCTCGGAGCCGGTGAGCGCCGCGGAGGCGAGCCCGGAGGGCGAGCCGGAGCGCGCTCGGCGGCTCGGTTCGAGCCGCGGAGAGCTTCGATCGGCCGGTCGGCGGAGAAACGGGCGTGCAGGAGGCCTTCTGCGGCCCTCGGCGCGGTCGCCGCGACTGATCGGTCAGGTGATTTCGGCGCGCTGGGGGTGGGGCCGGGCGCCGAGGTCCTTGTCGCGGAGCCGGTAGGAGTCGCCCTTGAGGGAGAGGATCTCGGCGTGGTGGACGAGCCGGTCGATCATCGCGCCTCGCGGGGTGGGGCCGGCGCTACCACGACGTTCCTCGATCGACAGCCGATGCGAAAGTCGTGCGTGGACGTCTGGGGTGCCTCTGCTCAGACGGTCTCGGCGGCCGGCCGGGCGTCGGCGGTGGGGTGCTGCTCGATCGGCTCGACTGCCAGGCCCGGCAGCCGGCGATTGAGCCATGCGGGCAGCCACCAGGCGCGGCGTCCGAGGAGCTGCATGATTGCCGGGACGAGTAGGCAGCGGATGATGAGTGCGTCGATCAGGATCGCGCTGGCTAGTCCGAGGCCGAAGAGCTTGCTGAGCCGGTCGTCGGCGAGAGCGAACGATGCGAACACGACGATCATGATCGACGCGGCCGCGGTGATGACTCGCCCGGTCGTCTGGAGCCCGCGCGTGACGGCGTGGCCGGCGTCGCCGGTCTGCTGCCACGCCTCGTGCACGCGTGAGAGCAGGAACACCTCGTAGTCCATGCTCAGGCCGAACACTACGGCGAAGAAGAAGGTCGGCACGAACGCGTCGATCGGCCCCGTGCCGATGCCGAGCAGCCCGGCGCCGAGGCCGTCCTGGAAGATCAGCGTGACGAAGCCGAGCGCGGCGCCGATCGACAGCAGATTCAAGAGCGCCGCCTTGATCGGGATCACGAGCGACCGGAAGACGAACAGCAGCAGCAGCGCGCTGAGCCCCACGACGACGCCCACGAACAGCGGCAGCTTCCCGGCCACGACGCGCGAGAAGTCCTCCGTCGACGCCGTCAGGCCGCCGATCTCGACGCGCCGCGCCCGTCGCCCGCTCCAGGGTGGGGACGACGTCGTGGCGCATGCGCTCGAGCGTGGCGGTCGTCGCGGCGTCCTGAGGGCCGGTTCGCGGGGCGGCGGTGATCGTCGCGACCCGCCCGTCGGGCGAGAGAGCGGGCGCGGAGACGAAAGTGAAATCGCGGTCGGCGCGCACGGCCGCGGCGATGCGCCGCGCGGCGGTCGCGTCGCCTGGCCGCGGCAGCTGGGCGACGAGGAGGAACGACCCGTTGGTCCCGGCGCCGAAGCCCTGCGCGATCAGCTCGTAGGCCTCGCGCGTGGTCGAGCGGGGCGGGTCGACGCCGGCGTCGCTTGCGCCCAGCCGCAGGTTCAGCGCCGGCAGCGCGAGCGTGCCGAGCAGCGCGAGCCCGACCGCCAGCGCGAGCCACGGGCGGGCCTGAACGGCGTGCGACCAGCGCTCCCAGCCGCGGCCGTCGGCGCGCCGGCGACTCGCGCGGCGCGCGCGCAGCGCGCGGCCGGGCAGGGCGATGCGCCGCCCCGTCCCCCAGGGCCGCCAGCCGCCGCGGCGGTCGAGCTCGCCGAGCACGCCGTCGAAGAACCGTCCGGATCCGCCGATCAGCGCGGGGATGATCGTCAGCGCCGAGAACATCACGGCCAGCACGGCGCACGCGGCGCCCAGCGCAGCGCCGTGCAGGAAGCTCAGGCCGAGCAGCAGCAGCCCGAGCAGCGCGATGACCACGATGAGCGCGGCGAACATGACGGTGCGGCCGGCGGTGTCGATCGCCTGCTCGATCGCCTCGTCGCGGTCGAGTCCAGCGCGCACCTCGGCGCGAAAGCGCGTGACGACGAACAGCGAATAGTCGATCCCGACGCCGAGCCCGATCAGCACCGCCAGCTGCGAGGCGAAGTCCGGTGTGTCGACCAGGTGGCTGATCAGCGCGATCACGCCGAGCGCGGAGCCGAGCGCCAGCAGCGTGGCGACGAGCGGCAGCCCGGCCGCGACGACCGACCCGAACGTGATCAGGAGGACGATCGCGGCGGCGAGCACCGCAATCGCCTGTGATGGGTCGCTGCTGTTCTCGGAGCGCACGACCTGGGCGCCCGGTCCGCCGTGCTCGACCTGCAGGCGGGCGTCGCGCGCGGTGAACGCCGCGTGCTCGACCTTCTCCAGGGCGGCGGGCTCGATGTCGTTCATGCTCTCCGCGTAGGTCACCGACGCGACGCCGATTCGAGCATCGGCGGTGAGCCGCCCACCCGGGCCGAACGGGCCTTGGACGCCCGCGACGTGCCCGTTGGCCGCGACGCGCTGCAGCGAATCCTGGATCCGGTCGCGGTTGGCCGGGTCGTCGAGCGTTCCGCTGGTCGCCCGGTAGACGATCTGGTCGGTGTCGCCCTTGGCGGCCGGGAAGTGCTCGGCGAGCAGGTCGTAGGCGCGCTGGCTCTCGGTTCCCGGCAGCCGGATGCTCGAGACCTGCGTCGTCCCGACGCCGGCGGCGATCAGCTGGACGACGACGAGCGCGGCCAGCCAGGCGCCGACCGTGCGCCGGCGATGGCGGTTGCAGGTGCGCGCGAGCCGTACGAAGCGTGAGGGGGAGCGTGAGGTACGCATGGGATCTCCGGGTCGCCGGGTGCGGGGAGCGCTGATGGCCGACAGGATTCGCCGCGCGGCAGGCGTTGACAATCGGCCGCAGGGCGATCGTCGCGCGACTAAAGTCGGGGCACGGATCGACTTCAGTCGGGTCGTCAACCGCGTCGGGCCGGCGTACGCTTCGGCGTGATGAGGGCTGTTCGCGCTCTCTTCGGCGCGCTGGTCGTCCCGGAGGAGGACGAGCCGTCGAGCGCGCGCCGGTCGCGGCGCGACTGGATCGTCGACCTCGCGCTGTTCCTGGCGGCGATCGTCACGGGCTTCGTGACGCACGCCAACGCCGTCGAGCACGGGCTCGAAGGGCCGCTGCACGTCGTCGACCTGATCGGTGGGCTGGCGCTGTGCCTGGCGTTGTGGGGTCGGCGGCGGTGGCCGTTCGCCCTCGGGCTGGCCTCGGTGCCGATCCTCGCGTTCTCCTCGTTCGCCGGATGCGCCGGCGGGATCATCCTGTTCACCGTCGCCGCGTACCGCCGCTGGCAGCAGGCGTTGCTCGTCGCCGGGCTGCAGCTCGCCGTGATGCCGATCTACCGGGCCGTCCAGCCGAGCGACTCGGATACGACCAGCTACGTCGTCGGGGTGCTCGGCACGGTGACCCTCGTGGCATGGGGAATGGTGCTGCGCGGGCGTCGCCAGGCGCGGGGCGAACGGGTCCGCCGCACTCGGGCCGAGGAGGAGCTGCGCGTCGAGCAGATCCGCTACGCCGAGCGCACGCGCATCGCCCGTGAGATGCACGACGTGCTCGCCCACCGGATCTCGCTGCTGAGCATGCACGCCGGCGCGCTGGAGATCCGCCCGGAGGCGCCGCCCGAGGACGTCGCGCGCGCCGCCGCGGTGGTCCGCGCCAGCGCACACCAGGCGCTCGAGGACCTGCGCGCGACGATTGGCCTGCTGCGCGACGGGACCGACGGCGAAGCGCCGCAGCCGCCCCAGCCGACACTCGCGGCGCTCCCCGGACTGCTCGCGGAATCGCGCGCGGCCGGAATGCGCCTGCACGCCGACGTGCGCGTCGCTGACCTGGCGGCCGTCCCGGACTCGGTCGGGCGCCACGCGCTGCGGATCGTCCAGGAGGCGCTGACCAACGCCCGCAAGCACGCGCCGTCGGCCGCGGTCGACTTGCGCGTCGACGGTGCGCCGGGGGAGGGGCTGGCGATCGAGGTGCACAACCCGGCGCAGGTCCCGGCCGCCGGCGCCACCGAGATTCCCGGGTCGGGAACCGGGCTCGTCGGCTTGGCCGAGCGCGCCACGCTCGTCCGGCGGCCACCTCGAACATGGACGCGACGAGCACGGCGACTTCCACATCCGCGCGTGGCTGCCGTGGCCGAAATGAGCGACCAGATCCGCGTGCTGGTGGTCGACGACGATGCGCTCGTCCGCGCCGCGCTGTCCATGGTCCTAGCGAGCGCCGAGGACATCGCGATAGTCGGTGAGGCCACCGACGGCGACCGGGTCGCAGACGCGGTGGCTGAGCACGAGCCCCGGATCGTGCTGATGGACATCCGGATGCCCGGAATGGACGGCCTCGCCGCCACCGAGCTGCTGCGCGCGCAGGACGACGCGCCCGAGGTCATCGTCCTCACGACCTTCGAGGCCGACGACTACGTGCTGCGCGCGCTGCGCGCCGGCGCCGGCGGGTTCCTACTCAAGGACACGCCACCAGCCGACATCGTTCGCGCCGTGCGCACCGTCGCCGCCGGCGAGCCCATGCTCTCCCCCGCGATCACGCGCCGGCTGATCGGCCACGTGACCGACAGCGAGGCCGACGACCGCAGGCGACAGGCGCGCGAGCGGCTCGACCGGCTCACCGAACGCGAGCGCGAGGTCGCCGTCGCGATCGGGCTCGGCAAGTCCAACGCCGAGATCGGCCGGGAGCTGTACATGAGCGTCGCCACCGTCAAGGCGCACGTCTCGCACGTGCTCGAGAAACTCGAGTTCAACAATCGGGTCCAAATCGCCCTGCTCGCTCACGACGCCGGCGAGGCGTGACCACCGCGCGCGGCGCCACGCCGCCCGTGGCGAGGGAGCCTCCATCGAGCCTCGCTGATGTGTCAGTTGGGTGACGGGCGCGCCCTCCGGAACGCGTCCGAGAATGCCCATTCCCGGACACTCCGCCATCGAGACTCGCCTGAGGTCGGCTCCTCGTCGCGACGATTATTGGGACGCGTTCCGCGGTCCCTTGCAGGAGCTGACGGGTATTGGGCCGGAGTGTCGCGTTCACGAAAGCGGTACTGGGGCGACCTCGGCGTCGGGGCAGGCAGCGAAGCAGAGTCCGCTGATCGTGCGCGTCACCATCATCAGCGCCCCGGCGACCGCAGCCAGCTGCCACCCCGTTGCGCGCCCGCGACACGGGAGCTGCTAGCGGTGTTGCTCGATTAGGAGGCGTCCCATCGATCGGGCTCGCTGTGCCGCTTGGGCGTCGCCCTCGGTGGCGGAGACGATCGAGCCCTTCATGAGAATGTGCCACGAGTGCGCGAAGGACGCTGGGTCACGCAAGGCGGCCTCCTCTGCGAGACGACCCACGACCGTTCGGATGCTCGCGAGATGCCGGACGCTCGCCTGGCCGGCGGGATGTGCGGGGCCCATCTCGAGCAGCACGTTGATGAATGAGCAGGCTTCGAAGTCGTCGCGCTGGAACCATTCGTCGAACAGCTCGAAGATCGCGAGGAGCTGTTCCTCCGGTGTAGTGCCGCGTCGCCTCGCCTCTGCCTCGACCCACGCCAGCGTCCAGCGCTCCTCGCGGCGCTCGAGGAACGCGATCACCAGGTCGTCCTTGGACGGGAAGTGGCGATACAGGGTTGCCTTCGCCACCCCAGCCTGTTCGATCACCTCGTCCACGCCTACGTCGCGGACCGCACGGCGGGAGAAGAGTTCGTACGCGGTGTCGAGGATGCGCTCCCGCGCATCCGGCTTCGATTGCGGGATGGCTTTGACGGCAGACACGCCTGAGAGCCTAGCGGTAGACAGACCGGTCTGTTCTCAGTTAGGATTCGCATTTCGTTTCGGTCCCGAAGTGGGATCGGGAAGCAGCGACCAGTCTGCTGGGAAAGCGCGACGAGGGGCACAGAGCCACCCGAAGCGATGTCCTCGGGTTATCAGGGGACGTTGCGCGGCCCACCCCAGTCGAGTCGCGACTCGGACCTTGCGTCAACAAGACCGACGGAGGTTCCCCATGTGTGCAGTCGCCCTCGCACCGCCGAAGCTGTCCCAGACCACCCACCCCGAACGCCGCGACCGCGCTGCCGCGCGGGAGATCGAACGAGCGCTCCTGATCCGCTACCACCGGGAGGGCGACCTTGCGGCGCGGGAGGAGCTTGTGAAGCGATGCCTGCCGCTCGCGCGGGACCTCGCGCGGCGCTACACCTACACGGACGAGCCCTTCGACGACCTGCTCCAGGTGGCGAGCCTCGGGTTGATCAAGGCGATCGATCGCTTCGACCCGGATCGCGGCGCGAAGTTCTCGAGCTATGCCGCACCCACCATCCTGGGCGAGCTGAAGCGCCACTTCCGCGACAAGGGCTGGGCGCTGCACGTGCCGCGCGACCTCCAAGAGCGCACGCTCGTGGTAAGTCGGGAAACGGAGGCGCTCTCCAGGCGGCTTGGCCGATCGCCGAAGCCGCGTGAGGTGGCCAGCGCAATCGGATGCTCCGTCGAGGAGGTACTCGAGGCGCAACAGGCCGCCGCCAGCTACCAGGCCGCATCGCTCGACGCCCCAACGGCGCGTGACGACGATGGGGCCGCACCGCTCGTCGAGCTGCTCGGTGGCGAGGACGCGGGCTACGAGCTCGTCGCGGAACGCGACGCAATAGCGAGCGAATGGAAGGAGCTGCCGGACGTGGAGTGCTCGGTCCTTGAGCTGCGCTTCATGCACGGCCTGAACCAGCGTGAGATCGGCGAGCGCATCGGCTACTCGCAAATGCACGTCTCACGGCTGCTGCGCCGCGCGCTCAGCCGACTCGAGACAGCCGCGGCAGCGGCATAACCGAGCGCAATTTGGCTGCCGTCAGGAGGAATGGCGGTCGCCTTTCAAGGCAGCACTTCGCCAGTCGACATCACGATCGGCTGCGAAGGAAGCTCCACCCGGTAGTTCGATCCCACGCATAGTCGGGATCGGACGCGATCAGCCAGAGATGTCGCGTGGGCGGCGGATCGAGCTGAGTCCGCAGGGGACGGGGGTCGGTCCTGCGCCTGATTGATGGCTGGGCCGCCTTGGCTCGTGCCAGGCGACCAGGGCAGCAAGATAGTCCCTCGCGCGCGCGTGCGAGTACCCAAGTCAAGCCATGCAGTGGTTCTTCGACCGCGTCGGCGCCGTCACCGCCGCGGCTTCATCCTCATGGCCCTCGTCGCGCTCGCGTGCCTGGTGGTGGTGCTCGGCGCGGTTCGTGCCCCGCCGCCTATCGAGGACAGGCGGACGACCGGCGCCATCGCCGCTTAGGGGGCGCTCAGGCCTGCCCGGCGGTCTCGCCGGACATCTTGCGCGTGTCGCGCGGCTCGGCGAAGGGCTCCTTGTCCTCCGGCCGCATGCCGGCCTCGATCGCCCGGCCGCGCTCGAGCTCGGCGTTGAGCTCGGCGCCCAGCAGGACCATGACGTTCGAGAGCCACAGCCAGACCAGGAACACGATCATGCCGCCGATCGTGCCGTAGGTCTTGTTGTAGGACGCGAAGTTCGACACGTAGAACGCGAACGCCGCGGAGGCGATGATCCAGCCGATCACAGCCAGGATGCCCCCCGGGCTGAGCCAGCGGAAGCCGGGCTGCTTGACGTTCGGCGCCGCCCAGTAGAGCACCGCGAACATGAAGCTGACCACGAGCAGGATCACGGGCCATTTGGCGATGTTCCAGACGCTCACGGCCGTGTCGCCGACGCCGACGACCGAACCGGCCTCCTTGGCGATGCCCCCGGTGAGGACCACGCCCAGCGCGCTGATCACGACCAGCGCAAGAAGGAGAATGGTGAGGCCGACCCTGAGCGGGAGCGTCTTCCAGAGCGGGCGGCCCTCCTCAATGTCATAGATCGTGTTGGACGCCCGCATAAACGCGCCCACGTAGCCCGACGCCGACCAGAGCGCGCCAAGCAGGCCGATGACAAACACAACGCCGGCGGTGCCCCCGCTGCCCTGCAGGTTCTCGAGCGCGTTCGTGAGGATCTCCTGAGCAGGCCCGGGCGCCACCTCGCTCAGATTGTCGATCAGCGGCTGGGTCGCCGATTCCCCGATCAGCCCGAGCACGGAGACGAGCACGAGCAGCGCGGGGAAGATCGCCAGCACCCCGTAGTAGGTGAGCGCCGCCGCCCAGTCGGTGAGCTTGTCCTCCTGGAACTCCTTGACCGACCGCTTGAGCACGCCCAGCCACGAGCGCTTGCTCAGGGCGGTAGGGCTCTCGGGCGGGTCGCCCTCGCGTGCAAACCGGACCTCGTTCATGCGGCCCCGCTACCCGGTGCAGTCGAGCGTACGCACCTGGTCGGTTTGTTGCATCGGCGACCGGGCACATGGCACGCACCGTTCTAACCCAGGGAGGTACCAGTGGCTGGCACATCGATTCGGGACGTGTACGTCGAGCTATTGCTCGACCGGGTCCGGCAAGAGAACTTTCCGAACCCCGACCATTTGGACCGAATCGAGGCGACCGTTCGGTCTCCCGAGCAAATGCTCGCCTATATCGAGGTGCTGTTGAGCAAGGTCGAGGGGACGCGGTACCCCAGCGGAGCGATCCTGGACCGCATCCAGCGCCTGGCGCAGGTGAGCTGAGCCAATGAAATCGCGATCACGCGACAAGACCGAGGGCTTTATCGACAAGGTCGCCGGTCGGATTCTCGAGGCGTACGCCAAATTGACCGGCAAGCGCTCCGCTGGTGCCAAGGGGAAGGCGGCTCGGGCCCGGGGCAGCTGGCGGACCACGAAGGGTCGGGCGAAGGGCCGCGCGACAGGGGGGCGAAGGGCGGCGCGAAGCGGCGCTCGCGCTAACCGGGCTTTACCTGCTCCAGGATCTGCGACCGGTTGCGCTCGAGTCTTCCGGCGATGCTGCCCTTCTTGATGCGGTGCAGATAGTTGATCGCCCACTGCAGCTGGTCCAGCGCAGCCGCGGCTGCCTCTCGGTATCGCTCGATCTCGCGATCGAGCTCACGTGACCGCTCGTCATTGTTCGTCCTGCGCGAGTCCATTGCCCACCCACCCTCCGCGTCTTGTCGCCCTTACCTTGCTAACGCCCGGTCGGGCCGAAGGTTCAGGGGTTGGTCGGCTATCGGTACAGAGGACGGTCCTCGTACGCCGTGCGGTCGGGCTCGCGCGGGCGACGCGACGTGATCAGAAACAGGCCGATCACCAGACCCAGTACGCCCGCCACCATCAGAATCAGGCCGGCCGTCTGAATCGAGAAGCCCGCGACCGACGCGTTCACTGCAAATCTCAAGATCGCACCGAGCGCGATCAGGAATATCGATGTTCCGATTGTCATCTCTGTCGCATCCCCGGAGGCGAGCGCAGCAAACGAAGTCCGCTAAAGAAGATTGCCGAGCGGGCCCAGGTTCAGGTTCAGATCCTCGTCATCGAGCCCGAACTCGCTCTTCAGCTCGTCCATGCGACGGCTGAGCTCCATGAAT
Source organism: uncultured Thermoleophilaceae bacterium (assembly GCA_963757815.1). Lineage (GTDB taxonomy): Bacteria > Actinomycetota > Thermoleophilia > Solirubrobacterales > Thermoleophilaceae > JACVRW01. The sequence continues at coordinate 181,908 of CAVWSN010000037.1, read as the reverse complement.
GTCTGCCCCAGCCGCTCCTCCTGCTCCGCGGTCAGGCCACCCGCGTCGATCCGCCGGAGCGCCTGGCGCTCCATCAGCTGGCGCAGCAGCTCCACCACGGTCAGCACGAGCTGAGCGAGGCCGCGCTCCAGGTTCTCGGGATCGGCGCCGATCCGCCGCGTGAGCGCGTTCTCGAAGCGCGGGCGCTCGGACGCGAACAGGTCGAGGTCCGGCGGACGGTGAAGGATCTTGTCGCTCATGGTCCGGTGAACGAGTAGGGGGGCCATGGGCCGGTCAGGAGGAAACCGAGGCCGGCGTGCGATCGCTGCAGCTCGGCGACGGCAGCGCGGAACGCATCCACGCTGCCACGCTCCACGAGGTACGCGCACCGCGAGAGCTCGCCTTCGTCGCGGCCGACCTGCTCGATCGCGTCGCGCGCAAGGGGCCGAAGGGAGCTCAGGTCCGGTGCCGAGCCGAGGTCCTGCGCGCGCACCCTCAGCGACAGCTCGACGGCCCCGCTTACGTGGTCGAGCGCCGCACGCAGCTCCTCGCGTCGCGCGGCGACCGCGCGCGCCGCCTCGGCCTCGTCGGCGACGCGGGTCCCGTAGCGCACCGGCAGGAGGTCGCGGTCGCTCATGAGCGCCTCCACGATCTCCTCGTGGCGCCAGAGCGCCTCCTCGGTGATCTCCTCGCCCTCCGCCGCGGGCCCGCAGACGACAGCGAGCCCGTCGAAGGGCACCGCGCGGAGCGGGGCAAGCTCCGGAAGCGGTGGGCCCGGGTGTCCCGCGATCGCATAGAGCTCGATCACAGCGCATCCCCCATCCGCGGCAGCGCGTTCTGCTCCTCGGCCGTGGCCACCGAGCTGATGAGCGCGCGAAGGCTCACGTAGACGAGGTCGACGTCGGCGACCGAGAGCGTGATGTCGCCGGCGATCACCACCCCGCCGCCGAGCAGGCGGTCGACGAGGTCGACGAGCGCGATCTCGCGCTCCGCGATCGCGCTGCTGCTCATGCCGGTGCGCCGGCTTCGCGCGAGACGAAGTTGTAGGGCGGCCAGGGACCGGTCAGCTCGAGCCGGGCGCCGAGCTCTCCGGTGCCGGTCCTCGAGCTCGCTCAGGAGCCGGCGTAGCCCCTCCGTTCGCTCGGTCTCCACGAGATAAGCGCCGTTCAGGATCATCTCGCCTTCATGTCCCGACAGCTCGCGGTTCTGGGGAGGATTGAGGACCGAGTCCGCCGCCCAGTCGCCGAGCCGCGCGTGGACGTCCTCCGCCAGCTCGGCGGCGAGCCGGTCGACGAGCTCGCCTACCAGGCGCTCGAGCCTGCGCTCGTGCATGTAGGCACCGCCTCCGCTCCGCTCGGCGAGCTCGTCCTGCAGTGCCGCCACCTCGGGGCTGCGCTCGCGCGCCGCCGCAGCCAGCGCAGCGCGATCCACGAGCAGCTTTACGCCCCACTCCCGGCGGCCATCGAGCCGCTCGAGCGCTTCGCGCAGCTGCCGGCCCTCACGGGCGACCATCGCACGCACGCCTGCCTCGTCCGCGAAGATGGTGCACAGCCGCAGCGGGACGATGGGACGGCCGCTGAGGGCGCTCTCGAGCACCGCCTCGTGGGCACGCGCTACGCGCTCCAGCCAGGAAAGATCGTTGAGGTTCTCGCGGAGCGGGTCCTCACCGAACTCCGCCAGCGGGACCCGGCTGATCAGGACCACGAGCCCGTCGTCCTCGAGCGGCTGCACCGGCGCCTCGGGATCGACGCCGGGAAGCGGATCGGGGATGGGATCACCGGCGCGCAGCACGCAGTAGGCCCAGAGCGCGTGGCCCTGCTCCGCGCGCTTCCGGGGCGTCGCGGCTGCGGCGGGCGGCACGGGCCGCCCACGCCGCCGGCCGGCGTCGGGATCGCGGGCCCGGTCGCCGAGCGCGACATCGACGAGCGCATCACGAAGCATCGCCACGGCCTCTTGCTCGGCCCTCTCCAGCAGCTCGGGGGCACGCCTGCGCGCCCAGTCGGCGAGATCCGTCACGACGAGGCCTCCCCCACGCCGAGCTGACGCTCGATCCGCTCGAGCCGCTCCCGCAGCTCGCGGTTCTCGCGCTCGAGCTGGTCGCGCTCGGTATCGAGGCTCTCCATGTCGGCCGGGCCGCCGGCCTGGAGCGACGTGTCGCTCTCCCACCAGTTGATTCCCATTTCCCGTGCCCGCTCGACGGACGCGATGAGCAGCCGGAGCTTGATCGTCAGCAGCTCGATGTCGAGCAGGTTGATCTGAATGTCGCCGGCGATGACGATCCCCTTGTCGAGCACCCGCTCGAGGATGTCCGCGAGATTCGCGCCGGAGTCGGGCCGCCCCGGAAGCGCGCCCGAGCCGCGCGGTGTGAGGTAGCTGCTGCCCTCCACGATCAGTCTCCCCCCACCTGGCCGCGCGCGAAGCGCCCCGTCCGGCGGTAGCCGTGCAGGGTTCCGCTCTCGTCCAGCTGCACGACGTAGGTCGCCAGCACGTCGGTCGTGCTCGGGATGCGCTCGAGCTCCACGACATCGACGGTCACCTGCCAGTACTCGCCGTCCCATTCGAGCCCGGTCACGGCCTCGGGCCGGTAGCCGGTCAGATCCTCCACGGTCTCCAGGGCCGCCTCGCCCAGTTCAACTGCCGAAAGCCGTCCGTCGTCACTCGCCTCGGCCATCGATCTCCCCTTCCCCTACTCCCCGCAGCGTCATCAGGCGCTCGATCAGCATGTCCTCGGCGGCCGCGATTTCACGCTCGTCCATCACGCCCGCCTCACGTGCCGCCTCTAGCTCGAGGAGGCTCTGCCGGATCGCGCCCTCGTCGTACATCTCCGCCTCGGCCTGCTCCTGGATGCGTTCCGCGAGCCATACGGTCCCGCGCACCGGGGCCAGCGGCAGCGTGAGAAGTCCCGTTATCAGCCCCACGTCGCACCGGACCCCGTCAGTTCCATCTCGGCAAAGCTGTATGGCGGGAGCGGGCCCACGTATCGGATGCTCACCCGCTCGCCGAATTCGCGCGCGAGATCGGCGACCGCCTTGCTGAAGCCGTCGATGCGATCGCGGTCGACAAGAAAGGCGAGGTTGAAAGCAGCGTCCGCGGCGGACAATGCCTCCGACCGCGACGCGACCGCCAGCGTTGCGAGCCGGTCGAGCGCAACGCCGGTGTCCTCCGCACGTAGGCGGTCCACCTCCGCGGCCACGGCTTCGCCGAGCTGAATGCGGCCGTAGTAGCCGGCCTCCTCAGGTAGCTTGCGCAGCTCGCGGTTCATGGCGGCGATCGCGGGGGTGTCGCGCAGCACAGTCTTCAGGAGCAGCTCCTCGTCGTAGTCGCCCTTGACGGTCAGCTGCACGCGTCCGTCCAGTTCCTCGAGGAGGCTCGACAGTCGCTCCGCGTTGGGCTCCAGCAGTGCTGCCCGGACCGCGTCCTCGCTTTCAAGGACGGTGCCGAAGCGCACCGGCAGCACGGTCGCAGACGCCGACGTCTCCTCGAGGACCTTCCAGTGGGCCCGCACCTCCCGTGCCGCCGCAAGTGCGCCGCCCTCGACCGTGCTCACCAGGGCGGCGAGCCCGTCATGCTCGACATCCCGAACCTGCGCGTTCGCCACGCCGCTGCCGGAAACCGATCTGGCGTCCTGCGCTTTGAGGACGCCGTACACATAGAGGCCGCCGTCGCTCAACTGCTGCTCTTCCGGCTGCGACGGAGCCCGAGGACTTGGAGGAGCCTGAGGACTTGGACGATCCAGACCTCGACGAAGAGGACCGCCTCGACGACCCGCCCGACGAGGCTCGGCTACGCGACCGCGACCGGCTCGGCTCCTTCTCCTCCTCTTCTTCGTCGTCGCCGCCGAAGAGGCTCTCCTTGACGCCCTCGAGCGCACCTTGGGTCTTCGACTTCGCGCCGCCAGACGTCACCGATTCCATCAGCTCGGGAAGCCCCTGTGAGTCATCCTCACGCAGGTCCAGGCGGCCGACCGCCTCCGCAAAGCGCAGGTACGTGTCCACGCTCGCGATCACGATGCGCGCATCGATCGTGAGGATCTCGATTCCGATCAGCGAGACCCTGACGTAGGCGTCGATGACGAGGCCCTTGTCGAGGATCACGTCGATCACGTCCGCCAAGCCGCTCGGCCGCGGGCGTTCCAGATATCCGCGAGGCGTTCCCTGTGCTATTGCCACGTCCGTCTCTCCTCCCGAATGGGGGTCATGTCTGTTTGGTCTCCTGCGCGGGCAGCGGCTGTTCCGACCTGCCCATGAGCTCGCGCCGGATATACGTGCGGTTCTTCGCGAGTGCGCGCGACACCTCGAGCTTTCGGATGCCGTGCAGGTAGCCGATCGCCCAGTCGAGTTGCTGGAGAGCGTCCTCCGCCGCCTTGCGGTAGCGATCGGCCTCCTCCTGCTTGCTGTCGACCTCTTCCTGTCGTGCCATTGAGCTCCTCCTGGCCGGTCAGTTGGCGCCGGCCTTCCCCTTCCCCTTCGAGCTTGCCTTTGAGCTCGACCTCGAGTTGGTGGATCTCTTCGAGCGGTTGCGCTTTGAGTTCTTCTCGCCGTTCTTCTCGCCGTTCGTGTCAGTCTCGGGTGGCTCAGGCGGGCGCTCGGCCGGATTCACCCGCCGGATGCTTCGGCCTCTGGCTCGGCGAAGCAGAGCGGGCGGGCGGGCGTGCTCCTCCTCGTCCTCGGGCTCCTCCTCCTCGAAGTCCTCCTCGGCCTCCAGGTCCTCGTCGGGCTCCTCCTCGGCCTCGGGCTCCTCCTGCTCAGGCTGCTCGTCCTCGAGTCTTCCTCGGCCTCGGGCTCCTCCTGCTCAGGCTCCTCGTCCTCGAGGTCTTCCTCGGCCTCGGGCTCCTCCTCTCAGGCTCCTCGTCCTCGAGGTCTTCCTCGGCCTCGGGCTCCTCCTGCTCAGGCTCCTCGTCCTCGAGGTCTTCCTCGGCCTCGGGGTCCTCCTCAGGCTCCTCCTCGGCTTCGAGGTCCTCCTCAGGCTCCTCCTCGGCCTCGAGGTCCTCCTCAGGCTCCTCCTCGGCTTCGAGGTCCTCCTCAGGCTCCTCCTCGGCTTCGAGGTCCTCCTCAGGCTCCTCCTCGGCCTCGGGTCCTCGAGCTCCTCGTCTTCGAGCTCCTCGTCCTCGTCGAAGTCCTCGTCCTCGTATGCCTCGGGCTCCTCGTCCTCCTCGAAATCCTCCTCGTCGTCGAGGACCTCGTCCTCGTCACCGCCTTGAAGCTGGTCCTGGACGGCCTGGACGCCGCGATAGGCGAGTCGGCCGGCCGCGACGAGCACGGCGCCGGCGGCCACGGCCTTCAGGCCTCCCCCGCCGCCCTTCTTCTTCTGGGGCTGCGAGTTCTCCCTGACGTCCTCGACTGCGGCGAGCAGTGCCGCGGTGGCCACCTTGCGCATATCGACCGGGAGCGACTTGTCCCTCTTCCCTGGGAATCGCACGGCTTCTTTCCCCCTAGCTCCGGAGCACTTTGTAGGTGAGCATCGCCGCGGCCGCCCCGGCCACGATTGCGGCCAGGGACGCTTTCAACGGCGACGGACGGTCGCCGCCGAGGCGCTCGGTCACGGCGCTCTTGACGAATCCGGCCATCGACGTCAGCTGCTGCTCGACGACTTCCGCTTGCCGCTGCCACTCGAGCGGCTGCGTGACGAGCTGCCCGACGACTTCGACGAGCGCTTGGACGACGCGCCCGAGCTGCTGGCGTTGCTGCCGTTGCTCGAGCCGCGGCTACGGCCTGACGAGCGAGACCGTCCGGACGACTTCGGCTTCGTCGAACCCGACTTCGCCCGGCCGTCGGCCGAGCGCTGCGACTGGCTCCTGGCGCGCTGTGTGCTGCGTGCCCTCGGGCGCTCCTCCTGCTGCTCCTCCTGCTCCTCCTCTTGCTCTTCCTCTTCGTCGCCGCTCTCGTCCTCGGAGTCGTACGCGAGCTCCTTGGCGTCGCTGTAGTCGCGGCCCTCGTCGTAGGACTCGTCGTGCTCCTCGACCAGCTCGCCGTCCTCGATGACCCCGCGCCAAGCGCCCGTCTCGATCTCCTGCATCTCGATGAACGCCTTGTAGCGATGCAGGTCGGCACGCATGGCGCGCTTGATGTGCCGCGCTCCGCGGGCGAACTTCTCGATCAGCGAGCCCGGGTCGACGTCGACGTTCAGCTCGATCCGCGTAAGCCGTGGCGCGAGCTCGTGGAACGTGACGACGCCGGTGTGCGTGATGCCCTGCTTGACACGCCACTTGATGCGCTCGTCAGGTCGCTGCGTCTCGATCTCGGCGACGAACTCCCTTGTCCTGCCCCAGATCTTCGTCGCGAAGGAAACCGAGCAGTCGTCGTCTTCCTGCGTGACCCGGGTCACCCGGTGCATGAAGTTCGGCCATTCCTCGAACTGGGTCCACTGGTTGTAGGCAGTCTCGACGGGCACCGCCACGTCGACCGCCTGCTGCACCGGCATACGCCGGCCCTTTCCAACTCCCTCCATGCCTTCCTTTCCACCACTGCCGTCGCCGCCGCCGCCGCCGGGCAGCAGGCTTCCAGCCGCCTGCTTCGCGATCCCCCCGGCGCCACCGGCCTCGTCGACCTTGTCGCTTATGCCTTCCTTCAACTTCCCGCCGACTTTGTCGCCCACCTTGGACGCCGCCTTGCCGGCCAGCTTGGCCGGCTTCGGGCTCGGCATGCTCGGAACACCGTTGGACCGGACCGCATCGAAGCCCTTCTTCGCGAGCGGCGCCAGCGCCGCCAGGCCCGCGCCCGCGGCCAGGCCGCGTGCTCCCGCGCGCGTCTGCTTGTCCGCCTTCGCATCGTTGATGTTCTTGACTGCTTCTTTGACGATCTCACCGAGCGTGTCGCGCACGGTGTCGCTCAAGTCCTTGGCCATCGCTATCTCTCCTTGCGTTTGCTCGGCTCCCAATCGGCTACCCGCTGCAAGCGGGCGGAAACACGCAAAGTGCCTCTGCAAGGTGGCGCCCGTCACCCGAACGGGTACCCGGGGCGGTCAACTACGGGCGATGAGGCGAGGGCTGAATGAAACCGGCGGCCCGGGGTATGCCGCCAAGGCGTACACGAGGGCACAAAGCGCGTTGGCCCTCCCGCACAGGGTGGGCGTCCGGTCAGTTCCCCGGCTGGACGCCCACCTACCTCCTACGGCCACCGCCGGTCGGCGGCTCCGTTTCCGGGACGGGCATGCTTACCGGCCGGGCGGGCCGGGCCCGTTCTTGCCGCCGGGTCGCGGCGGAGCTGGCGGGTCAGCTTGTCGCTCCCGTCGAGGCGGTCTTGATCTGCTCGAGGAGCGAGCAAGGCGGACGCCGCCGTCGGGTCCGGATGGGGGAGGTCGGTGAAGGCTGACCCGCCGAGAATGGGCGAGGCGGGCGCCGGCCGCCGCGGCTGCCCAGTTGGTTAGCTCGGCGGGGTCTCCTCCGAGTGGCCGCGCGTCTGGGGCGATCCGCCTCCGATGGTGACGACTGACTCGAGCAGCATGTGGTTTGGCACGCGGACCCGGTGGCCGCCGTCGGTCCCCAGCACCGTTGCGTCGGGTTCGATGGCGACTATCTGGCCGCGTAGGTCGCCGACCTCGATCGTCTGTCCTACGTCGTATGCCCCGCGCACGAAGCGGCCGGCGTTGAGGGCGCGGGCCACCTCGCGGCCCCCCAGGCCGAAGGCGATCGCGAAGGTGGCGGCGACCGCGCCGAGGAGGATCGCGAGGACGATGATCAGCACCCCCGCGGACACGCCGACCTGGACCGCGGCCATGATCGCGAAGATCGCGAGCGTCGCGATCTGGGCGAGCTGCCCCAGTGGGATGGGGAAGTCCATCTGGAACGTGAGCCTGTCCACCCGCTCCCGCACGAGCCCGGAGAGCACGAGCCCCGCCAGGATCAGCACCATCGCGACGATCAGCTTCGGGAGGAAGAGCACCGCCTCGTTGAGCGACTGGCTAAGCGGCTCCAGGCCGAGCAGCGTGAGCGATGCGAACACCACGACCACGCTGAGCACGATCCGTACGACGGCCCCGCACAAGCCTGCGAGCGACGTCCTCACGCCGGCGCGCCCGAGGGTCTCGTCGATACGCCAGCGCTGCGCGAGGTCGTCGACGCGCGCACGGGTCAGCGCCCGCCGCACGAGCGCCCCGATGAGCCGGGCGACGAGCAGTCCGATGACGAGGAGGGCAAGTGCGCCTCCCAGCTGAGGCAGGAAGTCGCCGAGCGTGTCGCCCGCGCGCCCGAGGATGTCCGCCAAGAGCGTCACGTCCCTCCTTTGATGCCCATCAGTACGGTCGCGCCGGTCGTGAAGGCGGTCGCGAAGCCACCGATGGCCGACATGTAGGGCCGCGCCGCCGCCTGCCAGCGGGCCGTGCGGATCACGCCGGGGACGAGGCGGTCGCCGGCCTCGGGCGGATGCTCACGCAGGCTCTCCAGGTGTGCGAGGAGGCGCTCCTCGGCGGGCGGCTCGTTCACTCGGGCAGCCCCCAGTCGTAGGTGTTTCTCCGGAGCAGGTCGATGAGCTCGTCGCGCGCCCTGTGGAGTCGGCCCTTCACGCTTCCTACGGGGCTCTCGGTGACCTGCGAGATCTCGTCGTAGCTCAGCCCTTCGATGTCGCGCAGCACGAGCACCACCCGGTGCGCCGGGCTGAGCAGACGGACCTTGGCCTCGAGCCGGTCGCGGCGCTCGCGCCCCTCGAGACGCTCGGCGGGTGTGCGCTCCTCCTCGCCGTCCGAGGCGTCGATGAGCGGTTCCACGGACTCGACCGGCTCGGGGCGCCGGCGCGCAAGCTGGTTGATCGCCGCGTTGCGGGTGATGCGCAGGAGCCAGGCTCGGAAGGGAGCATCGCCCCGGAAGCCCGGCAGGCTGTGAAAGGCCCGGAGGAAGGCGTCCTGGCTCACGTCCTCGGCCTCATCGGCGCCCACCGTGCGCGCTGCCACCCGGTAGACCACGTCGCGGTGTCGCTCGACGAGCGCCTCGAAGGCAGCGATGTCGCCCGTCCTCGCTCGGTCGACAAGCTCGCGGTCCGCGTCCATCGCCGAGCCATTACCCACACGTGCCCGATCTCGACACCACACCAGTGATTGGGACCGGCTTGGGGCGCCTGGGGTTACGCGCGTTCGGCAACTCGTGTAACCCGGGCGAGCGTCGTCCTGTCCCAGGGGTAATCCGCCGCTCGGCCGGCGGTCGACAAGGGAGGGTCAACGCCATGTTCACAGCAGCAGTCGAGGTATCGGAAAGCCTGCAGCGCGGTCTGGACGACCTGATCGGATTCCTGCCGCGGCTGGTGGGCTTCCTGATCATCCTGCTCATCGGGTTCCTGGTCGCCAAGGCACTGCAGAAGGTGGTGTCGCTTGCGCTCGAGAAGGTGGGCACCGACCGCGCGCTCGCGTCCGGGAGCGCCGGCGACTACCTCGACCGGGTGACGCCGGACGTTTCGCCTTCCACGCTCATCGGGCGGGTCGTGTTCTGGTTCGTGATGCTGGGTGCGCTATCGATCGCGATCACATCGCTCGGGATCACCGCGTTGAACGACTTCCTGGCCGACGTATTCGGATACCTGCCAAATGTGGTGGCTGCGATTCTCATCTTCGTCATCGCCGGTGCGCTGGCGGGGTGGCTCGGGGGCGCCGTGTCCAGGCTGCTCGGCGACTCGCCCACGGGCAAGCTCGCATCCACCGCCCTGCCGGTGCTGGTGATGGCGGTCGCCGTGTTCATGATCCTGAACCAGCTCCAGATCGCCACCGACATCGTCACGATCACCTACGCCGCGCTCATGGGGGCGGTCGCGCTCGGGATGGCGCTGGCCTTCGGGCTCGGCGGGCGGGACGTGGCCTCCCGGATGCTTGAGGACGCGTACCGGCGCGGTCAGGAGGAGCGCCGCCGGCGCCGCGTGCCGGAGCGAGCCGACAAGACTCACGTATCTGTCCCCGCAGGGCATGAGCGCCCGGCCGGCATCTGAGGCGCTCAGCGAGGCTCGGGGCGTCTCCCCTGGCGTCCCGAGCCTTAGCCTTCAGCTGGCGCTCGCGCTCACCACTCAGATGGCCGTATTGGCCGTGAGCTATGCGGCCACCTGCCTGGGGATCACTGTGGGCTTTCACCGCCTGGGAACGCTGCAAATTCCGTGGGTCTCGGGCGCCAGCCGGGAGTGCGCTTCCTCCGACCGGGAAACCGATGCCTGACAGGCGGCGCCCCCCATGCCAGCGATCGCGCACATGATCTGTCACAGCTGCGGCGCTCACAGCGAGGGCTTGGCCTCCCGGACTGGGTCTTCTGCAACTCGCTGTCGGTGCGGGGGTATTCGCCAGGTCGTCCGGATCGCTCGGCATCCATGGGGCGCAGCCTCGGCGTCGCCGGAACAGGTCGAGCGCAGCTTCCAGGAGCGGGCAGACGATGAAACGCTGACGCCGGTGCCCAAAGCGCAGTAGACCGGGGAGCCTCCGACTGGACACCTGGCCAGCAATGTCGCGCGAGAACGAGGGCGTTGTACGGCGGTCTGCCGAACCGCCCTTCGAACGCCACAGCTATCCCGCTGTTGCTCCGAGGAGGGGTTAACCGGGGGAAGCTCGCGCTAGCCTCCCGCGGCCGGCGCGGGAGGACGGGCGGTTGTGGCAACGCAATCTGGGTACCCGGCGGGCATGACGTCCCCCCAGTCCGGCGAGCATCCCGCATCGGGCGAGCGTTCTTTGAGAGAGCCCGAATTGGAACTCACCTCACGCGAGACTCGCCAACGCGAGCGCGAAGCTCAGCGGCTTGAGCGACAGGGGGGGATGCTGCCCGGCCGAGAGCGGCGCCGCACCAAGATCGAGCGCGCGACGATGCGGCTGATCGCCACCGGCGGGATCATCGGCCTCGCCGTGCTTCTGGGCGCACTACTCGTCGGACAGGACGTCGCCGGTTGGATCGTCGGCCTCGTAGTCGGTCTGACCTCTGTGATTCTGGCAGCGCTGCTCTGGTCATCGCGGCAGCTGTAGTCGCCGCTTCGTGTGCACGACTACGGTTGCGCAGTTGCGCAAGGGGTAGAGAAACGGTGCGGCAGGGAAGCTGACGCGGAGGAGGGAAGGCGTGGCTGGATCGGATGATCGGCGTGGAATCGCAGGCATATCGCTCGGCGGCATCATCGTGATCGTCGGGATCGTCCTGATGTTCGTGTGGAGCTTTTGGATCGGGCTGGTCATCGTCTTGGTCGGACTGATCGCCTTCGGCGGTTTCGCACGGGGCAAGTGGTACTGAGCGAAGCTCATCTCGAGTAGCTCGCCATTTGGTTAGGCTCGAAGCACGCGATCTAGATCCGCTCGGCGGGCTTGCGCTCGATGTGCTTTCGCCGTTGGTTGAGCGTGGGACGGCGTTGAGCATCTTTCCGATAGGAGTCCTCGCGGAGCGGCGAGCTCGGGTGTCGGCGCCGTCTGAATACTGACCCCCTCTCGCCGGTCGAAAACTGGGTTCTTGCTGAACGGCTGGGGTTGAGGGGCTAGCAAGAGACATCCGCTGTCCCTTTGAGGCTCTGCGTGGTCATAGATCGCGGAGCCAGGAGGAACAGCGGATGCAGGACGACCTTACCCGTCTCGTCGGGCTGGAAGGGTTCGAGGTTACGCGCGTTGTCGAGGTGGGCGGCCGGCTCGACCTCGAGGTCGAGCTGGCCGCGCGGGCGGGCTGCTGCACGCGCTGCGGCGCGCGTCGCTCGAGCGTCAAGGACCGCCCCAGGGTGCGGGTTCGCGACCTGCCGATCGCCGGGCGCGTGACCGATCTCGTGTGGCGCAAGCGCCGCTACCGCTGCGCCGCGTGCGGGCGGACGTTCACGGAGTCCGCATCCCGAGCTGCCGGCGCGCCAGCGCGTCACGCGGCGCTTCCGGCGGCGCCTGTTCGAGCGGGTGCGCGGCGGCGCCGCTCACGCCGAGGTGGCCCGCGACGAGGAGCACGACCCGCTACCAGGTGGCGCGGGCCTTCGCCGCCGGTGCGGGAGACGAGCTCGCCACGTGCCGCGAGGCGCGGCCGGTGCGGCGGCTGTCGCTCGATGAGGCGCAGCACCGCCGCGGCCGCGACTCGCGACGGTCGTCTCCGACCTCGACCGCCGGCGTGTGGTCGAGCTGCTCGACGGCCGCAGCCGCCGCAGGGTCGAGCGCTACCTGCGCTCGCTGCCCGACGAACACCGGCGGGCGATCGAAGTGGTCTCGATCGATCCCTACGAGGCCTACCGCCAGGCGATCCGCAACGAGCTGCCGTGGGCGCGGATCGTGGTCGACCACTTCCACCTCGTGCGCGGCGCCAACACCGCGCTCGACTCGGTCCGGCGCGAGCGCCAGCGCGAGCACGCCCGCCGGCGGCCGAAGGGGACGCGCCGCTCGGGCAAGGGCGCCAGCTGGCGCCGGGACCTCTACCGTGTCCGCCACCGGCTGCTCAAGGCGAGCGAGCGGCTGACCGAACGCGAGCGGCGGCGGCTGATCGCGCTGTTCGAGCGCGAGCCGCTGATCGCCGAGGCGTGGGGACTCAAGGAAGCGTTCCGGGCGATCTACCGCGCCCCCGACCGTGACGAGGCCGAGCGCCGCCTCGAGCGCTTCCTCGGCGCCGTCGAGCGCGCGCAGCTCCCCGCCTTCAGCGCCTTCGCCGACGGCGTCCGGCTCTGGCGCTCCGAGCTGCTCGCCTACTTCGACGAGCCGACCACCAACGGCTACGCCGAAGGGGTGATCAACAAGGTCAAGGTGATCAAGCGCCGCGCCTACGGACTACCCAGCTTCGAACGCTTCCGCGAGCGCGTGCTCCTAGCATGCGCCTGAACGGGACCACCGGCGCCAACCCCGCCCGATCGACAAGAACCGAAAACTGACCCCTCCGGGGCGGCGGCGGGAGCGTCCGGAGGGTGCGGAGCCTGGCTCGATCAGCGATCGGGACCGGGAGGCGGAGGGTGCTTTGCGTGCAGGAGTGGGCCGAGATCAGAGCGATGCGGGCGGTCGAGGGGTCTCGATACGCCGGTGCGACGCGGCGACGGCGCGGCCGCGGGAGGGGTCGGCGACATCCAGCGATCCGCGGACGTCGGGAAGCCCGATCCGCTCCAGCCCGGCCCGCCAGAGCGGAAGCGTCGCAGCGGTGACCTCCTGAAGCGCCACCACGTCCGGGTCACGACTCGCCAGCGCCGCGGCCTGCTCGGCCAGCCGCGAAGAGCGGCAGCCCGTTCCACTCTCACCCTCTCCCGACCCATCCCTCCCCCGCCCCCGCGCCAGACCGCAGCCGAAGAAGCCGCCGCCCGACCGGACCCCCGCTCAGCGCTGCCGCGTCTCGCGGGTCGCGGCCGCGATTGTCTTGACGATGTACAGCACCGAGAGCACAAAGAAGACAGCCCCGAGGAGCGCACGCACCTGCTCCGAGTCCACCGGTGCGCGCCGTGCCACCGGCTCCGCTATCCCGTCCGCCACCTTCTCGCGCCAGCCCTGTAGGCCCGCCTGCCCCAACCTTGTCGCCGTGGCCATGTCGGTTGCCTCTCTTTCTCGCTGTCCTCGCCTGGACCCGCCATACCCACCTCTGTACCACGCACACCCTGGGCGGGGCGGGTGGCCATCGGGATGCGCAGGGCGCGACACACCGACCGAGCGGCTAGCACTATGCGGCCGACGCCGGCGCGCCTTTCGCAGCTCGTCGGGAAGAAGGGGGCCGCTCGCGGCCCCCTTTTCCCTTGGCTCGAATGGATCCTCAGGCGTTGCTTAGCTCGCTGTCGGTCGCCTGAATGACTCCGGCGCGGGCCTTGTGCTTGCGCTCGTAGGCGCGCACGTCCTTGACTCGCTGCTCGTCGCCCTCCGAGAGCACGGCACGGACCTCGTCCACGCCCAGCTCGTCATAGCCGGGCCACGGCTCGTCTCCCCGGAGGGCGTCGATCCTGCTCCTGACCGTGGAGCGATTCTGGTTGTTGCGCTCGTAAGCATCGACCTTGGCCAGGTCGATCTGCGAAAGCTCGGCGAGCCGGTCCTGAACCTCGTCCGCGCTGAGCGCGTCGTAGTTCGGGATGGCCAGGTCCGACTCGGAGGCCATGGCCCCCTTGACGGTGCCCTCGGCGCGCGCCACGCCCGGCACCTTGCGCGCCTGGCGCGCCGTCCGCTTCGCCTGTCCGGCGCCCTGGCGGGCCCTGCGCTTGGCGGTCCCGCCGACCTTACGGGCGGTGTCCGCGGCGCCCGTCTCGGTCACGTCGTAGCTGCCGTCGCCGTCAAACTCCGCTCGGGCCACCGCGTCGGTCAGGCGCGGCAGCTCTTTCAACACCCTGTCGAGCATACGCTGTTCGTCGGCCAGCACCGACTTGGCCAGCCGCTCGGTCTTGCCGTCGCCGGCAACGCGTGCGAGCCGCGACAGCGCGGTGTAGGTGGCGATCTCCAGTGCCTCAGCCGCGCACGAGTCCTTGGCGTTCTTGAGCACCTTCTCCTCGCCACCACTCCCCCGAACCAGATCGAGTGGGGTCTTGGTCAGCGCCAAGGCCTGCCCGACAACTGAGTGGACGGCGCCGAGCCCGACCTGGAGCGGGTTCGAGCCATGCCCCAGCTCGCCCAGGCGGTCCTCGAGACGGTCGGCGTGCCGGCGTGTCTCCTGCAAATGGGTCTCCAGCCCATCGCGGTAGCTGCCCCGAGGGGTCATCGCGATCTGCGCCTGCAGCTGGCGCACCAACGCCAGCTCCGCGCCGTGGGCCTCGTTCAGGTATTGCACGATCTTCTGCTTCTGCTGCTTACTCACAAGTCACTCCAAGTTCAATGTCGAAATCGTTCCGGCGCGCGCCCCGGCCAGCGAACCGGCGAGCGGCCCTCCCTACCGACGATCCATTTCCACCCGCGCGCACGCTGCCGCGGGTCACGTCTGCTGCTGCCATCAAGAAGCCTCCTTCAGGTGATCGCCACAGCGCCTCGCATTCGCGAGGGCTCGGCGGGACGTCAGGTAATAGGCAAGCGCTGGCCAGGCACGACCTTGCCTGAGTCGCCCATACCCCAAGGTCTAACCTGCAAACCTTTTAGGGCACAAGCCGTGCACGGCCTGTCTACGGAGCGGCCCCTCGGTCACGCCGGGAGGCGCTCGCCACCGATCGGCAGCCAACTAGCCTGGGCCGTGCAGGACACGCGCGTCTGCTGGGGCGCCGGGACCTTTGGCTCCGTCCCGACGCATTCATATGGCGCAGCACAGGATTTGCCCGGCCGCAATCGGCCGGCGGCTTGCCCGCTTCTCTTCGACGAGTGGTTCCACCGCGACGACTTCGAAGCCTGCTCCTTCATCAACGTGCTGCTCGAGATGGGTCGCGCCCATCCCGCCGGCGAGGCGAGCGTCGAGCATCTCGCGAACATCCGGGCGGTTGTTCGTAGACTCGCCGAGGAAGCCGCCCTGCGCGACCCCGACTCGTTCGCGCACTCCTGGCACATCCTCATGAAGGGGTCGATCGTGTCCGCCACGGAAGGCGACGCCGAGGCGGCGCAGCGAGCCAGATCGATGGCAAATCTCCTCATAGAGCGGCACCGCTAGCGGCGACCGCCGCAGCCATCAAGGCTGCCCTACACCTCTGCGAGCGCGCCGGCACGCGCACTTGATCCCGCCCCGCCAGGGGCTTGCTATGCCCCGGGTGAGAGCTGGGCCTACGAGCGTTTCGCCGAGCCCCGCACCGGCAGACCCATCAGGCGATCGCTCTCGGGGTCGGCTCCTGTCTCGCCGGCCAGCATGTCGCCTTTGCCACCGCGACCGATTGTCGCGTGCTCGGGGACGCCAAGCAGAGCGGCAATTTCGAGCCGATGTGCACCGGTTCGCGCCGTCTCCTGACTGATTGCGACCGCGTCTTCGGGTACGTCACCTCCCCCACGAACAGAGGAGGCGGGATGAGCGATGTACAAGTTGTGCGCGATGGCGACGAGTGGGCGCTCGAAGTAGACGGCCAGAAACGCGACGGCTTCCGTACCCAGATAGGTGCGCCAGATATCCCGCAAGCCGGCGGGGGCGGTTGCGAACGCTGTGCGAACTCCAGGATCGGCGGGAGGCCGTGTTCGCGTTTCTCGCGTCGGGGCGCAGCAATTCAGGTGAGCGATGAGCGGCTTGCGTTCAGGCGGAAGAGAGCCTGGAGGATGAACACCGCGCCGACCGCGATGACGAGCCAGTCCCAGACGCTAAAGCCCTCGTCTACCCCTTCCGCGACGGTGAGGACGATGATCAAGGTGAACGCGGCGATGAACGCCCAATTTCTAAAGCGAGAATGCGGCTCGGCCACGTCGTCCCACCCCTCGGTCGATCCGGTCCGAGGCTGTTATAGCCCGCCAAGCGGCGGGGCTGCAACAACGGTCGTTGCGCGAGAAGCGCGGCGATCCCCGGCGGCCTTCCCGCGGGCGGCGCGGATGGCGTCCTCGGCGGGGATCTGTGGCTGGTCTTCGAGCTCGCCGATGACGTGGCCGTAGGTCTTGAGCGTCAACGTGGCGTCGTGGCCCAGCTGCCGCGCCACGTAGATCACCGACCGCCCCTCATGCAGCAGCAGCGACTGCCCCCAGCGCAGCCGGACGGCCTCCTGCGGGCGCAGCCCCGCGTAGGCGCACCCGGCCCAGGCGACCCCAGACCAACGGCAAGAATCGAACGCTTCTACCGGGACGGGTCTGAGCTGGCCGCCCTGAGACCTGGTGGTCTCACCGGGCATCCCGGGTATAAAGCTAGGCGTCGAGTGGCGGCCCGCGGGACCCGCTGGGGACTGCGGGCCGCTCCTCGTATTACCCTTGCGCCTCGGACCATGGACTACGCATCGGCCGGCCCATGACCGAAGTCAGCGGGCGACTCGCAACAGCGATCGTGCAGCGGTACCGCGAGCGCTTTGGGCGTGGGCCGACCGAGGCAAGAGCGTACATCGGACCCGACTACGCGCTGGTCATTCTCGGCAGCGTGCAAACCGAGACCGAGCGGTCGCTCGTTGCCGGCGGGGAGTCGGACTCGGTGGAGCTCCTGCGTCGGCGAGTGCGCCAGATGGCCGCCGACGAATTCTGCGCGGCGACCGGGGAGGTCGTGGGCAGGAAAGTCGTGGCCATGCTCGGCGACCACAACGCTGTCGCGAACACGTCGGTGCTGGTCTTCCTGCTGGAACCGGAGGAGGAGACCGAAACCTCCGGATAGGGGCGGCGACGGTAGCTGCGCTTGCGATCAGAGGCTCCCCAGCCCGCGAGCGCGAGCCACGGGGCGTCTTGGCCTGGCTTCGCCTAAACCGCCTGGCTACCAGGGCGATTTCACGCCTCGTAGCGGCCGGCCCGAGCGCCCTGAAGGCATTGAGGAGCAGGGCACTCACTGCCGACGCGCCGCCATCGCCTCAAACAACGCCAGCGCCTGCGCCGGCGGGTCCTTCTGCTCCTCACGCACCAGCAAGGTCCGGACGGCAGCCAAATTGCCGGCGCGGGCCCTCTCGGTCAGGATGGCGAGCAACTCGTCCTCTGACGGCGTCTCAGACGGCGGCGGCGGACGATCCCGAAGCCCCGCCTCCAACAACTGGCGGACCAGCCGCGTCCGGGTCACCCCACGCTCCAACGCGAGCGCGTCCAACTGCGAGAACATCCGGTCAGTCAGTCTGGCGCTCAGTCGTTCCATCGTCGGCTTTCCCGTCAGTCATCCGTCGTCCCAATCCCGACTTGGAATTCGTCGAATGGCGACCCATCCGGCGGTCGGGCTGCGCGGCGCGGCTCACGGGCGACCCTCCCCCCGCCCCTTTGCTCGGCACGATCTCTCCGGGAACGCCCGCAAATTCCGTGGGATCTCTGCCCCCAGCCGGAGTGCGCTTCCTCCAACCCGGAAAGCGACACCTTGGAGACCGTCAGCCCATGCCCGCTATCGCACACATGATCTGTCACAGCTGCGGCGCTCACAGCGAGGGTCTGGCCCCGTCCAAAGGGGCTTCTGTAGTTCGCTGTCGGTGCGGGGGCGTTCGCCAGATCGTACGGATAGTTCGGCATCCACGAGGCGGAGCATCGCCATCTCTGGAAGACGTCGAGCGCAGCGTCCAAGAGCGGGCAGCCGATGAGACGTTGACCCCATCCCGCAAGGAGCAGTAGACCGGGGGCCTGCACGACAACGGTTGCGCCAGTTGCGCAAGGGGTAGAGAAACGGTGCGGCAGGGAAGCTGACGCGGAGGAGGGAAGGCGTGGCTGGATCGGATGATCGGCGTGGAATCGCCGGCATATCGCTCGGCGGCATCATCGTGATCGTCGGGATCGTCCTGATGTTCGTGTGGAGCTTTTGGATCGGGCTGGTCATCGTCTTGGTCGGACTGATCGCCTTCGGCGGTTTCGCACGGGGCAAGTGGTACTGAGCGAAGCTCATCTCGAGTAGCTCGCCATTTGGTTAGGCTCGAAGCACGCGATCTAGATCCGCTCGGCGGGCTTGCGCTCGATGTGCTTTCGCCGTTGGTTGAGCGTGGGACGGCGTTGAGCATCTTTCCGATAGGAGTCCTCGCGGAGCGGCGAGCTCGGGGATGAGCACCGGTCCGCCCGTTGCCACGGCTCCGTCCCTGAGAGCGACACTTTGGCCGGGTACGCGCTCTCGCGCAAGCGAGCCGCACCCTGACCCCCGGCGACCGCGTACACGCCCGGCGATCCCCGGCACACGCCTCGGCCACCGGACCGGCCGATTTCCCTGAACGGACGGTTATCCGGGGTCCTTGTCCAGCCTGGCCATGCCCGGGCCCTCCTTCCCGCCGGGCTCGTCGTCGGCCAGTTCCGTGTCGGGCTCGCCCCCGTCTGAGCTCTCCTTCCCGCCGGCCTCGTCGCCGTCCGGGCGCGGGTCCAGCGAGGCCACGTCCGGGCTTGTCTTCTCGGCGGACTCGCCGCCTTCGAGACCACCTGAATCGGAGTCCGCCGCGCCGACGGCGCTTCCGGCCGGCGCGGGATCTTGTCCCTTGCTACCGGCCTCAAACTCGTCTGTGCCAACGCTGGACGTCGGCGCGGGCGCCTCCTCGCTGGTCTCACGCAGCGGGACCGCGCGATGCTCGGAACGTACGGCGGACCCTCTCGTCTCGGGTTGCAGGGCCGGGCTGTCGGTCCGGCCGGGAGCAGGCGCCTCGGGGAGATGGAGCAGGTTCTCCACCCGGCGAACCTCGGTTACCCGGCCCGCGCGATCCTCCAGCTCGTTAATCAGCTCCGTCGTCTCTACCTCCCCCCGTAGCCAGACGACCCGCTCGGCGACGTTCACATCGACCTTGCCCTTATCGACGTCGATGCCCCGGAAGATCGTCGACTCAACCTTCCGCGCGATCGTCACATCATCGAGCGGCCTGCGTCGAGGCGCCTGCTTAGGCCGCGCCTTAACACGTGTGCCGGCCGCCGCACGCTTGGGCTCTGCCTTCGCGCGGCTTCGTGCCGCGGCGCGCTTGGGCTGCGCCCCCGCGCGGGTCCGGGCGGCCGGCTTGGCGCGGGCGGACGAGGACGCCGGGCGCACGTCTGCGCCGTTCCCACGTAATTCGCGCAGCAGCGACCCACCCATGCGCCCTGCCAGCCTCGCCGGCGCAAGAGCCAGCCGTGCGGTGGATGACACAAAGCTCGTGATCATCGGAGGGCCTCCGTCGTCTCGGGTGCAAGTCCTTCGATGCCTCTAGGGCTCCGTGCCCGGCCCGGCCAAGTAGAAACGCGGCCCGGCACGTCCTTCATCTGGTTCGGCCGTCCGTCCCGGCGATGGTCCCCGGGGGCGGCCGCAGGCAGCGTGGTCAGCCTCCCCTTGGCCCACTGAGTGGGTGGAGTTGGCGTCAGCGCGCCGGCGCTGGGTCACGACGAGCCAGTCCGGGCGGCCGCGAACGCTAATGGGGAGCCAATCATCGACACTTACCGCGCCCGAGGAGGAGTGGCGCGCGTCGCGAGCCCTCGAGCGGGTAACAGCCGAGCATGGACGAGAAGAAGCCCAGACCGGACGACGAGACTCCCGAGACCGCCGAGCCACCGGAGGCGGAGGAGCTCTCCGAGAAGGTTCCCGACGAGGCCAGCGGCGAGGGCGACACACCGCTCGGGTCGACCGACCAACACTCTGACGCGCCTGGGCCGCACGGAACGGGGTAGCTCCGCCCACTACCCAGCTCGGTTCGTTTATCGGGGGAACGCTCGGGTCGCAATCAGACGAGAGCGATTGGAACGAGACGGCGATCTTCAGTCACGACACTCAGTGGGTCCCCGGGGAACGCCCGGGCGACCGCGCCGGGCCGTTGCCCGCGATCGAACCGATCCGGATCGGCGCCTACCTGCATTCGGCAAGGGATCTCTACCGAGTAGAGGACTTGACTGGTGGGCGCGCGTTGATCGAGGACTGTCTGAGCGGAGCCCTCCTGAACGTGCCCTTGTCGGAGCTTCTCACTCTGACGCCCGTTCACGACGCCGGCATGTCCGATTAGGCCGGCCCAGCGGAAGCTTGCGTAGCCGGGCCCGGTCGACATGATCGCCTCGGCCGAGGGGGCGATCTCCCCGCCGTACTCGGAGGTGAACCGCTCGCAGCGCGCGGCGTCGAGGTCGCATGCCACGATCCGCCCGCCTGCCTGCGCGAGCCTCGCGGCCAGCACGTAGCCGACCTTCCCGAGACCCACCACCCCGATCCGGCGGCCGTCGACCTCCGCCGACCCGGTTGCCGCATGGAGCCCGCGGAGCAGCGCTTGGAAGACCGACTCGGCGGTGACCGGAGACGGGTCGCCACGGCCGCCGTGTTCGACCGAGCGTCCCGTCACGAAGTGCCCGTTCGACGACGTGGCCCGTGCCCAGCTGCCCGGCGCCACGAGGCGCAAACAGACAGACCTGTCTCATGCGAGGAGAACGTCTAAGGGCGCCGGCAATTCACCCGCCTGGACACGAGGCTCGCGTTCCTCCTGACGGAACGGTCGATGCGTGGCAAGCCGGCGAACATCAAGACGCGATGCGGTCGCGGCTGCCGAAGAAGGGTCCTCCGGGGATGTCGAGGAGTACAAGCGCTTCATGGTCGCGACCCTCAGGCGGCACCAGAGGCCCCACAGGGAGGGCGGGTCATCGGCATCGGCGGAGGCAGATCAGCGTCGAGGAACAGGCAGCGCTCGACGAGATCCAGCCATCTTGGACGGCCCGCCCACGGCGCGCCATACCCACCCACGAGGCGGAAGCGCGGAGGTATCCCCGCGACCGCGACACTTCTGTGTATGCCGTCAGCGGTGGTCGTCGATCAGACGGCGGGCCATCGACTGGGCTCGCTGCGCGGCGTCGAGGTCGCCCTCAGCCGCCGCGATGATCGACCCCTTCATCAGGATGTGCCACGAGTGAGCAAACGAGCCGGGGTCACGGAGGCCGGCTTCTTCGGCGAGTGCTCGGACGATCGAGCGGATGTTCTCGAGATGCCGCACGCTGGCGCTGCCCGCGCGGTGTCGAGGCCCCAATTCGAGCAGCACGTTGATGAAGGAACACGCCTCGAAGTCCTCGCGGCGGAACCACTCGTCGAACGCGTCGAAGATGGCGAGCAGCTGCTGTTCCGGGGTGGAGCCACGCCGTCGCGCCTCCTTCTCGACCCAGCCGTTCGTCCAGCGCTGCTCGCGGCGCTCGAGAAAGGCGACGACAAGATCGTCCTTGGAGGGAAAGTGGCGGTAGAGCGAGGCCTTCGCGACACCGGCCCGCTCGATCAGCTCGTCGACTCCCACCGCGCGGATACCACGGCGCGAGAACAGCTCGTAAGAGCTATCGAGAATGCGCTCGCGAACCGGCGTTCCGCGGGAGGCGGACTGAAGGCTCCCGGCCATCGGCGGGATCATAGCGGCAATAGACAGACCGGTCTTACTGTGATACAAGACTGACCGGTCTTTTCGGGTGAGGTTCATGTGGCTTTGAAGGCTGCTGGCCTTGCCCTCGAGGCAGCTGGTCAAGAGGGGACGAAGCGCGGCCACGCCCGGTCACGTCGCGGACCTTGTCAGGTCAAACAGCGACGGAGGTCCAAACGCATGCCCGCAGTAACCCTCGCCCCGGCGAGCCCAGCCCCCATTCCTCGCCGGACCACAGGCAATCGAGCCGCGATTCGGGAGGTCGAGCGCCGCCTGCTGGTCAGGTATCACCAGGAAGGCGATCTGGCCGCCCGTGAGGAGCTGGTCAAGCGCTTGCTGCCGCTGGCGCGCGATCTCGCGCTGCGCTACACCTACACCAACGAGCCATTTGACGATCTGCTGCAGGTCGCGTGCTTCGGCTTGATCAAGGCCATCGACCGCTTCGAGCCCGGCCGCGGGTCGAAGTTCACGAACTACGCGGCGCCCACCATCCTGGGTGAGCTGAAGCGCCATTTCCGCGACAAGGGCTGGGCGCTGCACGTTCCCCGCGACCTCCAGGAGCGCACCCTCGCCGTCAGCCGCCAGACGGAGATGCTGTCGAAGACCCTGGGGCGCTCGCCGAAGGCGCGCGAGGTGGCGGCCGCGCTCGGCTGCACGGTCGAGGACGTGCTCGAGGCCCAGGAGGCGGCGGCCAGCTACGAGGCCGCCTCGCTCGACGCCCCCACCGCGCGCGACGACGACGAGGCCGCGCCGCTGTTGGACAAGATGGGCGGCGAGGACTCGGCCTACGAGCTGGTCGAGAGCCGCGACGCGATCGCCAGCACCTGGAAGGCGCTACCCGACCTGGAGCGCCAGGTGCTCGAGCTGCGCTTCACGAGGGACCTCACTCAGCGCCAGATCGGTGAGCGGATGGGCTACTCGCAGATGCACGTCTCGCGCCTGCTGCGACGGGCGCTCAACCGCCTGGAGACGGCCGCAGCCGCCTGAACGGGCGGGGGACGCCCGTCTTTGTCCGACGCGTGAGGTTGTGTGTGTCCAGTCGCGGTGGGCTCGCCGAGTCTCGTCGCGCCCTGGACCGACGGGAGCTCTGGAGGGTCGCCACGGCGCTTGATCCAGGCGTGATCGCCGTCGCGCGGCAGGCGGGATCGGACCCGTGAAGTTTCGCGGTTTGCCTCGGGGAGTCTCGCGATCCCTGCACGCGGCTTATCGGCGTTTGGGCGATAGGCCGCGCCAAGTGAGCCTGGTGCGAACTGCGCGTTCCTCAAGCTGCAGCGAATCGCCCATGAGCCAGAACATCGGCGGCCACAGGCCGACGAAGAGCGCGCGCCGCTCAGCGTTGCCGCGCTCCTCCTGGTCGACCGTCTTCGCGCGGATCCACAGGGCGATGCAGAGATAGATGGCCCCGAGTGCGCCGACATGCAGGTGCCAGCCGCGCAACCCGGTGTAGTTGAGGGCCTTCGTGAGCATGCCCGGCTCGTACCCAACGGCGCCGCGCGCATGCGCGAGGGGTGCGTGGGTACGGGGCATTCGTGGCCCGGCCCAGGACCCTGCCTCGTCTCCGCACTCGCAGGCTGCCTTTGGCGCGGTCCATGGCGACGGCCGCTCGCTGGCCGGTTGGCGTGGCGCTCACATCGTGGCGCTATATGTGGCGCACTACGCCGATCTACCGGTCTGAGGGTCCCGGCTCTTGGCCGGAGGACGCCCCGCCGCCCTTGCCTGACGGCCTCGTGGACGAGGACGTGCAGCGTCTGCGCGACGGGACGGGTCCGCTGTTCCACCGCCGCTATCTGGCGTGCATCCGCGCCCCGCTGGTCACGCCCGAGCAGCTGATGGCGCGGCTCCAACGGAACCCTGATGACGCTGCGCCAAGCGAGTTCGCCACTTTCAAGAAGGCGGCCGGGAACGTGGATTGCATGCGTCCGGGCGACGAGTACGTCGTTCGCATGCCGGGCCCGTGGGACGGGCCGGTGCGAGTCTTCGAGGTTTCTCCCTGCTCCTTCAGCCTGATGACTCTCGAGGGTCACCTCGAGGCAGGCCAGATCGTCTTCCGCGCCACAGGCGGCAGGTATGAGATCAACTTCGAGATCGAGTCTTGGGCTCGCAGCGGGGATCGACTGTCCGACTTGCTCTATGACCGCCTGCGAATGTCGAAGGAGGTCCAGCTGCACATGTGGACCTCGTTCCTGGAGCGCGTGATCCGACTGTCGGGCGGGACACGCGCCCGCGGCCTGCGGATCGAGACCCGCCGGGTAGAGGAGGTGCCTATTGCGGGCTGATCGGCTGAGGCGGCCGAGCGACCCGGCGAGGGAGCTCTCCGAGCTGCGTGGCCGCAACGTCAACTTCGACCTCTCGCGGCGGGCGGAGTACACCCCGGACAACGGCTGGTATGTGGACGACGTGCGCCGTGCCCTACCGTCCGAGCCGCCCGGCGACCCGGTACCGGGTGGCAGCTGGGACACCGCCCGCCAGATCGCTCGGGACTACGACTTCGCCGATCCTTCGATTGTCGAGGGGGTCTTCGACCGCGACGAGCCGCTCGAGGACCGCACGATGCTGCTGGTGCTGCACTTCCACGCGCTGCGCATACGGGTCGGTGTGCGTGTAGGCGACGTGTACGACGAGAACCGAGAGCTCGACGGACGGCCCGGCCGGGTCTTCGGCTGGAATTATCGGACGCTCGAGGGACACGTCGAGAAGGGCCAGATGGACTGGCAGGTCTGGAAGTTCGCCGACAGCGGCGGGGTGCTCTTCCGCATCCGCTCGTTCTCGCGCCCCGCCGGCGGCGGAAATCTCCTGGTGCGAATCGGCTTCCGGCTGATCGGCCGTCGGCAGCAGCTGCGCTTTCTAACGCTGACCGCGGAGCGAATGGCGCGGTTGACGGTCGAGCAGACCGCCCCGCGGCCCGCCACGGCGACAGGCGATTGCTTTCATACCGGCGGTTCCGACGCCCCGTTGGACACGGGACAAACCTGACGTAGGGGGCAGCTCGTCGAGCAGGAAGGCGTTGCGTTTGTGCCCGCCGTCGTGGCGGGCCTGCTCGCCGAGGAGGTGGGCGGATACCCCGATCAGGATCTCGCTCACGTCGCCGCCTCGGTTCGGTCGGCGAGCTGCCCACGCAGGCGCAGCAGTGCTAGGTCTTTGGCCTTGGCTTCGATCATCACGTCGAAGTCCATCCCGCGGCCCGTCTCGCCGATGAAGTGCTCGAACGCGATGGGGTCGATCAGGTCGGCGTGGGCGCGTAGCTCCGGCAGCACCAACGACCGTTCGACCCGCCGGCCGACGCGCTTGCGGCGCTCTTCGACCGCTGTCTTCGGCGACGCGTAATGGACCTTCGCCACCACGCCGGAGGGCCAGGTCGCGAGCGCGAGCGCGAGCGCCTCTCGGTCGGGAATCGCGTCCGGGTCGTGGCAGCGGTGGTGAAGGGCGTCCCATACGACCGGGCGTGTTATCCGCTCGCTCAAGCGCAGCACGTCGCCGAGGCCGAAGGAGCGGTCGTCGTTCTCGATCGCCAGGCGGGCGCGGGCGGCGGGCGAGAGGAGCTCGAAGCCCTGCTCGAAGCGTTCGAGGGCTGCGTCCACCCCGCCGGCCGCGCCGCCGACGTGGAGGACGACCACCGCTTCGGGTCCGAGTCCCATGGCGTCCATGACCTCGGCCTGCACCTCGAGCTCCTCGACCGCCAGCCGCCGGGTTCGCTCGTCCTCGGAGTTGAGCACGGTGTACTGGCCGGGATGACTGGAGAGGCGAATGTCGAGCTCACGCGCAAGCCGGCCGACCTCCGCGAGCTCGGCGGCACACTCGCGCGGCTGCCGGCGAAAGCCTTGGAGGCCGGGATGGCTGGCGTAAGGCGCGAGGGCGGTGGCCATCCGGTACATGCGGATGTCGTGCGCGTCGCAGTATTCGAGGACGCGGCGCAGCCGCTCGAGCGAGACGCGCAGATGCGGGCCCGACTGCCATCGCCGGGAGTCGTGCGAGGGGAGCCCGCCGCCGCCAAGGACCTTGACGGCAAAGCCGAGTCTCATGGCGTGGTGTTGGCGGACGTGGAGGGGCCTGGCTCGCGTTTCGCACCTCGGCGGGTAGAGACCGTGGCGTCGTCGTCCGCGACCGCTCGCCGAAGCGCCTCCTCGAACGGCATCGGCGCCACGTCGAAGAGCTCCGCTCCGGAGGTGTCGGTCACGATCGTCGTCGTCGAGAGCCCCTCGATCAGCGGACGGGCGACGCCGGCATCCACCGGCGTCACCAGGCCGATCCAGAGCGACGACAGCCGCGGCGTGAGCAGCGGCACGGGAAGCTTCGGCCGCGGGCGCCGGCCCAGCGCCTCGGCCATCCGGTCGAGCATCTCGCCGTAGGCAAGCACGCTCGGACCGCCGATCTGGATCTCTCGCCCGGCGCTCTCCGCCTCGTCGGGGGCTGCCGTGAGGTAGGCGAGCACGTCGTCAATTGCGATCGGCTGGGTGGGCACCTTCAGCCACGCCGGCGCGATCATCGCCGGGAGCCGCTCGACGAGGTAGCGCAGGGTGCGGTAGGACTCGCTTCCCGCCCCGACGACCATGCCCGCGCGAAAGTAGGTGAGCGGGGGCCCGTGCTCAGCGAGGGTCCGCGCGGTCCCGTGGCGGCTGCGCAGGTGCCGGGAGTGCGGCTCCCCGAGGCCGCCGAGGTAGATCACGCGCACGATGCCCTCGCGCGCCGCCATCCGCGCGAACGCCTCTGCGGCGGCGCGCTCCCGCGTCGCAAAGTCGCCGCGCGCGCCTCGGCCCATCGCGTGGATGAGGTAGTAGGCCACCTCCACGTCGCGGCCCGCCTCCTCGAGGGCCTCGGGGCGGAGGGCATCGCCTTCGTGGACCTCGAAGCCGCGCCGCTCGAGGTCGCGTGCGCGCGATCCGTCGCGCACGAGGCAGCGGACGGTCCAACCGGCGTCGGCGAGCCCCGCGGCGAGCCGCGCGCCGATGAAGCCGGTCGCGCCCGTCACGAGCGCACGCCGGCAGTGGCCTGGCGCGCCCGGTTTGGGAGTCCGTTCGAGGGTGCGGTGGGGTGAGGAGGAGGACATGGGGTACCTGCCCGCGCTTTCACGTCGCCCGGCGCGGCGAACCGCGCCGGGCGACGCTGGGAGCCACCGGGACTAGCGGGGGAGCAGAACCTTGTTGATCACGTGGATGACGCCGTTCGAGGCGGACACGTCCGGTGTGACCACCCGCGCCCGCCCGACGAAGACCTTGCCGCCGCGCACGCCGATCGCCAGCTGCTGCCCGTTGAGGGTCTTCACCGAGCGGCGCTTCGTCACCTTGGCCGCGGGCAGCCTGCCCTTGGCGACGTGCAGCAGCAGGACCGAGCGGAGCGCCGCCTTGTTGCGGCCGAGCCGCGCGAGCGTGGCCTTCGGCACCTTGGCGAACGCCGCGTCGGTCGGTGCAAAGACGGTGTATGGGCCCTTGCCCTCCAGCGTCTTCACGAGCCCGGCTCGCTTGAGCAGCGAAACGAGCGTCTTGAACTTCCCGGCCGCGACGGCCGTCTGGACGATGTTCTTGCCCTGCGCCCGCGGAGTGTCTGCAGGGGCGCCGGCGGTCAACGCGGAGACAGTCACGGCCGTCACCGCACATACAACGAGGATGGTTCGAATCTGTCGCATCTCGACTCCTAACCGACGGTCTGCCTCAGCGCGAGGCGGTTGCCGTTTCGTGTTCGCCGGCCGACCCACGGGCGGCCACCGCGGCGATGGCGTAGATCGCGGCGACGCCGACCAGCCCGTACACGATCCGGCTTGCCGCGTTCGTCTCCCCGAAGCCCTGGCCGAAGACCCAGGCGACGAGGTCGAACTCGGCGATCGCGACGAGACCCCAGTTGAGCCCGCCGACGATCAGCAGGGCCCCAGCGATTACATCGAGCTTTCGCATGTGCTGTTTACCTCCTGTCTAGGAACTGTCTAGAAACCGGCACCATAGGGAACGCACCAGGTCTTGTCAAGCAATTGTCCAGTAGTTGTATAGTGAGGCTATGGCGAGCAGGGGCGAGGTTCTGCGGATCGGCGAGCTGAGCAAGCGCGTCGGGGTCAGTCCCGAGCTGCTGCGAGCGTGGGAACGCCGTTACGGGCTGCTTCATCCCGCGCGCTCGGCCGGCGGCCTTCGCCTGTACTCCCCCGCAGACGTCGAACGCGTGGCCCTGATGCAGCAGCACCTCGCTGAGGGGATGGCCGCGGCGGAGGCAGCTGCGCTCGCCGTGCGCGACTTGGACGCCGAGGAGGCTGCCGGAGCCGCGTTGCGCCCCGGAGCGATCCGCGACGAGCTTGCCGAGGCGCTCGACGCATTCGACGAGCCGCGCGCGCAGGCGATCCTCGACCGGCTGCTCGCTCTGGCGACGGTTGAGACGCTACTGAGCGAGGTGATCGTGCCCTACCTGCAGGAGCTCGGAGAGCGCTGGGAGCGCGGCGACGCCTCGGTCGCCCAGGAGCACTTCGCCTCGGGCGTCCTGCGCGGACGGCTGCTGGGCCTGGCTCGCGGCTGGGGCCTCGGGCTCGGCCCGGCGGCGGTACTGGCCTGCCTGCCGGGCGAGCAGCACGACCTCGGCCTTATCGCCTTCGGGCTGGCGCTGCGGTCGCGAGGCTGGCGCATCGTCTACCTCGGCCCCGACACGCCTATAGACACCGTCGCCGACGTGAGCAGTCGGATCGACCCGAACCTCGTGGTGCTGAACGCGGTGAGCCGGGAACGGGTGCGGCCCGTCCTGCGAAAGCTTCGCGCGCTCGCGAGGCGCCACCGGGTGGCGCTCGGCGGGAGCGCCGCCGAAGACGACACGCTGGAGAGGAGCGGCATCCTCGCGCTGACCGGCGACCCGACCGCCGAGGCCGCCCGCGTCACGACGCTCATCCCATCCCGCCACGACACCTCGCAGGTGGCCGGGAGAACCGAGAGCGAATAGCCGGCGCAAGCCCGCGGGACAGAGGTCGGTACCGGCCGGCTAGAGATACCTCCTCATAGATCTCTTATCTATACAAGTCTCCGTTTGCGTCAAACGGGCAATCCCGCACGGGGAGCGCGATTCGCGCGAGATTCTTTGCGCCAAATCGAGCGCAAGTTCGGCATTTGACGAAAGCGAAACGCCGCTCGGGGACCGTTTGAAGCAAGAAAACCGGGGTTTGACGCAATGCCCCGGTCGGGCGCAGCGTCCCCGCTCCGGGTGCTTAGTCTCCGGCCGCGAAGCGGGCCGTCTGCTACGCCGAGGGCGTGGGAGTCCCCGCCGAGCCCGCGAGCGGGTCGGAGGCGGGGCGGCCGAAGGCGCGCTCGACGAGGGCCGCCCCGTTCGTGGCGTCAGGCGCGTAGTGCGCGTAGATCTGCGTCGTCGCCGCATCGGCGTGGCCCATCCACTCCTGGATCGCCCGCAGCGGCGCCCCGGCTGCGGCCATCTGGGTCCCGAAGGTGTGGCGGAGCTCGTGGAAGGTGATCCGCCTCAGGCCGGCGCGCGCGAGCGCGGCGTCGAAGCGCTTACGAAGTCTCGAGGCGTCGTAGGGGCGGCCGGTGTGCGGGTGGCAGAAGACGAGGTCGTCGTCGGATTGCCACGCGGAGGCCTTGAAGTGCCGCTCGAGCTCGCCGGCGAGGCGGTCGGCGAGCGGCACCGAGCGCACGAGGTGCGACTTGGTCGCCTCGACGCGGTCGTAGCGACCGCGCGGGTAGTTGTCGGCTACGCGCACGCGGCGCGCCGCCCAGTCGATGTCACGCCAGCGCAGCGCGAGCAGCTCGCCCTGGCGCAGTCCGGTCATGGCGGCACAGAGGTAGAGGGAACGCTCGAGCCGGCCAAGCTCGTCTTGGGGAACGGAGTCGAGCAGGGCCTCGACCTCCTCCGGTTGGAGGAAGCGCAGCCGGCCGCAGGACTGATCAGGGAGGCGTGGCCGGTCCACGGACGCGACCGGATTCGAGTCGGTCCAGCCGCGCTTGACCGCGAAGCGGAACAGCCCGCCGAGAAAGGTCACATGGTGGACGACCGTCGTCGGCGCGAGACCGGCCGCGATCTTCTCGCGCAGGTAGCGCTCGACCTCGGCCGGACGGATGCGGTCGAGCCGACGCGCACCGAAGAACGGCCCCAGGTGGCGACGGAGGTATCCGCGGTAGTCCTCGAGCGTCGTGCGCTTGCGACCCATCACGTGCTCGAGGTGCTCGACGTAGGCGGCGCCGGCCTCCTCGACCGTGCGGCGGCGCTCCGGGCCAACGCCTACGAGCTCCTCGGCCATCCGGCGGCGCAGCTCCGCCTCCGCCTGCTTCCGCGTCAGGCCGTCGCTCGTTCCGGGCGCTCGCTTCACC
The DNA here is from genome assembly GCA_963757815.1 of uncultured Thermoleophilaceae bacterium. Lineage (GTDB taxonomy): Bacteria > Actinomycetota > Thermoleophilia > Solirubrobacterales > Thermoleophilaceae > JACVRW01. The sequence continues at coordinate 151,979 of CAVWSN010000037.1, read as the reverse complement.
CCCAAGCGCCGCTTCACCCGCCGCCCGCCCGCCATCCATAGGCCGTACCAGGTCTCGCGCCCGTTGCGGTCGCGGCGCACGGTGATCGAGCCCGTGCCATAGGAGCGCCGGCCCATCACGCCACCGACAGCGTCAGGCGGGGGGCGGGCCGCCGCGGCGCTCGAGCTCCTCGAGCCAGGCGTCGATCGCCTCGCGCCGGAAGCGGCGGTAGCGGCCGAGCGCAACCGTCGGGATCCGTCCTGCCCGCGACTGCTCGTACACCCAGGTCCTCGGAACGCCCAGCAGCGCGGCGACCTCGGCGGCTGTCAGCAGACGTGTGCTCACGCAGAACACACTGATGGCGGCGAGGACGGCTCCAGCACAGCGGCGGCCGCGCGGCCGCCTCGAATTTGAACCACATCTGAACCACGGCGCTCCTCGTTCGCGCCGGGCCTCAACGCAGAAACCCCGCATTAGCGGGGCCTCTCTGAGCGCGCCCGACAGGATTCGAACCTGTGACCTTCGGTTCCGTAGACCGACGCTCTATCCAGCTGAGCTACGGGCGCTCGGCTGTCAGAGGGTAGCGGAGGTAGGAGGGGCGTCGGCCGGGCCCGGCATGGCTACCATCGGACCCCTTCGGAGAGGTGGCCGAGTGGCTGAAGGCACTCGCCTGCTAAGCGAGTATGGGGGGAAACCTCCATCGAGGGTTCGAATCCCTCCCTCTCCGTTCCCCCCCACTCCGCTCCACAAGCGGGATCGCCCCCCCCCCGCCGGCCAGCCGCCCACCAGCCCCCACCGCCGCCAAGGCCCGGTTGGAAAGAGAATTGGAAAGACGGCACCGAGCGCAGCCCCGCGCACCCACCCGAGCCACCCCCGCCGACCCTGACGTGCGCCCTCACTTGCACGTGGAGCAGCTCCTCGAGCCCGCGACATCCTCGCGCGCGAAACACCCGCCCCGGCGCCCCACACGAGCAGGCCCAAGACACGCCCACAAGTCGGCCCGACCCCCCACGCGCCAGCCCGGACAGGCCCATGTGCCACTCAACCCGACCCCATGTGCCCGCTCCACCCAGCGCGACGGTCCGAGCTCGCGCGCGCAGTAACTCTGCCCGATGCTCCCTCGCGACCGTCTCGCGTGCGCCGCTCGCTTCGCTCAGACCAGTCTACGGCTCGGTCCTCCTCCTGCTCCACCGTCATGGAACGACTATCGGGTAATCGCCTGGGCCTACTGGGCCGCCCATTAGACGCCGCCACTCTCGACGGCATGAAAGAGACACCCCGGCCGCCTGACCGAATTCGAGAGCTGACTCAGCGTCACACCACGGGCTCGCGCCTTTCCGCCGAGCAGGCGAAAGCTCGAGAAGTTCTACGCAGGCACCGAACCAACACGTACGGGAGGCCGCGCATGTACGACACGATGAGTGGACTGGACATGCTGAGGAGCGCACGATGAGATCTCGTTTGCGCCGGGCGATCGGCGGAACGCGGGAAAGCTGTCGCCCGCGCCGGGCTCTTTGTTCTTCAGCGGTTGCGCCAGTCGGTCCAGCTTGAGCAGCTCGCCGTCGATACGTTCGCGCGAGCGGCTCGCCGCGTGAGGCGTCGAGTTCGGAGGTCGTCTTCTTCTCCGTGCCGTGGTCCGTCGTCGACGAGCTGCTCGCCCAGACCGGCTCGCTGGCGGGCAGACGTGATCGATACCACCAACCAGTTCGTGACCCGCGAGCCGGAGGGCGGCGTGGAGCAGCTTCCGAAGACCGTCGCCGAGACCAACCAGAAGCGTATGCCTGGCGCGCGCTGGTCAAGACATTCAACATGCTGGGCGCCGACTCTCTGCTGCGGCGGCGGCGCGCGGCGCCGCCGTGTTCCTACCGCGAGGACGCCTTCGCCAAGGACGTGGTCGCGGCCGATCCCGACGTCGGCTTCATGCCGTAGACCTGGCGCTTGGCCGAGGGTCGATCTTGGAGGTTGGCGGCGCTCTCTCCGGTCTGGGTACTCGGCCAGGACGGCCTCGATCGCCGCTGCCCTCGCGGGGCGGTCCGAACGAAGCGGCCCGGCTCGCGCGCAACTGAGGGCACGGCCGCCGCATGACGTCTCGCTGGGCGCGCGCGATCCGCACCGATCGCCTACACGCCGGAAAGCGGCTCGGTGCGTCGTAGCCCTCGACCAGCTCGCCGTCCTCGTTGGCTGCCAGGCGACAGGCTGCTCCGGCCAGATCGTGACGCGTGTTCCTTACGCATCAGCCCGCGTGGCCTGATCCGGCGTGATGAAGATGACCATCCGGTGTTCATCGTGGAGCTCGAGGTCTGACCGCGATGCTCCTGTGAAGTCAGAGCCGTTTCTTAGCCCACTCTGGCGCAGCGCGTCGCCGCTGGTTCCGCGAGCCTCACGACGGTTCTCGTCGCCTTCGCCGCCAACTTCCTCGTCGCTGTCGCGAAGTCGGTCGCAGCGGTGGTAACCGGGTCAGCGTCGATCCTGGCTGAGCGGCGCACTCCTGGGCGGATACAGGCAACGAAGTATTCCTGCTGATCGCTTACCGTCGGTCGCGCCGACCGCCTGACCGCGCGCATCCGCTCGGCTACGGCCGGGAGGCCTACGTGTGGTCGCTGCTCGCAGCACTTGGCTTGTTCTGGCCGGCGGCGCCGTCTCCGTGACGCACAGCGTGCAGGAGCTCTTGCATCCCGCGTCGGCGACGGACTACGTCGTGGGCTATGTCGTGCTCGCGGTCTCCTTCTTGCTCGAGGTATCTCGTTCTCGCGCTCTGTCCGGCAAGCTCGGCCAACGCTGAGTCGATGCAGCGCGATCTCATCGGCGCGGTCATCGCCACCAGCGACCCGACGCTTCGGGCCGTATTCGCGGAGGACTCCGCTGTGCTTACCGGCCTGGCCATCGCAGCCGTCGGACTGGGCGCCCACCAGCTGACGGGCTCTTCGACCCCCGATGCCGTCGGATCGATTCTCGTCGGCGTTCTGCTCGCGGCGGTCGCGACGTTTCTCGTCGACCGGAATCGCGAGTCCCTGATCGGGGAAGAGGCCGATCCCCGACTCCGCGCGGCCGCAATCCGAGCGCTGCTCGCCGAGCCCGAGGTCGCGCGCGTGACCTACCTACGTCTCGAGTTCGTCGGCCCGCGCCTCGTCTCGGTCATCGGAGACGTCGACCTGACCGGCGACGACACCGATCGAACGTCGCCGTCCCGCTCCGCGCGCTGGAAGCGAAGATCGACGCGTCTCCTGCGGTGGCCGGCACCGTGCTAAGCCTGTCTGCGCCGGACGAGCCGTCGCTGACGGAATTCGAACAGCCGCGCACGCCGGCCGGGAATGACGGACGACGGCGGGCTTCACCGGACTCGCGGAACGGCGCGGCATGTCCTGGCCGGCTCGGACTGCCGCCCGGTAGGCCAGTCACACAATCCGCGACGAGCGGATCAATAGCGGCGGCGATTCGGCCGCTCGTCATGACGGCGTCACGCGCTTGCTGCCGCAGCCCTGGCAGCGGCAGGTGGAGGACACCGCGGTCCCGGTCGCCTCGTCGCGGGGGCAGGGTCGTGGCTCGCGTTGTCGCTGTGACGTATCTCACGGATCGGCTTGGGAATCGTCGCGCCGCGGGGTTCATCTGAAGGGGGGAAGGCGGAATCTCGGAGACAAAGGGGCGTTGACGATGGCAAATGCAAGACGGAACACCGACTGGCGACGAGCGGCCCGCCGGCTGCTTGCGGGCACCGTGCTCGCTGCCGGTGTAGTTGCCGGTACGGCGATGCCGGCGAGCGCGGCAACCACCGGCACGTTCAGCGCGGGCGTGCTGACGGTAAGGGGCGACAGCCTCGACAACACGATCGAGATCAGCCGCGACGCCGCGGGAAGATCCTGGTGAACGGCGGCGCGGTCCCGGTCTCCGGTGGCACGCCGACGGTCGCCAACACAGCGCAGGTCCGCGTCAACGGTCTCCGCGGTCGGGACACGATCACGCTCAACCAGGCCAACGGCGCGCTGCCGGCGGCCCTGCTGACCGGCGGCGCCGGGAACGACATCCTCACCGGCGGCGCCGGCAACGACCAGCTCGCCGGTCAAAGTGGCAATGACACGCTGCTCGGCGGCGGCGGCTTCGACCTGCTGTTCGGCGGCAACAACAGCGACACGCTGACCGGCGGCGACGCCGACGATCAGGTGTTCGGCCAGGGCGGCGGCGACCGCATGATCTGGAACCCCGGCGACGACACCGACCTCAACGAGGGCGGCGGCGGCACCGACACGGTCGAGGTCAACGGCGGCGGCGGCGGCGAGCAGTTCGCCGCCACCGCCAATGGCACGCGCGTGCGGTTCGACCGCCTCAACCCGGCGCCGTTCGCGATCGACATCGGCACTTCCGAGAACCTCGTCCTCAACGCCAACGGCGGCGACGACAGCTTCTCCGCGACTGGGAATCTCGCCGCGCTCATCGGCATCACGGTCGACGGCGGGGCGGGCGACGACACGCTGCTTGGCAGCAACGGGATCGATCTCCTGCTCGGTGGCGACGGCAACGACTTCGTCGACGGCCAGCAGGGCAACGACGTTGCCTTCCTCGGCGCGGGCGCGACGCCTTCCAGTGGGATCCCGGCGATGGCAGCGACGTCGTCGAAGGCCAGGACGGCACGGACAACATGCTCTTCAACGGCAGCAACGGCAACGAGAACATGGCCGCCTCCGCCAACGGCGCGCGGGTGCTGTTCACCCGTGACCTCGCCGCGATCACGATGGACCTCAACGACGTCGAGTCGATCACCGCCAACACGTTCGGCGGCACCGACAACCTCGTTGTCAACGACCTGTCCGGCACCGACGTCACCACCGTGGCGGGCGACCTCGCCGCGACCGGCGGCGGCAACGACGCCGCGGCCGACAACGTCACCGTCAACGCCACCAACGATGACGACGCCGTGACGGTCACCGGCGCCGGGCCGAACGCACAGGTCAGCGGTCTCCCGGCCCTGGTCTCGGTGTCCGGCGCGATCGCCGGCAGCGACCGCGTGACCGTCAACGCGCTGGGCGGCGACGACGTGGTCGACGCCTCCGGGCTGGCCGCCACCTCGGCGCTGCTCACCCTGAACGGCGGCAACGGCGACGACGTCCTGATCGGCGGCGACGGCAACGACGTGCTGCTCGGCGGCGCCGGCGACGATGTGCTGATCGGCGGGCCGGGCACCGACACGCTCGACGGCGGAGCCGACGACAATGTCGTCATCCAGGCTGTCGTCGCCGACAGCGTGCGCTCGGCGAGGGTCGCCGGGACGGGCTGGCTGAAGGCCCACGCTCGCATTGTCAAGGGCAAGACCGTGCTCAAAGTCGACGGCAAGAAGCGCACGCTTCCCCACGCCGACCTGGACCGGCTCGCCCGCGCGGCGGCCGCTTCCTGAGCTGAGCGACGCCAGCGCCAGAGCCGTCGGTCCGGTTCTGGCGCTGGCCATGCTCGCGCGAGGCAGTGCCATGGCGGACGCGGCGGCGAGCGCGCCTGACCGCCCACAAGCACAGGGGTACTAGCACCCGCCCAGCTCGGGTTCCAGGGCCATTGGCCGGCCGCATGGCGCGGGCGATGATCGTCCTGCAACGCCAATGGACCTAGGGAGCAACTCAGATGACCACCGATTCCAATGTCATTACGATCCGCGATGCCGGGGCTGCCGACGCGGACGCCCTGCGTGGGCTGGCGGGGCACGACGGCGCTCGGGCGCCGGCAGGACGCGTTCTGGTCGCCGAGGTGGACGGCGAGATCGTGGCGGCAGCGCCAGTCGCGGGCGGGCCGACACTCGTCGATCCCTTCCGGCCACACCCCTCGCCGGCCAACCTAATTGAGCTCCGCGTCGCAGCAGCGGCGCTGCGCGAGCACCTCTCGACACGGGCAGCGGCGCGGCCCGGCGCGCGCCGTCGGATCGCCCACCGTCGGCGGTCTCACCCGCGCGCAAGGAACGCCGGCGCCCGTGGCACCCCACGTCCGACCGTGACTCAGTTGGGGTCGCTCCGGTAGGTCTCGGGAAGCCGGGCTATCCGAGCACTCCCTCCAGGCGCAGCAGGTACTCCTTGCGCTCGATGCCGCCGGTGTAGCCGCCCAGGGCGCCGCCCGTGCGGAGCACGCGGTGGCAGGGCACGATCACGGGCATCGGGTTCGCCCCGAGCGCGTTGCCCGCCGCTCGCATCGCTCGCGGGCTGCCCGCCCGGGAGGCGACGCCGGCGTAGGTGCTCGTCTCGCCGAAGCCGATGCGCGCCGTCGCACGCAGCACCTTGCGCGTGAAGCCGGCCAGGTGGGACCAGTCGATCGGGGTTGCGAACTCGGTGCGGCGGCCGGCGAAGTACTCGTCGAGCTCGCGCCGGACGGGGTCGAGCCGGGCGGGCGCCTCGAGCACCCGCGGCGAGATGCGCTCGGCCAGCTCCTCGATCACCGGGTCGGGCCCGAGGGAGTCGGTGTAGGACACGCGCACGAGCCCCTTCGGCGAGGCCGCCACGAGCAACGGCCCGAGCGGCGAGTCGACCGTCGTGTAGGCCACGTCGACAAGCCCCTCCGCTTCCGCTCGCCCGCTCAGCTCCGGGGCGGTGCTGGGCAGCCGCTCCGCCGCGCGGCGCAGTGTCGTCTCGATGTTGTTCATGACTTCCACTCCCGTCTCAATCTCGTCAGTCCTTCGTGAACGTTGCGTCGCGCCGCGTCCTCCGAGGAATCAAGCAACACGGCGAGCTCCCCGTAGGGCATGCCGAGCACGGTTCGGCAGAAGACCGCCGTCCGCTGCTTCGGCGGCAGTTCCCGCACCCGTTCCCAGAGCTCCGGCTCGCCGTCCAGCGAGCTTGTGGGCGCGCGCGGTGACTTGGCGCCCGCCGGCTCCGGCGGGTCGGCCACGGGAAGCGCTCGCCGCCCGCGCGCCCGGTGTGCGTCGATCGCCTTGTTCTGGGCGATCCGGAACAGCCAGGCACGGAGGTTGTCCGGGCGGCGCAACCGCGGGTACGCGCGCAGCGCCGCGATCCAGGTCTCCTGGTAGACGTCGTCCGCCTCGACGGGCCCTGCGGTCGCCACGAGGTAGCGGTAGAGGTCGACCCGGTGCTCGTCCAGAAGGACCTGAAAGGGCGGCAGCTTCACACTCACTTGAACGTCACGGGTCCTCCTGCCGTGAGGTTAGGAGCGTACGAAGACCGGGGCGCCGAGGGGGATCGTCTCGATCAGCCAGCGCGCCTGGCGCGGGCCGGCGCGCAGGCAGCCGAGGCTCGCGGCCTGACCGATGCTGGCGAGGTCCTGCGTGGCGTGAACCGCCAGCCGGTCCCCGCCGGTCCAGCCTGCTGGAAGGTTTGCCTGGTGGCCGCTCAGCGCCAGCACGCAACAGCCGTAGGGGGATGCCGGATCGGTCACGCGCAGCTTGTCGGTGACAGAGAAGCGGCCCATGGGCGTGTCGTTTCCTGGGCGCCCGACCGCCACCGCCAGCTCGCGAACGGTGCGGCCCTCGCGACGAACGAGCAGCTTGCGCCTGGATAGGTCGGCATGCAACGACCAGGTCGTGCAGTCGAGCCGCGCCGCGCGCGCGGGGAGCCAGCCGAGCTTGCCGTTGGGGAGCTCTGCCGCCTGCACGCCGAGCCATTCTCCCTTCCGACGCGCGACCCCGAAGACGCGCGGCGATCTCCACTCCGTGCGTGCCCGCACCTTGATCAGCGGGCTGCCCCCGGGCTTGCGGTAGAGCATTACCGGGCGCCCCACGGAGGCGATTGTGTGGCAGGGGAGCGTCCGCGGCTCCGTCGCGGGAGGCTCCGAGGGCAGCGACTCCGACCGGAGCGGCTCCGCCCGCGGACCGCTCCCCTCAGCGACGAAGTGGCGCGTGCCGCCGTCGCTGCGCGAGCCGCCGACGGCCGCCTCCTCGCCATCGCCGAGCCCGGCTACGGCGACCAGCGCTATCGCGCCGAGCAACGCCGCGATTCCGATAACGAAGAGGGCCAACGCGAGCCGGGGTATGCGCCCAAGCGTAGCGGGGGAAGGTTGGCGGCTTCTGCGGTGCCGCCACACCCCAAATTGTGATTGGATGTCCCCAATTGAGCCGCCGGCAGGCCGCAGGAGGGGAGCCGTCCGGACTTGGGGAGGATCCCGGTCGGCCTGGGCCGACGGGCCACACGGAGGGAAGAGAGGTTCCGTGGTGCGTGCATCCACGCTCCTGACGCGGATTGCGACCTTCGTCGCCGCGTCTTTGCTGCTCGTCCTGGCGGCGGGCATCGCATCCGCCCAGCCCAACCCGTCGTCGCAACGATCGGCCACGGCCGATGCAGCGGTGCCGGGACACAACGTGTTCTCGTCGTCGTCGGCGCGCAGGCTGTTGCCGGATGGCAGCGGATTCGCCGCCGCGCTCGACATCAGCAAGCAACACGGCAGTCCGGTCGGCCACCTGCCGTCCGCGCGCGAGAACGTCGACCTGGTCGGCAAGCTCGAGCCCACAAGGCAGTTCGGCCAGATCGTGCCGGAGCAGATCGCCGACCTGACCGTGCACGAAGGCTTCGCCTACCTGAACTCGTGGGCCGAGCCCACGTGCACGAAGGGCGGCGTCTACGTGGTCGACATCCGCGACCCGTCCAACCCGCGCGAGGTCGGCTTCATCCCGGCGCGGCCGGGCGCCTTCCACGGCGAGGGCGCGCAGGTGTTCAGCATCGACACGCCGGCCTTCACGGGCGACGTGCTCGCGGTCAACAACGAGGGCTGCACCGATGCCGATCCCGGCGGCTTCGACCTCTATGACGTGAGCGATCCGCGCAACCCGCAGATCCTCATCCAGGGCTTCGGCGACGGCGAGCCCGTCGAGGGCACGCTCACCGGGAGCACCGACACGGCCAACCACTACCACAACATCCGCATGTGGGCACACGGCGGCCGGGTGTTCATCGTCGGCGTGGACAACTTCGAGTTCCACGACGTGGACATCTTCGACATCACGAACCCGCGCGCGCCGGTGCCGGTGGCGGAGTTCGACCTGCTCGAGAAGTTCCCGCAGATCACCGACAACCTCGCCAACGGCAACCTGGTCCTCAACCACGACGACGTGATCAAGACGATCGGCGGCCGGCCGACGATGCTGCTGTCCTACTGGGACGCCGGCTACGTCAAGCTCGACGTCACCGACCCGGCCAACCCGGTCTATATCGGCGACACCAGCTTCGACGGCCCAGACCCGCTCGTGCCGGGCATCGAGCCCCCGGAGGGCAACGCCCACCAGGTCGACTTCAGCGCCGACAACGCGTACCTGCTCGCGGCCGACGAGGACTTCTCGCCGTACCGGGCGGACGAGTTCTCGATCACCACGGGACCGTTCGCTGACGTGTACCCGTCGCAGGTGGTCCCCGGCGGGGCCTCTCCGGCCGCGCTGCCGGACCTGACGATGAACGGCCCGACCGTCTACGGCGGCTACGGCTGCGACGCGTCGACGCCGATCCCGCCGCGTGCCAGCGCCAACCTGCGACCCCTGCAGACGGGCGAGGAGGCGATCGTGGTGCTCCAGCGTGGGCCCACCGGCGATCCCCAGAACCCGGAGGAGGCTTGCTTCCCGGGCGAAAAGGCTGCCAACGCAGCCGAGGCCGGCTACGACGCGGTGCTGCTGGTCAACCGGCATCTGGGCAGCGCGGATCTCGACGAGGCGTTCTGCGGCTCGGGCGGCTTCCCGCCGGGCGCGGTGATCGTCACGATGTGCACGACGCACGAGGCGTTCCACCACATCCTCCGCGCCGAGCCGCCGCAGTTCCAGTTGCCGGTGCCCGCCACGGGCGAGCCGGCGATCGGCGCCCTCGGCGAGGACGTGGAGGCCACCTCGGTCTTCGACGGCTGGGGCTATGCCCACCTGTACGAGAACGGCTCGGGCAAGCTGCGCCGCGTCGACTCGTTCGCGATCGAGGAGGCGCTCGACGAGCGCTTCGCGTTCGGCTTCGGTGACCTCTCGATCCACGAGTGGGCACCCGATCCGACCGAGCGGCTCGCGTACTCGTCCTACTACGCCGGCGGTTTCCGGGTCGTGTCGTTCGGACCCAACGGCATCGAGCAGGTCGGCAAGTTCATCGACCAGGGCGGCAACAACTTCTGGGGCGTCGAGCAGTTCACGACGCCCGAGGGGGAGCGCCTGGTCGGAGCCTCCGACCGTGATTTCGGGCTCTACATCTTCCGCTACACCGGCCCCGGTGCGGCGGCTGCGCCCGAGTGCGACGACGTCTCGGTCTCGACGCCGAGGGGAACGCCGGTCACGGTGCCGCTGACCTGCACCGACGCGAACAACAACACGCTCACGCTCTCGATCGTGTCCGGGCCCGCCAACGGCACACTCGGTGCGATCAACCAGAGCCAGGGCAGCGTGACGTACACGCCGAGAGCCGGTTTCAGGGGCACCGACTCGTTCACGTTCCGTGCCAGCGACGGCGCGGCCAACAGCAACACCGCGACCGCCAGCATCACGGTGGGTGGCGGCGCTGACGAGGCCTGCGCCAACCCGATCGTGGGCACGCGCGACGACGACGTGCTCAACGGCACTTCCGCCGGCGACCTGATCGTCGGCCGCCGTGGCGACGACCGCATGTTCGGCCGTGGCGGCGAGGACTGCCTCGAGGGCGAAGGCGGCCGGGACCGGATGTCCGGCGGCGCCCGTGAGGACGAGGTCGACGGAGGATCGGGCAACGACGTCGCGGAGGGCAACGGCGGCGACGACCGCATCGACGGCGGACGCGGCGGCGACCGGATGTCCGGCGACGGCGGCGATGACCGCCTCGACGGCGACCGCGGCGACGACCGCATCGATGCCACCGGCGGCCGGGACCGCGTGTTCGGCGGCAACGGCGACGATCGCATCGACGCCGAGGACGGCAAGCGCGACCGGATCGACTGTGGTCGCGGCGACGACGTCGTGATCGCGGACCGTAGGGATCGCCTGGAGCGCTGCGAGCGGGTTCGCGGCCAGGCGTCCAGGCGCGCCGCCCGCAGGCGCTAACGCAAGCGGCCTACCCGGCGGGCGCCAGCGGGCGCCCGCCGGGCGGCCGCGGCCTGCTCAGTAGAGCGTCTTCTCGTAGCTCTCCCGCAGCCTCGCGGCGACGTCCTCGGTGCTCACATCCGGGATGTCGATGTGATCGCGCAGGATCGCCGAGGCCGACGGGAGCTCCTCGGGCCACGTCTCCGGCTGCCACAGGCCCGAGCGGATGAATGCCTTGGCGCAGTGGATGAAGGCCTCCTCGACCTCGAGCCCGATCCCGAGCCTGGGCGCGCGCCCGTTGACGCCGAGGCCGGCGAGCAATCCCTCGTCGCGCGTGATGCACGCCCTGCCCGCCACCCGCAGCGTCTCGCGCAGCCCGGGGATCGTGAACAGCATCGCGGCGCGCGGGTTCTCGAGCAGGTTGCGATGCGAGTCGGCGCGCCGGTTTCCGGGGTACTCCGGGACGAGCAGCCGCCGCTCGTCGAGCACCCGCACGAACCCTGGCGGCCCGCCTCGCGGCGACGCGTCGCAGTCCCCTGCGGCGCTCGAGGTGGCGAGCAGGAAGAACGGCGCCCGGGCGATGAAGTCACGGCAGTGCTCGTCGAGATGGTCGATCTGCTTGCGCAGGGCAGGCGCGCCCTCGGGCGGGGCCGGAACGACCTCGCGCAGCTCGTCCTCGCTCGTGACCACGTCGCCAAAGGAGTCCATGCGGCCCAAGATAACGGCGGCTACTCGGGCAGCAGGGTGAGAGCCGTCACGTGCGGCATGTCGTCGAGGAGGCCGCCTCTCATGCAGGGATGAAGCCGGGAGGGATGAAATCCCTCCCCCTCCGCTTCGGGACGCCCGCCTGGCAAGGAAGAGCCCGGCGACGCGTGCTTCGCACGCGAGCCGGGCGATGACACAGCCAGGCGATGCGGATCCGGAGCGGAGGGGGAGGGATTCGAACCCCCGGGCCCCTTGCGAGGCCGGCTGCTTTCAAGGCAGCTGCAATCGACCGGACTCTGCCACCCCTCCGGGCGGTCTGAATCCTAGGCCGCGCGGACCGGGTTGCCCGCCGGCCCGTAGGTGCGCGAGACTCCGGCCATGGCCGCGACCGGCCCTGCGCGGCGCTGGTGGATCCTCGCCGCCATGACGGGGACGCTGTCGATGATGATGCTCGACTCGACGGTCGTGAGCGTCGCCCTGCCGTCGATCCAGGCCGACCTCGACCTGGGCCAGACCGAGCTGCAGTGGGTCGTGAACGCCTTCCTGCTCGCCCTCGCCGTGTTCGTGGGTGTTGCCGGGCGGATCTCCGACATGTTCAACCGCGTCGGCGTCCTGATCGGGGGAGTGGCCGCGTTCGTCATCTGCTCCGCGCTGTGTGGCCTCGCGCCGTCGGGCGCGTGGCTGATCGGCGCTCGCGCTCTCCAGGGCATCGGAGCGGCGCTGATGATCCCGCCCACCGCGACGATCGTCGTCAACACATTCGGCGTCGACGAGCGCGGCAAGGCGATGGGAATCTACGCCGGGTTCTCGATGATCTTCCTGTCGCTCGGGCCCGCTCATCGGCGGGCTCTTGACCGAGTCGCTCGACTGGCGCTGGGTCTTCTGGATCAACCTGCCTCTGGGCGTCGCGACCATCGCGATGGTGCTGTGGACGAGGCCGGAGGGCCGTGTCGAGGGCCGCCAGCCCTTCGACTTCCCCGGCTTCGTGACACTCGTGCCCGGGCTCACGGCGCTCGTTCTCGCGCTCATGGAGGCCAGCAACTGGGGCTGGGGCTCGGCGCGCACGCTCGTCCTGCTCGGCCTCGGCGTTGTGCTGCTCGCCCTCTTCGTGCTGATCGAGCTGCGAGCGAGCGCGCCACTCGTGGAACTGCGGCTGTTCGCGGTTCGCAACTTCAGAGGCGACACGCTCGTCCTCTTCATGGCCCAGTTCAGCCCTGATCTCCCTCACGATCTTCGGCGCGATCTACGCCCAGGACATGCTCGGCTTCTCGCCGATCGAGGCCGGTCTCGCGATGCTTCCGATCACGTTGCCGCTGCTCGTGGCGGCACCCGTCGCGGGGCGGATCTACGACCGGGCCGGTCCGCGCGGGCTCGTAGCAGGCGGAACCCTCGTCGCCGCCATCGGCTTCGGACTGACCGCCGCGTTGCTCCACGAGTTCGAATACGGGCTGCTCGTGCCGGGCTACGTCCTGATCGGCGCCGGCATCGGGATGGTGATGAGCCCCACCAACACGGATGCGATGAGCTCGGCGCCGGTTCGGCTTCGCGGCCAGGCGTCGGGCACGATCCAGACGGTGCGCCAGGTCGGTGCCACCATGGGCATCGCGATCCTCGGCACGATCGTGGCCACCGTCCAGGACGACCGCCTGAGCGACCTCCTGCTCGGGCTCGGCGAGTCGGAGGCCAAGGTCGAGCGCACCGAGAGGATCCTGGCGGAGGACCCGTCCGACCGCGCCGAGATTCTCCAGGGCACGTCGGGCGCGGACTCCCGGACGATCCTCGAAGGCGCGCGCGACTCGATCACCGACGGCATCGCGGCGGCGTTCTGGGTCTGCGGCGCCGTCCTGCTGCTCGCCTCAGTCGTCGCCTTTCTGATCCTGCGCCGGACGCGTTATGCGGACGAACCGGACGTCCCGGCGCCGGCGCCCGCCTGAATCTCCGCGGGCGCCCCGAACGGGTGCAGCACCGCCGGGATCTCGACCGTCCCGTCGTCGCGCTGGTGGTTCTCGGCGATCGCGATGATCGTGCGCCCCACGGCCACCGCGGTGCCGTTGAGCGTGTGGACGTGGCGGGGCGCCTCGCCCTCGGCCGGGCGTTGGCGGATGTCGAGGCGGCGGGCCTGGAAGTCGGTCGTGTTGGAGGTGGAGGTCAGCTCGCGGAAGCGTCCCTGCCCCGGCAGCCACGCCTCGAGGTCGTACTTCTTGGCCGCCGACGCGCCCAGGTCGTCCACGGCGATGTTGACAACGCGGTAGGGCAGCTCGAGCGCGCCGAGGATCTCCTCCTCTATCGAGAGCAGGCGCTCGTGCTCCTCGACGGACGCATCGGGCTCGACGAACGAGAACATCTCGACCTTGTCGAATTGGTGCACGCGGAAGATCCCGCGCGCGTCCTTGCCCGCCGCGCCCGCCTCACGGCGGAAGCAGGTGGAGACGCCCGCGTAGCGGAGCGGCAGCTCCCCTGGTCCGAGGATCTCGCCTCCGTGAAGCGACGCGAGCGGCACCTCCGAGGTGCCGGCCAGGTACAGGTCGTCGTCGGGGACGAGGTAGATCTGCTGCTCGGTGTCGGGCAGCATGCCCGTGCCGAAGAGCGCCTGCTCGCGGACCAGCACGGGCGGCACGACCGGGCTGAAGCCCTTCTCCTCCAGGAGCTCGAGTGCCCATTGGACGAGTGCGAACTGCAGCCTCACGACGGGACCCTTGAGATACACGAAGCGCGAGCCGGCCACGCGGGCCCCCGCCTCGAGGTCGACCAGGTCGCCGAGCAGCTCGACATGGTCGCGTCCCTCCGCGCCCGGATCGCCGACCACGCGCAGCACCTCATCGGCGGGCGGTGCGCTCGGGTCCGGCAGGTTGGGGAGCGCCGCGAGCGCCGCCGCGCGGCCCTCCTCAACCGACCTCAGCTCCTCGGCGAGCTCCTTCTCCCGGCCGGAGGCACTGCGCACCTCGGCGATCGCCTCGGAGGCGTCCTCATCCGAGCGCTGGAGCTCGCCGATCCGCTTGGAGGCCTCGTTCTTGCGCCGGCGGAGCTCCTCGAGCTCCGGGAGCAGCTCCCGGCGGCGCTCGTCGAGCTCGAGCGCTTCGTCGAGGACCGCCGTGTCGACCCCGCGCCGCGCGAGCGCGTCGCGCGCGGGGCCGGGGTCCTCCCGGATCTGTCTCAGGTCGAGCACGGCGGGGTCTCGCCCTCGCCTTACTTGCCCGAGTACTCAGCGAGGAAGTCCGCCACCTCCTCGGCGTCCTCGCCGACCACGATGTTCGCGGGCATGATCGCCCCCGAGAAGCCGCCGTTGCGGATGGCGAACAGGGCGTCGTCGCGGCTCACCTTGCGGACGTTGAAGTTCGGCCCGTTCGTGCGCTCGCCGCCCTGCAGCTGGCCCTCCGGCTTCGAGCCGTAGGCGTTGGCCGCGTCGATCGAGTGGCAGCCCGAGCAGCGTTCATTGAATAGGACCGCGCCGCGGTGGGCGACAGGCTCGTCCTCCGGGACCTCGATCTCGCCGCCGCATGCGGCGAGCAGGCCGGCGGCAGCGGCGCAGGCAATGACGAGCGGACGGCGCACGGGCGGCCATAGTAATACTGG
Organism: uncultured Thermoleophilaceae bacterium; assembly: GCA_963757815.1. Taxonomy (GTDB): domain Bacteria; phylum Actinomycetota; class Thermoleophilia; order Solirubrobacterales; family Thermoleophilaceae; genus JACVRW01. Next base: position 136,792 of record CAVWSN010000037.1, on the reverse strand, counting down.
CTTCGCCGGTCACGGGAGGAGCCGGCGGCGGCGCGGCGAATCTAGCTCTGCCCCGGCGACGGCCGGTGACGACCTCCCGTAGCGAAGGTTTCGCCCGGCGGTCGTCCTCTTTCGGCGGCGAATGGCCGCCGTCGGGGCTCCACAGCTCAGATGGCCGGCCGCTTCGAGATGCGCAGGAGCGTCCCCGTCAGGCCCGGCCGGAGATCCACCTCGTCCATGAGCAGGCGCATGAACTCGAGGCCGCGGCCGGACTCGGGAAGGACACCGCGCCGGACGCGGGGACGGAAGCGCCCCGTGTCGATCACCTCGAACACGAGCGCTCCGGCCTCCTCGGCCACGACGATCCTGATCGGATCGGTGGGCGAGGACGAGCCGTGCTGGATCGCGTTCGTGACCGCCTCGCTGATCGCCAGCTTGACCTGGTAGCTGTCCTCCTCGCCGAGGCCGAACTCGCGGGCCGCTCGCTCGGCGAAGTCGCGCGCCTCCTTGAGACGCGAGACGTCGGCGCTGATCGAGTGCTCTCGGGGAGTGAAATCGGCCATCTACAGGTCCAAACGACGCCTTCTGCGAAGTCTTACGCCCGAGTTGGACGCGCGGATCGCCGGAACATTTCAATTGCGAGCCGCTCGCACTTGCGACTCAGGCGCAGATAGTGGTGATTTGCAGGAAGTCCATGTGTGATCCGACTCACGGGTCAGCACGAATGACCGCTCAGTGAGTGCCGGGAAGACCCCCTGGCCCAAACCATCACTGAGGAGCTCTACATGAAGTGGCTCTCGTTTCTCGCGGCCCTCCTGGCCGTGGCGGTGGCGGTGCCTTTGAGCATCGGCTCGAGTCACCGCGAAGCGCCGAGGATCCTGAAGGATCCGACCGCGGACAACACGGACGTCTGGGCCTACACGGCGCCTGACGCCCACGGGCAGCCTGACGGTCGTGGCCAACTGGATCCCGCTCGCGGATCCCGCCGGCGGACCGAATTTCTATCCGCTGGATGAGAACGCCCGGTACTACGTCAAGATCGACAACACGGGCGACGGATACGAGGACGTTGCGTACCGCTGGGACTTCAAGACCCGGTTCCGCAACCCCAACTCGTTCCTGTACGCGGCCCCGACGGTCGACTCGGTCAACGATCCGGACATCAACCTCGTCCAGACCTACGACCTCTACAAGGAGACCTACAACAAGGACCGCAAGCTCGTCGCCTCCAAGCGCATCGCCAACGACGCGCCGGTGGTGCCGGACAACGTCGGTCCGAAGACGATCCCGAACTTCGCCAACGTGGAGGCCGGTGGAGTCACCCCGCTGAAGGGCGGCGGCAAGACGATCGTCACGCCCGCGGACGATGCGTTCTTCGTCGATCTCGGTTCGATCTTCGACGGGATCAACATCGACAAGCCCGGCCGTCCGATGATCGGCCTAGGCAACCAGGGCGGCGGCAAGGACGACGTGGCGGGCTACAACACCAAGTCGTTCGTGCTGCAGGTGCCGGAGCGCGAAGTCACGCGTGACGGCAAGCAGGTGGCCGACATGAAGGCCGGCAACGCAGTCGTCGGCGTGTGGTCGACCACCGAGCGCAAGCGCGGCTCCGTCTTCGCGTCGGGCAAGCGCGGGAAGCGCTCGAAGGACGACGGTTACGTGCAGGTCAGCCGGCTGGGCAATCCCCTCATCAACGAGGTGATCATCCCGATCGGCATGAAGGACAAGTTCAACGCGACGTCGCCCGCGAACGACGCGAAGAACTTCGGCAAGTTCGCTCTGAACCCGGAGCCGGCGCGCATCCTGAACGCGCTGTTCGGCCTCGGCATCCAGGAGAACAACCGGACTGACATCGTCCAGGCGCTCCTTACCGGCGTGCCCGGGCTGACTCAGATCGGCAAGAACCCGGCTGCGGCCGACACGCTCAAGCTGAACCTGGGCGTTGCGCCGTCGGCCAATCCGAACCGGTTCGGCGTCCTGGCGGGTGACCTCGCCGGGTTCCCGAACGGCCGGCGTCTGACCGACGACGTCGTCGACATCGAGCTCCGCGTGATCGCGGGCGCTCTGCTGTCGCCCCCGAAGAACATCCCGCTCGGGGACGGCGTCGACCGGAACGACAAGGCGTTCCGGGCTCAGTTCCCGTACGTCGGCCTCGCCAACGACGGGTTCAACAGCACGCTCAAGCGGATCGAGCCGCAGCACGCACCAGTGCCGCAGCCGCCGACGCCGTAAACACCCCCGGCTCTCGGCCTGCCCGCCCGCCCCTCCGGCGGGCGGGCGGCCGAGACGCCACCCGCCCATCTCCCCGATCTCCCCACACCCAAATGACAGCGATCCGACCACATCTCCTCAAGCTTCTGGTGCCGCTCGTCGCCTTCGGCCTCACGCTCGCTCTGCTCCTCTCGTTCGGAGGCGGCCGCGAGGTCGAGCTGCCGGAGAGCTCAGGCGGCGCCGTCAGCGCCGCCGACTTCGTGTCGCTCGGCGACACCTATCTTCAGAAGGCCCGCGACAACGGCGATCCCGGCAACTACGACCGCGCCGAGCGCAGCTTCGATGCCGCGCTCCGGAGGGACCCCCGCAACGTCGACGCTCTGCTCGGCGCCGGCGAGCTCGCCGGCCTGCGCCATGACTTCGGCGAGCAGCTGCGCCTCGGGCTCGAAGCGCGCCGCCTCATGCCCGAGCTCGTGAGCCCTTACCCCGTCATCGCCGACGCCCAGATCGAGCTGGGGCGCTACGACGCCGCCGAGCGCACGCTCCAGCGCCTGCTCGACCTCAAGCCCAACCTCACGTCCTACTCGCGGGTGTCCTACTACCGGGAGCTCCGGGGGGACCTCGACGGTGCGGTCGAGGCGATGCGGCTGGCCGCGTCCGCCGGTGCCGGCGCGCCCGAGAACCTCGCCTACGTCCAGGTGCTGCTCGGCGACATCGAGCTTCAGCGAGGGCGAACCGGTGCCGCGCGGCTCGCCTACACAGCTGCGCTCCGATCACTGCCCGGCTACCCGGCCGGCATGGTCGGTCTCGCGCGCGCCGACGCGGCGAGCGGCGATCTGGGGAGAGCCGCCGCTCGCCTGCGTCGCGCTGCCGAGAGACTCCCGCTCATCGGCACGCTGACCCTGCTCGCCCAGGTCGAGCGGGAGCTTGACCGGCCGGAGGCGGCCGCCGCGGCGCTCGAGGGCGCACGCGCCCAGCAGCAGCTCTACGCCGCGGCAGCGACCGAGCCGGACGCGGAGAGCGTGCTGTTCGAGGCCGACTACGGCAATCCTCAGCGCGCGGTGGTGTTGGGCCGGCGCGTCTGGGAGCGAGCGCCGAGCATCCGCTCCGCGCACGCGCTCGGCTGGGCACATGTGCGCGCCGGCGATGCCGACGCTGCCGTGCGCTGGGCACGCCGGGCGCTTGCCACCGGCTCGCGTGACCCGCTCTTCAACCTGCACGCCGCCATCGCGCTCGAGCGAGCCGGGCGGAGCGGACAGGCAGAGCGCCACTACGAGCTCGCCCGGCGCGGCCGGGCTGCATTGTCGCCGTCGGCGGCGGCGCTGCTCGAGGAGGGACTCCGATGAAGGTGCGCGTGACCATCCTGGCCGTGATCGCCGCGGCCGTCCTGGCCCTTGCCGCTCCCAGCGCGCAGGCACACCCGCTCGGGAACTTCTCGATCAACCACGTGTCCACGGTCTCGATATCCGACGACCGGGTGGACGTCCGCTACGTCCTCGACCAGGCGGAGGTCCCGACGGTGCAGGAGCGGGGCGTGCCGCGCGCGGAGCTGCTCGAGCGCAAGCTCGCCGAGGTGGAGAGCGGGCTCGCGCTTCGCGTCGACGGCCGGGCCGCCGAGCTTCGCATGCTCGGCGAGCCGAGGCTGAGCTTTCCTGCCGGCGCGGGTGGCCTGAAGACGACACGGCTGGAAGTCCGTCTGCGGGCCGAGGTGAACAAGCCCAGGCGGGTGTCGCTCGAGGACGACACCTACGCCGACCGGGTCGGCTGGAAGGCGATCGTGGCTGCGCCCGGCGAGGGCACGGCCGTGCGCACGCAGGCGCCGAGCGGCGATCCCACGAACGGGCTCCGCCGCTATCCCGAGGACCTCCTGAGCAGCCCACCCGACCGGCGGAAGGCCTCGTTCTCGGTTGCGCCTGGTGACGGCTCGCTGGTGGCGCCGCGCTCCGAGGGCGGCGAGCGCGTCACGACGAGCCGCGGCGGCAGCGACGGGTTCGCCGGGCTCTTCGAGCGGGGGGCGGCCGGCGAGGGGGTGCTGTTCATCCTGCTTCTGGCGGCGTTCGGCTGGGGCGCCGTGCACGCCCTATCGCCCGGGCACGGCAAGGCGATGGTCGCCGCCTATCTGGTCGGCACGAAGGGCAAGCCGCGGCACGCGGTGGCCCTCGGCGCGACGGTGACCGTCGCGCACACGATCGGCGTGTTCATGCTCGGCTTCGTGACGCTCGCGCTGTCGCAGTACGTGCTGCCGGAGGACCTCTACCCCTGGCTGAACCTGGTCTCGGGAGCGCTCGTGGTGGCGATCGGCTTCGGGGTCCTGCGGTCGCGGGTGCGCTGGGCGCACCATCATCACGATCACGGTCACGGGCACGGTCACGGTCACCACCACCACCACGGCCATGACCACGACCACGGGCATGCGGACGACCACACCGTCAGCAAGCGCAGCCTGATCGGGCTCGGCGCGGCGGCCGGAATCATCCCGTGCCCGTCGGCGCTCGTGGTCCTGCTCGGCGCGATCTCACAGCATGAGGTGGCGCTCGGCCTGCTCCTGATCGTGGCCTTCAGCCTCGGCCTCGCGGGCACCCTCACCGCCCTCGGGCTGGCCGTGGTCTACGCGCGCAAGGTGCTCCCGCGGCTCGGGAGCGCCGGGGGCCGCGGCCTGAGCCGCGTGGTGGCCGCGCTGCCGGCGGCCTCCGCGGTCGTCATCGTCGGAGTGGGCTGCCTCCTCACCGCCAACGCCATTCCAGGCGTTGTGTGAATCGCTCGCAGTTGCGAGTGATCCGATCGAAGCTCCGCGGCGCAAGGCCTCATTGAAATGACCGCTCCGCTTTCAGGTCCTTCGCTCGCAGCGCACGACGTCGAAGCCGCCGTGGACATACTGCGCTCGAAGGGCCTGCGGATCTCCGCGGCCCGGCGCCTCGTGCTCGAGGCGCTGTACGCGGCCGACGCGCCGATCTCGGCTGAGCAGGTCGCCGACGGCCTGTCGGGACGTCTGCCCCGCTCGGATCTGGCCTCGGTCTATCGCAACCTCGAGACCCTGCAGCAGGTCGGATTGGTGCGTCACTGCCATCTCGGCCACGGCCCGGGTCTCTACGCGCCGGCCGACGCCCGGGAGCGCGAGTACCTCGTGTGCGACTCCTGCAGCGCCGTCCTCGCGGTCGAGCCGTCCGAGATGGATGCGGTGCGGGAGTTGATCCAGGAGCGCTTCGGCTACGAGGCGCGCTTTAGCCATTTCCCGATCCTTGGACTCTGCGCGGATTGCGCCCGCGAGGCGTCCTGAGCCCGTACTGAGAGAGGAGACCGCGCATGCTCGATCTTCCGATAGCCCTCCACATTCCGGACGGCTTCCTGAGCGGCGGCGTAGCGCTTGCCTGCGGCGTGCTCGCTATCGCCGCCGTGACCTACGCGCTGCGCGTCGCGAACGTGGAGCTCGACGAGGCCCGGGTGCCGCTGCTCGGCGTCCTCGCCGCGTTCATCTTCGCGGCGCAGATGCTCAACTTTCCAATCGCCGGCGGCACGAGCGGTCACTTCCTCGGCGCGACGCTCGCGGCCGTTCTCCTCGGCCCCTGGCTCGCGTGCCTCGTGATGGCCGTCGTGATCGCCGTCCAGGCCTTCGCGTTCGCCGACGGCGGCGTCTCGGCGCTCGGGGCGAACGTGCTCAACATGGGTGTCCTCGGAGCACTGCTCGCCGGCCTGCTGGTAGCGGGGCTGGTGAAGGCCGTCCCTCACAGCCGAGCCGCGCTCCTGAGCATCGTGGCAGTCGTCTCCTGGCTCGCGGTGATGGTCGGCGCGGCGGCGACGAGCGTCGAGCTCGCCGTGTCCGACACGGTTCCGCTTGCCACCTCCCTGCCCGCGATGCTCGGGGTGCACATGCTGATCGGGATCGGCGAGGCAGTGATCACGGTCGCCGCCGTGAGCGCGGTGCTCGTGTCGCGGCCGGATCTGGTCGCGCTCGCGCCCGAGGAGCTGAGGCAGCCGGCAGCTCCGCCGTTTGGACGGCCCGTCCGAGGGGAGGCCTGAGATGAAGAGGATTCCGACCAAGGTGCTCGTCGCCCTGGCGCTGGCGCTCGCCGTCGGCTTGGCGACAGCGGTGTCGCCGTTTGCATCGCCGAACCCGGACGGCCTCGAGAAGGTCGCCGAGGACAAGGCGTTCCTCGATCAGGGCAAGCTCGCGGGCATCCAGGAGGATTCGCCGATCCCCGACTACGCCTTCCCGGGCGTCGAGAACGAGCGCGTGGCGACCGGCCTGGCCGGCTTCGTCGGCACGGTCGCCGTCTTCGCCATCGGGCTCGGCCTCGCGTGGCTCGTCAGGCGGCGTCCGCGCACGGCCGGCCCCAGGGGAACGCCCGCCTGAGGGTGGCGGCCGATGGCTCTCTGCAACCACTCGCTGGAGCTGACCGGGCTGGCGGGCGATCCCGCCAGCCCGGTGCACAGGCTCGACCCGCGGGCCAAGATCGTCGGCTTCGTGGCCGTCACCGTGGTCGCTGTGTCGACCCCGATCGAGGCCTGGCCCGTCTACCTGGCGGCCGCGCTCGTCCTCGCCGGCGTGGCCGCGCTGGCGCGCGTCAAGCCACGTGAGATCTGGCGGCGGGCGCGCTTCGTCCTGCCGCCGGTGGTGCTCGCGGCGCTCTTCATCCCGCTCGTCCGAAAGGGGGGTGACACGTACGCGTTCGGGCCGCTGACCGTGCACGAGGCCGGCCTGGAGACGCTGGCGGCGGTGGCCGCCAAGGCGACCATCGGCACGGTCTCGGCCGTGCTGCTGGCGGCCACGACCACCTTCCCGTCGGTGCTGCGAGGGCTCGAGGCGCTGCGCATGCCGCGCATCCTGATCCTGATCGCGGCCTTCATGTACCGCTACCTGTTCGTGATCGTCGAAGAGGTTGGGCGGATGCGCGCCGCCCTCGCGGCCCGCGGTTACAACCCGCGCAATGCCCTGCACGCGGGAGCCCTCGGCCGCGTCGCCACGGCGCTGTTCCTTCGTACCTACTCGCGTGGAGAGCGCGTCTACCTGGCGATGCTCGCGCGCGGGTATGACGGCCGGATGCGCCGCCTCGTCCCGCTCGCCTTCGGCCGGGCGGACGCTGCTTTCGTGCTAGCGGTGCTGGGTCTGCTCGTGCCGCTGCGTCTCGCCGCCGGGGTGGCGACGTGAGCTGCGCCGTCCGCGCCGTCGGGCTGAGCTACAGCTACCCGAACGGCCAACCCGCCCTCAGCGGCGTGGACCTGCACGTGAAGCACGGTGAGCGGGTGGCGATCCTCGGGCCGAACGGCGCCGGCAAGACGACGCTGATGCTGCACCTGAACGGCCTGACGCGAGGCAGCGGCAAGCTGGAGGTCACGGGACTCGAGGTCGGCGACGGGACGCTCGCGGAGCTGCGTGCGCGGGTCGGCCTCGTCTTCCAGGATCCCGATGACCAGCTCTTCATGCCCACCGTGGGGGAGGACGTGGCGTTCGGTCCGCTGAACCAGGATCTCCCTGGCGAGGAGGTCGAGCGACGCGTCCACGAGGCGCTCGCCTCGGTCCGCATGGAGGGCGCGGCCGCAGCGCGCCCCCTACCAGCTCTCCATGGGAGAACGCAGGCGGGTGGCGATCGCAACCGTGCTCGCGACAAGCCCGAGCCTGCTGGTGCTCGACGAGCCGTCCGCCAACCTCGACCCCCGGGCGCGACGCGAGCTGCTGGACGTCCTCACGAGCATCGACCGCACGATGCTGCTCACGACCCACGACCTCCCCCTGGCCGCCGAGCTGTGTGAGCGCGCGGTGATCCTCGCGGGCGGACGGATAGTGGCCGACGGCGGCTGCCACGAACTCCTGGCCGACACCGAGCTGCTGGCCGAGTACGACCTCGAGCTGCCGGCCGGCTTCGACCTCGACCTCGTCAGCCTCCGGCCCCGACCCGGGCGGGCGGAAGCGGCGACCGGCGGCCGCGTAGTCCGGCCCCTCTCGCCTTCCGCTGTGTGGTGGCGCCGGGATGATCCGTGCGTCTGTCAATCAATCGACGGAGCCTGAGGAGGTCCCTGTCAGCGCCGGCGCTCGCTGGGTGTGGTTCTCACCCAAGGCGGACAGCGCCCACACGGCGAGCGCCACGGTGCTGATCCCTGCGCCGAGCAGGCAGACACCGGTCCAGCCGGCCCAGGCATAGATCGCCGTGGCGGCGATCGACCCCGCCGCGCTGCCGGCCGAGTAGAAGACCATGTAGACGCCTACGAGCCGGCTGCGCGCCGCCGGATCGAGCGCGTAGATCATCGTCTGGCTGGTGACGTGGACGGCCTGCAGGGCGACGTCCACGAGCAGCAGCCCGATCACGAACGCGACGATCGACTCGTGGACGAGCGCGATCGGCAGCCATGCCACCAGCATCAGCGCGAGCGCGCCGCCGGTCGTGGCCTGGCCGCGGCCCCGGTCGGCGCGCCGCCCCGCTCGCACGGCCGCTACCGCGCCCGCGACGCCGACGAGGCCGAGCGTCCCGATCGTGCCCGGTGAAAGAGCCAGCGGCGGCGCGCTGAGCGGCAGCACGAGCGAGCTCCACAGCACGCTGAAGGTCGCGAAGATCAGGAAGGCGAGCGTCGCGCGGGCACGCAGGACCGGCTCGCGGCGGTAGAGCGCGAGGAGCGAGCGCAGCAGGCGACCGTATGTCGTGGCCGTGGCGGGCCGGTCGCCGCTCGGAAGCGCGCGCAGCAGCAGGATCGCGACCACCAGCGTCAGCGCCGCCGAGCCGATGTACACCGCTCTCCAGCCCCAGAGATCGGTGAGCAGGCCTGCGGCGGTGCGCGCGAGCACGATGCCGGCCACGACGCCGCTGGTCACCAGGCCGACGACGCGGCCACGATCCGTGTGCCCGTACCAGGTGGCCGCGTAGGCGACGAGTACCTGGATGACGACCGCGAACGCGCCGACCGCCGTCGTGCCGGCCAGCAGCACCGCGGTCGAGGACGCGGTGCCGACGACCGCGAGCGCGGCGACCGACAGCAGCGACAGGGTCACGATCAGCCGTCTGCGGTCGAGCATGTCGCCGAGCGGCACGAGCAGGATCAGCCCAAGGGCGTAGCCGACCTGCGTCCCGGTGACCACGACGCCCACGGCCGCCGTGCTGATCCCGAAGCTGCGGGCGATCTCGACCAGCAACGGCTGGGCGTAGTAGATGTTCGCCACGGCCAGCCCGCACGCGATCGCGAACAGCAGGATCAGCGAGCGCGGCATCGCCGCGCTCAGAGGGCCCGGTCGAGGAACGCGCGGACGCGCGACGCGATCTCCTCGCCCGCCGTCTCGAGCGCGTAGTGGCCGGCGTCGAGCAGGTGGATCTCGGCCTCGGGAAGGTCGCGGGCGAATGCGTGCGCGCCGTCCGGGCCGAAGATCTCGTCGTGCTCGCCCCACGCCGACGAGCGTCGGCGGCTGGTGCGCGCGGAAGTACTCCTGGAACGCGGGATAGAGATCGAGGTTGAACCGGTAGTCCCGGAACAGCGCCAGCTGGACCTCCTTGTTGCCGCGGCGCTCGAGGCCGGCCTGGTCGAGCGTCCACGTATCGGGCGAGAGCCGCTCGCGCCGGCCGACCGGCACACCGTGTTCGTATACCCAGCGAGTTCCGGCCGGCTCGAGGCTGTCGCGGACCGCCTGGGCGTTGGTCACGCCGTCGGCCGCATACGCGAACAGGCCGTCCCAGAACGGTGTGAGGCCCTCCATGTACGCGTTGCCGTTCTGCGTGATCAGCGCGCTGATCCGCTCGGGGTTCTGGCTGGCGATCCGGAAACCGATGGGCGCGCCGTAGTCCTGCACGTAGAGCGCAAAGCGATCGTGCCCGAGCTGGTCGAGCAGCTCGAGGGTGAGCTCGGCGAGCGCGTCGAACGTGTAGTCGAACTCCTCCACCGTGGGTGCGTCCGAGTGGCCGAAGCCGAGTGGTCCGGCGCGACCAGGTGATAGGTGTCGGCGAGGTCGGACATGAGCTCGCGGAACATGAACGAGCTGGCCGGAAACCCGTGCAGGAGGACCACCGTCGGACGCGAGGGATCTCCCGCCTCGCGGACGAAGAGCTCGTGGCCTCGAACGGTTTCGGTGCGGTAGCGATGAGCGAAGGACGGCATCGTGGCTCCGATCTGTAGGAAGGTGGAGAACCATCGTTCTCCGATTCCGGTGTATAGTAGAGAACGCTCGTTCTCCGCGCAAGAGAGAGATCGAAAATGGATGACGAGACGGCCCAGGCGAAGATCCTGGAAGCCGCGGACCAGCTGTTCTACGCCCAGCGGCATCCGCTCGGTCGGGATCGACCAGATCCGCGACGCCTCCGGCGTCTCACTCAAGCGCCTCTACCGCCTTTTCGGAGCGAAGGAGGACATCGCCGCAGCGGCGCTGCGCCGCCGCAGCGAGGTCTTCACCGAGGCGTTGACGGCGATCCATCGCCGGGTACGCCAGCCCGCGGGAAAGCTCCTCGGCGTCTTCGACTTTCTCTACGAGTGGTTCGACGAGCCAGACTTCCGCGGCTGCCCGTTCATCAACGCGTTCGCCGAAGCGGGCCACGCGGGTGCCGTGACCTACGTGGTCGAGGAGCAGAAACACGAGTTCGCGACCGTGCTCAGGACGCTCGTAGCGGACGCTGGCGGCCCACCCGAACTCGCCGAGCAGCTCTTCATCCTCGCTCACGGCGCGATGGTCGTGGCCGCGATTCGGCGCTCGCCCGCCGCGGCTCGTGAAGCCCAGCGAGCGGCCGAGGGGCTCATCGCCACCCAGGTGACCGCATGAGGCAACGAGCCGACTGCATATTCGGGACGCCAATGCTTGAGCGGGCGCTGGCGCCACTACTCGAAGCGAGTCCTGCCCGCACATGGCCGTGCTGCTCAAGCGTGAAGAGGACCTCATCCCGGTGCTTGCGTCCTTCCTACGCGCTCGGCGCGAAGCGCGGCGCCTTGCTTGCACACCGGTCGGTTCAGGGCGAGGCCGAGCAGGATCGCCAGCGCCTCGCCCGGGCCGGGCTCCACGTCGAAGGACTCGAGGCCGACGAGCGGCTCGCGATGGTCGAATTCGATCCGGCCGAGGACCCCGCCGCTTCGCCGGCTCCCTGGCGAAAGGCACTCGACGAGGCGCTCGAGGGTGGCCTGACCGGCCTCTGGTGCTCCCGCGTTCGCCGTCGGCCCGGACGTGGAGCAGATTCTCAGCCGTCGCGGCCTTCGAGCGGGCTTGGGACGACGCTTTCCACGACCAGCCGGTAGTGACTCTCTGCCCTTACATTGTCGGCGGATTGAGCGCCGGTCGAACGCTCGACCGGCTCGCCGGCGTCTCCAGCTTCCACGACGGGGTGCTGGTGCCGAGCGAGGATACGGGCTTCCGACTGCTCCGGACCTAACCGAACGCGCGGCAACTCTCGCTGCGAATCACCCATCCGGATGAGCGATGTTCAGCCGATCGGTCGATGTGGGGGCGGCCGAGAGGTAGGACCATCTCGTATGCCCTGCGTGCTTGCATCCGGCAGTCCGCGCCCGCGACCCCGAGTCGCTCGATCGCCGCCACCTGATCCAGGAAGCCGTGCTGCTCGCCGTGCGCGTCGATCCATGTCCTGAGCTGGCCGCAATGGCGCTGGACGAGGCGCTCGGTCGCGGGAGTCGATCGCCGCCGCGGCTACCGCCTCTGACGAGCCAGCGGAACACTCCACACCCGCGACACAGCCGCATCGGCGAGGTACGGGCGGGCTGCGGTGACTACGGTCGGCGACCCCGCCGAGGTCCGGCAGCCCAGCTCTAAGGGCGCCTGGGTCGCGGCTTACTGTCTCGCTGTCGCCCTCCCGCTGGCCGCGGTGCTCGGTCGGCCTCGCCGCCGCGGCGGCCGCGGTCTCGTCCTCGAGCTTGCCTCGGCGCTTGGGATCGTGGCGCTGACGCTTCTCGCGCTCCAGCTGGTCGTTGCCGGCGCGGCTCGGGCGTCGTGGCCCGGCCGCTTGGCGCGGAGGTGGCGGTCCGCCTGCACCGGCACATGGCCGACGTCTTGGTGGCCGCGATCGCCGCCCACGTGGCGCTAGTCGTCGTGGGCGACCCCTCCAACCTGGCGCTGTTCCACCCGCTCGGGGCGCCGTGGCGCGCTCAAGGCGGCGCGTGGCCTCGTCCGTCGCGCTGGCGGCCCTGATCGCCAGCTCCGTGCTGCGCCGGCAGGCTGCGGCTGCCCGTATGCGCGCTGGCGCGGGCTCCACAACGCGCTCGGGATCGGCGCGCTCGCGCTCGGCCTGCTGCACGCAGTCGGCGTCGATCGCTACCTGACGTACGGGCCCTCCGGCCTGCTGACGGTCGGGCTGGCCGGCCTGGGTGTCGCTCGGCCTGGTCGAGCTGCGTTTGCTGCGTCCGCTGCGGCTCGCCCGCCGCCCCTACCTGGTCGAGCGGGTGGCGGAGGAGCGCGGTGGTGCGACCACCCTGGCGCTGCGCGCCGACGGGCACCGCGGACACCGCTTCCGGCCGGGCCAGTTCGCCTGGCTGAAGCTGGCCGAGGCCCGGCACGCGCTGGTCGAGCATCCGTTCTCGTACTCCTCGAGCGCTTGTCGTCCCGAGCGCCCGGCGTTCACGATCAAGGCCTACGGCGACTTCACCAGTCGAGTCCCACAGCTGCGGGCCGGGCACTCGCGTGCTGATCGACGGGCCACACGGCTCCTTCCGGGCCGCGTCGACACGCCGAGCGCTTCGTGCTGATCGCAGGCGGCATCGGCATCACCCCGATCATGAGCCTGCTGCGGTCCGCCGCCGACAGCGGCGATCGGCGCCCCTACGTACTGGTGTACGGCAGCCTGCGCTGGGAGGAGATCATCTTTCGCGAGGAGCTGGAGGACCTTCAGCGGCGCCTGAACCTGCGCGTCGTGCACGTGCTCACCGAGCCGCCGCCGGCCTGGACAGGCGAGGCCGGCTTCATCGACACCGACCTACTCGCACGACACCTGCCCGCCCGACCTCGCGCCGCGCCGAGATCTTCGTCTGCGGGCCACCGCCCATGCTCACGCCGCGCTCAAAGGCCTCGAACGCCTCGGCCTGGCGCCCGAGCACATCCACGCCGAACAGTTCGTGACCGTCTAACCCGAGGAGCACCCCATGCATCACGACGAGACCCGCTGGATGACCGCCGCCATTGAGCTCTGGTGCCTGCTGGCCGCGCTCGCCTTCGCCGCGCTCCAGAGCACCTGACCCCACCCCCATGCCGACCCGACCCACACACAGGCCGCCTTCCACGCTGCGGCGTCGGCTCGCCGCCCTGCAGCCCGGGCGACCGACCGCCATCGTTTGCGCCATCGCCATCGCGTTGGCCGCTGTGGGCCTCGATGACGGGCGTCCGGACGCTGGCCCGGCCGTCGGTGGTCCACCGGCCGCGACGGAGCGCGCGGGCGAGCACCCCACCCCGAAACCATGACCGACGACGCGCGAAGGGACGCCCATGGCTGGAGTCGGCCTCCACCTCGTGTACCTCGCCACGCGCAATCGCGTGGTCGCGGCCGTACCGATAGCCTCGGCGCCGAGCAGATCCGGAGGCATTCGGCGATGGTCCGCCCGCGCCCCCACATCGACCGATCGGTGAACCCCGCTACCGTCATTCGCGACGGGCCGCCGTCGCCGTCATCAGCGCCTCGGCTCACCTGCCCAGCGCTACCGGTCGCGCTGCGCGAAGCTCGACGTACTCCGAGCGACTCCGCGAGCACGCGGACCGCGCGCGCGGACCGCGCGGCGCGGCCTCGCGACGGAAGCGCGCGGCGTGCGCGCGGATACTCGCGGGCGCTCGGCGCTCGCCGCCGGGGGGATCGGGTGACGCAAGGCCGTCAGCCATGAGCGGGCGCCATCCTCGGCTGGTCCCGACCCAACTGCGGATCGCGGCGATCAGCAACAGGTCGATGAGGCGCGCCGCGGCGGCGCGCGAGCCGGCTCGGCGAGCCCCGACCTCGGCGGCAAGCAACTCGACGATGGCAGCCACGGCTCGGTCGTTCGCCGGGTCGGCCGGCACGTGCAGCACGTCCGGCAGCACGCTCATGAGCGGCTGGGCGACGTCAAGGTCGTAGTCGTAGCCGGCGCATACGAAGGTCGTCACGGCGCCCGGTCCGTCGAGCGTCAGGTCCCCCTCCGGCGTCATCAGCCCCTCCTTCATCGACCGGTCGAACGGCCGGCAAGCGACATCGGGCTCGGAGCAGAGCGAGTACTCGATGCCCGTAGGGAGCAGCAGCAGGTCGCCCGGCATCAACTGGAGCGGATCGCGGCCCTCCACACGCAACCACGCGGTACCCGAAGTGACGGCGTGGAGCGCCGCCCCGTCGCCGCGCGGCAGATCGAGACCCCACGGCGAGTGCGCGCGGACGCTTGCCGAGCAGTCCGCCGTGCACGCGGCTGAGGTCGAGCACGTCGGCGAGCGGGTCCACTCGCGGAGAATACCGAGATCGCCTCTATTCGATCCACTGTGAGACGAAGAGGCAAGAGAATGCGGTATGCAGTCATTCACCGTTTAGCGCTGTGGTCGTACGGTGGGACGACATCCAACCGAAGGAGTGCTCGATGAACCTCTCCACCTCCACCCCAGTCGTCACAGGCGCAGGGCGCGGGCTCGGCCACCACCTCGTCGATGCGCTGCTCGACCGCGGCGTCGCCGAGGTGTACGCGCTGGCCCGTGACGCATCCAGCGTTCGGCGCGACGAGCGGATCGTACCCGTGGCCTTCGACCTGCTCGACCCCGACAGCATCGTGGCCGCCGCCGGCCGCGCGTCCGACGCCACGCTACTCATCAACAACGCCTCGACTGCCGCGTTTGCCACCCCGCTCGAGGCCGACCCCGAGCACGTGCGCCGGGAGATGGCGGTCAACTACGACGGCATCTACGCGACGATCCGGGCGTTCGTCCCCGTGCTCGAGGCGGCCGGGGGCGGGCAGATCGTCAACGTCCTCTCGCTGCTCAGCCTCGCCAGCACGCCACCGATGACGGGCTACTCGGCCTCGAAGGCGGCGGCGACTCTACGCACGCAGGCACTGCGACCGGTGCTGGCGTCCAGAGCATCATCGTCCACCGGCGTCTATCCGGGCGGCATCGACACCGACATGGCCGCCGGCATCGAGGTGCCGAAAACGCCGCCGGCGGAGGTCGCGGCCGGCAGCCTCGACGGCCTTGCCGCCGACCAGGAAGACATCTTCCCGGATCCGAACTCGCGCGCGATGTCCGAGATCTGGTCGAGCGACCCCAAGGGGTTCGAGCGCGCCTTCTCCGGCGCGGAGGCCGCGTGACCGGAGCTACCGCGCCTGACCCCCGACGCCCGATGCCGCTCGCACCCACCCATCCGCCACCCGCCGCGCTACGGCGACGGGTCGCCGTCCGAATCGCCGGTCAGTTCGAGCCGTTCGTGCGGCGGCGTTGCTTGAGGCGGTGGCCGACCTCGACGATGGCGTCGACGGCCGGCAGGAGCTCGCGGCCGAGCTCGGTGAGCTCGTACTCGACCGTGGGTGGGGCGGTGGGCATCACGCGCCGGTCGACGACGCCGTCCACCTCCAGCCGCTGGAGGCGTTGGGAGAGCACCTTCCCCGAGATACCCGCGACGTCGCCGCGCAGCTCGTTGAACCGTCTGGGTCCCTCGCGCAGGTACCAGATGACGTTCGGCGTCCAGGCACCGCCGAGGAAGGACATGCACTCCGTCAGCGGGCACTCGTTGGGCGGAGGCGCGACGCGGCTTGGCCGGTATCTCACCGAAGCGGCCATAAGTTTCACTAAGTTACCAAATGCCTATCGGCAGTTGCTTGCCTATCACCAGCTAGTTACCTAAGGTGACCGCCGAATGGCAACCACACGCCCTTCATTCTCCGGCTGGCCGGACACTCGTGTCAGCCGTCTTCTTGCTCTCGACCGGCCGATCGTCCAGGGACCGTTCGGCGGCGGCCTGTCGAGTGTGGCGTTGACCGCCGCGGTCGCCGAAGCGGGCGGTCTCGGCTCGTTCGGTGTCCACCACCTCGATCCCACCCAGATTCGCGAGATCGGCCGTGAGCTTCGCGCGGCGACCCGGCGGTCATTCGCGCTGAACCTCTGGGTCTCGACTCACGACCTGCCCGAATCCGAAATGACCGGCGAGCGCTTCGACGCGGCGGTCCGGCGACTTGCGCCGCTCTACGAACAGGTGGGTGTCGCGGCACCTCCACATCCCGAGCGCTTCGCCGCGCGGTTCGAGGACCAGGCCGCGGCGATCCTCGACGTACGGCCGGCGGCCTTCAGCTTCGTCTTCGGCGTGCCCGACGAGCGCGTGCTCGCCGCCTTCGGGGACCGCGGAGTCGTCACCCTCGGGACCGCTACGACCCCCGACGAAGCCGTGGCGCTCGACGAGGCGGGCATCGACGTCATCGTCGCGTCGGGTGCGGAAGCGGGCGGTCATCGCGGAGCCTTCCTCGCGCCCGCGGAGGACTCGCTGTTCGGAACGCTGCCTCTTGTCCGGATCGCCGTCGAGGAGGTACGGGCGCCCGTGATCGCAGCGGGCGGCATCGCCGACGCCGACGGGATCGTCGCCGCGCTCGCACTGGGTGCAGAGGGAGTACAGATCGGCACGGCCTTCCTTGCCACCGACGAATCGGGCACGACCGCAGAGCACAAGGGTGCCCTACTCGACGGCGCCGCGCGGCGGACGACTCTCACCCGCGCCTTCAGCGGCCGCCTCGCACGAGGGATCCCGAACGAGCTCGTGAGTCGGCTGACTGCCGACGGGGCGATCGAGCCCTATCCCTACCAGAGCTATCTCCTCGCCCCCGTCCTCGCGGCAGCGCGTGCCCAAGGTCGCACCGACGTCGTCGCGATGTGGTCGGGGCAGGCCACGCCGCTGCTCGAGCACCGCAGCGCAGCCACGCTCTACGCCGCCCTGACCGACGGCACCGATCACCTTCTCACCACCAACTCGGAAACCAAGGAAGTAGGAGCCAGCCGATGACCACCACCGCCGTTCACCCCTTCACCGAATCCTTCACCGCGGATCCCGACCACTCGTCGCTCCAGGCGCAACTGCGCCACATGGGCGTGGGGTCATTCCGTACCGGCTTCGACGAGGCCGAGGCACGCCTCGAGACAGTGTCGGGTAGACCCCGCCTGACCGGCCGGGTACGGGTCGAGTCGATTGGCATCAGGCGGCCGGCGGAGTTCCGCGCCCACATCGTCGAAGGGGAGGACTTCTTCGACGCCCGGAACCACCCCGAGATCACGTTCGAGTCGCGACGACTCCAGTTCTCAGAGGACGGCACCGTTGCCCTCGACGGCCTCCTGACGATGCGCGGGGTCGAGCGCCCGATCACTGCCACGGGCACCTACCTCGGCCCGGTCGAGGACAACTACGGCGATCGGCGCGCCGCACTGGACCTCCGGGCCGAGATCGACCGCCGCGACTGGGGCATGACCTTCCAGGCCGAGCTTCCCGGCGGCGGCGACGTGCTCTCGTGGACCATCGAGCTGTCGGCCCACCTCGAGCTCGTCGCGGACTGACGTGCTGATCCTCGGCATCTCCGGGAGCCTGCGCGCAAACTCGTTGAACGCCGCACTGCTGCGCGCCGCCGCCGGATACCTGCCGTCGGCGGCGCGCATGCGGCTTCACACCGACCTCGCGCTCGTGCCCCCCTATTCCGAAGACGACGACGTCGACCCCGCCCGAGCGCCGGTCGCGCGCCTCCGCTGCGCCATCGAGACCGCCGACGCCCTGCTCATCGCCACCCCCGAGTACAACGGCTCGATTCCCGGGCAGCTCAAGAACGCCCTCGACTGGGCCTCGCGCCCCTATCCCGACAACGCGCTGCGCCATAAGCCCGTCGCCGTGATCGGCGCGAGCACCGGCCTGTTTGGAGCCATCTGGGCGCAGGCCGACCTGAGGAAAGTGCTCGCCACCGCCGGCGCGCACGTCCTCGACGGCGAGCTCGCCATCGGCACGGCCGACGACGCTTTCCGCGACGACCACACGCTCCGCGATCCGGAGCTAAGCGCGCGCCTGCGGCAGATCGTCCACGACCTGATGGACCATGCCGTTGGGCGCGGGCTGTACGTGGGCCGGGCGGCGACAAACGGGGCAGGCCAGCCAACGCCGTAGCGCACAGGGCTACGCCCGGGACGGTCAAGAACCCGGCCGGCGTCGACCGAAGCGAGCGTGTCCCGCCTACGGCCCGTCCGGCCGCAGGACGATCAGTTTGTTAGGGGTCGCCGAGCGCGGCCGAGCGCCGTCGGCCAGCGTGGTCCGCACCTCGACCGCCGCGCCGCCCCCCGGGAGAGGGCGCCGGAGCTCACGCTCGAGCGCGGCGAGGCCGCGGGTCGTGAGCCGGACGCGAACCGTCTCGCGTCCGCCGGCGGGGATGAGATAGCGAGCCTTGCCGAGTGGGCCGGTCAAGCTCGAGGCGGATCGTTCCCCGGCACCCGGGTGGCGGCGCCGTGACGCAGCGGAGCCGAACCCGGGCGGTGCGGCCCCGGAGCCGCTCCGGCTGATTCTCCTCGAGGTTTATCTCGGCGCGCGGGCATGGCCCGGGCGGCACGAGGTTCGACCCGGGGCTGCCGAGCGGCGCGGCGAAAACGCACCCGTTCGCGGCCCACGCCACGAGCTCGCCCTCGGCGTCGAGCTGGGCCTCCTCCGCCTGCAGGTCGAGCGACGGAGGGGAGAAGCGCCGCCTCTGTCCGGTGGCAAGGTCGATCACCGCGATGTGGGAATCGCCGCCGAAGCGCCCGGACACGCGGAGCACGGCCCGGTTGCCGGCCAGCCGCACGCCGCCGTCTGCCAACCCGCCGCCGGTGCCCACGCGCGTGACCGATCCTGAGGGATCCACCAGCTCCAAGGCCTTCTCCGAGGGCACGTGCAGCAGTGCACGGCCGTCAGCGTCGAGATCGAACCCGCTGATGGCCCCGACAGCCGTGTGGCGAATGCGCTCGGCGCCCGCTTGCCCAGTCACGTACGACGAGCTGCCGCTCGCCCTCGACGAACGCAACCAAGCTGCCGGCCAGCTCGAACGCGCTCGATCCGGCGCGGTACTGGAGCTCTGACCCCCTCGGCTGGGCCCGGGAACACGTGGTGGCGAGCCTCGGGCTCGATCGGGCGTATCTCCGTGAAGGCCGCGTCCGCTCCGCTTGCCTGAACGTCGATCGGAATCCACCCTCCTCCGCCGCGGCGCACGAGTGGCGCGAACGGCCCTTCGGGCGATCCGGACCAGACCGACACCCGGACGATCCCTTCCGTCGCCGGGTTCAGCTCGACGAGCGAGAACACGACGCGCTCGGCGGACGCGTCCAGGTCGTTCATCGCCAGAAAACGCCGCGGCGGCGCCGCCATCGAGAACAGCGTCCGGGGCGTGCCGCCGGTGACCGGCGCGGACAGGAGCCGCACACCTCTTCGTGTGCTCCGCCCCATCAGCAATCGGGTGCCGGCCACGGCCACCTCGGTGTCACTCGCCGCGCGCGCCACCGGGACGACCCCGCCCGGGGCCTGCGCTGCCGCGACCGGCCCAGGAAGGATCGCGGCGAGAGCTATTGCCACCACTGCGAGGCGCATCACGGGCTCAGCAATATGCCCTAGCCGCCGGTCTGATACGCCCGCAACGCGAGCGTCAGGATCAGCAGGGCCCCCACGGTCATCACGCCCATCTCGCCGAGCGCGACCCGCTTGGCGAGCGCCACCTGCTGGCCGCGCTCGAGCGCGTCGACGTCTTCCACGTCCTCGAGCTCGCGCGCTGCGATGCCGGCCCGCATCGCCTCGCTGACCAGGGTGATCACAAGCGGGGCGACCCCGTAGGCCACGTGCAGGCTGTCCGGCGCGGTGTCGCCCCGGGCGAGCAGGAGGAAGCCGAAAACTGACCTCCACCACCACCGTGGCCTGGGCCAGTCGAAGCAGCGGCCAGAACACGATCGACGCGCGCGCATCCTTGCGCAGCCATCCAACTGCCCCCCACCCTGCGGCGACCGCGTTGGCCACGAGAACGGCGATGCCGACCACCATGTGGATGTCGCTCAGGGGGTGCCCTTTCGCACTATGTGGCCCCGCCGCACAAGGTTGCGTTATACCTCCGCGTGCCGTGCTGAAGAGCTACATCCCCGCGCTCGTCTTCCTGCTGCTCGGATTAGGCGTCGGCACGGCCTTCACATTCGCGAACCACGTGCTCGGACCGAAGCGCCCGGGCCGGGTCAAGAGCGAGCCCTACGAGAGCGGACTCCCCTCGGACGTCAAGCGCTCGTTCCGCTTCGGGATCAGTTTCTACCTGATCGCGATGCTCTTCATCCTGTTCGACATCGAGGTCGTGTTCCTCTACCCGGTCGCGCTTCAGCTCGACGCGCTCGGGACCTTCGCCCTGGTCGAGACGGTGATCTTCGTGGTGCTCCTGTTGGTGGCGTTCGTGTTCGTGTGGAGAAGGGGTGCGCTCGATTGGAAGTGACGCGCACACCGGTGGACGGCGGGGATCTCCGCGTCCGCCAGCTGCGGGCCCAGCAGATGCTGCGCGGCGAGCTCGCCGGCAAGGACCTCGACGAGTTCGTCCAGGAACGCCTGCTGTTCACGAAGCTCGAGACCGCCCAGAACTGGGCGCGCAAGAACTGCCTGTTCCCGCTCGGCTTCGGGCTGGCCTGCTGCGCGATCGAGATGATCACCGTGATCGGCTCGCCGCGGAACGACCTCGCCCGCTTCGGCGCGGAGGCGACCCGCTTCACCCCGCGCCAGGCCGACCTCCTGATCCTCTCCGGGCGCGTGTCGATCAAGATGGCGCCGATCATCCGCCGGCTCTACGACCAGATGCTCGAGCCGAAGTGGGTGATCGCCATGGGCGCCTGTTCCTCGACCGCGGGCATGTTCAACAACTACGCGGTGGTCGCCGGCGCCGACAAGTTCCTCCCGATCGATGTCTACGTGCCCGGCTGCCCGCCCCGGCCGGAGGCCCTCATCTACGGGATCATGAAGCTGCAGGACAAGATCATGGAAAACCCGGACATGGGCTGGCGCGAGCGCTACCGGGCGGAGGGGACCGAGGAGGTCGAGTAGCCCTGTGCCGGACGCCACCGGACTCGAGCTGATCGCCCAGCGGGTCCGCGAGAACGTCGCGGACGAGGCCGTCACGGGCACCTTGTACGCGCGCGAGCAGGCCACGCTCGAGGTGGCGCCCGAGCGCGTACGCGATGTGCTCGCCTTCCTGCGCGGGGCCGACGAGCCCTGGGAGAACCTGATGAGCCTGCACGGCTGCGACTACCTGCCGGAGGAGCCTCGTCTCGGCGTCCACTACCAGCTGCTCTCGATGGAGCGCTGCGACCGGCTCTGCGTCAAGACGCGGCTCGGCGCCGACGACCCCCGCCTCCCGACGGTGGTCGACCTGTTCCCGACCGCCGACTTCCAGGAGCGCGAGGTCTACGACATGTTCGGCGTGTTCTTCGAAGGCCACCCCGACATGCGCCGCATCCTCATGCCCGAGGACTACGAGGGCTTCCCGCAGCGGCGCGACTTCCCGATGGGCGGCGAGCCCGTGCTCTTCACCTTCAACGAGGGGAAGTTCCCCCGCTGGTATGACTGACCCGCTCTCAGTCCCGTACCGGGAGCGCGAGCGCTCGGTGACGATGGAGCCGATGGGCGAGGAGCCCACGCACCACGAGCTCTTCACGATCAACATCGGCCCGCACCACCCGGCCACGCACGGCGTGCTGCGGCTGCTCACGACGCTCGAGGGCGAGGTCGTGCGCGACGTCAAGCCGATCGTCGGCTACGTCCACACCGGCATCGAGAAGAGCTGCGAGGACCAGCAGTACTGGAAGGTCATCACGTTCGTCGAGCGGATGGACTACCTGGCCTACTACTACAACGCGCTCGCGTATTGCATGGCGGTCGAGAAGCTGCTCGACCTCGAGGTGCCGCCGCGCGCCCAGTGGATCCGGGTGATCCACCTGGAGCTGAACCGGATCGCCTCGCACCTGTTCGGGCTCGCCACCGGCGCGCTCGACCTCGGTGCGATCACGATGCTCTGGTGGGGCTGCCGCGACCGCGATCTGGTGCTCGACCTGTTCGAGATGTCGTCCGGCCAGCGCCTCCACACGCGCTACTTCCAGGTCGGCGGCGTGATCGAGGACCTCCCGCCCGGCTTTGAGCAGAAGGCGCGTGAGTTCATCGAGCTGATGCCCAAGCGCCTCGACCAGTACGAGGCCCTCCTCGACCGCAACGAGATCTGGCTGCAGCGGCTGAAGGGCACGGGCATCGTGTCCCAGGAGCGAGCGCTCGCGCTGGGCGTGACGGGACCGCTCCTGAGAGCCACCGGGCACCCCTGGGATCTGCGCAAGGCGATGCCGTACTGCTCCTACGAGCAGTTCGACTTCGACGTGCCGGTGGGCTCGGTCGGGGACAACTACGACCGCTTCAAGGTGCGCATCGAAGAGATGCGCGAGTCGGTGAAGATCGTCGAGCAGGCGCTCGACGGCCTCCCCGAGGGGGCCTGGATCACCGACGACCGCAAGGTCGCGCTGCCGCCCCGGCACGAGCTCGCCACCTCGATGGAGGCGCTCATCCACCACTTCAAGCTCGTGACCGAGGGGTTCCGGGTGCCGCCGGGCGAGGCCTACGCCGCAGTCGAGTCGCCGCGCGGCGAGATGGGCTGCTTCGTCGTGGCGGACGGCTCCGCCAAGCCGGCGCGCGTGCACATGCGCGACCCCAGCTTCGTGAACCTGCAGGCCCTGCCGGACATGGCCCGCGACTCGCTGATAGCGGACTTCATCGCCTGCGTCGCGATGCTCGACCCGATCCTGGGAGGGGTCGACAGGTGAGTGAACGGCATCCCTCCGTCGCCGGCCAGCCGGCGCCTCGGGCACGGCGTGGGACGAGTCCGTCCGCCTCGAGGACGATCCGGCCACGATCCCCGACCCCGCGGAGGTCGAGGTGCCGGCCGCGCTGCGCACCGAGATCGAGCGGCTGATGTCGCTCTACCCCGACCGCCACTCGGCCACGCTGCCGGCACTCGGCGCCGCCCAGCGCGTGCACGGCTGGTGCTCCCCGGAGGCGCTGCGCCAGGTGGCCGCCGTGATGCAGGTCACCCCCGCCTACCTCTCGAGCGTGGCGACCTTCTACGACATGCTGCGCACCGAGCCCAAGGGCAGCCGCTACGTCTACGTCTGCACGAGCGTCGCCTGCCACGTGCGCAACGCGAAGAAGGTCTACGACGCGATCGAGCGCGAGGCCGTCGAGCAGGGGCTCGAGGACGTGGACCTGCGCGAGTTCGAGTGCCTGGGCGCGTGCGACATGGCGCCGATGGCCTCCGTCGACGGCCGCTACGTCGGCCCGCTGACGACCGACGACGCCGCCGAGCTGGTCGCTGCGATCAAGGACGGCCGCGAGGTGCTGCCCGGGCGCGGCCTGCCCGACCCCGGCTACAGCGTGCCGCCCACAACGACGGAGGACCCCGGTCCGCCTGAGGAGCCCGACGTCCACCCGGCCGGCGGCACCTGGAAGGAGGCAGAGCTGCTCGAGGTCCCTGAGGCGGAGGGCCCTCCGCCGCACCCGCGCGAGCCGCTGCATCCCCTCGATCCCGGCTCGAGCGTGACTCCCGAGGAGCCCGAGTGAGCGAGACCCGCCTCCTCCTCGAGAACATCGACGAGCCCGACCTGCACACGATCGCCGTCTACGAGCGGCTCGGCGGCTACGTCTCCGCCCGCAAGGCGCTCCTCGAGATGGAGCCCGAGGCCGTGCTCCACGAGCTCGAGGCGTCGGGCCTGCGCGGCCGCGGCGGCGCCGGCTTCGCGATGGGGAAGAAGGCGAGCTTCATCCCCAAGGGCACGATGGACAAGTACCTCTGCTGCAACGCGGACGAGTCCGAGCCCGGCGCCTTCAAGGATCGCCTCCTGATGCAGAAGAACCCGCACCTGCTGGTGGAGGGCTGCATCATCGGCGCGATCGCCGCCGGCGCGAACAAGGGCTTCATCTTCATTCGCGGCGAGTACGAGCTCCAGGCGGACATCCTCGACGCGGCTGTCGCCGAGGCCTACGAGAAGGGCTACCTCGGCGAGCGCATCCTCGGCTCCGAGCACTCCTTCGACCTCGTCGTCCACCGCGGCCAGGGCGCCTACATCTGCGGCGAGGAGACCGGTCTGCTCGACGCGCTCGAGGGCAAGCGCGGCAACCCGCGGCTCAAGCCGCCGTTCCCGGCCAACCAGGGCCTCTACCAGGGGCCGACGCTGATCAACAACGTCGAGACGCTCTGCAACACGCCGATGATCATCGAGAAGGGCGCCGAGTGGTACCGCCGGCTCGGCGAGGGCAACTCAACCGGCACCAAGCTCGTCTCGGTGTCCGGCAACGTGCAGCGGCCCGGCAACTACGAGATCGAGCTCGGTGTTTCCGTGCGCGAGGTGATCTACGGCCTCGCCGGCGGCCCGCCCGAGGGGCGCGAGATCAAGTGCTTCTTTCCAGGCGGCTCCTCGGCGCCGGTGCTGACCAAGGAGCACCTCGACGTGCCCTTCACCTACGAGGCGATGGCCGAGGCGGGCTCGATGCTCGGCACGGCGTCGGTGATCGTGGTCGACGAAACGCAGCCGCTCGTCCCGCTCGCCCTGCGGCTCGCCGAGTTCTACCGCCACGAGTCGTGCGGCAAGTGCGTGCCCTGCAGGGAGGGCACCAACTGGACGGTGAAGATGCTCGAGCGCATCGACGAGGGCGAGGGCACGCCGATGGACCTCGACATCCTCGAGCAGGTCCAGGGCAACATCATCGGCAACTGCCTGTGCGTGCTGGGCGACTCGATGGCGATGCCGGTGGCGTCGATGCTCAAGCACTTCCGGCCCGAGTTCGAGAGCCACATGGAGGCGGCCCGCGAGCGCCGCGACCTCGCCTCGATGCAGGCGATGGGCGCCGAGGAGCTCGGCTCGATGGCAGAAGCGGGAGCCGCCTAGGCGATGGCGCGGCCCGAGAAGAACTGGATCACCTTCGAGATCGACGGCCGCGAGGTGCGCGCCGAGGCGGGCACGATGCTGGTCGACGCCGCCAAGCAGGGCGACGTCGAGATCCCCTACTTCTGCTACGAGCCCAAGCTCGGGCAGCCCGTCGGCGCCTGCCGCATGTGCCTGGTCGAGATCGAGGGCATCCCCAAGCTGCAGACCTCGTGCTCGACGCCGGTGCGCGACGGCATGGTCGTGAACACGACCTCCGACCGGGTCAAGCACGCGCAGAACGCGATCGTCGAGTTCCTGCTCGTGAACCACCCGCTCGACTGCCCGGTCTGCGACAAGGGCGGCGAGTGCCCGCTGCAGGACATCTCCTACGGCTGGGGCCCGGGCCGCTCGCGCTTCATCGAGCCCAAGCGCCATTTCAAGAAGCCGCTCGGGCTCTCACCGCTGATCGCGATCGACCGCGAGCGCTGCATCCTCTGCTACCGCTGCGTGCGCTTCTCGCAGGAGATCGCCGAGGACTACCAGCTGGTCTTCCTCGACCGCGGCGACCACACCTTCGTCGGCACCCACGACGGCCACCCGTACGTCGCCCCCTTCAGCGGCAACATCATCGAGCTCTGCCCTGTGGGAGCACTGACCTCGCAGGCGTACCGCTTCCGCGCCCGCCCCTGGGACATCGAGGACTCGGGCACCGTCTGCACGTTCTGCCCGTCCCAGTGCAACGTCAAGCTCACGATCCGCGACGACGCCAAGGTCGTGCGCGTGCTCGCGCGTGACAACGAGGAGGTCGACGACGGCTGGCTCTGCGACAAGGGCCGCTTCGGCTACCAGGCCTTCTCGTCGAGCGAGCGCATCACCGCGCCGCTGGTGCGCGACGGCGGCTTCCTGCGCGAGGTGTCGTGGGAGCGCGCGCTGTCCGACGCGGCCGCCGCCCTCAAGAGGTCCGGCGCCGCGACCGTCGCCCGTCTCGGCGGCAGCGCGACCAACGAGGAGGGCTTCCTGGCGCAGCACCTGCTGCGCAACGGGCTCGGCTCGCCGCACGTGACCGCCGGCGCCGCGCCGTCGGGCGCCCACGCCCGCATCCTCGCGCGCCCCGACCTGTCCGCGCGCGTGTCGGACATCGACCACGCCGATGCCATCCTCGTGCTCGACACCGAGCTCGTGGACGAGGCGCCGATACTCGACCTGCGCGTGCGCAAGGCGGTGCGCCGCAACCACGCCCGCCTGGTCGTGGCCTCGAGCCGCCCGTCCACGCTCGACCCGAACGCCACGGCCTCGCTGCGCTTCGCGCCCGGCGCGGCGGAAGCGGCGCTCGCCGCCCTGGCGGCGGCGCTCGGCTCTCCGCGCAGCGGTTCGCTCTCGCTCGACGAGCTCGCTGCCAGGGCGGGGGCGGCACGCGGGATCAGCGCCGGGCGGCCGCAGTCGGACGGCGTGCCGGCGCCGCCCTCGACCGCGGCCCCCATGCAGCCGCCGGACGCGGTCCGAGCCGCCGCCGATGTGCTGCGCGAGGCCGGCGACGTGGTGGTGATCTGGGGCGAACGGGTCTTCTCGGGAGAGCGCGGCGGCGATGCCGTCGAGGCGCTGCTCGCCGTGGCCGCCGCGCTCGGTATCGCCGACCGGGAGGAGTCCGGCCTGATCGCGATCCCCGAGAGCGCCAACGGCCGCGGGCTGCGCGAGGTCGGCTGCTCGCCCGCGCTCGCTCCCGGACTCGCCGACGCCCCCGAAACGGGTGATCCCGACTCGGCCCGCGGGGCGCTCCTGCTCGTGGAGACGGAGCTGCCCGAGGCCGTGCTCGAGGAGGCCGCCTCAGTGATCGCCTTCGCGCGCTTCCGCAGCGAGGCTCTGGACGAGGAGGCGGACGTGGTCTTCCCGGCGGAGATCTACGCCGAGAAGGAGGGCACTGTCACCCATCCCGACGGCCGCCTCCAGCGCGTGCGCCAGGCGCTCGGCCACGCGGGCGAGGTGCGCGCCGGCTGGCAGGTGCTCGCCGAGCTCTGCGAGCGCGCCGGGGCCGGGCTCCCCGTGCGAAGCGGCTCCGAGGTCACCGCGCTGATCGCCGAGCAGGTGCCCATCTACGCCGGCCTCACCCTGGACGCGATCGGCGGCCTCGGCGTCCGCTGGCAGGAGCACGACGGCGCCGCGGCGCTCGCGGGCGAGGAGATCTCGAGCGAGCCGCTCGCCGATCCGCCGCCGGCACCCGAGGGCGGGCTGCG
Organism: uncultured Thermoleophilaceae bacterium; assembly: GCA_963757815.1. Taxonomy (GTDB): domain Bacteria; phylum Actinomycetota; class Thermoleophilia; order Solirubrobacterales; family Thermoleophilaceae; genus JACVRW01. The sequence continues at coordinate 109,567 of CAVWSN010000037.1, read as the reverse complement.
CGCGATCCGCGTCCCGACGCTGTGGAGCGGCCCCGAGGTCGAGCAGTCGCCGTCGCTGCGCTTCCTCTCGGTGGACGGCCGCGCCGAGCTGTCGGTGGATGACGCCCGTGAGCTCGGCATCGAGAGCGGCGACGAGGTCGAGCTGAGCGCCGGCGGCGCGCGGGCCGGCGCCCAGGCGACCGTCCGCACCGAGGTGCCGAAGGGCAGCGTCTTCGTCACCGGCGCAGACCTGCCCGACGGGCCGGTCGAGCTCAGGCCGGCGCGAGCCGGAGCGGCGGTGGCCTGATGCCCGAGCCTCCGATGGAGTCGGTGCTGGTGCTGGTCGTCAAGTCGATCATCATCTTCATCGTCTTCCTCCAGATCGTGCCGATCATCCTGCTCGGCGAGCGCAAGATCCTCGGCCGCTTCCAGTCCCGCATCGGCCCCAACCGCGTCGGCTGGAAGGGCGTCCTGCAGCCGGCCGCGGACGTGCTCAAGCTGCTCTCCAAGGAGGCCTTCACGCCCTCCACCGCGGTGCCGTGGATGATGGCCATCGCACCCGTGATCTCGGTGGCCACCGCCGTTGCCACCATGGCGATCATCCCGTTCGGGCCGGTGGGCGCGTGGGGCGGCGATTTCGGGCTCTACGGCATGGACGTGTCGATCGGCGTCCTCTACTTCTTCGCGTTCGGCTCGCTCGCCTTCTACGGCACGATGCTCGGCGGCTGGTCGTCGGGCTCGAAGTACTCGTTCCTCGGCGCCATGCGCGCCGCCGCGCAGCTGATCTCCTACGAGGTGGCGCTCGGCCTCTCGCTGCTCGGCGTGGTGATGACCGCGGGCTCGATGTCGCTCGTCGACATCGTCGAGGCGCAGGACTCGATGTGGTTCGTGCTGCCGCAGTTCGTCGGCTTCTGCATCTTCATGGTCGCCGGCTTCGCGGAGACCGCGCGCGCGCCGTTCGACCTGCCCGAGGGCGACGCCGAGATCGTCGGCGGCTACAACACCGAGTTCGGCGGGATGCGCTTCGGCTCGTTCTTCATGGCCGAGTACATGGAGATCCTCGTGATCTCGGCGATCGCGTCGACCTGCTTCCTCGGCGGCTGGCACGGCCCGGGGCCGATCGCCCTCGCCCCGCTCTGGATGCTCCTCAAGATCATCGCGGGCGCCCTCTTCTTCATCTGGATGCGCGCCTCGCTGCCGCGCCTGCGCTACGACCAGCTGATGTCGTTCGGCTGGAAGATCCTGCTCCCGCTGGCGACCCTGAACGTGCTCGTGACCGCAATCGTCCTGGTGGTGACCTAGGTGGCCACCGACCTGGAGGTGACCACCTATGCCCGCAGACTGGAAGAGCGCCGCGAAGCCGATCTCGCGCGGCCCCGAGCCCGGCGGCGCGGGCGCCGTCTACCGCGTCTTCGGAGAGACGCTGCGCGGCCTCAAGACCACCCTTGGACGCGTGGTGGAGGGCCACCACGTGATCCAGTACCCCGAGGAGAAGACGCCTGTCTACCCGCGCTTCCGCGGGCGCCACAAGCTCCACCGCTTCGAGGACACGGGGCTCGAGAAGTGCGTCGGCTGCTCGCTCTGCGCGGCCGCCTGCCCGGCCAAGTGCATCCGCGTCGTGGCCGCCGAGAACACGCCCGAGGAGCAGGTGTCCGCCGGCGAGCGCTACGCGGCGGTCTACGAGATCAACATGGCGCGCTGCATCTTCTGCGGCTACTGCGAGGTCGCCTGCCCGTTCGACGCGATCACGATGGGCAACGACTACGAGCTGGCCGACTACAGCCGCTCGGACCTGATCTTCACGAAGGAGATGCTGCTGGCCGACCCGCCCGAGCACACGCCGCTGCGGCGCGAGGGCGAATAGGGCCGGGCCATGTGGTTCGAGCAGGTCATGTTCTTCATCGCGGCGCTCGGGGCTCTGGCCGGAGCGCTCGGGGTGGTCCTGCTCCGCAACCCGTTCTACTCGGTGCTCTCGCTGGTGGGGCACCTGATCGCGCTGGCGGTGCTGTTCCTCCTGCTGCACGCGGAGTTCCTCGCCGCGGCGCAGGTCGTGGTCTACGCGGGCGCCGTGATGGTGCTCTACCTGTTCGTGGTGGCGTACATCGGCGGCGCCGACGAGCCGCTCGGCCCCGAGGGAGGGCCGCTCGCGCGGCTCGGCCCGCTGTTCGCGGCCGCGGTCGGGATCGAGCTGTGCATCGCCTTCGCCGCGAGCGGGCTCGAGGCGCTCGACTCACAGGGCGCCGAGGTCGGCACGGGGTTCGGAACGCCGGGCCAGATCGGCCAGCTGCTCCTGACCCGCTTCCTGATCGCGTTCGAGGCCGCCTCGTTCCTGCTGCTGGTGGCCGCGGTGGGCGCGATCGTGCTCGCGCGCAGGCGCCGCGGGCTCGAGGAGGAGGGCCCGGCCGTGGGACCGCCTGACCGCGGCCCGCGCGACACCGCCGTCGAGCCCGGCCCGCCCGCCGCGCGCGACACCGACGTCCTGGACGTGAGGGTCTAAGTGGACGTCATCTGGTTCCTCGTCCTCTCCGCGTTCATCTTCGTGATCGGCGCCGCCGGTGTGCTGACCCGCCGCAACCCGCTCGTGGTGCTGCTCTGCCTCGAGCTGATGCTGAACGCGGGCAACCTCGCACTGGTCGCGTTCTCGCGCATGCACGGCGGCGAGGCGGGCCAGGTCTTCGCGCTGATCGTGATGGTGATCGCCGCCTGCGAGGTCGTGATCGGCCTGGGGATCATCGTCGCGATGTACCGCAACCGGCTGCCGATCGACGTCGACGAGATGTCGGAGCTTCGAGGGTGAGCGCCACCTCCTACGGCTGGATCGTGCTCGCCTTCCCGCTCGCCGGGCTGCTCGTCATCTCGCTCGGCTGGAGGTGGCTGCCGGGCCGCACGCCCGGCTGGATCGGGAGCGCCGCGATCCTCGGCTCGTTCGTCGCCTCGATCGGCGCGCTCGTCGAGATGCAGGACCTGCCCGCCGAGGAGCGCCATCTCGTCGACAGTCGCGTGGACCTACGCGGCGACCGCGGACTTCCGGGCCGACGTCTCGATCCTGATCGACCCGCTGTCGGTGTTCATGTGCCTCGTCGTCAGCGGCGTGTCGTTCCTGATCCACGTCTACTCGGTCGCCGTACATGGGCGGCGACCGCGGCTACGCGCGCTTCTTCGCCTACCTCAACTACTTCGTCTTCTCGATGCTGCTGCTGGTCCTGGCGGCGAACTTCATCCTGCTGATCGTCGGCTGGGCGTTCGTCGGCGCGGCCTCCTACCTGCTGATCTCGTTCTGGTACCGGCGCGGCACGGCCACCTACGCCGGCATCAAGGCGTTCGTGATGAACGTGATCGGCGACGTCGGCCTCGTGATCGCCGCCTTCCTGCTCCTGAACGAGACCGGCCAGCTCGACTACCTCGGCGTGTTCGAGCGCGCGCCGGAGGTCTTCGAGCAGAACGACCCGACGATCGTCTGGGCCTGTCTGCTGATCCTCGTCGGCGCGTTCGCGAAGTCGGCCCAGCTGCCGCTCCATACCTGGCTTCCGGACGCCATGGAGGGCCCCACCCCTGTCTCCGCCCTGATCCACGCGGCCACGATGGTCACCGCCGGCGTGTACCTGATCGCGCGCACGTTCCCGCTCTTCGACCTCGCGCCGACCGCCGCCGACATCGGCGCGGTGATCGGCACGGCGACGCTCGTGTTCGCCGCCACGGTCGCGCTCGTGGTGACCGACCTCAAGCGCGTGATCGCCTACTCGACGATGTCGCAGATCGGCTACATGGTCCTCGGCGTGTCGGTGGCGGCCTACAGCGCGGGCCTCTTCCAGCTCATGACGCACGCCTTCTACAAGGCCCTGCTGTTCATGGGCGCCGGCTCGGTGATCGGCGCGATGGCGGGCATCCAGGACTTGGATCGCATGGGCGGCTTCCGCAAGGCGATGCCCTTCACCTTCATCACCTTCACCTGCGGCGCGCTGGCGCTTGCGGGCTTCCCGCTGACAGCGGGCTTCTTCTCGAAGGACGAGATCCTCGCCTTCACACTCAACCGCGGCAGCGGCTTCGTGATCCTGGGGATCGCGGGCTACCTGGCCGCCGCCCTCACGGCCTTCTACGCCTTCCGGATGGTCTTCCGCGTCTTCACGGGCGACGCCGTGCCGGAGGCCAAGGAGCTCGAGGAGGGGCACATCGCCCACGGCGAGCCGATGAACCCGACGACGCTCGAGCCCGAGGACACCGACGTCGGCTTCCCGGGGCCAGAGCATCACATCGCGGAGCGCTCCTGGCCGATGAAGTTCGCGATGGCGCCGCTCGCCGTGCTCGCGCTGGTGGCCGGCGTGGTCGGCATCCCCGGCGTGACCGACACCCTCGAGCACTTCCTCGAGCCGACCTTCGAGGAGTCGACATACGCCGCCGACCACCCGAGCGACAGCGCCGAGTGGGTCGGCCTCGCCGCCGGCGGGATCATCTCGGTCGCCTCGATCTTCGTCGCCTACGTTTTCTTCATTCGCCGCCGCGGGATCACGCTCGAGCTGCGCGACCGCTACCGGAGGCTGCACGACTTCCTCGAGCACAAGTGGTACTTCGACGAGCTGTACGACGCGGTCTTCGTGCGTCCCATGGCCACCCTCGGCAGCTTCGGCAGGCGCGTGGTCGAGACCGACTTCGTGCAGGGCTTCATCGTCGGCGGCGCCACCGGGATCGTGCGGGTTGGGACCTCCTTCGCGCGCGCGATCCAGACCGGCTACCTGCGCGCGTACGCGCTGCTTCTGTTGCTCGGCGCGGCCGGGCTCCTCCTCTATTTCCTCATCGCCGCCTCGTGACCATCCACCTCTCGATCATCCTCTTCCTCCCGCTGGCGACGGGCGTGATCGGCGCCCTGCTCCCGCGCGGGATGGCGCGCTGGGCGGTGCTCGCGGGCACGGTGGCGGTGCTCGCCTACGCGATCGTGCTGCTCTTCGACTTCGACTCGGGCGCCCGCGGCCTGCAGTACGTGACCGACGACGAGTGGATCCCCGAGCTCGGCATCCGCTACCAGCTCGGGATCGACGGCCTCAACCTGTTCATGGTCGTGCTGACCGCGATCTCGTGGGTCGCCTGCACGCTCGTGGCCGCCTTCCGCGAGCAGGAGCGCGCCAGGCTCTTCTTCTTCCACATGGCGCTCGCCGAGACCGCGGTGCTCGGCGCCTTCCTCGCCCAGGACCTGGCGCTCTTCGTCTTCTTCTTCGACCTGATGCTCGTGCCCTTCTACTTCCTGATCGGAGGCTGGGGCACGGGCGACCGCGTGCGCGCCACTACCAAGTTCGTGATCTACACGCTCGTGGGCTCGCTGCTGATGCTCGGCGCGGCGATCGCCCTCGGCGTCCTCGCCACGCCCGACGGCGGCGAGCTGTCGTTCTCGCTCGCGGTGCTCGAGGAGCGCTCCGTCCCCGAGGGCTCCCAGCACTGGATCGTGCTGCTGTTCGCGCTCGCCTTCTTCGTCAAGGCGCCGCTCTTCCCGCTGCACGGCTGGGTGCCCGAGACCTACCGCTCGACTTCGATCCCGGTGCTCGCGCTGCTCTCCGCGGTGCTCTCCAAGGTGGGCGTCTACGGCTTCCTGCGGATCGTGCTGCCGGTGATGCCGGAGGGCTCCCAGCACTGGCAGGAGCTCTTCATCATCGTCGCCGTCTTCTCGATCCTCTACGGCTCGATCCTCGCCTTCTCGCAGGACAACATCCGGCTGGTCGTTGCCTACTCGTCGATCGCCCAGCTCGGCTTCATCGTGCTGGGGATCTTCGCGCTCGAGGACAAGGGGGCGCAGGGCGCCGTCTTCCAGATGCTCAACCACGGACTCGTGGTGGTGCCGCTCTTCCTGATCATCGGCGTCATCGCGACACGGGCGGGAGGCAACCAGTCGGTCGAGCAGCTCGGCGGCATGGCGTTCAGGGCGCCGGTGCTGGCGGCGCTGTTCCTGATCACGACCTTCGCCACGCTCGCCATGCCCGGCTCGGCCAACTTCATCGGCGAGATTCTGGTGCTGTTCGGCACCTTCGAGGACAAGCTCGTCTACGGGCTCGTGGCGAGCATCGGCGTGGTGCTGGCGTCGGTCTACATGATCCGGCTCTTCCAGCGCACCATGCACAACCGCCTCGGGCCCAAGGCCCGCTCGAGCGAGATCGACGGCCTCCACCTAGCCGCGATCGCGCCGCTCGTGGCCGTGATCGTCGCGCTGGGCGTCTACCCGAACTTCGTCGTCGAGCGCACGGAGCGCTCCACCGTCGACAAGATCCAGGCCGCGCGGGCGCTCAGCACCCAGGCGGAGGTCTCGGTGATCAGATGAGACTGCTCGCCCAGGTCCAGGCCCCGGAGATCGACTACAAGCTGCTCTCGCCCGTGTTCGCGCTGGTCGGCGGCTGCGTGGTCGTGATGATGGTGGGGCTGCTGCGCTCGCCGTTCGTCCGCCAGACGCTCGTGCCCGCGCTGACAGCGGTGTCGATTCTCATCGCGGTCGGGCTGACGATCTGGATCTGGGACCCCGGCGACACCGATCCGATCATCGAGGGCGCGCTCGCCATGGACACGCTCACGCTCGGGCTCTCGATGCTCTTCTACGTGGCCGGGCTCGTGGCGATCCTGCTCTCGCTGCGCGCCGACGCGACGCGCGTGGCCGGCCAGGGCGAGTACTACTCGCTGCTGCTCGGCTCGATCACCGGCATGGTGGTGCTGGCGGGGGCCGAGAACCTGATCACGCTCTTCATCGGCATCGAGCTGCTGTCGATCCCGCTCTACGTGCTCTGCGCCACGGAGCTTTACAAGCGCGAGTCGCTCGAGTCCGGGCTCAAGTATCTGGTGATCGGCTCGGTCGGCTCGGCGACGCTGCTGTACGGCCTGGCGCTCGTCTACGGCGCCACGGGCTCGATGCAGTTCGACGGCATCGCGTCCGCGCTCGGAGGCGACGAGCTGTCCGCCACCGACCCGCTGCTCCTGACCGGTATCGCCCTGACGATCACCGGCCTGGCCTTCAAGGCGTCGGTGGCGCCCTTCCACCAGTGGACGCCGGACGTCTACCAGGGCGCCCCCACCCCGATCACCACTTTCATGGCGGTCGCGACCAAGGCCGCGGCCTTCGCGATCATGCTGCGGCTGTTCGGCCACGCGCTCGCGCTGTCGCAGCTCGAGTGGGCGCCGGCGCTCGCGGTGCTCGCCGCCACGACGATCGTGATCGGCAACGTCGGCGCGATCGCCCAGCGCTCGCTCAAGCGCATGCTCGCCTGGTCGAGCATCGCGCAGGCCGGGTACCTGCTGGCCGGCGTGGTCGTGGGCACCAACCTCGGCGTGCAGGCCACCGCCTTCTACCTCGCGGTCTACCTGCTGATGAACGTGACGGCGTTCGCGGTGGTGGTGGCGCGCGAGCGCGTCTCCGGGCAAGGGGACGACCTGGCGGGCCTGGAGAACCTCGGCCAGAGCAACCCCTGGCTCGCGTGGCCGATGACGATCGCCATGCTCTCGCTCGCCGGCTTCCCGGCCACGGGCGGCTTTATCGGCAAGTTCTTCCTGATCGACGCCAGCGTGGACGGCGACTACACCTGGCTCGGCATAGCGATCGTGGTCGGCTCGATCCTCTCGCTCGTCTACTACCTGCGTGTCATCGCGGCGATGTGGATGGGCCGCTACGAGATCGAGCTGCCGTCGGTGCCGCCGCGCCGCGTCAAGCCCGTCTCGGGCTGGTCGCCCGAGGCCGACACGCGCGCCCAGCCCGAGGTGGCCGCGGTGGCGATCGTCTTCGCAGCCGCCACGATCCTGTTCGGCCTCTGGCCGGACCCGCTGTTCGACGTGGCCGGCGACGTGGGCAGCGCGCTGGGGCCCTGCGCTAGCTTCGGCATTCCGCTGATAGGTCAGGTCCTGAATCCAGCACCACAAGTGCAGGATGGAAGCCTGACCACCGGCCCGTTACGCTGCCGCGTAAGCCACCGAGGGAGAACGGAGCATGAGCGAGAACCTGGCCCGAATCCTGACCGAGACCGCCGCGCAGCACGGCGACAGGACCGCCTTCAAGCTGGACGACATCGAGCTGAGCTACGCGATGCTCGACGAGACGAGCGCGCGCGTGGCGGCACTCCTGAAGGCGAAGGGCCTGGAGCCCGGCGACCGGGTCGGCCTGATGCTCCCGAACGTCCCCTACTTCCCCGCGATCTACTACGGGATCCTGCGCGCAGGCGGGGTCGTCGTCCCGATGAACGTGCTCCTGAAGGAGCGCGAGGTCAGCTTCTACCTCGGGGACTCGGGAGCCAAGCTCCTCTTTGCCTGGCATGACTTCGCCGACGCCGCCGAGGCCGGTGCCGCCGACGTGGGCGCCGAGAGCATCCTCGTCAAGCCTGGTGAGTTCGAGCAGCTGCTCGTCGCCCAGGAGCCGGATCGCGAGCTGGCCGACCGCGCGGGCGACGACACGGCGGTGATCCTCTACACGTCGGGCACCACCGGCAAGCCCAAGGGCGCCGAGCTCACTCACGAGAACCTGCACAGGAACTGCGCATCGACCTCGGTGGCGCTGGCCGGGTTCACCCACGAGGACGTGCTGCTGGGGGCGCTTCCGCTGTTCCACTCCTTCGGCCAGACCTGCACGATGAACGGCGCTGTCTCCGTCGGGGCCACAGTGACGATGATCCCCCGCTTCGATCCGGAGAAGGCGCTCGAGATTCTCGGCCGCGACGGCGTGACCGTCTTCCAGGGCGTGCCGACGATGTACAACGCGATGCTGCACGCGAACGGCGCCGATTCCGCGGACGCCTCCACGCTGCGGCTCTGCATGTCGGGTGGCGCGGCAATCCCGGTCGAGCTGATCCGTGGCTTCGAGGAGAAGTTCGGCTCCCCGATCCTGGAGGGCTACGGGCTCTCCGAGACCTCGCCCGTCGCGTCCTTCAACCATCCGGACAGGGAGCGCAAGCCGGGCTCGATCGGCACCCCGATTGAGGGCGTCGAGATGCAGGTCTGGGACGAGCAGGGCAACGAGCTGCCCCAGGGCGAGGTCGGCGAGATCGTGATCCGCGGCCACAACGTCATGAAGAGCTACTGGGAGCGGCCCGAGGCGACCGCCGAGGCGATCAACAGCGACGGCTGGTTCCGCACCGGCGACATGGCCAAGGTGGACGAGGACGGCTACTTCTTCATCGTCGACCGCAAGAAGGACCTGATCATCCGCGGCGGCTACAACGTCTACCCGCGCGAGGTCGAAGAGGTCCTCTACGAGCACCCGGCGATCCAGGAAGCGGCCGTGGTCGGAATCCCTGACGACGCGCTCGGCGAGGAGGTCGGCGCAGTGGTCGTGCTCAAGGAGGGCGGGTCGCTCGACGCGCAGGAGGTCAAGGCATACGTGAAGGAGCAGGTGGCGGCCTACAAGTACCCGCGCAAGGTCTGGTTCGTGGACGAGCTCCCCAAGGGGCCGACCGGCAAGATCCTCAAGCGCGAGATCGAGGTGCCCGAGCAGGTGAAGGCCGGGACCGAGGCGTAGTTCGGGCGCGCCGGCAGGGCGCGCCCCGCGGCATCACCCGTCGGTGATCTTGACCACGATCCGGCCGGTCAGGACCTTCGTGCCGCCGGTGACGCCGTTCCGCTCGCCGGTGGGCTCGCGGATCACGGGAGGCGACTCACCGGTCACCGCCGACTCGTCCACCGTTGCGAGCCCCTCGACGACCGTCCCGGTGGCGGGGATCACCTCCCCGGAATCGACCACGACAACGTCGCCGCGGCGGAGTGCCTCAGCGGGCTTCTCGCCGCCGTCGCGCAGCCGGGCGGTCGTCTCCGGGCCCATCGTGTGTCAAGCGTAGATGGAACGGCCCCTCCTGGGGCCGGGAGGTCGCGACTACTGTTCGAGGCATGCTGGTGGCGGTGTTCGGCGATGCGCACGCGCACGCCGAGGCGCTGGAAGCGGTGATCCGCGCTGCCGAGAGCAACGGCGTGCAGGAGCTCTGGTCGCTCGGGGACATGGTCGGAGGAGGCCCGGACCCGGAGCACGTCGTGCGTCTGACCCGCGAGCGTTGCGCGGTCGCGCTGATGGGCAACCACGACTACGCCGCCACGGGTGCAGTCGATCCCCTGCGGTTCGGGGAGCCGGGGTCGGTGGCCGTGCGCTCGCTCGAGCTGGCGCGTGAGCGCCTGACCGACGCGGACGTCGAGTGGCTCCGATCGCGGAAGCCGGCGTCACGCCGCGAAGGCGTGCAGTGCTGGCATGGCAGTCCTCGCAACGCCGTCCACGAGTACGTCGGCTCGTCCAACGCGGGAGCCTGCCTCGCCGTCCAGCGCGCCGAGCTCGGACTCGTCGGTCACACGCACGTCCCGGCCGCATGGCGGCAAACCCCCGGCGGCGCCCGTGGGGCCAAGATCCGCCCCGAGGTGCCGCTCGACCTCTCGACGGGCAAGTGGCTGTTGAACCCGGGCGCGGTCGGCGCACCCGCGCTGTCGCGGTCCGGCTGGTGGCGTGAACTGGATCTCCAGGCCGCCGAGGGGGCGTTCTGGCTGCTGCTCGACCTGGAGCAGCGCATCGCGGTGTGGCGCCGCGCGCCCTTTGACCCGGCCCCCGCGCGCGGCCGTGCCGAGGCGCTCGGGCTCGTCGAGATGAAGGCCGCGACCTAGAGCGATCCCGGCGCTGACGGTTTGGCACTTCAGCCTGGGGTTGGTCTCCGCCGGCCGGGTTTGGGCTGGGGAAGGGGTATGTGGACCACGGCCGCTGCGGCTCCCGGGGCAAACAATCTTCGGCTGATCCCCGCCGCTCCCGAATCTTCATCGGCACCGGGTCAGCCCCAACGCTGAAGCCGGCGCCACCATGCCGACTTTGCCCGCTCCTGCCGGTCAAAGTCAGGAAAGCTCGCGCTTCACCGGCGCAATGGCCGAACGATCTTCGATCACGTCCTGGCCAGGCGCGGCCGACGAACAACACCCCCTTACCCAGCCCATACGCGAGACCGACCCGGCGCCACCCGGCCGAGCAACCTAGAGCTCGTCCCCCAGCCTCACCACGATCAGCTCCACGTCGTCCGGCCGGTCGCGCGCGATCCAGCGGCCGTCGCTGCCGGGGTAATTGTTGTCGTTAGCGATCAGGAGACGGTCATCGTCGAGCACCTCGAGGCTCTCCACCGATTGCAGCGGGAACGAGAACGGGTCGCCGACGCCGAACTCGCCGGGCCGCGCCGGAAGCGAGACTCCGCGTGGGTCGCGGATCGCCAGCAGGTCGAGCACCAGCCGCTTCTCGAGATAGCCCTCCGAGTCGGTGCGGCGCAGGTCGATCAGGTAGATCTTCTTCTGCTGCGCCTCGACTCCCTGCGCGTCGTCGCGCTCGATCAGGACGAAGCGGTTGCGGTCGACCGCCGTGAGGTCGCCGATCACCGCGCCCGGGAACGCCGGATCCACGCGGTAGTCCCAGGTGCGCCCGGTGTACTCCCCGTCCCGAATCGAGAACTCGTTGAGGACTCGCCGGCGCGGGTCTGGATCGTTCCGCAGCGCGCCCTCGAGCATCGGGTAGAGCCGCCGGCCGTCGGTGCTGAGCGCCATCGGCTCGAAGCCGCGGCTGGCGGGGATGTTCCAGGCGTCCGGGTCGGGCAGGAACGGGTTCTGGGGCGACTGCACGCCGGGCAGCGGGATCGGTGCCTCCAGCACCCGGCCGCTCGAGTCCGTGTGCAGTAGGAAGGGCCCGAACTCCTCGCCGAACCACAGGTCGCCGTCTTCCGTGCGCCGCACCGACTCGAGGTCGAAGTCGGCGCCCGTGAGCAGACGGTCGGGCCGCGTGAGCGGGAAGTTCACGTGCCCATCGGGGTCACGCAGCTGGATGAAGCCGAGCACGTCGACCTCGCCGCTGCCGCCCCGCGCCGTCTTGAAGTGCGGGCGGATCCGGTACAGGCGGAGCAGGAAGTCCTCCGAGTTGTCCTTCGCCCCATAGCCGTTGTCGGGCATGCCGTAGAAGGTGTCGCCCGGCCCGTCGAGCACGGCCGAGAAGCCCGGGATGGGCTGCCCCGGGAACGGCGGCGTCACGCCGTTGTTCGGAGCGACATCGGCGCCGGAGGGCGGGCCGGGCTGGTAGGCGTCCGAGGCCAGGATGGCGCGGGCGAGGAGCTGCGGCTCGCCGTCGCCGGCCCTGCCGCCACCGCGCGAGCGGACCGCCGTGTCGGCGTTGTCCGAGAACAGGCCGTCAACACCGAGATCGAAGAACTGCTCGTACTCGGAACGGGCGTCGCCGTGGGCCGCCGGGTCCATCGAAGAGCGCAGCTCGAGCGGCAGGAAGCTGTTCTCGTTTCGGAACGTGTACGGGTGGACGAGGAGGCCGGCGTCGTGGGCGTCGTCCACGAACGAGGTGGGCGAGAGCGAGTTGCCGGCGGCGTCGCGCGGGACTATGTAGTCCTTCGACGGGCCGACGCCGTCGGCGTAGCGCGCGATGTCTTCGAGGCCGTCGGGCGTGGCCATGTCCGCATACGTGCGCGAATCGCCGGAGACGGTGAAGTCGTAGGGGCGTGCCGATGGCGCACCCAGCAGCTGGACGAGCGGGACCCTCAGCTCCTCGTCCAACGCCTGCAGGTTGCCGACCTCGAACGACTGCACGAACACCTTCGCGCCCTTCCGGTTGAGCCCGTTGCGGTTCAGGAGGCGCACGAGCGGCTCCTCGAGCGGCAGCCCGATTTCGCGGAAGTAGGTCGGGTGCTTGGTCTCCGGGTAGATGCCGATCGGCCGCCCGAGCTCCTTCGAGAGCCGCTTCGTCAGATCGATCACCTCCTGGAGCGTGGGCACCTCGAAGAGGCCGTCGTAGACGGTGTTGCGCGGCCGCAGCGCCGGGATGCGCTCCTTTGCGCGCAGCGTCTTCAGCTCGGCCAGCGTGAAGTCCTCGGTGAACCAGCCGCTGAGGGAGACGCCGTCGATCACCTTGGTCGTCCGGCGGGCGGCGAACTCCGGGCGTGTGGACACGTCGGTGGTGCCCGAGATCTCGTTCTCATGCCGCGCGACGAGCACGCCGTCCTTGGTCGAGACCAGGTCTGGCTCGACATAGTCCGCTCCCAGCCGCGCGCCGAGCTCGTAGGAGGCAAGCGTGTGCTCCGGGCGGTATCCGGAGGCCCCGCGATGGGCGATCACCAGGGGCTTCGCCTCCTTGTCTCGGCGCTGTTCGCCGTCTCCACGGGCAATCGACGTGCCGGAGAACGCGGCGACGAGCAGAAGGGTGGCTGCGACTGGGCGGCTGGGCTTCATGCGCGGCATGGTTCCCGGGCCCATGGGGGACCTTGTTAACAGCGCGTGGGCGGCCCGTTAAGACCGCGTAATCCCGGGTGGCAGCCCGGCCGTAAGCTAGCCTGCGGCCCTCGTGATGGGCCTGCGGGGCGGCTTTACAAGACGAGGGCTGTTCGGTGCCGGCGCGAGCGGCGCCGCCGTGCTCGCCGCTTCCGCCTGCGGCGACGACTACTTCGAGCCGGCCACCGACCATGCGAAGGACGCGCCCAACGTCCTGCTGCTCTTCACCGACTCCACGCGCGCGGACTACATCTCGCACTACAACCCGGACTCGCTCGCAAAGACGCCCAACATCGACGCGCTCGCCAGGGACTCGCTCACGTTCTCGCATGCGGTGCCGGAGGCCATGCCGACCGGCCCCGCCCGGCGCGCGCTCCTCACCGGGGTCCGCTCCTTCCCCTTCCGCAACTACGTCCCAACCAAGGGACTGCCCGTCGGGCCGGGCTGGATCCCGATCCCCGACTTCCACCCGATCGTGACCGAGGTGCTCGGCGAGGCCGACGTCGAGACCGCCTACTGCACCGACAACCCCTTCCTGATCGGCCCCCGCTTCGCCAACTTCCGCCGCACCGTCGACTGGATCAAGCCGAGCTTCTCCCAGGGCGCCTACCGCTTCCTCAACAAGCCCTTCAAGCGGCCCGCCACGCGCTCCACGATCGAGCGCTACCTCCTTCCCGAGCTCTCCGACAGCGTGGAGGTCGGCCGGCTGCGCGCGATGGCGGGCTGGAACTCGATCTACCGCGACTCGGACGGCGACTACCCGACCGCCCGCGTGATCCGCGCCGGCCTGCGCCTGCTCGACGACCTCAAGGAGGAGGGCAAGCCCTTCTTCCTCGGCATCGACGCGTTCGACCCGCACGAGCCGCTCGACGCGCCGCGGACCTACCAGGCGCGCTACAGCTCCGAGCCGAAGGGCATCGAGAGGCAGGGAATCACGCCGATCCAGCCGTTCGAGACCCCCTACTCGTGGGTGATCGACGTGGACGTCGACGACGAGACGATCGACCGCGTCCGCGAGCTGTACGCCGCCGAGATCGAGTTCGTGGACGAGTGGGTCGGGCGCCTCATGAACGAGCTCGACCGCCAGAAGCTCCTCGACAACACCGTGATCATGTACATGTCCGACCACGGGCTGACGCTCGGCGAGCACGGTGTGCTCGGCAAGCACGCGGCGCGCGCCCAGTGGCACGTCTACCACGTGCCCTGCATGATCCGGCACCCGGAGGGCAAGCGCGCGGGCGACACGAGCGACTTCTTCGCCTCGACCCACGACCTCCCCCGCACGGCGCTGTCGTTCATGGGCGTTCGTGCCCCCGGGTTGATGTCCGGCGAGGACCTGTCGGTGCTCTTCGACGGGCGCGAGCCGCCGCCGCGCCCGTACTTCACCTCGTGCTACGACGATCACGTCCTCGCGGGCGATCTCAACTGGTTCCTGCTCGCCGACAGCGAGGGAATGCGCAAGCGCCTCTACGACCGGTCGAAGGACCCGCAGGAGCTGACCGACGTGGCCGCCGAGCATCCCGAGATCGTCGACCAGCTCTGGCGCGTGCTCGAGGACGAGGCGGGCGGGACGCTGCCCCAGTTCGGCGCCAAGGGCGCCAAGGCGGTGGTCGGCGGGTGAGGCCCCTCACGCGGCGCAGTCTCCTGCGGCGCGGCGGCGCCGGCGCGGCGGGCGCGGGCCTGTTCGGCATGGCCGCGCTGCCGGCCGCCGCGGCGGCTCAGGAGGACGAGGGCTCCGGCCGCAACGCCGTGCTGGTCGTGCTGCCGCTCGTGCGTCAGGACCACGTCGACGCGTTCGAGGGCGGCTCGCCGGCCAAGACGCCGAACCTCAACGACCTCGTGGGCGATTCGCTGCGCTTCGACCGCGCAATACCCGAGTCGATGCCGGGCCTGCCCATGCGGCGCGCGCTCATCACCGGCATGCGCTCCTACCCGTTCCGCGACTGGAAGCGCACCGATGGGCTCGCGGCGATTCCGGGCTTCAACCCGATCTGGGACCACCAGCCGGTCTTGACGGAGACCCTGCGCGGTCACGGCGTGACGACCGCATACGTGAGCGACAACCCCATTCTGAGCGGGCCGCGCTGGCCGGATGTCAAGCGTGCGGGCGCGCCCGGCGCCGCGGCGGGCCGCGCTCCCGGCATCGAGTCGGACCTGCTGCCCGCGATCCGGGGCCAGACCCAGGCTGCCGCGCGCACGTTCCGAGCGGGCATCCGCGAGCTCCGCGGCCTCGCCCGGGACACGCCGTTCTTCCTCGCCATCGACCCGTTCGATCCCGCGGACGCCGCGCAGGCCCCGTTCGTGTACGTCAAGCCGGGCGAGGTCGAGGAGGAGGGCATCGGGCCGATGAACGGCCGGCTCGCCGAGCTCCGCTGGTCGGGCGACGACGAGGATCGCGTGCGCGACGCCTACAAGCAGCACGTCGAGGCCGTCGACGACGAGGTGGGGCGGCTGATGGACGCGCTCTCCGATCTCGACCTGCTCGACTCCACGCTGCTGGTGGTGATCGGCGACCAGGGCATCGCTCTGGGCGAGCACGCCTTCCTCGGCATTGCGACGCCCACCTCCTACCGGCCCGCCTACGAGGTGCCGTTCCTCATCCGCCACCCCGACGGCGACGAGGGCGGCAACGACGTTGACTGGTACGCCACGACGCACGACGTGGCGCCCACGATCGTCTCCTTCATGGGCGCGACGATCCCGGGCAAGATGGGGGGCGAGGACCTGACCGCGCTCTTCGACGACGTCGACGAGGACGACCTCTACGACCGGCCCTTCAACGTTACGGCCGTCGGCTCCAACATCATCGTGCGCGACAGCCGCTGGCTGATGGTGGCCGACCGCGAGGAGATCGAGCGGCGGATGTACGACGACGACGAAGAGGTCGAGGACGACATCACTCGCTTCGAGGACGTCGCGAACGAGGATCCCGAGAAGCTGACCGAGCTGTCCCAGGTCGCCCTGGCGGTCGCCGGCGGGACGCTGCCCGAGTTCGGGCCCGACGGCGCGCTGCGTCCGGCCCGCGAGCGCGGCGACGACGACGAGGACGACGACAGCATCCCGAACGACTTCGACCCGATCGACAACGACGAGCCCGAGGACGGCACCGAGCCCGAGGACTTCGAGTTCGACGGGCGCGTGCCGGAGGGCGGCGAGCTGCCGACGAACGAGCGGACGCCCGAGTCGGCGCCGCCGAAGGACGGCCCGTGAGGCTCTGGCGCAGGCAGTCCGACGGCACGGCGGTCGACGGCGACGGCCGCGACGGTGACGGCGCCGCGCCCGCGGCGGCCGAGCGCAGGAACCCGTCCACCGAGTTCCTCTACGCGAACAAGTGGCGCATCTTCGGCGTGATGATGATCGGCTGGGCGATGTCCCTGCTGGACGTGTCGATCGTGAACGTCACGATCCCCGAGCTCCAGGACGAGATGTCCACGGACATCGCGACGGTCACGTGGGTCATCAACGCCTACAACATCATGTTCGCCGTCCTGCTCGTGTCGATGGGACGGCTCGCCGACCAGTTCGGGCGCAAGCGCTTCTTCATCATCGGACTGTCGGTCTTCACGATCGGGTCGGCGCTCTGCGCCACGGCCTGGTCGGTCGAGTGGCTGATCGTCTTCCGCGTGATCCAGGGGGCGGGCGCCGGCATCCTGGCGCCGCTCGGGTTCGCGATGACCGTGCTGGTGTTCCCGCCCGAGCAACGCGGCCGCGGGCTGGCGCTGATCGCGATCGTGGCGCTGGTTTCGACGGCGCTCGGCCCGGTGATCGGCGGCGTGCTCGTCGAGATCGCAAGCTGGCACTGGATCTTCCTGATCAACATCCCGTTCGGGATCCTGGGCGTGATCCTCGCGCTGCGCTGGTGGCCCGAGACCTGGGACCTCACGGCCGGCCGCGAGGTCGACCTCAAGGGCATGCTGCTGCTCGGCGGCGCCGTCTTCTTCATGACGGTCGCGCTCGTCGAGACGAACCCGTTCGCCGGCGACCTGGCGCTCTGGCTCAGCCTGATGCAGGGGGCAATCCTGCTCGGTGTGCTGTTCGTGTGGTGGGAGCGACGCGCGCCGAGCCCGCTGATCACCCCGGGCCTGATCTCCAACCGGCAGTTCCGAAACGCCAACATCGGGATGCTCTTCTTCGCCGCGGGGGCGATCGGGTCACTGCTGCTGCTCGCGCTCGTGTTCGTGAATCTCTGGGGCTACACGCAGCTCGAGGCCGCACTGGCGATCACGCCCGTGCCGCTCATGGGCCTCGTCGTATGGCCGTTCGTGGGCCGCGCGGCCGACAAGCGGCCGCCCGGCGAGCTCGCGAAGCCGGGGCTGATCGCGATGGCGATCGGGATGCTGATCGTGTCGTTCCTGCCCGCCACCGCCGACAACGCCTTCAGCTACCTGCGCATCCTGCCCGGCCTGCTCCTGATCGGAGCGGGCATGGGGATCTGCTTCCCCTCGCTCAACGTGGGCGCCATGGGCGCGGTGGCGGGCCCCGAGGTGGGGCTCGCCTCAGGCATCCTCAACACCGCGCGCCAGCTCGGGGCGGCGATAGGCGTGGCGGTCCTGGTCGCCACCTTCGGCGGGGCGATGCACGCCCACATGGTCTGGTTCGCCGAGGACGAGATCGACGACATCGTCGGCGAGTGGGAGATCCCGCCGCCGCTTGCGGGCCAGGTCATCCAGTCGACGCTGCACGACTACACGGGCGGGACGAACGACCGCTTCGAGCCCAAGCCGGGCTTCGACGAGGAGATCATCCGCCAGACGGCCGGGTCGGCGCGCGAGGGCTTCGCCTGGGCGTTCCGGCAGGCGGCGGTGCTGATCCTCACCGTGCTTCCGCTCATGGGCGCGCTGCGGCGCACGCCGGCGCAGGCGCAGGCGGAGTTCATGGCGAAGATGAAGGCGCAGCAGCAGAAGGCGGCGCAACAGGAAGCCGCCCCCTCGCTGCCCGGCTAACCTCGGGCACATGTGCAGGAACATCCGACCACTCCACAACTTCGATCCGCCCGCGACCGAGGAAGAGATCCACGACGCGGCGCTTCAGTACGTCCGGAAGATAAGCGGCTACAGCAAGCCGTCCCAGGCCAACGCGGAGGCGTTCGAGCGCGCCGTCGAGGAGGTCGCGGCCGCTTCGGCGCGCCTGCTCACGCAGCTCGTGACCACGGCGCCTCCGAAGGACCGCGAGGTCGAGGCGGCCAAGCGCAAGGCGCGCAGCGCGGGGCGTTACGCCACGGCGGCGTAGGCGCCGCGGGGGTCTCAGCTCCGGGAGGCCGGCTCGGCGGCGGGGCTAGCGTCCCCAGCCAGCCGCTGCTCGACGTACTCGATGAGCCGCTCCGCCGACTGCTCGACGGTCTCGGCCTCCGTGTCGAGCGTGAGCTCGGGCGCCTCCGGCTCCTCGTAGGGGTCGGAGACCCCGGTGAAGCCCTTGATCTCGCCGGCCCGCGCGCGCTGGTAGAGGCCCTTCACGTCGCGGCGCTCGCACTCCTCCACCGAGGCGCGCACATGCACCTCGACGAAGCGGCGCCCCATCCTGGCGCGCGCCTCCTCGCGCATCGACCGGTACGGCGACACCGCGGCGGCGAAGGTGATCACGTCGTTGCGCGAGAGGATGTCCGCCACCCAGGCGATGCGGCGCACGTTCTCCCTGCGGTCCTCGGGCGAGAAGCCCAGTCCGGCGCATAGGTTCTGACGCACGTCGTCGCCGTCGAGGACCTCCACGCGCCGGCCGCGGTCGCGCAGCCGGCCCGCGGCGAGCCGCGCGACGGTCGACTTGCCGGACCCGGACAGGCCGGTCAGCCAGAAGCAGAGGCCGCGGCTGTCACGCGAGCGGATGGGCGCCGCGAGCGTGCCGTGCGGGATCGGGCCGAGGTTGGGCGCGCGGCCGTGGAGCTCGAAGGCGCGGAACCTGCTGAACAGCCTGTGGCCGGGCCCGTGGTAGTCGGACGAGCCGGTGGCGAGCAGGCCGAGCTCGGCGCAGCGGTCGGCGAGCAGCTCAGTCTGCTCCTTCGTGTGCGAGGGATAGAAGACCTCGACGCCGTCGATCCCGGCGGCGCGGTAGCGCTCGACCGCCGCGAGCACCTCGTCCCCCGCCTCGACGTCCCAGAACGGGTGGGCCCAGACCGCCACGCCGGCCGCCTCGTGGATCCAATCGATCGCCTCCTCGACGGTCGGATGCGTCCGCGCCACGTAGCCCGGCTTGCCCTGGATCAGATAGGCGGGAATGAACGACGAAACGTCCTCGTGGCCCTCCGCCGCGAGGCGCTCGGCGTTGCCGGGATGCGCCAGCACGGCGCGCGGCCAGGTGCGGCCGCCCGACCGGCTTGCCGGCGGCCTTGCGGGCCTCGATGGGTCCCGACTCGACCGCGAAGCCGAGCCCCCGCAGGCGCTCGGCCATCGCCTCGGCGCGGCGCTCGCGGTCTCCGCGCGCGTCCAGCAGGCGCTCGCCGAGCAGCGCGCTGCGGTGATCGATCCCGTAGCCCAGAACATGAAGGTCCTCGTAGCCGCCGTCGACCGCCGAGATCTCGGTGGCGGGCACCACGCGCACACCGTGGACCGCCCCGGCGGCGAGCGCCTCGTCGACCCCGTCGACCGTGTCGTGATCGGAGAGGGCGAGCAACTCGACCCCGGCCGCAGCGGCGTTCTCGACGACCTGAGCAGCCGGCAGCTCACCGTCCGAATGGAGGGAATGCGACTGGAGATCGAAGGTAGGGGCCGCCACGGCGGCCATCACTCTAGTAGGGGCGAAACACGGAGCGATCCTGCTTTGTAGGTCTGGTGGCCCGTCCAGGCAGGACAGCTGAACAGAAGATCGCCGGCTTGGCGACCAGGGCGCACGGGGTGGTGACTCATCGGGAGCTGCGGGGCGCCGGGGTCACGGTCGACGAGATCCGGGGTCGGCTCGATTCGGGCGCATTGATCCGCGTGTTTCCGGGCGTGTACCGGGTGGGCCACCGGGCTCCGAGCGTGGAGGCGCGCTACATGGCCGCAGTCAAGGCCTGCGGTGAGGGTGCGTTGCTGAGCGGCCTGAGCGCCGCGTGGCTGTGGGGACTGATCAAGGGCCCCGCTCCGGCGCCCGAGGTGAGCGCCCGGACGGAGCGCAGGATCAAGGGCATAAAGCCACGGAGAAGTCGGCGCATGGACCCAAGGGACGCCACCCGCCACCGCGGCATCCCCGTCACGACAGTGCCGGCAACGCTGGTCCGCGTCCCATCACTGCTGTCGTTCGACGACCTCGCCAGGGCGGCCCACGAAGCAGCCGTCCGCCACCAAACCACCCCGCGGCAGATCGAGGCCGCCCAAGCCCGACACCCAAACGCGGCCGGCGCCGCTCGGCTGCGCGCGATCGTCAGAGGTGACGCGCCGACGCTGCTCAGCAAGCTGGAGCGCGGCTTCCGCGCCCGGCTGCGCGCGGGAAAACTGCCGCTGCCGATTACAAACAAGCAGGTCGGCGCCCACTACGTCGATTGCCGCTGGCCCGGACACCACCTGACCGTCGAGCTCGACAGCTACCGCTTCCACAACACCCGCCACGCCTGGGAACAGGACCACCGCCGCGACCGCGCCGCCCGTGCGCGCGGAGACGAGATCCGCCGCTACACCTGGAAAGACGTCTTCGAGGAGCCCGAGCAGATGCTCGCCGAGCTGAGTGGGCTCCTCACTCCACCGGAATCCCGTGGCGCATCGTGTTCTCCGTGACGATGCGCGGCTCCACGAACTGGAGCAGGTAGTCGGGTCCTCCCGCCTTCGAGCCGACCCCGGAGCGGCGGTTGCCGCCGAAGGGCTGGCGGCCCACCATCGCGCCGGTGATCCCGCGGTTCACGTAGAGGTTGCCGACCGGCGTGCGGGCCGCCACCCGCTCGACCGTCGCCGGGCTGCGCGAGAAGAGGCCGCCGGTGAGGGCGAGCGGCAGCGAGTCGACGACGTCCATCGCCTCGTCCACGTCGCGGACCGACGTCACGGACAGCAGCGGGCCGAACACCTCCTCGCGGTTGACCGGCGATTCCTCGGCGAGGCCGTAGACCACCGTCGGCGGCACGAACCAGCCCTGTTCCGGGACCCCCTCGGCGCTCGCGGCCAGGTGGTCCGCGCCCAGCTCGCGGTAGCGCAGCACGCGCTCCTGCGCCTCGCGGTCGATCACCGGCGGCACCTCGGTGGAGAAGCTCTCGGCCTGGCCGACCTCGAGCACACGCACGGCCCCTGACAGCCGCTCGAGCAGCCTGTCCGCGACGGCCTCGTGGACGAGCGTCCGCGCGGCCGCCGAGCACTTCTGGCCCGCGAAGCCGAACGCCGAGTGGACGAGCTCCGGCACGACGTCGTCGAGGTCGGCATCGGAGTCGACGATCACGCAGTTCTTGCCGCCCATCTCGGAGACGACGCGTTTGACGTGACCCTGGCCGTCCGGCGTCTCGGCCGCCGCGCGCACGATCTCGAGCCCCACCGCGCCCGAACCCGTGAAGGCGATCACGTGGACGCGCGGGTCGCGCACGAGCGCCGCGCCGGCCTCGCCGTAGCCGGGGAGCAGGGCGAGCGCGTCGCGTGGCACGCCCGCTGCGTGGAGCGCCTCCACGAGCGCGCCGGCGCTGGCCGGCGACTGCTCGGCCGGCTTCAGCACCGCCGCGTTGCCGGCAGCGAGCGCCGCGGCGGTCATGCCGCACGGGATCGCGAGCGGGAAGTTCCAGGGTGCGATCACAGCGGCGACGCCGCGTGGCGAGTAGCGCATCGTGTTGCGCTCGCCGGGCACCTGCAGCAGCTCGCGGCCGCGGTCGAGCTCGATCGCCTCGGCGGCGTAGTACTCGAGGAAGTCGATCGCCTCGCACACGTCCGCGTCCGCCTCGGGCCAGGGCTTCGCGCACTCCCGCACCTGGAGCGCGGCCAGCTCGAGCCGGCGTTCGCGCAGCCGCGCCGCCGCGCCCCGCAGCACCTCGGCGCGCTCGGCGGCGGAGCGCGCGCTCCACTCGCGAAAGCCGCGCTCGGCCGCGCCCACGGCTGCCGCGGCCTCGTCCGCGCCCGCCGACCCCGCGCGGGCCACGAGCCGCTCGGGCGCGCCGGGGTCCGTCGACTCGAGGCCGCTCGCCGCGCCGCGCTCGCCCCCGATCAGGATCGGCACCTCGAGCGGGAGGCGCGCGTCGAGCTCCCGCAGCGCCGCAGTGAGGGACTCGCGCACGGGCGCCCGGCGCAGCTCGAGGATCGGCTCGTTGCGGAAGCTCACGGGGCGGCGAGCAGCTCGTCGATCGAAACGCCGCGCTGCTGCTCGCCGAGGAATGACTCGTTCGAGGTGTTCTCGAGCAGCCGTCGGACCAGGTAGGCCATGCCCGCGACCATGTCCCCGACCGGACAGTAGATCCGCACCCGCATGCCGAGCGCGGCGAGCGCCGCGGCGAGATCGTCGCCGAGGCCGCGCAGCACCTGGAGCTCGAGATCCCCGTCCTGCCGGCCGAGCTCGCGGTTCACGGCGATCGCGTGTGCCACCGAGCGCAGGTTGTGCGATGCGATCGCCGGCCGCACGTGCGGCCAGGCCTCGAGCAGCGTGCGTGTGAGCGCCTCGAAGTTGCGGTCGGAGTCGCGCTTCTCCTCGAACACGGGCGGGGTCCAGCCGTGCTGGCGAGCGTCCACCACCTCGTGATCCCAGTACGCGCCCTTCACGAGCCGCACCACCGGCGGAGTGGCGCGCTGCGTCGTGCGGGCCCACTCGATCACCTGCTCGAGCTGGGCGGGCGACTCGCGCAGGTACGCCTGCATGACGACCCCGGAGGAGGGCCCGTCGCGCAGCTCGGGCTCGTCGAGCAGCTCGAACACGAGCCCCATCGTGGCCTCGAGCGTGTCGACGGACTCCATGTCGATGTGCAGGTGTGCACCGAGCTCCCGTGCCCGCACGAGCAGCGGCCGCATGCGGCGGGCCGCGTCCTCGCGCCCGACCTCGGGCGCCTCGGGCCGCAGCAGCGGGCTGAGTGCCGACACCTTCACGGACAGGTTTACGCGCGGGAGCGCCCCGAGCGAGTCGCTCTCGAGGACCGGCCGCGCGGGCCAGGCGGGCGCCGCTGCGGCGAGCGTCTCGAGCGCGTCCATGCAGCGCTCGGCATAGCGGTCGGCCTCGGCGGCCGTGACCGTCGCCTCGCCGAGCAGGTCGAGCGACACCGCCGCCCCGTGCTCCCACAGGTGGCTGATCGGCTTGATCGCGTCGCGCGGACTCTCGCCCACGATGAACCGGTGCGCCATGTGGCGCACCCCGGCCGCGGCGGCCGCCCCGAGCGCGGCCCGGCCCGCTCGCGTGCCGGACATCCGCATCGCCGCCTCGATCGGCGGCGGGCGCTCGTCAACCTCCTCGAGGTAATCGGCCAGGTGCCGGGCGAGATCGTCGAGCGAGCGGCACGCGGGCGTCACGTCCACGAACCGGAACAGCGCGGCCCTCAGCTCCTGGTCCTGCGAGGCCAGCTCCATCGCCTTCTGGTCGAGCGCCCGCAGTGGGTTGCGCGACCTCGTGGGAAATGCCGCGTGGATCGAGCGGCCCACGCTCTGGAGCTCAGCGTCCACGGCGAGAAACGTACCGCGGGTGTCGAGCGTTCCCGCCCGGGGTAGGGTCTCGGGATGCCGGCCCTGATCCTCGGTCCCCTCCTGCGCCACGTCGGCCATGACGAGGCGATCTTCTGGGTCGAGACCGACGCGCCCTGTGAGGTCGAGATCCTGGGGACGAGCGAGCGCACCTTCCGCGTGTGCGGCCACCACTACGCGCTCGTCTGCGCCGGCGGCCTGGAGCGCGGCAGCTGGCACGAGTACGAGGTCCGGCTGGACGGCGAGCTCGTCTGGCCACAGGACGGGAGCCACTACCCGCGCAGCGCCTTCAAGACCTACCCCAAGGGCCGCCCGCTGCAGATCCTCTTCGGCTCCTGCCGGGTGGCCGCCCCGCACACGCCGCCCTTCTCGCTGCGCAAGGACGAGGACCCGCGCGGCCGGGAGATCGACGCGCTCCACACGCTCGCCGGTCAGATGCGCGAGGAATCGCGCGAGCACTGGCCGGATGCCCTCCTCATGCTCGGCGACCAGGTCTACGCGGACGAGGTGTCACCCGCCACGCTCGCGTTCATCGAGTCCCGCCGCGACGTCGCGGAGCCGCCCGGCAAACGCGTGCTCGACTTCGAGGAGTACACCCAGCTCTACCGGGAGAGCTGGTCCGATCCGACGATTCGCTGGCTCTTGTCGGCGGTCCCGTCCTCGATGATCTTCGACGACCACGACGTCCACGACGACTGGAACATCTCGGAGAAGTGGCTCGCAGAGATGCGGGCGACCGACTGGTGGGCCGAGCACTGCGTCGGTGCGCTGATGTCGTATTGGGTCTACCAGCACCTCGGCAACCTCACGCCGCAGCTCGTGCGCGAGGACCCGATTCTCGCCAGGCTCAAGGAGACGGACGACGGCGAGGCCGTGCTGCGCGAGTTCGTGAGCGGCGCCGACCGTGAGCGCTCCGGCAGCCGCTGGAGCTACTGCCGCGACATCGGCGGCACGCGGCTGATCGTGATCGACTCGCGCGCCGGGCGCGTGCTCGACGAGGGCAGGCGCGACATCGTCGACGACGCAGAGTGGGACTGGATCGTCGAGCACGCCACCGGCGGCTTCGATCATCTGCTGCTCGCCACGTCGCTGCCCTACCTGCTCGGCCCCGGGATGCAGTACGCCGAGGCGTGGAGCGAGGCCGTGGCCGGCGGGGCTTGGGGAGAGCGCATGACCGGGGTCGGGGAGTGGCTGCGCCAGACGATGGACCTCGAGCACTGGGGCGCGTTCCAGCGCTCGTTCCACAAGATGGTCGAGCTGCAGCGGTCCGTGGGGGCCGGCGAGCGGGGGCGGGCGCCTGCCTCGATAGTCACGCTCTCGGGCGACGTGCACCACGCCTATCTGTTCGAGATCGCCTACCCGGGCGGCGCGGGCGTCGAGAGCACGGTCTGGCAGGCGGTCTGCTCGCCCTACCGCAACCCGCTCGACAGCAAGGAGCGCAGGATCATCGAGCTGGGCATGTCGCGCCCGTTCGAGAAGGTCTGGGGGGCGATCGCGCGGCGCGCCGGCGTGCGCGATCCGGGCATCCGCTGGCGCCTCACCGGCGGTGGTCCCTGGTTCGACAACCAGGTCGCGACGCTCGTGATCGACGACCGCCGGATGGACATGCATCTCGACAAGGCCGTGCCGGTCGACGAGGACGACGCCCGCCTCGACCGGGTGCTCGACGTACGCCTCGCCTGAGCGCGCGGATGTCGCCGGGGCCGGCGCTATCGTGGCCCGGCCCATGGACTATCCGGTCGAGACCTTCAACGACGAGGAGCGCGCCCTCCTCGCGCCTCACTTCACGAACCTCGACCGGCCCGTGTTCGCGCTCGTCAACCTGCCGGAGACCGTGAAGGGCGCGATGTTCGCCCGCTATTCGCGCTACCAGGGGACGCTGCGCCGGATGTACCTCGACGAGTTCGCCGGTGAGACGGGGCCGGCGCCGGCCTTCGACGGCGAGGAAGGCGAGCGTGCCCGAGGGCTATACGAGCGCATCTTCCTCGGCTACGGCGACGATTCGGTGGCGCAGCTCGGCGGCGCGCATATCGCCTGCGAGTGGGTGTCGAACGTGATGACCAAGCTGCTGCAGCGCGGGCGGCTCGCGGCGTACCTCGAGCAATCCACGCGCTACATGCCCTACGACACCCCGATGGGCGAGGGCCTCGGCTACCGCTACTGGCGCTGCGCCGAGCTGGGTCCCGAGTACGAGCGGGCCATGGACTCGTTGTTCGACGGCTACTCCGCGGCGCTGCCCAGGGTGATGGCGTGGGCGGAGGAGCGCTTCCCGCGCGCCCCGGGCCAGCCCGAGAAGGCGCACCGCGGCTCGATCAAGGCGAAGGCGCTCGACCTGCTGCGCGGCCTGCTGCCCGCCGCGTCGCTTTCGCACGTGGGCGTCTTCGCCACCGGGCAGGCGTATGAGCAGCTGCTGCTGCGGCTGTTCGCCTCTCCGCTCCCCGAGGCGCGCGACTACGCCCACATGATCCTCGCCGAGCTGAAGGCGGTGATGCCCAGCTTCGTGGCGCGGGTCGAGCGGCCCGACCGCGGCGGCGAGTGGATCGGCTACCTCGAGGAGCGGGGGCGGAGCGCCGAGCGCTGGGCGGCGCGGCTCGGGCTCGACCGCACGCGCGGGCTCGAGGAGAGCGGGCCGGCGGTGCGACTGCTCTCGGTTCAGGGCAGCGAGGAGGAGCTGCTCGCGGCGCTTCTGTTCGAAGCGGCGTCCTGCCCCGAGGACGAGACGCGCGCCGCGCTACGCAACCTGCCGCCCGACGAGCGGGCGGCCATGCTCGCCGAGCTCGTCGGCGAGCGACGCAACCGGCGTCACCGGCCGGGCCGCGGCTTCGAGGCGCTCCGTTATCGCTTCGAGGTCGTTTCGGACTACGGCGCGTTTCGCGACCTCCAGCGCCACCGCCTGCTCACGATCCAGTGGCAGACGCTCGGGCCGGAGCTGGGCGCCGGCGTACCCGACGAGCTCGAGCAGGCGGGCGTGGGCGACGTGTACCGCGCGGGCATCGAGCGCTCGCGCGCGGAGCACGAGCGGATCGTGGGGGTCGGCCGCCCTGAGCTCGCCCCCTACGCGCTCTGCCTCGGCTTCCGGATCAGATACATCCTCGACATGAACGCGCGCGAGGCGATGCACCTGATCGAGCTGCGCTCGGGGCGCGAGGGCCACCCGGCCTACCGCGCCGTGGCGCATGCCCTGCACGCCGAGATCGCGCGCGTGCATCCGTCTGTGGCGGCGGCCATGACGTTCGTCGACCGGGACACCGAGCCGCGTCTCGAGCGCATCCTGTCGGAGATCCGCGCGCACGCGAAGCAGGCCGCGCGGAGCTAGCCGAGCCCCGTGTTTGTCTCGATGAGTTGGCGCCGCGCTCGGATGGCTGGTGGGTCGTCGGCCGCGGCTGGCCGGACGTGATCGAAGATCGTTCGGGGCTGTGCTCGGGAAGCGCGAGCTCCTGACTTTGACCGCCAGAGCGGGCGAAGTCGCCGGGCGTCGGGTCCAGCGTTGGGGCTGCCCCGGTGCCGGGCAGATTCGGCAACGCCCGGGATCGGCGAAGATTGTTCTCCGAGAGCGTCACAGCGGCCGCTGCCCACACCTTTCCTTCCCCGAAAAGGTTGGAGGGGCACCCACCACCACAAGGAGGATGCCCCTTGAGCCAGCGTAGCAACAGGCTCTTGATCGCCATCTCGGGAGCGGCGGCGCTCTCGCTTCTAGTTGCGGCGGCCGCGATGGCCGCTCGGATCGTCGGGGACGACGGTCCGAACACACTTACCGGGACCGCCGTTCAGGATCTCATCCTGTCCAAGGGCGGCGACGACACCGTCAACGCGCTCGGAGGCAGCGACCTCGTGCGCGCCGGCGCCGGCAACGATGCCGTCGACGGCGGTGCGGGACGCGACCTCGTCCGCGGCGGCGTCGGCGACGACTCGATCCAGGGCGGCGGCGGCTTCCCCGGACGGCGGGGCGACCTGCTGCACGGGAACCCCGGTAACGACACCGTCGTCGGCGGCCCGGGCTTCGACCTGATCACCGGCAATGCCGGCGCCGACAACCTGAACGGCGGGCCCGGCTGCGACCGTGTGTTCGCCGGACCGGACGACGACACGATCGACGGCGGTGCCGGGTTCTCGTTCCGCACGCCGGGCGCAAGCACCCGGCTCGGCCGGGTGCGCAGCGAGTTCTTCCGCTGTGAGCGGCTGCACGGCGGTCTCGGCAACGACGTCTCGAACGGCGGAGCCGGCCGTGACTTCATGTCCGGCGGCCAGGGTGACGACGTCCAGAACGGCGGCGGGGGCGCGGACAAGATCTTCGCCAACCCCGGCCGTGACAAGTCGGACGGCGGCGACGGTCGCGACGTGCTGTGGGCCGTGGCCCGCGTGGACGTGACCGCCATCGGTGACGCCGAGGGCGACGAGCTGACCGGAGGCGCGGGACGCGATCGCATCCACGTGCGCGACGGCGAGGTCGACCTCGTCCACTGCGGCGAGGGCCGCGATCTCGTGATCAGCGACCAGTTCGACCAGGTCGACGCCGACTGTGAGGTGCGGCGCCAGAGCGACATCACATCGCTGGAGCAGGTCGACGACGCGGAGGAGAACAGGACGGAGAACCCGTCCGAGGACAACGACGAGGGCTGAGCCCCATCGGGCACGGCGCGCAGCCGAGCGGTAGCCTGCCGCGCGCCGTGCCCTCCGACCTGATGCAGGACGTCCGCGTCGCCCCCTCGATCCTGTCCGCGGACTTCGCGCGCCTGGGCGAGCAGGTCGAGCAGGTGATGGATGCCGGCGCGCGCGTCATCCACGTGGACGTGATGGACGGCCATTTCGTGCCGCCGATCACGATCGGCGACCTGATCGTGAGCGCCTTACGTGACCTCGTCCACGATCGGGGCGGCGTCCTCGACGTGCACCTGATGGTCGAGCGCCCGGAGCGGCGAGTCGACGAGTTCGCGGCCGCAGGCGCGGACACCCTGATCGTGCACTGGGAGGCCACACCGCACGTCCACTACGCCCTGAAGGCGGTGCGCGACGCCGGACTCCACTCGGGCCTCGCCATCAACCCGGCGACTCCCCCGGAGGCCGTGACCGCGCTCAGCGGCATGTTCGACCACCTGCTGTGCATGACCGTCAACCCCGGTTGGGGCGGGCAGCCGTACATCGAGAGCTCGACCGCCAAGGTTGCAAGGCTGCGCGAGCTGATCAGCCCGGGCGTGCCGATCGAGGTGGACGGCGGGATCGACGCGGCCACGGCCCGCCAATGCGCGGCCGCGGGCGCCACGCTGTTCGTGGCCGGCTCGTCGATCTTCGGCGCGGCCGACCCGGCCGCCGCGTACGCGGAAATAGCGGCGGCGGCCGGAGCGGTTTAGGTCTACGCCGCGGGCCGCGGCGTCTGGCCTCCCGCGCTTCCTCTCGTCCTGCGCAGCACGAAGCCGACGATCAGGAGCACGATGATCGACGCCGATGATGGCGCTGACGATTCCGCCCCAGTCGAACGCATCGTCGTCGCCGATCCCCAGGCCGAGCGTGAAGATCACATATCCGAGGGCCGCGCCCACGAGGCCCAGCACGATCGAGACTCCCCACGACTTCGGCCCGGACATGTCGGCGAAGGCATCGTTCGGCACCAGCGCGCGGCCGATGAAGCCCGCGACCAGCCCGAGGAGCAACGCACCGATCATCCGTCACCTCCCATCTGTTAGGGGGACAGCACCCAAATTGTGCTCCTATGCCGCCCGGAGGGCAATGCGTGGGCGGCTTATAACAACCGGCCCTCGAGCGGCGGGTCCGTGCCCTTCAGGCGGCAGCGCGCGATCTGGTCGAGAAGCTCCGTGCTCACCGCCACATGCGCATGCGGGTCGAGCGTTCCCTGGTCGGTGTCGGTGAACGGCCAGCTCTCCGGGTTGCTCGAGACGACCTCGCCGCCGGCGTCCACGCACTCGACGACCACCGTGGCGGCGCCGCCCACGGTGGACGGCTCGTTGAGCGAGCGGTCCTCGACGTAGACGATGATCTCCGGCACGCCGCCCGGCGTGCGCTCCACCCGCAGGCCGGCGGGCTGCTCCGAATCGCCGTCGCCTCCGCTTCCGGCGAGCGCGACGATCACGAGCGGAATGGACAGCGCCAGCAGCGCTGCCAGCGCCACGAGGCGCGTTCGCGACCCTCCCTCCATCGGACGCCGATGCTACCCGCGGGGTTAGGATCGGCGCGTGACCGATCAGACGAAATTCACCCTGTCCGAGGACCGCATCCCGACCCACTGGGTGAACCTCCTTCCCGACCTGCCGGGCGAGCCGCTGCCCCCGCTCAACCCGGGCACGATGGAGCCCGCGGGCCCCGACGACCTCACGCCGATCTTCCCGATGGAGCTGAT
This sequence comes from uncultured Thermoleophilaceae bacterium, assembly GCA_963757815.1. Taxonomy (GTDB): domain Bacteria; phylum Actinomycetota; class Thermoleophilia; order Solirubrobacterales; family Thermoleophilaceae; genus JACVRW01. The sequence continues at coordinate 79,477 of CAVWSN010000037.1, read as the reverse complement.
CGGCCAGGAGGTCTCGATGGAGCCGGAGGTCGAGATCCCCGAGGCCGTGCGCGAGGTCTACAGGCTCTGGCGGCCCACCCCGCTCTACCGCGCCCGCCGGCTGGAGCGGGCGCTCGATACCCCCGCGCACATCTATTACAAGTACGAGGGGGTCTCCCCCGCCGGGTCGCACAAGCCCAACAGCGCCGTCGCGCAGGCCTACGCGAACAAGGAGGCGGGGATCGAGCGGCTCGCCACGGAGACCGGCGCGGGCCAGTGGGGCTCCGCGCTCGCGCTCGCCTGCTCGCTGTTCGGGCTCGAGTGCGTGGTCTACATGGTCGGCGCAAGCTACGACCAGAAGCCATACCGGCGCGCGATGATGGAGAGCTGGGGCGCCACCGTGATCCGGTCGCCGAGCGACACGACCGAGGCCGGCCGCTCCCAGGCCGAGCACACGACCGGCTCGCTGGGCATCGCCATCTCCGAGGCGGTGGAGGTCGCCGCCGGCGACGCCGGCACGAACTACGCGCTCGGCTCGGTGCTCAACCACGTGTGCCTGCACCAGACCGTGATCGGCCAGGAGACGATGGCGCAGATGGAGATGGCGGGCGAGGAGCCCGACGTCGTGGTGGGCTGCGTCGGCGGCGGCTCGAACTTCGCCGGCATGTCCTTCCCCTACCTGCGGCGCGTGCTGCGCGGTGAGGCGACGACACGCTTCGTGGCCGCCGAGCCCGCCGCCTGCCCGACGCTCACCCGCGGCGCCTACCGCTACGACTTCGGCGACACCGTCGGCCTCACGCCGCTGATGCCGATGTACACGCTCGGCCACGACTTCGTGCCGCCGCCGGTTCACGCCGGCGGGCTCCGCTACCACGGCGACTCGCCGATCATCAGCGGCCTCGTCAAGCATGGCCTGATGGAGGCGCGCGCCTACCGCCAGAACGAGACGTTCGAGGCCGCGGTCCGGTTTGCCCGCACCGAGGCGATCCTGCCGGCCCCGGAACCCTCGCACGCGATCCGGGCGGTGATGGACGAGGCCGAGGCGGCCAAGCAGGCGGGCGAGGAGCGGGTGATCCTGTTCAACCTCTGCGGCCACGGGCACTTCGACATGTCTGCCTACGACGCCTACCTGGCCGGCAAGCTCGAGGACCCGGAGTTCTCGGAGGCGGACATGGACGCCGCCCTCGAGCGGCTGCCGGACGCGCCCGCCATCGCCTGACGCCGGCCGCGTATCGTCATCTCCGTATGACCGACAGGTCGGCGGACGCGCTCGAGGCCATGAACCAGGCCGTGCTGGCGATCGCCGCCGAGCGCTCGGTCGAGCGGGTGCTCGAGCGCATTGTCGAGGTCGCCCGCGGGCTGGCCCGCGCCCGCTATGCCGCGCTCGGGATTCCCGACGGCGAGGGCGGGTTCGCGCAGTTCATCACCTCGGGAATGACCGACGAGGAGATCGCCGCGATGGGCCCGCTGCCGCGCACCCATGGGCTGCTCGGTGCGATGCTCGAGTCCGAGGCGTCGCATCGGACGGACGACATCAGCCAGGACCCGCGCTTCCGGGGCTGGTGGCCGCGGACCCATCCGCGGATGCGCTCGTTCCTCGGCGTGCCGATCGTCTCGCGCGCCGGGATCATCGCGGCCTTCTACCTGACCGACAGCGAGGGCGCCGGCGGCTTCTCCGCCGAGGACCAGCACCTGATCGAGATGCTGGCCGCGCACGCGGCGCTGGCGATCGAGAGCGCCCGCCTCTACGAGCGCAGTCGCGAGTTGAGCGCCGTGGAGGAGCGCAACCGGCTGGCGCGCGACCTGCACGACTCGGTGGTCCAGAAGCTCTTCGGCATCGCGCTGGCCGCGCGTTCCGCGAGCATGCTGCTGGAGCAGCGCGACGCGGGCAGCGCCCACGATGAGGTGGAGCGGCTCGGGGAGCTCGCTCAGGAGGCGATCGGCGAGCTCCGCTCGCTCGTGTTCCAGCTCCGGCCGGCGGCGATCGAGACCGACGGGCTCACGCCGGCACTGCGCAAGCACGTCGAGGTGCTGAAGCGGGTCCACAGGCAGGAGATAGTCCTCGAGGGATCGGGCGGCGCGAGCCTCGGCCCCGGCCGCGCCGCGGAGGTGTTCCGGATCGCCCAGGAAGCCCTCAGCAACGCGCTGCGCCATTCGCATGCGGGGCGGATCGCCGTGCGCCTGTCGGAACCGAACGGGCGCCTGCGGCTGACCGTCGAGGATGACGGCGTGGGCTTCGAGCCGGAGTCCGCGGCGCTGCGCTCCCGGCGCCTCGGCCTGACCTCGATGGAGGAGCGCGCCGGCGCGCTCGGCGGCCGGCTCACCGTCGAGTCGCGGCCCGGCGCGGGTGCGACGATCGGGCTGGAGGTGCCCCTTGGCGAAAATTCGCGTGCTGATCGCGGATGACCACGCGGTCGTGCGCCAGGGGCTTCGCACCTTCCTCGAGCTCCAGGCCGACATCGAGGTCGTCGCGGACGCCTGCGACGGTGAGGAGGCCGTGTCCGCCGCACTCGACGGCCGGCCCGACGTCGTCCTGATGGACCTGGTGATGCCGGGGCTCGACGGCATCGAGGCCACCCGCCGCATCCTGCGCGAACGCCCGGCCACGCGCGTGATCGCCCTGACGAGCTTCCTGGACGACGAAATGGTGCTGCCGGCGGTGCGCGCCGGGGCGGCCGGCTACCTGCTGAAGGACGTGGAGCCCGAGCAGCTCGTCCGGGCGATCCACACCGTCCACGGCGGCGAGGCGCTGCTCCATCCCGCCGCGACGGCGACGGTGATGCGCGAGCTCGCGGATCACGCGGAGCCGGCGGACGAGACCGACCTCGGTCTGACCGGGCGTGAGCGCGAGGTGCTGACGCTCGTGGCGCGGGGACTCCCCAACAAGCTGATCGCGCGCGAGCTCGGAATCGCCGAGAAGACCGTCAAGACCCACGTGAGCAGCATCCTCGCCAAGCTCGGCGTGACCGACCGCACTCAGGCTGCGCTGCTCGCGGTGCGCCGCGGCTGGGTCGAGCCCTAGATGGGCCCAATGGCCTAGGCCCAATTTCCGATGGTGGCGGCGTCGCCGCCCGCCTAGATTCGGCGGCGATGGCATCCGCGATCGTCACCGGAGCGTCCCGTGGCCTCGGCCTCGCGCTTGCGCGGGCGCTGGCGACGCGACGCCGGTCGCTCGTGATCGACGCGCGCGGCGAGCAGGACCTGGAGACCGCACGCGCGGAGCTCGCCGCGATGACCGAGGTGGTGGCGGTGGCCGGCGATCTCACGAGCGAGTCGCACCGCCGCGCCCTCGTCGCGGCCGCCGGCGACGAGGTCGACCTGCTCGTCAACAACGCCGGCGGCCTCGGCCCGAGCCCTCTGCCGCGCCTCGAGCGCTATCCGCTGGACCGGCTCGAGGCCCTGTACCGGGTGAACACGCTCGCGCCGCTGCGGCTGATCCAGCTCGCGCTGCCGCTGCTGAGCCGCCAGGCCGCGATCCTCAACATCACCTCCGATGCCGCCGTCGAGGCCTACGAGGGCTGGGGCGGGTACGGCTCCTCAAAGGCTGCGCTCGAGCAGCTCACACGGGTCCTGGCCGCCGAGCATCCGGAGCTGCGCGTCTATTCGGTCGACCCCGGCGACATGCGCACCCGCATGCACCAGGACGCCTTCCCCGGCGAGGACATCTCCGACCGGCCGCCGCCCGAGCAGAGCGTGCCGGGGCTGCTGGCGCTGATCGACGGCGAGCTCCCGAGCGGCCGCTACCGCGCGAGCGAGCTGGTGGAGGTCCCGGCTTGAGCGCGCTGCCGACCGCGGCCGAAGAGCTGCGCGAGGCGGACCGCCCGCCCGAGGAGCGCGGCCTGAGCCGCGACCGCGTGCTGATGCTCGTGGCCGACCCGGCCGCGGGCGGGCTCTACCACGGCCACTTCGACGAGCTGCCCGAGTTGCTCGGGCCCGGCGACGTGCTGGTCCTGAACACCTCGCGCACCCTGCCCGCGGCGCTGCCGGCGCGCTCCGCCGGCGGCGCCCGGCTGGTGCTTCACCTCTCGACGCCCGCTCCGGGCGAGCGACCCGGGCGCTGGATCGTCGAGCTGCGGACGGACGACGGCCGCCGGCACGGAGGCCATGCCGGTCAGCGGCTGCTGCTCCCGGACGGGGCCGAGGCGGAGTTGCTGGCGAGCTACGTGGGATCGCGGCTCTGGGTCGCCGACCTCCACCTGGGCGGGCGCGACCTGCTCGATTACCTCGACCGCCACGGCCAGCCGATCCGCTACCGGCACGCCCGAGCGGACTGGCCGCTCGACGCCTATCAGAACGTGTATGCGGTCGAGCCCGGCAGCGCCGAGATGCCGAGCGCGGGGCGGCCGTTCACGGCCGGCATGATCACCCGCCTGGTCGCCCGCGGCGTCGATGTGGCGCCGGTCGTGCTGCACACAGGCGTGTCCTCGCTCGAGCGCGGCGAGCCGCCCTATTCGGAGCGCTTCGAGGTGTCACGAGCAACGGCCGAGCGCGTCAACCTCGCGCGGGCCCTGGGCGGACGGGTGGTGGCAGTGGGAACGACCTCGGTGCGAGCCCTCGAGTCCGCCGCGCACGCTGACGGCAGCGTGCGCGCGGCGTCCGGCTGGACCGACCTCGTGATCGGATCGGAGCGGCCCGTCCGCGCGGTCGACGCGGTGCTCAGCGGCTTCCACGATCGCGACTCCTCGCATCTGCAGCTGCTCGAGGCGGTGGCAGGAGAGGCGCTCCTCGAGGGTGCCTACTCCGCCGCGCTCGAGCACGGCTACCTGCGGCACGAGTTCGGCGACGTGCTGCTGGTGCTGCCGCAGCGCGAGCTAGCGCTTGCGCCGGCGCTTGCGCGAGCTCGGCCGCTCGGGGACCGGCTCCGGCTCGGACGGCTCCTCCTCCTGCTCCGGCTCCGGGGGCCCGAGCAGCGACCCGCCCTGTTCCTGCTCGGCCTCGGGCGGCGGCTCGACACCGCGCCGCTGAGCGGCGGTGGGCCAGGGCTCCGCTTCGCCCGTCTCCCAGGCCGGACCGCGTCCACCGGGCCAGTTGCCCAGGTAGAGCAAGCCGAGCGCGCCGAGCCAGAAGGCCTCGATGATCACCGGCACGAGCGGCACGATCTGCAGCACGAGCAGCGCGCCGGTCACCACGCCCAGGATGCCCATGAACGGGCTCAGCAGGCCGACGCGCCGGGCGCGGAGGGGCAGCATCACGAACAGGAACGCCGTTGCGACGGACCCGGCGAAGTTGAGCGCGAAGACGGCCGCGTTCGCGTTGTCCTCGAGGAGCCGGTCGGCCCGGTCGTCGCCCGGGTTGCCGCGAATCGGCTCGCCGGCCGCAAAGTCGCTCGCGACGTCGACCTGGCCGACCGCACCCAGGAACAGGCCGACCGCGTACAGGGCGGGACCGGCGACGATCATGTAGATGAACCAGCTCGGCACCCCTCCCGCACGGGCCTGCACGGCGCGGAAGAGATAGAGGAAGACGCCGATGAGGAGCAGCGACGCCACCGCCTGGGCCCCTCGCGCTCCGAGCAGCAGCGCCGGGTTCTCATCGACGGAAAGCAGGAAGTCCGGGATCGGCTCGATGCCAGCCCGGTCCTCGACGACGGTCTGCAACAGGATCACCTGGGCCAGCAGCAGCACCGCCGCGACGAACGCGGCGGCGGCCGCGGGGCGGGCCCAGCGGGCCTCCCACTCGAGCTGGTCCTGCTTGCTCACGGAGAAGGGTTGGGCGGCCGCTCGGCGTGACGGGTCACACGCGGCGGGTAGTAATCGCTGTCCTCCGGCTCGACGATCCTGGACACGCGCTCGCCCACGGCGAGCACGAGGTCGAGCATCGGCGTCATCAGGCGGATAGCTCCCTCGATCCGCCGCCTCGTGCGCAGCTGGCCGGGTGTCATGGGCGCCATCGCGATCAGCCGCCGCGCTGGTGGAAGTAGAACTCCGGCAACGCCGCCTTGGCCACCTCGGCCGTGATCTGCTGGGCCTGGTGGAGGTCCCCCGCGCGCACCGCGAGGTCATCGATGGTCACGATCCCCACGAGCGTCTCGCCCTCGGTCACCGGGAGGCGCCGGATGTGGTGCTGGATCATCAGCGCCACGGCCTCCTCGAGGTCCATCTCCACTTCGCCGGTCACGAGCGGCCTGGAGGCGTGCGCCCCGGCTTGGTCAGCGGCCTCGACCTGGTCGGCGACGACCGCCAGCGCGAGGTCGCGGTCGGTGATCACGCCGATCGGGCGGCCACCCTCGCAGACCACAACCGAGCCGACGTTGCGGTCGCGCATGAGCTCGCCCACACGTCGCAGGCTGTCCGCTGTTTCGACCGTGACGACGCCCTGAGTCATCACTTCCGAGATGTGCACCGCGCGACTGTATCGTGCGCGCGGTGAGCGTCGTCCTGTACGGAGCCAGCGGCTATACCGGCCGGCTGGTGGGCGAGGAGCTGGGCAGACGCGGCGTCGAGCACGTGCTGAGCGGCCGCGATCCGGCCAAGCTCGACCCGCTCGGCGCCGAGCGCGGCGTGCCCGTGAGCGCGGTGACGCTCGACGACGAAACCGGGCTGCGCGAGCTCCTGCGGGACGCGCGCGTGGTGATCAACTGCGCCGGCCCGTTCACGCTGGCGGGCGACGCGCTCGTGCGCGCCGCGATCGACACGGGCACCCACTACGTCGACTCAACCGGCGAGCAGCCCTTCATCCGCATGGTCTTCGAGCGCCACGGCGCGCGCGCAGAGCAGGCGGGGGTCGCGCTCGTGCCGGCGGTCGGGTTCGACTACCTGCCGGGCGACTGCATAGCCCGCCTCGCTGCGGAAGGGCTCGAGCCGCTCGAGGAGCTCGTGATCGCCTACTCGGTCAAGGGCTTCGGGATGAGCCGCGGCACGCTGCGCTCCGCCCTCGAGATCCTGAAGGGCGGCGACGTGATCTACGAGGACGGCGACTGGCGGCCCGCCCCGACAGGTGTCTTCCGGGCAAGCTTCGACTTCCCGGAGCCGCTCGGCCACCAGGGCATGTCGCGCTACCCCTCGGGGGAGGTGATCACCGTGCCCCGCCATACGCGGACGCGCCGCATGGTCTCGCTCGTGACCACCCGGACCGCCGCGCCGAACGCCGTCGCGGCGGCATTCATGCCCTACCTCCAGCCCGGCCTGCAGCTCACGCTGCGGACGCCGGCCCGCGGGCTGATGCAACGCGCCCTCGCAGCGCTTCCGGAGGGCCCGCCGGAGTCCGAGCGCCGCGCCGCCGAGTGGACGATCGTCGCCGACGCCCGCGGCGAGGACGGCCGGACGAGCCGCGCCGAGGCGCGCGGCGTGGACGTCTACGGCGTGACCGCCGTGATCCTGGTCCACGCCGCCGAGCTGCTGAGCGCGCCGGGCTACGACCGTGCGGGGGCGCTCGGCCCGTCGGCGGCGTTCGACCCTGTGGCTTTCCTCAACTACCTCGGCGATCACGGGGTGTCGTGGCGGCGCTGACCGCCCGGGGTCCCCTACCCTTGAGGCATGTCATCTGAAGATCCCTTCGGCGGCCTCTTCGGCGACCCCGACGAGCTCCGCCGTCGCATGGAACAGTTCGCCGAACAGATGCAGGGAGCGCAGAAGGTCGCCTGGGCCGACAACGCCATCAAGCTGGCGGTCGACATGACGGTGGCGGGGCTCGCCCGCATGAACCTTCAGGGCAACGCCGAGCAGCAGTCGCGAGACCTGCTGCAGGCGATGCGCCTGATGTTCCCCGAGGCCGTCATTCTTGTGCGCGAGGCTCGCGAGGGTTTCGGGACGTAGCCTTCTCGCTCTCGCGGTCCTCACGGCCGCGCGCGATCACCTCCTTGAAGCTGCGCACGCGGAAGATGAACACGAGCGCGGTGAAGCCGATCCCGAAGGTGAGCGCGCCGATCGCGATCTGCTGGCCGACGGAGTAGGCGGCGACCGTGGCCCCCGCCGCCGTCCCGGCGAACACCTGGGTGAGCAGCGCCTGCTGCACGCCCGCGCCCTGGGGCGTGAACGGCACGGCGGCGGACACCGCGTTGACGCCCAGCACGAGCAGCACGTTCTTGACCGAGCCCCCGACCCGGAACGCCTCCAGCAGCATCCAGAAGGCGGCGAAGCGGAAGCACCAGCCCGCGAACTGGACCGCGAACACCTCTCGGAGGTAGCGGTCGCGGTCCTGCAGAATCGTGAACCCTTGGCGGATTCGCTCCCAGAATGCCTGGGCGCGCGCGCTCAGGAGCGCGAACGCGGCGAGTCCCCCCACCCCGAGCAGCGTGACCAGGAAGAGCGTGAACTCCGGGTGCTGGGCCAGGTAGGAGAGATCGAACGCGTTCAGCTTCGCGAAGTCGGGCGGCTTGGGGAACACGCCCTGCGTGAACGCGAACAGCAGGATCAGCGAGCCCATCGCGACGTCGAAGCCGAGCTCGACCACGAAGCTCGCCGCGACCGCCGGGTAGCTCGAGCGCGGAATCGAGGTCTTGGTCAGGAACAGCCTCACGACGTCGCCGCCGCGGGCGGGGATCACGGCGTTGAAGCCATAGCCGGCGAAGTAGGCGCCCCAGATCTCGCGGAAGTGGATCGTCTCGGTGGGATAGGCCGCACGCAGGATGTTGAAGCTGGCGCGGGCCCGCAGCGTCAGATAGACCGTGAATAGTGCGAGCGCGATCAGAAGGGGGACCGGCCGGACGGACGCCAGGTTCGAGAAGAACTCGTCTACCGCGTCGAAGAACGACCGGAAGGACTCCCCGAGGCTTGCCGTCTGCACCTCGTGAAAGGTAGGGGCGCGGGCCGCCCGAGGCGCCAAGCCGCGAACCGCACGTGCCGAGGGCGCGTATAACGTGGGGCATGGCCGCCAGCGACGCCCGACTCGTCGAGCGCTTGCCGCATGATCGAAGCGGCGAGGAATTGCGCGAGCTCTACCGGCGCTACGCGGGCGAGCTGTTCGGCTTCGCGTGCAACGCGCTCGGCGACCGCGAGGTCGCCGAGGAGGTCGTGCAGGACGTGTTCGCCCGGCTCTGGCGGCATGCGGGCGACTACGACCCGGGCAAGGCGAGCGTACGCACGTGGCTGTACGCGATCGCCCGCAACCGGATCGTCGACGCCCGGCGCCGGGCCGCCGCGCGGCCCGGGCTGGCGCAGCCGGAGGCGGAGGAGCGTGCCGAGGAGCTGGATCGCGAGCTCGAGCAGGCCGTCCTGCGCTGGCAGGTGGCGGCCGCGCTTGCGCGGCTGTCGCCTGAGCACCGCGAGGTGATCCGCCTCTCGCACTGGGGCGGTCTCAGCCTGCGCGAGATCGCCGCGCACAAGGCGATCCCGCTCGGCACCGCTAAGAGCCGCGCCTACTACGCGCTTCAGAGCCTGCGCCTGATCCTCGACGAGATGGAGGTCGAGCGGTGAGCGGCTGCCGCACACACGGCACGCTGCTCGGGGGCTACGTCCTCGGCGCACTCGACCCGGCCGAGATGGAGGCCATGCGGCGCCATCTCGACACCTGCGCCCAGTGCGCGCGGGAGCAACGCAAGCTCTCCCGAGTCCCGAGCCTGCTCGATCAGATCGAGCCCGGCGACGTGCCGCCACCCGAGCTCTCGCCCGAGCTGGAGGAGATCGTGCTGGACCGCTTCGTTCGCGATCGGGAGGCGCCGCCCGAGCGCCGGGCGCCCGGCTGGCGGCGGGCGCCCGTGCTGGCCGCGGCCGCCGGCATCGCCGCGGCGCTCCTGGTCGCGCTTGTCGTGCTGCTTGCGAGCCAGAAGGAAGAGACGGCATATGCGAGCGCCGACCTGCGCGGCCGCGGGCCGGCCGCGGACACCCGCGCCAAGGCCTGGCTCACCACCGTCGACGAGGGCACGCACGTGAGCCTCAAGGCCCGGCACCTTCCGCGCGATCGCGGCGACCTCTTCGAGCTCTGGTGCATCCGAACCGACGGCCGCTGGATAAGCGGCGGCTCGTTCATGGCGCGCCCGAACGGGCGCGCGGCGGCGGAGTTGACCGCAGCCGTCGCGCCCGGCGACTATCACAAGATCGTCGTGACCCGCATTCCCGCCGACGCGCCCGAGGGCGCGCGCGGAACCAGGGTGCTCGACGGGAAGCTGAAGTACTGAGGGACGCTCACAGTCGGCTGAGGCCTGTTCACTTGAGCAGGCGTGACAGCCGGCGATCCTTCAGCACGCGTCCCCCGGTCTGCTCCTCGGGGCAGTAGCACATGACGTAGTCCTTGAAGTGGATGGCCTCGATGCGCGTACCGCAGCGCGGGCAGTCCTCGCCGGCGCGGCGGTGGACCTGGAGCGGCATGGGCAGCTTGTCGGGCACGCTGTCGCCGATCACTTCCTCGTAGTGGTCGAGGGCGCCGCCGAGCACCTCGTCGCACGCGCCGCGAAGGGTCTCGAGCTGGTCGGCGTCCAGGTCGGACCCTTTCTGGAAGGGCGAGAGCCGGGCGGTCCAGAGCAGCTCGTCCACCCAGGAGCGGCCGATGCCGGCGATGGTGCGCTGGTCGCGCAGCAGCGGGTGGAGATGCCGCGGCTGGTCGAGCAGTCGCGCGAACTCGTCGGGCTCCGGCGCCGGATAGGCGTCGGGCCCGAGGCCGTCGACGGCCTCGTCCTCGGCCACCCGCTCGGCCGGCAGGAGCTTCGCCCAGGCCCGCTGCTGCGTCCCGAACTCGCGCAGCCGCAGCTCGCGGCCGTCCTCGAGGCGCACGAGCACGCGCGAGGCGCGGTCGCGCAGGGACGCGCGCGTGTCGAACAGCTGGAGCCGACCCGCGGACATCAGGTGGACAAGGAGCGTGAGCTCGCCCGCCTCAACGGCGAGCATCTTGCCGATCCGCCGGACCCCGTTCGTCTCGAGCCCGGCCAGCGCGTCGAGGGGCGGATCGAAGGTCTTGAGGGCGACGAGCCCGGGCGCAAGCGCCGACTCGATCCGCGCGCCCGACAGCCCGCGACTCAGGCGGCGCGCGGTGATCTCGACCTCGGGGAGCTCGGGCATGCCGTCAAGACTAGGCAGGGAGGGCCAAGGCCCCGGGGGCTACGCTCCCTCCATGCGCATCGCGGTTGCCGCTGACGAGCGAACGGGCGTGGCGGAGGCCGTCGTCGAGGAGCTTCGGAAGCGTGGGCACGAGCCGGTCGTGCACGGCGCCCTCAACGATGAGGAGCGCGACGACTGGGCCTGGGCCAGCGAGGCCGCCGCCCGTGACGTCGCCGAGGGGCGTGCGGAGCAGGCCGTCGTCTGCTGTTGGACCGGCACGGGGGCGTCGATAGCGGCGAACAAGGTGGCGGGCGTTCGGGCGGCGCTGTGCGGTGACGCCGAGACGGCCCGCGGCGCCCGCACCTGGAACGACGCCAACGTGCTTGCACTCTCGCTGCGAAGCACCAGCGAAGCGGTGCTGCAAGAGATCCTCGACGGCTGGTTCGAGACCGAGCCGAGCGATGAGGCAGCGGACGTGGACAACGTCCGCCACCTGGACGAGATCGCCTGAGCGTGGCTAGCGCCGCGTCTCGCCGTACCCCAGCCGGAAGCGCTTCGTGATCCCCCGCAGGCCTCGCCAGCGGGCCAGCGCCGCGTACCTCCCCGGCACGTCCAGGCGCGGCAGCAAGGTGACCCGTCCGCCGGCGTCGGTGCGCTTGCGGGCGCCCGCGAGCGTGACCGTCGCGCCCTTGACAGGTCTGCCGCGGCGCGTGACACGCACCGAGACTCGCGGCCGAGTGGTCAGCGCAGCCGTGGCGCGGGCACTCAGCCGCAGCCCCGGGCGGCCACGGGCCGGCAGGAAGTGGAGCAGCCCGACTGTCGGCCCGAAGGTAGGCTCGAGCGCGAGCGGCGCGATCAGCCAGTGGAGCTCCCCGTTCAGCAGGCGCATCGTGTGCAGCCCCTCCGCCTCGCCCTGCACGCCGGAAAGCTCGACCTCGAGCCGGCGCGCGCCGCTGCGGGTGTTCACCGACCACACCTGATAGGTGCTCCCGGTGGCGCCCGCAAGGAACAGGCGGCCGCCGCGGAACGCCGCCCCGGTCACGCCGCTCGGCGGCACGGCGCCCGCCAGGCGGCGTACGGAGCGGATCGGGGCGCCCGCCGGGGCCGCGTGCGCGGCCGTGACGTCGGCGGCGCGGTAGGCAAGCAGGTCACGACCGCTGGAGGTCCAGAGCAGCTTGCCGTCCGGCGAGGCCTCCACCCACATCGCCTTGGGGATCTCTGCCGGGTCGAGCTTGACGTAGTAGCGGAACGCGAGCGTCGAGGGATCGGCCACGCCGATCGAGCCGGTCCCGCAGGTGTTGCCGCCGCCGGGTGCTCCCGGCGAGAAGCACTCGAGCGGCAGCAGCACGCGGCCGCCCTCCCCGCTATGCCAGGAGATGTCGCCCACGTGGTTGTAGCCCTCGGTCGCCAGCACCGTCGCCGGGATGGCCGTGCCGAGCGCGGCGCGCTCGCGCAGCGACGGGGTCGTCCTGTAGAGACCCTGGGACAGCCCGCTGAAGAACACCTGCCGCGCACCGGGCGGCGAGCTCACGCCCTGCCAGTACGAGATCGAGACCGAGCTGTAGCCGGTCAGGATCCAGCGGCCCGGATCGCGTGCCGAGGCCGGCGCGGCCAGCACGAGCAGAGCCGCGAGCGGGATCGTCGCGAGTAGACGCCTCACGCGGCTGAGCCTAGCCGGGCCCGGCCGCCGGGCAGGGGCGTGCGCTCGGGATCGCGCACGCCGGGGATGAAGATCACCAGCACGGTGAGCAGGCCCAGCACGCCCGCGCCGGCGAGTGTCTCCCGGGCGCCGAACGCCTCCGCGATCGGCCCCGTCAGCGCGAACGACACGGGCGTCAGCCCGATCGACACGAACCAGTCGAGGCTCGTGACCCTGCCGAGCATCTCGGCCGGGACGAGCGTGTACATGAGCATGCTCCAGACGAGGAGTCCGGTCGTTGCCAAGCCGAACGAGAAGAACGCCAACACACACATCTGCCAGGACGCGCCCGCGAGCGCCAGCCCGACGTCGAGGCCGGTCCCCACGCCCCATGCGCTCCACATGAAGGTCACGTGGCGGCGCGGGAGGCCGGTCTGGCTCAGGATGACGGCGGCCGCGATCGACCCGAGCCCGCCGACCGCGAGCACGGTCCCGAACGTGGCGGCGTCGCCGCCGAGCTCGTTCTTGATGATGTACGGGAGCAGCACCTCCATCGGCCCGTAGGTGAAGAGGAGGAAGAGCGCTGCGCCGGCCAGCGTTGCCCATAGCCACGCGTGCGCGCGCACGTACGCGAAGCCCTCGGCCAGGTCGCGGCGCATCGACCCGCTCTCCTTGCGCGCGGGCGGCTGGCGCGACATGAGCCCGATTGCGACAGCCGAGATCGCGAACGTCGCGGCGTCGACCACGAAGGCGGCGCCCACGTCGAACAGCGCGATCAAGCAGACCGCCCAGGGCAGGGCCCGCGAAGCGCAGGCCGAGCGGCTCCATCAGCTCGCGCACCGCGTTCGCCTGGAGCAGCTCGTCGCGCGGCACGATGTCCGGGACGACAGCCCCGAAGGCGGGCTGGAAGAGCGCCTCCCCGATCCCGTAGATCACCACGAGCACGATCACGTGCCACAGCTCGGCGGTCCCGGCCAGCGCCAGGGCGGCTATGGCGCTGATCGCGGCGCAACGAAGCAGATCGCCGGCGATCATCAGCCGGCGGCGCTCGAGGCGGTCGCTGAGGACGCCCGCGATCAAGAGCGCGACGACCATCGGGAACGTCCACGCCAAGCCCACCAGCGCCAGCGCGCTCGGCTCGTTCGAGATGTCGAGCACGAGCCAGGCGATCGCTACCAGATAGATGCCGTCGCCAACGAGCGAGACGGCCTGACCCAGCCAGAGCAGCCCGAAATCACGGTGGCGCAAAACGCGCAGCATCAGCCGGAGAGAGTCTCATGGCCGGGCATGGCGCCCGGCCGGCGTCAGCGAATGACCGTGTTCACCACCGACTTCTTGTCGAAGTCGTCGGTGAAGATGGCCTTGGCCCGGTACTGACCCGGCTTGAGCTTCGCGATGACGATCGAGTGCTTGCCCGGCCGGAGGCGCTTGCTCGTGGCCGAGCGCTTGGCGGCGCCGCTGAGCTTGATCTCCACCTTCGCCGGCTCGACCAGCGTAAAGCTGAACGTGACCTTGCTGCCGCGCCGCACCCACCTGATCCTCGACTGCGACTTCCTGTGCTCGTCCGTCCCCACCACGACCGTGCCCTTCATGAAGGACCGGTGCGGGAAGCAGACGTAGCTGAAGCGGCCGGGTGTGTCGAAAGTGTGCGTGAAGCTGGTCCCGGGAGGAGCCACTTGCGGACCCGAGTTCCATGACTCTGGCTGTCCGCTATCGCTCGTGGTCGTATGGCCGGCCGCGACGAAGTTCCAGGTGACCGTCTCGCCCACGCCCACCTGAACCTCCTTCTCGATGAACTCGAAATCGAACACGTTCACGGACGCGTCCGCGGCCTGCGCAGGCGAGGCGAGGGCGAGCGGGCTGAGCACGGCGAGCGGGATCAGGAGGCGCTTCGGTCGCATCGTCGGCAGCATAAACAGGCGAGAACGGCGTTCGATTCGGGGTTAGGATCCTGGCGCGAATGAGGGCACCCGAGGTTGTCGACACCCCGCACGAGGCGGCCGAGCTCGAGCTCCCGCCGCTGGTGGTGCGCGAGCCGCTCGAGGCGTTCCTCGACGCGCAGGGCATCGGCGCGGGCCGGATCGAGGTGGAGCGGATCGGCGAGGGCCACTCCAACATCACGTTCCTCGTGACCCGCGCGGGGGCGCGCGTCGTGCTGCGCCGTCCGCCCCGCCCGCCGCTCCCACCCTCGGCTCACGACGTGCTCCGCGAGGCGCGGCTCCTCAGCGCGCTCGAAGCCACCCCGGTCCGGGTGCCGCGCGTGCTCGCGACGTGCGACGACGACTCCGTGCTCGGCGTGCCGTTCTACGTGATGGAGGAGATGCACGGGAGCGTGATCACGACCGACATCCCCGCTGCGCTCGACAACCCGGCCGAGCGCAGGCGCATCTGCGACGAGCTCGTGGACCGGCTCGTCGAGATCCACTCGGTGGACTGGCAGGCATGCGGGCTCGAGGGGTACGGCAAGCCGACCGGCTACCTCGAGCGCCAGCTGCGCCGCTTCAACGGGCTCTGGGAGCACAACAAGACGCGCGAGCTGCCGGTTGTCGAGGAGGTGGGCGTGTGGCTCGCCGCCAACATGCCCGAGTCGCCCCCGTCGACGATCGTGCACGGCGACTACCGGCTCGGGAACCTAATGGTCGGGAACGAGGCGCCGGCACGAATCGTCGCCGTCTTCGACTGGGAGCTCTCGACGATCGGCGACCCGCTCGCCGATCTCGGCTACCTCACCGCCACCTGGGCACAGGCCGGTGACCCGGAGGACATCGCCTACGCGAGCCTGTCGATGGCCACGCGACGCGAGGGCTTCATGAAGCGCGACGAGCTGATCACGCGCTACGAGCAGCTGAGCGGACGCTCGATGGCGGCGGTCAACTGGTACCAGACGCTCGCGATCTGGCGGGCGGCGGTGTTCATGGAGGGCAACTTCAAGCGCTTCTCGATGGGCAACTCGGATGACCCCTACCTCGCGCTCTTCGACACCGGCGTGCCGGCACTCGCCGAGAAGGCGCGGGAGATAGCCCACTCGTGAGAGGGCTGCTCGTCGACTTCGGCGGGGTCCTCACGAGCAACGTCTTCGAGTCCTTTCGGACATTCGCCGAAGAGGAGGGGCTCGACCCGGACGTCATCCGAACGCTGTTCCGCGAGGAGTCGCGTGCACTCGAGGCGGTGCGAGGACTCGAGACCGGCGCGATCAGCGAGGACGAGTTCGGCGAGCGCTTCGGCGAGCTGCTCGAGCTCGAGCAGGCGCGCCGGCCCGGCTTGGTCGAGCGCATGTTCGGCCACATCGCACCGGACGAGCCGATGCTCGACGCCCTTCGGCGCGCCCGCGCTCAGGGCATCCGCACCGGTCTGATCTCGAACTCGATGGGGGCCGGGCGCTACGACCGCTCGCTGTTCCCCGAGCTGTTCGACGGGGTGGTGATCTCGGGCGAGGTCGGCCTCCACAAGCCCCAGCCCGAGATCTTCGAGCTCGGCTGCGAGCGGGTGGGGCTGCCGCCGCGCGACTGCGTGTTCGTGGACGACCTGCGCGAGAACTGCGAGGGCGCCGAGGCGGTGGGCATGACCGCCGTGCTCCACCGCGGCGCCGAGAGCACGCTTCCGCGCCTCGAGGCGCTGCTCGGCGTGGCGCTGCGCTAGATCCCCGGCAGCCTCTTGAGCAGCGTCTGCAGGCCGAGGATCGACTCATTCACCCGCGTCAGGCTCTGCTCGAGGGCCTCGGCGGTCTCGTCGAGGTCGGTGACCTCGCGGTGGAGGGGCTCGAGCCACTCATGCAGCGCGCGTACCTCGACCTTGAGGGTCTCGATCTGGGCCGACAGCTCGTCCTCGACCCTGGGCAGCTCCGTCAACGAGCGCGATATCGACGCGAGGTCGCCCTCGTGGGCGGCGAGCTCCCGGAGGACCGTGGCGACCGTGTTCAGGTCGTCCAGGGCACGCAAGACGAGGCGGGGCGGGACGGACAGGCGATCGAGCATCGGCCGACCAGTCTGTCAGTCTCGGAGCGTGCTGCTCGTGCTCTGGGATGTCGACGGGACGCTCGTCCACACGGCGGGCCACGGGCGCCATGCATTCGCGGATGCGTTCGAGACGGTGACGGGACGCAGCGCCGGACACGTCGACGTCCCGTATGCGGGACGCACGGACCATCAGATCGCCCTGGGGATGCTGGAGGGCGAGCGCGAGCACTTGCCGCGCGTCCTGGCCGAGCTCGAGGCGGCGCTCAACACCCGCCGCGAGGCGATCGCGGCCGAGGGCCGCACCTACCCCGGCGTGCCCGAGACGCTCGCCGCTCTGCACGAGCGTGCGGATGTGATCAACTCGCTGCTCACAGGCAACATCGAGGCGAACGCCGCGCTCAAGGTGAGCGCCTTCGGGCTCGAGCGCTGGCTCGACTTCGAGGTCGGGGCCTACGGCTCCGACCCGCACGAGGAGCGCTACGAGCTCGTGGCGATCGCGCGCGAGCGGGCGGCGCGCAAGTACGGCGAGCCGACCGGCGCCGTGCTGGTGGGCGACACGCCGCTCGACGTGCGCGCCGCGCGCGAGGCCGGCGGCTCGGGCGGTGGCCGTGGCCACCGGATTCGCGGATCTCGACGAGCTGCGCGGCGCGGAACCAGACGCGCTCCTCGAGGACCTGAGCGACACCGAGGCCGCGGTCCGGGCGATCACTTCCACTTGACCGAGCAGCCGACTGGCTTGGTCTCGGGGCGGCCGGGCGCCTCTCCCGCCTGCAGGGAGTCGAGCGCCTCGCGGAGCCAGGATGCGTTCTGGGCAGGGTCACGGTGGTCCGGGTCCGGGGCCCCGCGGTAGCGCAGCCGCCCCTCGGCGTCGACCACGAAGATGTCCGGCGTCGTCTGCGCTCCGTACGCGCGCGCCACCTCCTGTGACTCGTCGCGCAGGTACGGCATCGGCCAGTCCTCCTGGGCCACGCGCCGCTGCATCGCCTCGTAGGAATCGCCGGGATAGCGCTCGGCGTCGTTGGGGTTGACGGCGAGGAAGCGCACGTCGGGGTAGTCGCGGGCCGTCGCGGCGATGCGGTCGTGCCAGGCGAGCGCGTATGGACAGTGGTTGCAGGTGAAGACGACGGCGGTGATCCCGCCCTCGGCCGGCGAGTGGTCCACGCCGTCGGTGTCCGGCAGGCTGAAGCCCGGCGCGCTGTCTCCGATGCCGATCACAGCTCCTCCTTCGCGCGACGCACGGCGGCGCGCACATCTTCGGGGTCTGGGGTGGGCGAGATGCGCCCGTCGCGCAGCCGGTAGACCCGGCAGGTGAGCGTGAACGGCTCGCCGTCGCCCGGGGGGACGACGTCCCGGCCGCCGATCCGGATCGTCGGCGAGCCCGGGAAGCGCTCCCGCGCGGCCTGCTCGTCGCTCTCGATCTCGACCCGCTCGACCTCGGCCGGGAGGCCCTCCTCGCTGAGGATGCGCTCGAGCTCGGCCAGCGCATCGGGGTGGGAGGGGCAGCCCTCCCACCAGAGCAGCTCGACCGCGGGAGCCTCGCTCACTCCGTCCCGTGGATCTCCACGCGCTCGATCCGCGCGTCCTCGACGGGACGGTCGCCGGGGCCGGTCTCGAGCCCCTCGATCGCGTCGACCGCCTCCATCCCCGAGGCCACGCGGCCGAACACCGTGTGCTTGCCGTCGAGCCAGGGCGCGGCGTCGACCGTGACGATGAAGAACTGGCTGCCGTTGGTATCGGGGCCGCGGTTGGCCATCGCGAGCGCACCGCGCACGATCTTGTTGTCGTTGATCTCGTCCTCGAACTCGTACCCCGGGCCGCCCGTGCCGGTCCCGTGCGGGCAGCCGCCCTGGACCATGAAGTCCTTGATCACGCGGTGAAAGATCAGCCCGTCGTAGTAGCCGTCCCCGGAGAGCTTCACGAAGTTCTCGACCGTCTTGGGCGCGTCTTCCTCGAACAGGTCCAGCTCGATGGGACCGTGATTG
Organism: uncultured Thermoleophilaceae bacterium; assembly: GCA_963757815.1. Classification (GTDB taxonomy): domain Bacteria; phylum Actinomycetota; class Thermoleophilia; order Solirubrobacterales; family Thermoleophilaceae; genus JACVRW01. The sequence goes on along the minus strand of CAVWSN010000037.1, from coordinate 61,011 downwards.
GTGTGCATCGTTGCCGTGCTCATTTGCGTTTCGCAACCTCCAACCGGAGCTCCGTGCCCCGGACTCGCTGTCCACTCACCTTGATCGCAACCTCCTCCGCCCGCGCGGCCGGCACGTCAACGAAGCTGAAGCGCTCGAGCACCCGAACGTTGCGCACGTCGTCGTTCTCCAGATGCGTGTTGTCCACGACCGCGCCCACCACGTCCGCGGGCTCGACCCCTTCCTGGCGGCCGGCGCCGACCACGAGCTTGGCGTACGGCACGCCGTCGCGGCTGTGCGGCTTGGTATGCCGCGGGCGGCGCACCTCGCGCGGCTCGGGCCGAGGCTCGCGGCGGGCCGGCTTGCCGTTGCCCGCCTCCCAAGGCTCGATCTCGATCTTCGCGTGCCGCTCGATCCCCTGGAGGTCGCGCCGCTGCTTCGGGGTGATGAGCGTGATCGCACGGCCCGACTCGCCGGCGCGGCCCGTGCGCCCGATGCGGTGGACGTAGACGTCCGGGGAGTTGGGCACGTCGTAGTTGACGACGTGGCTCACGCCGGTGAGGTCGAGCCCGCGGGCAGCCACGTCGGTGGCCACAAGAAGCCGCTCGCGGCCCCCCTTGAAGGCGATCATCACACCGTCGCGCTGGCCCTGGGTCATGTCGCCGTGCAGCGTCTTGACGCGCACGCCGGCGTCGCCGAGGCGCCGGGCCAGGCGGTCGACCCCGATCTTCGTCCGCACGAACACGATCGCCTGGTCGGGGCGCTCGCGCTCGAGCACGTTCACGAGCGCGTCCGGCTTCTCGCGGTCTGGCACCTCGACGTAGAACTGGTCGACCGTGTCGATCGTCAGCGTGGCTGCCCGGACCTGGATCTCCACCGGGTCGTGCATGAAGGTGTCGGCGAGACGGCGGATAGGGGTCGGAACCGTGGCGCTGAAGAGGGCGGTCTGGCGGCCCATCGGGGCGCGGCGCAGGATCTCCTCGACGTCCTCGAGGAAGCCCAGGTCGAGCATCTCGTCCGCCTCGTCCAGCACCACGTAGCGGGCCTGGTCGAGGAAGAGATGGTGGCGGCCGATCATGTCCATCACGCGCCCGACGGTGCCGACCACGATCTGCGCGTCCTTGAGGCGCGCCGCCTGGTCGCGAATGGGCGCGCCGCCGAACACGGCGACCACCTCGACCCCCTTGCGCGCCCCGTAGGCCCGCAGCGCCTGGGTCACCTGGATGCAGAGCTCCCGCGTCGGCGTGAGCACGAGCGCCTGGACGTCCGGATCGCCGGGATCCGCGTACTCGATCATCGGCAGCCCGAAGGCGGCGGTCTTGCCGGTGCCCGTCTGCGCCTGGCCGATCACGTCGCGGCCCTCGAGCAGCAGCGGAATCGTCTGCTCCTGAATCGGCGTGGGGCGCTCGTACCCGAGGTGAGCGAGCACCTCGAGCGTGCTCGCGGAAAGGCCGAGGTCGGCGAAGGTCGTCATGCGGCGTTTGAGACTTACTCGGGACGGCCGAGCAGGCCCGCCGGGGGGGCGAATCCGCGGTGCGCTGACGCTTTACCCGCCGTATGCGCGAAGAACTCGTCGAGCCCCCCTGCAGGCACGACTCGTGGCCGACGCTCGCTGCGCGTCAGCACGGCGTCGTCGAGTACTCCCAGCTCCGTCGAACTCGGGCTCAGCGACGACACGATCTGGAGATGGGTCCGCACCGGCCGGCTGCACCGCCTGGCTACCGGGGCGTGTACGCAGCGGGTCACCCGACCCTGACCAGGCAGGGCCGCTTCCTCGCTGCTGTCTTTTCATGCGGGCCGGGGGCCGCGCTGAGTCACGAGAGCGCCGCCGTCCTGTGGGGCCTCCGCAAACCAAGCGGGCCCGCGCATCGACGTAACCGTTCCCGGACCCGGCGGCCGCGCGAAGCATCGGCTCGTGATCGTGCACCGCTCGCCTCTCAGATCGGACGACGTGACCACTAAGGACGGCATTCCGGTCACGACCCCGCTCGAACCGTGCTCGACCTCGCGGACAGCCTGTCCCGCCGCGACGCTCGAGCGAGCCCTCGACGAGGCCGCCTACCTTGGTCTCGATCTGACGGGCCTGATCGCCGCGCCCGGGTCGGCGCGGCGTGCGGGGCGGCTGACAGCAGTCCTCGCCGAGCACCTCGCCGGCACCACCTGGACCCGCTCCGAGCTCGAGGAGCGCATGCTCGCCCTCTGCCGCCGCGCCGGGGTGCCGAAGCCCGTGGTCAACGGCGAAGTGGAGCGCTGGGAGGTCGACTTCCACTGGCCCGGCCGGCGGCTTGTCGTCGAGACCGACGGCTGGAGCGCCCACCGTGGGCGCGGAGCATTCGAGCGCGACCGGGTCAAGGACGCCCAGCTCGTCGAGGCCGGCTGGCGCGTGGTGCGAATCACCCGCGCCCGTCTGGCCCGCGAGCCGCGCGAGGTGGCGGCGCAGCTCGCCCGGCTGCTCAGCGGTGACGGCTAGGCCGACGGATCCAGCAGCAGCTTGCCCGTCGTGCGCCGCCCCTGAAGATCCTCGTGGGCCCGGCGGACCTCGGAGAGCGGGTAGGTGTGGCCCATCTGCGCGCGCAGCTCTCCGCGCGCCGCGCGCTCGAACAGGTCCGCGAGCGGCTCCTCCATCATGTCCCGCCGCCCCAGGCAGTGCATCAGCCAGAAGCCGATCACTCCGCGGCTCCTGCGCATCAGCCGGCCCGTCTCCACCGAGTTCTGCTCCCGGCCCGCGATCCCGTACGCCACGATGCGCCCAAACGGGGCGAGCGCCGAGTAGCACGCGTCGAACACCCGCCCGCCCGCCATCTCCAGCACCACATCCACCTGGTTGCCGTCGTTCGCTTCGATCAGCGCAGCCTTCAGATCCTCGACCCCCGGGTCCACAGCGGCATCGGCTCCAAGCTCCAGAGTCAGCGCCCGCTTCTCCTCGGTGGACGCCGTCGCGATCACCCTCCCGGCACCGAACGGCCGCGCGAGCTGAACCGCCAGCGAGCCCACGCCGCCGGCGCCCGAGACCACCACCGCGGACTCGCCCTCGGCGAGCTTGGCCGACGTCTTGAACAGATGCCAGGCCGTGAGCCCCTGGATCACGAGCGCGAGCGCCGTGCCGTCATCGACGCCGTCGGGGATCGGAAAGACCGTCGACTCATGGGCGAGCGCGTACTCGGCGTACCCGCCGGAGGGCACGAGCGCCACCACGCGGGTGCCGTCCGGCGTGGTCCCGGCCACCTCGCCGCCGAGCACGAGCGGCACCTCGTAGCGCGCGAGATACGAGTTCTCACGCTGGTGCGTGTCCGCGAAGTTGATGCCGGCGCGCGACACCTCGATCAGCACCTGGCCGTCGCCGGGCTCCGGCGTAGGCAGGTCCACCACCTGCAGGACCTCGGGGCCGCCGAACTCCTGGATCTGCACCGCGCGCATGGGCGCGCAGGCTACTCTCTCGCCGGCATGTCTCTCACGGTTGTAGGTTCGATCGCCTTCGACGCGATCAAGACGCCGTTCGGCGAGCGCGAGCGCATCCTCGGCGGCGCGGCCACCCACTTCTCGCTCGCGGCGAGCTTCTTCACGAACGTCCGCGTGGTCGGTCCCGTTGGGGATGACTTCGGCGAGGACGAATACGCCGTGCTCCACGCGCGGGGCGTGAACACCGACGACATCGAGTACGTCGAGGGCGGCAGGACCTTCTTCTGGGCGGGTGAGTACGAGTACGACCTCAACTCGGCCAAGACGCTCGACACGCAGCTGAACGTGTTCGGAGACTTCCAGCCGAAGCTCTCTGAGGGATCGCGGAGCTCCGAGATGCTCTTCCTCGCCAACATTCAGCCCGACCTTCAGCGCGAGGTGCGCGAGCAATGCAGCGGCGCCCAAGTGGTGGCGCTCGATTCGATGAACTACTGGATCGAGTCCGCCCGCGACTCGCTCGTCAAGACGATCGGGACCGTTGACCTCGTGTTCCTCAACGACGCCGAGCTGCGGATGCTCACCGAGGAGCCGAACCTCGTGCGAGCCACCCGCAAGGTGATGGAGATGGGTCCGAGCGTCGTCGTCGCAAAGCAGGGCGAGTACGGGGCCTCTCTATTCACGGAGGACGCCTTCTTCGCCCTGCCGGCTTTCCCGCTCGAGACCGTGGTCGACCCCACCGGCGCCGGCGACTCGTTCGCAGGCGGGTTCCTCGGCTACCTCGACTCCGCCGGCCGCTCGCTCGATGAGGGGACGCTGCGCCGGGCCATGACCTACGGCTCGACGCTCGCGTCGTTCTGGGTCGAGGCGTTCGGCTCCGAGCGCGGCCAGGAGCTCACGCGCGAGGAGATCGACGACCGCTACGAGATGTTCCGGCGCATCACGACGATCGAGTCGGTGCCGACCGGCTAGCCCACCACGACTCCCAATGGCGGCGCATCGAGGCGAACGACGCGTCGTCGAGGCCATAGCTCGTGATCGTGACCGCCACCGACCCGGGCTCCGCGGAGTCGAGCGGCACCTTGGAGTGAACGCTCAGCAACAGGTCCCCCTCCCCACCGGCCGCTATCGCGCGCTGGAATCGGTTCTCGTTCCAGACGGGGCCGCTGACCTCGGCCTCGAGGTCGGTGAGCACCCGTTCGGGTAGCGCCTCCCCGCTCATGTAGATCGTCCTGCGCTCCTCATCGGGATGGCGCTCGACGTAGTGCCGAAGCTGGTGGAGGAAGGTCAGCCAGCCCTCCCTGACGTCCTCGTACAGGTCGTCCCAGTCCGTCCCCTCGAGCGAGCCTGGCCGAACCACTCGCACGACCGTCCGCGGGCCGTCCTCGACCAACTCGATCGTCTGCCGGTCCTCGCCGTCGTCGAGGTCGAGGAGACGCGGCGGATCCTGCACCGCGTGGTCAACGAAGATGTACTGGATCTCGCTCTCCAGCCCGTCGTACTCCCAGCCAAACCAGCGGGCGATCCGCTCGGGCTCGGTCACGGCTCGCCAGACGAGCTCCCGCGGCGCCTCGACCAACACCTCTACGCGGAACGGCGTTTGCTCGCTCACTGGTCGATCCTCCTTGGTGTGCGGTTTGGGATAGCCGCCGACGATCAACCGGTAGCGCCGCCCGGCCCTGCCCGAGTCGAACTGCGCGGACAGCTCGGTCACGCGCTCGGCGAGGGCGTCGGCGAAGCGCTCGATGTCGGCGGGACGGTCGAAAGCCAGGTCGGCCTCTATCGCGAAGGTCACGAAGCGGCGGCCCTGCGCGTCCGCCTTCTCGCGCATGGCCGCAACGTCACCGACCGCTCGCGCGGCGATCGCCAGCATCATGTCGGCGGCAAAGCGATCCTGAGTCTCTGCGATCGCGTCGAGGTCTCCGATCACTTCGGGGTCGACAACAACCGCCCGGGCCGTCGCGCGGACCACACGCTCGATGCAGCCGCGCCGCCGGCGTTCCTCGACGAGCTCGACCAGTCCCGCCCGCTCGAGCTCGCGCACGTGATAGTTCACGCGCTGCCGGGTCTCACCCAGGCGTGCGGCGAGCGCGGCCGCCGACGCCGGCTCGGTCAGCTCCTCGAGCACCCGGCGGCGGAGCGGGGACAGCCTGGCGCGCGAGACGTCGACGGTGGCCGGCACTTCGCGTGTCAGTTTGCATTCGACAAAGTTATTTGTCAAATCGCTCGGATGGGCGGCGAGCCGGCGCCCGGATGGGCGGCGCGACCGGCGCCCGATGGGCGGCGAGCCGGCGCCCGGATGGGCGGCGCGGCAGCCCCCATCCGGGCGGCGAGCCGGCGCGGAGAGAGGCGGGCGCGCGCCCGGCGGGCGCGGCGACGGTCGGGCGCGCAGAGGCGGGCGGGGGACCCGCCGAGAGACACCCGCCGGTTTCCGGGTACGATGCCTGCGATGGGTGGAGGCTTCTGGGCTGTCTTCTGGATCGCGGTTGTGCTGAAGATCCCGGTCGCGATGCTGCTGTGGATCGTCTGGTGGGCGATCAAGGACCCGCCCGTGCCCGAGGTCGAGCGCCGCGACGGCGGCGGCTCGGACCGCGACCCACGGCCGCACCCGCGCGGACGCCCCCCGCATCCTCCGCGCCGCGGCCCGCACGCGATTCCCGCGCCCGCGCCACCGGCGCGCGTGCGGATCGCCCGCGGGCGTCCGCGCGTCCCCGCCGGGCACCGCTGACGGAACCTCAGCGGGCGCGCGGGTAGCCGAGCCGCTCTACGCCCTCGCGGCGGCGGCGCATCTCGTAGGTGGCGCAGCGGCGATGCACCACCGTCTCGCCGCGCAGCCGCATGAGCTCCTGGCCGTTGGTGATCGAGCGCCCGCAGACCAGGCAGATCGGCCTTCTGCCTCGAGGGGAGCCCATCACGCTGATGATGCTGTCGAGCAACGGTGCCATCGCCACGTAGGTTCGGACACGGCGGCCGCCAGCCGGTGACTTCCTCGTGAACCCGCCCCCGATTCCGGTAGCTTTGGCCGCCGTGAACGCCTTCCACTTCTGCGGCATCGCGCTCGCGATTTGGGCGCTCGTCCTTACCTTCATCGGCGTCACGCGCGAGGACTTCCCCACGACCGACGGCGCCGCGCGGATGGTCGCGGCCATCTCCATCGTCCTGACCGTCGCGGCGATCGGAAGCGGCATCTACACCGCCGCCACCGAGGAGGAAGAGGGCGAGGGGGAGGAAGCCGCGCTCCTTCTGCCACGCTGAGGTCATGGCTGCGATCGACGACGACGGACTTGCGGTCCACTACACCGCCCTTCAGCGCGGCACACGCGTGGTCAGCTCGGACGGCCAGGAGGTCGGAAAGGTGGTCGAGGTGCTCGACAACTACCGCGAGCACATCTTCGACGGCCTCGTGATCGAGACGACCGACGGCGCGCGCCGCTTCGTGGACGCACCCGAGGTAGCGCGCACCGCCGAGCGCGCGGTGACCCTGAACATCAGCGCGGACGAGGTGGCACGGCTCGGGCCGCCCGAGGGCGGATCCGGCGCCGGCAGCCCAGGCAAGTCCGTCAAGCGGCTGTTCGGCGGGCTACGCCGCCGCTGAGCGGCTCGAGCACCTTGCCGTAGCCGGCCGCGAGCTGACCCAGCGCGCGTTCCCAGGTCCGCGCGCGTGACCGCCGCGAGCCCGCCCTCCGCGAGCCGCCGGCGGAGCACCGGCGAGCTCGCCAGCTCGCAGACGGCGGTCGCGAGCGCGCGGGCGTCCGGGGGACACAGACGCCCCGTGCGGCCATCCTCGATCAGCGATCGCGGCCCGCCCTCCGCCACCGCCACCACGGGCAGGCCGCTCGCCTGCGCCTCGAGCAGCACCTGACCGAAGGTGTCGGTCCGGCTCGCGAACAGGAAGATGTCGGCGCTCGCGTAGGCCCGCGCCAGGCGCTCGCCCTCGAGCCAGCCGAGGAACGTCGCGCTGGAGCCGAGCCGGGCGCGCAGCGCGTCCTCCTCGGGCCCGCCTCCCGCCAGGACCAGGTGGAGACGAGGGTCAGCGGCGTGGGCGGCGAGGAACGCGTCCGCGAGCAGGTCGACGCCCTTCTCGGTCGTGAGCCGGCCCGCATACAGCACGCTGAGCTCGCCCGGGAGCGAGGCGGGATCGCGTAGCGCGGGATCGAAGCGGCTCACGTCCACGCCGCGCTCCCAGCGCCCGATGCGCTCCCCGGGGATGCCGAGCGCGCGCAGCGACTCGTCTGCCGACTCGCTCGGCGAGAGGACGATCTCGCACTGGCCGTAGAGCGCAGCCAGCGCGGTGTCCATCCCCGCCCGCAGCCTCGCGTCGCCGGAGCGCAGCCCGGCGTAGACGCCGAGCTCCGTGTGGTAGGAGCCAACCAGCGGCAGCTCCATGATCCGGGCGATGAGCGCGGATGCGACCCCGGCCGGGCCGGGGGAGCAAAGGTGCACGATGTCGTAGCGCCCCTCGGCGAGCGCCTCGACGGCCGCGTGCAGGCTGGGAACCCCCACACGTAGGCCCGCGTAGAACGGCAACTCGACCTCCGCCGCGGCGGGCAGGCGCCGGTCGACGTGTGCGTCCGTGCCGATCACCTCGACCTCGAAGCCCGGCACGCCGCGCTCGCGCAGCTCGTCGAGCGTGTGCGTGACGCCGTGGATGGCGCCGACGCCGTCAGCGACGAGCGCCACTCGCCGCGGCTCCGACTCCCGTGCGAGAAGCTTCCCCTTCTCGCGCCCGAGGAACGCGGCGGCCGGCGCGTACGGGATGGCCGGGATGCACGCGGAGAAGACGGCGCCCGCGGCCGCCAGCGCGCTCGGGTGAAACCCGTCGGCGCCGGGCTCCGCGTGCTTGGCGAAGGCCCCGACCACGACCTCCGTCGCCTCGCGCAGCTTGCGCTCATGCGCGCTGCGCGCGCGGCGCGAGAGGTCGGCGTGGGCGAAGCCGTCCTCCTGCATCCAAGCGAGCAGCTCGGGCTCCGACAGGCCGAGGTCGAGCGAGTCCAACCAGGCGCGCAGGAGCGCGCGCGCATCTCCGGGACAGAGGTCCGCGGCGATCGCGCCGGAGCGCGAATCGCCCTGGCGCATCACGCGCTCGACGATGCGCAGCACGGCGCGCGGGTCGGGCGCCGCGCCGGGCTCGCCGCGTCCGAGCGCGCGCACGGCGATGGCCATGGCGGCGTGTGCCCACTTGGCGGCGCTCCCCTGCTCGCCGCGCGCCACCGCCTCACCGCGGCGCAGCCGGCGAAGAAACTCTTCCGGAGTCGACGCCGGGGGCGTCTCGGTCCAGGTTCTCCCGATGTCGACTCCGGCGTGGTCGTCCGACCCGCCGACCCCGGCGCCACCGTGGGTCTCGATGTAGATGGCGGCCGGCATGTTCAGCTCGCGGGCGCGGGCGCCGTTCCTCGTCTCCCAGACCGGGAACAGGCGCGCGAGCCGACGGCGGTGGCGCGCCGTCAGGGGCGCGGCGACCGCGTAAAACGGGTGGGCCAGGGCGCAGGCGATCGCGTTCCCGTGGAGGTACTCCGCCACCTCGTCGACGTCGCCCGCATGCCGCTGCAGCCAGTTGTGGTCCTGCGGAGTGATGCCCCAGCAGAGCACGTGCACGGCCTGGGCGCTCCCCGCGGAACCAGGCGGTCAGCTCCTCGGAGACGAACACGTCCGGCCTGTCGGCGATCTCGAGCACGCCGGAGATCGTGTCGTGATCGGTGATCGTGACGAGGTCCATGCCGCGCCGCCGCGCGAGCTCGTAGACCTCCTCCGGTGGCGTTGCGCACTCAGGCAGGCCGAGGGCCCGCTGCACCCCGAGCTTCGACTCCTGGGATGCCGTCGAGTGGCAGTGAAGATCCGCCTTGGTGACCGGCGTCCGAATCATTTCGAAACCAGATTCGCCTGCAACGAGCGCTTTTTCGTTACCGGCGGGCGAACGTGGCGTGACGGGACTGTGAACCGGCTAGCGTCGCCCCTGGAATGGACGAGGTCAGCTTCAGGCGCGGACGGCCCAGCGACGCCGAGGAGATCGCACTGACGATGGAGCTCGGATTCGAGACCTATCGTGAGTTCATGCCCAAGGGTTGGGCACCGCCCCCGACCGAACGCGAGCCCGTACGCGCGCAACTGGCCGACCCGGCCGACTGGTGCCGCGTGGCGGAAGCGCACGGGGGGATGGCGGGCCACGTGGCGCTGATGCCGGCTGCCCTCCACGCCGGCCTCCCCGACCCCGACCCGGCGCTTGCTCATCTCTGGCAGCTGTTCGTTCGCGAGGAGCACTGGGGCGGCGGGATCGCAACGAGGTTGCACAGCGCCGCGGTCGAGGAGGCGGCGCGGCGGGGCTTCTCCACCTTCAGGCTCTTCACGCCGGTCGCGCACGCCCGGGCCAGGCGGTTCTACGAGCGCGAGGGCTGGACCGCCGCCGCGCCGCCGTTCACCGAGGAGCACTGGGGCGGGATGGAGCTGGTCGAGTACCGCAGGCCGCTCCCCAGACTCCTTCACTCGATGTAAACAGCCGCCGGCCGCGCGTCTGCCAGAAGGAGGCGCATGTCCGAGCCGCTCGTGCTGGAGCGCGGAGCCCTGCGCGTGACCGTGGGGCTCGAGCCGTTCGCGATCGAGATCCGGCGCGGTCGGCGCCTGATCAGGGAGCTGCGGCTCTGGGCCGCGGCGGGCGAGTCACGCGACCAGTTCATGCAGCTGACCGAGGGGATGATCGCGGGCGAGGAGCTCGAGCGCCCGCTGTGGTTCGCAGCCGCCGCCCGGAACGGGCGCCGTGTCGAGGGCGAGCTGGGAACCGTGGTCATCGAGCTCGAGGACGAGCGCGTGGTTATCCAGTTCGAGCCGGCCGCCGGCCCGTTCCGGATCGGGGCGGAATGGGAGCGGCGCGCCGGCGAGCGCTTCACCGGGCTCGGCGCGCGCCATGGCGAAGAGGTCGAGCAGACGGGCCGCCACGTCCGGCTCGGCGGCGACCGCCGCTACACCGGGCCGGACTGCCCGCCCGACATGCTCGACGTGGGAGGCATCCCCCAGGGCGACTACGCGCCGGTGCCCTGGCTGCTCGCGAGCCGTGGCTACGCACTCTGGCTCGAGACCGAGGGCGACGGGGCCGAGTTCGACCTCGGCCACCGGGTCGGGGTGTCGGCGCGGGCAGACGCCGGTCCCTTTCGCCTGCACGTCCTGTGCGACCCCACCCCCGCTGCACGGCTGCGCCGCTTCCTGCGGCTGACCGGGACGCCGCCGCTGCTGCCCGAATGGGGATACGGGCATTGGAAGTCGCGCGACGTCTACGAGCACCAGAGCGACGTGGAGGACGACTTCGACGGCTACCGTCGCCACCGCCTGCCGCTCGACGCGATCGTGCTCGACTCGCCCTGGGCGACCCAATACAACACCTGGGAGCCGAACCCGCACCAGTTCCCGGACTTCAACGGCATGGTCGCCCGCTTCCGCGAGCGCGGGGTGCGCACCGTCGTGTGGGCCACGCCCTGGGTGAACATCGAGTCGCGCGACGGCCAGCGTCCTCCCGACCCGGACTCGGAGCGCCTGCACTCGGAGCCTGCCTCGAACTACGAGCCGGGCGCCCGCGCGGGCCACTTCGTGAAGGCGGCGAACGGCGGGCCGCACCAGGCGCGCTGGTGGATGGGTACCGGCTCGCCGGTCGACTTCACCTCGCCGCGGGCCGAGGAGTGGTGGCGCGAGCAGGTCAAGCGCGTGCTGCGCCTGGGCGTGGAGGGCATCAAGGCCGACGACGGCGAGGGCTGGTACTACCCGCCGGAGGTTCGCTTCGCCGACGGGCGGACCGGGGCCCAGGCGGCGTGGGCGCTCGGGCTTCTCTACAGGCGCTCGATGCAACGGGCCCTGGACGAGGTGCACCCGGGCCGAGGGGTGCTGTTCGGGCGGCCCGGCTGGACAGGCCAGCAGGCCGTCGGGGTGACCTGGGGCGGCGACCAGCCGTCGGACTTCTGGTCACTCGAGACGCTCGTGGCGGCCACGATCACCGCCGCCGCGACCGGCTTCTCGAACTGGTCCCACGACGTCGGCGGCTACCTGGGTGAGCGGCTCGTGGCCCGCTGTCCCAAGGAGCTGCTGCTGCGCTGGGTCCAGTTCGGCTGCTTCACGCCGCTGATGCAGGCGCACGGGCGCTTCGAGCAGGAGGCCTGGACCTACGACGAGGAGACGCTGCGCGTGTATCGCGACTACGTGCTGCTGCACGAACGGCTCGTCCCCTACGTGCGCGCCGCGGCCGGCACCGCGGCCCGCGCCGGGCTCCCGATCGTGCGCCCGCTGTTCCTGAGCGACCCGTCCGACGAGCGCGGCTGGGCGCTCGCCGACCAGTACGGCTACGGGCCCGCGCTCTGGGTGGCCCCGGTGCTCGAGCGCGGCGCCACGGAGCGCGAGGTGTCGCTCCCGCGGGGGGACTGGATCGACTTCTGGTCGGGCGAGCCCGTGCGAGGCGGCGGAGAGATCCTCGCGGCCGCGCCGCTCGACCGCATCCCCGTCTTCGTGCGCTCGGGCTCGATCGTCGTGACCCACCCCGCGGAGCACGTGCAGGACGGGCTCGGCGACACGCCGGAGGCCGAGCGCCCGCTCGAGGCGACCCTTTGGGGTGAGCCGCCGCTCGGCCGCTGCGCGGTCAGGCTCGCCGACGGCACCCGGATCGTCTGGCGGCGCGGACGCTGGTCGGCGAGCCCGGGGCGAGAGATCTCGTTCACGCAGCGCTAGGCGGTCTTCGGCGCCAGCGTCTCGATCGCCCGCTCGCAGGCCTCGTCGAGCTCCTCGCGCCCGTCCGGCACCGACTGGCAGTTGATGAAGTACTCGGTGTCGCCGTCGAATACGGCGACGATCGTGCTGCGCCCGTCCTCCGGCTGCTGGAGCTTGTCGATCTCGTACCGGAATGCGAGCAGGCCTCCCGCGTCGATCTGCTTCCCGCTGACCTCGGTGCCGGCGAGGCGGCCGAGAACCTTGTCGAGCTCGTCGCTTGACGGCGCCGGCGTCCTCGCGGGCGTCACCGATTCGCCCAGGTCGTAGCGCTGGACGAAGATCGCGTTGTCCTCCGACATGGCGAGCGCCACCGACTCCTCGGCCTCGCCGACGCCGCTCTCGGCATTCACGTCGGTCGTGCGCTCGAAGTCACCCGGGTACTCGAAGGTGATCGCGAAGCCCTCCTCGTCGAACATCTTCGGATCGGACGAGCCGCACGCGGCCGGCATCAGGATGGCGCAGGCCAGCAGCGGGAGCAGCAGCCATCTCGACGTCACCTACTCGACCTCTCGCCAGTAGCGCTGGTACCAGCGGTCCTCGGCCACATCCTCGGCGGTGAGGACCATCACGCGCCAGGGATCGAGACGAAGCGCCGCGAACTCCCCGCCGAGCGGTCCGTCCTTCCATTGCGGGAGGGTCGCGGGGTCATAGCCGAGCGGCGGCTCCGCTTCGAGGAACAGGTTCCAGACCCGCTCGCGCTCGTCGTCCGCCCACGACGCCCGGCAGTCGGCGTGCGCGGTCTCCTGCTTCGGCGACCAGTACGCGACCGACACGAAGGGGGTGGCGGCGAGATGCTTCGACTTGAGCGGCGAGCGGACGGTGCCGACCCAGCCGACCGGACGGCCGTCGACCACCTCCCAGTACGGGTGGAGGATGCGGGTGCGCGGACGGCCTCGCGAGTCGACCGTGGCGACAGTCGCCCAGACGACCTCCGCGCTGATCCGCAGGAAGTCCTCCTCGATGCTCTCGAAGCTCGGCATGCGCTGGAGTATCCCTTTCCGTCAAAATCGGGGAAGAAGGACACAGCGCCCGGAGAGAGACGAGGAGAGAGATGGCCGAGGAGCACACTCAGCGCGAGGACGGTGGTGGCGTAGCCACGGCCAAGAACTCCCTCAGCGTCACCGACAACCGCACCGGCGAGACCTACGACGTCGAGATCAGCGACGGCACGGTCAGGGCGATGGATTTCCGCCAGATCAAGGTGGACGAGGACGACTTCGGCCTCATGACCTACGACCCGGCCTTCACGAATACGGCGTCATGCCGCAGCTCGGTCTGCTTCATCGACGGCGAGGCGGGCATCCTCGAATACCGCGGGTACCCGATCGACCAGCTCTGCGAGCGCTCCACCTACCTCGAGGTCGCGTATCTCCTCATCTACGGCGAGCTCCCCACGCAGAGCCAGCTGGACGAGTGGATCTTCGAGATCACCCACCACACGTTCGTCCACGAGAACATCAAGAAGTTCGTCGAGGGCTTCCGCTACGACGCCCACCCGATGGGCATGCTGCTCGCCACGGTCGGTGCGCTGTCGACCTTCTATCCCGACGCCAAGAACATCGACGACCGGCTCGAACGGCATATGGCGGCCGTGCGGCTGATCGCGAAGGTCCCGACGCTCGCGGCGTTCGCCTACCGCCACAACCTGGGGCTGCCGTACGTCTATCCGGACAACGACCTGGCCTACCCCGGCAACTTCCTGTCGATGATGTTCAAGATGACCGAGGCCAAGTACGAGCCGGATCCACGGCTCGTGCGCGCCCTCGATGTCCTCTGGATCCTCCACGCAGACCACGAGCAGAACTGCTCGACGAACGCGGTGCGCGGGGTGGGCTCGTCGCAGGTCGATCCCTACTCGGCCGTGGCCGCGGGCATCGCCGCCCTCTACGGGCCGCTGCACGGCGGCGCGAACGAGGCGGTGCTGCGGATGCTCGATCGGATCGAGACCGTCGACAACGTTCCGGCCTTCCTCGAGGGCGTGAAGAACCGCGAGGAGAAGCTCATGGGCTTCGGCCACCGCGTCTACAAGAACTACGACCCGCGCGCGCAGATCATCAAGGAGCACGTGGACGAGGTGTTCGAGGTCACGGGCAAGAACCCGAAGCTCGACATCGCGACCGAGCTCGAGAAGCGTGCCCTCGACGACGACTTCTTCATCGAGCGCAAGCTCTACCCGAACGTCGACTTCTACTCGGGTCTCATCTACGAGGCGCTCAACCTGCCGGCCGACATGTTCACGGTGATGTTCGCCATCCCGCGCACGTCGGGCTGGATCGCGCAGTGGCTCGAGATGGTCACCGACGAGGAGACCAAGATCGCCCGGCCGCGGCAGATCTACACGGGGGCGCGCGAGCAGGACTACGTCGAGATCGGCTCGCGTGAGCAGCGCACCGACAAGCCGGTCGCCGAAACGAACCTGATCGACCCGGCCAAGTCCTGACCCCCTACGTGGACTCGGCGGCCAGCGCCGTCTGATCCTCGAGGCCCATCACCGGGCCCGCCGTGCCGCCGGTGCGCTTGCGCTCGCGGACCTCGAGCCGCCGTGACAGCCGGGAGAGGGCGAAGTTCGTGACCACGAACAGCGCGCCGATGAAGATGAAGACCTGCAGCAGGGGCGGCTGCGCGCCACCGCCCGTGAACGCCGTGAAGCCGCTCGACAGGATGCGGCCGTGGCGCATCACCTCCTGGATGGCGATGATGCTCACCAGGGTGGTGTCCTTGTTGAGCGTGATCAGCTGCGAGACCGTGGCCGGCACCATCCGGCGGAGGCCCTGCGGAAGGATCACGTAGCGCAGCTGCTGCGGGTAGGTCAGGCCGAGCGAGGCGGCGGCCTCTCCCTGGCCGCGATCGAGCGACAGGATGCCGGCGCGCATGATCTCGGCGAGCACCGCCGAGTTGTAGAGCACGAGCCCGAGGATGCCCGCGAACACACGCCCGGACTGGAGCGCCTCCGGGAAGAAGCCCGGCACGTTGCTCTCGTAGAAGTCCTTCCACGGCGCCGGCAGCGCCAGCGCCAGGTAGAGGATGATGAAGATCAGCGGCAGGTTGCGCCAGACGTCGACCCAGACCCCGGCGGCCACGGCCACCAGCCTGAACCTCGAGAGCCGGAGCATGGCGAGCAGCAACCCGAAGTAGAGCGAGAAGACCATCGCGATCACCGCTATCTCGAGGTTGACCAGGAATCCCTCGAGCAGGAAGCGCAGGTTGTTCCCGGTGGTGAGCCACTCCCAGTTGTCCGGATTGAACAGGTAGCCCATGCCTCACCTGTGGATCGCGTAGCGGACCTCGAGCCGCCGTACGACCAGCGTCGCGAACAAGGTCAGGATCAGGTAGCCGACGGCCGCCCAGAAGAAGGTCTCGTTCGTCGCGAACGTCCGCGAGTTGACGAGCCTGGCCTGGTGCAGCAGGTCGGGCAGCGCGAGCAGCGAGACCCCGACGATCGCCGAGTTCTTGATCATCGCGATCGTCAGGCTGCCGAGGTGCGGGATCACCGTCCGAAAGGCCTGCGGCAGGATGATGTAGCGCATCGTGCGCGGGTAGTCGAGGCCGATCGAGAGTGACGCCTCGATCTGCCCCTTTCCCACCGCAAAGACGCCGGAACGGAGCGCCTCCGCCACGTAGGCGGCCGTGTACAGGCCGAGGCTCGCAGTCCCGGCCACCCAGGGGTCGACCGGGACCCCGGCGCGCCGCAGCCCCGCGTAGGAGATGAACAGCAGGACCAGGAGCGGCGTGTTGCGGAACAGCTCGACGAACAGGCCGCCGACCCAGTTGAGCGGCTTGAGCGGCGCGATCCGCAGCGCAGCGACGGCGGTGCCGACCACCATCGCGATCACGAACGAGATCGCGACCAGCCGCACGGTCACCCAGAAGCCGGAGCTGAACTCCGGGAAGTGCTCGCTGAGGACCTCCCAGAGCTCAGTCACCGGCGAACCTCACTACCACCGAAGCGCCGCTAGCCCAGCGCGAGCGCCTCCTTGAGCGTCATGTCGGGGGGCGGCGTCTGCTGGTTCGTGTACTGGCCGACCCACTCCTGGAAGGACTCCTCCCAGCGGCCGTCCGCCTGCGCCGCCTCGAGCGTGTCGCTCACGAACTTCTGGAACTCCTTGTCGCCCTCCTTGATCCCGGCGCCGTAGGGCTCGGTGGTCAGCTCGTCGCCCACCATCTTGAGCGTGTCGTCCTGGATGATCATGCCGGTCAGGATCACGTCGTCCGTGGAGATCGCGTCGATCGCCCCGTTCTGGAGCAGCTCGAGGCACTCGGAGTAGGTGTCCACGAGCGTCAGGTCGGCATCGGGGGCCTGCTCGCGCAGCGTCTCCTCGTAGGTCGACCCGAGCGCCGTGCAGACCTTCTTGCCGGCGAGGTCGTCGATGCCCTTGATGTCCGAGTCGCCCGGAACCAGGATCCGCCCGCGGGCGACGTAGTAGGGCTCTGAGAACTCGATCTCCGTGTCCCGCTCCTGGTTGATGGTCATCGTGGACAGGATCAGGTCCACCTCGCCCTGCTGCAGGAACGGGATGCGGTTGTCCGAGATCGCCTCGACGAATTTGGGCTCGACGCCGAGCTCCTCGGCGATGAGGTTGCCCATGTCGACGTCGAAGCCCTCGATCTCACCCGATTGCGGGTTCTTTAGGCCGAACGGAGGCACGTCGTACTTCACGCCGATCGTGATCTCGCCGCGGTCCTGAATCTTCGCCATGGTGCTGCCGGCCGGGAACTGCTGGGCCTCCTCGGTCTGGCCGCCGCCTCCGCCTCCGCCGTTCCCGCCGCCGTCATCGTCGTCATCGTCGCCGCAAGCTGCCACGGCCAGCGCGGCGACCGCCAGCGCCATCGCCAGCAACGTGCGCCAAAGCTTCATCTTCGTCATCCGGTGTCCCTCCTCAGTGGTGGATGATCTTGTCCACGAACTCCTTCGCCCTCTGGCTCTTCGCCGCCCCGAAGAACTCGTCCGGCGGGCCCTCCTCGACGATCTCGCCGTCGTCGATGAACACGATCCGGTCGCACACCTCGCGCGCGAACCCCATCTCGTGGGTCACGACGATCATCGTCATGCCGTCGCGGGCGAGGTCGCGCATGACGTCGAGGACCTCGCGGATCATCTCCGGGTCGAGCGCCGAGGTCGGCTCGTCGAAGAGCATCAGCTTGGGGTCCATCGCCAGGGCGCGGGCGATGGCCACTCGCTGCTGCTGGCCGCCCGAGAGGTCGGCCGGGTACTCGTCGGCCTTCTCAGGGATGCCCACCCGCTCGAGCAGCTCGCGAGCGCGGCCGGTGGCCTGCTCGACGCGGCAGGTGCTTTGCCTTGACGGGGCCGAGGACGACGTTGTCCAGCACCGTCATGTGCGGGAACAGGTTGAACTGCTGGAAGACCATGCCGATCTCCGCCCGCAGCCGGCTGATCGCCTTGCCCGAGTAGTCGAGGGCCGCGCCGTCGAAGCGCACCTCGCCTTCGTCGACCGGCTCCAGCCCGTTGATGCAGCGCAGCATCGTGGACTTGCCGGAGCCCGACGGGCCGGCGATCACGATGGCGGAGCCGCGCTCCACGACCAGATCGACGTCGTTGAGAACGACGTTGTCCCCGAAGCTCTTCCGGACGTCGTCGAGCTCGACCAGCGGCTGCTGCCCCATCGAGGACGCTTTGCCCACCTTGGGGTAAACGGTAACCGAACTCGGCCGCTCGTAGATCCGGAACACCGGCACGAGCCGCTTCTCGTGCTCGGCGTCGATCTCGGCCACCACCTCGATGTGCTCCTCGATCCCGGAGCCGCGCAGCTTGGTGGCGAGCAGCTCATCGACCTGAAACAGGCCGGACGAGTTGTTCATCTCGATCTCGACGCGCACGGCCCTCTCCTCGCCGGGCTCGATCCGCACCGCGTCGATGGCGGCCGCGGAGATCGAGTGGATGTTCGGCCTTCTCGTCTCGAACGGGATCCGCGAGCGGCCGCTCGCCATGTCGAGCGCGTCGGCCACGCGCACGATGCCGGCCTCGATCGTGACCGGGTCGCCGCGGCGGCGGTGGCCGATCACCGCGTGCAGCGCCTCTGACATCACCACCGTGAGCTCGGGCTCGTCGTAGATGTCCTCGAGGAGCAGGGGCATCCGATCGGCCGCGAAGAACAGGCTGTATTGCTCGTGATCGGTGCGGTGGATCGACATGCCGGTGTCGTGGAAGAGGCAGGCGGCGGCGATCACGACCTCGGCGTCGCGCGCCTTGAGGCCGTGCTCGGTCACCATCGCCGGCTCCACCCCGGAACGCTTCAGGAGCCGGAACAGCCGCAGTGCGATGTTGACGACGATCTGGACGTGGACGGCGGAGTGGTCCGACATGTCGCGCCGGTCGGCGTTGACCTGCTGCATGTACCACCAGGCGCGCAGCCGCTTGTCGGCGTTCGCGGCGTCGAACAGCCGCTCCAGGCGCCGGTTGCCGCGCGTGGGCGCGCGGATGTCGATCTCGGGGAGGTCCACGGGTTACCCTTCGCTTCGTGACCCTAGAGCCTCTCTACGACGGGCACGGCCGCCGTATCTCGGACCTCCGCGTGTCGGTCACCGACCGCTGCAACTTCCGCTGTCAGTACTGCATGCCCGCCGACGGCCTGCCCTGGCTCGAGCGCGACGAGATCCTGCGCTTCGAGGAGATCGAGCGCGTGGTGCGCGTCATGGCGCGCATGGGCGTGACCGACCTGCGCCTGACCGGGGGCGAGCCGCTCGTCCGGCGCGAGTTCCCGCGGCTCGTCTCGATGCTCGCTCCGATCGAGGGGATCGAGGATCTCTCGCTCACGACGAACGGCTATCTGCTCGAGCGCGACGCGGCTGCGCTGGTCGACGCCGGCATCAAGCGCGTGAACGTCTCCATCGACTCGCTGCAGCGCGACCGCTTCTTCCAGATCACCCGGCGCGACTCGCTGCCGCGGGTGCTGCGCGGCCTGGAGGCGATCGCCGCCTTCCCCCAGGTGCACCCGATCAAGGTGAACGCGGTGGCGCTGCGCGGCTTCACCGAGGAGGAGGCGCTGCCGTTCGCCGAGTTCGCCCGCTCGACGAGCTACCAGGTGCGCTTCATCGAGTTCATGCCGCTCGACGGCGACCACGCGTGGTCACAGGACCAGGTCCTGCCCGGGGACGAGATTCGCGCGATCATCAACCGCGTCCACCCGCTCGAGGAGCGCCCGCGCGAGCCGCATGCCACCGCGCGCGTGTTCCGCTTCAAGGACGGGCTGGGCGAGATCGGATTCATCAACCCGGTCTCGGAGCCCTTCTGCGCCGACTGCAACCGCATCCGCCTGACCGCCGACGGCAAGCTACGCACCTGCCTGTTCTCGATCCACGAGACCGACCTGCGCGAGCAGCTTCGCGGCGGGGCCAGCGACGCGGAGCTCGAGCGCGTTATCCGCGACGCCGTCTGGCGCAAGGAGCTGAAGCACCGGGTCGGCGAGCCCGGCTTCCGCCAGCCGCCGCGGACGATGTCCGCGATCGGCGGCTGACAACCGAGCGACCATCTGGTCCACCTTGCCGTTCTGCCCACCTATACGGTGGGCAAAGCGGAGAGGTGACGGTTCTCGCCCCCGCGTACGCCGGGCGGCCGCGAAAGTACGCTGCCCTGTGTGCCGTACACGCTGACCATACGTAGGGGTCCGCGGGTGGCCCGCGAGCGTTACAGCGAGCTCGACACGGCACTGGATGCCATCGAGGAGACCGGCCGCGAGCTCGAGCGCACGGCCGACGCCCCGACGCGCGGCGGCACCTTCATCCGCACGCTCGAGCCAGTGCAGCAGGTCGTGGCCCGGCTCGAGCTGTCCGGCCCGGGCCGGCTGCGGGCCGGCGTGGACGTGCGCGGCGACGGGTCGAGCGAGGCCTTCACCGGCCGTCTGCGGCGCCGGCTCGTCGAGCAGCAGGGGCGCGAGTCCGCGTACGACGCGCTGCGCCGGGCTGTCGAACAGCGATGAGCGAAGCAGCACCCGCAGAGCGCTGGCGCGTGCCGCTTCCGCGCGGCGCCGAGCCTCCCTACCGGGTGTTCGTCAACGGGGTGCCCCAGCGCGAGGGAGAGGACTACGAGCTCGGCGACGGCGAGCTCCTCTTCACGCGGCCGCTCGAGAAGGAGCGCCTCGGGATGGGCCGCTGGACGGCGATCTTCTTCGGGCTCTGGGGCTCCTACGGCAAGAACGATTCGGTCGACGTGCAGTACCGGCTCGGCAACCGCGAGACGGTTGCCACGGGCCTCGAGATCATCCCGCCCGGCGGCGACTGAGCCTCCGGGCGGGTGAACCGATCGCGGCGGTCCTGCGAAAGCAGGTGACAGGACCACCTGCGCATGCCGGCCGAAACAACCACCATCGCCCCGACGGCCGAGGAGGCAGAGCTCCTCGGTCGCGTGGCGGCGGGCGATCACGGCGATCCGTTCGTCGTGCTCTACCGCCGCTACTCGCCCCGCCTCTACGGCCTCGGCCTGCGGCTGCTCGGCGAGAGCGGCATGGCGGAGGAGCTCGTGCAGGAGACGTTCCTGCGGCTGTGGCGAAGCGCTCCCACATTCGACCCGAGCCGCGGCAGCGTCCGCACCTTCATGTTCACGATCGCCCGGCGGGTGGCGGTCGACCTGCTGCGCCGCACCGCCTCGCGGCCGCTCCCCACCGGCGACGCGGGCGCGGAGCAGGAGGACGTGCCAGGAGGCGAGGCCTTCGACGCCCTGGTGCTGGGGCTCGAGGTCCGCGACGCCCTGCAGGCGCTGTCCGCCAAGCACCGCGAGGTGCTCGAGCTGATGGTCGACGAGGACCTGGGCCAGCCGGAGATCGCGGCGCGGCTCGGTGTCCCCGTCGGCACTGTGAAGACGCGCGCCTTCTACGGACTGCGCGCACTGCGCGTGGAGCTCGAGGATCGGGGGCTCCTTGCCTGAGCACGTGAATGTCCAAGCAAGACTGCTCAACGGCCTGCGGCCGGAGGAGCGCGGGCAGGTCGAGGACGTGGCCGCCCTGCTTGCGCGCGCGGAGCGCCCCTGGCAGGCGCCGCCCCCCGGACTCGAGCAGCGCACGCTCGCTGCGGTGCGGGCGGCGGCCGACGGTGCCCGCCCGCGCGCAGAGGCGGCCCCGGACGGCGCAGGCCCGGGGAGGCGGGCGGCCAGGGTGCGGCCGCCCGCCGCTCCCCGCTCCTGGCTCCGGCTGCCGCGCCTGGCGTTCGGCGCCGGATTGGCGGCGGCGCTCGCGGCGGGCGTCCTTGCAGGCGTGGCGATCGACCGCGACGGCGGCCTGCCCGGTACTCCCGAGGTGGAGGCCACGCTGATCGCGCCGGGTGGCGGCGCCACCGCCAGCGCGACCGTTCAGAAGACCGGCATCGGCCGCGTCATCGACTTCCGGACGGACGAGCTTCCGATCCTGCCCAAGGGCGAGTACTACGAGCTCTGGTTCGTGGGGCCGCGCGACCGGCCCGGCCGCCCCGACCGCATCTCGGCCGGGACCTTCCACCCGGATGAGGACGGGCGCTCGCGCGTGCGCTTCGCCGCCGCCGTCGACCCCGCCCTCTACCCCGGCCTGGCGGTGACCGCCGAGCCCGGCGACGGCGATCCCTCGCCGAGCCGCCCGGACGTGCTGCGCTCGGGTCCCGCGCAACCTTGACACAATCGTGTCAAGGTTGTTAGCCTCACGGAATGCGGATCAGCCAGCTGCTCGAACAGCGACGACCGGTCTTCTCGTTTGAGTTCTTCCCGCCCAAGACCGACGAGGGGCAACGGACGCTCGAGGGCACCCTCGAGGTCCTGAAGGTCGACCAGCCCGACTACGTCTCGGTCACCTACGGCGCCGGCGGCACCACGCGCAACCGCACCGTCGAGATCACGAAGACGATCAAGCAGGACCTGCAGATCGAGGCGATGGCCCACCTCTCGTGCGTGGGCGAGCCGGCTGAGCGGCTGGTCGAGATCCTCGGCGAGATCGACTCGGCGGGGATCGAGAACGTGCTCGCCCTGCGCGGCGACCCGCCGCGCGGCGCCACCGAATGGCAGCCGCATCCGGGCGGGCTCTCCTACTCGGTGGAGCTGATCCGCCTGATCCGCGAGCGCTTCGACTTCTGCGTGGGCGCCGCCTGCTTCCCCGAGGTCCACCCGGACGCCGCCGACCGGGCGAGCGACCTGCGCTACGCGCGCGAAAAGGTCGAGGCGGGCGCGGCCTTCCTGATCACCCAGCTCTTCTTCGACAACGAGCTCTACTTCGACTTCGTCGAGGACGCCCGCGCGGCCGGCATCGAGACGCCGATCATCCCCGGGATCATGCCGATCACGAACTACGGCCAGATCAAGCGCTTCACCGAGATGTGCGGGGCCTCGATCCCCGAGGAGCTGGGCGCGCAGCTCGACGGGCGCGCCGACGACCCGGAAGCGGTTGCAGAGCTCGGGGTCGCTTACGCGACCCTCCAGTGCTCCGATCTCCTGGCGCGGGGCGCGCCCGGCATCCACTTCTACACCCTCAACCGGTCACCGGCAACCCGGGCGATCCTGGCGGCGCTGCGCGCGGCGCATCCCTGGACCCGCGCTAAGGCGACTGTGTGAGCACCCAGCTGTCGGCGTCCTGGGCGCCATCGCGGTGCTCGACCTCACCGCGCAGCTCGAGGTGGCGCAGGTAGCAGAGCGCTTCCGCGAGGCCCCAGCCGATCATCATCGGCTCCGGTAGCTCGCTGTCGAGCATCTCGGGGACGATCTCGAACGCGGTGCGCGGCTCGCCGCCCGCGAGCGCCGTCCGGACGCGCTCGAGACGCTCGTGAACGGCGCGGCGGTTGGCTTCGATGAGCGAGCCGGCGTCGCGGACGGGGCGCCCGTGGCCCGCGAGGACGAGCTGCACGTCGAGCTCATCGACCACGTCGAGGCTCGCCAGGAACTCGCCGGCGGGGTCGGGCGTGTAGCCGTAGTCGTAGTAGAGCGAGACGCGGCCGAGCAGGTGGTCGCCCGACAGCAGCAGGCCGCGCTCGGGCTGATGCAGCACGACGTGCGAGGGCGCGTGGCCGGGCGTCTCGTACACCCGCCAGGCGCCCAGGTCGGTCTCCACCTCCACGCCCGCGACCAGATCGCGTTCCGGCTCGACGATCGAGGCGATGCCGAAGCCCTGGCCGCTCCGCGCCTCGCGGTAGGCGGCCAGCGCCTCGGCCGGGACCCCACTCTGGCGCGCGACCTCGAAGCGCCGCTCGAACGCCTTGGTGGGGTCGGCGGCGGCTCTCGTCATGTGCTCGTGGTTCGGGTGCATCCAGAGCCCGCAGCCGGCCGCCTCGACGATCGGCCCGGCCTGTCCGTAGTGATCGGAGTGCGCGTGCGTGCAGACGAGCAGGCGCACGTGTTCGAGCTTCAGGCCCACCTGGCTGAGCGCGAGCTCGAGCTGGCGCAGCGAGCCGGGCTCGTGGATCCCGGTGTCCACGAGCACCACCCCGCTGCCCGCCGCGATCGCGTAGGCGTTGCCGTGCGGGACCAGCGGCCAGGGGAGCGGCAGGCGCAGCCGCCAAAGGCCTGGGAGCACCCGATCGGCGCGGGCCAGCTCTCGCCGACGTGCGGTCACCGCGCCAATCTTGGCAGCGCGTCGCTGCGCGACCGGCCGAGCCGGGCGCTTGCGCTGCCTAGGCAGGGTCGATCAGCACGCCCGGGTTGAGGATCCCGGCCGGGTCGACGGCGCCCTTGGCCGCCCGCAGCGCCGCCGCGAACGGCTCGGGCCGCTGGCGGTCGTACCACGGCCGGTGGTCGCGCCCGACGGCGTGGTGGTGAGTGATCGTGCCGCCCGCCGCCAGGATCGCGTCCGAGGCCGCGGCCTTGACCTCGTCCCACTGCTCGAGCTCTGCTCCGCGCCGGGCCGGCGCGAGCACCGTGAAGTACGGCGCGGCGCCGTCGGGATAGGCGTGGGTCAGGCGACACGCGACCCTGCCCTCACCGAGCGCGGCCACCGTGCGCTCGCGCACGTCCTCGACGAACGCCGCGAGGCGGTCCCAGGTGATCGCGGTCTCGAAGGTCTCGGCGAGTACGCCGCCGGCCACGAACGTGTCGCGCAGATAGGGCATCTGGAGGAAGGCGTCGCGCCATGTCTCCGCCGCCTCGGCGCGCTCGCCCACGCTCGGCTCCACCGGCAGCTCCCCGCCGTGATCGCGACACAGCTCGACGGCCCGCGCCATCCAGGCATCGAGCGGGTGGTCCGCGGACTCGAAGCCGAGCACGAGCAGCGCCCTCCCCTCGGGGGCCGCCCCGGTGAGGGCCGCCTCGCCGGGGTCGAGGAGGCGGCAGTTCGACGGGTGGAGCTCCGACTGGGCGAGCGCGCGCACTGCGTCCGCGCCCGCCTCGAACGAGCCGAACGTCACGCCGGCCGAGGCGCGGAAGCGCGGGCGCTCGCGCACGCGGACCCACGCTTCCGTGATCACGCCGAGGATGCCCTCGGAGCCGATCAGCATTCGGTCCGGACTCGGCCCCGCCCCGGAGCCCGGCAGGCGCCGGCTCTCCCACACCCCGCGCGGGGTGAGCGCCCGCACCGACTCCACGAAGTCGTCGATGTGCGTGCCGAGCGTGGCGAAATGGCCGCCCGCGCGCGTGGCGATCCAGCCGCCGAGCGTCGAGTACTCGAACGATTGGGGGTAGTGGCGGAGCGTCAAGCCGTGCTCGCCCAGCTGCGCCTCCAGGCCCGGCCCGGTGGCGCCGGCCTGGATGCGAGCCGCTCGCGACACCGGATCGACCTCGAGCACGCGGTTGAAGCGTTTGAGGTCGATCGTCACGGCACCGGTGTAGGCCTCGCCCACCGCCGCCTCGACGCCGCCGACCACGCTCGTTCCTCCGCCGAAGGGGATCGCCGCCGCGCCCGCGCGCTCGCACCAGTCGAGCACCGCCTCGAGCTCCGTCTCGTCGCCGGGGTGCGCCACCACGTCGGGCAGGTGGTCGAAGCGCCCGCGGAAGGCGCGCACGACGTCGCGATAGGACCGCCCGTAGGCATGCGCGGCGCGCTCGTAGTCGTCGGACCGGCACACGGCCGCCAGCGCCGGCGGCGGCGCGAGCCGAGGCGCGGGCAGCGCCAGGTCCTCGAGCGCCGCCGGGCGCTCGACCTCGTCCGCCGGGAAGCCGAGGTGGGCGCGCGCCCGGGCGGCGCCCTCGCGCACCTCCTCGTACGGCGGCTGCTGGTCCTCGTATCCCCAGCCCCAGAACTTGAGCCGCCGCACCGTCACGGGCGGGGACCGTATCGGCCGCACGGTGCCGCCGACCCGCCGCCGGGGTACAGTTGATGCTCGGATGGCCACGCGGGCTACGACCGTGCAAATAACCATGCCCCAGATGGGCGAGTCGGTGACCGAGGGCACCGTCCTCGAGTGGCTGAAGCAGGTGGGCGACCACGTCGACGCCGACGAGCCGCTCGTCGAGATCTCGACCGACAAGGTCGACGCCGAGGTGCCTGCCCCGGTCGCGGGCACGCTCGTGAAGATCCTGGCCGAGCCGGACTCGACCGTCGAGGTCGGCGCGGTGCTGGGTGAGATCGAGACCGGCGCCGACGGGTCGGATGGCGCGGCGCCGGCCGCCGAGGCGCCGCCCGCGGAGACGCCGGAGGCGCCGAGCGCCGAGGCGCCCGCTGCGGCGGACGCCGAGGCCGAGCCCGTCGCCGCGGACGCCGAGGCCGAGCTCGTCGACGTCGCCTTCCCCGAGATGGGCGATTCGGTGGCCGAGGGCACCGTGCTCGAATGGCGGGTCAAGCCCGGCGACAGCGTGGCCGTCGACGACCCGCTCGTCGAGATCTCGACCGACAAGGTCGACGCCGAGGTCCCCGCTCCCGTCGCCGGGACGATCCAGGAGATCCTGGTGGGGCCCGATGAGACGGTGGCCGTCGGCTCGATCCTCTGCCGCATCGCCGCCGGAGCAGCCGCCGCTCCGTCTCCCGCGGTTGACGGACCGCCGCAGCCGGCCGCCGAGGTCACGGGCACGCGCCCGACCGCCCCCTCGGGCAACGGTGGCAACGCGACCCCTGTCGCCGCGCGCATCGCGAGCGACCTCGGCATCGACCTCAGTACGGTCGCCGGAACCGGGCCGCGCGGACGCGTGACCAAGGAGGACGTGCTGGCCGCCGCGGAAGGCAACGGAGCCCCGCAGGGGGCGCCCGAGGCCGCCGCGCCGGCGCCCGCCGCCGGACCCGAGGCGAAGCCCATCCGAGGACCCGCGGCGACGCTCGTCAAGTTCATGAACGACAGCCGCTCGATCCCGACGGCCACGAGCTTCCGCACGCTGCCGGTGGACGTCCTCGACGCCCGCCGCAAGGAGCTCAAGGCGGCCGGGAGGAAGCTCTCGTTCACGCACCTGATCGCCTGGGCGATCGTCCAGGCCGCGCGCGACATGCCGGTGATGGGGCACAGCTACGCGGAGGACGGCGGCAAGCCCCAGCGGGTCGTGCCGGGCACGATCGGCCTGGGCCTGGCGGTGGACGTCGAGCGCAAGGACGGCACGCGCTCGCTGGTGGTGCCGGTGCTGCGCGACGCGAGCGAGATGGGATTCACGGCCTTCGCGGCGCGCTACGACGAGCTCGTCGCGGGCGCGCGTGACAACACCCTCCAGCCGAACGCGTATCAGGGCGCCAACATCACGCTCACCAACCCCGGCGGGATCGGCACGGTCGCCAGCGTGCCGCGGCTGATGCCCGGCCAGGGGACGATCGTGGCCACCGGGGCGATCGGCTACCCGCCCGGCCTGACCGCGGTCGACCCGGTGCGGCTCCGCGAGCTCGGGGTGCAGAAGGTCATGACGATGACGAGCACCTACGACCACCGCGTCATCCAGGGCGCGGAGTCCGGTGCGTTCCTGCGCCGCATCGATCAGCTCCTGCAGGGCGAGGACCGCTTCTACGAGAACATCTTCGACGCGCTCGGGGTGGCGAGCGTGGCGCAGGGCCCAGTCAGCGAGGCGGCGGTCACCGCCGACGAGCCCGTGCCCGCGGCGGCCGTCCCGGCGGCCGCGCCGGTTGCCGATGCCGCGCTGCTCCAGGCCGTCCAGGCGGCCACCTCTTTGGTCAAGGCGCACCGCATGCACGGCCACCTCGCTGCCCGGCTCGACCCCCTCGGCTCGGCCGCGGTCGGCGACCCTGCCCTCGAGCCCGAGACGGTTAACTTGACCGAGGAGCTGATGCGCCGCATCCCGGCGTCGGTGCTGCGCGTGGCGGTCCCCGGCGACACCTTCGCCGACGCGCTGCCGCACCTGCGTGAGACCTACACGGGGACGATCGCCTACGAGATCGAGCACATCTCGGACCACGAGCAGCGTGTCTGGCTGCGGCGCGCCATCGAGTGCGGCGAGTACCGCCAGCCGCTGCCGGACGAGGCGCGGCGCAAGCTCCTGCAGCGCCTGTCGGAGGTCGAGGCGCTCGAGACCTATCTCCACAAGACATTCCTCGGGAAGAAGCAGTTCTCGATCGAGGGGCTCGACTCACTCGTGCCGATGCTCGACGAGGTGATCGAGCTGAGCTCCGACGCCGGCGCTCGCGAGGTCGTGCTCGGCATGGCGCACCGCGGGCGCCTGAACGTGCTCGCCCACACGGTCGGGCGGCCCTACGAGGCGATCCTCGCCGAGTTCGAGGGCGAGCAGACTCTGGCGGTCGACACGGCGGCGCCCGAGGGCGGCACCGGCGACGTCAAGTACCACTACGGCGCGAGCGGCACCTACGCGACCAGCACGGGTCGCGGCGTCACGGTCACGCTCTCGCCGAACCCGAGCCACCTCGAGTACGTGAACCCGGTGATCGAGGGGCGCGCCCGCGCTGACCAGACGAGCCGCAAGGCGCGCGAGCTGACCCACGACCCGGCGGCCGTCGTGCCGGTGCTGATCCACGGCGACGCGGCCTTCCCCGGCCAGGGCATCGTGTCCGAAACGCTCAACCTGCAGGCGCTGGCGGGCTATAGCACCGGCGGCACCATCCACCTGATCGCAAACAACCAGCTCGGTTTCACGACCGATCCGGAGGAGAGCCGCTCGACGCGCTACGCCTCCGACCCGGCCAAGGGCTTCGACATGCCGATCATCCACGTGAACGCCGACGACGTCGAGGCCTGCGTCTCGGCGGTGCGGCTCGCCACCGCTTTCCGCCAGACCTTCGGCCGCGATGCCCTCATCGACCTGATCGGCTACCGCCGTTTCGGCCACAACGAGACGGACGAGCCCGCGTACACGCAGCCACAGATGTACGAGCTGATCAAGAAGCATCCGCCCACGCGCAAGCTCTATGCGGAGCGGCTCGAGGCGGAGGGCGTCGTGAGCGCCGAGGACGCCGCGAAGATGGCCGAGCAGGCGTACGCGCGCGTGGGCGAGGCGCACAACGAGCTCCGGCAGTCGATGGGCGCCCCGCCCGACACCGGCGAGATCGAGCTCGACCGCACGATGAGCCGCGAACCGCGCACCACGGTGGCGGAGGAGACGCTGCGCTCGCTCGGCGAACAGCTGCTGCGGGTGCCCGAGGGCTTCACGGTGCACCGCAAGCTCAAGCCGTTCCTCGACCGCCGCAGGGCGGTGTTCGAGGAGGGCGCGACGGTGGACTGGGCGCACGCGGAGGCGCTGGCCTTCGCCTCGCTGCTGGCCCTCGGGGTGCCGGTGCGACTGACCGGGCAGGACACCGAGCGCGGCACCTTCAGCCAGCGCCACGCGGTCCTGCACGACGCGGTCAACGGCGAGCGCTGGTGCCCGCTGAAGCATCTGCGTGACGCCAACGCGCCCTTCGAGCTCCACAACAGCCCGCTCTCGGAGCAGGCCTGTGTCGGCTTCGAGTACGGGTATTCCGTGCAGGCGCCCGATGCGCTCGTGCTCTGGGAGGCGCAGTTCGGCGACTTCGTCAACTCCGCGCAGGTCATCGTCGACCAGTTCCTCGCCTCGGGGCTCGCGAAGTGGGGCCAGACCTCACGCCTGTCGCTGCTGCTGCCGCACGGCTACGAGGGCTCGGGTCCCGAGCACTCGAGCGCGCGCATGGAACGCTTCCTGCAGGCGGCCGCCGAGGGCAACATGCGCGTGGCCAACTGCACCACCCCGGCCCAGTACTTCCACCTCCTGCGCCGGCAGGCGCTCGTGTCGAAGCCGCGCCCACTCGTCCTCATGACCCCGAAGAGCCTGCTGCGCCTGCCCGCGGCGACCTCGACCCTGGAGGAGCTCGCCGAGGGCTCGTTCCAGCGGGTGATCGACGATGCGCGCTTCGCAGACGGGGATCGCGACCGCGTTACGAAGCTCGTCCTCTGCTCGGGCAAGGTGTATTACGACATCGCGGGGCACGAGGACCGCGACGAGCAGGGCCACATCGCCGTGGCGCGCGTCGAGCTGCTCTACCCGTTCCCGGAGACCGAGCTGATCGAGCTGCTCGACAAATACCCGAACCTCGAGCGGGTCGTCTGGGTGCAGGAGGAGCCGCGCAACATGGGTGCGCGCGCGTTCATGCGCCGCCGCATGGCGAGCATCCTTCCCGAGCGGCTCTCCTACGACTACGTCGGCCGCCAGCTGCGCGCCGCCTCGGGCGAGGGCTATTCGGCCGCGCACAAGCGCGAGCAGGCGCGCATCGTGCGTGTCGCGCTCGATCTCGAGCAGGACAAGCTCGAGCCCGACAGCTCCGCGCAGCGGCCCATGATGTAGGGGCTAGAGCGCCGGCGCCGGGTCGGTCTCGCGTTGGGGCTGGGTAAGGGTGCTCGTTGGCCGCGGCGAACAGGACATGGATCGAAGATCGTTCGGCCGCGGTATACGACTCAGCGCGAGCTTTGCCGGATTGACCACACATCGGTGGTCAAGTCGGAAGATGGCGCGAGATCCCAGGTTGGGTCTTCCTCGAGGTCGATGAATATTCGGGATGGTCTGGCGAAGCCCGAAGCTTGTTTGCCGTGGAGGTCGCAATGGCCGTGGTCCACGACCCCTTCCCCAGCCCTGACCCGGCCGGCGGAGACCTACCTCACAAGAAGTCCCTACGGCAGGCGACGGGACTCGACCTAGCGCTTGCTCCTCTGCGCGTTCGCGAACGCCCGGCCGAGCCGCGCGGACCCGAGCCGGCGCTGAACCCGCGCCGAGGTCTGCGGCGCGACGGTGGCAACGGCCGTGCCTGCGCGCAGCACGAACGGCGCCACGTCGATCTCGGCCTTCCCCTCCTCGATCCCGCGCACGACCGCGTCGGCGACGTGGCCGGGTGTGCGTGTGCCGACGCCCGGCGGCAGCTCGACCCCGCTCTCGGCGAACATGCCGGCGCCGGCTATGAAGCCGGGGAACACCACGCTCACCCCGACGCCGGTGCCGTGAAGGTCCTCGCGCACTCCGGCCGCGAAGCCGCGCAGTCCGAACTTCGTAGCCGAATAGACGCACGATCCGGTGGTGGCGACCTTCCCGGAGAGCGAAGACACGAACACGAGGTGCCCGCGTTCGCGCTCGAGCATCCCCGGCAGGAGCGCGCGCGTGAGCTGGATCGGGGCGCGCAGGTTCACGTCGAGCGCGCGGTCGAGCTGCTCGGGGCTGAAATCGAGCACCGAGCCGCTCGCGGGGAGCCCCGCGTTGGCCACCAGCGCGTCCACGGCTCCAGCCCGTTCGGCGAGGTCGGCCGCACCGCCGGCATCGGCGAGGTCAGCCACGAGAACCTCGGCGCGCTCCCCGAGCACCGCGCTGAGCTGCTCGAGCGCGTCCGCCCGCCGGCCGCTCAGAAGCAGGAGCGCGCCCCGCGCGTGCAGCGCCTGCGCGATGGCCTGCCCGAGCCCACCGGACGCGCCCGTGAGCAGAACTGTGGATCCCGCGAGCTGCAGGGCGCGGACGCTACCGGAGCGGGCGTAGCATCGGAGCCTGTCCCCGAGACGAAGGAGGGGTCGTGCTGATCGAGCACGAGGGCAGCAGCCCGCGGGTGGCGGAGTCGGCCTACGTGGCCCCCAACGCAGTGCTATGCGGCGACGTGGCGGTCGGCGAGGACGCGCGCATCCTGTTCGGAGCGGTGCTGACCGCCGAGGGCGGCAGAGTCGAGGTCGGCGCCCGCTCGATCGTGATGGAGAACGCGCTCGTTCGCGGTCGCCGGGGGCACCCGGCCACACTCGGCGCACACGTGCTGGTAGGTCCGCACGCGCACGTGAACGGAGCAACGATCGAGGACGAGGCGTTCCTCGGCACGGGCGCATCGGTGTTCCCGGGCGCGACCGTAGGCCACGGCGCCGAGGTGCGCATCAACGGCGTCGTGCACGTGAACAGCTCGCTCACCGCCGGCGTGACGGTCCCGATCGGCTGGATCGCGGTGGGAGACCCGGCCCAGCTGTTCCCGCCCGACCAGCACGACGAGCTCTGGCCGGTCCAGCACAGCATGGACTTCCCGCGCACCGTCTTTGGCCTCTCGCGCGAGGAGGCGACCATGGAGAAGGTGGCACGCCGCTACGCGGAGCAGTTCGGGCGCCACCGGGAAGACCGCGTACTCGGCTAGCGGAGGGATTCACCGGCGCCGCAACCCCGACGTCCTGCGAGGATGAAAGCCGTGACCCTGATCGCGCACGCAGGCCACTGGCTGACCACGATCGCGTACTTCGTCCCCGTGGTCGTGTTCCTCGCCTGGCTGATCGTGACCCAGGTGCGCGACCGCAGAAGCCGCCGCAGCGGCGGCTGAGCCGGATCCCCCAGCTGCCGCCGAGCCGCCTCCTCCAGCGGCCCCTCGGATATAGTCCTATTTCGGACTAAATGCCCAACGCAGTGGTTGACACCTCACCCGCAGCCCCAACGCGCGCCAACGCCGGCTTCGAGCTGGCCAAGGCCTCGCAGCGCTGGAATGAGCTCCTCTACGAGGAGTTCAGGCGGCGAGGCTTCGGCGAGGTGCGGCCGTCGTACGGCTCGGTGCTGCTCCCGCTGTTCGAGGAGGACGGGCTCCGCATGGGCGAGCTGGCAGCGCGGGCGCGCCTCTCCAAGCAGACGATGACGACGCTCATCAGGCTGATGGAGCGCGCCCGGCTTGTCACTCGCGAGCCCGACCCGGTTGACGGGCGGGCCAGCCTGATTCGGCTCAGCGAGCGCGCGCGGGAGTTCGCGCCCGTGGCCGCCGAGATCGTCGCCGAGCTCGAGCTGACGATCGCCGCGCGACTTGGGGAACGCCGCTACGAGGTGTTCCGAACCGCACTCAAGGAGGTGATGGACCTGTGAGCACCCCTGCAACCGGTCCCGAGGAGGTGATCCGGCGTTTCGCGCTCCATCTCAACGAGGGCGACGTCGACGCCGCTCTCGGCCTGTACGAGACGGACGCCGCATTCGCGCCCGAGCCGGGCGCGCTTGTCCATGGCCGTGACGCCATCCGCGAAGCGCTCGAGCGCTTCGCCGCCCTCCGCCCGACCCTCACGGGCGCCATTCGCAAGGTGGTCGTGGCGGATGGGACGGCGCTCGTCGTCAACGAGTGGAAGCTCTCCGGCACTCAGCCGGATGGAGATCCGATCGACATGGGCGGCTTGAGCGCGGACGTCCTGCGCCGCCAGGGGGACGGGAGCTGGCGCGTCCTGATCGACGACCCCTGGGGAGGCGGGGTCTGACCATGGCGATCGCTCCCACCGTCGCGCTCCTCGATGTCAACGAGACGCTGTCCGATTTCAACCGGCTCGGCGAACGCTTCGAGGAGGTGGGTGCACCCGCGCAGCTCCTGCCCACCTGGTTCGCGGCCACCCTGCGAGACGGCATGGCGCTCACGGCCAGCGGCGAGTATGCGGCCTTCCCGGATGTCGCCCGGGCCGTCCTGCGCGGGCTGCTCAGCGACCATCCCGGGCTGCACAGGCCCCTCGAGGAGGCCGTCGAGCACGTGCTCGCGGGAATCGGCACGCTGCCCGTGCAGGGCGACGTCCCAGACGGGATCCGCCTCCTGCGCGAGGCGGGGATGCGCGTTGCGACGCTCACGAACGGAGCCCCGGCCATCGCCCGGGGACTGCTCGAGCGTGCCGGCCTCGGGGACATGGTCGAACGCAACATCGGGGTCGAGGAGGTGGGGCGCTGGAAGCCCGCACCCGAGCCGTACCGGCACGCCTGCCGGGCGATGGGCGTGGAGGAGGCGCAGGCGATGCTGATCGCCGCCCACCCCTGGGACGTGCATGGGGCCAAGCGCGCAGGGTTGCTGGCCGGCTGGATCAATCGCCACGGACAGCCGTACCCCGACGTCTTCGCGCGCCCGGACGTCAGCGCGGGCGACCTGCCGGCGCTGGCGCGTGCGCTGGCCGGCTGAGGGGCCGCGGCTGGAGGCCCTCCACGACCGCCCGCATGCCCGCGAGCGTGTCGTAGGGATCGGGGCGGTCCGCATCGTCGACGCACAGAGAGCAGATCGGGACGTTCACCGACACCACCAGGCCGTCGAGGAAGACGTGCGCGAGATAACGGTCCGGGGCTCGCGCGCGGCAGCGCTGCGGAGGATCCGAGTAGCCGGCATGGATCACCGCTCGTCCGGCGGACAGCTCGAGCTGCTCTGACCGGGCGCAGCGATGAGCTCTCACGAGCCGCCCGAGCCGCGACCGCTCGAAGCGCGCGAAGTCGCTCGGCGTCCAGAGCCCGAGCTTGACACCCGCGCCTCGGCCTCGCGCTTCGTAGTCGAGCTCGGCGAGCCATCCCGGCCCCTCCCCCGGCCCGAGCGGGCCGAAGGAATCGGCGAGCACGAGCGCCGGGAGCCGCCCGGCCGGCTGGAACCGGCGGCCCAGCCAGTGGACCTCGATGCCAAGCCGCGGATTGTCGAGGGGAACCTCACGGTCGTCGTTGTCGCCGGGCCGGAGCGAGCTCGGCGACTGCATTCGAGCCTGCTGGAGCAGCGCAAGGCGGAGGGCCGCCTGCTCGCTGTCAGCGCCGCCCCGCCCACCTGTGAAAACAAGCGAGAGGACGCGACCGGCGCGCCACAGGACCGCCACGCCAGCCGGATGAGGCCGGGTGAGCCCCTGCGGCCATCAGGCGGTCGCGCCCGCGGGAGCGTCCCAGTCGATGTGGTGCTCGTAGATCCGCCGCTGTGCCTTGGCGTCGGCCGTCAACCTCAGGATGACCGGCAGCAGGGCGTCGCGGATCGACGCCGTCACCGGGCCCGCGGCCTTGCTGCTGTTGATGCGGGCCGCCCACTTGATGATGCGCTCGACCCGCGGCCGCCGCGCCGCTTCGTAACGCGCGAATGCCGCCTGCGGGCTGGGCAGGTCGCGCAGGCACTTGGCGAGCACGACGGCATCCTCGATCGACAGCGAGGCGCCCTGCCCGGACGTCGGCGAGGGTGCGTGCGCGGCGTCCCCGGTGACGATCATCCGGCCCAGGTGCCACGTGGGCAGATGCGGGAGGGAGTGGATGGGGCTCATCGGCATGATCTCGGGGGTGGCCTCGATCAGCGCGACCGCGGCGCCGGCATCGTCGCGGTAGAGGTCGAGCAGCACCCGCCGCCAGTCGCCATCGACGGCAGCGTTGACCTCGCCGGCGGCGGGCTCGTCGGGGCGCGGCACGTTGGCGAACCACCACACGTCCCCGTCCGGGGCCCTCGCGTAGCCGAAGAAGGCGCGCCTGCCGAAGATCATCTCGTAGCCGCCGGCCTCGGTTCCCACCGGCACGCCGCGCGCATAGCCACCGGTGGTGAGCAGCCCGGCGTAGGTCGGCGCGGGCGCGGCGGGGTCGATTATTCGCCGGACCGCGGAGTGGACGCCGTCGCACCCGATCAAGAGGTCGCCGACGGCCTCGCTGCCGTCGGCGAACACGGCCCGCACCCCGTCGCCGGTGTCCTGGGCGTCGACCAAGCGCTTGCCGTGCTCTATGCGGATGCCGCGGGCGAGCGCCTCCTCGTGCAGGACCCGGTAGAGGTCGGCGCGCTTGATGGTCTGGCTGGTCGTGCCGTCCGGCAGCGTGTGACCCGTGCGGCTCTCGCCCAGGCGCTTGCCGTTGCCGCTTCGCAGCGTGATCGCCGGGGTCGGGAAGCCCGCGGCGAGGACGGGCTCGTCGACGCCGAGCACGCGCAGCGCGTCGACTCCGTTCGAGCCTACGGTGAGGAACACGCCGATACCGTCGGCGCCGGTTGGGTGAGCCTCGTGGACCACCGCGTCGATCCCGGCCTTCTGCAGGGCCATCGCCGTTGCCGGGCCGGCGATGCCGGCGCCGATGATCAGGGCGGTACGTCTCTGGGTCATCAGTTCTGCCTTTGCTCTGTTTGGGGTTCGCCATGGAAGTCGGCCCACTGAGGGCCCCAACCCGTCTCGGAGTTCGTTATCTGCTCGATGAAGCGCTCGACGAAGGAGGACTCGGCTTCGAGCAGAGCGAGCCGGTACTCCTCCTCGATCAGGAACAGCGGGTGCACGTCGTTCGCGACCGCGCCGTCGATCAGCTCGCGCGTCTCGGTGCGCTGCTCGGCGAGCCGGCGTAGCCGGGTGCCCAGCAACTCGACCACCTCGTCGGGCGGCAGGGCGGCGATCAGCGAGAGCGCGGCCACGAAGTACGGGAACTCGTGCCGCGGCTCCTCGATCAGCTCGCCGAGCCAGTCGTGCAGTTCCCGGCGGCCGGCGTCCGTGAGTGCATACGGGGTGCGCTCCGGGCGCTGCCCCTCGCGGACGGTTTCCAGCTCGACGATGAAACCGGCCTTGGCCAGCTGCCCGACGACCATGTACAGCGAGCCGTGGTTGAACCTGATGCTGCGCACATCGTCGTTGTCGCGCAGGCTCCGCCCCAGCTGGTAGGGATGCATCGGTCCCTGGGTCAGGTACGACAGAACGGCGAGTCCGAGCAGGTTGCCCACCTTGCGTTTCTGTGCCATAGCCGCGACCAAGTATTCAGGACTGACTATTTGGTGTCAACTAAACCTTGCACCGATCGGTAGCGTGCGAGTCATGCCCCCCGATTGGCCTGCACTCGACTACGAAGCCTGGAGCGAGACGTGCGACACCCTCCACGCCCACACCCAGGTGCTCGGCAAGCTCGCGGTGGCGCTCGCCCCGCCCGAGCCGCAGCTTCAGCACGCCGCCCTGCGTCTCAGCGCGCGCGGCTGGGAGACGCTTCCGCTGCCTGCGCCCGATGGCTCGGGCGCACTGGTCGCGGCGCTCGACCTGCACACCCACGAGGCCGTTGCCGAGCACAGCGACGGGCGGGCCGTGCGGGTCGCACTCACCCCCGACCGGCCCGTGGCGGAGGTGACCCGCGACCTGCTGGACGCGTGCCGTGATCTGGGCGGAGCTCTGGAGATCGACCCGAAGCCCCAGGAGGCGCACTGGAGCGTTCCCCTGACCGAGGACTACGAGCACTCGCGCTACGACACCGATCAGGTGGAGTCCTACTTCGCCGCCGCCACCCAAGCCGCGCTGGTACTCGCGGAGTTCCGCGCGCCGTATCGTGGCCGCTCGACGCCCGTCAACGCCTGGTGGGGCTCCTTCGACCTCGCGGTCAACCTCTTCTCGGGGCGGGAGGCCGATCCACCCGCAGACGACTTCATCACGCGCAACTCGATGGACTCCCAGGAGATCACGATCGGCTGGTGGCCGGGTGATCCGCGCTACCGCCCCGCTGCCTTCTTCGCCTACGCCCACCCGGCGCCGGACGGATACTCGGAGGGACAGCTGTCCCCCGACGCCGCGCACTGGGGCCCGGAGCTCGGCATATATCTGCTCGACTGGGACGACGTCCGCGCAGCCGCCGACCCACACGCCTTCGCGCTCGAGTTCGCTCACTCCGCGTTCGAGCACGCCTGCGTGGTGTGCGATTGGGATCCGGTCCTCTCGGCGAGCGCCGAGGGCAACCCGCCGCCGGTCTCCTGAGGACCGCCTGCCTCGGGCGCGCGCCCGTACACTTCCGTCGCCATGGCGGAGAGCCCGATTCTTGATCACATCGACGCGCTCGTCGACGAAGAGCATCGGCTCTGGGCCGAGTCCGAGCGGGGCGGGCTCGATGATGAGGGTCACGCCCGGCTCGAGGCGATCCGCGGCGAGCTCGACCGCTGCTGGGACCTGCTGCGCCGCCGCCGTGCGAATCCCGATGCACCGGACACGCCGCCGCGGGTACCCGACCCGCCGAACGAGTTCCCGGGACCCGACCCGGAGCCACCGCACCTCGAGCACGGTGTGCATACCGACGAACCCGCGCCGGACCCGGACGTCCCGCGCGATATCCCCTAGACCAAAAGAGGCACAGGCGCCGGGAGATTCAGCCGCCCTTGTCGGCCGGCGCAACCGCCGGTTCGGCTGTGGGCGCCGGGGCCGACAACCTGCCAAGCAGCAGGATCGCGCTGAGCAGCCCGAACGCCGCGAACGCGATGGCGACCGCGAACGCGGGCCGTCAGCACCATGCTGACGACGACGATCGGGCGCAACCCGTCCGGGCCGCTGCCAGCAGCCGCTCGAGCACTTCGAGCTCACGCTCGCGCTCAACGAGCGGGACCTCGCGAGCCGCCACGCCGCGATACTAGAGCGGCCGCGTCTCTGGGGCTGCCGGGCCGCTATCCTCGGCTCTCCCCACGCGGGCGTAGCTCAGATGGTTAGAGCGCCGGCCTGTCACGCCGGAGGTCGCGGGTTCGAGTCCCGTCGCTCGCGCTGAGGCGGGCTGCAAACCTGCGCCTGGCGTGCGCCGCTGCGGCCTCGTGTGCGGAGCACACGTCGGCCTTGCGGCGCGCCCCAGGCTTGGTTTTCGCACTCAGCGCGAGCGACGTCGTCGTGAGACGGCCGTAGCCTGTGCCGTCGTGCCGAGTATCGGGGTGATGCGTGAGGGTCCGCTTCACGCCGCGGTGAAGGCTCTGCTGGCCGAGCCCGGCGACCGCCTCGAGGTGCCGCTGGGACGGTTCGTGGTCGACCTCGTCCGCGCTGACGGCGAGTTGGTCGAGGTGCAGACCGGGGGTTTCGGTGCGCTCGGCAACAAGCTCGACGCGCTGCTCGACGAGCACCGCATCCGGGTCGTGCACCCGGTCGCGGCCGAGCGCCGGATCGTTCGGGTCGACGAGCACGGCCAGGTGGTCGGTGCCCGCCGGTCGCCGAAGCGCGCGACGGCCGTGGCGGTGTTCGACAAGCTGGTCGCGTTTCCGTCGCTGCTGACCCACCCGAACCTCACAATCGAGGTGCTACTGCTGCGCGAGGATCACATCCGCCGCCCGCAGCCGACGACGATTCGGAGTCGCACGCGAGATCCGGGGGAGCGGCGGCTGGTTGAGGTCCTCGACCGGGTCACGCTGCGGACGCCGGAGGACATCCTCGCGGCGCTGCCTACGCTGCCGCTTGAGCCCTTCAGCACACGCGAACTCGCAGCCCTTCTCCGGTGCAGCACGCTGCTGGCGCAGCGCACGCTCTACTGCCTGCGGATGATCGGGATCGTCGAGCCGGCGGGCAAGCGCGGCCGTGCCCCGCTGCACGCGCGCACGCCCCGCCCCGGGTCCGGCGACGGCAGGCGCCCACCCGACTAGGGCTCGTCGCCTGGGGAGTGAGCAGCCTGCCAGGGATCGGCGCTGGCCGCGGCCGGAGTGTTCGAGTGTCGAGGGCGTTCCACCGCGCTGAACTGTACGTCCGCGGGCGGCGCCAGAACAGCTACGGCATCCCGGCCGCCCCTACTTATTGATCAGCGTGTAGCGGACCGTCTGGGCGCGGATGAGCCCGTCGCGGAACACGAACGTGTCGATCCCGTCCTCCACGCGCGTCTTCTCCGAGTCCGCGGTCCATTCGATGAACAGCAGGTCGCCTTCGTAGATCTGAGTGGGCACGTCCCAGTCGGCGGAGGGCACGTCTTCGAGCAGCTTCACGAAGCCCTCGCGTACGCCGTCCTTGCCGCGCAGTACCCCCGCGGGCGTGATGAACAAGGCGTCGTCCGTGTAGTCGCTGACGATGCCCTCGATGTCTCCCCCGATCAGCACCTCGGCGTGGTGCTGGAAGACCTCCTGCGGTGTGCGAGCCGTCGTGGCCTCCATCAAGGTCACCCCCTGGATCGTTGGTGCGGGCATCCTAGACGGCGAGCCCGCACCTCACCCCGCGCGGCCCCAGGGCACGGGCATTCCCGAGCGCGCCTCGAACCTTGCCGTGTCGAAGACGATCACGTTCTCGGCCACCCGTCCGCCGCGGACCCTGATTCGGTCCATCCCGGTCAGCTCGAAGGGACCGCGCTCGCCGGTCGCGTACAGGATCCAGCGAACGAACACGAAGTCGCCGTTCCGCGCATGCTCGGCGACCTCCATGTGCATACCGGGCAGCGCCTCGACGATCGCGGCGATGCAGGCGGTGTACTCCTCGCGGCCGCGAACCGGCTCGTCGCGGCCGGGCCAGTGGCCCACCACGTCCTCGGTCAGGACACCCGGGACGAGCGCCGGGTCGGGATTCGCCCAGAACTGGGCGAACATCTCGACCGACCAGGCCGGCTGGTCGACGTTCGCGGTGGTGGCCTGCTCGGTCATCTGCAACTCCTTGGTCGGCTTTCGCTTCGAGGCCCAAAGGTGCCCGGTCAAGGTCGCGTTGTCGACTACGTGCGAGGTAATCCGGGCGGGCGCTCGGCGCCGCTACGCGTTCGCCTGGGACAGCAGCCAGAGCGCCAGGCTCGTGAAGCCGACCATGATGGCGAGCATCCAGTACTGGGAGCGGATGGCCAGCTTCCTGTCGTGGTAGAGGGCCACCGCGCGGTCGTGGGCGAGGGTCAGCGCGAGCACGTGGCCGACCACCACGAAGCCCACCTGCCAATACCAGGTCGCCTCGCCGCCGATGATCGTGTAGTCGATCTGATCGCTCGCGGTGCCGAAGATGTCGCTTCCGTCGCCGAGCGGATCGGATGCAAGGAAGACCATCGCCTGGCCCTGGAAGAGCAGCAGGGTGAGATAGTGCGCCGCCACGTACGCGAGTGCGATCGGCACCAGCGAGTGCACGAAGCCGTTCGCGAGGCGGTCGGCACTGAAGCCGCCGCCGACGCTACGGGCGCCGAGGATCCCCAGCCTGTAGAAGCCGTAGACCAGCAGGATCGCCCCGATCAGCCCGATCAGGAAGGCCAGCTCGAGCGAGTTCTGGGGCGAGAGGCCCAGGTCCTGGAAGAACTGCGCGATGTCGGGCGAGATGTTCGTCCAGGGCGCGGCCTCGGACGCCCCGTCGAACGTGACCGAGCCGATCATCACAGCGAGCAGCGGAACGGTGCCGGCCGCGCGCGGCAGATCCGGCAGTCCCGACAGCGGCTTGCGAAGCCCGACCTCGCCTGCGCGTGTCTCGAACGGCGACAGGCGCGAGAAGAGATTGAAGTAGACGGAGAACGCCTCGCCGCGGTCGCACCACTGCTCGATCCCGTACAGCGCCATCGCGATGAACGTGAGGGCCGAGTAGATGAGCGTGGCGATCGCCAGGTTCTCGGGCCGGTCGCCGTTCGCCGCCACGAGCTCGAGCGCGGCGAATGCGAAGATGCCGGCCGCCGCCGGCCAACGTCCGAGCTTCTCGGGGTACGCCAGCGGGGCCGGCAGTTCTCCGCCTGCCGCCGTACGGGCCACCCACCCCACCCCGCGCGCGACTGCCCGCCAGGGATTGAAGGCACGGAAGACGTCCCCGAAGATAACGCTGACGGGGACGAGGGCGAGCCAGAAGATGACGTAGATGAAGGTGGGGGCGAAGTTGGCGGTCGAGCTCTGGACGCCCTGGAGCCCGGTGTAGACGACGGCCCCGAGCAGGAGCGCGCCGATCGTGCCGCACAGGATCTCGACCGGCCGGCTCGCGAGCAGCTTTCCGAGCCTCCCGCCCAGTGGGCGCCAGCCCTCGGTCTCGAGCTTGGGCTCCGGCCACAGGATCGCCAGCGCGACGAACGAGACCACGAGCACCATCGCCGCGGCCCAGCCGAACAGCCACTCGGGGATCGGGAGATCGGAGCGGGCGACCAGCCCGTGAGCAAGCTGGATCACGGGTGCGTCAGGCGGGGTTCACGACCACCCGCGCCACGAGCGGGTTCCGGCCGGCGTCCTCGGCCACGTGGCTCTCTACCTCGAACACGCCCTCGAGATCCGCCCTGAAGACGAAGCGAGCGGGCGCGCCCGGGCCGGCGGTCTTCGTGATGTCGTAGCCGTGGACGTGAATCTCGTCCGGAGCGTCGGCCGCCACCACCAGCCGGACGGCGTCGCCCCTCGCCACCTCGACCGTCTTGGGGCCTCCCACCACCTGGCCGCCCTGGATCCGGACCCGGGTCACGGCGGGCTCGGGCGGCGGCTCGGGTTCGGTCTGCGTCTCGACCTCGGTCTCGGTCTCCGCTTGGGTCTCGGTCTCGACCTCGGTCTGCTGCTGCGTCGTGGTCGTCTGTGCGGCCTGCTCGCCGTCCCCGTCATCGTCGGAGCCCGGGCTCGCGATCACGAACGCGATCACG
Organism: uncultured Thermoleophilaceae bacterium; assembly: GCA_963757815.1. Lineage (GTDB taxonomy): Bacteria > Actinomycetota > Thermoleophilia > Solirubrobacterales > Thermoleophilaceae > JACVRW01. The sequence continues at coordinate 19,688 of CAVWSN010000037.1, read as the reverse complement.
GCCACGGCGAGAGCCGCGACGACCAGCATGATTCGCTGATTCCTGGACATCGCGGGACCGAAGTATGGCAACGGCCCCGCGGCCGCTTCAGTGCCGCTCGGCTAGAGGGTCGACTCGCCCAGCGCCACTTCGTCGAGCGGCCGCTCGCCGTCGATCCGCTCGCCGGCCGCCGGCACGTCCAGGGCGGCCTCGCCGCGGCGCTCCGGGTCGAACCGGTAGCCCACACCGAAGTGCGTGTGGATGTAGCCCCAGTCGGGCGACGCCTTCTCGAGCTTCTGGCGCACCTTGCGGATGAAGACGTCGACGGAGCGGTCCCCGTGCGCCATCGCGTAGCCCCAGACCGCCTGGTAGATCTCCTCGCGCTGGAGCACCTTTCCCTCGGCCTGGGCGAGCAGCTGCAGGACCTCGAACTCGCGCCGGGTGAGGTCGACGCTCTGCGTCCGGACGAAGGCCTGGAACTGGTCGGCGCGAATCTCGAGCTCGGCGGCCACGAGCGGGCCGCTCTCGACCCGCGCGGACGCCCGCTTGCGGCGGCGAACGACGGCCTCCACGCGCGCAAGCACCTCCTCGGGATGGCAAGGCTTGGTCACCCAGTCGTCGGCGCCGAGGCGCAGCCCGCGCACACGCTGGGAAACGGTTGAGCGGCCGGTGCACACGACGATGCCGAGCCCGGGCAACGCGGTGGAGACCCGCTCGAGGAAATCCCAGGCGCCGGCGCCCAGCAGGGAGAGGTCGACGACCATCGCGTTCACGCGCATGGCGACGAACTCCTCGGTTCGCGGAGGCGCCTCGAGTCTGCGGTACTGCCAACCGAGGTCCCCGGCGCGTTTGACCAGAACGCGCACGAATCCCGAGTCAGAGTCAAGGATCGCGAGGCGGAGCTCCGACATCCGCGCGGGAGTCTACGCGAGTGCCCAGTCGGCCCCCGATTCGATTTACAGCATTTTCACAGGCCGTCAACGCGCAGATAACTGACATTCCGCACATAGCTGGAACAGTCGCCGGGCGATGGAGGCAGCAACGAACCAAGAGAGACTTCCACATCGGAGACTTGGAGATCCGCCCCGGCGAGTACATGGCCCTGCTGGATGGCAAGCGCCTCCCCCTGACCGTTCGCGAGCTGGAGCTGCTGACGGCGCTCGCGGAGCGCCACGACCGCATCGTCAGCCGCGAGGAGCTCTACCGCGTCGTCTGGGGCGAGCCCTACCGCAAGTCCGACCGCTCGGTCGACGTCTACGTGGGCAAGCTCCGCCACAAGCTCGAGGAGGCGCGTCCCGGCCGCCGGCTGATCCACACGCACTTCGGTTTCGGGTACCGCCTCTCCTCCGATTGAGGTCTCTTCACACGTTTTTCACAAGGCGGCGACAACCCGATAACAGACTCGTCGCGGGTCGCTGAAAGCCTCGCGCCGACATGTCCCTATACAAGGAGAAGACCCGCATGAGGAAGCTCCTCGCGTTCGCCGTATGCGGCGCGCTCGCCCTCGGGGCGGCGGCCTGCGGTGGCGACGACGACGACGACAGCGGCGGAGGGGGCGGCGGGGGCGGCGGCGACCTCTCCGGCAGCATCCGTATCGACGGCTCGAGCACCGTCGGCCCGTTCGCACAGGCCGCGGCCGAAGAGTTTCAGGCGCAGAATCCCGGCGTGAGGATCACCGTCGGCACCTCCGGAACCGGCGGTGGATTCGAGAAGTTCTGCGCCGGCGAGACCGACATCTCGGACGCCTCCCGTCCCATCGACGAGGAGGAGGAGGTGCCGATCTGCGACAAGAACGGCGTGACCTGGAAGGAAGCTCAGGTCGCCAACGACGGCATCTCGGTCGTCACGAACACCAGCATCAAGGTCGAGTGCATGACGACCGAGCAGCTCAAGCAGCTGTGGGAGCAGGGATCGAAGGTCAATGAACGCTCAGCGAGATCGATCCCAAGTTCCCCGACACGCACGCTGAGCCTGTTCGGACCGGGCACCGACTCCGGCACGTTCGAGTTCTTCACCGAGGAGATCAACGGTGAGGAGGGCAACACCCGCAAGGACTACCAGCCCTCCGAGGACGACAACGTGCTGGTCCAGGGAGTCGAGGGCGAGGACGGCGGGCTCGGCTACTTCGGGTTCTCCTACTACGAGCAGAACCAGGACAAGCTGAACCTGGTGTCGGTGGACGCCGGCGACGGCTGCATCGCGCCCAGCGCCGAGACGATCGCCGACGGCTCCTACAAGCCGCTCTCGCGCCCGCTGTTCATGTATCCGAGCGGCGAAGCGCTGAAGAAGCCCCAGGTCAAGGCGTTCATGGACTACGTGCTCGAGAACTACCAGTCCATCGCCGAGGCCTCCGCCATCGTTCCGATGAGCTCCGCCCAGGCCGACGAGGCCAAGACCTCATTGGGAAGCGGCGCCTAGGTGGAAGCCGGTCCGGCGTCAGTAGAGGGCCGCGCTGAGGCACCGAGCCTCCGCGCGGCCCGCCGCCGCTGGGGAGAGGACATCATCAAGGGGCTGCTGATGCTGGCGGCCTTCATCTCGGTGCTGACCACGACCCTGATCATCCTGTCGCTGATCGAGGAGACGATCAGCTTCTTCGGCGACGTGCCCGTCGGCGATTTCCTCTTCGGCACCGAATGGGCGCCGCTCTTCGAGCCCGCTTCTTTCGGAGTGCTGCCGCTCGTGCTCGGCACGATGATCATCAGCCTGATCGCCATGATCGTGTCGATCCCGCTCGGCCTCGCCGCGGCGATCTACCTTGCCGAGTATGCGCGCCCGGTCGTTCGCAAGACGATCAAGCCGATACTCGAGGTGCTGGCGGGCGTTCCGACGATCGTCTTCGGCTACTTCGCGCTGACCTTCTTCACCCCCGAGATCCTGCGGGCCATCTTCGGTGAGGATCGCGTGGGCATCTTCAATGGCCTGGCGGCGGGGATCATCGTCGGCTTCCTGATCGTGCCCACCGTGGCGTCGATCTCGGAGGACTCGATGTCCGCCGTCCCACAGTCGCTCCGCGAGGGCTCCTTCGGACTGGGCGCCTCCAAGTTGCAGACCACGATGCGGGTGGTGTTCCCGGCCGCCCTGTCAGGCATCGTCGCGTCGGTCGTGCTCGGCTTCTCGCGCGCGGTCGGCGAGACGATGGTCGTGGTGATCGCGGCCGGGCTCCAGCCCCAGTGGGGCGTGAACGTATTCGAGTCCATGGAGACGATGACGGCCTTCATCGCGGCCACCGCCAAGGGCGATATCGCCACGGGCAGCATCGCCTATAAGACGATCTTCGCCGTCGGAACCTTGCTGTTCGTGATCACGCTGGTAATGAACCTGATCTCGATCCGCTTCGTGCGGAAGTACAGGCAGATCTACGAATGAACTCGACCGCTCGCGCGCACTACGCGGACACCCAATGAGTACCCCGAGCGACGCGATCCCGGGCGCTCCGAGCCAAACCGTCGGCAAACCGTCGACCCGGAACCGGTTCAAGGACCGTGGCTTCGTCGTCGCGCTGCTCGTAGGCGTCGGCATATCGATGCTGCTCCTGGGCGTGCTGCTGGTCGATGTGGTGATCGACGGTGCCCCCAACCTCACCTGGGACTTCATAACCAGCTTCTCATCGATCAACGCCGACCAGTCCGGGATCCAGGCCGCCTTCTGGGGCACGATCTGGCTGATGGGCGTGTGCGCCGCGTTCATCATTCCGGTGGGCGTGGCCACGGCGATCTACCTCGAGGAATACGCCGACGAGACCCGTTGGTACAACCGTCTCATCGAGGTGAACATCCAGAACCTGGCCGCGGTTCCCTCGATCGTCTACGGGATCCTCGGGCTTGCCTTCCTCGTGCGTGGACCGCTGTCACTCGGGCCCACCGTGCTGGCCGGCGGGCTGACGCTTGGGCTCTTGGTGCTGCCCGTGGTGATCGTGGCCTCGCGCGAGGCGATTCGTGCCGTCCCGCCGTCGATCCGCGAGGGCTCCATGGCGCTCGGCGCGACTCAGTGGCAGACGATCTGGCGTCAGGTGCTACCCGCCTCCATTCCGGGAATCGCCACCGGGGTGATCCTTTCCCTGGCGCGGGCCATCGGTGAGACCGCTCCCCTCATCGTGGTGGGCGCGGCGACGTTCATTGCCTTCAACCCCGACGGCCTCAACTCCTTCTTCACAGCCATGCCAATCCAGATCTTCGACTGGATCTCGCGGCCGTCAAACGACGTCAACGACTACGCACCCCTCGCAGCCGCCGGCATTCTGCTGCTGATGATCATGCTTCTGGTCATGAACAGCGTCGCGATCTGGCTACGAAATCGTTACGAGCAGAAGTGGTAGGTGATCTAGAGTGGCGGACCGGGTGACCGAACACGACGAGCAGCGCACGGAGGACACAGAGCAGCGCGGGCTGACTCAGCCGCTCGAGGTCCGCTCGCCTCACGGCGACAGCGCGGCGCCGGCCATCAAAGGCGTGCCGGAGACGAAGCGCAAGCCACAGGAGGCGATCTTCTCCCTCGACGACGTGATGGTCTCCTATAACAGGAAGCCCGCGGTCCGCGGCGTCACGTTCGACATCGGAAAGAACGAGATCACCGCACTGATCGGCCCCTCGGGCTGCGGCAAGTCCACGCTGATCCGCTGCCTCAACCGGATGAACGACCTGATCCCCGGTGCGGTCGTGGAGGGCAAGGTGCTCTACCACGGGCAGGACCTGTACGACTCCGGCGTCGACGCCGTCGAGGTGCGGAAGCGGATCGGCATGGTGTTCCAGAAGCCGAACCCGTTCCCCAAGTCGATCTACGACAACATCGCGTTCGGGCCCCGGGTGCTCGGCATGAAGGGCAACATGGACGAGATCGTCGAGCGCGCGCTCACCCACGCGGTGCTGTGGGACGAGGTCAAGGACCGCATGAAGACGAACGCCTTCGGCATGTCCGGCGGCCAGCAGCAGCGCCTCTGCATTGCGCGCTGCCTCGCCGTCGAGCCCGACGTGATCCTGATGGATGAGCCCTGTTCGGCGCTCGACCCGATCTCGACCGGCAAGATCGAGGACCTGATGCTCGACCTCAAGAACGAGTACTCGATCGTGATCGTCACGCACAACATGCAGCAGGCGGCGCGCGTCTCGGACAGGACCGCCTTCTTCACCGTCGAGCTCAACGAGAACGAGGACCGCACCGGGCACGTCGTCGAGTTCGACGACACCGAGAAGATCTTCACGAACCCGAGCGACCCGCGCACGGAGGCATACGTCACGGGCAAGGTCGGCTAGGGAGGCGATTGTGCCCGATACGACGCGTTCCGCATTCCAGGAAGAGCTCGACCGCCTCGAGAAGCAGGCGCTCGGCGCGCTGCCGATGGTCGTGACCGCGCTCGACCGCGCGCTCGAGACCATCCAACACCAGGACGTCGAGCTGGCGAGCATGGTGATCGCGGACGACGACCGCATCGACGGTCGCTACCTCGAGGTCCACCAGGGGGTCCTGTCCTTGCTTGCCCTGCAGGCGCCCGTGGCGGGCGACCTCCGGCTCGTGGCCGCGATTCTCCACGTGATCAAGCACATCGAGCGCATGGGCGACCAATGCGTCAACATGGCGAAGCTCGTGCCGCTCGCCGGGCACGAGCCCCCTGTGGACCCGAGCATGCTCGATCTCATCCAGCGCATGGGCGGCCAGGCCCGCCAGCAGGTGATCCAGTGCGGTCAGGCCTTCGAGCTGCGCAACGTGGCGATGGCCCAGGATCTCGTCCGCCAAGACGACGAGATCGACCAGCTCAACCGCCAGGTCTTCCACCGCGCGCTCGAGATCGGCGACGATCCCGACCAGCGCGAGTGGGGCATGCACATGATGCTCGTGGGGCGCTGCATCGAGCGCATCGGCGACAACGCTGTCGACATCGGCGAGCAGACAGCCTTCGTAGTCACCGGCCTGTTCCGCGAGTTCGAGGATGCCTCGCACCCCGAGCTCGCTCCCCCCACTGCTTGATCTGCGCCTGCATCGACATCGGCAGCAACACCACGCGGCTGCTGGTGGCCGACGCCGCTGACGGGGCGCTGCGCGAGCTCGTGACGCAGCGTGCGTTCACCCGGATCGGCCGGAGCCTCGGGCACGGCGGCTCGATACCCGCGGAGAAGATCGCCGAGACCGCCGAGGTCGTGCGCACGCAGGCCGTGGTCGCGCGCGAGGTCGGCGCCGAGCAGATCGTGGCCGTGGCCACCGCCGCCATCCGCCACGCTCCGAATCGAGACGAGCTCGTGACCGGCGTCGCCGAGGCCGGCGGCATGGACCTCACCGTGCTCACGGGCGAGGAGGAGGCGCGGCTGTCGTTCGTCGGCGCGACGCGGACGCTGCTCCGTCCCGCCGATGGGACGATCGCCGTGATCGACGTGGGGGGCGGCTCGAGCGAGATCGCCATCGGCGAGCCCGACGGGCGGATGGAGTGGTCGGAGTCCTTCCGCATCGGATCGGGCTTTCTCGCCGACTCCTACCTCCACTCCGACCCCCCGTCGACCGACGAGCTGGAGCAGATCCGCCGGCACGTGGCCGCGACCTTCGAGGGTCTCGAACCGCCGCCCGCCCAGAGCGCGGTGGCCGTGGGAGGCACCGCCACCTCGCTGCGGCGACTCGTCGGGGGCGAGCTGTCCCACGAGACCCTCGAGCGCGGGATTCGGGTGCTCTCCCTCACGCCGATCGCCGAGGTCGCACGCCGCTTCGAGCTCGACAGCGAACGGGTGCGGCTGCTGCCCGCCGGCATCCTGGTTCTCGAGGCGATATCCGATCTACTGCAACTCCCGCTGCGCATTGCGCGCGGCGGGCTGCGTGAGGGCTTGCTGCTCGAGCTGGTGGAGGGACGCCAGCTTGCCTAGTGGGCGATCCGCTTGAGCTCGGCAGGGCGGAGCAGCACGACCAGCTCGCCCGCGCCGATGGCTGCAAGACCACCCTTCTTCATGCGAACCTGTGCTCCCGTGAGATCGTGGACCGCAGTCGAGAAGTCGGGATCGTGGCCCACGAGCAGAACCTCGTCGCCGAGGCCGGCGGCGAGCGCCTCTGCGTCGAACGGGCCGCCGGCGAGCTTCGGCTCGAGCTGCGGCTCTATCGCCAGCGGCTCGCAGGCGATCGCGGCGGTGTCCGCGGCCCGCACCTTCGGGCTCGTGAGGCAGGCGTCGAGGTTGACTCCGAGCGCCCTCAGGGCCTCACCGGCCGCGCGCGCCTGCTTGCGGCCCTTGTCGGTCAGCGGCCGCTCGGAATCCGGCGATCCGTCGGCCGCATCGCCATGTCGCAACAACCAAATCACGATTCGCCACGATAATCGGTGTCCATGGAAGCCGTAACCGCAGTACCCGAGACCCCTACGCTCGAGTCCCCCGAGCTCTTTTCGAACCGCGAGCTCTCGTGGCTCCAGTTCAACGAGCGTGTCCTGGAGCTCGCCGAGGACGACCGCACGCCCCTGCTCGAGCGCGTCAAGTTCTGCGCGATCTATGCCTCGAACCAGGACGAGTTCATCATGGTGCGCGTCGCGGGCCTGCACGACCAGGTCGACGCGGGCATCGATGCGCGCGGCGCCGACGGCCTGTCGCCGAGCGAGACGCTAGAGCGGATCGGCGAGCGCACGCGCGAGCTCGGCGCGCGCCACTCCCGGGTCTGGGACGAGGAGCTACGCCCCGTGCTCGCCGAGCACGAAATCCGGGTGATCGACTGCGAGCGCTGCAACCCCGAGGAGCTCGAGGCGATCGATCGCATCTTCGCCGAGCAGATCTTCCCCGTGCTGACGCCGCTGGCGGTGGGCCCGGGACGTCCCTTCCCGTACATCTCGAACCTCTCGCTCTCGATCGCGGTCTGGCTGCGCGACCCCGTGTCGAGCCCCGAGATCTTCGCCCGCGTGAAGGTCCCGAAGGAGGTGCTCCCGCGCTTCGTGCCGCTCAACGGCGGCGACACCTTCGTGCCGCTGGAAGCGATCATCGCTCGCCACCTCGACGAGCTCTTCCCCGGGATGGAGATCCTGCGCCACGACTACTTCCGGGTCACGCGCGACGCCGACTTCACGGTTTCCGACGAAGCTGACGATCTCCTTCGCGCGGTCGAGGACGAGCTGCGCCGGCGCCGCTTCGGCGAGCTGGTCCGCCTCGAGGTCTCGTCCTCGATGGACCCGGACATGCGCGACTACCTGATCGAGCAGCTGGGAGTGGACGAGGCGCAGGTGATCGACGTCTCGGGACTCCTCGACCTCGAGGACCTCTGGGCGATCTACAACGTGGACGGTCACCGCGAGCTTCGCGACGAGCCCTGGACGCCGCTCGTGCATGCGGCGTTCGCCGACGACGAGCACGATCGCGCCGACATCATGGCCGCGATGCGGGCGAGCGACGTGCTCGTGCACCACCCCTACCACTCGTTCGCGGGCAGCGTCGAGCGCTTCGTGCAACAGGCGGTCCAGGATCCGAACGTGCTGGCGATCAAGATGACCGTGTACAGGACGTCGGACGACTCCGCGCTGATCCCCTCCCTGATCGAGGCGGCCGAGCGCGGCAAGCAGGCGGTCTGCCTGGTCGAGCTGAAGGCACGCTTCGACGAGCGCCGCAACATCGGCTGGGCGAGGGCGCTGGAGGAGGCGGGCGCCCATGTCGTCCACGGCCTCCCCGGGCTCAAGACACATGCCAAGGCGCTGCTCGTCGTGCGCCGCGAGGGCCCGGGCGTGCGCCACTACGTCCACATCGGGACCGGGAACTACCACGCCAAGACCGCGCGCCTGTACGAGGACTTCGGGCTCTTCACCACCGACCGCGAGATCGCCCAGGACGTCGCCGAGCTGTTCAACTCGCTGACCGGGGTGGCACGGGCACCCGACTACCGCAAAGCGATCGTCGCCCCTGACCACATGCGCAACTGGTTCCTGAGCGAGGTGGAGCGCACCGTGGAGGCCCACCAGGCCGGGCAGGACGCCCGGATCGTGCTCAAGATGAACTCGCTGGTCGACGCCCGTTGCATCCGCGCGCTCTACGCAGCTTCGCAGGCGGGCGTGCCCGTGGACGTGAACGTGCGCGGGATCTGCTGCCTGCGCGCAGGGGTGCCGGACGTGTCGGAGAACATTCGCGTGATCTCGGTGGTGGGGCGTTTCCTCGAGCACTCGCGCGTGTATGGGTTCCAGCGCGGCGACGAGCGCCGTTACTGGATCGGCTCGGCCGATCTCATGCCGCGCAACCTCGACACGCGCGTGGAGCTCCTCACCCCGGTCACCTCGCCGGCACCGGTGGCGAAGCTCGAGGACACACTCGAGCGCTGCTTCGCGGACGACACCTTCGCCTGGGAGTTGCGCCCCGACGACACCTGGGAGCGCCGCACGGGCGGCACGCGGTCCGTGCACCGCGAGCTCATGGAGCGGACGCTCGAGCGCGCTTCAGCGGAGTAGCTCGCGCTTCAGCGCGAGCACGCGCGCCGCGCTCTCGCGCACGCGCTCCCTGAGTGCCGGATCCCGCCGGGCCACGTCGACCAGGCGCGGGTGGATCTCGTTCCAACTCGCGGACCCCGTCATGAGCAGGAGGTCCGCGCCGGCGCGCACGGAGCGCTCGGCGGCATCGGCGATACCCGACACCGCCAGCACCGCCTGTGCCTCCATGCTGTCGGTCACGATCGCGCCCTGGAAGCCGAGCTCACCCCGCAGGAGCCCGGTCGCGATCGCGTGCGACTGGGAGGCGATCGCGCTCGGGTCGAACGCGGGGTAGAGAGCGTGCGAGACCATCACGAGGGGAACGTTCTCCTCGACGGCGGCCTCGAACGGAACCAGATCGCCGGCGAGGTCGCCGGGCACGGTGGCGGGAGCGTCGTCGGTGTTGACCGCGGATCCGCCGAGGCCCGGGAAGTGCTTCGCGGTAGCGGCGATTCCGCCCTCGCGCATACCGCGAATCGACGCGCTCGTGGCGGCCGCCACCGCGTCCGGGCCGCCGCTGAAGGCGCGCGAGGCCATGACCGAAGCTGCGCCGCTCCTGGGCCGCCACGTCGGCCACGGGCGCGAGGTTGACATTGACGCCGGCGGCGCGCAGCTGCCGGGCCGCGTCACGCGCGGCCGTGCGCACCGCCGCCGGATCGCCCTGGGACGCCTGCCCGGCGGCCGGACCGGCGTGCGCCACCGTCCGGATGTCGCCGCCCTCCTGGTCGACCATGACGAGGGCCTGCCCGCCGGCCGCCTCCTGGATCGAGCGCGTGAGCGCACGCCAATGGGCGGCGTCCCCGCCGTTGCGGCCGAAGAGGATGACGCCCGCCGTCTCGCCGGCGCGGAGCCGGCGGCGGAGGTACTCGGGCGCGCTCGTGCCGTCGAAGCTCGAGATCAGCAGCTGCCCGACCTGGCGGCGCAGGCTCAGCCGGTCGACCGCGCGCTCGGCCGCCTGCCGGCGCTCGGCCTCGCGCTCGCCGCCCGCCGCCGTTGTGTCGGGCTCGCCGCTGCCCGGGGCACCGCCGCTGCCGTCCTCGCCGGGGCCGTCTCCGCCCGCCCCTGCGCCCACGGCGATCCCCAACACGAGCGCCCCCGCCGCCGCGGCACAGAGCGCGGCCAGGCGCCTCCGGGCGGCCGGATCTCGAGAGAGGCGCATGCCACGGAACGCTGCAGGGCCGGCTAACCGGCCGAGGCCGGCGCGGGCTCCGAGGCGGCGGGCTCCGCGGAAGCGGGCCTCGGCTCCTCGGCGATCCCCGCTTGCGCACAGCCCTCGATCAGCTCGGCGAGCCCGAAGCCGTCGACCGGGCCGAGCGCGCCCGTTCCCTTGAGGGCGCCGGCCGCAGCCCGGTCCGCGCCCCAGGCGAGTATGCGGCCGGTGAAGCTATAGCCGTCGACGCCGGTCACGTGCACCTCGCTGAGCTCATGGCCCGCGTCGTCGTAGGCGATCGCCACGACGTGCGAGCCCAGCTTCGAGCGCGCCGCCTCGTCGGGTCCGCCCGTCGAGCCCTTGACCAGCTTCTCGCCCGCCGCCTTCCAGAGGTTCCCCACACCGGGCACCTTCAGTGCGACGCCCATGCCGGCCGACATCACCTGCATCGCCCGCGAAGCAGGACCGAACCAGCCCAGGTAGGCGTTGACCTCGCGCAGCCGCGGAGCCACGCGCGGCAGCGCGAAGTGCTCCGAGCTGCCCACCGAGATGCCGGCGAGCTCCCTGCCTCCGACGGGGAAGCTGCGGACGTGCTTTGCCCCCCGCTCGGCTCGCACGCGCCCGTCGCTGTACGAGAACGACGGCGCGGTGATCGCTCCCACGAGCGACGCCTTCGTGCCCCCGCTGATCGACCCCGCGTCGGCGGAACCAGTCGTGAAGTAGCCCACGTCGACCCTCACCGCGGACTCGCCCGCCCGCTCGAGGGCAATTCCGCCGGCCAGGTTGCCGGGCACCCAGTCGTAGCCGAACGCGGTCAGCATGGCGCAGCCGGCCTTCTCGGCCGCCGGGCCGTAGCGCTCGAAGACCTCGCGGATGAAGGGCGGCTCGCCGGTCGAGTCGAGGTAGTGCGCCCCGGCGGTCGTGGCCGCCGCGGCGGCGGCGGTGCCCCAGCGGACGAACGGCCCCACGGTCGTGACCAGCACATCCCCCTCTTCGACGAGTGCTCGCACGCTTGGCGGGTCGGAGACGTCGGCAACGGCGATCTCGAGCGGACCGCGGAGCCCGCCGGGCGCGGGCTCCGCCGCGGCCGCCGCGAGCGCGCGCCCGCCCAGCTCCTCCGCCATCTCCTCGAGCTTCGAGCGGCTGCGGGCGGCAAGCACGGGACGGAGCCCGCGCTCCACCATCGCCTCGGCGGTCAGCCTCCCCGTGTACCCGGTCGCGCCGAAGAGGACTGTGCGCCCGGCCACCGGGTCAGCTCGCCGGCCGGCGTTCCTCGAGCGTCGCGCGCACGCGCTCGATTGCCTCGGGAACGCTCCGTTCGATGCGCTTGAGGTCCCATCCGGTGAGCGTCACGAGCCGCATCGGCGTCTTGGCGGTGACGGTCGCGTTGCGCAAGGTCTTCTCGAGCAGGCCCATCTCGCCGAAGAAGTCGCCGGGAGCAAGGTCGGCCACATGCTCCCCGTGCCGCGTGACCTCCGCCTCGCCCTCCTCGATGGCCATGAACTCGTAGGAGAAGTCCCCCTCGCGCACGAGCTCCCGCCCCTCCTCCACGGTGACCTCTTGAGCGAACGTCGCGATCTTCGCCAGCTCGTCGTCGGGCACTTCCGCGAACAGGGGGATCGACTTCAGGTGGGTCGGATCCAACGGGACCTCCTCGGAACTCGGACGCGGCGACTCTACCCAACTGATCGAGATCAGTCATCCGCACGTACGGAAGTGCGATGTCGAGGAGAATCGCGATCGTCGGCGCCGGGATCTCAGGCCTCGTGTGCGCCCACCTGCTCGAGGAAGGGCACGACATCACCGTGTTCGAGGCGAACGCCTACGCGGGCGGCCACACAAACACGATCCGCGTCGACACTCCTGACGCAAGCCACCAGGTCGACACCGGCTTCATCGTCCTGAATGACCGGACCTACCCGAACTTCCGGCGGCTGCTGGCGGGGGTGGGTGTCGAGACCCAGCCCTCGGACATGAGCTTCTCGGTCAGCGACGGACGCGACTTCGAGTACAACGGCGCGTCGCCCAACGGGCTGTTCGCACGTCGCTCGAACCTGGCCCGCCCGTCGTTCCATCGCATGGTGCGGGACCTGCTGCGCTTCAACCGCCACGCGCCGGCCCTGATCGGCCTGAACGGCTCCGGCCCCTCGCTCGGCGAGTTCCTCGAGGACGGCGGCTACTCCAGCCTCTACTACTGCTTCGAGCCGGACGGCGAGCGCGTCGAGAAGGTGCTCGCGGAGGTCACTAACACCCCCTGGGGGGAGCGACGGACCTACGTGCTCGACGGCCTGAACGCGACCGTCGAGAAGGACTTCCACGTCTCGCCCTTCCTGGGGATGGACGCCGAGTACCGCGTTCGCCTGACCACCCCGGGGCAGCTGCTGCGCGTGCACATGGAGAGCCACCGCGGGGGGCGAGTGGACTTCGACGCCACGCTCGCGCTGTCGCGGCGCGAACTGTCTCCCTGGCCGCTGCTGCGCTACCCGTTCATGACGCTACGGGTCGTGGCGGGGATATACGCTCACGCCGTGAGGCTGGCGCTGAGGGGCGCCCCGTACCATCCTCACCCCAAACGATGATTGCCCGCACCATCGTGTCAGCCCTGCTCGGGCGCCTGCGCGGGGGCCGGCTGGAGATCGTGGAGCCGGACGGCCGCAGGCGCGGATTCGGACCGGAGGACTCCGATCTCAGCGCCACGATCACCGTGCGCGACCTGGGCTTCTGGCGCGCAATGCTGCGCGGCAGCCGGGAACTGGCCGAGCTCTACGCGAACGGCGGTTGGGACTCCGACGACCTCGTGACCGCGGTGCGCATCGGCGCGCGCGAGATGCCGCGCTTCGACCGCCTGCGCGCCCCGTTTGCACCGCTGCGCACGGCTCTCACGCGCGTGCCGCGCAACACGCGCGCCGCTGCTCGCCGCCACATCTCGGCGCACTACGACCTCGGGAACGAGATGTTCCGGCTCTTCCTCGACGACACGATGACCTACTCGTGCGCGTTCTTCGAGGAGCCCGGGACGCCGCTGCACGAAGCCCAGCTGGCGAAGCTCGACCGCGTCTGCCGCAAGCTCGAGCTCGGACCGGACGACCATCTCGTGGAGATCGGCACCGGTTGGGGCTCGCTCGCGCTGCACGCCGCCGGCGAGTACGGCTGCCGGGTCACGACCACGACGATCTCGCGGGAGCAGCATGCCGTGGCGAGCGAGCGCATCCGCGCGGCCGGGCTCGGCGATCGCATCGAGGTGGTCACAGAGGACTACCGCGACCTGCGCGGCAGCTACTCCAAGCTCGCCTCGATCGAGATGATCGAGGCCGTCGGCTGGCAGTACTTCGACGTCTTCTTCCGCTCCTGCTCGAAGCTCCTCGCACCCGACGGGCTGATGCTCGTGCAGGCCATCACGATCGATGACCGGGCATACGAGGTCGAGAAGGCCGCGCGCTCGTTCTCCAAGGCGCTGATCTTCCCGTCCGGCTGCCTGCCATCGGTCGCGGTGATCTCGCGCTCGGTGGCCCGCGCGACCGACATGCGGGTGCTCGACCTCGAGGACATCACCGCGCACTACCCGCCGACGCTCAGCGCCTGGCGGGAGAACTTCCTGGCCGCGGCGGACCGGCTCGAGGAGCTCGGCTACGACCGCCGCTTCCGCCGGCTGTGGCAGCTCTATCTCTCGTGGTCCGAGGGCGGCTTCCGCGAACGGCGGATCGGCGACGTGCAGGTGCTGCTCGCCAAGCCGGCCTACCGCGGCTCACGCGTGAACATGCGCCCGGAGATCGTGTCGAGCAGCGCCGCGGGCCCGCGCGAGGCGAGCTTGGCGAGCGCGAGCCTCCCGCCGGGTCCCAGCACGTGATCGTCGCGCTCGATCGCGTGAACCACCTTCGCGGCCCAATCGGCGGGGGCCTGATCGTCCCACGCAGCGGCATCCATGTGGCGGCCGTAGACCTGGCGAGTGGCGTCCAGCATGTCGGTGGCCACCCCGGGAGTCACGAGGTGGAGCACACTCACGCCGGTCCCCTTGAGCTCGCGCCGCAGCGACTCGCTGAACGCCACCACGCCGGCCTTCGACGCCGCGTAGGTGCTCGCCGACGGGAACCAGGCGTAGCCGCTGATGCTCGCGTTGTTGACGATCTTCCCGCGCCCGCGCTCGACCATCGCGGGAAGAAGCAGCCGGGTCAGGTGCACGAGCCCGACCAGGTTGACCTGGAACATCGCGTAGACGTCCTCGACCTCCTGCTCCTCGAGCAGGCCGCCGGTCATCAGGCCCGCGTTGTTCACGAGCAGATCGACGGGCGGGAGCGCCGAGGCACCCTCCTCGATCGATTCGCGCGTAGACAGGTCGAGCGCTATCGGGCGGACCTCGCGGGCGCCCCCGGGGGGCGGCTCGAGCGGCTCGAAGCTGTCGGGCGAGCGCGCGCCGCACAGCAGCAGGTCCAGCCCGCTGGCGGCCAGCCGCTCGGCGAGCGCGCGGCCGATGCCGCGGTTCGAGCCGGTGACGAGCGCTGTCAGTCCGTTGAGATCCATCGCAGTCGGATACGTCGGCGGGGCCGACAAGGATGACCTCTCTGCACCACGTCCGCCACGGGAGCGGCGAGCCGCTGCTTCTCATCCACCCGCTCGGCACGGACATGGTCGTCTGGGAGCCGGTGCTCGAGCGCCTCGCGGTGGAGCGCGACGTGATCGCCGTCGACCTGCCGGGCTTCGGCGCGTCGGCGCCACTGCCCGGCGGTGCCGATCCCACGCCCCAGGCGCTCGCGGCGGCCCTGGGGCGCTTCCTCGACACGCTCGGCCTCGATCGGGTGCACGTGGCGGGCAACTCGCTGGGCGGCTGGGTGGCGCTCGAGCTGGCGAAGGCGGGGCGCGCGCTCACGGCGGCGGGCGTGTGCTCGGCTGGATTCTGGACGCGCCCGCTCGGGCCCCGCGACGGTCCCGACGTGCGCCGCATCGGCCGGGCGCTCCTTCCGCTGCTGCCGGCGCTCGTCCGCAGCGCCTCCGGGCGCCGGGCCCTGTTGCGCGGATCGGTCGGCCACCCCGAGCGCGTACCGCCCGCCGCGGCGCTGCGACTTGTCCGCGCCTACGTCACCTCGCCCGGCTTCGACGGCGCCAACGCGGCGATGCGCGCAGGATTCCTCTCCGACCTCGAGCGGATCGACGTGCCGGTGACGCTCGCGTGGGGCGAGCTCGACAGGCTGATCAGGCGTCCGCGGACCAAGCCGGAGCACTGGCGCTCACTGCTGCTGCGCGGCTGCGGGCACATCCCGACCTGGGACGACCCGGCGCAGGTCTCGCGGGCGTTGCTGCTCGCGAGCACGTGATCGGCTAGGTGGGCGCCTGGCGAGCGGCCGGGCCTCGCCGCAGGCGGCGCCAGGCCAGGAAGATCGCCACCAGCAGGCCCACGACCAGCAGAAACGCCAGCACCGGCAGCACGAACGCCACCAGTACGAGGAACGCCGAACCCGCGTCCTCGAGCAGCGACAGCACGGGGTTGCCGGTGCCCGCCGTCGTGGCCGTGGACAGGGGCCGGATCGCGGCGCGGCCGGCGTGGACAGATTCCGCGGTGCCGCCCCCGAGCAGCACGGCCACGAGCGTCGGGATGTCTGTGTCGACACCGGTCTGGCCCGTGAACATCACCGCGCCCGAGATCGGTGCGACCACGGTCCCGATCGCATGCAGGACATGGTCCACGGCGGGGATCTTGTCGCCGACGAAGTCCGCCGCCGTGAGCACTCCGAGAACGACGATCGAGCCCGTGCCGCTCAACTCGTCGAACGGCGCGGCGAGCTCGACCACGTCCAGCCGGTTGAGCAGCGCGCCGCCGAACAGCGGCAGCCACGCATTCAGGCCCGAGGCGGCGGAGAGGCCGAAGGCCGCGCAGACGCTCGCCACGTCCATTCCGCACAGCGTACGGGGCGTGGCCGACGCCGCCTAGGATTGCTGGCCAATGACCGTGGCCCAGCCTCCTCCCGTCACCGAGGGCGTGCTGAACCGGGTGCGCTTCGACCTGCGCTGGATGAAGGAGGCCCGCGGCCAGTTCCCGCCCGGCGAGCTGTCCTTCAGCATGCGCCGCACGCGCGAGTTCGAGCGGATGCCGCTGCCGCTCCTGCTGCGGCTCTACGGCGAGTACGGCCCCGTTTTCACGATCCGGCTGATGTACGCGCCGGTCGTGTTCGCGATCGGCCCCGAGGCCAACCACTACATGACCGTCTCGCACGCCTCCAACTTCCGCTGGCGCGACGGCGGCATGGGTGACCTGATCCCGCTGCTCGGCGACGGCCTGCTGACCACCGACGGCGATTACCACAAGCGCGCACGGCGGATCATGCTGCCTGCCTTCCACCGCGAGCAGCTCGCCGCGGCCACCGCCACCATGCTCGAGGAGGCCGAGCGTGCGCTCGAGAGCTGGCGACCCGGCGCCCGGATCGACGTGTACGCCTGGACGCGCGCGCTCGCGCTGCGGATCGCGATGCGCGCACTGTTCGGATTCGATCCCGACCGCGGGCTGCGCGATGCCGACATGGCGGAGGAGTTCGAGCGGGCGCTCGGCTTCTGGGGGGAGGACTACACCATGCAGATGCTGCGCGGGCCGGGCAGCCCGTGGCGGCGGATGCTGCGCGCGCGGGCGCTGCTCGACCGCGTGATCTTCTCCGAGATCGACCGGCGGCGGGCGTCGGGCGAGCGCGGCACGGACATCCTCAGCCTGCTCCTCGACGCCGAGGACGAGGACGGCTCGGGGCTCTCCGAGCGCGAGCTGCGTGACCAGGTGATGACGCTCCTGTTCGCGGGCCACGACACGGCGACCTCGACGGTCGCGTTCCTGTTCTACGAACTCGCGCGCAACCCGGACGAGCTGGCGCCGCTGCTGGCCGAGCTGGACGAGGCGGGGGACGGTGAGCTACCGCGGCTCGAGATGGCGGTGGACGAGACCCTTCGCATGTACCCGCCGGCCTGGATCGGCCCGCGCCGGTCGATCGAGCCGTTCGAGCTCTCGGGCGTGCGCGTGCCGGGCGGGGTGCTCGTGAACTACTGCTCGTGGGCCAGCCATCACCTCTCCGAGGTGTTCCCCCAGCCATGGCGCTTCCGGCCCGCGCGCTTCTCGCCCGAGGAACGCGCCGGCCTCCCCAAGGGCGCCTACGTGCCCTTCGGCGGCGGCTCGCGGACCTGCATCGGAATGCGCTTCGGGCTGCTCGAGGTCAAGTCGATCGCCTCCGCGGTGCTGCGTCGCTTCTCGCTCGAGCTGGTCGAGCCCATGCGGCCGCTGTCGATCCGGCAGATGCCGACGCTGTCGCCCCGGGGCGGGCTGCCGGTGATCGTTGGCGAGCGCGGCGGGTAGCCGAACTGCCCATGGCGCGCCGCTCCAGTTCGGCGGGGCGTCCGCCGATATTGGGTTTTATGGATTTCAACCCCGTCCCACCGAGCCTTCGACGCACCATCACCACCCGCCATATGTGGGACGGCGATCTCCTGTACGTCCGCGTCGACCTCGGTGACACCGTCACCGCCCGTGCACACTCCATCGGGCGACCCGACCCGTGCGGTCACGGAGATGTCGACACTTGGTGCGTCCACATCTACGACAGCGAGGGCCTGTTCCGCACAACGCGGCACACCAACTTCGAGCTGGCTAACGCGCAGGCGGTCAAACACGCCGCGGAGTTCGGGCCGGACGGGAATGGGTCGCCGTTCCTGGAGCACGGGCCGTACGAACCCCCGCAGCCGGCGACGAACGCCATCGACCGGCTCGAAGAACTCCTCCGCCGGCACGACGGCGAGCTCGAGTTCTCCATGCGCAGCCATGGCATGTGGCGTGGACAACTACGCCTGGCCATGGCCAAGCCGGACTCCCTGAGGCTACGCAGCGTCACGTTCGGGGCCGCCGCCGATAACGGCCCCGAGGATGTCGCCGAGGTGCTGCTCGCGGACGCCGAAGCGTGGCTCGCCGAAACCGACAGCGAGCCGCTGGCGCCACCCGAGGACTACTGACCCCTGGGCTGGCTCACGCCGCCGCCGCGACCGGCAGGTGGTCGAGCGCGACGGCCAGCGCCGCCCGGGACCCCGTCCCGATCGCCGCCGCCACCGAGCGCAGTCGCTCCGTCGCCGCGTCGCCGGCCGCGTAAACGCCGCCCACCGCAGTGCGGCCGTCGCCGTCGGTGACGATCGTCCCGCCCGCGGTCAGCTCGCACCCGAGCGCCGCCGCCAGCCCGTTCGGCTGCTCGCGACGAGTACGCACGAAGAGCGCCTCGCGCTTCTCGACGGGCCCGGAGGCGAACTCGATCCGGTCCAGGCGGCCGTCGTGGCCCGCCAGCCGGCGAACCGGCTCCTCGCGGACACGCACGCCCGCGGCGGCGAGCAACTCCCGCCCGCCGTCGCCCAGGCGCGCCGGCCCGTCCGTCAACAGCACCACGTCGCTGCTCCATCCGGACACGACGAGCGCCGAGCGGACGACGTCGGGCCCGTTGCCGTGCACGGCCAGCGCGCGGTCACGCACCTCCCACCCATCGCAGAACGGGCAGTGGAACACCGACCGGCCCCAGAGCGGCTCGATCCCCGGCAGCGCGGGCGGCTCGTAGCTCAACCCATGCGCCAGCACGAGCGCGCGCGTGCGCAGCTCACTTCCGTCGCTGAGCCTGACTCCGAGGCGCTCGGACCCCACATCGGCGTCGATCATGGCGGCGTCCCGGATCTCGACGCTCGGGAGATCCACGAGTTGCTCGCGCCCGGCGTGACGCAGCTCGACGGGCGCCACGCCACCCTGGCCGAGCAGCCCTCCGATCGCACTCGACTTGACGTTCGCGGGCTGGCCGGTGTCGACCACCAGCACCTGCCGGCGCGCCCTACCGAGAACCAGGGCGGCGCTCAGGCCCGCCGGACCGCCCCCGACGACCACCGCGTCCAGCCGTTGCGCCGGCGGACGCGGACGCCCGTGACGCAGGCGCCGCCGCTCGCCATGCCGGACGGACCGTCGTGAGGCGTTGTGGAGTGTGGCGACTTGGCTGGACATGGTCGATAGGTAAGACCGCGAGGCGGCTCACGATTCATCGGTATGGGGAGCAAACCATTTGCCAAATCAAGCCACTGTGACACGTCTCACAGGCGGCGGCGGTTGCGCCGCTTCGGGCGCGGAACGCGACGATGGGCGGTGCCCTGGCTCGAACAGGCGACCTCCTG
>CAVWSN010000036.1:0-195508 GCA_963757815.1 uncultured Thermoleophilaceae bacterium | reverse complement strand
GAGCGCCTCCTCAATCAGCTCGGTCAGCTCGCGAAGCTCGATCCGCTCGGCGTTCCCCGACGTCTTGATGGCGTCCTCGTACATGGTCACGTCCTTGGGACAGCTGACCACAAAGTAGTCGAGGTCCCCGAGCGCCACGGCCTCATGGATGCGGTTCTCCGAGGGCCGCTCCACGCCCGGCTCGTCCGGGATCCAGATGCGGCCGCCGCCCGCGCCGCAGCAGAACGAGTTGTCGCGATTGCGCGGCATCTCGAGAAGCGAGCAGCCGAGCAGCTCGAGGATGCGGCGCGGCGCGTCGTAGCCGCCGTTGTGGCGGCCGAGGTAGCACGGGTCGTGGTAGGTGACCCGGTAGTCGAGCCGGCCGCGCAGCGGCAAGCGCTCCGACTCGATCAGCTCGAGCAGCAGCGCGGTGTGGTGAACGACGTTCCACGACCCCGCGAGCTCCTCCGAGATCAGCTCCGGGTACTCGTTGCGCAGCGTGTTGAGCGAGTGCGGGTCGCTCGTGACGATGCGCTTGAACTCGCAGCCCTCGAGCGTCTTGAGGTTGTACTCGGCGAGCGTCTCGAAGAGCCCCTCCTCCCCGGCCCGGCGCACATCGTTGCCGGAGTTGCACTCGCCGTCGAAGAGGATCCCGAAGTTGAGCTGCGCCGCCCGGAACAGCCCCGCGAGCGCGCGCGTGACCTTCTGGCTGCGCGGGTCGAAGGACGCGTAGTCGCCTACGAACCAGAGCACTTCCACGGGCTCCTGGCGCGCGTCCTTGATCTCGAAGTCGAGCCCCTCGGTCCAGCGCCCGCGCTTGCGCGCACGCACGCCGAACGAGTTGCCCGACTTGGAGATCGTCTGCAGGGCGGTCTGGAGGTTCGCCGGCAGTTCTCCCTCTTCGACGAGGCGGCGCCGCAGCTGATTGATGATCGGCGCCTGCTCGATTCCCACTGGGCAGGCCTCGACGCAGGCGTTGCACTGCATGCACGACCAGACGGTGTCGGCGCGCACGCCGTCGTCGCGCACCACGGCCCGCTCGAAGCCGTCGTTCGAAGGCTGCTGGCCCTTGATCAGCACCCCAAGCACGCCGCCGATCCCCACCTCGCGCATCGCCGCGTTGGCCTGCTCGCGCAGCTCGAGCACCACGTCACGCGGTGAGAGCGGCCGGCCGGTGGCCAGCGCGGGACACGCCTCGTGGCACTTCCCGCACTTCGTGCACGCGTCCAGGTGCAGCAGATGCACCTCGCTGAAGTCGGCGAGCGCCCCGTACCCGGCCGGCTCCGACACGAGCTCCGGCGGGATCGCGCGCAGGCGCTTGCCGGCCAGCGGATCACGAACGACGAGCGAGCCGAAGCTCGCGAGCATGTGCGACGCCTTCGTGTACGGGATCGCCGACACGAAGGCGAGCGCCAGCAGCCCGTGCGACCACCAGATCGTGTGGCGGACCACCCGCAGCGCGCCATCGCTCGCCCCGATCGCCTCGAAGCCCTGTGCCGCCACCCAGCCGGCGGGCGAGAATTCGTTGTAGCCGGGCTGGTCCATTGCGATGCGCGCGCCCTCGAGCACGTAGCCGGAGAACGCCAGCACGAGCAGGATTCCGATGAAGGTCCAGTCCCCGACGCGGTAGAGGGAGCGCTCGTCGGTCTCGCGGTCGGGCCTCGTGTAGTCGAGCTTCCGCGGCCGGATGATCGCGCGCCGCACCATCATCATCACGACCCCCGCGAGCAGCGCCAGCCCGAGCACGTCCAGCACGATCGAGTAGCCGAGGTAGAAGTTCCCCTCGAAGAAGCGCCAGCCGAAGACGGGCTCGGTGAAGTCGGTGTTGACGGCGAGGATCACGGTCCCGATGAAGAGGACCACGAAGCCGTAGAAGATCCCACGGTGCGCCCAGCCGGCGTAGGGGTCGCGGCGCTTGATCGAGACGTGGCTCAGCAGAATCCGGAGCGCCTCACGGAAGCGCCCCGGCAGCTCGGAGCGCGGCGGCCAGCCGCCTCCGTGGGCCTGCCGGTACTTCGCGATCGGCCGCGCCACGCCGTACGCGAACACCAGCACCGAGAACCCGGCGAGGACGTACCAGAGCACTTCGAGGGCGGGCTCGAAGTCCCAGAAGACCTCGCGGGTCTTCTCGGCGGCGAGCGGCGGGACGGCACCCATGGCCACCTAGCCGCCGAACTGTTCCGCCAGCTCGTCCGCGACGTCGAAGAGGTCCACCACGGCCCCGTAGTGGGCGACCCTGAAGATCGGCGCCTCGGGGTCGGTGTTGACCGCGATGATCGTGTCGGCGTTCTGCATCCCCGCGAGGTGCTGGACCGCGCCTGAGATCCCGAGCGCGAGGTAGACCCTGGGCTTGACGGTCTTGCCGGACTGGCCGACCTGGCGCGCGTTCGACACCCAGCCCGCGTCGACGAGCGGGCGCGACACGCTGAGCGTGGCGCCCATCGACTCGGCCAGCTCCTCGAACTGCGGCAGCGCGTCCTTGTCCTCGATCCCGCGCCCGACCGAGAGCAGGAACTCGGCCTTGGTGATGTCGACGTCGCCGGCCTCGACCTCGCGAAAGCCCAGGTGCTCCGTCTGCGGCTCGGCCGAGACCTGAACGGCGCGCGCCGGCACCGAGGCGGTCTCCTCGGGCGCCTCGAACGCCCCCGCGCGGAGCATCAGCAGCACCGTGTCCTTGCCGGGGAAGTCGAGCTCCACCTGCACCTTGCCGCCGTAGCCGCCGCGGCTCGCGACCGGCCCGCCGTCCCAGTCGAGCCCGGTCACGTCGGATGCGAAGCCGAGCCCGAGGCGCGCCGCCACGGCGGGCCCGAAGCCGAGCGAGTCGATGGTGTGGCCGAGGAGCACGACCGACGGCTGCTCCTGCTCGATCAGCGCCTCCAGTGCAGCGCCGTGGACGTGGGCCTCGAAGTTCTCGGGCGCGTCCTCGACCGTCAGCACCTCGTCCACCCCCGGCGCCCCCAGAGCCGCGGCGTACCCGCCCGCGCCCGCGCCGATCACCGCGACGGCCACACGGCCGCCGGCCTGATCCTTCAACCCGAGCGCGGCGCCAATCAGCTCGCGCGAGACCTCCCGCAGCGCCCCCTGCCTGCTTTCCGCAACGACGAGGACGCCGCTCACCCGGTCATCCGCTCCTTGACGATGTCCGCGATCCGCTCCGCGACATCGGACGCCGAGCCGCTCAGCATCTCGGCTCCGCCGCCCGTGTCCGGCGGAGCCATCGAGCGCGTCCGCGAGCCCGCGGCGGCCGCCAGGGCGGCGTCGTCAATGCCGAGATCTCCCGGCCCCAGCACCTCGAGCGGCTTCTCCTTGGCCTGCTTGATCGCGCGCAGGTTCGCGTAGCGCGGCTCGTTGATGCCGGTCTGGATCGTGAGCAGCGCCGGCAGGCGCACCCGCAGCAGCTCCGTGAGCCCGCCCTCGAGCTCGCGCTCCACGGTCGCCGAGCCGGAGCCGGCGTCGTAGTCGAGCGCCTTGACCACCGCCACGCGCGGCAGCCCCATGTGGGCCGCCAGCGCCACCCCGGTTGCTCCCTGCACGGCGTCGCTCGACTGCACGCCGCAGAGCACGAGGTCTGGCGACTCTCGCTCCACCACTGCGGCGAGCACCCGCGCGACCGCGAGCGGGTCGGCGCCGTCGAGCGAGTCGTCCCAGACCCGCAGGGCGCGGTCGGCGCCCTTGGCGAGGCAGGCGCGCAGCCCCTCCTCGGCCTCCTCGTCGCCGACCGAGACCACCACCACCTCGCCGTCGCCCTGCGCCTCGCTGAGCTGGAGGGCCGCCTCGACCGAGAAGTCGTCCCACTCGTTGAGCTCCCACTCGATGGCGTCCGGGTCCACCCCCGGGCGGTCCTCGAGGACGTCGAACTCCTCGTCGAGGACCGCCACCTCCTTGACGGGAACGACAATCTTCATCGAGCTACTTGGCCACGCCGGCCATCGTCACGTCCGGGGTGTTCAGCAGCCGGCTGTCGTAGTCCTCGTTGCTGACGTTGCCCCACAGCCGCCGCTCGCGGATGAACGGCAGCGGCATCGCCGGGTTCGGGCTGTCGATCTCGCGGGCCAGCCGGTGGCCGTCGAAGATCGCGTCCGGGATCATGCGCGGCGCCGAGGCGTCGCCGATCATGTAGACCGCCTCCACGCCCTCGCGCTCGAGCGCTTCCTTGTCGGCGCGCAGCTCGTGGTAGAGCTCGTCGTTCGACACGCGCTGCGTACAGAGCACGACCGTGTCGACCTCGAACTGCTCCTTGTGCGCCGGGTTCCACACGTTGTAGGCGTGGCAGGCGCCCGGCTCGATCTTCTCGAGCATCGTGTACGTGTGGATCTTCACGTCGAGCCGGTGCAGGTCGCGGTGCAGCATCGGCGCCTCGAGCGTGAACTCCATGTAGTTCGCCACGTCGCCCATCTGCGTGACGAGCGTGACGTCCTTGCCCTCGC
Source organism: uncultured Thermoleophilaceae bacterium (assembly GCA_963757815.1). Lineage (GTDB taxonomy): Bacteria > Actinomycetota > Thermoleophilia > Solirubrobacterales > Thermoleophilaceae > JACVRW01. The sequence goes on along the minus strand of CAVWSN010000036.1, from coordinate 191,102 downwards.
CGGCGAGCTTCTGGGCAATCGAGACGCCCATGTAGTAGCCCTCGTTCTCGAGCACGAGCACGCGGTTGCCGATCTGTTTGTCGCCGGTCACCACCTCGTCCGGCGTCAGCTGCCAGTCGAGCGATGCGTCGGCGCCCTCGATCGCGTCGTGCGTGGCCGGGTTGAGGCCGTTGGTCGCGAAGTGGCAGCCGGTCGCGATGATCACGATCTCGGCGCCGTACTCGAGCACGTCCTGCGTCGACAGCCGCGAGTTCAGGTGCACGTCGACGTTCTTCAGCTTGTCGAGCTGGATCTGCCGGTAGTTGACGATCCGCTTCCACTCGCCGAGCCCGCGGGCCGTGCCGCGCGCGAGGTTCTCCTTGCCGTCCGAGTGGCCGAGCTGGGAGATCCAGTTGACGCAGCCGCCGATCTCCTTGTCGGCCTCCACGAGATGGACGGCGGACATGTCGCGCTTGCCGAGCACCATCGCGCACTCCATGCCGGCCGGCCCGGCGCCCACCACGAGCACGCCCTTGTCCGCGTTGGAGGCGGGGTGGAACTTCTCCGGGTGCCAGCCGCGCCGGTACTCCTCGCCGGCGGTGGCGTTCTGGGTGCAGATCATCGGCGGGCCGCCGATCTCCCAGCGCGAGATGCACTGGTTGCAGCCGATGCACTCGCGGATGTCCTCCGGGTGGCCCTCCTCGATCTTCTTGGGAAGGAATGGGTCCGAGATCGAGGGCCGGGCGGCGCCGATGATGTCGAACTGCCCTGAGTTGATGATCGCGACCATCGTGTCCGGGTTCGTGATCCGCCCCACGCCCACGACCGGCTTGTTGGTGTGGTCGCCGGCCTTGACCTGGCCCGTATACGGCTTCTCGTGGTTCTCCTCGAAGAAGCGCGACGGCCCGGCGTTCTGGCCCCACTCGGCGATGTCGCCCACGGTCAGGTCCCAGAGGTCGACCAGGTCGTCGACGTGCTCGACGAAGCGCACGCCATCCTCGCCGATCTCGATCGAGCTGGGGCCGTAGAGCGTGTCGACGGCGAAGCGCGACGCGATCGCGCAGTCGTCGCCGACGGCCTCGCGGACCTGCTCCAGGCACTCCTTCCAGAAGCGGGCGCGGTTCTCGAAGCTGCCGCCGTACTCGTCGGTGCGCTTGTTGTAGAAGGGGGAGAGGAACTGCAGCGGCAGGTACGAGTGGGCGCCGTAGACGTAGACGATGTCGAAGCCGGCCTCACGGGCGCGCACGGCGGCGTCGACGTACATCTTCTGGACGAGCCTGATGTCGTCCTTGTCCATGTAGCGCGGATGGGTGTTGACCTCGAAGTCAGAGGGGATCTGCGACGGGCCGCGCGGGTTGTGGCGTGACTCCATGCAGGGCGCGTGCGGGCCGCCGTACCAGAGCTCGATCCCCGCGAGCGCGTCGAACTCGTGCAGGCGGTCGCACATGACGGCGAGGTTGCGCACGTCGTCGTCGTCCCAGATGCGCGCCGAGACACGATGCGTGTCGTCCGACTCGGGGTGAATCGAGCAGTACTCGGTGCAGAGGGCGCCCCAGCCGCCCTCGGCCTTCATCCCGCGGTGATAGGCCTGAAAGCCCGGCTTCTCCGAGCCGGCGCCGATGCAGTGGGGCACCTGGTAGAAGCGATTCTTCAGCGTCTTGGGCCCGAGCTGGATCGGCTCGAAGAGGATGTCGTACTTCGAGTCGCGCGCCATACCGTTCTCCTCCCCCGGAGACGTCTTCGGACAAATATGTACAACCGGGCGGTTTCTATCGCATTCCGCGCCGCGTGTCCACGCTACCCGTCCGGCGCGATCCAGACCAGGCAGTCGGCCGCGCGGCGCACTCGCATCGCCGTGACGCGGAAACGCAAGCGGCCCGTCAAACGCAGGTCGGGACCGAACACGAGCAGCCCGGCGTCGCGCTCGCGGACGACCTCCATCAGTGCGGGCACCGGGCGGCGGCTCGTCACCCGGAGCAGCTCGGTCTTGACGCCGAGGGTCGCGGCCCGTTCGGCGGTTGCCCGTACAGCCTCGAGGTCCTCCTCGTGGGGCAGCGTCAGCCCCTCGTGACCGAGCAGGCCGAAGGTCGTCGGATACGGGCGCAGCGGCAGCAGGTTGACGATCACGAGCGGAACGCCCGCCTCGAGTGCGCTGTCGAGTGCCATCCGCTCCGCACTTGGATCGACGCGCACGGACATCGTCGCGAGCACCACCGGGCGAGCGCGCGTGGGCTCGGCTGAGACGCCGGTCACGTCCTCTCGACGATCCCGCAGCTTCGGCATCGGACCGCGAGCGATTGTAGGTCCTTGATTGACGCTGTCCGCCTGGCGTGGTAGAAATCCCAGGCCTCTCTGTACCAATTGGTACGAGATTGGTCGCGGGACCACCGAGGCGAGAAAAGAGGGGGAAATGGCATCAGCCGAGGTCGAGGAGCGACAACTCCTCAAGGCGATGACGTGGTGGGATGGCTTCGTCATCGCACTTGCAAATCCGGGCTTCCTGATCGCCGCGCTCGGCGCGTCGATAGGGGTGCTGGGTACGACCGGCGCCGTCGTGTTGTGGACGATCTCGGTGCTGATCGGCGCCTTCCAGAACAACATCTACGCCGAGCTGGCGACGATGTTCAAGGACAAGCCCGGCGGTATCGCGCTGTTCGCCCATGAGGCATGGCGGAAGTACTTCACCCCGATCGGCCCACTGGCCACGTTCGGCTACTGGTTCGCCTGGTCGAGCGTGCTCGCGGTCAACGGCCTCGTCGTCGGCACCCTGATCCAGGCCGAGTTCTTCTCGGACTCGCACCTGGGCCGAGTCCGGCGCCGGCTTCGACCTCAACCTGGCGATCGTGATCGGCATGGTCGCCATCGGGCTGGTCTGGGCCTTCAACGTCCTGGGCGTCCGCCCGGCGGTGTGGTTCGGCTATGTGACCGGCGGGGCGCTGCTGCTGCCCGCCTTCGTCCTCATGTTCCTGCCCTACGTGACCGGCGACTGGTCGAGCGACAACATGACCTGGGAGATCGGCGCCGGCGGAGGCCTGGCGCTCGCGCTGACCTGGCTCTACTTCATGGGCTGGTCGTCGTACGGATTCGAGACTGTCGCGGCGTTCGCACCCGAGTACGAGAATCCTGAGTTTGATACGCCCAGGGCGCTTCGGGCGGCCGCCGCATTCTCCGTGGTGGTCTACGCGCTCCTGCCGCTGGGCATTGGCGGCACGCTCGGCACGGCGACGATCGCGGAGGACGCAACGTTCATCTCGTTCTACACGCAGGCCTTCGACATCCTCGTCGGAGATTTCTTGGGAACGGTGATGGTCCTGTGCCTGATCGCCGGCCTGCTCTTGTCGATGAACACGGCCACCATGGATGGCTCACGGGCGCTGTACGGCATCTCCAAGGACGGCATGACGATCAAGGAGCTCGGTGTGCTGAGCGGCAACAACGTCCCAGCGCGCGCTATGACCGTCGACGCCGTGCTGAACCTGTTCCTGCTCACGTACTTCGCCGGAGCGATCGAGATCATCGCCGCGGGCAACCTCGGCTACATGCTCTCCCACGTGTTCGCCTTGACCGGCTTCCTCTTGCTGCGGCGCGACCGGCCGGCCTGGCCGCGGCCGATCAAGCTGTCGGCTGATCTGGCTGCCGATCGCCGGGCTGCTCGCCGCCGCGAACCTGCTCTTCATCGTGGTGGGCGGATTCATCTATGCGGACGAGTACGGCTACGGCTTGGACAAGACCTGGGTGGGCGTGATCGTGCTCGCGGTCTCGCTCCTGTTCTGGATGTTCCGCCACCTGGTGCAGGACAGGACGGGTCTCCGGCTACGCGAGGAGGTACCCCAGACGCCCACGGAGGCGGCCGCGGTCCCCACCGCCACCGCCTCGACGACGTAGCGCCGGAGGTCTACTCCGGGCTCAGCTTCCAGCGCGGCAGGTCCGCGATCGCGCGGCGATAGCGCCGGCGGTGGACGGGCTGGATGAAGAAGAACCAGGCCATGGTGCCCACCGGCAGCAGGACGAACAACGAGAAGATGTTGCCGGTGAGGAGGAAGAAGAGCGCCACACCGGCCACCAGCAGGCCGTACACCACCGGCAGCACGCGGAAGCGCAGCTGCGTCTGGCGGATCTGCTGCGTACTGCTCGGCCGGAATCTGTGTCGTATTCCAACGCCGGCCGCAGCGCTCGCAGGTCCAGGCCTCCCCGTAGCGCAGGTCGCGCTTCTCGCCGCACTTGCAGCTGACCGAGATCGGCGGCCCGCGCAGGACCGATCCAGGCTGCTCATGACCGAGCCGCTCCCGCTCAGGACGTTGCGCTGCGGCGGCGCCAGGGCGGGGTCAGGGGCATGGGGCGATGCTATACGCAGGTGCGCGGGCGCTCAGCGAGGGTTTGAGACCGGCGGACGTCGGGCAAATAGATAGTTGACTGACTCACACAATAGTTGGGAGCATCACGATGGCAGAGCGCCTCACAGGCATCTTCAAGATCGAGGGCTGGGACGAGTCGGCCTACTCCGAGGAGGAGGATGGACGCAAGCTCACCCAGGCCAGCGTCAAGCAGAGCTTCTCCGGCGACATCGAGGGAGAGGGCAGCGTCGAGTGGCTCATGTACTACCGGCCCGACCAGACCGCGGACTTCGTCGGGCTCCAGCGCATAGACGGCCGCCTGGGCGGCCGCTCGGGGAGCTTCGTCCTCCTCCAGACCGACGGGAGCTTCGACGGCACCGAGGCGAAGGGCCAGCTCTCGGTCGTGCCCGGCTCGGGCACCGGTGAGCTCAGCGGGCTGCGCGGCCAGGGGCGGTTCAGCGCGCCGCGGGCCTCCGAGGCGTCGATGACCCTCGACTGCGACTTCGAGTGAGCGAGGGCCGGCAGCGGCTCGACCGGGCGGGCAACCTCCTCGGGGCGCTGTCGCTGTCGGTGGCCGACCGCACTTCGGACGCGGTCGGCGACGCCGCGGGGCAGTCCGAGACGGCGGCGATCGCGCTGTCGGCCATGCATCAGTTCCTCGACCGCCCCTCCGTCGGCCTGCTTCGGCAGGTCCTCGGGCTGACCCCGTCGGGCACCGTGCGGCTGCTCGACCGGCTGCAGGACGCCGGCTACGTCACACGCCGCCCCGGACGCGACGGCCGCTCCGTCTCGGTCCACCTCACCGCCGCCGGCCGGCGCGCCGCGGAGCGGGTCGCCGCCTCCCGGGCGGAGGTGCTCGAGGAGGCGCTGTCGCCGCTCAGCCCGGCCGAGCGCGAGGCGTTCGAGGACGCGCTCTCGCGGGTCCTGCCCGGCCTCATGCGCGGACCGGGCGCGACGCGCTGGATGTGCCGGCTGTGCGACATGACGGCCTGCGGGCGCGAGGAGGGGAACTGTCCCGTCGCGCGGGCCGCGCGGGAGCGCTACGGGGCGGCTTCCCGGTTGGAACGACAGCAGTGATGGGGGCCGAAATTCCGCCGCCCGGGCCGTCCTATCTACGTTGGCCATAATAGTTGTCGGCAACGTAGATCGCGTGCGTCGACCGCGCGCGGCTCCCGCTAGCTCCAGGGATACGGGCTGTGCGAAACCGGGTGCAGGTCCCCGGTCGCGAAACGCTCGTAGCGGAAGGGATGCAGGAGCGAGGAGTGCTCGCCGCCGAGCACGCGGGCGATCTCCCTGCCGACGGCGATCATCTTGTAGCCGTGGTTCGAGTCCGCCGCCACGAATACGTTGGGGCGCATGTAGTCGAACACCGGGAAGTTGTCCGCGGTGAAGGCCCCCACGCCTCCCGAGCGGACCTGGCGGTACCTCGGGCGTGAGCCCTCGAAGCGCTCCATGCAGTGTGAGAGCGCCGCGCACCAGAGATCGGGGAAGCCCTCCTCCACGGTGCCGGTCGGATAGGGATCGACCTCGAACTCGTGGCCTCTCGGAAGCGGAGAGGCGCCGCCCTGGACCGAGTGCTTGTCCTGCTTGACGTAGATCCCCCACTGCTCGTCGGTCACGAGCTCGCCGCTGTCCGCGTGAAGCGGCGTACTCGAGTCCACGTGCAGGACCGGCGGCAGCGAGCCGTCGGCCGTGACGAACACGCTCGGGTCGACGTCGATCTCGCCCTCCTGGAGGTACCAGTAGGTCCACATCTCGCGTTCCGAGCCCGCGACCTCGAGTCGCCGCGGCAATCCGAGCTGCTCCCACAGCCCGGCGATCCACGGGCCGACCGCCACCACCACCTGCTCCGGCGCGATCGGCCCGGCGCTCGTGTCGACGCGCGTGACCGCGCCCGACCCGTCGAGCTCGAAGCCTGTGACCTCCACGCCCTCCTCGATCGAGGCCCCCGCGGCGCGGGCCTTGGACGCCAGCCCGAGCATCGAGTCACGGTTGAAGGCGAAGCCGCCCTGGTGCTCGTGCAGGCAGACGCTGAGCCCGGGCGCGCGCCAGTCGGGGAAGAGCGCGCGCATGTGGGCCGCCACCTCCGCCTCGCCCGTGATCAGCTCGGAGTCGTAGCCGATCCGCTGCTGGCGCTCGAACACCGTCGTCAGGTCGTCCTCCTGGGCGCCGTCGCCGAGCGCGATGTAGCCGGAGCCGTGGTAGGCGAGCGTCTCGGGGTCGGACTCCCAGATCTCCACGCAGGCCGCCATCAGCTCCTGCATCGCGGGCTGGAAGTAGTTGTTGCGGACCACCCCGCAGGCGATCCCGGATGCGCCCGCCGCCACGGAGGTCTTGTCGACGACGAGCACCTCCTCGCCCTGCTCGGCGAGGTGCCAGGCGGTCGACAGCCCGTGGACTCCGGCCCCTATTACCAGGTAGGGAACCGAACGCATGTCAGTGGAGCGGCGGCTCCCAGCCCTCGAGCACGGGCGGGCGCCAATCCTCCCCTACCGTCCTCGAGTCCTCGACCCAGGGCCCGAGCTCGGGCTGCGGGAACTTGCAGTGGGTCTCCTTCAGGCGGATCCCGTACGAGTTGCCGGCCTGCAGGTGGGCGATCAGCACCTTGCGCGCGATCTCGTTCTCCCGCCCCTCGGGGATCGGGAAGTAGATCTTGAGGAAGGAGTTCGAGTAGCGGTCGAACACCGCCGGGGTGCCGTCCTCCTCGAGCAACTCGATGTCCTCGAGCCAGTTGATGTCCTCTCCCGGCGTGGCCGCGATCAGGTCGATGTCATCGACGAGCGCGATGTCCTCCTGGTACGGGAAGCGCCGGCCCGACAGGTACTCGGCGTCGATCGAGATGACCTTCTGGGGTTCCTTCACCTCGTCGACGCGCGTCATGCCGTCTCCTCCGTGCCGCCGCCGTTGGCCCGCGCGGCCACGGCCGGCAGGTCGTCAACGGGGTTCTCGAGATAGCGGTCGAGCATCGTCTTGATCTCCTCGAGCGCGCGGCTCTCGGACACGCCGGGGATGTAATCCGTGCCCGCGAGTGGCACGCGCGCCATCGCGGCGGCCTCGGTGGTGAGGGCGGCGAGGTCCTCCGGCTCGAGGCTGTGGATGTTCGTCTTGCCGCACGCGCGGGCGAGCATCTGCACCTCGAGCGTGAGCGTGTGCAGGAAGTTGTAGACGCGGTGCGCCGCCTCCTCCACGTGCAGGCGCTTGCGGAGCTCGGGGTCCTGGGTCGTGATCCCCACCGGGCAGCGGCCCGTGTGGCAGTGGTAGCACTGGCCCGCCGGCACGCCGACCGTCCCCTCGTAGTCCGTGACGCCCGGGATCTCCTTGTTGCAGTTGAGCGCCATCAGCGCGGAGGTGCCGATCGCGACGGCGGTGGCGCCCAGCGCCAGGCACTTGGCCACGTCGCCGCCGTTGCGGATCCCGCCGGCCACCACGAGGTCGATCTCGTCGGCGAGCCCGACGTCCTCGAGTGCGCGGCGCGCCTCCGGGATCGCCGCCATCAGCGGGATGCCGGTCTCCTCGGTGGCGAGATGGGGGCCCGCGCCGGTGCTGCCCTCGGCGCCGTCGAGGTAGATGATGTCCGGCCCGCACTTGGCCGCCATGCGCACGTCGTCGTACACGCGCGCGGCGCCCAGCTTGAGCTGGATGGGGATCTCGTAGTTGGTGGCCTCGCGCGTCTCCTGGACCTTGAGCGACAGGTCGTCGGGGCCGAGCCAGTCGGGGTGGCGGGCCGGCGAGCGCTGGTCGATGCCCGCCGGCAGCGAGCGCATCTCGGCCACCTGCTCGGTCACCTTCTGCCCCATCAGGTGCCCGCCCAGCCCGACCTTGCAGCCCTGGCCGATGAAGAACTCGACGGCGTCGGCCAGCATCAGGTGGTGCGGGTTGAACCCGTACCGGCTCTGGATGATCTGGTAGTACCACTTGGTCGAGAGGTCGCGCTCGGGCGGGGTCATCCCGCCCTCTCCCGAGCAGGTGGCGGTGCCGGCCATGGAGGCGCCCTTGGCCAGCGCCATCTTCGCCTCGAGCGAGAGCGCGCCGAAGCTCATGCCGGTGATGTAGACGGGGATGTCGAGCTCGATCGGGTTCTTGGCGAAGCGCGCGCCCAGCACCGTCTTCGTCACGCACTTCTCGCGATAGCCCTCGATCACGAATCGGGTAAGCGTGCCCGGCAGGAACATCAGCTCGTCCCAGTGCGGGATCTTCTTGAACATCGAGAAGCCGCGCATCCGGTAGCGACCGAGCTCGGCCTTCATGTGGATGTCGTCGATGACCTCGGGCGTGAAGATCTGGCTGTGCCCGAGGACCGTGCGGCGGGCGGGTGCGTTCTCGTCGGCCGGTGGTGCCATCAGAGCACCAGCTTCCGTTCACTCGGCTCGAGGTTGTCGTAGTTGTAGAGCTTCTTGCCGCAGACGAACTTCTGGAGCTCGGGCGGCTCGCCGAGCCCGTAGATGCGGAACTTGCGCTCGATCAGCTCGGTGTCGGCGTCGGTCCACTCGCCCTCGACGCAGTCGATTCCGAGCGAGGCGATCTTGCCGGCCACGTAGAGCGTCCCGTCGTACATCGAGTCGCCGAGGCCGTGGCCCACGTCGCCGAGGATGATCTGGCGGCCGCGCTGCATCATGAAGCCCGTCATCGAGCCGGCGCTGCCCATGACGATGATCGTGCCGCCCTTCTGGTCGATTCCGGTGCGGGCGCCGGTGCGGCCCTTGATTACGAGGTCGCCGCCGCGCAGCGCGGCCCCGGCCAGCGAGCCGGAGTTGCCCTCCACGACCACGACGCCCGACATCATGTTCTCGGCCACCGACCAGCCGACGCGCCCGTTGACCTGCACCTCGCCGCCGTCCAGCAGGCCGACCCCGAAGTAGCCGAGACTGCCCTCGAAGGTGAGCCGGCAGCGGGTCAGGATCCCCACGCCGAGCGAATGGCGCGCGCTCGGGTTCAGCACCGTCACGTCCTTGACGCCCTGCTCGTATAGCAGCCAGCGCAGCTCGGCGTTGATCTTGCGCGTGGAGAGATCCTTTGCGTCGAACTGCGCAATCTCGCCGTCGATCTCCGAGATCTTCGGGATCGTCCCGTCGAGCTCGACGAGCCCGCGGGCGTCATAGGTGGCCGTGATGTCGCCGGGCGCTACCGCGTCCATACCATCACCGCGCCCTCGTAGGGGTCGTACGTCTCGATCTCGCGGTCGATCACCTTGCGGATCGCGATCTCCTCGGAGGCGAGCGCCACGATGTCGTCGGACTCGTACAGCACGAGCGGCTTGGCGCCGAGCTCGTCCTTGGCCACTCCGAGCGCGTCCTCGGTCACGCAGATGTAGGTGAAGACGCCGTCGAGCTCGTCGAGGCTGCGGCGCATGGAGGCCTCGAGCGAGTCGCCCTGCGCCATCCGCTCGGCGAGGTAGACGGCGATGATCTCGGAGTCGCACTCGGACTGGAAGCGGTGGCCGGCGCGCTCGAGCCGGCGCCGCCACATGTGGTAGTTCGTGAGCTGGCCGTTGTGCACGACGGCCACGTCCGGGAACGGATAGGCCCAGTACGGGTGCGCGTTGGCGATGTCGACGTCGGACTCGGTGGCCATCCGGGCGTGCCCGATCGCATGGGTGCCGATGTAGTCGTTCAGCTTGTAGTCCTCCGCCACGGTGTTGGCGTCGCCGAGGTCCTTGACGATCTCGAGGGTGCGGCCGAGCGAGAGCACCTCGGTGCCGCGGACGTCCTCGACGTAGTCCGCGAGCTGCTTGAGGTCACCGTCGAAGTCGAAGGTCACGGTCATGGCGTGGTCACTACTCGGCTGGACCGAGCTCACCTCAGCGCGCATGCCGCGCAGCCGAGCCTCCACCTCCTCGCGCTGCCGGCCCAGACGGGCCTCGAGGTCGAAGTCGGCGCGGCCGTTGGCCTCAGCGAGCTTCACGTGCATCACGTAGTCATCGGCGGCGGGCCGGTAGAGGGCATACCCGGTCGAGTCGGGGCCGCGGTGCTTCATCGCCTGCAGCATCGCGGTCATGTCCGCGCCGACCCTGTGCTCACCGCCCCCGTCGCGGTAGATGATCCCCGCGATCCCGCACATCAGGGAAGGACCTCGAGGTACTGCTCGCGCTCCCAGTCGGTCACCGCGGCGAGGTAGCTCTCCCACTCGTCGCGCTTGTAGTGGTGGAAGACCCTCCAGAGCCGGCCGGGCAGGGCGCCCTCGCGCAGCAGCTCGTCCTTCTCCAGCGCGATCAGCGCATCGCCGAGGCTGTCCGGCACCCGCTCGAGCGACGCCTGGCCGTTCGACTGCTGCAGCAGGTCGTAGGTGTTGGCGCTCTGCGGCGGGCCCGGATCGCTCTGATTGCGGATGCCGTCGAGCCCGGCCACGAGCAGCGCCGCGACGGTCAGGTAGGGGTTGCAGGACGAGTCGACACCGCGGTACTCGAAGCGCCCTCCCGAGGCCACGCGCACCGTGCAGGTGCGGTTCTGCCAGCCCCAGTTCTTGTAGACCGGCGCCCAGAACCCCTGGTCCCACATCCGGCAGTAGGAGTTGACCGTCGGGTTGCCGAGGCACATCAGCGCGCCGAAGTGGTCGAGCATGCCGCCGAGGAAGTGGCGGGCCGTGTCCGACAACTGCGCCGGCCCCTCGGGGTCGTGGAAGACGTTGTTGCCGCCGTCGTCGACGAGCGTGAAGTGGTGATGGTGGCCGTTGGCCGACACGCCCACGAACGGCTTCGGCATGAAGGTCGGCAACAGCCCGTGCTTGCGGCCGACCGCGGCGCAGATCTGCCGGTAGGTGGTGATGTTGTCCGCGGTCTTGACCGGGCGGTCGAAGCGGAAGTTCAGCTCGAGCTGGCCTGGGCGCGTCCTCGTGGTCGCCGTAGCTCATGTCGAGGCCGAGCGCCTGCCCGTACTCGATCACGTCGAGCAGCACCGGACGGAGCTCCTCGAACTGGTGGATGTGGTAGCAGTAGGGCTTGGTCACCCCCTCCGGTTCCGAGCCGTCCTCGGGTCGCCTGAGCCACATCATCTCCGGTTCGATGCCGATCAGGAAGCTGTAGCCGAGCTCCTGTTCGAACTCCGCCACCACGCGCTTGAGGTTCTGGCGCGGGTCGGCGTCGAGCAGCTCGCCCGTCTCGGTGTCGTAGCAGTCGCACAGCACCCTCGCCACGCGCGGGTCCCAGGGCAGCGGCGCGAACGTGTCGAGGTCGGCGATCGCGGCGAGCTCCGATTCCTCGGGGCCGAAGCCGATGTAGTCGCCGACGCGGTCGACGAACAGGTTGGCCGTGGCGCCGTAGACGAGCTGGTAGCCCTTCTCGGCCACCTGCGGGAAGAAGTCGGCCACCACGCCCTTGCCCATCACGCGGCCGGTGATGGAGACCTGCTGGAAGAAGACGTACTTGATCCCCTGGTCCTCGATGCGACGGGTGATCGCCTCGATCTGCTCGCGCCGACCCGGCTGGTTGCGGGCCTCCTCGAGCGTGGCCGGCGGCACCGTGCTCCGCGGCGTCTCGAGCACCGTATTGACAGTGCCGCCGAAGGTCGTCGGGCCTGCGCCCTCGACGGTGACGCTGTCACTCATGCATCTTCCTCCCGGAGTTCGCTAGCGGGCCGGGCCAGCCGCCCGACGCGCGGCGACTATATCACCGCTTTGAGCAAATTTGTATACGCGCGTCGGCGGGTCGGCGTGACGCGCCCGAGGGCGCGCCGGCGGACGTCTCAGACGCGCCCGGCGCGCGCGATCGCGGGCACCGGAGGCATGTCCTCGAGCCAGCGCATCACGTGCAGATCGATGCTGCGCGGGAGGAAGATGTCGGTCGAGTGCATCACGGCGGCTCCCTCCGCCGTGGAGGTCACGTGGTCGATCTCGAGGGCCGCCACGGTCTCGTCCACGCCCAGCGCCTTGCCCACGCGGTCGCGCTTGGTGAGCACGCGGGCCATGATGTGGGCGCGCGTGTATGCCACCGGCACGCCCTGCTCGAGCAGCACGTCGAGCACCATCTGACCGCGCTCGAGCGCCTGGCGCAGGCGATTCGAGGGTGGAAGCTCGACCTCGGGATGGACCACGTCGCGCATGTAGGAGCCGCGCTGGCCGTCCATCAGCAGAACTCGCGTGATGGTCACGGCGTCGACTCCGGCATCGACCCCGAAGACCTTCCCGAGCTCCGGGCCGAGCCGCCTGCGCTCGATCTGAAGCTCGCCGAGCTTCAGATCGACTCCCCGCTGGCGCGCCAGCTCGCTGTAGGACACGAGCCGCTCGAGGCCCTCGTCGAGGCTTGTCGAGGTGGAGCGGCCGACATAGGTGCCGCTTCCCTGGCGGCGGACGATCTCGCCGCTCTCCTCGAGCCGCTGGAGCGCCGTCCGCAATGTGCCCCGCGAGATTCCGAGCTTTCCCGAGAGCTCCTGCTCGGGCGGGAGCCGCTCGCCGGGGCGGTGGCGGCCGGTGGCGAGCCAGGTCCGCAGCGCTTCCTCGGCGATGTCGACGAGCGACGGCTTGCCCGGGCGCGCGAGGGCTTCGGCGGATTCGGCGGCCGAGCTCATGCTCAGAAGAGTCCCACGGTGCGGCCGTCGCCGTCGATGTCCACGTTGAACGCGGCCGGGGTCTTGCCGAGGCCCGGCATCTGCTGGATGTCGCCACACAGCGGGACGAGCCAGCCGGCGCCGGTGTAGGCGCGGATGTCGCGGACCGGGAGCTCGAAGTCCTCCGGGGCATTCAGCAGCGCAGGGTCGGCCGAGAGCGACAGGTGCGTCTTGGCCATGCAGATGGGCAGCTTGTCGAGCCCGTCCTCGTGGTACTGGCGCATCTTGCGCTGGGCGTCCAGGTAGAAGACCACCTCCTTCGCCCCGTAGACGTTCCTCGCCACCTTCTCGATCTTGACCCGGATCGGGTCGTCGTCCTCGTAGATGAACGAGAAATTGCTCGGCTGCTCGGCGGCGTCGGCCACCGCCTCGGCAAGGGCGGCCGCGCCCTCGCCTCCGCGCGCGAACCCGTCGTTGACCTCGGCGCCGTGGGCGCCCGCCTCGAGCGCGAGCCTCCTGACGAGCTCGACCTCGTCGTCGGTGTCGCCCGGCCGCCGGTTGACGGCCACCACGCAGGGCAGCCCGAAGGTCTTGACGGTGCCCAGGTGACGGCGCAGGTTCGCAAAGCCCTCCTCGAGCGCCGCTGCCGCCTTGGACGAGTCGACCCGCGGATCGTCCTCCACACCGCCGTGGTGCTTGAGCGCCCGGACCGTCGCCACGAGCACGACCGCGCTCGGGGTGAGCCCGCCCTTGCGGCACACGATGTCGAAGAACTTCTCCATGCCCATGTCGGAGCCGAAGCCCGACTCGGTGATCACGTAGTCACCGAGCTTCTGGCCGATCAGGTCCGCCACGAGCGACGAGTTGCCGTGCGCGATGTTCGCGAACGGCCCGGCGTGCATCAGGCAGGGCTGCCCCTCGAGCGTCTGGATCAGGTTGGGCTTGAGCGCATCCTTCAGGAGCACGGTCATGGCGCCGGCGGCGCCCAGGTCCTCCGCTGTCACCGGCTTGCCGCCGTCGAATGAGTGCGCCACGGTGATCGCGCCGAGCCGTTCGCGAAGGTCGTGGAGGTCGCGCGCCACGGCCAGGATCGCCATCACCTCGGATGCGGCCGTGATGTCGAAGCCGGACTCGCGCGGATAGCCGTTGGCGCGCCCGCCCTGGCCGAGGGTGATCTCGCGCAGGGCACGGTCGTTCATGTCCAGCGCCCGCTTCCAGTCCACCCTCAGCGCGTCGATCTTGTGCGGGTTGCCGTGCAGGATCGAGGCGTCGAGCAGGGCGGCGAGCAGGTTGTTCGCGGCGCCCACGGCGTGGATGTCGCCCGTGAAGTGGAGGTTGAGGTCCTCCATCGGCACCACCTGGGTCATGCCGCCGCCCGCGGCCCCTCCCTTGATGCCGAACACGGGACCCAGCGAGGGCTCGCGCAGGCAGAGCAGCGGGTCCTTGCCGATGTGGCCGAGTCCCTGCGTGAGGCCCACGGCCGTCGTGGTCTTGCCCTCGCCCGCCTTGGTGGGCGTGACGCCGGCCACGCAGACGATCTTGCCGTCAGGCACGTCGTGCATCCGGTCGAGGACGTCGAGCGAGACCTTGGCCTTGAAGCGGCCGTAGGGCTCGAACTCGTCGGGGGTCAGCCCCGAGCGCTCGGCGATCGTCTCGATCGGGACAAGCTCGGCCTCCTGCGCGATCTCAAGGCTGCTCTTCACTCCTTGTCCTCCCTCTTGCGGTTGTGGTGCATCAGTGGCTCACCGCCGCTGCGGCAAGCTCCGACACCAGCTTGTCCTCGTAGAAGCGCTCGAGCGCGAACGGCGCGATCAGCTCGGGAGTCTCCCCGGTCGCAGTCAGCTCGGCGAGCGTCTTGCCGACGATCGGCGCCGCCTTGAAGCCGTAGGTGCCCCAGCCCGAGCTCACGTGGAAGCCCTCGACCTCCGTCTTGCCGAGGATCGGGCTGTAGTCCGGGCTCAGGTCGCACAGGCCCGCCCAGCTCCGCAGGATGCGCGCATGCTCCAGCTGCGGGAACAGCTCGAGCGAGTGCCGGCTGACCTCCTGCAGGAAGTTGAGCGTGCCCTGCATGCGATAGGTGGTCCAGGGCTCGATCTCCGCACCCATCAGGAACTCGCCGCGATCGGTCTGCGAGATGTAGACGTGCATCTGCGACGAGACGATCACCACGTCGAGCAGCGGCTTCAGCGGCTCGGTCACGCAGGCCTGCAGGATGTGCGTGGTGATCGGCATCTGGACGCCCGCCATGCCCGAGACGAGCGAGCTCCAGCCGGCGGTGCAGTTGAGCACCGTCCCGGCCTTGATCCGGCCGCGGTTGGTGACCACGCCCTCGACGCGCCCGTTCGCGCGCTCGATGCCGGTGACCTCGGTGTAGGGGTGGATCTCCGCGCCGCCCCGGTCGGCGCCGCGCGCGAGCCCCCAGACGACCGCGTCGTGGCGGATCACGCCGCCGGGCGGGTGGTAGAGCGCTCCCATGATCGGATAGACGGCATCCGGGTTGTCGACCTGCATCGCGGGGGCGAGCTTCTTGATCTCGTCGGGGTAGATCAGCCGCGAGTCGATCCCGTTGAGCCGGTTGACCTCGGCGCGGTTGGCCATCACGAACATCGCGCGGTCGGTGTGCGCGAGCGTCAGGTGGCCGTTCTGCGAGAAGAGCAGGTTGAAGTTGAGCTCCTTCGAGAGGCCCTCGTAGAGCTTGACCGAGGCGTCGTAGAAGCGCGCGCCCTCCTCGGTCTTGTAGTTCGAGCGCAGGATCGTGGTGTTGCGGCCCGCCGCTCCGGAGCCGATGTAGCTCTTCTCGAGGACCGCCACGTTGCCGATCCCGTGGTCGCGCGCGAGGTAGTAGGCGGTGGCGAGCCCGTGCGCACCGCCGCCGATGATCACGACGTCGTAGGAGTCCTTGAGCTCCGCGCGGGGCCGCCACATGCGACGCCTGCGAAAGATGTCAAGCAACGGGCACCGCCTCCAGAACATCGGCGCCGATCGGCCCGCCGCCAAGCAGCTCGGCGGCGTCGGCGACCACCGTCCACACGTACTGCCCGAGCGCGCTGCCGAACAGCATCAGAAAGCGGTCCTCGTCCTCGCGCAGGATCGCGCCGGGGGTGCGGGCGACCGAACCCGGCCGGAAGCCGTTCACGGGGAGCACCGCCGGGCGCAGGTCGATCGCCGTGAAGCGGGCGAAGGTCTCGCGCGCCTGCGGGCCGGTGATGACCATGGCGCCGAACGTCGTGGTCACGTCGATCACGCTCGTGTGGCCGGTCGCGCCGGCCGCCGCTTCCGCGAGCGAGCGGAGCAGGCCGGCGCGGGCCCCAGGCTCGCAAATGGCGATCGCGCGCTCGGCCGTGTAGGGCAGCAGCCAGCCGCTGTCCGTGCGCGTCGCGGTCCCGAGCTCGAGCGAGGCGCCCACGATCGCCTCGAGCTCTCCGGCGGCGGCCTGCACCTCGATCTTGCCGAGATGCGACATGTCCGCGAAGCCGACGCTCTCGGCGCAGCGCGCCCGCTCGGTCTCCTCGCCGTCGAAGCGCGCGGCCACCTGCCAGCCGTCACGGGACTCGAGCACTGCCCCCGCCGCGAGGGCCTGGCGCTCCATCGGGCTGCGCGCCACGGCGTCGGGGCCCGGTGACAGGAACTCGAGGCTCACGAGCGCAGCACCTCGCCGTCGGGGTCGTAGAAGGGCCGGGTCACGACCTCGGCAGCGAGCCTCCTGCCGTTGTCCGCGATCGTGACGCCGGCGCCGTCCTTGGCGAGCGCCGCGGGAACCCAGGCCATGCCGATGACCTTGCCGAGCTGCGGTGAGTAGCGCGCGCTCGTGACCTGGCCCATGGGGCCCTCGCCGTCGCGCAGGACCGCGGCCCCCTCCGTCGGCACCTGTCCGTCCCCGAGCGTGAAGCCGACGAGCGCTGTCTCGAGCGGCTGCTCGGCGTAGCGCTCGAGGGCCCAGCGACCGATGAAGTCCTGCTCCTTGTCGAGCTTCACGATCCACGGCATCGCCGCGCCGAATGGGTTCGACTCAGAGTCGGTGTCCTGGCCGACGAGGATGTGCATCTTCTGGAGACGCAGCAGCCGCTGCGGCTCGAGCCCGAACGGCTTGAGCCCGTGCTCGAGGCCTGCCGCGGCCAGCGCGTCCCAGAGGTGCTCACCCTGGGCCGCCGGGAAGTGGATCTCATAGCCGACCTCGCCCACGAAGCCGATCCGCAGGATCAGGCACGGCACGCCCGCCACCGCGGCGCGCTTCCCGTCGAGATAGGTGAACGCCTCGGCCGAGCAGTCGAGCTCGGTGACCTTGGCCATGATCTCGCGCGAGCGCGGGCCCGCGAGGTTCACCGCGCCGAGGCCCTGCGTCACGTCGGTCAGGTGCACCCGGAGGCCCCAGTCGGCGAGCCACCACGAGAACCAGTCGTAGACCGCGCCCGCCCCGCTCGAGGTGGTGGTCACGTAGAACGAGTCGTCGTCGAGCCGGCAGACCGTGCCGTCGTCCATGATGCGGCCGGCGTCGCTCGCCATCACGCCGTAGCGGATGCGGCCGGGCTTCAGGTTCGAGAAGCGGTTCGGGTAGAGGCGGTCGAGGAACTCGCCCGCGTCCGGGCCGCTCACGATCAGCTTTCCGAGCGTGGAAACGTCGATGAGGCCGGCGGTCTCGTGCACGGCGAGCGCCTCGGCGCGCGGGTTGCCGTAGTCGTAGGCGCGGCGCCAGTCGCCCGCCCACATGATGTTCCCGCCGAGCTCGCGATGGCGGGCGTGGATCGCGGAGCGCTTCGCGGGCTCGAAGGGACGCCCGGCGAGCGCGCCCATCGGCACGGCGACCCAGGGCGGCCGGGCGGTGGTGGTGCCCACGTCCTCCAGGCTCTGGCCTGTCTCCTTCGCCATCAGCCGCACGGCGGGCAGCTGGCACATGCGCCCCTGGCAGGGCCCCATCGTGGTCGTCGTGTAGCGCTTCGAGAGCTCGATCGAGTCGTAGCCCTCCTCGACGCTCAGCCGGATGTCCTTCGCGGTCACGTCCTCGCACAGGCAGGCGAAGCACTTGCCCTTGCGGTCGCTCGTGACCGCCGGCGGCACCGCCGTGGGCATCGGCGAGGCCGGACGGGCCTCGAGGCTCTCGCGATCGCGTTCCGCGCGCCCGCGCGATTCGGGGTCGCCGAAGCCGAGCGAGTGGGCCGCGTCGGCCCCCGCCACCGCGCCGGACAGCACCGCCGCATCGGTCAGGCCGCGGCCGGCCACCTCGCCCGCGGCGTATGCCGACGGCGGGAGCTCCGTGAGCGCGAAGTGGCCGTGCTCGCCGTCGTACGAGGTGCGGCCGCCGGCCTGGGTGATGAGCGAGGTGGCGGGGGAGCTGCCGCCGGACACGACGAGCAGGTCGCAGCCGATCGTGCGACCGTCCCCTTCGTCTGCCCCGGGCGCGCCGACGACCACCCCCTGGAGCTGCGAGCGGCCGCGCGCCTCGAGCACCGTCGCGTCATTCATGAGCTCGACGCCGGCGGCCTCGAGGCGCCTCGTCGGCTCGAATGACCACTTTGGCCGCAGGTCGGCGACGCACGCCACCTCCACCCCCGCGTCGAGCAGCGCCAGCGCGGCGTACAGCCCGCGGTCGTCGACCGTCGCCACAACCGCGCGCGTCCCGGGCTGCACCCCGTACAGGTTCATCAGGCGGAGGGCTCCGCCGGACAGCATCACCCCGGGCAGGTCGTTCCCGGGGAAGACGAGCGGCTGCTCGATCGCGCCGGTGGCGTAGACCTGGCAGCGCGAGCGGATCTGGTGCAGCGTGTCGCCCTGCCATACCGGGACAAGGCCGTCGAAGGCGCCGAGCGCAGGCGCGTTCACGAGCAGTTCGACCCCGAGCTCGCGCGCCCTCGCCGCGAGCTCGCGCGCGTAGGTCTCGCCGCCCTCGGCGAGCAGGCGGCCGCCGGGCTCGGCGCCCTCATCGGCCAGGACGACGTCCGCGCCCCGCTTGGCGGCCGCGATCGCCGCCGACAGGCCGGCGGCCCCGCCGCCCACCACCAGCACGTCCGCGTGGCGGCGGCGATACTCCGTGCGCCATTCGCGCTCGCGCTGCGACCTGCGCAGGCGGCCGAGCCCCGCGGCGTGGCGAAGGACCTTCTCGTAAAGCGGCCACAGCCGGCGCGGCCGGATGAAGGTCTTGTAGTAGAAGCCGGGCGGGGTGAAGGGCCCGCCGACCAGGTCGGTGGCGCGCATGGCGTCGAGGTCGAGCGACGGCGAGGCGTTCATGTGCACCACCTGCATGCCCTCGCGGACCGGCTCGGTGCAGGCTCGCACGCCGGGTGCGTCGTCCACCTGCACGAGGCAGTTGGGACACTGGCCGGCGCAGCACATGAGACCGCGGCGGCGGTGGTACTTGAAGCTGCGTGAGAACGTGCGCCGGCCCGCGGCGTACAACGCGGAGCCGATCGTGTCGCCCTCGAACGCCGTGTACTCCCTGCCGTCGAAGCTGAAGCGGAGCTCGCGGCTGCGGTCGATCCGCTCGCCGCGCTGCTCCGGGCAGCCGGCTCACGCGGCGCTCCCGGACGGCCTCGGCAGCTCCGTGAACATCACCTCGTTCGTGCGCGTGTCCCGCTCGGCGATGAACCACGCCCCGCACCCGGAGCGGTGGCACCACCACTCGCGCTGGACCCCCGCGACGTTGGCCCGGAAATAGTTGTACTCACCGAGCTCCCGCAGGGACGGGGCGGACCTCGGGCGCGGGTTCAGCTCGCCGCCGAAGCCGAAATCGGTGACCTCGCGGGGGCCGCAGTTTGGACACGTGAGGACGAAGGACATGCCGAGGGCCCCCGGAGCAGCGCCGGTGCCCGGCTAGCAGCGCCGGTGCGCCGGCTCCCGGGAGCGCGCGCGCATCTTAAACAAATTGGTCCAAAGGTTCAACCGACGGGAGGGTGGTGCTCGGCCTCGCTCTCGGCCACCGCGCGCTCGGGCGCGTGGAAGCCGATCCTCTTGTGCGTGCCGTCGCAGAACGGCTTCGTTGACGAGCCCCCACAGCGGCAGAGCGCCACGGCCTCGCCCTTGTCCGACAGGTCGTACTCGTTGCCGTCGACGTCGATCACCCGCACCGGCCCGGTCACCTTGTAGGGCCCGTTCTCGCGGGCCTTGATCACGACCACTCCATCCATGCCCGTCATTCTTTCGCGGGATGCAGCGCGTGGCGAGGCTCGACCATCCGGAGGTCCACGAGATCGTGCCGTCGCACCACTGCGTGCTCCGCTTCAGACAGCGCCGCCCGGTGCGCGAGCGCGGCTCCGAGGCGGTGGCGGAGGCGCTGATCGCCGCGCTCGAGAACGCAGACGTGTCACGCTGGCCGCCGGCCTGGGCGGTCGGCGACCGCCGCACGGAGCTCTGGGCGGTGAACGGCGAACTCGCCTTCCCGCTCGAGCGCAGCGAGCGCCACGGCCGCTACGTAGCCGTGACCTGCCTGTCGCGCTGATGCCGGCTACGGGGCGGCGTGCCCCACACCCGGCGCCCCGAGCAGGGCGGCGTTGCGCTGCCAGCGGGCGATCTCGCAGGCATCGGTCAGGTCGAACTCGGCCGACACGCTCACGCCCCGGAGCTCTCCGGTGACCCGGGCCGTCCCGGGCCCGCCGTAGACCTGCGCGCAAGCAGTCCGGCGGGGCACTGGGTCCAGATCGCGGGTCGAGTCCCCCGAGAACGCGACAGCGCGGATCGATCGCGCCCTCACCCAGAATCCCGCACTCGACCCGCCTTACCCGCTCGGGACCACCGGACCCCTCGGGTTTCACGGTCACGCGCAGGTTTGCCTCCAGGTTTGCCCGCCTCGGGGGCGAGTGCGTCTCCCGAGTCACCGCAGGAGCCGAGCAGGCCGGCGACGACGAGGGCGAGGGGAGGGTCCTCATGCAGGCCGAGCGCCCGGCAGCGGACGCGTGACGAGACCCTCCGCCACCGCCCACTCGATCGTCCGTGCGAAGGTGTCGGCCACCGGGGTGTACTCCAACCCGAGCTCCCGCGTCGCCCGCGAGCCGTCGTAGCGGTGGCCGTGCAGGATCGTCCGCACGCGGGCGCGGCAAACCGAGGGCGTCTTCCCGCGTAGGCGGTACGCGGCCTCGGCCATCGCAACTGCAGCGCGCGCCACCGGCGGCGGAATCATTCGCACGCGGTCGCGAACCCCGGACAGCTCGGAAACGATCTCCAGCGCTTCGAGCGAGTGGAGGGTGGCGCCGTTGAGCACGTAGCGCCGGCCGCTTTCGCCCCGCTCGGCCGCCAGCAGGTGGCCCTCGACGCAGTCCCGGATGTCCACCACGCTCACCTGGGTTTCCACGAACACGGGCAGCTTGCCGTTCAGGTAGGCGATGATGATCCCGCCGTTCCCACCCGTGCGCGGAGGGCCCTGGACCGAGGATGGGTTCACCGCGACCACCTCGACACCCGTCTCGGCGGCCGCCGCGAACACCGCCTGCTCGCCCTCGTGCTTGGAGCGGTCGTAGACCGACAGATAGGAGCCCCGGTGGGTGCAGTCCTCGGTACCGAGCGTGCCCTCAGGCTCACCTAGCGAGGCGGCCGACGACGTGTAGACCATGCGCGCGATGCCGACCCTGGCCGCGGCCCGTACGGCGGCCTCGGCGCCGCCCACATTGACCCGAAGCATCATGTCGGGGTCGGACGGGCAGTGGGAGTTCACGCCGGCCACGTGGTAGGCGCCGTCGCACCCGGCCATCCCCGCGACGAGCGAGTTCTCGTCGAGCAGGTCGCCGCGGGCGACCTCGGCGCCGAGCGCGGCCACCTTCGCCGCAGCGGCGTCGGAGCGAGCGAGTCCCACCACCTGGTCTCCGCGCTTCAGCAGCCGGCTCGTGAGGGCACCGCCAATGAAGCCGCTGGCCCCGGTCACGAAGACGCGAGCCATGGTCAGGCCGGCTGGCGTCGGTGGGCGTGCTCGGTCTCGGCCTCGCGCTCCGTCCTGGCCCCGCTCTCCGCGAGGAATAACCGCACCCGCTCCATCACCTCGCTGGGGCGCTCGTCCGCGCGGGGGACTATCGGACTGCCGAACCGGATCTCGAGCAGGTGACGCGGGCCGGGCCGGCCGGCCTTGAAGACGTGGAGATCCATCAGCGGGCCGAGCACGCCGCAGATGACGAGCTCACGCAGGCGGCTGGCTGCTCTGGTGCGTGTCCAGGGAAGGTCGAGGTCCGCCGGTTTGGCCATCGGAGTTACTACTCTCGCCAGCTGCGAGGGTTTCCCGGGGCCCCCGATCGGAATCCGCCGCGACGATCTTGCCCGGGTTCAGGTTTGCGCCGGGGTCGGTGCCCTCGAACAGCGCCCGCAGCATGACCACGCCGGGCTTCGAAATGTCCTCTTCCAGCCACTGGGCGTGCTCGGTGCCGACCCCGTGGTGGTGCGACAGCGTGGCGCCCGAGTCCACGAATGCCTGCTGGATCGCCCGCTTTACGACGCCGTAGTCGTCCAGGGCGTCGCGGCCGGCCGGCGGGTTGAGCGCGAAAGTGAAGTAGAGGCAGGCACCCGCGTGGTAGGAGTGCGACAGATGGCACATCAGATAACCGGGTACGCCCAGCCGGTGGAAGGCGCCGTGGCCCGCGGCCATCACGTTGTCGTAGACCGTCTGGAGCTGACGCCACGGCGCCGAGGTCTCCGAGACGTCGGCCGGAGCACCGCGGTCGAGCAGGAAGTCGCGGATGTACGGCGTGTCGAACTTCTTCTGGTCGTACAGCTCGCCCGGGCTCGTGCCGATGCCTAGGCCGCCATGGCGCTTCACGATCCGCTCAGTGAGCTTGCGCTGGGCAGCCACGTGGTCGGCGCTGCCCTCGTAGCCGATGAACGACAAGCACATCGCCTCGAGGTCCCAACCCCTGCGCCTGAGGAAGGCCTGAAGCGCCTTCGACTTGATGCGGTCCATGGGCGTCGGGGCGTTGCGCGTCGCGAACGAGAACGCGGTCTCGTGCGCGTCGGACACACGCGTGACCGACGGCGAGGCCTCGCTGGCGGCGATGTCGCGCATGGCGGACAGACCGGCCGCCCAGGTGGGGAAGAGGTAGCCGAGGATCTTGCGCTCGCCAGGCACGCGGCGGACGTGGATGATCGCCTCGGTGATGATCCCCAGCCGACCCTCGCTGCCCAGCACCATCTCACGCACACTGGGGCCCGTGGACGTGCTCGGCACGGGTCGCACGACAAGGATGCCCGAAGGGGTGACCACCCGCAGCCCGCGCGTGAGCTCGGCGACGTCGCCGTAGCGGTCGGACTGCATGCCGGAGGAGCGCGTGGCGATCCAGCCACCGAGGGTCGAGTAGGTGAAGCTGTCGGGAAAATGCCCGCACGTCCATCCCGCGGCGTTCAGCTGGCGCTCGAGGTCGGGGCCGAAGACGCCGGCCTGCACGCGCGCGAGCTGCGACGTGGCGTCGACCTCCAGCACCCGGTTCATCCTGGCCATGTCGACCGAGATCACGGGCCGCGTCTCCCCCGGCTCGGCCTCGAGGCTGCCAGAGATGCTCGACCCGCCCCCGAACGGAATCACCACGGCATCCTTCTCGACGGCGGCCCTGACGATCGAGGCGACCTCCTTCTCAGTGGCGGGGCGCACCACGACGTCGGGCAGCCGGCCCAGGTCCCCCCGGCGCTGGCGGATCAAGTCGGTAAGGCTCTTGCCTCGCCCATGCACGACGCGGTCGCGGTCGTCTGTGGAGACGTGCTCGGGTCCGACGGCGTCCTCGAGGTCCGCCCTGAGTCCGGCCGAGAGCTCAGTGGCGGGGATCTCCAGGTCCTCGAAGGCGAGGGCGCCGGTGCCCGGCCGGCGCACGTCGAGGCTGAGAACGCGCTCGATGAAGGGCGCCAGGTCGGGCTTGCCCTCGTGGCTGAATGAGACGTCGTCCGCGCCCCAGCCCCACCACTTCATCGCCACCGGTGTCACTCCCCCTAGGTACCCCGCCGGGCCGGGGCCGTATCGGTGTGCGCCGGCGAGGGCGGCCGCCACCTCATTGGGCCAGGACGGGTTACGCTGGCGCAATGGCAGTCCGGGCGTCCGTTCTCGTGGGGCGCGGCGAGGAGCTGGCGGCGCTGGAGCGTGAGCTCGCGGAGGTGGAACAGGGCGCCCCGCGGGTGGTCGGCGTGTGTGGCGAGCCTGGAATCGGCAAGTCGCGGTTGCTCGCGGAGCTTGGCGAGCGCGGGCAGGAGCGTGGCCTGCTGGTGCTGGTGGGGCGGGCTGCCGAGCTCGAGCGTGATCTGACCTTCGCGCTGCTTCTTGACGCGCTCGAGCCCGTCCTGGTGGGAGCCGGCGCGAATGCGCTGGCGGAGCTCGATGCGAGCCAGCTGGGCGAGCTGGCGGCGGTGTTGCCGGCCAGAGGTGTGTTGGCCGAGGTTGAGCCGGCGCCAGTGTCCGGTGAGCGTCATCGGATTGCGCGGGCGGTGCGCGCGCTGCTGGAGCGGCTGGCCGCCGAGCGGCCGCTGGCGTTGCTGCTGGACGACGTTCAGTGGGCCGACCCGGCTTCGGTCGATGTGCTGGCGCTGCTGTTGCAGCGGCCTCCGCGTGGGGGTGTGCTGGTGGCGCTGGCCGCGCGGACTGGACGGGCGCCTGAGCTGGAGGCCGCCTTGGCAGCCGCGGAGCGCGGCGGCGGAGGAGCGGTATTCGAGCTCGGTCCATTGGGGCCGGAGTTGGTTGAGAAGCTTTTGCCGGGAGCGGGGCGGGCAACGCGCGAGCGGCTGTATCGGGAGTGTGGCGGCAACCCGTTCTATCTCGAGGAGCTGGCGCGAGCGACCGGCTCCGATGTGGGCGGCGGGGTCAGCGCGGGACTAACGGGGGTTCCGCGCACGGTTCAGGCGGCGCTCGCCCATGAGCTGGACGCGGCTTCTTCGGGCGCGCGGCGGCTGCTCGGGGGTGCGGCGGTGGTCGGCGACCCCTTCGAGCTCGACTTGGCCGCTGTGGCGGCGGCCACGGGTGAGGATGCCGTGCCGGCTGCGCTCGACGAGCTGCTGGCCGCGGACCTGGTACGCCCGACCAGCCAGCCACGGCGCTTTCGCTTCCGCCACCCGCTGGTGCGCCGCGCCGTGTACGACGCGTCGGGCGGTGGCTGGCGGCTCGCCGCGCACGCCCGTGCGGCAGAGGCACTGGGCGCGCGCGGAGCGAGCCCGACCCAGCGGGCCCATCACGTCGAGCGCGCCGCACGGCCGGGCGATCTGGCCGCCGCCGACTTGCTGGCCACGGCGGCCGAGGAGACGGCTGCTGTCGCCCCTGCGACGGCGGCCGCGTGGTGGGAGGCCGCGCTGCGGCTGCTGCCCGACGAGGCGGAACACGACCGGCGTCGGCTCGAGCTGCTGGGTGCCCAGGGGCGGGCGCTGGTGTCGGCCGGGCGTCCGGTCGAGGCCCGTGACGTGCTGCGGCGGGTGCTCGCCATGCTTCCGGCTGAGGCGGCCGGCGATCGGATACGGGTGGTCGAGGCGCTCGCGGACCTCGAGGCGCTGTGGTTGGACAATCGCGAGGAGGCGCGCCGCCTGCTGCAAGCAGAGCGCGCGGCGCTACGTGATGGCGCCCCACAGCCGGCCGCGGCCCTCACCTTCTCGATGGCCCGTGAGCGCGCGGCGTGCGGCGACCACGATGCGGCCGAGCCACTGGCCGACGAGGCTCGCGACGCTGCGCGGGCCGCCGGCGACCGCGTGCTGGAGGCGGCGTCCGCCGTGACGGTCGCGGACGCCGCGCACTGTCGCCTGCGGCGCGACGACCCCGCCGCGCTGGCCGCCGTGGACCGCAAGATCTCCGAGGCGGGCGAGCTGGTGGACGCCCTCCGCGACGAGCAGCTTGCCGAGCGGCTGCAGATGCTGGTGTGGCTGTTCACGTCCCGCTATTTCACAGGCGATTTCGCCGGCGCCCGCGAGGCCGCCGAGCGCGGACTCGCGGTGGCCCGCCGCACGGGGCAGGGCCTTCTGGCCCCGGTGTTTCTCGGGGGTCGCGCCATGGTCGAGTGGGAGATGGGTTTGCCCGAGGGCGCCGAGGAGGACCCCCTCGAGGCGCTCGAGAGCGCGCTCGTCTCCGGCAACACGCACAGCGCCTTCTGGTCGTTGGTGATTCTGGCCCGGATCGCGATCGCCCGTGGACAGATCGAGGCGGCGCTTGCCCATGGCCAGGCGGCCTGGGACGCCGTGGGCGTCATCCCGTACTCACAGGCCGGCTTCACGCTGGCCGACGCGCGCCTGGCCGCGGGGGATCCCCAGGGGGCGGAGGCGGCCATCGAGGCGTTCGGCTGGGTCAACCCGGGCCTCTGGACCTCGACCGCCTCAGGGCGGCCGAGGTGGGCGTGCGTGTGCTGCTCGCCCTGGGGCGGGTGGAGGAGGCGGCCGAGCTGGCGCGGCGCGCCCCGGCCGAGGGCGGCGGTCGCCGGACCGGCGTCTTCGGCGCCATCCTCGCTCATGCCGAGGCGGGCGTGTTGCTGGCCCAGGGTGACGCGGGCGAGGCGGCGCGGGTGGCGCTGGCCGGGGCCGCCGCGGGCGAGGAGGGCGATGCGCCATTGTGGGCCGGGCGCTGCCGCACGCTGGCCGGTGAAGCGCTGGCCGCAGCGGGCGCGCTGAGCCGGGGCGTGAAGAGTTGCGCCGGGCGGCGGCGGCGCTGGAAGCGTCCGAAGCCTGGGGCTACCGCGACGCTGCGCTCAGAGGGCTGCGCCGGCTGGGTGAGCGCCCGCGTCCCGCGGCTGCGCCCGGCGGTGCTGCGGGCGACGATCGCCTGGCCGCGCTCAGCCCGCGTGAGCGCGAGGTGGCGGTGCTGGTGGGCCAGGGTCGGACCAACGCGCAGATCGCAGCGCAGCTGCACCTCAGCGAACGCACCGTGGAGAAGCATGTCTCGAGCCTGCTGGGCAAGCTAGGCCTCGGCTCCCGCACCGCCGTGGTGTGGCTCCTGCGAGACGAGACACTCGCCCACTGATTCCCTGAGCAAATTGGGTGGCGCGCTACGCGGCATCCCCCATACCCCTCGACGGCCGTCGCGGCGACCCTTCTCGCATCAACCGGCCCGCCTTCACCACCGAGCTTGCCGCCGACTGGCTCACAGCGATGCCAGACGTGATGGCCCGGCTCGAGTGCGCCCGGCATGCCCGCGTGGCAGACCTCGGATGCGGCCAGGGATGGTCGACCATCGCACTCGCCAACGCGTTCCTGAACGCCTGGGTTGACGGCTTCGACTCGGACCGGGCGTCGATTGAGGACGCCCGCCGCCACGCCGCCGAGGCCGGGCTTGACGGCCGGGTGCGCTTCAGCCGTGCCGACGCCGCGGAGCTCGCCACCCGCGGGCCCTACGACCTGATCCTGCTGCACGACATGACCCGCCCTGTCGAAACGCTGGCCGCCGTCCGCGCCGCGCGCGTCGCCGTGCTCGCCGTCGAGAACGACTTCTTCCGCCTCTACCGACTCTCTGCCTAACTCGCATCAGAAAGGAGCAGGACATGCCTGCCATCACCCCCACACCCACTCCCTCATCGCCGCGGACCGGAGGCGGCCTTCGTCGAGGCGCGCTTGGCGTTCTTGTCGCGCTGGCGACCGGGGTCAGCCTCCTCGTTCTCTCCATGGGGAGTGCCCTCGCCGCCGAGCCCGCGGCAGGCAAGCTCAAGAGCATGCAGAAGGCCGTCGGCTGGTCGGGATCGGTCGCAACCACGGGCGCGTCCGCCGGCGAAATTCCCGAATGCGCGTCCACCGCGTGCGATCGCTTCGATCTCGACGTCGATCTTCCCCGCAGTGTCTGGAGGGCCAAGACCGGCGGCGTCGAGGTGTCGATCCGCTGGAGCAGCTTCGGTGACAACCTGCGGCTCTACGTCTACCGCGGAGGGACGCGGGTCGCCGCGTCGGACGGGATCGTCGCTACGGCGCAGTCGGTGCTGATTCCGGAGGCGCCGAACGGGAAGTACAGCATCTACGCCGCCTACGACCCGGACTCCGTCAACGACGTCATCCCGTACGAGGGCCTCGCCGAGGTCGAGCGGCCGCCGAAGGCGAAGCCGCTCCGGCCGCTGCTTCCGGACCTCGTCACGCGCCCGCAGCGCAACACCACCTTCGAGACCCCGTTCCTCGATTTCTTCGAGCCCCTGCCTCCTCCCGGTGAGAGCTGCTTCCCGAGCGAGGCGGCCGAGGAGGGCGCAGAGACCTGCCTCCGCTTCGACCAGGTGTTCGCGAACGTGGGCGAGGGTCCCCTCGAGATGCGGTTCGCGATCCCCCGCGACCCCGCGTCCGAGGCGCGGACGATCCGCCAGCGGATCTACCGCAGCGACGGCGGCGGCCGCTTCGACGAACGCCCGGCCGGCGAGTGGGAGCTCCACGAGTTCCACGGCCATTACCACTACACGGGGTTCGGTGTGTCGCGCCTCTGGGCGACCGACGGCAGCGGCGACCGCGCGGGCGACGCCCCGCGTCCGCACGGCGCGCAAGGTCAGCTTCTGCATCGCCGACACCGAGCTCGATGCGTGGGGTGAGAAGGGAAACGGGCCGCGCACCTATCCCACGCCCGGCTGCCTGTCCCCGAGCGAGTCGGACGGCGAGAACGACTACCTCGTTCAGGGCATAACGGCCGGCTGGGCAGACGTCTACGACTGGTTCCTGCCCGACCAGTACATCGAGGTCAGCGGCGTGCCGGACGGTGTCTACCTGCTCGAGACGATCGCCGATCCGGACAACACGATCCTGGAAGCGAACGAGTCCAACAACTGCGGCTCGGTCTACGTGAGGCTTTCGAACGTCGCCTCGTCGCCGACAGCCGAGCTGCTCGGACCCGGGCCGCGATGCAAGAGGCCGACCCAGCAACGAGAGGAGCACGGCGATGGCCAGCACGACCCACACAGCTGACACCACCCACGTCCGTAAGGCGAGCGCAGACGACGGCGGGCGGATCGCCGGCACGCTCGCGCGGGCGTTCATCGACGATCCGGTCTTCCGCTGGGTGTGTCCGGATGACGAGCGCCGAGACGGCCTGCTTCCCGGCTTCTTCGCGCTCTTCACCCAGGCGATGACACGGCACGACGAGATCTATGTGGCGGGCCAGGGCACGGGCGCCGCGCTCTGGGCGCCGCCCGGAAGGGCCGCCGTGGCCGATGCGGACGCCGAGGAGTTCGGTCGCAACCTGGAGGAGATGTCGGGAGCGGACGCCGAGCGCATGTTCGCGATCAGCAAGCTGCTCGACGAGCACCACCCGCCCGGCTCCTACTACTTCCTGCAGTTCGTCGGCGTCGAGCCCGACCGCCAGGGGCACGGGATCGGCTCCGCGCTGCTGGCCCACATGCTCGAGCGCTGCGACCGCGAGGGTGCACGCGCCTACCTCGACGCCACCAGCCCCGACAACAAGAGGCTCTACGAGCGCCACGGCTTCCGAGCGAGCGGCGAGTTCGCCCCCCAGGGCGGCCCGCCGCTCTGGCCCATGTGGCGCGAACCGACCGCCTGACCGACGCGCCGCGGCTACTCGGGCTTGTCCTGCTCCTCGGGCGCCGGCGGCGCGTCCGGCACGTCCGGAAGGACCTCCGGCTCGTCCGGCAGCCGCGGGGTGTCCTCGCTCGAGGGATCCGTCGAGGATCCCTCCTCGCGGGCGTCGCCCTTGGCGCCCACGCCGACCGTCTCGCGCTTGCGCTCCTTGGGCGCCGAGACCGAGATCTTCACGTCGTCCTCGTCGTCGTCCGGGGCCTTGTCGACCTCGATCGTCGAGCCGGGCGGCATCGACTGCGAGAGCACCTCGTCCGCCAGCGGATCCTCGATGTAGCGCTGGATGGCACGCCGCAACGGCCGTGCGCCCATCGCCGGGTCCCAACCCTTGTCGACGAGGAAGTCGGCCGCGCTGTCCGAGAGGTTGAGCGAGAGCTCGCGCTCCGCCAGCGACTCGCGGATCCGGCGCAGCAGGAGATCGACGATCGTCGTGATCTCCTCCTTGGTCAGCTTGTGGAAGACGATGACCTCGTCGATGCGGTTGATGAACTCGGGCCGGAAGACCTTCTTGAGCTCGCCCATGATCCGGTTCTTCATGTCGTCGTACGAGAGCCCTGTCTCGTCGCCGACGGTGAAGCCGATGCCGGTGTTCTTGGCGATCTCGGAGGCCCCGACGTTCGAGGTCATGATCACGATCGCGTTGCGGAAGTCGACCGTGCGGCCCTGTGCGTCGGTGAGCCGGCCGTCCTCGAGGATCTGCAGCAGGATGTTGAAGACGTCCGGGTGCGCCTTCTCGATCTCGTCGAGCAGGAGCACGCTGTACGGCTTGCGCCGCACGGCCTCGGTGAGCTGGCCGCCCTCGTCGTAGCCGATGTAGCCGGGGGGCGACCCGACGAGCCGTGACACGGAGTGCTTCTCCATGTACTCCGACATGTCGATGCGCACCATCGCGTCCTCGTCCCCGAACAGGAACTCGGCGAGCGTCCGCGCCAGCTCTGTCTTCCCGACGCCCGAGGGGCCCAGGAAGATGAACGAGCCGGTCGGGCGCTTGGGGTCCTTGAGGCCGGCGCGCGAGCGCCGGATCGCCTTCGACACTGCCTCGATGGCCGCGTTCTGGCCGATCACGCGCTTGTGGAGCTCGTCCTCCATGCGCATCAGCTTCTGCGTCTCGGCCTCGGTGAGCTTGAACACCGGGATGCCGGTCCACATCGAGACGATGTCGGCGATCTCCTCCTCGCCGATCTCCGGGCGCTCGCCGGACTCGCCGGAGCGCCACTGCTCCTCGAGCTCGCGCTTCTTGTTCGTGAGCTGGCGCTCCTGGTCGCGGAGGTTCGCTGCCTTCTCGAACTCCTGCGCCTCGATCGCCGCCTCCTTGTCGCGCCGCGTGGTCTCGATCTCCTCCTCGAGATCGCGATACACGGGCGGGGCCGTCATCGACTTGATGCGCGCGCGCGAGGCGGCCTCGTCGATGAGGTCGATCGCCTTGTCGGGCAGGAAGCGGTCGGAGATGTAGCGGTCGGCCAGCTCGGCGGCCGCCTCGAGCGCCTCGTCGGTGATCCCGACGCGGTGGTGCTGCTCGTAGCGGTCGCGCAGCCCCTTGAGGATCTGCACCGTGTCCTCGGTCGACGGCTGGTCGACGCGGATCTGCTGGAAGCGCCGCTCGAGCGCGGAGTCGCGCTCCAGGTACTTGCGGTACTCGTCGAGCGTGGTGGCGCCGATCGTCTGGAGCTCGCCGCGCGCCAGCGCCGGCTTGAGGATGCTCGCGGCGTCGATCGCGCCCTCGGCGGCGCCCGCCCCGACGAGGTTGTGGAGCTCGTCGATGAACAGGATGATGTCGCCGCGCTGGGTGATCTCCTTCATCACCTTCTTGAGGCGCTCCTCGAACTCGCCGCGGTACTTCGAGCCGGCAACCAGGGCGGCCAGGTCGAGCGTGTAGATCTGCTTGTTCTTGAGCAGCTCGGGCACCTCGCCGTTGGTGATCAGCTGGGCGAGGCCCTCGACCACCGCGGTCTTGCCGACGCCCGGCTCGCCGATCAGCACCGGGTTGTTCTTCTGGCGCCGCGAGAGGATCTGCATGATCCGCTCGATCTCGGTCTCGCGGCCGACCACCGGGTCGAGCTTGCCCTCGGCCGCCAGCTTGGTCAGGTTGCGGCCGAACTGGTCGAGCAGCTTCGAGGACTTCTTGCCCTCGCCCTGGGCGCCGGCTGCCGCGCCGGCACGGCCCTGGCGACCGCCGGGGCCGGAGAGCATGCGGATGACCTCGTTGCGGATCTTCTCGGAGTCCGCGTCGAAGTCGAGCAGGATGCGGGCGGCCACGCCCTCGTTCTCGCGCACGAGGCCGAGCAGGATGTGCTCCGTGCCGATGTAGTTGTGGCCGAGCGAGAGCGCCTCGCGGAGTGCGAGCTCGAGCACCTTCTTGGCGCGCGGCGTGAACGGGATCTGCCCGGAGGTGACCTCCTCGCCGGATCCGACGATGCGGACGACCTGGGCGCGGACGCGCTCCACCGTTATGTCGAGCGACTCAAGGACGCGGGCTGCGAGGCCCTCCTCCTCGCGCAGCAGTCCGAGCAGAATGTGCTCGGTGCCGATGTAGTTGTGCTTGAGGATGCGAGCCTCTTCTTGGGCTAGAACCACCACCTGGCGGGCCCGTTCGGTGAAGCGCTCAAACACGGCTGCTCTCTATCTGTCGGGTATGACGGGGCCAAGTGTTACCCGTTCTTCCCACTTAATCGGTTCAAAGGGCCGATCGGATGAGAGTTCTCGGGTTCCACCAACCCGCTTCGGCGAGTCTACCAACGCCCTCCAAGGCGGTTTTCGCCTTCACGAAGCCCTAAAAACCCGAGTCTTCCTAGGGATTTCGCGCTAGGCTGGCCGCCTCCTCTCAGCTCTGACCCCAACCACGATTCTCATGACCAGGACTCGACTCGCGGCCACCGTAATCCTCGCCTGCGCCGTCTCGCTCCCCGTCTCAGCCTGCGGCGAGAGCGAGGAAACCGAGTTCAAGGAGGACTACAACGCCGCCGTCAAGCCGCTCAGCGAGCTGAATACGGACATCGGCAGCTCGATCGGCGGCGAATCGGGCCGATCGAACGATGCGATCGCCAAGGAGTTCGAGCAGCTCGCCGACAAGGCGCAGCAGACGCGCGAAAACCTCGCCGATCTCGAGCCGCCCGAGGACGCCCAGGAGTCCTTCGACATGCTGCTGTCATCGCTGAAACAGGGCACGGATGACCTGCGCGCGGTCGCGCAGGCGGCCAAGGACGGCGATCCGGCCGCCGCCCGAGAGGCCTCCGAGGCCCTGGTTTCGTCCGGAAGGGCCATTCAGAAGGCCGAAACCGAGCTGCAGGACGCGGTGGAGGGCTGATCCTCCGCTACGGGGCCGGCTCGAGGCGCGTCAGGGTCTGATCCGCGTAGCTCGTGACCCACACGGCGCCCACCCCCACGCTCACGCGGTCGGCTGTCTGGCCGATCTTGACCGGGCGCCCCATCACGCGCCCCGTTTCCGGATCCAGCCTCGTGACCGTGCCGTCGCCGGTGTTCGGCACCCAGATCGTCCCGGCCAGATTGGGGTAGCTCGGGGCGTCGCCGACCGGGATCGTCTCCACGACGCGGTTCTGCGACGTGGCGATGCGCTGGACGTTGTCGTCCTCCAAGTTCGCCACCCAGACCGAACCACTGGAGATCGTCAAGCCGGTGGGATGGTCGCCGACCGGGATGGTCCTGACGACCCGCCGCGAGCGCGGATTCACGCGCGAGACCGTGTCGTCGCCGGAGTTCGTGACCCAGATCGACCCATTGCGGGCTCCGACTCCGGTGGGCTCCTCGCCCACCCTGATCGGGCGCCCGGCCACGCGGTTGGTGGCCGGATCGATCCGCACGAGGGTGTCGTCGTCGCGGTTCACGACCCAGACCGCGTCCCCGCTCGGGGTCAGCCAGGAGGGGCTGTCGCCCACGGGGATGCGTTCCGTGACCCGGGCGGCGTTCGGGCTGTAGCGGGACACGATCCCGGAGTCGGCGCTCGCCACCCAGACCGACCCGAAGGCGATCAAGAGCGCACTCGGGCGCCCGCCGACCGGCCACCGGCGCCCGTCATCCGGTTGAGCGCCTGGTCGACCCTGAGAATCGTCCCTTCGGGTGAGGTGACCACCCAGACGGACCTCGGGCCGGATCCGATCCCGGCCGGCGGCGCGCCGATCGGAATGGGCGATCCCACAACGGTCGCGGCCGGCTCCTCCCGTGAGGCCGCGCCGGCCCGCGGCGACCGCTCCGGCGAGTCGTCGTCGAGCGCCAGGAGGACCGCCACGGCAGCCCCGACCGCTGCCAGCAGAAGCAGCCCCGCCGCGATGCGCCTGCGGGTCCGGCGCCGCGGCCGGCGCCGGCGCCAGCGGGGAGGAGGGTCGAGCTCAGGGCGCCGGGCGGAAGGGCGCGTGTGCGCGTGCGTCGACCCGCTCATCGCGGCTCGAGCCTCGTGACGCTGTCGCCCTCGGCGCTCGTGACCCAGACGCCGCCGTCGCGTCCGGCTGCGATCCCGGCGGGATCCTCGGGCACGCGGACCGGGCCGCCGACCATCTCGCCGCTGCGCCCATCGACCCGAATGACCACGTCGCGCTCGGAGTCCGTGGCCCAGAGCCAGCGCCGGTCGAGGGCGAGATACTCCGGACGCCCTCCGACCCTGATCGTCTTGGGTTCGGATGCGGATACGGGGACGCCCCGCACCACACCGTCACCTGCCACGGACACCCACGCCCCGGTCGTCCCGGCCGCGACGTCGGCCGGCAGCCGGCCGACCGGCACCGGCGGACCGGTGACGAGGCCCGAGCGCGCGTCGATCGAGCTGAGCAGCCCGTCGAAGGTGTCCAGCACCCATAGGCGGTCGCCCGAAAGCGCGAGCGCCCCGGCCGACTTCACCGCTGTCACATCCGCCGGCTGGTTCGAGCGGGCGTCGATCCGCAGCACGCGGTCATCCTCGGTCGCCACCCAGACGACGTCCGTGACGGCGGCGAGGTCGACCGGGGCCGCGTCCAGGGGGATCGTGGCGATCGCGCGCCGGGACCCGATGTCGATCCGCGTGACGGTTGCGTCGCCGAAGTTCGCCACCCACACCGAGGCCGGCCCCGCCGCGATCGCCCTCGGATCCTCGCCGACGGGGATACGGCTGCGCACCCGGGGCCGCCGAGAGTCGATGAAGGTCACGCTCTCCGCGCCGGTGTTTGCCACCCAGATGCCGCCGGCCGGTGTGACCGCGATCCCGCTGGGGGCGTCGCCCACCGGGATCGAGCGGCCCACGATCTCCGCCCCTGGAGCCGCGACGGCCTGGGCCCCGCGCGCCTGCCCGGACGCGTCGTCCTCGGCCGCATCGTCGTCGCCCGAGAGGACCAGCGCAGCCACCCCGGCGAGCGCGCCGAGCACCGCCAGCGCCGCCAGCAGCGCCCTCCACCCAGGGCGCCGCCGCGTCCGAGAAGGAGCCGTCCGGGAGGCCGCGAGCCGCGCCCGGGCGCCGGTGTCGCCACCACCCGGCACGGCGGCCAGTCCGGCGCGACCCATGTCGCGAGCGGAGGCGAAGCGGTCGTCCGGGTCCTTCTCCATCGCACGCCGGGCGACGCCGGCGAGGCGGCGCGGAACCTCCGGGGCCAGCTCCGTGGCGAGCGGCGGCGTGTCCGAGATGTGGGCCCAGAGCTTCGCCACGTCGTCCTCGCGCGGGAACGGCACCTGCCCCGTGAGCGTCTCGTAGAGGACACAGCCGAGGGCATACACGTCGGCCCGGCCGTCGACCGGGTCGCCGCGAAGCTGCTCGGGCGCCACGTAGTCGAGCGTCCCGACCCACTCGCCCGCCGAGGTCAGGCCGCTCTCCGAGGCGCTCCGCTTGGTCAGGCCGAAGTCGGTGAGGTACACGTGCTCCCCGCCGCCGCGCGCGGCCACGAGCACGTTCGCCGGCTTGACGTCCCGGTGGACGAGGCCACGCTCGTGTGCGGCCTCGAGGGCGGACGCGACCTGGGCCATGACGCCGGCGGCCCGGAGCGGATCGAGCCGCTCCTCGGCGGCGATCAGCGAGCGCAGATCGGTCCCCTCGACGAAGCGCATCGCGATGTAGAGCACGCCGTCCGCCTCGCCGGCCGCGAACACCGGGATCACGTTCGGGTGGTCGAGCGAAGCCGTGAGCCGCGACTCGCGCACGAACCTGTCCCTGAAGGCGACGTTGTCGGCGAGCGTGCCCGCGATCACCTTGAGCGCGACCGGCCGGCCCAGCGAGATCTGGACAGCGCGGTACACGACGCCCATGCCGCCGCGCCCCACCTCGTCTTCGACCCTGAAGTCGCCGAGGACCGAGCCCGTCGAAAGCACGCTCATCCAATCTCCGGGAGAACCGTTTCCAGCCTACCCCACCGCTGGACGGGGACACCCGAACTGGTCAAAGTAAGGGTCGTGGCTACCGCCGTCCCGGCCAGCCCCCACGCGGCCAGCGCCGTCGAGCTGAAGGCCCAGATCGAAGCCGAGCGGGAGGGACTGCCGTTCCTGATCTACCGCGACAGCGACGGCCAGCATGAGCTCGTGGTGCTGAACCCGGAAACGGAGCGGATCACGCTCGGCCGGCGCTCGTCCGCCGACCTGACGCTGCATTGGGACGAGGAGGTCTCACGGCTCCACGCGGAGCTGGTGCGCAAGGGCGAGGACTGGACGGTCGAGGACAACGGGCTCTCGCTCAACGGGACCTTCGTGAATGCCGAGCCGGTCCGCGGACACCGCCGCCTGCGCGACGGCGACGCGCTGCGGCTCGGGTCGACGGTGATCGTCTTCCGCAACCCGGGCGACCGCGAATCGCGCGTGACCACGCCGTCGGCGGAGCTGCGCAAGGTCGTCGAGCTGACCGACTCGCAG
This sequence comes from uncultured Thermoleophilaceae bacterium, assembly GCA_963757815.1. Lineage (GTDB taxonomy): Bacteria > Actinomycetota > Thermoleophilia > Solirubrobacterales > Thermoleophilaceae > JACVRW01. Next base: position 155,086 of record CAVWSN010000036.1, on the reverse strand, counting down.
CGGCGGGTGCTGGTTGCGCTCTGCCGTCCGTTCAAGGACTCGGCGGCGTTCGTGACGCCCCCGCCCAACGAGCAGATCGCCCGTGAGCTCTTCCTGAGCGTGGACGCGGTCAAGAAGCACATGCGCTCGCTGTTCGAGAAGTTCGAGGTCCAGCACCTGCCTCAGAACGAGAAGCGGGCTCGGCTCGTCGAGCGCGCGTTCGCGGGTGGCTTCATCTCGGACCGCAACCTCTGAGCGACCCTCCCGAAGAGGTGTAGCCGGACGGCACCTTGGTGCCCTTGGCGGGCCCGCCCGCCGCGGCGAGACTGGCCGCAGGCGGCCCGGGACCGGCCTTGCGGCTTGCACGCTCACCGCGGGCGCGCCCGGGCCGCCGCGGCGCTCAGTTGCGCATCGCCGGGAAGAGCACCACCTCGCGGATCGAGTCGCGCCCGCTCAGCAGCATCACGAGCCGGTCGATCCCGATGCCGATGCCGCCCGTTGGCGGCATCCCGTGCTCGAGTGCGCGGACGTAGTCCTCGTCGTAGGGCTGGGTCTCCTCGTCGCCGGCGGCCTCGTCGGCCCGCTGCTGCTCGAAGCGCGCGCGCTGCTCGTCCGGGTCGTTCAGCTCGGTGAAGGCGTTCGCGAACTCCATCCCGCCGGCGAAGCACTCGAAGCGCTCCACGAGCCCGGCCTCCGTACGGTGGTCCTTCGCGAACGGCGAGAGCTCCTTCGGGTAGTCGAGGATGAAGGTGGGGTCGTGGAGCTCGGGCTCGACCTGCTTGGAGAGGAGGTCGTCGACGCGCTTCGCCCACGTGCCCTCGCCGGGCAGCTCGTCCTTCGAGATGTCGAGCCCCGTCTTCTCCCGGATGGCCTCGTGCAGGGTGATGCGCCTCCAGGGCGGAGAGAAGTCGATCGGGCCGTCGTAGCCCACGTCCGTCGCGACGTAGGCGATCAGCTCCTCGAGCCGCGCCGCGATGTCCTCGTAGTCCGCGTAGGCCTCGTACCACTCGAGCATCGTGAACTCCGGGTTGTGCTTGTGCGAGACGCCCTCGTTGCGGAAGTCCTTGCCGATCTCGTAGACGCGCTCGAGCCCACCGACGATCAGCCGCTTGAGGTAGAGCTCGTCGGCGATCCGCAGGAAGAAGTCTCGGTCGAGCGCGTTGTGGTGGGTCACGAACGGGCGAGCGAGCGCGCCGCCGTAGAGCGGCTGGAGGATCGGCGTCTCGACCTCGAGGAAGCCGCGCTCGTCGAGCCAGCGCCGGATCGCCCGCACGACCCGGCTGCGCAGGATGAAGAGCTCCCGCGTCTCCTCGTTTGCGATCAGGTCGAGCTCGCGATGCCGGTAGCGCGTCTCCACGTCCTCGAGCCCGTGGAACTTCTCGGGTGGAGCGAGCAGCGACTTGGCGAGCAGCGTCCAACCGCTCGCGCGCAGGCTGAGCTCGCCGCGCCGTGACTTGAACGCCGTCCCGTCGACCCCGATGACGTCGCCGAGATCGAGCGAAGTGAGCGTGTCGAACGACTCCTCGCCGAGCACGTCCCGCTGTGCGTGGACCTGCAGCTTGCCGCTGCGGTCCACCACATCGAGGAACGCCGCGCCGCCGTGCCCGCGCCGGGCCGTCATACGGCCGGCGATCCGGTAGGCCGAGTCGGTCTCCTCCCCGGCCTCCAGGCCGTCGTGGGCCTGGTGGACGTCCGCGATCGGCGTGACCCCCTCGAACTCGTGCGGAAACGGGTCGATCCCCTGCTCGCGCAGGCGCTCGAGCTTGGCCCGGCGGTCGTCCACGGCGGGGAAACCTACCGGGGGCCGGACTAGCGCTCGATCTTGGTGATCTTGAGCTTGCGGGCGGGGCCGCGGGGGACCGGCACCGTCACGGTCTCGCCGCGCTTGTGCCCGAGCAGGGCGCGGCCGACGGGCGACTCGTTCGAGAGCTTGCTGTTCGAGGGGTCCGCCTCGGCGGAGCCGACGATCTTGAACTTGGTCGACTTGTCGGTCTTCTGGTCCTTCACGTGGACCGTTGCGCCCACGCCGACCACGTCGGTGTCGATCGACTTCTCGTCGATCACGCGGGCGCTCGCGAGCCGCTCCTCGAGGTCGGAGATCTGCTTCTCGAGCATCGCCTGCTCGTTCTTGGCGTCGTCGTACTCGGAGTTCTCGGAGATGTCCCCGAACTCGCGCGCCTCCTTGATGCGCTGCGCCACCTCACGCCTGCGTTCGTTGCGCAGGTACTGGATCTTGGACCTGAGGTCTTCGAGTCCTTCGGCTGTGAGAACCGTCTCGCGTGCCATAGAAAAACCCTCCGCTAGGCGCCCGGAGGGACCGAGCAGTCTAGCAAGGGGCCTTACGGCCGCAAAGCCCCCGTGGATCAGGCCGCGAGCGCGGTTTCGAGGGCCCCGACCTCGGCCCAGGCGGCGCGGGCGTGGGCGGTCGTCGGCGCCGTCACCAGCGGCTGCCGCTCGCGGCGGGTGAGGTCGAGCCGCTCGGCATACCAGGGGTAGAACTTGCGCAGATAGCGGCCGGCCCGCTCGACGCCGAGATGCTCCTCGGCGCACGCGATCACCCAGTCGACCTCCTCGGCCACCTCGGCCGCGGAGGGCTCGCCCTCGTAGCCGCCGGTCAGGCGCCCGAACCGCCACGGATTCCCGAGCGAGCCGCGCGCCAGCATGATCGCCGCAGCGCCGCTCTCCTCGAAGGCCGACCGGGCGCGCGAGTCCGACGAGAGCCCGCCGGAGAGAATCACCGGGACCGGCAGCTTCTCGGCGAGCTCGCGGGCGAGTCGCGTAGTCGGGGGCGCCCGAGTGCTGCTGCGACGCGTGGCGCGGATGGAACGCGATCCCCGCCACGCCGGCCTCCTCGACGAGCCGGCGGGCGAGCAGGATGCCGTCGCGGTCGCCGGGCCGCTCGCCGGGGCGCAGCTTGACCGTCACGGGCAGGCCGCCGCCCTCGCGCGCCGCGCGAGCGATCGCGACCGCCCGGTCCGGGTCGGACAGCAGCGCCGCGCCCGCACCCGTCTTGCAGACCTTGCGCACGGGGCAGCCCATGTTGAGGTCGATGAAGTCCGCCCCCGCGTCCGCGACCATCGCGGCGGCCGCGCGCATCACGTCCGGGTCGTGTCCGAAGAGCTGCATCGACAGCGGGTGCTCCTCAGGATGGATGCGCAGGAACTCGCGCACCGTGCGTTCGTTGCCGTGGGCTAGCCCGAAGCTCGAAACCATCTCCGACACGACGAGCCCGGCGCCGAAGCGCCGCGCCTGAAGGCGAACGAACCAGTTGCCGATGCCCGCCAGCGGCGCGAACACGACGCGATTCGAGATCGCGACGCCGCCGAGCGTCCAGGGATCGGAAAGGGAAGGCACGGTGGGGAAACGGTAGCGCCGTGGCGATAGCCTGCGTGCATGGACGAGGAGGCCTTCAACCTGTCGACCCGCCAGTTCCTCAAACGCCTCGGGGTCACGTCCCAGCGCGAGATCGAGCAGGGTGTGCGCGACCAGATCGAGCAAGGCCGCCTGAGCGGCGACGAGCGCCTCCCCGCGCGCGCGACCGTGACCGTAGAGGGCCTGCCGGAGCCGATCGTGATCGAGGGCGAGATAGCGCTGAGCTAGGCGGCCGCGGCGAGCATCCGCTTCAGATCGCGTGCCACGGCGGACGGCTCCTCGTGGAGCTGCCGCCAGGTGATCCTGACCGGCCGCCAGCGCGCGGCCACGAGCTTGCGGTCGCGCCGGCGATCGCGCTCGAAGGTGAGCGGGGTGTCGTGAAACTGCCTGCTGTCGAGCTCGACCACGACGCGCTCGGCCCGCCAGACGGCGTCGACTTCGATCAGAAGGCCGTCCACTTCGAGCGTCAGGTTCAGCTCGGGGCGCGGTAGCCCGATCCGGTCGACGAACACGACGAACGCCTCCTCGAGCTCGCTGCGGGTCACGCTGGCACCGGCCGCGCGCCGGGCCACAGCAACGCGCAGCGCGCGAGCTGCCATTGCGGCGGGGGTAGCGGATCGAGGAGATCGGGCAGGGAGAGCCGGTCGTGAAGACCCAGGACGTCCGCCTGGTTGATAAGCCGCTCCACTCGGCGCTCCGACATGTCGACGGCGCAGTCGAGCACCGTGCGAGGGACGGTCGTCACGGGAATGCGGTCGACCTCAGTGGTCTCGTCATCCGGGCATCGCGTGACGATGGAACCGAAGGCCCGGACGACCGCGCCTCGCCGACGGAGCAGTCACGTGGATCGGATGCGTCAGGCCATCGAGAAGGCCCCACAACTCGGCGGCTGAGCGGTGGCTGAGCACAGCGGCGGGTCCACCCGCGAGCACAGCAGCCATCCACTGTGCGAGCTTCGACTCCGCCGGCCCGAGCCCATACACGCCTCTGTAATGGGCGTGCAGCCGGCCGATCTTCAGCCTGTAGTCGATCTCCGGTCCGACTCAGCCCGAGAGCAGCCAGCTGCTCCCTGTCGAACACGCCGTGCTGATTCCGCACCAGCTCGAAGATCGCCCGATCGACACCACGCGTGCTGCGTTGACGGCAACTATTGCCGTCAACGTAGCGCGGACGATCTGGGCGGCCGGGATCGCGTGCCCTCACTGCTGTCGTTCTATCCGAGCAACAGCAACGCCCGGGTTACATGCGTTACGAGCGGTTGCGCTCCCAGATCAACTTCAGCCCCTGCAACGTCAGCAGATCGTCGACCTCGTCCACCTGCTCGCAGAAGGGCGTGATTGCGGCGGCGTAGCCGCCGGTCGCGATCGCCGTCGCCTCCTCGCCGAGCTCTTCGCGCAGGCGGCCCAGGATGCCATCCACCTGGCCGGCGAAGCCGAAGACGACTCCGGATTGGATGGCCTCCTGCGTGCCCTTCCCGATCGCGTGCTCGGGCCGCTCGATGTCCACCCGCGGCAGGCGCGCCGCGCGCGCGGCCAGCGCCTCGAGCGAGATCTCGATGCCGGGCGAGATCACGCCGCCGAGGTACTCCCCCGCCGATGACACCACGTCGTAGTTGATCGCCGTGCCGAAGTCGACCGCGATGCAGGCGCCGCCGACGCGGTCGTACGCCGCGACCGCGTTCACGAGCCGGTCGGCACCGAGCTCCTGCGGGCGATCGATTCTGATCGGCATGCCGGTCTTGAGCGCGGGGCCTACCATCGCGCCGCGACCGCGGAGGTAGCGGTCGATCACCTGCTCGAACTCGTGGGCGAGCGTCGGGACCACCGAAGACACGATCGCTGCGTCCACGTCACCGAGCCGCAGGTCACGAAGGCCGAGCAGGTTCGATAGACCGCCCGCGAGCTCGTCCGCCGTCGCGAAGCGGGCGGTGGCGTAGCGCCAGTGCTCCACGAGGTCGTCCTCGTGGAACATGCCCACGTGCGTCTGGGTGTTGCCGACGTCGATGGCGAGCAGCACGGCGGGGCGATTATCGCCCGAGGGGTGACCCGATGCGCACGAGGTTGCCGTCCGGGTCGACCAGCGCGAACTCGCGCATGTTGTAGTCAGCGTCCACGGGTGCGCCGTGCAGACGGGGAATGCCCTCGGCCGGCAGCGCCAGCCGGGAGAACTCCGCATGCAGGGAATCGGCGTCCTCCACGTAGAGGTAGCAGCCGGCGTCCGAGCTATACGGATCCAACGACGGGCTGTGAAAGAAGTGCAGCCCCGCGCCCTGTCGCATCACGATCAGGTACTCGTCCGGCCAGAGCCCCACCTCCTCAAAGCCCAGTCGTTCGTAGAACGCAGACGTGGCGGCGAGATCTCGGGACGGCAGGATCGGGGCGACCGCCCAGGCGCTCACGAACCACGCAGCGGGGCGCCCATCGCGTGGAAGCCGCCGTCCACGTGCAGAATCTCGCCGCTGATCCCGCGCGACCAGTCCGAGAGCAGGAACAGGACCGCGTCCGCCACGGGCGACGGGTCGTTGGGGTTCCAGCCGAGCGGGGCCTGGTCGCCCCACATCGAAGCGAGCCCGTCGAACCCGGGGATGCCGCCGGCCGCGGGGGTCTCTACCGGGCCCGCCGAGATGAGATTGACCCTCACGCCCTCATCGCCCAGATCGCGAGCGAGATAGCGCGACACCGATTCCAACGCCGCCTTCGCGACCCCCATCCAGTCGTACACGGGCCAGGCCACGCTGGCGTCGAAGTCGAGAGCCACGAAGCTGCTCGGAGAAAGGGGAAGAAGGGCCTCGCAGAGCGCCTTGAACGAGTACGCGCTCGTGCGGAAAGCCGCCTCGGCGGACTCCGGCGGGGCGCTCATGAACTTGCCGCCCAGCGCGTCGCCCGGCGCGAACGCGATCGCGTGCAGCGCGCCGTCGAGGCCGCCCCAGCGCGATTCGAGGTCCGAGCGCAGCGCGTCGAAGTCGTCGGGGTTGTTCACGTCGAGCTCGAGCACGTCCGGCGGATCGGGGAGCCGTGCCGCGGAGCGCTCGGTCATCCGGCGCGTGCGCCCGAAGCCGGTGAGCACGATCTCGGCGCCCTCCTGCTGCGCCCGCTCGGCGACGGAATAGGCGATGGAGCCCTTCGTGAGTACGCCCGTTATCAGCAGGCGCTTGCCCGCCAACATCAGATCAGGACTGGCTGAGTGTCCGCTCGCGGCTCGTCCACCAGCGGCATCGTGTCACGCCGCCAGACCAGGTCGACGCTCGCCCTCGCGACCAGCTTCCCGCGCTGGTTGATCACCCGCCAGCGCGTGCTCACGAGTCCGTAGCCGGTATCGATCTCCGTCTTCTCGACGATCTCGCCCTCGACATGGATCGTGTCGCCGATCTTGACCGGCTGCTTGAAGACGGCGTCGGCCACGCGCCGCAGCGCGACGATGCGGTCCGGATCGAACCCCATCAGCCCGGCGGAATACGAGAGCACGAGCAGCCCGTGGGCGATGCGCTCGCCAAAGCGGCTGCCGGCCGCCCACTCGGCGTCTGTGTGCTGCGGATGGGTGTCGCCGCTGAGCGTGGCGAAGCTCGTGATGTCGCCCTCTCCGATCGTGCGCCCGCGCGTGACGAAGCGATCGCCGACGGACAGCCTGTCGAAGTCCTTCGCGAAGATCGTCACAGGGAGGTCGCCTCCTTCGGGGCGCGCCGCCACTGGCGCCGCGCGCGCGTGCACGGAGGGCGCGCATGAACTCGCGCGCGGCGCGCCGGTGCCCCTCCTCCGAGGGATGGAAGCCATCGGCCGCGAAGGTCGAGCGCTCGCTCGCCGCCGGGTGGTCGAAGCCCTCCAGCAACACGACGCCGTGCGCCTTGGCCACCATGCGGGAGGCCGCGTTGAAGAGCCGCATGCCGTTCTCCACGCGCGCGCGCGAGCGCGGACGCAGATCGAGGAAGCGCGAGATGTCCGGATAGGTGGCGGACAGGATCGTGGCGTCGGGGGCCTCGCGCCGCAGCCGCTTGAACATCCGTCCCAGCCGCTCGGCGTACTCGTGCGGGTCAGGTCGCGTCGACTCGAGGACGTCGTTGGCGCCGCAGACGAGCGTGACGAGGTCCGGATCGAGCTCGAGCGCCCGTGCGAGCTGATCGCGCTCGACCTGAGCGCTGGTCGCGCCGACCGTCGCGAGGTTCTCGTAGCGAACACCCGGCCCGAGCTCGCGGGCGAGATCGTCCGGCCAGCGCGGCCCGCCCGGCACGAGGCCGGCGGTGAAGCTGTCCCCCATGGCGACGTACGTGGTCACAGCGGAATGTTCCCTCCGGAGTTCCCATACTCGCCCGAGAGTGAGAGTCCCGCAAGCGCTCCCGCCAGCCGGCGGCGCGTGTCGGCGGGCTCGACGAGCTCGTCGATGTGGCCCTCGCGCGCCGCCACGATGGCGGACACGTGACCGTCTGCGTACTCGTCGGCGAGCCGGTCGCGCTCGGCCTCCGGGTCGTCGGCCGCAGCGATCTCGCGCCGGTGCACGATCCCCACGGCCTGCTTCGGCCCCATGATCCCGATCTCGGCTTCCGGCCAGGCAAGCGCGAGGTCCGCGCCGAGGTCCTTCGAGTTCATCGTGATGTAGCCGCCGCCGAACGCCTTGCGCAGCACGACCGTCACCTTCGGCACGACGGCCTCGGCGAACGCGTGCAGCAGCTTCGCGCCGTGGCGGATCACGCCGAGGCCCTCCTGCTTGGTGCCGGGAAGGAAGCCCGGGGTGTCCACGAGGACCACGAGCGGCAGGCCGTAGGAGTTGCAGATCCGCACGAACTTCGCCGCCTTCTGCGAGGCCGCCGCGTCGATCACCCCGCCCAGATACCAGGGCTGGTTCGCGATGACACCGACCGCCCTGCCGTCGATGCGGCAGAAGGCCGTGACCATGTTGCGTGCCCAGCGCTCGGACATCTCGAGCAGGGCGCCGTCGTCCACCAGCGCACCGATCACGTCGCGGACGTCGTAGACCTGGCGCTGGGACTCGGGCACGAAGCGCGACGGGTCGACCGCGGGCACGGCGGCGGGCCCGCCGTGCGGGGGGCTCTCCCCGGCCCGCGACGGCAGGAAGGCGAGCAGCTGCCGGACCAGCCTCGCGGCGTCGCGGTCGTCCTCCGCCACGAACTGGCAGACGCCGTTCTTGGAGTGGACGCGCGGACCGCCGAGCTCTTGCGCGTCCACGCTCTCGCCGGTGACCTCCTGCACGACCCCGGGGCCGGTCAGGAACATCGCCGAGCCCTCCGTCATCACGACGAAGTCGGTGAGCGCGGGCGAGTAGGCGCCGCCACCGGCGGAGACGCCCGTGATCACGGAGATCTGCGGCACGCGCCCCGAGAGCTTCACGCTCTCGCGGAAGATCCGGCCGTAGCCGCCGAGCGCGGCGATGCCGTCGTCCATCCGCGCGCCGCCCGAGGCGACGAAGCCGATTACCGGGGCGCCCGCGCGGCCCGCGAGCTGCATCACGCGCACGATCGTCTCCGCGTGGGCCTCGCCCAGCGAGCCGCCGGCGAACGTCTGGTCCTGCGCGTAGCAGTAGATGGGCCGGCCCGCGACCGTGCCGGCGGCGCCGACCACGCCGTCACCGGGCTGCATGCGCTTCGACTCGCGCCGCGGGAGCACGGTCGAGCGAATCACCTGCAGCGAGCCCGGGTCGCAGAGCGCCTCCAGACGCTCGTACGCCGTAAGCGTGCGTGGCTCCTCGACTACCAGGGCCGGGTGCCGGCCGTTCGTCGAGCGACGGTCCATCGTCCTCTCGGCAAGTGCGCTCATGAAGCCTCCAGGCAGAGCACGGCGTTGTGGCCTCCAAATCCGAATGCATTCGAGATCCCGAGCGCGCGCACCTCGCCGTTCGCGAGCGGCCGTGCCTCGTTCGGGACGTAGTCCAAGTCGAGCCCCTCGTCGGGCTCCTCGTAGTTCAAGGTCGGCGGCGCGATCCGGTCGCGGAGCGCGAGCAGAGTCGCGATCGCCTCCACGGCGCCCGCCGCGCCGAGCAGGTGCCCGATCGCGGACTTGGTCGAGCTGACCGGCACCTTCGCCGCCAGCTCCTCGCCCAGTGCCGTTTTGATGGCGTTGGTCTCCGCGCGGTCGTTCAGCGGCGTGGACGTACCGTGGGCGTTGATGTAGACGATGTCGTCGACCGACAGCCCGGCGTCCTTCAGGGCCAGCTCGATGGCCTTCGACGCCCCGCGACCGCTCGGCTCTGGAGCCGTGAGGTGGTGGGCGTCGGATGTCGAGGCGTAGCCACGGATGTAGCCGAGGATGCGCGCCCCGCGCTCCTTCGCGGCCTCCTCCTCCTCGAGCACGAGCACGCCCGCGCCCTCGCCCATGACGAAGCCGTCGCGGCGGCGGTCGAACGGGCGTGAGATCCCGCTGTCAGAGAGCGCGTCCATCCTGCCGAACGCCGCGGTGGCAAGCGGCGTGATTGCCGCCTCGCTGCCACCGGTGACCACGCGGTCGGCGTCGCCGTAGCGGATCAGCCGCTCGGCCATCCCGATCGCGTGGGCGCCGGCCGCGCACGCCGACACGGTCCCGAACGACTGGCCGCGCAGGTCGTACTTCATCGCGACCACGCCCGAGGCGGCATTCGCCATCAGCAGCGGGATCGAGAGCGGCGAGATCTTCTGCTCGCCCTGGTCGCGCATGATGATGTGCTGGTTCTCGAGCGTGCCGATCCCGCCGATGCCCGTGCCGATGATGCACGCGGTGCGGTCGGGATCGCCGGGCGGGCCGTCCTCCCAGCCCGCGTCCTCGAGCGCCTCCTTGGAAGCGGCGAGGGCGAACTGGGTGAAGCGGTCCGAGCGGCGCGCCTCCTTCACCGACAGGTGCTCGGTGGGCTCGAACTCCGACGCACGGCCGTAGCCGTCCTCGATCCCGGACACCCCGGCGCTCCAGCGCTCGTGCAGGGTGCGGGCGCCGACGCCGAGAGGCGTGACCGCGCCCACTCCGGTTATGACGGCGTTGCGCGTCATCCGAGCTTCGACATCACCAGGTCGACGGCCTGGCGGACGCTCGTGACGCCCTCCATGTCCTCGCCCTTGAGCTGCACGCCGTACTCGTCCTCGACGATCTGGGCGAGCTCGACGAGGTCGAGAGAATCGACGTCCATGGCCTCGAACTCGGCATCGGGGCCGATCTGGTCCGGCTCGGCGCCGAACTCCTCGAGAGCCTTGAACACCCGGCTCTCGATCACCTCACGTGTAGCGGTAGCTGCCATATCTCCCTTTCGTTCGTTTGCAACCGCGCTAGGCGGTCAATCCTCCGTCAACCGTCAGGCAGACGCCGGTGACATAGCCGGCGCCGTCGGAAGCCAGGAAGCGCACGCACTCGGCGACGTCCTCCGGCGTTCCGGGCCTGCGGGCGGGCACGTGCTCGAGCAGGTTCTCGGCGATGCCCTCGGTCATGTCTGTTTCGATCAGGCCCGGGGCGACGGCGTTCACCGTGACCCCGCGGCGCGCGACCTCGGCGGCGACGGTCTTCGTCATCGCGACGAGCCCCGCCTTCGAAGCCGCGTAGTTCGCCTGGCCCGGGTTGGCCCGCTGGCCGACGATCGAAGCGATATTGACTACCCGGCCATAGCGCGCCCGAATCATCGGGCGCAGCGCCCGGCGCGTTAGGCGGAAGGCGGCGGACAGGTTGGTGTCGATCACCTTGGCCCAGTCCTCGTCGTCGATCTGCGGAGAGAGACCGTCCGCGCGCACGCCGGCGTTGTTGACCAGCACGAGCACGGGCCCGAACTCCTCCTCGAGCGCCTTGAAGAGTGCGTCGGCGGTGTCCGGATCAGCGATGTCGCCCTTGAGCGCCTTGGCGCGGCCGCCTGCGTCCGTGATCTCCGCGACCACGGCCTCGGCCGCCTCGCTGTCGCTGCGGTAGCTGACGCCGACCGGCCAGCCCTCGCGGGCGAGCGTCTTGGCGATCGCCGCGCCGATGCCGCGCGAGCCGCCGGTGACCAGGGCACTTCCTTCAGGTCTGCCGTTCATGCCGCCCATTCGATCACCCCCGCGCCCCAGGTGAAGCCCGCCCCGAAGGCTGCGAGCAGCACGTTCATGCCCGGCTCGAGCATGCCCCGCTCGCGCGCGTCGACCATCGCGATCGGGAGCGTCGCCGACGAGGTGTTGCCGTAGCGGTCGATGCAGTCGATGACCCGCGACTCGTCGAGGCCGAGCTTCTCGGCCACCGCGCGCAGGATCCGGATGTTGGCCTGGTGGTAGACGAAGAGGTCGATGTCGTCGAGCTCGAGGCCGGTCCGCTCCACCGCCTCGAGGGTGGCTTCGGACATCCGAAGGACCGCCGCCTTGAAGGTGTCGTGGCCCTGCATGCGGATGAACTGCTCCTCGTGCGAGGCGCGGATCGAGGGGCCGCCGCGGCCGTCGCAGGCCAAGACGATGTCGCCGATCCAGCCTCCCGCGCCGTTCGCGGGTCCCACGACCGCCGCGCCCGCCCCATCCGCGAACAGGGCCGCGGTGCCGCGGTCGGAGCTGTCGATGAAGCGGCTCAACACATCCGCGCCGATCACGAGCACGCGCTCGGCGCGCCCGCCCTCGACCTGCGAGCTGGCGAGCGACAGGGCGGACAGGAAGCCGGTGCACGCGGCACCGAGGTCCATCGCCCCCGCGCGGTGCGCCCCGAGCTCGGTGGCTACGAGAGGCGCCGCGTTGGGCAGGATCTCGTCGGGAGCGACCGTGGCGAGGAGGACCAGGTCGAGCTCCGAGGCCTCGACTCCGGCTTCCTCGAGCGCCATCCGGCCGGCGGCCGCCCCGAGCGTCACGACGGTTTCGCCCTCGGAGACATAACGGCGCTCGTGGACGCCCGTGCGATGGACGATCCACTGCTCGGTCACGCCCGCGCCCGCCGCCACGACCTCGTTGGTCACGACCTGGTCGGGCACGGCCATCGAGACGGAGGCAAGGGAGGCCGTACGCAGCTCGCGCGAGCGGCCCGGCGTCCACGGGGCTAGGGTCGCAGCGGACCCGTGGCTGATGCGTGTGTCAGACACGCGCTGCCTCCGGTGCGGGCTCCGCGAGCGGCGCCTCGGCATCGACGCCCTCGAGCGACTTGCGGACAAGGTTGGTGAGCACGCGGCCGGGGCCGGTCTCGACAAAGCGGGATGCGCCGCGGCGCTCGAGCTCGCGCATGACCTCGAGCCAGCGGACCGGGCTCGTGATCGCCTCCACGAGGCGCCCGCGCACGTCGTCGAACGGCTCGGCGGTGACGCACGAGAGCACGGGCACGCGCGCGTCCCGAACCTCGGTCTCCGCCACGAGCGCGCGGAAGGGCTCGACGGCCGGCTGCATGAGCGGGGAGTGGAACGCACCAGCCACGGGCAGGCGCTTGGAGCGCACGCGCCGTTCGGCGAGCGCGGCCTCGGCGTCGTCGAGCGCCCGCGGTGGCGCCGGAGAGGACGAGCTGATCGGGCGCGTTGTCGTTGGCGATCGAAAGCCCGGTGGTCTCGACGACCTCGTGGATCGGGCCGCGGTCGCCGCGGGCGCGGACGGCCAGCATGCCGCCGTCGCCGGTTTCCTCCGCGGCCTCCTGCATCAGTCGGCCACGCGCGGTGACGAGCCGCAGGCCGTCATCGGCTGAGATCGCCTCGGCGGCCACGAGCGCCGCGATCTCGCCGAGCGAGTGGCCCGCCATCAGGTCCGGGCTCACGCTCCCGCGCAGCTCCTCCCAGCCGGCGAGCGCCGCGCAGAAGATCGCGGGCTGCGCCCAGCGGGTGCCGTCCTCGGCACGCTCGAAGAGATCGGGACCGGCCTCCCGGAGGGCCTGCTCGAGCAGGTCGGGACGCCGGCTCTCGACGAACTCACGCATGTCGGCCGTCTGGCTCCCCTGTCCAGGGAACAGCAGCGCTGTAGTAGGCGCATCACCCATGTATTGACCCTTACTCGGAGCAGGGCCCGGAGTTGCTCGGCGGCGGACGCTACCCCCCGGTCGGGGGGGTCGTTTACCCTGCCCGAGCGGTGATCAGGCTCTACAGAGCGCCTTTCTCCACCAACGTCGACCGCGTCGCGATCGCCCTCGCGCTCAAGGGGCTCGAGACCGAGTCGGTCGTGATCTCCTACGAGGACCGCTCCCCGGTGATCGAGGTGAGCGGGCAGGGACTCGTGCCCGTGATCGTTGACGACGACGAGGTGATCGCGGATTCCACGCGGATCCTGCGTCACCTGGACGAGCGCTACCCGGATCCGCCGCTATTCCCCGCCGACCCCGCCCGCCGCGCCGAGGTCGACATCTTCCTGGAGTGGTTCAACGAGGTCTGGAAGGCCGCGCCGAACGGCATCGAGGACGAGCTCGAGAAGCCGGAGCCCGACCGGGAGCGGGTCGAGGAGCTGAGCGGGCGCATGAGGGCCTCGCTCGCGCTGTTCGAGGGGCTGCTACAGGACCGCGAATACCTCTTCGGCGAGCTCTCGGCCGCCGACCTCGCCGCGATCCCGTTCCTCAAGTACGCGCGGAATCGCGACCCCGCCGACGACGAGCTCTTCCACCGCATCCTCGAGGACCACCTGCAGCTCGGCGGCGAGTACCCGAGGCTGGCCGCCTGGATGGACCGCGTGGACGCGCTGGCGCGGGTCTAGCGTGGCCTCCTACTCGGTCAACGAGCGTGGCGTCGCCCGGGCACGGCGGCTGATCGAGTCGCGGCAGTATGTCCTCGATAGCGAATGGGGTGAGGTGCAGCCCCGTGCGGCGCACGAGAACGACTTCCTCGAGTCGCACTCCTGGGAGGAGTACGCCGAGTGGCACCTGGGCCTTACCGACGGCGCCGCCGACGAGACCAAGGCGCGATATGCCTTCGTCTATGGCGACTTCCGCCGCCTCCATCGGTCGGGCCTCATCGCCTGCCACTACCGCGCCGCGGAGTGGCGGCACAAGGACATCGAGCTGGTGGCGCACGAGCTCCTCCAGGAGCTCGACCGTAAGAGCGGACTGATCCGTTAGCGGTTCAGGACCGAGCGCGCCGCCGCCGCGATCCGCTCGGCGCCCGGCATCGCCGCCAGCTCGAGGTTCTTCGCGTACGGGAGCGGCACCTCGGCCATGCCGACGCGCTCGACAGGCGCGTCGAGGTCGTCGAAGCAGGCCTTGCCGATGCGGGCGGCGATCTCGGCCGTCACGCCGTAGCTCGGCCAGCCCTCCTCGACGCAGAGCGCGCGGTTCGTGCGCGCCACCGATGCGGCCACCGTCTCGACGTCCAGCGGGCGAAGCGAGCGCAGGTCGACGACCTCGGCCGAGATGCCCTCCTCGGCAAGCCGCTCCGCGACCTGGAGCGAGCGCGTGACCGCGTAGGAGTGGGCGACGAGCGTGATGTCGCTGCCCTCCCGGACGACCTGGGCGCGGCCGATTGGCGTCACGTGCTCGGGGTCGAGCGGAACCTCGCCCTTCTGCTTGTAGAGCGGCAGGTTCTCGATCACGAGCACCGGGTCCTCGTCGCGCACGGCCGCCTTCAGGAGGCCCTTGGCGTCCGCCGGGTTGGCGGGGGCCACCACCTTGAGGCCGGGCGTCGAGGCGAACCAGCCCTCGAACGACTGCGAGTGCTGCGCCGTCAGCTGGTTCCCGGCACCGTTGGGCGTGCGGATCACGAGCGGACAGCGCACCTCGCCGCCGAACATGGTTCCCACCTTGGCCGCGTGGTTGATCACCTGGTCCATGGCCACCAGCAGGAAGTTGATCGTCATGATCTCGACGATCGGGCGCTCGCCCAGCATCGCGGCGCCCACGCCGGCGCCGACGAAGCCCTCCTCGGAGATCGGCGTGTCGCGCACGCGGTCGGGGCCGAACTCGTCCATCAGGCCGGCCGTGACCTTGTAGGAGCCCTCGAAGAGGCCGACCTCCTCGCCCATGATGAACACGCGCTCGTCGCGCGCGAGCTCCTCGCGCATCGCGAGGCGAAGCGCCTCGCGGTAGGTCATGACCTCGGTGCCCGTGGGTGCGGTGACCGTGGCGCTCATGCCCCGAGCCCCGCGTCGAAGGTGAGCGCCTCCTCGCCGAACGGGCTGCCCGGCCGCATGCGCTCGAACTGCTCGGCGCTGCCCGGCGCGTACATGCCCGCGGCGAGCCTGTCGAGGTCCGGCTCCGGGCTCGCGTCGGCGAACTCGACGGCTGCGCGCACGCGCTCGTCGGCCCGGCTGTCGACGGCCTCGAGCTCGGCGTCGTCGATGCCCGCCTCGATCAGCTGCCGCCGTACTCGCACGATCGGGTCGATCTCCTGGCGGGCCTTGATCTCGTCGCGCGTGCGATACGCGAGGCCCGCATCCGCCACCGAGTGGCCGCGATAGCGATAGGTCACCGCCTCGAGCACCGCCGGCCGGCGCTCCTGGCGGGCGCCCTGGAGCAAGCGCGTGCTCGCCTCGACCACGGCGTCGAGGTCGTCGCCGTCCACGCGTTCGCCGTGCATGCGGTGGGCGGAGGCGCGCCGCCACAGCTCGGGCTCGGCGGAGGCGCGGGCTACCGAGGTGCCCATCCCGTACTCGTTGTTGACGATCAGGAAGACGATCGGCAGGTGCCAGAGCGCCGCGAGGTTGAGTGACTCGTGCCAAGCCCCCATGTTCACCGCGCCGTCGCCGAGCTCGCACAGGACCGCCTGCGAGCGACCCTGGCGAACCAGGGCGAGGGCGAGCCCGGTGGCCACCGGCAGCTGGCCGGCGACGATTCCCCAGCCGCCGTAGAAGCCGCGCCCGACGTCGAGCAGGTGCATGGAGCCGCCACGCCCGTGGGCGCAGCCGTCCGAGCGCCCGAAGAGCTCGGCCATCACGGCGTCCGGGGAGACCCCGCGCGCGAGGGCGAAGCCATGGCAGCGATAGCCGGTCACGAGCAGGTCGTCCTCCTCGAGCGCGTGCACCACCCCCACCGTGGCGGCCTCCTGGCCCGACGAGAGGTGGCAGTAACCGCCGATCTTGGCGGCCTTGTACTGGCGCTCCGCCTCGGTCTCGAAGACCCGGCTCAGGACCATGTCCTCGTAGAGGCGCCGGCGTACGTCCAGCGGCAGGGCGTGCTCCTCGGCGCGAGTTACGACGGCCATCTCTATCTCAGCTCTCCTCGAAGTAGTCAGGGTGCTCGGCGCGGATGTGCGGCAGGCTCGAGAGCACCATCCGCAGGTGGTGGCGCAGCGCCTCCTCGGCCCGGTCGGCATCGCCTTCCGCCACGGCCGCCACGACGGTGCGGTGCTCGTCGACCATCTCTGCGAGGTACCCGGGCTCGGGCAGGCTAAGACGCCGCACGCGGTCGAGATGACCGTTCGCCCGCCGGCTCAGCGACCAGGCGATGTCCCTTCCGCTCAGCTCGCAGAGGCTCCGGTGAAGTGAGGCGTCGAGCGCGTCGAACGCCTCGACGTCGCCGCTCTGCTCGGCCCGTTCCTGCGCGGCCAGGTTGGCCTGCAGGGCCTCGAGCTGCTGCGCGCTGGCGCGCTCGGTTGCGAGCCTGATGGCGCTGCACTCGAGCGCCTCGCGCACGAAGGCGGCGTCGGCGATCGCCTCGTCGCTGATCAGCGTGACGAAGGTGCCGAGCTGCGGGACGATGGCAATCAGGCGCTCGTCACGCAGGCGGGCAAGTGCTTCGCGGACCGGGGTACGGCTGACGCCGAGCAGCTCGGCGAGCTCGTTCTCGGACAGGCGCCGCCCGGGTTCGAGCTCGGCGCTGACGATCGCCTCGCGAAGCGCCGCGTAGACCTGATCCCGAGCGGCTGCCCCGCCCGCCCTCTCGCTAAGCGGGATACGCACGTCGCCTAGTATACAAGTGTTCTTCAGGCTGTCAGCAAGCGTTTTCAGGCTGTCAGGCCAAGTCGCTCGGCGCGCTGCACAGCCTCCGCCCGGTTGCGAACGCCCAGCTTGCGGTACAGCGAGCTGGTGTGCTCCTTGACGGTGTGCGGGGACAGGTAGAGGCGCTGGGCGATCTCCTTGTTGGTGGCGCCGGAGGCCATGTGGGTGAGCACCTCGCGCTCGCGGTCGGACAGCGGCGCCGAGGGCTGCTCGGCGCGCGGCGCGAACACGGTCATCCCCTTGCCGACCATGCGGACGGCCATCGCCACGTCGTGTGCGGACCAGTCCTTCGAGACGAAGCCCGAGGCGCCGGCCGCCTTCGCTGCCTGGGGCGAGATCCAGCCGGCGCCCGAGATCAGGAGCACGCGCGTGCGCGGTGAGTCGCGCCGGATCGCCTCGCACAGCTCGGCGCCGGATTCCTCGCCGAGGAACAGGTCCACCAGCGCCACGTGCGGCTCGTAGCGGCGGGCCATCTCGAGCGCCTCCTCGACGCTCGACGCGGTGAGGCAGCGCTCCACCCACGGCTGCTCGGTCAGGAGGAGCCGGAAACCCCAGTGGACGACGTCGTGGTCGTCCACCACCAGCACCCGCAGGTTGCGCTCGGGGCTCACTCCTCCTCGGGCTCCTCCCCCACGGGCACGACGAGCCGCACGCGCCACACCGATCCGTCCTCGGGCCCGAACTCGACGAGCGCGCCCCGCTGCAGCGCCTCGACGGCGGCCAGCTTGAGCCCCATGCCGGTGCCGCGCGTGCCGCGCGCGGCCCGGCGTGCCCCGTCGTTGCGGACCTCGAGCACGAAGGTCCCGTTGCTGCGCCCGACGTGGACGCGCACGCTTGTCGGCCTCGCGTGCTTGTGGGCGTTGCGAAGCGCCTCGGCGAGCACCGACTGCGCGAGCGGCTCCACGTCCTCGGGCACTTCCACGCCCTCGTCCCACTCGAGCTCGAGCGGCAGGTCCTTGTAGTGGCGGCCCAGCCGGGCGAGCTCGTCGTAGAGCGTGGCGCCGGTGTCGAGGCTCGGCGGGGCGAGCGGGCGCGAGATCGCCTCACGGAGGTCGGCCAGAGCGGCCTGCATCTCGTCCGCGCAGCGCCGCCGTGCCTCCTCGCTGAGACCGCGCTCCGAGCCAAGCACGAGCGAGACGCCGAAGAGGCGTTGCACGACGCGGTCGTGGATCTCGCGCGCCAGGTCGATGCGCGCCTGAAGAAGCCGCGTGCGGCCCTGCTGGCTGGTGGCGATGCGCACCGTCGCGGCGAGCGCGGCGGTCTTGCCGAGCGTCCACATCGCGTGCCGCTCCTCGTCCGTCAGCTCGAAGCGGGTGCCGCCGCGGTCCGCGAAGATCACCCCGAGCAGACGTCCGGCGGCCGAGATCGGGGTGCAGGTGAGCGTGTCGACGCCGGTGAAGCGCGCGTAGCGCTCGGGGACCCAGCGCTCGAGCTCGCCGGTCACCTCGACAACCCGGTCCTCGGACAGCGCCAGCTGCGCGATCGGCGTCTCCTCGAGCGTGCCGTACACGCCGTCGAGCAGGTCCGGCGGGAACCCCTGGCTCCCGAGCGGCACGACAAGCTGGCGCGCCTCGTCGTAGAGCAGCAGGATCGCGCGCGTCATCGACGCCGTCCGGCAGAGCGCCTCGCAGAGCCGATCGTAGAAGCCGCGCCCCGAGGTTCCGGGTGCGTCCAGCGCGCCGAGAAGCTCGACGATTACCTCGAGCGCATCCGTGCGTGGCGACCCGGCTCCGCTTTCCGCCATGTCGCGTTGTAACGCTACCCGGCGCGCCCGCTCATGCAGGCTGGAGCGACAGGCGCAGCGTCTGCTCCGAGGTCAGCGAGACCTCGCGCACGTAGCCGCAGGAACGGCAGCGGCACTCGACCTCGCCGTCGAAGTCGTCGACGCGCAGCGACCATTCCACGTCGCCCGACAGGCAGGCGCGGCAGGCCAGCGCGGCTGCCACGAGCGACGGATCGTCGTCGCCGCGGAAGCTCGCCAGCTCGAGAGTGCTCTCCTCCATCACACCTACGGTTACTCGGCACGGGGGTGTTAGGAACTGCCCCAGGCCTCAAGACCCCCCGCCTGGGGGGTCACCACCCGGACGCGCTGGTCCGCCAGCGCGCTGCGCAGGCCGGCGAGCCGGGTGCCGTCGGGCAGCGTCAGACCGGGGTCGAGCTCGAGCAGCGGCTCGACCACGAAGCGCCTGCTCGTGACCTCGCGGTGCGGCAGCGTCAGACGCTCCGAGTGGTACTCGATGTCGCCCAGCAGCAGCAGGTCGACGTCGATCGGCCGCGGGCCGTGGCGGGTGCCGCCCGGCCGGCGCCCGAGCTCACGCTCGACCGCCTTGCACGCGTCGAGGAGCTCCTCGGGCCCGAGCGCGGTACGGACGCGCAGGCATGCGTTGAGGAAGTCCGGCTGGTCGAGCAGCTCGCCCTGGGGCGCGGTCTCGTAGAGCGACGACGAGGCGAGCACCTCGACCCCGTGCCGTCCGAGCGCGTCGCGGGCACGACGCAGGTTGGCCTCCCGGTCCCCGACGTTCGAGCCGAGCCCCAGGTAGCCGGTCGTCACAGCCTATCACCGTCTGGCGAGCGTTTCCGCGCCGGAGCCGAGCCAGGCGTCAGCGGCGAACGGAGCGAGGGTGAACCCTCGCGAGTGAGCCGGTGGCGCCTGGCGAAGGCATTCCGGCGTGGAAACGCCGTCAGGAGCGGTGGATCCGGCTCAGACCTCCTTCCACACCTCGACCGAGACCTCGTCCACGGGCAGCGGGATCGGCGGCTCCGGCTTTGCCGCCTTCACGCGCACGGACTCGGCGCCGAAGCGGTCGACGAGGCGGTCGGCGACGGCGGAGCAGAGACGCTCGAGCGTCTTGTAGGAGCGCTCCTGCGCGGCGAGCGCGACCTGCTCGCATACCTCGCCGTAGTCGACCGTGTCCTCGATGCGGTCGGTGACCGTGGCGTCGCACTCGTCGAGATCGAACGCGATGTCGAACACGAGCCGCTGTCCGAGCTCGCGCTCGGCCTCGCTCACGCCGTGGCGCGTGAACAGCGACAGGCCGCTGATCTCGATCGAGACCGCGGGTGGGTTGCTGGAACGGTCGTCGCCGAGCTCGTCGTCGTCGAGATCGTCGTACTCGTCCCCGTGCTCCTCCCGCTCCCAGGTCACGGCGCCACCGTAGCAGCGGCCACCGTGAGCGCATCCGCGACGGGAGCCACGTCGTGGACGCGGAAGATGCTCGCCCCGCGCTCGAGCGCGAGCACGTTGGTGGCAATCGTGCCCGGCAGCCGCTCTCCCTCCGGACGCCCGCCGGCGAGCTTCCCGAGGAAGCTCTTGCGCGACGTGCCGACCACGACGGGGCGGCCGATCGCCACGATCTCGCCCAGCCTGCGGAGCAGCTCGAGGTTGTGCTCGACGGTCTTGCCGAAGCCGATGCCGGGGTCGAGCCAGACACGGTCCTCCGGCACGCCCTCCGCTGTGGCGAACGCCAGCCGCTCCTCGAGGAACGCCTTCACGTCCGCGACGACGTCCCCGTAGCGCGGGTCCTCCTGCATCGTGCGCGGCTCGCCGAGCATGTGCATCAGGCAGCACTGGGCGCCGCGGTCCGCGACGAGCCCGGCGAGCTCGGGCGAGAAGCGGAACGCCGACACGTCGTTGACGATCGTGGCGCCGGCATCGAGCGCCGCCTCCGCCACCGCGACCTTGGTCGTGTCGATGGAGACCCGCAGGCCGGCTGCCGCGAGCCGCTCCACCACGGGGACGACCCGGCGCGTCTCCTCTGCCGCGTCCACCGGATCGGCGCCCGGGCGGGTGGACTCGCCGCCGACGTCGAGGATCGCCGCGCCCTCGTCCGCCAGCCCGAGGCCATGCCGGACCGCGGCCTCCGGGTCGAGATACAGCCCTCCGTCGGAGAATGAGTCAGGGGTCACGTTGACGACGCCCATGACCGTAAACCGCTCCACGCCCAGAAAGTATTGTCGCCCGGGCGAGCTCCGAGAACGTTCTCGCCACCGGCCGCTCGACCGCCGCCCTCAGCAGCTGCACCTGGAAGCCCCGCTCAGGCGTGAGCTCGACGAGCCGGACACCCCGCGCCGACGAGACCGCCGCGCAGCGCGCGGTCAGGCCAACCGCCTCTCCGGAGCGAACCGACGTCTCCCATGCCATCGGGCCGCTCGGGTCCTCGACCGTGCTGGGCTCGAAGCCCGCGGCCCGGCAGAGCTCCACGACCGCGCGGTTGTAGCCGGGGCCGTCGCGGGCGTCCACGAGCGCGATTCGCTCGCCTCGGAGCTCAGACAGGGGGATTCGGTCCCGGTCTGCCAGCGGATGACCTTCCGCGACGGCGAGCACCGCCGGCTCGTCCACCAGATGCTCGAGCTCGATGCCGTCGGCCGGCTCGGCGCAGAACCCGATCGCCACGTCCAGCTCGCCTCTCGCGAGACCCTGGGCGAGGGCCCCGGAGGAATCCTGCAGAGCGCGGACGTCGACGTCCGGCATCCGCTTCCCGAGCTCGGCCAGCAGCGTCCGCGCGATGTAGTGCACGCCTGGCGAGAGTCCCAGGCGCAGCTCTCCGCGCTCGCCGTGCGCGAAGGCGGAGCCGATCTCGTCCACGACGGCCGCCGCTTCGACGGCCGAGCGGGCGTGAGGCAGCATCTCCCCACCCGCTGCGGTGAGCTCCACGTGGTTGCGGGAGCGCTCGAAGAGCTCGACCCCCAGTTGCAGTTCGAGCCGCTTGATCTGCTGGCTCAGCGCCGGCTGCGCGATGCTCAGCCGCTGCGCCGCGCGGCCGAAGTGGAGCTCGTCCGCCAGGGCCACGAATGAGCGCAGGAGGCGCGGATCGAGACTCATGCATGGAGCTTATTAGCGGCGAGCAGGCGCTATTTCACCCCGGGCCGGGGCGCGGCTAGGGTCGCCGGCCGATGTCTCGTTCAGCCCTTGTAGTCCTGCTCGCACTCGTGGTCGTGGGCGCTCCGGCGTGCGGCGGCGACGACGACGACGGCGCCAACCCAACCCGGCCCCGGGCCGCGTCGACCTCGTCCTCGCCCTCGCCTCCGCCGCCGCCCGACGCGGGTACCCGTGCGGGCCACGGGGCGGACGTGTCGCCGACTGTCGCGGTGCCCGAGTCGGACGAGTCTCCGCCCCAGGCGACGATCACCCTCTCGGCCGGCGGAGCCGCGCTCGGCAGGGCCTCCCAGCCACCCGGCGACAGTGGCGAAGCCCTGGTCAGCCTCCGCCGGCTCAGCCTGCGCGGCACGACCGTGGGACGCGATCCCGACGGGGGCGTCGCGCGCGTGCGCGTCTCGATCATGGAGCGCATCGCGTGCCGGCGCGGCGGCTCGGGCGCGACCTTCACGCGCCTGCGGAGGCGCTACTTCCCGCCGCCGCAGGTCGAGCGCATCCGCTCCACGCCGGGGACGGTGCTCCCCACGAGGCGGGTGCGCTCCCTCGAGCTGCGGCTGGGCGGCCGGCGCTGCGGCGCGGAGGCGCGGCCCCGGGTGGTCCACGGAGAGCTCTGGGGGGAGGCCGTGAACGGCAGCGGCCTCGAGGCGGTCACGCCGCACGTCCGTTTCCGAGCCGCGGCGGGCTAGTCGAGGACTCGAAATCTTTACCTGATCCCAACAGTGCGTCGCGATGTTGGAGAGGTGCCCACCCCCAGCACCCTCCGCCTCCGGCTGCGCGGTCGCCTGTGGCCGATCCTGCAGACCGCGATCGCGGCGGTAGCCGCCTGGTATCTCGCGCAGCTGCTGCTGCCCGAGACCAAGCCGGTCTTCGCCTCGATCGCCGCAGTCATCTGCATCGGCGCCACCTACGGACAGCGCCGTGAGCGCGCGGTCGAGCTGATCGGTGGTGTCGTCCTCGGAATCGGCGTCGCCGACCTGCTCCTGCTCGCGATAGGCACCGGGCCGTTGCAGCTCGGCGTGTTGGTGGTGCTCGCGATGGGCGTGGCGGTGGTGCTCGGAGGCGGCCCCATCCTCGTGACGGAGGCGGCGGTGTCGGCGATCCTGCTCGTGCTGATCGAGCCCGCGAGCAGCGGGCTGCCGCCGGCGCGCCTATTCGAGGCGCTCATCGGCGGCGGCGTGGCGCTCGGCATCAGCGCGCTCGCGTTCCCGCAGGATCCGGTGCTGCTCGTGGGGCGCTCGGTGCAGTCGATCTTCGGCGAGCTCGGTGTCTCGCTCGGGCGGGTGGCGGAGGCGCTCACGGAGGGTGATCCGGCGCGGGCCGACGCCGCCCTGGCCTCCGCGCGCGAACTCGACGAGCCCGTGCGGGAATTCGAGCAGGCCCTCGTGATCGCCCACGAGACGGCGCGCTTCTCGCCCGGCCGCCGCTCCGCGCGGCCGGAGCTCGTCCGCTACTCGCGCAGCGCGCGGCATATCGACTACGCCGTGCGGAACACCCGCGTGCTGGCCCGCCACGTGGCTCGTTTCCTCCGCGCGGGCGGCCGGGCGCCCGACGAGCTCGCCGAGTCGATCCGCGACCTCACGGCGGCCGTGTGGGCGCTGGCAGCCGAGCTCGACGAGCCGGCGCGCGGTAACGGCCAGGTGCGGGCGAACGCCTCCCGCGCGGCAACCCGCGCGACTCGGAGCTTCGAGGGCGAACGCGAGCTGGGCCTCGCGGAGATCGTCGCGCAGGTGCGCTCGACCGCAATCGACCTGATGCGGGCGTCCGAGGCCGCGGCCGCGGGCGCAGAGCTGCCGTCGGAGCCGCCCAGCGAAGAGCTGCTCGTCGAGCTCTTCCAGGAGCCGGCGGCGGCCCGCGTTTAGGCCGGCTCGGGCTTCTCGGGCGTGTCGGAGCGCATCTCGGCCGCGCCCCCGGCGAGCCCCGGCCGCGGCAGGGGCTGGGGCGCGCGCTCCGGCTTGCGCTCGGGCGCCTCGGGCGCGGACGGCGGGAGCGCCGGGACCGGCGGCTCCTCCGAGCCGAAGACCTCCTCCTCGGTCTTGCCCTCGAGCAGCTCGATGAACTGCTCGCGCTCGATCGTCTCGCGCTTGAGCAGGATCTCGGAGGTCATGTCGAGCGACTGGCGATGCTCATCGAGCACCTGGCGCGCCGTCTGGTGCGCCTCCTCGACGATGCGTCGGATCTCGTCGTCGATCTCGCGCGCGATCTCGTCGGAGTAGTCGGGCTCGGCGGAGAACTCGCGCCCGAGGAACGGCTGCCCGTGGTCGTGGCCGAACACCCGCGGGCCGAGCTTCTCCGACATGCCGAAGCGCATCACCATCTGCTTGGCGGTGGCGGTGACCTTCTCGAGGTCGTTCGAGGCGCCGGTCGTGACCTCGCTGAACACGATCTCCTCGGCCGCCCGGCCGCCGAGCGTCATCGCCATCGTGTCCGACAGCTCCGCGCGCGTGGTGAGGAACTTGTCCTCGGTCGGCAGCGAGATCGTGTAGCCGAGCGCCGCCCCGCGCGAGATCACCGAAATCTTGTGGACCGGGTCGGTGTTCTTGAGGAAGTGGGCCACGAGCGCGTGGCCCATCTCGTGGAAGGCGGTAACGCGGCGCTCCTTCTCGGACATCACGCGGGTCTTCTTCTCCGGCCCGGCGATCACGCGCATGATCCCCTCCTCCAGCTGGAGGTGGTCGATCTCGCGCTTGCCCTGCCGTGCGGCGAGGAGCGCCGCCTCGTTCACGAGGTTCTGGAGGTCCGCGCCGGTGAACCCGGGGGTCTGGCCGGCGAGCGTGTCGAGCTCGATCGCCTTGGCCAGCGGCTTGCCGCGCGTGTGCACCTCGAGGATCTTCGTGCGGCCCTTGCGGTCGGGCCGGTCGACCACGATCTGGCGGTCGAAGCGGCCGGGGCGCAGAAGCGCCGGGTCGAGGATGTCCGGCCGGTTGGTGGCTGCGATCAGGATGATGTTGTCCTTCATCTCGAAGCCGTCCATCTCGACGAGCAGCTGGTTGAGCGTCTGCTCGCGCTCGTCGTGACCGCCGCCGAGGCCGGCGCCGCGGTGGCGGCCGACCGCGTCGATCTCGTCCATGAAGATGATGCAGGGCGAGTTCTGCTTGGCCTGCTCGAACAGGTCACGCACGCGCGAGGCGCCCACGCCGACGAACATCTCGACGAAGTCGGAGCCCGAGATCGAGAAGAAGGGAACGCCCGCCTCACCGGCTACGGCGCGCGCGAGCAGCGTCTTGCCGGTCCCGGGCGGCCCGTAGAGCAGCACGCCCTTCGGGATCCGGGCGCCGAGCGCCTGGAACTTCTTCGGGTTCTCGAGGAACTCCTTGATCTCCTGCAGCTCCTCGACCGCCTCGTCCACGCCGGCAACGTCACGGAAGGTGATCTTGGGCGCGTCCACCGACATGCGCTTGGCGCGCGACTTGCCGAAGGACATCACCTTCGAGCCGCCGCCCTGCATCTGATTGATGATGAACAGCCAGAACAGCAGGAAGATCACGAACGGCAGGATGTACGTGAGGGCCGTGAGCCAGCCCGATCCCCCCTTCGGCTTGACCGTCACCTCGACGTCGGCGGCCCGCAGCTGGTTGATCAGGTTCTGCTCGGTGTCGTTCAGGAACGCGGTCTGGTACTTCCGGCCGCTGTCGAGCTCCACGTCGATGCGGTTGTTCTTGCTGTGGAGCGTGACGTCCTTGACCTGGCCGTTCTCGACCTGCGTCAGGAACTGCGTGTAGTTCGGATCCTTCTGACGGTCGCCGGGGCTGATCAGCTTCTGAGCGAAGAACGCCAGCACAACGACGATCAGAATCGGGAATGCGGCGCTCTTAAAGAATCTGCTCACGGGCTAACCAGACCTGCTTCCCTCACATCCAAACCTGCCTCCGGGGTGAAACGCAAGCCTAGCAAGGGGGTATTTAACCCTTTTGGCCCTTTTCGGCGCTCCGGCAGGCCCTACGGCTCGTTCAACACCGCCACGTAGGGCAGGTTCCGGTAGCGCTCCGCGAAGTCCAGTCCGTAGCCGATCGCGAACCGGTTGGGGATCTCGAAGCCCACGTACTTGATCGGGAGCTCGATCTCGCGCCGCTGGGGCTTGGTCAGGAGCGCGCAGACCTCCAGCGAGGCCGGGTGGCGCGCCCTCAGCATCCGGAACAGGTACGAGAGGGTCAGCCCCGAGTCGACGATGTCCTCGACGATCAGCACGTGCTTGTCCTCGATCGGGGCGTCGAGGTCCTTCAGGATCCGCACGACGCCCGAGGAATCGGTCGACGCGCCGTAGGACGAGACCGCCATGAAATCGACCTCGCAGTCGACGTCGAGATGGCGCATCAGGTCGGCGAGGAAGAAGACCGCTCCCTTCAGGACGCCGATCAGGAGCAGCTGGCGTCCGGCGTAGTCCCGCGAGACCTCCTCGCCGAGCTCCTTGACGCGGTGCGCGAGCTCGTCGCGCTGGACGAGGATCTCTCCCAGGGCGGGGTCGGCCATCAGACGCGCGAGTCTAAAGTGGTCGGGGGGCTCACGCCCCCGCGCCCCCCGCGCCACCTGGCCGGGTGCGACGGGTGCACCGGCCACCCGCACCTCCACCACGCTGTCCTCGCGCGCGAGCGCGAAGATGGCGCCGAGGGACTGCTCCGGCGAGTCGCTGTGGCGCAGCACGGCCGCCAGCGTCGAGCCCTCCGGCGGGCGGACGAGCACGAAGTCGGCGGCCTTGCCCGGGCTGAGGTCGCCGACCTCATCCCCCAAACCGAGCGCCAGCGCTCCCGCGCGCGTGGCGAGATGGAGCAGCTCGGCGGGGCCGAGCCGCACACCGTCGTCGCGGAGCATCTGGAGCTCGTAGGCCATCAGTCCCTCCTTGAAGAGGCTGAAGCCGGTGCCGGCTCCCACGTCGGTGCCGAGCGCGACCCTGACCCCGTGGTCGAGGTGCCTGCGCATCGGGAACAGCCCGCTCCCGAGGAACGCGTTGCTCTCGGGGCAGTGGGCCACGCTCGCGCCGGCGGCGGCGAGCCGGCCGAGCTCGGCGTCACGCGGGTGATCGTTGTGGGCCAGCACCGTCGACGACGTCACGAGCCCGAAGCGCTCGTAGGTCTCGAGGTAGTCCTCCGACCATTCGAACAGCCCGGCAACGGCTTCGACCTCGGCCGGGCTTTCGTTGATGTGGCTCGTCACGAGGGCGCCCACGTCCGCGTGCAGCGCGCCGCAGGACTCGAGCATGCCGTCCGTGCACGAGAGGGAGAAGCGGGGCGTGACCGCGTAGCGCAGACGGCCGCGACCGTGCCAGCGCCGGGCGAGCTCGGCGCCCGCCTCGTAGGCGGCCTGCGGTTCGACGTGGAGCTCGGGCAGCAGGTTGCGGTCGGACACGACAAGTCCGCTCGCGATACGCAGACCTTTTCGCTCAGCCTCCTCGAACAGCGCGTCCTGGGCCTCCGGGAAGTGGGAGCCGAACACCAGCGCCGTGGTGGTGCCGTTGGCCGCCAGAGCGTCGAGGAACTCGCGCGCGACCGCGCGCGCGTAGACGGGGTCGGCCATCCGCGCTTCCTGGGGCAGCGCCCGTTGCTGCAGCCACTCGAGCAGGCCGAGTCCCATCGCGCCGATGATCGGGAGCTGCGGGTAGTGCACGTGCGTATCGACGAGGCCGGGCAGCAGGAGCGCGTCCCGCTCGTCGCGAACCTCCGCGCCGGGGTGAGCCGGCCGGATCTCGTCGAAGGCGCCGGCGGCGATGATCCGCCCATCCTCGAACGCGATGGCGCCGTCCGAGAACGCTTCGAGTGCGCCGCGGGGCGTGTGCATCACCTGGGCGCGGACGATCTGCACCGCGCTAGGTCTCCTCCCGGTCGATCCACTTGGGCGTCAGCGTGGCCGGGTCGAAGCCCTGCAGCCGCTCGAGCATCGTCGCCGGGTCCTCCTCGACGATCAGCATGTCCCGGTGCTCGTCGCGGACGAAGCGTTCCCCTACCGCGTGGTCGAGGAAGTCGGCCAGGTGCTGGTAGTAGCCCTCGACGTTCAGCAGGCCGCAGGGCTTCCTGTGCAGGCCGAGCTGCGCCCAGGTGTAGACCTCGAACAGCTCGTCGAGCGTTCCCAGCCCGCCGGGCAGCGCGACGAAGGCGTCGGAGAGATCGGCCATCAGCGCCTTGCGCTCGTGCATCGAGTCGACGACGTGGAGCTCGGTGAGGCCGAGGTGGGCGATCTCGCGCTCGACGAGCGCGCGTGGGATCACCCCGACCGCCTCACCGCCTTCCGAGAGCACGGTGTCGGCGAGCCGGCCCATGAGCCCGACGGATGCACCTCCGTACACCAGCGTGATCCCGTTCTGGACGAGCAGGCTGCCCAGATCCTCGGTCGCCTCCGTGTACTGCGGGCGCGCGCCGGGGCTCGATCCGCAGAAGACGCAGGCACGTTGCACTACGTGAGCGTAGATCGTCCGAGCAGACGGAAGATCGCCTTACAGGAACGGCTCGCCCGGCAGCGCCGGCGTCTCGCGGCCCGTCAGCTTCTTCAGCACGCTCGCGCCCACGTCCGCCAGGGGGCCGTCGTGGCGGCGGCCGCCGTGGCCCGTGAAGCGCGCGAGCAGCGGTGAGTATTCGCGCGTGTGGTCGGTGTGCGGGGCGTTCGGGTCGACGCCGTGGTCGGCGGTGAGGACCAGCAGGTCGTCCTCGCCGAGCAGCTCGAGCCACTCCGCCACCCCGGTGTCGATCTCGCGGAGCGCACGGTGGAAGCCCTCGACGTCGTGGCGGTGGCCGTAGACCTGGTCGGTCTCGACGAGGTTCACGAACACGAAGCCCGAGTCGAGCTCGCGCAGCAGCCGGGTCGTGGCCGCGATGCCCTTCGCGTTGGTGCCGCCGTCGTGCTTCTCGTCGATTCCGACGCCGGCGAAGAGGTCGCGGATCTTGCCCACGCCGTGGACCACCACGCCCGCATCCTGGAGCTCGTCCAGGTAGGAGCGGCCGGGAGGCAGCGCCGAGTAGTCGCGCCTGCCCTCGCGGCGATGGAAGTTGCCCGGCTCGCCGTCGAAGGGGCGCGCGATCACCCGCCCCACGGCGTGCTCGCCGGTCATCGCCTCGCGCGCCGCCTCGCAGACCGCGTACAGCCCTGGCTCGTCGAGCACCTCGACGTGGGCGGCGATCTGGAGGACGGAGTCGGCCGACGTGTAGAGGATCAGCTCGCCGGTCTCCAGGTGGTGGCGCCCGTAGTCCTCGATCACCTCCGTGCCGCTATAGGGGCGGTTGCAGCAGAAGCGATGCCCGGTCACGCGTTCGAGCGCCTCGACCACCTCGGGCGGGAACCCGTCCGGGTAGGTCGGCAGCGGGTGTCGCGGCACCACCCCCATCAGCTCCCAGTGGCCGGTGGTCGACTCCTTGCCCGGTCCGAGCGGGTGCAGCCGGCCGTGCACGACGGGCTCGCCGGCGGGCGGCACCCCCTCGATCGGGATGATGGAGCCGAGGCCGAGGCGGCCGAGATTCGGCAGCTCTAATCCGCCCACCCGCTCGGCGAGGTGGGCAAGCGTGTTCGAGCCCTCGTCACCCGCGTACTCCCCGGCATCCGGCAGGGCGCCGACGCCGCACGCATCCATCACGATCACCGCCGCACGTGCCATTGCGGCGCGATTATGTCGCGGGCACGACGCGCCATACTCAGGGAGTGATCAGAAGGCTTCCGCACGTGGATCGGGTCGGCATCGAGGAGCGGGCCGCCACGCTGGGCAGGCGCTCGATCAAGACCACGGCCAAGCAGCAGGGCATCCGGCTCGCGGTGTCGATGACCGACCTGACGACGCTCGAGGGCGCCGACACGCCCGGCAAGGTCCGGCACCTGTGCGCCAAGGCGGTCTGTCCGGCCCCCACGATCCCGGAGATTCCGTCGTGCGCCGCCGTGTGCGTCTACCCCTCGCTGATCGGCGTGGTCCGGGAGTCGCTCGCGGGCACCGGCGTCAAGGCGGCTTCGGTCGCAACGGCCTTCCCGAGCGGGCAGGCCTCGCTCGATCTCAAGCTGCGCGACACCGAGGAGGCGGTGGCCGCCGGTGCCGAGGAGATCGACATGGTGATCTCGCGCGAGGCCTTCCTGGCGGGCGAGGACACGCGCGTGATGGAGGAGATCGTCCGCGTCAAGGAGGCCTGCGGCGACGCACACCTGAAGGTCATCCTCGAGACCGCCGAGCTCGGCTCGTATGACCACGTTCGGCACGCGTCGATGCTCGCCATGGAGGCGGGCGCCGACTTCATCAAGACCTCGACCGGCAAGGCGGCGAGCGGCGCAACGCCGGGGGTCACGCTGGTCATGCTGGAGGCGATCCGCGACTACGCCGAGCGCAGCGGGCGGGTCGTCGGGATGAAGGCGGCCGGTGGCGTGTCCACCAGCAAGGCCGCCCTCCACAGGCTCGTGCTCGTCAAGGAGACCCTCGGCGACGAGTGGCTCACGCCCGACCGTTTCCGGATCGGCGCGTCGTCGTTGCTGAACGACCTCCTGATGCAGTACGAGAAGACACAGACGGGCCGCTACGCGCGGCCAGAGGACTTCTCGAGAGAGTGAGCACCCAGGAGACCCGCACCGGCATCGTTTGGGACTACGCGCCAGCCCCCGAGTCGCCCGACCACGTTCGGCTGCGCGACTCCTACGGGCTGTTCCTGGACGGCGACTTCCGCGACCCCATCGACGGGACGCGCGTGCCGTCGATCAACCCGGCCACGGAGGAGACGCTGGCCGAGGTCGCGTTCGCCGGACCCGCCGACATCCGCCGGGCCGTCGAGTCGGCGCGGGCCGCGCAGCCCGGCTGGGCCGCGCTGAGCGGCCTCGAGCGCGGCAAGTACCTGTTCCGGATCGCGCGGCTGATCCAGGAGCGCGCCCGCGAGCTGGCGGTCGTGGAGTCGATGGACGGCGGCAAGCCGATCCGCGAGTCGCGCGACGTTGACGTACCACTCGCCGCGGCGCACTTCTTCCATTACGCGGGCTGGGCCGACAAGCTCTCCTACGGCGTCGGGGGCCGTAAGGTCGAGCCGCTCGGCGTGGCCGCGCAGATCGTGCCCTGGAACTTCCCGCTGCTGATGGCCGCGTGGAAGCTCGCGCCGGCGCTCGCCTGCGGCAACACCGCGGTACTGAAGCCGGCCGAGACGACGCCGCTGAGCGCCCTATTCCTCGCCGAGATCTGCCAGGAGGCCGAGCTGCCGCCCGGCGTCGTGTCGATCCTCCCCGGCGACGGCTCCGCCGGCGCCGCGCTCGTCCGCGAGCCGGACATCGACAAGGTCGCATTCACGGGCTCGACCGCGGTCGGCAAGAACATCCAGGCCGCGCTGGCGGGTCGCGGCGTCTCGCTCACGCTCGAGCTCGGCGGCAAGTCGGCCAACGTGATCTTCGAGGACGCAGCGCTCGACCAGGCGGTCGAGGGCATCGTCAACGGCATCTTCTTCAACCAGGGCCACGTCTGCTGCGCCGGCTCGCGGCTGCTGATCCAGGAGAGCGTCGCCGACGTGGTGATCGGCAAGCTCTGGGAGCGCATGGGCCGGCTTCGGGTCGGCGATCCGCTCGACAAGAACACCGACGTCGGCGCGATCAACTCACGCGAGCAGCTGGCTCGGATCGAGGAGCTCGTGGCGGCCGGCGAGGAGGAGGGCGCCGTCCGGCGCAGCGTGGCCTGCGAGCTGCCCGAGCGCGGCTGGTGGTTCGCGCCGACGATCTTCACGGAGGTCGCTCCGGCCCACCGCATCGCGGTCGAGGAGATCTTCGGGCCGGTGGTGTCGGTGCTCACGTTCCGCACCCAGGCCGAGGCGATCGAGAAGGCGAACAACTCGCCCTACGGCCTGGCCGCGGGCATCTGGACCGACAAGGGGTCGAAGGCCTTCGAGGTCGCGAGCGCGCTGCAGGCGGGCGTCGTCTGGCAGAACACCTACAACCACTTCGATCCGAGCGCCGCCTTCGGGGGCTACAAGGAGAGCGGCTTCGGTCGCGAGGGCGGCCCGGCCGGGCTGAGGCCCTACCTGCGGATGGCATGAGACAACTACCCCACCCCCCCACCCATTGAGCCGGCTCGGGGTCCCGAAGACGTACAAGCTCTACGTCGGCGGCGCGTTCGTCCGCTCGGAATCGGGGCGCTACGACCGCGTGCAGGAGCGCAATGTCCCGCGCGGGTCGCGCAAGGACGTGCGCGACGCCGTCAAGGCGGCCCGCTCGGCCGCCCGCCCGTGGGCGGCCCGCACCGCCTACAACCGCGGTCAGATCCTGTACCGGGCCGCGGAGGCGCTCGAGTCGCGCGGCGGCGAGCTGGGCGTGGCGCGGCCCGAGCTCGAAGCCTCGATCGATGTGCTCGTGCACTACGCGGGCTGGACCGACAAGCTCCAGCCGGTGCTCGGCGGGATCAACCCGGTGGCCGCGCCGTTCCTGTCGTTCTCGCTGCCCGAGCCGACGGGCGTCGTCGGCATCGTCGCGCCCGAAGAGCCGGAGCTGCTCGGGCTGGTGGCGGAGCTTGCGCCGGCGCTCGCGGCGGGCAACACCGTCGTGGCGGTGCTGTCGGAGGCGCGCCCGCTGGCGGGCCTGGACCTGGGCGAGGTGCTGGGCGTGTCCGACGTCCCCGGCGGCGTGATCAACCTCCTGTCCGGCCGCCGCGGCGAGCTGGCGCCCGCGCTCGCCGGTCACCGCGACCTGAACGCGGTCGTCGACGTATCCGGCGACCCCGAGCTGGGGGCCGAGATCGACCGCCTGGCCGCCGACAGCGTCACGCGCGTGCGGCACGCCGCTGCTACGACGAGCTACGCGGACGCGGTGACCGACGCACTCGGCAGGCTCGAGGCCGTGGTCGAGCTCAAGACCGCCTGGCACCCCGTCGGCGCATGACGAAGGCCCGGGCGGCGGCGGGAAGCTTCGTCTTCCTGCTGCTCGCGCCGGGCGTCGTGGCGGGCGTGGTGCCCTGGCTCCTCACCGGCTGGGAGTCGAACGACTGGCCGCTCCTCGTGCGAGTGCTCGGGGCGCTCTTCATCGCCGGCGGCGTGGGCGTGCTTCTGCACGCGTTCGGGCGTTTCGTCGTCGAGGGCCTCGGTACGCCGGCGCCCGTGGCGCCCACCGAGCAGCTCGTGGTGGGCGGCCTCTACCGCCACGTGCGTAACCCGATGTATGTGGCGGTGGCAGCCACGATCATCGGCCAGGCGCTGCTGCTGGGCCGGCCCGTGCTGCTCGTCTACGCGGTGCTGTTCATGGCGGTTGTGGCCGCCTTCGTGCACCTCTATGAGGAGCCCACCCTCATGAGCCGCTACGGCGAGGAGTACGCGGCTTACCGGCGAGCGGTACCGGCCTGGCTTCCCCGCCTCCACACGTTCGAAAAGCCGCCTGGTTAGCGGGAAAACACGAACGATCTTCGACCGGTCAAGGCGCTCGCCGAATTATCGCCCGGTCCAAGCCAGAAGGCGCCGACGACTGCGTAACATCGATTGTCAATCATGGATTTCATCACCATCTTCATCCTCGCCATGTTCCTGGGCACGATCGTGCTGGCCCCCGTGTTCGGCGCCGAGTCCCGCCGGCTATTCCTCCGGCCGGATCTCAAGCCGCGTGGCGGCTGGGCACCCGCACGGCCGTGGGAGCAGGACCGGTAGCTCAGTCGAGCGCGCCCTCGAGCCTCAGCACCCGCCGCAGAATCGCCAGCGACGACGCGTAGGTCGAGTCCATCCCGAAGTACGAGAGCCCGCGCGCGCCGAGCGTGCGGGCCTGGGTGTAGGGCGTGTCGGAGGCGTAGTGGATGATCCCGAAGTCGATCGGGAGCTTTGAGAAGTTGACGGCTTCTCCCACAGGGTGCCGGTCGGCGTCCGCGATCTCATAGATCGCGTTGCAGTACGGGCCCGCCTCCATCTCGACCACCGTGAAGGCCTCGCGATAGTAGAAGTCGAGGTACGCGCGGTTCTGCAGGAAGGTGCTCTTGACGCTGACGGCTCGCTGGTTGTCGAGGCCGGTGCCGAAGCGCAGGTCGCCCATCAGGTCCTCGACCCCGAACGCGTTGTCGAGCCAGTAGGTCGAGCCCGAGTGCTCGTCGTGGACGACGCTCGACAGCATCACGTCGCCGACGTCCGCGTTGAGGGTCGCCGCCTTGCCGAGCACGTAGACGCCCCGGAGCGCGGCGGTCGACACCGCCACCTCGCGCAGGATGTTGTACGCGGCCAGGCCGAGCGGGTAGTCGATGTTCACGATCACCGCGTCGCTGGCCGCGAGCACCTCCGCGTCCACCTCGCCGAGCCGCGGGTCGAGCCGGTCGCGGAGGAGCTTGGCCAGCGGGATGATCTGGGCGGGCACGCGCAGCGCGGTCGTCGAGCGTAGGTGGGACACGCCGCTGCGGGCCTCCGACTCACGCCTCACTCGGCGGCCCTCGTCGCCGTGCATGTCGAAGTAGAGGCGGGCGACGAAGTAGAGGAAGTTGTCCCAGGACCCCACGGCGCGCCCCTCGCGGAAGGCCGTGAGCTCCTCGCGGAGGATGTCGTCCTCGGGCAGGCTCTCGACGAACTCGACGAGCCGGTCCTCCCGCTCGCGCGCCGTCCCGGTCACGATGTTGACGAGGCTGTGCGTGTTGGAGCTGACGAAGTACGTGGGAGCCTCCGCCAGCCCCTCTTCGGCGAGCCGGTTCTGAACCGGCAGCCACCAGCGCCGCGTCATGCGCGCATAGCCGACCTGGGTGCCACCCAGCATCCGCACGCGCAGCGCCATGCGGCGCTCGGCGATCAGCTGCAGACGCTCATAGAAGCGCTCGCCCCAGGCCTCGCGCAAGCGGCCCCAGTCGTCGGCTGAGCCCCCGAGCGCGGCCGCGCACTCCTCGGGCGTCGGCTCGCTGTCGGGCGGCCAGCCGGCGGCCCGCTGGCGCACCCGGAGCTTGTTCCACTCGATCTGGAAGGCCACCAGCGTGGGGATCAGGTCGTCGACGTCCGACGCGCTGGCGAGCAGCACCGCGTGGACGCCTCCGCCGCCGTCGTGCCAGCGCCGCCTGCGGGCGGGCGCGTCCGCCTCCTCCCACTCCTCGATCACGATGCCGTTGCGGGCGAAGACCTCGGTCTCCTGGCCCATGATCACGAGCTCGGCGCCGGCGATCCCGTCGGGCAGGCGGCGGATGGCGTAGAGGAACGCACCGAGGTCGGGCTCGTCGCTGTCGGCCAGCGGGTGCAGGCTCGAGCCCATCGCGCGGTGCGAGGACTCGAGCACGCGCAGCGCCGTCTCGCCGCTCGAGCGCAGCAGCGTGTTGTAGGTGCGCTGGTAGAGCTCGACCTCGTCGCTGAGCCGGCCGGCCTCCTCAGAGGGGCTCGCCAGTACCAGTCGGGAAACGGCCACGCGCCTACTCCTTCACGTACGGGATGCCGACCGACGCGGGCGGCCGCGAGCGCCCGACCACGCCGGCGACCACGATCAGCGTCAGGACGTAGGGGAGCGCCTGGAAGAGGACGGCGGTCGACTCGGAGAACTCGGGCAGGCGCTGGGCGAGGGCACTCGAGAAGCCGAACAGGAGCGCGGCGGCGAGCGCGCCGAACGGGCCGCCAGTTCCCGAAGATGACCGCGGCCAGCGCGATGAACCCGCGCCCGTCGGTCATGATCTCGTTGAACGAGCCGACCAGCCCGACCGATAGGTAGGCGCCGCCGAGTGCGGCGAGCATTCCCGAGGCGACCACGGCGAAGTAGCGCGTCGGGATCACCCGCACGCCGACCGTCTCGGCCGCGCGCGGCTTCTCACCAACCGAGCGCAGGCGCAGGCCGCGCGGCGTGCGGAACAGGTAGACCGTCATCAGCGGCACGAGCAGCAGCGCGACCCACGTGAGCAGGCTGGCGTTGCCGATCGCCGTGCCGAAGAAATCCAGGTCCTCGATCAGCGGCAGCGAGAGCTCGGGCACGCGCGGCACGTCGCCCGGCGTGCCCTGATCGCCGTAGTGGGCGATGAACACGTAGCCGGTGATGCCGATTGCGAGGAAGTTGACGGCCGTGCCGCTCACCACCTGATCGCCCCGAAACGAGATCGAGAAGATCGCGTGGATGAGCGCCAGCGCTCCCCCGGCGGCCATGCCGATCAGGCAGCCGGCGATCCAGGAGCCCGTGAGGTCGGCGCCGAAGATGCCGAAGAACGCGCCCATCAGCATCATGCCCTCGAGCCCGATATTGATGACCCCGCTGCGCTCGCAGATGACGCCGCCGAGCGCGGCGAACACGAGCGGGGTGGCGAAGCGAAGCATCGCCGCGACGAGCGCAGACCAGACGAACACCGCCTCGAGGCTGGACTCGCCGGACTCGGTTGCCGCGAACGCGCCGGCCCCCGCCAGCACTCCGACTATGACCGCGCCGTAGCCGAGGCGCAGCTCGCTCTCGCGCACGGCGAAGATGCCCGCCACCACGGCAACCAGCGCCAAGACCAGCGACGGCACGGGCGTTCGCAGCAGGATCGGCGGCAGGGCGATGAAGGCCGCCAAGACCCCGAGGGCGATCCCGGCCCAGCCGATCTCGCGCGCACCCACCCGGCTCGGCGCGACTGCCTCGGCCAGCGCGCTCACGTCGACTCCTCGGGGGCCGGCGTGGGGGCCGGCTTCCTTCGCCCGAACAGACCGCGGCCGCGCCGCAGCAGCCCGAGCACGAGCACGTCGGCGCTGACGATGAGCACGACGAGCCCCTGGATGATCCAGGTGAGGTTCGACGCAAGCTCGGGCTCGAAGATCGACGCGTCGAGGTTGCGCTGGGAGGTGCCGCTCAAGAGCGCGCCGAACAGCAGCGCCGAGGCCACCGTGCCGAGCGCCGTGTTGCGCCCGAGCAGGGCGACCGCGATTCCGTAGAAGCCGAACTGAAGCGTCTCGATGTCGTTGGTGGCTATGCGGAACTGCCAGCCGAGCACGTCGAGCGAGCCGGCGAGCCCGGCGAACGCGCCGCATACGGCCATCACGAGCACGTAGTTCTTGCCGACGCTCATGCCGCCGTAACGGGCCGCCTCGGGGTTGAGGCCGACGGCCCGCACCTCGTAGCCGATCGTCGAGCGGTTCAGGACCACCCAGAACAGCACTGCCGCGCCAATCGCGACGAACAGGCCGATGTGCAGGCCCTGCAGGATCGGGTCGCCCCACCACACCGGCAGGTGCGCCGCCTCGACCACGTCGTTCGACACCGGTAGCGAGGCCTCGCGGTCGTTCTGCAGCGGTCCGCCGAGGCCGAACAGGTACAGGCCGATCTAGAGCGCGATGTAGTTGAGCATGATCGTCGAGATCACCTCGTGAGCGCCCACGGTCGCCTTCAGAAGTCCGGCGATGCCCGCCCACACGGCGCCCGCCGCGATCGCCGCGACGATCGACAGCAGGATGTGGAGGAAGCCCGGCATGCTCTCGAACGACGAGCCAACCCACACGGCCGCGATCGCACCCATGATGTACTGGCCGTTGCCGCCGATGTTGAAGAGCCCGGCGCGGAACGCGAACGCCACGGCGAGGCCCGTGAGGATCAGCGGCGTGGTGATGATGAGGGTCTGCTGGAGATTGAGCGCGGCGATCGTCCGGTCGTCGCCGGTGGTCCACGGGAAGAGCCACTGGAGGCCGGTGCCCTTCCAGATCGCCTCGTAGGTGGCGATCGGATCCTTGCCCGCCAGCAGCACGACGAGCCCGCCGACCAGGAACGCGAGCAGAACGGTGATGAGCGGCACGACCACCCCGCCGCCGCGAACGTAGGCGGCCAGCCGCGCCGCCGGCGTCTGGGAGGTGGCGATGACCTCCTCTTCGCTCACGCCGCGGACCGGCCCGCGCCGCCGCCCGTCATCGCGATGCCGAGCTCCTCCTCCGATGCGTCAGGCGGGAACTCGCCGACGATCTTCCCCTCGTAGATGACGAGGATGCGGTCGGCGAGCGAGCGCACCTCCTCGAACTCGAGCGAGACGAGCAGGACGCCGCGGCCGGCATCGCGCTCCGCCACGAGCCGCCGGTGCACGAACTCGATCGCCCCCACGTCGAGCCCGCGGGTTGGTTGGTGCGCAATCAGGAACTGCGGGTTGCTGGCGAGCTCGCGCGCGATGCAGACCTTCTGCTGGTTGCCGCCGGAGAGCGAGCTGGCGAGCGTGTCGGCGCTGCCACCGCGCACGTCGTACTCCTCGAGCAGCGAGCGGGCCCGCGACTTCATGTGGCCGATGTTGAGCCAGCCGTGGTTGGACAGCGGCGGCTTGCGGTACTCGCGCAGGGCCAGGTTCTCGGCCAGCGTGAAGTCGAGCACGAGGCCGCGCGCCTGGCGGTCCTCGGCGATGTGGGCCACGCCGGCCTCGTCCGCCGCGCGCACCCCGCCCCCGCTCACGTCCTCGCCAGCGATGCGGACGTGCCCGCCCGGCTCTGCGCGGCGCAGGCCGGCGATCGCCTCCACGAGCTCCTGCTGCCCGTTTCCGTCCACACCCGCGAGGGCGACGATCTCGCCTCCGCGAACCGTCAGCGAGAGCCCGCGCACGGCCTCGAGCTCGCGGTCGTCGAGCACACGCAGGTCCTCGACCTCGAGCACCGGTTCGCCCGGCTTGTGCTCGGGCTTATCCACCTCAAGCAGAACGTCCCGGCCGACCATAAGGCGGGCGAGGCTCTGCTCGGTGGCGCCCTCGACCGGCACCGTGTCGATCTTCTTCCCGCGACGCAGCACCGTCACGCGATCGGCTATCTCGAGCACCTCGCCGAGCTTGTGGCTGATGAAGACGATGGCGACGCCGTCCGCCTGGAGGGACTTCAGAACCTTGAACAGGTCGGCGGCCTCCTGAGCGGTCAGCACGGCGGTGGGCTCGTCGAGGACGAGGATGCGCGCGCCCCGGTAGAGCGTCTTCAGGATCTCCACGCGCTGCTGCGTCCCGACGCGTCACGTCCTCGATCACCGAATCGGGGTCCACCGCGAGCCCGTGGCGCTCCGAGAGCTCCCTCACCCGCTTGCGCGCCTCGCCCACGTCGAGCAGCCCGCCGCCGCGGCTCGGCTCCGCGCCGAGCACGATGTTCTCGGCGACGGTCATCACCGGCACGAGCATGAAGTGCTGGTGCACCATGCCGATGCCCAGCTCGATCGCTCGGGACGGCGAGTCGATCTCGACCCGCTCGCCGTCCACGAAGATCTCACCCTCGGTTGGGCTGTAGAGGCCGTAGAGGATCGACATCAGCGTCGACTTGCCGGCCCCGTTCTCCCCGAGCAGGGCGTGCACCTCCCCGGGACGCAGGTCGAAGTCGACCCGGTCGTTCGCGACGACCGGGCCGAATGTCTTCGTTATTCCGCGTAGCTCGAGCGCTGCCTCGGTGCTCAACGCGCGGAACCTACTACTTACTTCACCTCGTCGGGAATGTCCGTGATCTCGCCCGCGGCGATCTGATCCTGGATCTCCTTGACCTGATCCGCGTACTTCTGGCCCGCCGCGCTGATCTTGCCCAGCCCCACGCCGCCGTTCTCGACGGTGGCGATCACGTCGGTGCCGCCCTCGAAGTTGCCCTCCTGGGCCCGCTTGACGGCATCGAAGACGGCCACGTCGACCTTCTTGAGCGCGCTGGTCAGGATGTGGTCACCGAGGTAGGCCTGGTCGGCATCCACCCCGATGCCCTGCACGCCCTTCTCCTTGGCGGCGTCGAGCGCGCCGAGGCCGCACCGCCCGCCACCTGGAAGACGACCTTCGAGCCCTTCGCGATCTGGTCGAGCGCGATCTCCTTGCACTTCGCCTGGTCGACGAAGTCCTGCGAGTAGCCGTTCAGCGTCTTGATCTGCGGGTTGGCCTTCTTGGCGCCCGCCTGGAAGCCCGCGATGTAATGGTCCACCGGCGGGATCTTCTGGCCGCCGACGGTGGACACGGTGGTCGCGTTGTTGTCCTTGGCCCACAGGCCGGCGAGGTAGCCGGCGAGGTAGCCCGCCTCCTGCTCCTTGAAGAGCAGGCCCTGGACGTTCTTCGGCTTGTCCTTGAGCAGAGCTGCCGGGTAGTCCACGATCGCGAAGTTCGCGTTCGGCAGCTTCGAGGCGACGGTGTTGGTCGCGTCCGCCATCAGGAAGCCGACCGGGATGATCAGGTCGAACTGCTGCTGGGCGAGCGTGGTGAGGTTCGGGCACGTAGTCGCCGTTGGACTCCGAGATGAGCACCCGGGTCTCGACGCCGAGCTCCGCTCTGCGCCTGCTTGATGCCCTTGTTGGCGAGCGACGTTGAAGGAGCGGTCGTTCAGGCCGCCGATGTCGGTTACCGACGCCGGCCTTGATCGACGGCTGCTCTTCGGCGGCCGTGTCGCCGCCACCGCCTCCGCCGTCATCGTCGTCGTCTCCGCAGGCCGCGATTCCGAGCATGAGTGCAGCGACCAATGCGAGCAATAGCGCCCGAAGCTTCCTATCCACCCTGAGTTCCCTCCTGAAGTCTGAAAACCGGGCCCAAGCGCCCGGGTGAGCGGGGATCACCCTACACCCATTGCTACAGGGCGTTTATTAGGTTCGTCTTGAGCTTGTGTTCGCAGAATGCGGCTTCCAGCGCGGTTCTCGTGAGCTCCCGGAGGCCCTCCTCACCGAACCCGAGCCGCTCCGCGCAGATCGCGTACTCCCCGCCGATCGAGGCGCCGAACCACGGAGGATCGTCCGATCCGAGCGTCACGGGCACGCCCGCCGCCCGCAGCGCCGGCAGCGGGTGCTCCTCGTAGCTGGGGTAGAGGCCCAGCACGACGTTGCTCGTCGGGCAGCACTCGAGCACGATCCCGCGCTCGGCCAGCTCCTCGACGAGCGCGGGTTCCTCGATCGACCGGACGCCGTGGCCGATGCGGGTAATCGGCAGCGTGAGGGCGGCGCGCACGCTCTCGGGGCCCGCCCACTCGCCGGCGTGCACGCTGCATCCGAGGCCCTCCTCGGCGGCGATCGCGAAGGGCTCGGCGAAGTGGTCTGCCGGGAAGTTCTCCTCGTCGCCGGCCATCTGGAAGCCCACGACGTACGCGTGGGGGCGCGCCGCCGCGTGGCGCGCCACGCGAATCGCCCGCTCCACACCGAAATTGCGTACGGCGGTGATCAGGATGCGCGCCTCGATGCCGTGTTCGGCGCGGGCCTCGTCGATGCCGCGGGCGATGCCGTCGAGGTGCTCCTCGTCGCTCAGGCCGACGAGCGCGGCGTGATCTGGGGACACGAGCAGTTCGACGTAGACCGCCCCCTCGGCGGCGCAGCGGGCGAGGTACTCGTAGGTCACGTCGCGGTAGTCCTCGCCCGTCCGGATCACGGTGGCGGCGAGGTCGTAGGCGCGCAGGAAGTCGAGGAAGTCCGTGTAGGCGAAGCGCTCGGGGGAGGCGAAGAGGCCGTCCGGGACAGGCAGCCCATTGCGTTCGGCGAGCCGGCGAATCAGGTCCGGAGTGGCGGTCCCCTCGAGATGGACGTGAAGCTCGGCCTTGGGAACGGTCACCGAAGCACCTCCACGATCGGGGGCGGCGCGGCAGCGGCCTCTCCGAGCGTGAACGCGGCGCGCAGCGAGTCGGCCGCGCGCTCCGGCCGCCTCACGATCGGCGGCGTGCACCAGCGCCAGCGGGCGCCCGCCGGGCTCGACCCTCTCGCCGGGCGCGGCCACCTCCGTCAGCCCGACCGCGTGATCGACCGGATCGGTCTCGCGCGTGCGCCCGCCGCCGAGCGCGACCACCGCCAGCCCGACCGCGCGCACGTCGACGCGAGCGACGCTTCCGGCCTCGGCCGGCTCCGCCGCCACCGTCACCGGAGCGGCGCCGAGGTGGGTGTCGGGCGTCTCGAGCAGATCGCCGGGCCCGCCGAGCTCGCGGACCATCGCGGCAAAGCGCTCCGCCGCCGTCCCGCTCGCGAGGGCCTGCTCGGCGGCCGCCCGCGCCCGGTCCTCGTCCGGCTCGACGCCACCGAGGCGCAGCAGCTCGGCGCTCAGGGAGAGCGTGACCTCGAGGAGCCGCTCGTCGCGCGCCGCACCAGTGAGGTTGTCGATCGACTCGCGCACCTCGACCGCGTTGCCGGCCGCGCGGCCGAGCACGCGGTCCATGTCGGTGAGCAGAGCGGACGTGGGCAGGCCGTTTCCGCGGGCCACGTCGACTATCGAGCGGGCGAGCTCCGACGCCGCCTCGCGGCCCGGCAGGAATGCCCCCGACCCCACCTTCACGTCCATCACCAGCGCGTCCAGCCCGGCGGCCAGCTTCTTCGACAGGATCGAGGCGGTGATCAGCGGGATCGACTCGACGGTGCCGGTGGCGTCGCGGATCGCGTACAGCCGCTTGTCGGCGGGCGCCAGCGCGGCGGTCTGGCCCACGATCGCGCAGCCCGCGCTCGCGACGGCGCGGCGGAAGGCCTGCGGGTCCGGCGCTGTGTCGTAGCCCGGGATGGCCTCGAGCTTGTCGAGCGTGCCGCCGGTGTGGCCGAGGCCACGGCCGGAGATCATCGGCACGGCGCCGCCGCAAGCCGCGACGATCGGGGCGAGCAGCAGGCTGACCTTGTCGCCCACGCCGCCCGTCGAGTGCTTGTCGAGCGCCGGGCCCGGCAGGCCGGCATCGGACCAGTCGAGCACCTCCCCCGAGCGGGTCATCGCCCCGGTGAGGGCCACGCGCTCGGACGCGCTCATGCCGCGCAGCACGATCGCCATCGCCAGCGCGCCGACCTGGGCGTCGCTGACCGAGCCGTCCGAGACG
The DNA here is from genome assembly GCA_963757815.1 of uncultured Thermoleophilaceae bacterium. GTDB lineage: Bacteria > Actinomycetota > Thermoleophilia > Solirubrobacterales > Thermoleophilaceae > JACVRW01. The sequence continues at coordinate 112,566 of CAVWSN010000036.1, read as the reverse complement.
CCCGCGACCAGGAAGCGGATCTCCTCGTCGGTCAGCTCGCCGCCGTCGCGCTTGGTGCGGATCAGCTCCGGAACCAGCACCGCTCAGGCTCCCAGGCGCTCGACGAAGCGCACCAGGAGCGGCGCGAGGTTCTGGGCTGCACGCGCGGCGTCGCGCAGCGTCTGCTCGTGGCTGAGCGGCTCGTCGGCCATTCCCTCGGCGTAGTTGGTGATCGCGGACAGCGCCGCCACGCGCATGCCGCAGTGGCGCGCCACGATCGTCTCGTGGACGGTCGACATCCCGACCGCGTCGGCGCCGAGCGTCCGGAAGGCTCGGATCTCGGCGGGCGTCTCGAAGCTCGGCCCGCCGACGGCGAGGTAAACACCCTCGGCAAGCCCGATGCCGAGCTCGCGGGCCGCGGCCTGCAGCTCGGCGCGCAGCCCTGGGTCGTACGCGTCGCGCAGGCTCGGAAAGCGTGGGCCGAGGTCGTCCTCGTTCGGTCCCGTGAGCACGTTCGTCCCGCTCAGGTTCAGGTGATCGGTGATCAGCATCAGCTCGCCCGGGCCGACCTCGCGGCGCAGCGATCCCGCGGCATTGGTGAGCACGAGGATCTCGGCGCCGGCGGTGGACAGCGCGCGCACGGGGTCGCGCAGCTCGTCGACGGGGCCGCCCTCGTAGAGATGGGCGCGGCCCTGGAGCAGGGCCACGGGCACACCGCCGATCTCACCCAGACCGCCCGTCCGCCGTGGCCCTCCACGGTCGGCTGCGGGAAGCCGGGCAGTTCCTCGTAGGGGATCTCCGTGGGCTCGCGCACGGCCTCCGCCACCGCACCGAGCCCCGATCCGAGCACGACCCCGAGCTTCGGCCGCAGGCCGGCGCGTTCCTCGAGCACGCGCGCCGCCTCGCGCCAGCTCACGGTGTGTCCAGGTCGAACGCGAGCGGCAGCAGCGCACCGATCGTCGTCGTCTCGAGCGGGCCGCCGGGCCGGCCGAGATACACCGGCGTCTCAGCGCCTCCGAGCTCGGACAGGCGCTGGCGGCAGCCGCCGCACGGAGGGCAGATGTCCATCCGCTCGGCCGTGACCGCCACCGCCGCGATGCGCGTCTCACCCGCGGCCACGAGCGCGCCGATCGCCGACGTCTCCGCACACTGACCCTGCGGGTAGGAGGCGTTCTCCACGTTGGCGCCCGCGTAAATTCCGCCGCCGTCCGCCAGCAGCGCCGCCCCGACCTTGAAGTTCGAGTAGGGGGCGTAGGCGTGCTGCATCGCCTCCGCGGCGGCGCGCAGCAGCAGCTCCGGGGAGTCGAGGAGGAGGTCGGAGTAGCTCTCGGCCACGAGCGCGTCGTCGTCCACCTCGAGCTCGGCGCGCAGCCTGGCCACCTTGGCGTGCTCCTCGTCGAGGTCGGAACCGGCGCCGGCGACCGCCTCGAGCTCCAGGTAGCTGCCGAGCCCCTCGACCTCGTCGAGATGGATGCGCACCTCGTCGAGCAGCAGCAGGCGCCGGCGCTTCTCCACCACGACGAGCGTCCCGAGCGCCGCGTCGAGTGCCTCTCGCAGCCCAGCGGCGGAGCCTGCGGGCACGCGCCGGTAGCTGCTTGTGCGCGCCCCCGCCTCGTCGGCGCGCCGATACTGGATCAGCTCGTCCTCTCCGGGCTCCTGCTCGCGCAGCTTGAGCCGACCGCGCGCGCGCGTGAAGTAGGTGTCGCGCTGCGAGATCTCGCCGCGGTCCTCCGCCCCGAGGCCGAGCGCGAGCCCGAGCGTGCGGCCCGGATCGCGGACGCGCGCCTTGATCTCGATGTTGCGGCTGGGTGCGGTCAAGGGCGGGCGAATCTATCGATCCGCGCGCACGCGGCCGACCGCGCGCTTGCGGCTATCTTCGCCCCATGCCGCAGCGCGTAGTCGTCGTCGACCACCCTGTTCTGGCGGACCGGCTCTCCGTCCTGCGCGATCGCTCGACCGGCCACGGCGCCTTCCGCCAGGCCCTGTTCGAGGCCTCCGCGATCCTGGCGGTCGAGGCGGCTCGCGACCTGCCTGTGGAGGAGGTGGAGATCGAGACGCCGCTCGAGCGCACCACCGGCAGCCGGCTGCCGAAGGAGATCGCCGTCGTGCCGGTCCTGCGGGCGGGCCTGGGCATGGTGGACGCCTTCCTGCGGCTCCTGCCCGACGCCCGCGTGGGCCACCTGGGGCTGTACCGCGACGAGGAGACCCACGAGCCGTTCGAGTACTACGAGCGGCTGCCGCCGCGGCTCGACGACGCCTTCGTGTTCGTCGTCGATCCGATGCTCGCGACCGGCGGCAGCGCCGTGCACGCGCTCGACCGGCTGAAGGCGCGCGGCGCCACGCGGCTCTCGCTCGTGTGCCTGGTGGTGGCGCCCGAGGGCCTCGCCGCCGTGGAGCAGCACCACCCGGAGGTGCCCGTCTGGACCGCCGTGCTCGACCGCGAGCTCGACGAGAACGCCTACATCCGCCCCGGCCTCGGCGACGCCGGCGACCGCGTGTTCGGCACGGACTGAGCGACGCCGACGCGCCGGTCAGCCGCGCGCAAGCCGAGCCGAGAGGCCGACGCTCGGCTCGCCCGGCCGTGCGGCGAAGCGCTCGTCGAGCGCGACGCCTGCCACCCAGGCGACCTGGCCGCCCGACTCCACCACCGGGAGCGTGTGCCGCAGCGCGCGCGGGATCTTGCGGTCGGTGAAGAGGTCCTGCAGGGTCTTCGTGCCGCCGAGACCCAGCGGCCGCATCCGGTCGCCCTCACGCCAGGCACGCACGGTCGCGCCGGGAACGAGCGACGCGGCCGACACCGAGACGTCGCCAGGCGAGCCCGGCTCCGCCTCGATCTCCCAGTCGCCAAAGCGTGCCCGGCCGGGCACCGGGAGCGGCGCCGGCGCAGGCGGCTCGGGCTCCTCGGCGGACGTGAAGCGCAGCGTTCCGTACTCGGCCACCGCGCGCAGCCCGCCGCCGAGGTCGAGCGAGGCCGTGCCGTGCTCGCCGAGTGCGAGGATCTCCCCTGCCTCGCGGCGACTGAGTGAAACCGGTCCGGCTCCCGCGGGCGCGGCCCTCCCCGCGAGCTCGCGCAGGACGAGCCGTCGCACCGCCGGTGGGTGCTCGCGCAACGCGGCAAGCGAGACGGCCGGCCCGCCACCGAGCTCGTCGAGCGCCGCCTCGACGGCGCCCTCGAGCACGTCGGCTTCCTCCCTGAGCTGCCTGGCCGTCTCGGCGATCGTCCGCTCCGCCGCCGGTCCGATCTCACGCAGCGCCGTGAGCACGTCGTGACGCACGCGTGCGCGGGCGAAGCGCCGGTCGGAGTTCGAGGGGTCCTCGCGCCAGTCGAGCCCGCGAGCGCGCAGGTAGCCGCGGACCTCTTCGCGCGTGACCGCGAGCAACGGGCGCACGAGCCGTCCGCGGCGCGGCGCCATGCCGTGGAGCGACCGCGAGCCGGGCGATACGGCCAGCCGGTAGAGGACCGTCTCGGCCTGGTCGCTCGCGGTGTGCGCGGCCGCGTAGTCGCGCTCGGCCAGGCGCTCGGCCAGCGTGTAGCGGGCCTCGCGCGCACGCTCCTGGAGGTTGCCGCGCTCCGGGAGCTCGACCCGCTCCGCGTGCAGCGTCACGCGCGAGGCGCTCGCAGAGCTCCCGCACGAACGTCTCGTCAGCATCCGCTCCCTCGCGTAGCCCGTAGTTCACGTGCAGGGCGGAGACGCGCGCGTCGACGCGCAGCGCCACATCCAGCAGGCAGACGGAGTCCCCGCCGCCCGAGAGCAACACGAGGAGCGGCTCGCCGGGGCGGACCAGGCCGCTCGCGCGCGCCGCGTCGAGCGGAGCCTCGCTCACGAGCCCTCGCGCGGCGTGGCCCGACAGAGCTGATGGGACTCGTCGAAGCCCTTGAGTTTGACCTGGCCGATCGCCTCGAACGCGAGCTGCGACCCGCCGCCGACCGAGTCGACGACGGCGTCGCTCACGAGCACCTCGCCGCCGCGGGCCCGGGCCACGATCCGCGAGGCGAAGTTGACCTCGCGGCCGAAGTAGTCACCGTCGCGATAGAGGGCAACGCCGAAGTGGATGCCGATGCGCGGCTCGGGCCGCTCCTTCCACTGGCCCGTGAAGCCGACCGCCCAGTCGACGAGAGCGGGCGCGTCGTGGCCCACGAGCATGACCTCGTCGCCGATCGTCTTTACCACCCGCGCGTCCTCGGGGAGGGAGCTCGACACGCCCTCGACGAAACGCTCGACGGAGGACAGCGCCTCCTCCTCGCCCTCCTCCTCGGTGAAGCGCGTGTAGCCGGCGAGGTCGGCGAACGCGATCGCCACCCGCACCCGGCCCAGCGCCGATTCCTCCTCCTCGAGCTCCGCCTCCATGTGCCCGACCACGTCCTGCTCGACGAAGTGGCCGAGGTAGCGCTGGTGCATGTAGTCCATGAGCGGCGAGGCCAGCGGCAGCAGGTCACGCGCCAGGCCCTCCATCTCCTCGGCGATCTGGAGCCCCGGTACGCCCTCGCGCATGAGCGGCTCGTGCACGTAGATGTGGAAGAGCCGGACCTCGGCGTCGGCGATCTGCGCGAGCGCCTGCCCGTAGACCCGCATCAGCTGGAGGAGAGCCACCAGTGGGAAGCCCGCCTCGAGCACCGAGGCGAGGTAGCGGAGCGCCTCGACGTCGTCCTCTCCGAGCTGCTCGAGGCCCTCGCGAGGCAGGCCGAGGCTCATCCAGCAGCGCTCGATCAGCTCCTCGTCGAGGCCGGTCTCCTTCGACGCGTCCTTGAGGGAGATGACGTGCTCGGGCGGGCTGAAGATCTCCTCGATGTAGCCGTAGGCGAGCCGCCCCTGCCGGCCCGCCTCCCTGATGTGCTCGAGCCTGTGCCCGCGCTGGCGCAGGCGCGCGACGATGCGGGCGTGCGCGACCGCCGCCCGCGTCCAGACGCCCTTGCCGTCGACCTCCGGGATGACGCCGGACTGCGCCCAGCGGCGCAGCGTCGCCGGCGTGACGCCGACCCGCTCGGCGGCTTCTTTGAGGCTGAGTACTTCGTCCACAACGCTTCCCTTGCGAGTCTGCCAAGGAAGCGGCTTTCGAGGCGACAAGGGCGGAGTCGAAGGGTTAACTCGCCCTTGCGCCGCGGGCGTCAGGCCGCCACGTAGGCCGGTGGCGACACAGCGCCAACCGGTCTCTACAGGTTCTGCGCCTAGTTTCGCGCGCCCGCCACGAGGAGTCAAATAGGATCGGCGCCGCAGTCCCACACCAGGGATGGAGGATCCTTGAACTACTTCGTCACCGGCGCGACGGGCTTCATCGGACGGCACCTCGTGGCCGAGCTGCTCGAGCGCGAGGGAACGATCCACGTGCTCGTCCGCGAGGGCTCGCGCGGCAAGCTCGACGCGCTCGTCCAGCGTCTCGACGCGCCGGACGGCCGCATCGTCCCGGTGGCGGGGGACCTGTCGAAGCCGGGTCTCGGAGTAGAGGGCTTCGACGAGCGCATCGACCACGTGTTCCACCTCGCCGCGGTCTACGACGTGGAGGCTGACGAAGAGGCCTCCGAGCGCGCCAACGTCGAGGGCACGCAGCACGTGATCGAGTTCGCAAACGCCCACGAGGTGGGCCGCTTCCACCACGTCAGCTCGATCGCCGTCGCCGGCGAGTACCGCGGCGTGTTCCAGGAGGACATGTTCGACGAGGGGCAGCGCCTGCCCCACCACTACCACCGCACGAAGTACGAGTCCGAGCGGCTCGTGCGGGAGGGCGTCGAGACGAAGACGATCGTCTTCAGGCCGGGCATCGTCGTCGGCCACTCCGAGACCGGCGAGATGGACAAGATCGACGGCCCCTACTACTTCTTCAAGGTCATCCAGAAGCTGCGCCACGCGCTGCCCGAGTGGTTCCCGCTGGCCGGCCCGCAGGGCGGCCAGACCAACATCGTGCCCGTGGACTTCGTCGCCAAGGCGATGGACCACATCGCCCACCTCGACGACGACGACCTGCCGTCGGACACCTTCCACCTCGTCAACCCGGAGCCGATGACCGTGGGCGAGGCGATCAACGAGTTCGCCAAGGCGGCCCACGCCCCTCAGTTCGCCATGCGCGTGGACCAGCACATGACCGAAGCGATCCCGAAGCCCGTGCGCGCGGGCGTGAAGGCGCTCCCGACGGTCAAGCGCATCCGCGAGCAGCTCCTGCGCGACCTCGGCATCCCGCCGGCGGCAATGGAGAACCGGGGCTTCAACTGCAAGTTCGACGCTCGCGACAGCCAGCGCGCGCTCACCGGCACCGGGATCGCGGTGCCGCCGTTGTCCACCTACGCGCCGCGGATCTGGGACTACTGGGAGCGCAACCTCGATCCCGACCTGTTCCGCGAGCGCTCGCTTGCGAGCGCGATCCGGGGCAAGAAGATCCTCATCACGGGGGCGTCGAGCGGGATCGGGCTCGAGACCGCGATCAAGGTCGGTGAGGCGGGCGGCGAGGTGCTGCTCGTCTCGCGCACGCGCGAGAAGCTCGAGGAGGTCGCCACGCAGGTGGAGGAGGCGGGCGGCACGGCGCACGTGCACCCGGCCGACCTGTCCGACCTCGACGACATCGACAGGCTCGCCGCCGAGGTGCTCGAGGTACACGGCGGGATCGACGTGCTCGTGAACAACGCCGGGCGCTCGATCCGTCGCTCAGTGGCGCGCTCGTACGACCGTTTCCACGACTTCGAGCGCACGATCCAGCTCAACTACTTCGGCGCCCTCAAGCTGATCCTCGCCTTCCTGCCGGGGATGCGCGAGCGCAAGTCAGGGCACATCATCAACGTCAGCTCGATCGGGGTGCAGACGAACACGCCGCGCTTCTCGGCCTACGTTGCCTCGAAGGCCGCGCTGGACGCGTTCTCGCGCTGTGTGGCGCCGGAGTGCGTGGCGGACAACGTCAAGTTCACCACCATCTACATGCCGCTCGTGCGGACGCCGATGATCGCGCCGACCGACATCTACAAGGCCTTCCCCACGCTCACGCCGGAGGAGGCGGCCAAGATGCTCACCGACGCGATGATCGACAAGCCGAAGCGCCTGGCCTCGCGCCTCGGGACCTTCGGAGAGGTCCTCTACGCGGTGTCGCCGAAGAGCGTCGACATCGTCCTGCACACGGCCTACGACCTCTTCCCCGACTCGGCGGCGGCCAAGAAGGGCAAGGACGCCAAGCCCGCGCCGGCCGAGGAGAAGACGGGCAGCCAGGAGATGTCCACCGAGGCGGTGGCGATGGCCTACCTCCTACGCGGGGTGCACTTCTAGCGCGCGACTACGCGGAAGCCCGCGGAGCGCGGCCGCGAAAGGTTGCCCACGCTGTCGGTGGCCAGTGCCAGGCCGCGGTAGCGGCCGGGCTTGAGCGCACGGCCGCGGACCTTGCCCGCGAAGCGGATGCTGTTCGGTCCGGGCGCCGCGCGCCTGCGCAGGCTCGTGATCGTGCGCCAGCGCGTGCAGGGCTTCGCGCCCCGGCGCGCGCGGCCGGGCGCCACGCAGCTGCGGCCCTTGCGGCGGCCGGTCAGGCCCCGCTGGATCGCGATCCGCACGCGCGCCCGCTCCGACAGCCGGAAGCGGAAGCGGACGGCCTGCGCCAGCGCGGCCTCGGCTTGGCCGGCGGACGGGGCGATCCGGCGCGCGGAGGCGCGGAAGCCCGAGATCACGGGCCGGATCGCATCGACCACGAGCGGCGACGCGGACGCGGCGACGGTGTCCCCGCCGTGCGGGTCCATCACGCGCACGCGCGGGGTGAGGGTGGTGCTCGATCCGAAGCGCGATCGCGCTCTCGGCACCGCCCCGGTGGAGCTCTCGAACGACCCGTCGCCGTTCAGGTCCCAGGCGTAGCGCAGCGGAAGCCCCTCGGGATCCGACGAGCCCGCCGCATCGAAGGTGACCCACTCGCCGCCGGCGACCTTGCGCGGGACCAGCCTGATCGTGGCGGCCGGCGCGCGGTTCACGACCAGCGCAACGCCGAGCGGGTTGTTGAAGAGCGTGCCCTGGCGCAGGATCCGGGCCGCGCCGGTTGAGCGCTCGACGAGGACCAGCCCGCCCTCCAGGTCGTTGAGCGCGTAGTCAGCCACGAGCAGGTTGCCGTCGGGAAGGACCGCGACGCGCTGGGGAAGCTCGAACGCGTCGGCCGTGCTCGAGTTGGGGGTGACCGCCGTCTGCTCGCCGTTGGCGGGGTTGAGCGACGCAACGGCCGCCTGGGCCCCTGTCTGGTTCACGACGAGGATGCCGCCGCCGGGCTCGACCGCCGCGCCGAAGACGCCCCGCAGCAGGTTCCCCGGACTCGGCACCTGGTTGAAGGAGAGGACTGACTGGGCGCCGGTGCCCGGGTTCACCCGGTAGACCGCGCCGAAGTTCTGCGGACAGTCGATCTGCGGCTGCCCCCCGACGATCAGATCCCCGAAGTCGGTCACGACCAGGACGCCGTTCGGCTCCACGGCGATCCCGAAGGGGTAACAGAGGTTGCCTCCGCGCGTGACCACGCTCTGCGCGCCCGTGGCTGGATCGATCCGGACGACCGCGGGGTCGCGGGCCGGGCCCAGGCCGACGTTCTCGACGACGAAGAGCGTCCCGTCGGGCGCCACGGCGATTCCGGCCGGGTCGACGAGCTCACCGCCCGCCGAGACCACCGTCTGCGCGCCGCTCGCCGGGTCCACACGGATGATTCGCCCGTCGGCGGCCGGGGTTGCCCCTTCGGCGAACTCGCCCATGTCAACCACGTAGAGGCTGCGCGCGCCCGGCGCAACCGCGACGTCGTAGGGGTGCCGGAACAGCGTCCCCTGAGCGCTGCTGTTGCGCGAGACCTCCTCGAGCGCGCCCGTGGCAGGGTTCATGCGCAGGAGCACCGCCGACTGCTGGCCGTCCCTGGTCACGACCGAGTTGACGACATAGGCAACCCAGGGGTCATCCGGCGCGGCGTGAGCCGTTCCTGTCAGCAGCGAAAGCGCGACGAGAAGGAAGGTTGCTGCGACGCCCGACCGACGCATCCCACTCCAAGGTACCTCACACGAAGGCAGGTCCCCGGCGAACGAGGTTCACGTACAGCGCTTCCTGGACCGCGGCGCGGACGCGCTCGGAGAGCTCCAGGACGAGCGCACGGTCGGCCGCGGCCTCGGGCCCGTAGGCCGCGGTGTCGATGGGGTCGAGGAACTCGATCCTCCAGCGTGACGGCAGTGGCACCACGCCGAGCGGACCGAGCCAGGGGAACGTCGGCGTGACGGGGAAGAACGGCGCGCCGATCAGACGGGCCAGCGCGGGCACGTCGGCCAGCTTCGGGTAGATCTCCTCGCTCCCCACGACAGCCACCGGAACGATCGGCGCGCCCGCGCGGAGCGCGATCTCGACGAAGCCTCCGCGCCCGAAGCGCTGGAGCCGGTAGCGCTCCGAATAGGGCTTGCCGGTGCCCTTGACACCCTCCGGGAAGACGGCGACGAGCTTGTCCTGCTCGAGCAGCCGCAACGCGTTGTACGGCGAGGCCACGACGCCGCCGACCCTGCGGATGGCGGTCGAGATCCAGGGCAGCTCGAAGGCCCAGTTGAGGACGAGGAAGCGCGGGTGGCGGGGCAGCGGATGCTCGCGCAGGAGCGCGACCGAGATCATCGTCGCGTCCCAGGGCAGGATCCCCGCGTGGTTGGCGGCGAGCAGCGCGCGGCCGTGGGCGGGCACGCGCTCGGCGCCCTCGGCCTGCACGCGCCACCAGCTGTCGTAGAGAAAGCCGAAGAAGGGCTCGACGAGGTCGGCGAACTCCTCGTCGAAGCCCCACTCGTCCTCGGTGTAGTGACCCTCCATCCGCTCCAGCAGCCGCTCGACCGTCGCTCGGGTGTCGCTCGGAAGCGCGGTCGCGCCGCGGGCGATCGCCTCCGGCAGGTCGAGGCCGGCTTCAAGGCCCTCGCGCAGGCGACGCATGAAGCCGATCGCGGCCTCGGTCATGCGGCGGCGACTCCGCGCGGGCGCGCGCGCACCCAGTCCTCGACGGCCCCGACCGTCGAGTAGCGCGGCTCGAAGCCGACCTCCTCGACGAGCCGCGTGGTGTCGACGCCGCGGCCATAGCGCAGGAGGCGCCGAAAGTCCTCCGAGTAGGAGCCGAGGCCGAGCCTGCGCCCCGCCCCGGTGAGCGGGCCGAACAACGGGCCGGCGAGGGGCAGCGCCGGCCGGCCGGCCAGCCTGATCATGCGGATCAGGCCGATGGTGCCGGGGCCGGCCACGTTGACCGCGCCGCGCACCGGGCGCCTCACCGTCGCCACGAGCGCGTCGAGAGCGTCCCGCTCGTGCACGAGCTGGATGCGTGGGTCGAACCCCAGGTAGGTCGGGCAGGCCGGCTGCGAGAGGTAGCGGCTGATCTGGGTGTCGAGCGAGGGGCCGATTGCCGGCTGGTAGCGCAGCATCGTGCAGCTGACGCCCGCGTGACGGCGCGCATAGGTCTCGAAGTAGTTCTCGATCTCGGCCACGTCGCGCTGGAAGCGGGTGCGGAGCGGGAACAGGCGGGTCATCTCCTCGCCGAAGAACTGCGGGGCGTGCGGCTCGGCGCCGTACACGCCGGCCGAGCCGCGGACGACGATCGTCCTGAGCGTCTGCGCCTTCTCGCAGGCGGCGAGCAGCTGGAGCGAGCCGATCACATTGATGTCGTGCATCGCCCGCGAGGACATGCCCGGGCCCGGCTGGCGGACAATCTGCTCGTGGACGAGTGTGTCGACCTCGAGCCGAGGGACGATGCGGGCGATCTCGGGGTCGCGGATGTCCGCCTCGATCCATTCCGCGCGCTCGAGCCGGCGCCGCGGCCGGCGCGTGTCGAGGCCCGCGACGTACTCGAAGTCAGGGTCCGCCTCCAGCTGCTCGGCGAGCAGCGTGCCGATGTGGCTCCCGACGCCGGTGATCAGGACCCTGCGGCCGGGCACTAGGAGGAGCGCTTGGTGGAGGTGCGCTTCGTGGAGGAGCCCTTCGCGGACGAGCGCTTCGTGGAGGAGCGCTTCGCGGACGAGCGCTTCGTGGGAGCCCTTCGCGGAGCGCTTCGCGGGGGCGCGCTTCGCCGGCAGGCGCTCCTCGATCGCGTCGAGGCGGCGAGCGATCGCGCGCAGCTCGGCCCTCAGCTCACGGATGTCGTCGTAGCTCGCGGGGCGCCGTCCCTCGATCGCCTCGGTCATCGAGCGCCGGCTTCTCGAGAGCCGCTGCTCGGCCTCCTTCCGCAGCTCGTCGACGGACTGGACCACGTCGTCGAGGGCCCCCTGAGCGGCCTCGCGGCTGCGCTCGGCCGAGCCCAGCGTGGCCTCGACCGTGCGCTCGACGGCCTCGCGCAACGAGTCGGGCAGCTCCTTCGGCGTGGTCGGGCGTCTCGCCATCCGCCCGAGACTACCCCTAGTGGTCACCCGCGCCCTCTATCCTGCGCGCCCCGTGCGGCATGCCGACGTCTACCACCTGCGTCCCACCGCCGCGCCGGCCGAGCGCGTGCTACTGCCTGGGGACCCCCACCGCGCGCTCGCGGTGGCACAGGCTCTGCTCGAGAAGCCACCGCGAATGTTCAACCACAGCCGCGGGCTGTGGGGCTACACCGGAATCGCCCGGGACGGCGAGCCGCTCACGGTGCAGTCCACCGGCATCGGCGGGCCGAGCGCGGCGATCGTCTGCGAGGAGCTGATCGCACTCGGCGCCCGCCGGCTGGTGCGCATCGGCACCTGCGCGGCGCTCGTCGACGGGCTCGCCCTCGGCAGCCTCCTCGCGCCGGAGTCGGTGCTGCCGCTCGACGGAGCGAGCGCGGCGCTCGGCGCGGAGGGTCCGCTCGAGCCCGACCCGGACCTGCTCGCCCGGCTCGTCGCCGCCGGCGCCACCCGGGCGACCGTGGCGAGCACGGACCTCTTCTACGCCCGGCACCCAGCCGACGGGGCAACCGGTGCCGTCGCGGTCGAGATGGAGACCGCCGCGATCCTGGGCGTGGCCGCCCGGCACGGGGTGGCTGCCGCGAGCGTCCTCGGAGTGGCTCGAAGCGCGCTCGCGAACGGAGCGCGCCGGCTCGACGGGGACGAGCTCGAGGCGCTCGGGCTGAGCCTGGGCGAGGCGGGCTACACCGCGCTCAGGAGTCCGTGACGGTGAGGCGCTCCTGCGCCCGCGGCACCGGCTCGTCGCCGGGTGCGACCGCGAGGCGGACGGCCGCGAGGTCGCGCGCTATCTCGTCGAGGCGCTCCTCGACGGATGCCAGCCGGTCGCGCTCGGCCTCACGCGAGGCCGCGCCCACACGCTCCTCGAGCCGGTCGATCGCGTCCTCGATGCCCTCGAGCCGCTGCGACAGCGAGCGCAGGCGCCGTGTGACCCGTTCGATGTCCGCCGCCGAGGGCAGGTTGAGGGCGCCCATCGCCGTGACCTGCGCCTGCACGGCCTTCTCGCGCGCCTCGAAGGCACGGGTGATCGCGCCGTTCACGACCGGGTTCGCGATCAGCTCCTCGGCGACCTTGCCGAGCGCCTCCTCCGCCCGGGAGGACATGCGCCCGAGGAAGTCCTCATCCTGCTTGGGCTCTGTCATGGCGGGCAAGGGTAACCGACGACCGCCGATCCAGACAGCGATGCTCCCCTCGCAGCCGGGTCAAGCTAACCCTCGACTTGAGACTGATGTCGGGTTTGAGGGTTTGAACAGTAGGCACAATGAGGCATCTGGACACGGAGCGATGCGTCGGGGATGTGTCCAGCCACCGGAACGGCGGGATTGAAGTTATGGGCAGGGACGGTCGATACAAGGACGTGATCTCGCATAACCGCCCCGACTGCGGCGTGCGGGAGAACTCTCTCCCACTTCTCACGGTTCCCCGTTGCACACCAGAAACCCAGCAAGTAGCGTTCCCTCTGCGGCAGGCGGCGATGGTCGCGTGCGCGCGCCCGCGATCACCCGGATGCGGGGTACCGAGGGACCACTTGGAAAAGCAAGGATGAAGACGCGGGCTCTGACCCTCCTGCTTGCCGTGGGGATCCTGGCCGCGGCCGCCCTCACCACCCTCACCATCCCGGCGGCCGCCCAGACAGTGCATGTGCAGCTGCCGTCCGGCGAGATCGTCCCGTTCGAGGTTCCGCCCGGCACGAACCCCGCCGACATGCAGCTCCCCGGCCCCATCGTCCCGGCACCCACCACTCCGGCGCCGCCGACGGTCCCCGAGACGCCGGTCACTCCCAAGCCGAAGGAGCAGCCGCCCGCGCCGGAGGCCAAGCCCGAGCCCAGCCCAAGCCCGAGCCCAAGCCGGCGCCTGCGCCGCAGGAGCCCGACAGCGGTCCGAGCGCAGGGGGCGGCTCGCCGCAGGAGCGCTCGAACTCGGGCGAGCGCATCAAGCGCGACCGGTCCGCCGACAAGAAGCGCAACGTGACCGGCGAGGTCAAGCCTCAACCCGAAGATGAGGGTTCGCGCGAGCGCCGTCGTGGGCGTAGGGAGCCGCTTCGCAACGACGACGGCACGCCGACCGCCGGCAACCCCGGTTTCATCGATGTGTTGCCGGGCCCGTCGACGGCCACCGGTGTGCCGAACTTCATCATCCGCAAGTTCCGGGTGCCGCCGTTTCTGTTGCCGATCTACCAGGCGGCGGGGATCGAGTACGGGATCCGCTGGGAGGTGCTGGCGGCGATCAACGAGATCGAGACCGACTACGGCCGCAACCTGAATGTGTCGTCGGCGGGTGCGCTCGGTTGGATGCAGTTCATGCCGGCGACCTGGAGGGCGTATGGGACGGACGCCAACAAGGACGGCCGCAAGGACCCGTACAACCCGGTCGACGCGATCTTCGCCGCGGCTCGGTATCTGAAGGCGGCCAACTACGAGAACGATGTGCGCGCGGCGATCTGGGCCTACAACCACGCCGACTGGTACGTCGACTCGGTGCTGCTCAGGGCCCGTTTGATCGCCGGCGTGCCGGCCGACCTGATCGGCTCGCTGACCGGGCTCACCGAGGGCCGCTTCCCCGTCTACGCGCGCGCGACGTATGCCGACGACCTTGCGGAGCAGGAGCTCCTCAAGCGCGTCCGGCGCGGCGAGAACGCCGCCAACCTGATCGAGTCGAGCGACGATCGCCGCTCGATCGACATCTTCTCCAAGAAGGGCGCCCCGGTCGTGGCAGTTAACGACGGCGTCGTCAAGGAGATCGGGCGCTCGAAGAAACTCGGCCGCTTCCTCGTCCTCCAGGACGTCTACGGCAACCGCTACACGTACGCCCACCTGGGCGAGGTCTCGAAGTACTACCCGGTGCCGAAGAGCGACTCGGACGCCCGGCTTGACCGGACGGCCAAGGCCGTCAAGGCCCACGGCGGCGACTCCGGCGATCCCGAGCCGAGCCTGCCCGCCTCGGCGGGCCGCCAGCTCGACGACTCCGACACCGCACCCGAGCGCGACCGCGGCGCGAAGGTCGAGTCGCACGACAGCACGCAGGCTTCCGCGCCCGTCAAGCAGCGCCTGTTCGCGCACCCGGGTCTCCCCGGGGCGCGCGAGGCGGGCGGCCTCGAGCAGCAGCTCGAGTTCCTGGCACGCAAGGGCGGCAAGTTCGAGACCTACAAGAACTTCTTCTCGCGTCCGTTCGGTCTCGATCCGAGCAAGGTGCGGCTGCGCGCGCTCAGGAAGGGCGCGCGGGTGATCGGCGGGACGATCATCGGCCGTGTCGGCCAGACGGTGGCGGGCAAGGCGGCGCATCTTGACTTCTCGATCCGGCCCGCCGGCCGCGGCGCCCCGCGGATCGACCCGAAGCCGATCCTCGATGGTTGGAAGCTGCTCGAGGCGACCGCGGTCTATCGCGCCTCGGGGCGCAACGTGCTCTACGGCGAGGACGAGGCGGGCGCGATGTCGATCGGCCAGATCCTGTTGCTGCCCAAGCCGCTGCTCGAGCAGCGCGTGCTCTCTGACGAGCGCATCGAGATCTACGACTGCGGCCGCGACGACGTGCGCTCGGGCCAGGTCGACAGGCGCGTGCTGGCCACGCTCGCCTATCTGGCCGAGTCGGGGCTGAAGCCGGGCGTGACCTCGCTCAAGTGCGGGCACGGGTTCTACACCAGCTCGGGCAACGTCTCGCACCACTCGTCCGGTAACGCGGTCGACATCGCGACCATCAACGGGATCCCGGTGCTCGGCCACCAGGAGCCCGGCGGGGTCACCGAGCAGGCCGTGCGCAGGCTGATGCAGCTGCAGGGCACGATGACACCGGCGCAGATCATCTCGCTGTTCGAGATCGGCGGCGCGACCTTCGCGATGGCCGACCACCACGACCACATCCACGTCGGCTTCCAGCCGATGTTCGGCGCCAACAAGAAGCTCGGCAAGCAGGCGCTCGCCGTGCTCGAGCCGGGCCAGTGGTCCGACCTGATCTCGCGCCTGCGCGAGATCGAGAACCCGGTCGTGCCGACCAAACCCTCCAAGTACGCCCTGCCGGTCGACAAGCAAGACCGGCGCGCCAGCCACGCCCACGAGGGCGAGTAGCCCACGGCTGCCTGGCGCAAGCAGCCGGCTCGGCCGGCTGCGCAGCGAAATCTCACGGCTGCGTCCAACTCGAATTCGGCTTCCTGCTCGGACCGCCCGACGGGCGCTACCTGGTGCGCAGTGCGCCCGACGGCGCCCCCCAGGCGGTGCTGGTGTTCGGCACGTTGGGAGCACCGGAGCGTCATTGGCTGAGGGACAGACGCCCCCGCGAGGTGGACTCGGCGCCCCCCGAGCCGGTGCCCACGAGCCGCGCAACGGTGGTCCGGCCCGAGCCCTTCCCGACGGCCGAGGCCGCCTCGGCCTGGCTCGACGAGCTGCGCCGCGACGCGGAGGCGCGCGAGGCCGAGCTCGAGCGCGCGCTCGGAGTCCTCAACAGGGCGCTGCGCGCCCAGCGCGCCGCCGCGGCTGATCCCTACGTGGCCGACGTCTCAGCGGGGCGCGCGCTCGTGGTGCGGATGGGCTATGGCCGCGGTGAGGCGGTCGCGGACGGGCGCTTCGGCGAGGCGTTCGAGCTGCCACGCGAGGGCGCGAGGCGGGTCAAGCGCTCGATGGAAGCGCCGGAGGAGCGCTTCGCGGCGATCCTGGGTGGTCACGAGATTCCGCTCGCGGCCGAGGAGCTCGTCCTGCGTGCCCGTGCCGACCTCGACGCCGGCCGAGGACGCGAGGCCGCGCTGCAGGCGCGCGTGGCGGTGGAGGCGCTCGCCGCGGAGCTCGGCGACAGCTCACTCGAGCAGCACCGGGACGCCGTGATCCAGGCGGCAGCCACAGCCCTGAGAGGCGAGTCGCCGGCCGGACTGGAGGACGCGGTGGCGGCCATGGAGGCGCTCCTGCGCCGCCGGCGGCTGGGCGGCTGACGGCGCGTGGGTAGCCTGGGGCCATGGAGTACGTGATCCACCCCAGCACAGGTCCCCGCGAAGGTTCGCCCCACTTCGAGGGCAGGGACCACGAGGCGGGCCTGTCGATCATCCTGGTCGACGCCGAACCGGGAAAGGGCCCGCGCCTGCACCGCCACGACTACGAGGAGGTCTTCGTGGTGCACGCCGGAACCGTCTCGTTCAGGGTCGGCGATCAGGACCTGGACGCCCACCCCGGAGACGTCGTCGTCGCCCCGGCCGGCACCCCGCACGGGTTTGTGAACTCAGGGGACGAGCCTCTGCGAATGACCGCGATCCACCACTCGCCCGAGTTCGTTACCGAGTGGCTCGAGTGAGGGTCGGCGCTAGGCGTCGAGGGCGGCCAGCACCGACTGCAGCTCCTCGACCACGTCGCCGTCGAGCTTGACCTCCGCGTCGCTGTCGTACGGCGTCGGCCCCTGCGTGACCAGCACTAGCCGGCCGCCCGCGCCGTGGGTCATCGCCGGCAGCCCGGCGACCGGGTAGACCTCGAGCGAGGAGCCCACGCACAGCATCAGGTCGGCGTCCATCGCAAGCGCCTGGGCCTCCGCGAGAGCGCGCTCGGGCAGGAGCTCGCCGAACAGGACGACGTCGGGCTTGAGCGGAACCATGCACGCCGGGCACTCCGGGGCCCCGCCGTCCTCGGCGAGCAGCTCGACCACGCGGTCGATCGGCAGCTTGCCCCGGCAGTCCAAGCAGATGCTCCACTCGATCGACCCGTGCATCTCGATCAGGCGCTCGCTGCCGGCGAGGCGATGGAGGCGGTCGATGTTCTGGGTGATCACCCCGCGTACGAGCCCGCGCCGCTCGAGCTCGGCGATCGCGTGGTGGGCCTCGTTCGGGACCTTGTCGGTCAGCGTGGCGAAGCGCCGCCCGTAGAACGACCAGAATTGGTCGGGGTCTCGCCGCCAGGCGTCGATGTGAGCTACCTCCATCGGGTCGACGTTCTCCCACAGGCCCGTCCCCGGCGTGCGGAAGTCGGGGATGCCCGAGGGGACCGACACGCCCGCGCCCGTGAGGACGACGGCGCGCTCGGAGGAGCGGAGCAGGTCGGCGACCCGCTCGGCCCGGGTGGAGAGCGCGTTCACTTGCCCTGGAACCTCGGCCGCCGCTTCTGTAGGAACGCCGAGATCCCCTCGCGGGCGTCCTCGGAGCCGAACGCACGGGCGAAGCCCTCGGCTTCGGTGCGCAGGCCCTCGTCGAGGTCGGGGCGGTGCGACCGCCGCTTGATCTCCTCGACCGCGATTGGCGCCTGGTCCGCCAGCTTGCGCGCCCACGCAAGCGTCGACTCGAACAGCTCGTGGTCGGGCACCACCTGGTTCGCGAGGCCCAGGCGGTGCGCCTCGTAGGCGTCGATCGGGTCGCCGGTCAGGTTCATCTCGAGCGCCTTGGCCTCGCCAACGAGCCGCGGCAGTCGCTGCGTGCCGCCGAAGCCGGGAATGATCCCGAGGTTGATCTCGGGCTGGCCAAAGGTGGCGGACTCGGCCGCGATGCGGAAGTCGCACGCCATGGCGAGCTCACAGCCGCCCCCGAAGGCGATCGAGTTGACTGCCGCGATCGTGACCGTCGAGGACTGCTCCATGCCGCGCATGAAGCGGTGGGCGGACGCCGCCAGCTCGGCACCCTCGGCGTCGGGCGACATCTTCGTGAACTCCTTGATGTCGGCGCCGGCGCTGAACGTGAAGATGTTCGAGGAGGCGAGCACGAGCACCCGCACCTCGCCCTCGACCGACTCCCACACGCCGATCAGGTCGCGCATGACCTGGGGCGAGAGCGGGTTCGCCGGCGGGCGGTTGAGCCAGGCGATCGCGATGTCGCCGCGGGTCTCGAGCAGCACGGTCTCGCGCTGGTCACCGGCATCGGGCTGCGGGTAGGGGAAGAAGCCCTGGCCGGACTTCTTGCCGAGCCGCCCCTGGGCCACGAGCCGGCGGAGCACCGTCGGCGGCTCGAAGGCGTCGCCCCACTCGCGCTGGGCCGCCTCGAGCCGCTCGAGCAGCGCGTCGAGGCCGGCCTCGTCGGCCCGGCTGAAGGGGCCCGGCAGCATGCCCGAGCCCATCATCATCGCCAGCTCGATGTCCTTCGCGGACGCGACGTTCTCCTCGAGCACGAGGCAGGACTCGACGAGGGCCTTCAGGCCCATGCGGTCGACGATGGTGTCGAGACCCGACGCGCTAGCCGTGCTCATAGAAACCCTTCCCGGTCTTCTGGCCCAGGTCCCCGGCCTCGACCAGCTCCTTCATCTTCGACATCACGTAGAAGCGCTCGCCGTACGAGTCGCGCAGGTGCTCTGCGGTGTGCAGTGCGATGTCCAGGCCTGACAGGTCGGCGAGGAAGAACGGCCCCATCGGGATCGTCCCGGAGTCCTTGACCACCTTGTCGACCTCTTGGGGATCGAGACCCTCCTCCTCGGTCGCACGCCAGACCTCGGACGCCGACGAGATGAGGATTCGGTTGACGACGAAGCCCGGCACCTCGCCGCAGCGGATCGGGGTCTTGCGGATCGCCTGAGCGAAGTTTGCCGCCGCCTGCAGCGTCTCCTCCGAGGTCTCCTCCCCCTCGACCACCTCGATCAGGCGCATCATCGACGCGGGCCAGAAGAAGTGGAAGCCGCACACCTTGTCCGGACGCAGCGTTGCCTCCGCCATCTCGCTGACCGAGAGCGAGGAGGTATTGGAGGCCAGGATCGCGTGGCCCGGCGTGACCTCGTCCAGCTCGGCGAACACCGCCTGCTTGATCTCCATGCGCTCCGGCACCGCCTCGATCACGAAGTCGACGTCACCGAAGTCGTCGTAGCCGGTCGTGCCGGTGATGCGGCCGAGGATTTCCTCGCGCTGCATGTCGGCCTGCTCCTGGGTGATCTTCTCCTTGCCGACGAGGGCGCCGAGCTGTGCCTCGGTGACCTGGCCGGCCTTCTCGAGGCCGGTGTCGACGAACTCCTGCTTCACGTCCTTGAGGACGACCGGGATGCCGGCGGCGGCAACGACCTGGGCGATCTCCCCGCCCATGGTCCCTGCCCCCACTACGGCGGCCTTGAAGACGAACAAAGAAACCTCCGGGGTAGCGGCGGCCCGCAACCCTAGCGGAGGCCCGCCTCCTCCTCGGCCTCTACGGCGAAGCGCCGGACGGTCCGCGCGAGCGCGTCGCGGAGCGCGCGCCGGACGAAGATCGCATCGGCCAGCGCGCTGAGCGGGCCGTACTTGGTGAGCGTGTACTCGAGACTGAGCTCGACCTCGGCGCCGACGGTGTGCGGGGCCACGCGCAGCGTCTGGCGGCCGGTCAGGGCGGCCTCGAGGACCATCGTCGAGAAGCGGTCGTCGCGGCTCTCCACCACCTTCTCGGTGACCCTGCCGCGGCCCTCCGGTCCCGACTCCCACACCACCCGCTCGCCCTCGGCGGGCCAGCCGGGCGAGCGCTCGAGCGTGTGCGCGAAACCCTCCACGAAGCTCGCCCAGCGGTCGACATCGGTCCAGAGCCGCAGCGCGGCATCGGGCTGGAGCGGCACCGTCCCCCGCGCGTAGGCGGTCCTCACGATCCGTAGACCTCGTTGACGATCTCGTCGATCGAGGCCTTGACCGAGTCGAGGAAAGGACGCACCTCCTCGACGAGGCGCGCGTACTCCTCCCGCCCCTCGGAGGTGAGGGAGTAGTAGCGCCGCGAGCGGCGCTCCGGATGCTCCCAGCTCCCCTCGATCAGCCCACGCCCCTCGAGCTGCCGGAGCAGCGGATACATCGTGTTGGGGTTGACCGAGAGGACACCGGCGGTCATCGCCGCGATCCGCTCCATGAGCTGATTGCCGTAGCTCGGTTCCTCGTTGATCAGATGCAGGACGAGCAGCGGGAGCACGTCGCGGCGGCGCAGCTCGCCGGCGAACGGGTCGGCCGGCCGCTTCTGCGGCGCAACCGCCGCCTCGACGCCGCCGGCCTGCTCGACCGCCTCGCGCACCGCTGCGCGGCTGCGCTGTCGCTTCGACCTGCCGGCCATCTCCAGGCATCCTGACATCACGCGGTTGTCACACGGCCGTCGCGCGAGCGCGTTGAGGCGTCACAGTGCCCCTGTCACAATCGCCGCGTGGAGCCGGACCCCGAGCTGAGCCGAATCTTGGCGGGCGTCGAGCGCACGCTGGCCCGCCAGGAGCGCGCGTTCGAGCGTCAGGAGCGTGCGTTCGAGCGTCAGGAGCGGGCCTTCGCGTTTCAGGTCCAGACCTTCGAGAACCTGATCGCGGTCACCGAGCGCGTGATCGAGCGGCTCGACGACATGGGCGACCAGATACGCGCCAACACCCAAGCCGTCCTGCGCGCCCTCGACCGGCTCGACGGGCCCCGCCCGAGCGAAGGCACCTAGCCTGCGGGCGCCGCCTCTCGCAGACCTCCTGTCCCGAGCGTTTCCGCGGGACACGTCTGCTACCCGAATGGGCGTACTCAAAGAACGCAAGCCCTGGGAAGGGCAGCTTCTGCCTTGCCTGTTGCCGCGCCGGGTCGCGCCGCGATCCCGCGGATCTCCTGCGGCGGCTGGAGGATATGCCTCCCGTCCTCCGTCCAGAGCTCGGCGATCATCCGCCGGCGCTGGTCGGCATCGGGCTCGTTCCAGAGCGCGAGGTACTTCTCCGCCAACGCGGCCGCGCTCCGGGATGAGATTTCGACGAAAGCCTGTGTCTCGGTCATCGGTCACCTCCGTTGATCGTCTGGTTGCTTCGCCTGCAACGGTCCCGCAGGAAGGGCACGCGCGTCG
This sequence comes from uncultured Thermoleophilaceae bacterium, assembly GCA_963757815.1. GTDB lineage: Bacteria > Actinomycetota > Thermoleophilia > Solirubrobacterales > Thermoleophilaceae > JACVRW01. The sequence goes on along the minus strand of CAVWSN010000036.1, from coordinate 91,558 downwards.
ATTACCTCTCGTGTAACGCCCCGCTAACTTCAATCGGGTGGTCGTCCAGACCGAGCAGGAGCCCCAGACCGCGGGCGAATTGATCCGCTTCTGGCGCACGCAACGCGGCCTCAGCCAGCTCGAGCTGTCCCTGGACGCGAACGTCTCGACCAAGCACCTGAGCTTCGTCGAGACCGGCCGGTCCAGCCCGAGTCGCCAGCTCCTCGTCCACCTCGCCCAGCACCTAGACCTGCCGATGGCGGAGCGAAATCGCCTCCTGCTCGCGGGCGGCTTCGCGCCGCCCTACCTGGAGCTGCCCTACGACGGAGAGGTGATGCGGCCGCTGCGCGAGTCGTTGACGCGCCTGCTCGAGGCCCACCAGCCGAATCCCGCCCTGATCGTGGACGGGCTCTGGAACCTGATCGAGGCCAATTCGGCCGCCTCGCTCCTATGGGACGGGGTCGATCCCGCGCTGCTGGAGCCGCCGATCAACATGCTGCGCCTCGGCGTTCACCCTGGCGGCCTGCCGAGCATCTCCTCGATGACCGCGGCCTGCAACGCCCCGCTGATCCACACGCTTAGGCGCAAGAGCCGCGAGGACGCGGACGAGCCACTCCGCGAGCTGATCGACGAGGTCGAGTCCTACCTGCCGGCCGAGCTGCCGGACCGGGCGGCCACGCAGCCCGTCGTTTCCCTGGACCTGCACACGCGTCTAGGCGACGTCAGCCTGTTCACGATCATCGCCACCCTCGGAGCACCGCTTGAGGTCACGGCCGCAAACCTCGCGATCGAGACCTTCCTGCCGGCGGACGCCGACAGCGCGGCGCGCCTGCGGGAGCTGACGGAGCGGCCGGAGCCCGCCGAGCGACGCTTCTCGATACACACGAGGGAATGACGACCGACTACGCGCCGACTCCAGTAGAGGACTTCCTGGATCCGGACGATCCGACGCTCTTCCCCGCGCCTGACGCCGGAGCAGATCGAGTACCTGGCGGAGATCGGCACCCAGGTGTCATTCGCACGCGGGGAGCTCGTTTGGGAGCACGGCCAGCGCGAGACCCCGCTGTACGTCGTCCTCAGCGGAGCCTTGGACGTCATCGACCAAGCGCCGGAGGGCGACCGCTACTTCACCCAATGCCGGCCGGGGACCTTCGCCGCCGATATCTCCATGTTCACCGGCGAGCCGACGCTCGCCGCCGGCTTCGCGGCCGAACCGACATCGCTGCTTGCGCTCCCGCCGGAGGACGTCCGCAAGGTGGTCGCGACCGCGGCCGAACTCGGCGACCTCCTCCTGCGAACGATGGTCACGCGCCGGGAGTGGCTGCAGGGTCGCGGCTTGGGTCAGCAGCGGCTGATCGGGGCGCGGTGGTCGGGCGACGCGTTCGCCGTAAGGGAGCTGCTGGAGCGCAACCTCGTTCCCTTCACCTGGCACGACCTCAGCACCGACGAAGAGAGCCGGGTCCTCCTCGACGGGCTCGGTATCGGGCACGCCGAATGTCCGGTCCTCGTCCGATCAGACAGCGTGATCCGGCAAGCCACGGTGAGGTCGGTCGCGGATGAGCTGGGCCTGCGAGCGCAGGTCGACGGCCAGAGCTTCGACGTGGTGGTGCTCGGCGGGGGTCCGGCGGGCTTGGCCGCGGCCGTCTACGCCTCCTCCGAGGGCCTCAGCACACTGGTGGTCGAACGCTTCGCCCCCGGCGGCCAGGCGGGCACGAGCGCTCGCATCGAGAACTACCTCGGCTTCCCGACCGGCCTTACCGGCGCCGAGCTCACCCGACGGGCGACCCTCCAAGCGCGCAAGTTCGGCGCCGTGATCTCGAGCGTCCACGAGGCCTCCCACATGTCGGAGCCAGAGGAGGACGGACTGCGCGAGATCGGCCTGGCCGACGGTCAGCGCGTGCGAGGCCGGTGCGTGGTCCTGGCCCCGGGCGCGGACTACCGTCGGCTCCCGGCCGAGAACGCGGATCGATTCGAGGGTCTGGGTCTGTACTACGCGGCGACCCACATCGAGGCGCAGCAATGCTCCCAGGAGGATGTCGTGGTGGTGGGCGGAGGAAACTCGGCCGGCCAGGCCGTGGTCAAGCTCGCCCACCACGCGCGCGAGGTTCACGTCGTCGCCCGGCGCCGGCTCGAGCTGGCGATGTCGCGGTACCTCGTTGATCAAATCGAGGCCAAGTCGAACGTTCGGGTCTGGTCAGGGTGCGAGGTGCGAACGCTCGAGGGCGACGAGAAGCTCGAGACCGTGGTGATCTCCGGCGCGGGGCCCGATCGTCGGATCGACACCTCGGCGGTGTTCGCGATGATCGGCGCCTCGCCGAGGTCGGAGGGGCTGATCGACTACGTAGCCCAGGACGACAAGGGCTTCGTGGTCACCGGCGACGAGGCGCGCCGTCACCCGGACTTCCCTCGCCACTGGGAAGGAGCGGACGGAGCCCCGCTGATGCTCGAGTGCACTCGCCAAGGCGTGTTTGCGATCGGCGACGTGCGGAGGGGCTCGACCAAACGCGTGGCGGCGGCGGTCGGGGACGGCGCGCTGGTAGTCCGCTCCATCCACGCCTCGCTCGACCCGCGCGAGAACTTTCCTCGAGGTGGTTAGCTTCCCGCGAGGAAGGAGCGCAGCGTGAACAGCTATCGATGGAGAGACCGTGCCGGAGGACCTGTTTAGACCGCAGCTCGGCGAGCCGCACCATTACGCCTACGTCGTCGAGAACATCGAGGCGACCGTGAATCGCCTGGTCGACCAACTCGGCGCCGGGCCGTTCTTCCTCATCGAGAACGTGCCGCTGGAAAACGTCCTCTCGCGCGGTGAGCCGGCGGAGTTCGTTCACAATTCCGCCTTTGGCTACTGCGGCGGCGGTGCGATCGAGCTGATGGAAGCCGTCAGCCTCGCGCCCGAACGCGTCGAGAGGCGCTTCTCCGTTCCCCGGCCGGGAATCCACCACGTCGGCTACGCCGTGCCGCCGACGGAGGTAGCCGATTTGCGACGCTCGCTCGACGAGCGAGGTCTGTCGCAGTACCTGAGCGCTCAGCTCGGCGAAGTCGACATGACTCTCCACGACGCCTCCGCCACCCTGGGCCACGACATCGAGATCCATGTCGACGGCGAGGGTCTGCGCGACTTCTTCGAGATGGTGAGCGGCGGCGCCCAGGGTTGGGATGGCTCGGAGCCGCTGCGCCCGGTCGAGAGCTGATGACCTAGGCGATCGGTCTTAGGCGGTCAAGCGCCGCTTCATGACTCCTCCTAGGGGTGGAAGGGGATGCGTTCTAACAGCCTGCGTTCCGTTCAGCCGATGGAATCGAGCAAGTCGCTGCATGCCTGCTCGCAGCGGCTGCACACCTGGGCGCAAATGCGGCAGTGCTCGTGGTGCTCGGCGTGGCGCTCGCACTCTTCGCGACAGGCGCTGCATGTCACCACGCAGGCCTCAACCGCTGCGCGGACAACGCCGAGGTCGGATTCGGTCTGGCGGGTCACGATGCGGCCGGTGGACTCGCACAGGTCGGCGCAGTCAAGACAAAGGCGAATGCAGCGCACCAACTCCTGCAGGTCGCTCTCGCCGAGGTCGGCATCGGCGCAGCTCGTACACGTGGCGGCGCAGTCGATGCAGGCCTCGATACAGCGCACCACGACATCGCGATCGCGGCTGGCCGGCTGCGGATGCGTCTCGAGCATCTCTCGAATCGTCACTTTCCCTCCTTCAGGCGTCGTGGGGGCGAGACGAAGGATGACTGCCGCGTCCAGTCCGGGTACTCGTCCTTGCGCCAGTCGAGTGGCTCCGCGGGCCCGCTTCGGCCCGCGCCAGCCGAGCTCCTAGCGCGGCCACCGTCCCGACAACCGGTGGATGCGCGCTGGTGAGAGCGAGCACAGGCGCTCGCTCGACTTCCGCTGATCCGGTATACCCTCACGAACGCCGACCCGGACGAGAGGTCACGATGGGCAGCAGCCACGAGTTCGACGTCATCGTCATCGGTGCCGGTCCGGCGGGGGAGCATTGTGCAGGGCGTCTCGCGGACGCCGGTCTCCGGGTGGCGATCGTCGAACGGGAGCTCGTCGGGGGCGAGTGCGACTACTGGGCCTGCATCCCGTCGAAGACGTTGCTGCGGCCAGGCGAGGCGCTCCAGGCAGCGCGCGAGGCACCGGGCGCCCGCGAAGCCGTGAGCGGAGGGGTCCGAGCCGAGGGCGCCTTCGAGTGGCGCGACTTCATGGTCGCGGACTACGAGGACGGGGCCAAGGCCGCCTGGCTCGAAGGGCAGGGGATCAAGCTGATTCGAGGGACCGGTCGTCTGGCCGGCCCGCGGAGCGTCGAGGTGGACGACGAGACCTACCGGGCGCGCCACGTCGTGATCGCGACCGGTTCGGACGCGCTGGTGCCGCCCGTCCCCGGCCTGGGCGAGCTGGAAGGCGTCTGGACGAACCGCGGGGTGACCGCGCTGACCGAGGTGCCGCGCCGGCTGCTTGTACTGGGCGGCGGCCCGGTGGGGGTGGAGATGGCGCAGGCCGTGCACCGCATGGGGGCCTCGGTGGCGCTGGTCGAGGGCATGGACCACCTCCTGCCGCGCGAGCCGAAGCCGCTCGGCGATGCGCTCGGCACAGCGCTCGCCACGGACGGCATCGAGCTCCACTTCGGCGAGCACGCCACCGGCGTCCGCCGCGACGGCGACGACTACGTCGTCGAGTTCGCAGGCCGTGCCGAGCTGCGCGGCGACCGCCTGCTCGTGGCGACTGGCCGGCGTGCGCGCGTCGACGACCTTGGCCTCGACACCGTCGGCGTGGAGCCCACGCGACAGGGGATCCCGGTCGACGAGCGGATGCGCGTTGCGGACGGCCTGTGGGCGATCGGCGACGCGACCGGCATCTGGCCGCTGACCTACATCGGCAAGTACCAGGGCCGAGTGGCTGCCGCGAACATCCTCGGGCGCGACCGGACCGCGAACTACGACGCCGTGCCGCGCGTGGTGTTCACCGACCCCCAGGCGGCGTCCGTCGGAGAGGCCGAGGGCGCGCTGACCGCGACGGTCCCGCTCGCCGAGGTGCCGCGCACGTCCACCTACACGCGCGCGTACGCGGAGACGCCCGGCTTCATGACGCTCGTATCGGACGGGGAGCGGCTCACCGGGGCCTACGCGCTCGGACCGGAGGCGGGCGAGTGGCTACAGCAGGCGACGGTGGCGATCCGCGCGCGTGTGCCGCTCTCTGTGCTGTTCGACGTCATCCAGCCCTTCCCGAGCTTCTCGGAGGCCTTCCTCTCCACGCTGAGCGAGCTCGAGCTTCAGACCATGGCGCAGCAGCCGTCGACCGCGCCAACACCTGGCTAGCTGACCACAGAGGAGGATTCACCGATGGACGTCGCGACCCTGGCAGAGCTGCTGCACGAGACAGCCGAGCACCACGATCCATACGAGAAGAGCTCCCCGGAGCACAACTGGTGGGACTGGTACGCCGCCTACCTGAACGCCCGCCTGGAAGGAAGCAGCTCGGAGGAGGCGACCCAGGCCGCCGGGGTCTACATGGAGGGCGTCCTGGGGGCGAGCGGCGGGTCCGAGTCGTCGTAGATCGCGGCCATCCCCGATCTCCCGGTGCGATCCGCTGCGCATGGCCTTCATCACCGGATACGAGACGTCCATGAACCACCTCATGCCGGCGACCCGGGACAACAGGAACTGAGCATGCCCTGGGCGCCCCGAAAGGCGGAAGGCCGCCTGGCGGGGCGGCCTTCCGGGACGGTTGGGGGGCGCCGCTAGGCGGCGGCCGCCGCAGGCTCCTCGATGCGGCGCGGCATCAGCACCTCGCGGGCGATCACGAGCCGCTGGATCTGCGATGTGCCCTCGTATAGCTGCATGATCTTCGCGTCGCGCATCAGCTTCTCGACCGGGTACTCCTTGATGAAGCCGTAGCCGCCGTAGACCTGCACGGCGTCGACCGTCACCTCCATCGCGGAATCCGCGGCGAAGCGCTTGGCGTGCGAGGACACGAGCGTGTTGCGCCTGCCCTGGTCGAGCTCGACGGCCGACTTCCAGGTGAGCAGGCGCGCCGCCTCGACCTTGGTCGCCATGTCGGCGATCATGAACTGGATCGCCTGGTGCATCGCGATCGGCACGCCGAACTGGACGCGCTCCTTCGCGTAGTCGCGGGCGAACTCGAAGGCCGCGTTCGCGATCCCGACGGCCATCGCAGCCACACCCGGGCGCGTGCGGTCGAGCGTCATCATCGCGAGCTTGAAGCCCTTGTTCTCCTCGCCGACGAGGTGGTCGGCCGGGATCTCGACGTCGTTGAAGGAGATCATCGCCGTGTCCGAGGCGCGCTGGCCGAGCTTGTCCTCCTTCTTGTCCACGGTCACGCCGCCGGCGTCGCGCGGGACGATGAAGGCCGAGATGCCGCGGTGGCCGGCCTCCTTGTCGGTCTTGGCGTAGACCGTGTACCAGGAGGCGTGGCTGCCGTTGGTGATGAAGCACTTGGTCCCGTTGATGACGTACTTGTCGCCCTGGCGGACGGCGGTCGTCCGCATGCCCGACACGTCCGAGCCGGCGTCCGGCTCGGTGAGGCAGAAGGAGGCCAGCTTGGGCTCCTCGGTGAGCATGCCGAGGTACTGCTTCTTGAGCTCCTCGGGCGCTCCGATGATCACCGGTGCGGTGGCCAGGCCGTTGCACATGAGCGAGGTGCCGACGCCGGAGCACCCCCAGCCGAGCTCCTCCTCGATCAGACAACCCGTGAGGTAATCGAGGCCCGGGCCGCCGTACTCCTCCGGGATGTGGGAGTTCATGAGACCCAGCTCCCACGCCTGCTCGATGATCTCGTGCGGGAACTTCGACTCCTTGTCCAGCTCCCAGGCGACCGGCCGGATCTCCTTCTCGGCGAAGTCGTGGGCCAGCCGGCGGATGTCCTTCTGCTCGTCGGTGAGGGTGAAGTCGACCACTGTGCTGCTGCTCCTTGCCGGGCGCCGAAATGGCGCCCGATTGATTCGTCAGTCAACCCTGTTAAACGCTCAGGGTACAGCAGGATCCGGGAGATCGCGCGGCCTGGCTGCGCGCGGAGTCCCCGATCGGGGTCACACTTAGGGCGTGGACGGCTTCGGAACGGTGGTCATCGTGATCGCCCTCGTGGCGGCGGTGGTGGCGGCGGTGAGCTACTGGGGCAGCGGCCGGGTCTACCGCGGGATCGGTCAGGGCGGATTCGCCATGGAGCACGACGAGCGCGCCGCCGCGCCGGCGGCGCCTCAGAGCGCCGAGGCACGCGAAGAGATCCGCCAGATGCTCGAGGCCAAGTCGGCCCGGCGCGAGGCCCGGGGCGAGCGTCCGCTCGACGTCGAGGCCGAGCTCGCTGAGCTCACGCGCGTCTCGGCGGCGGAGGATCCAGGGCTGCGCGAGGAGGTCCGGCAGCTCGTGATCGCACGCAATGAGCGGCGTGCGCGGCAGGGCAAGGAGCCGCTCGACGTGGAAGCCGAGGTGGAGCGCGAATTGCGCGAGCTGAGGGGGTGACTTGACCGCCGTCGCGGGATAGGCTGGCGCCCGACCAGATGGCCGACGACCGCCGCTTCGAGCTCGAGGACCTGCTGCTCCGCCCGGGCTGTTACCTGAACCCCCAGACCGAGGTGATGGTGGTCGTGGACGACTCGCCGGCGATCGACGGTGAGATCTTCAACCTCGAGGAGTTCGAGGGCGCGGACTGGGTGCTGATCGCGGACGAGGTGCCGGTGGACGAGGCTCGCCGTGACGAGCTGCTCGAGAACTTCCAGGCGACCTACCACGGCGGCGACGGCCGCATGCGGGCGGTCCGGGAGGATCTCGACGACGACGACGACCTCGACGAGGACGAGGAGCTCGAGCCCGACGTCGAGGAGTAGCGGCGACCGGGCGCTGCTGGCCTGGCTCGCGGCGCGCGCCGTTCCGGGCGTCGAGGAGGTCGACCGTGACGTTTACCGGCGGACCGCACTCGTGGACGAGCGGCCCGCGGTCGTGGAGATTCACGCGGGCGGCGAAGTGCGGGTGCCGGGCGCGGGGGCCCTCGACGATCCCCGGCTGCGGCGGCGAGCGCGGCTGGTGCTCGGGCTCGACGCCGACCATACGCTGATCGAGCCGGTCCTGCTCGCGGACCCGCTGCTCGAGCCGCTCGTGGCGACGCGGCCCGGGCTGCGCGTGGCGGGCGCCTGGGACGGGTTCGAGCTGGCCGTCCGGGCCGTGCTCGGGCAGCAGGTGACCGTGGCGGCAGGACGCGGCCTGGCGGAGCGGATCGCCGTGCGCCATGGCGTCCCCCTTCCGCGCCCGGCCGGCAGCCTCACACGCCTGTTTCCCGCCGCGGAGACTCTGGCCGCCGTCGAGCTCGACGGGATGCCGGCGGCGCGGGCGCGGGCCCTGCGGGCGCTCGCCGTGGCCGTCGCCGGCGGTCTCGCCATCGACGAGCGCCAGGACCGCGAGTCACTGCGAGCCGCGCTCCTCGAGCTCCCGGGGATCGGGCCCTGGACCGTCGAGTACATCGCGATGCGAGCCCTGCGCGACCCCGACGCGTTCCCGGCCTCCGACCTCGTGCTGCGCAGCGCGCTCGGCGGGATCAGCGCGGCGCAGGCGCAGCGGCGCGCGGAGGCCTGGCGCCCCTGGCGCGCCTACGCGGCGATGCACCTCTGGGCGGCGGCCGCGGCGGCCCGCGGTTAGGCCGGCGCGCCGGTCTCGTCGAGCGCGGTGCGCAGCTCGCGGACCTTCTCGCGGTAGGCCGCCTCGCTTCCGCCCAGCAGGTGGGCGCCCCAGCGCACGCCGTTGTGGACGTGCGGGACCTCGTCCGCCAGCAGGTAGTCGAACACCATCGCCACGCGCTCCTGGCCCAGCTCCATCAGCACCTTGCGCCGGTGCGAGTGGCGCCACATCGCCCGCTGCTCGCTCGTCCCGTTGAAAAGGCAGAGCCGGCCGAGCAGGTCGTAGGCGTAGATCGACCTGAAGTACGAGAAGCCGACCGGGTAGTCGCCCCACTCGCAGCCCAGCTCCTCCTTCATCAGCAGGTCGTGCAGCCGGGCGTGGCGCACCTCGTCCCAGGTCTGGCGGGCCATGTCCACATGGAAGTCCCAGGGCATTTCCGGATGCTCATGCGAGTTGCGCGCCATCAGCTCGGCAGCGGACAGCTCGGCGTCCATCAGTCCGTGGAAGAAGTGGCGTTGCTCGTCGGGCTCGATCGGCACGTGGTTCTCCGGTCCGTTCACGTACAGGTCGCGGGATAGGTAGGGATCGCCGGCCGGCGTGACCTCCACGTAGTCGTCGCGCGCCGGCTCGCCGAGCGGCGGAAGGACCGGCAGCTCGCGTGCGCCGGAGTGCAGCTCCACCGGCAGCGCGCCGATGTCCACGCCGTCACCGCCGCCGGGCAGCCCCGCCGAGCTCCCGCGCGTGGCGTTCCTGGCGCTCGACCACCTGCGTGAGCAGCCGCAGCGACGGCTCGTCCGCGACCGGGTCGAGGCCCTCGAGGTGGATGTGCATCGCCCGCACGAGCGCGGGCTTGGCCTCGCCGTAGGCCACGTCGAGGTACGCCTCTGGCGAGCGCGCCGCGGCGAGGCGGTCGAGCAGCTGCTCCAGCTCGGGCGAGGGCGTGCCGGGGTAGTCGCTCGGGTGGCGCAGCTCGTACAGACGGCGCCTGATCTTGGTGAGCGCACGCGCGTCGTCATGGAGGTGGTCGCCGAGGCTGTACTTGCGCGGCCATTCAGGCACGAGCGGGAGCCAGCCGTTCGACCCGTGCACTATCTCGCGCAGCACGTGGAAGTAGTTCGAGAAGCGCGTGGCGTTGTCGTCGACGTCGTAGCCGAGCGGCCGCTCGGATCCCTCAGACGAGCTCTTCATGCGCCATCCCCTCCCCCTCGTCCTCCTCGGCAAGCAAACGCCGGCGGTGGCGGCCCAACACGCTCGGCAGCAGCCCGCCGCCGGCGGACACGTTGATCACGGCCTGGTCGGAGATGCGCGTGATCATCCCCGCGTAGCGCCCGCCGATCCCGAACGGGTTGATGTTGAAGCGCTTGAGCCGCATCTGTACGCGCCCGGACTCGACGGTCGGGAACATCTCCTCGGGCACCGGCACGTACTCCTGCACGACGAAGTCGTCGAGCTCGGCGTGCTCCTCGATCAGCCGGTCCCAGTCCGCCTGCGAGGTCTCCATGCCGAGCGAGACGCCGTGGCCGCCGTAGTCGGACGCCGGCTTCAGGACGAGCCGCTCGCGGTTGTCCGACACGAAGCGCAGCAGATCGACGACCCAGTCGCCGTACTCCGCCCGTCCGTCACGCAGCACCCGTGTCCAGGGGATCGTCTCGTCGATCACCCCGCGCTCGCGCTCCTCGACCAGGTGTGCGAAGCGCGGGTCGGCCAGCAGCGCGAACAGCTTCTTGTTGTTGGCGACCCGCGAGCGGAACGGGTTGACGATCGCTGCGCGGCGGTCGCGGGCGGCCGCAACGAGATCCCCCTCCGGACAGTCCTCGAAGAGCGCGCGGCGGTAGACCAAGTGGACGGGCTCGCCCTGGAGGCGCAGAAGCGAGCCGTCGTAGCGCAGCTCGTCGAGCGTCCCGTGGAGCGCCTCGACGCCCTGCCGCGCCGCGGCCGCGCAGATGATGCGGAACTCGGGCACCGACGGGCTGCCCTCCGCATCGACGAGACCGAGCCGTGGCCGCTCAGGCAGCTCGGCATGCTGCTCGCGCAGCTCCCGGTAGGCGGCCAGCAGCGTGTCGATCAGCACCGGCAGCATCGGCGTGTAGACAGTTTCGAACTCGGCTCTGACCCGGGGGAGGTCGATCGCGCGGGTCAGCCCTTCGTGGAGCACGTCGGTGTAGCCGATGCCGGCGGGCGAATCCGCGTTGAACTCGAGGAAGCGCACGTCGTAGCCCTGCAGGAAGGCATCGAGGCGGCAGATCTTGAGCGGCCGGCTGTACCCGGGGTCGATGCGGATCAGGGCGTCCTCGCGCTGGGGGACGGCCAGCTCCTCGCGTAGCCGCGCGTCCTCCGCGTAGGCGTCGCAGAAGCGGTCGAGCACGAGCGATAGGCAGGCCACCGCCCGCTGTACCCGGCGCAGCTGGCCCGGCGAGACGAAATGCGGCATCAGCACGAACGGGATCGTGCGCCCCGCGAAGACCACGTCGTGCTCGGCGAGCCACTGCTCGATCCCGGCCTCGAGCCCAGCGCAGCCGTCGCCCAGCTTCGAGAGCTCGACGAGATGCTGGAGCTTGAGGTTGTTGACGTGGTCGATCAACCCACGGCCGCCTCAGGTCGAGAGTACCCCGTAGGCTTCCCCCGCCATGCGTCCCGTCTACTTCCTGGGCGTGTTCATCCCGGTGGCCGTGGCGCTGGAGCTGGCACACGCGGGGCCGGTGGTGGTGTTCGGGGCGGCGGCGCTGGCCGTGATCCCGTGTGCGGCGGTTATGGGCGAGGCCACCGAGGCGATCGCGGCCCGGACGGGGCCCGGCATCGGCGGCCTCTTGAACGTGACGTTCGGCAACGCACCGGAGCTGATCATCGCCTTCTTCGCGCTGCTCGAAGGGCTCCAGGAGGTCGTGAAGGCATCGATCGTCGGCTCGATCATCGGCAACATCCTGCTCGTCATGGGCGCCGCGATGGTGGTCGGGGGCTGGCGACGCGACAAGCAGACCTTCAGCCAGACCGCCGCCAACGCCCAGTCGGCGATGCTGATGCTCGCCCTCGCGGCGCTGATCTTCCCGGCGATCTTCCAGCTCATCCACGGCGGCGGCCTGCCGGGCGTCGGCGAGGAGCGGGTGGACTTCGGCTCCGACCTCGAGCAGCTCTCGCTCGGGGTGGCGATCGTGCTGCTCCTGAGCTACGCGGCCGGGCTCTGGTTCTCGCTCAAGACCCACCGCGCCGTCTTCAACCCGTTCGGCGAGGCGGAGGAAGACGAGGAGACCCACCACTGGCCGGTGAGGCGGGCGGCGATCTACCTCGCGGTCGCGGCGGTGGCGGTCGGCCTCATGTCCGAGATCCTCGTGGGCTCGATCTCCGAGGCCTCGGAGGAGATCGGCCTCTCCGAGTTCTTCGTCGGCGTGTTCGTGGTGGCGATCGTGGGCAACGCGGCCGAGCACTGGGTGGCGGTGCTCGTGGCTGCCAAGGACAAGATGGACCTCGCCGTCAACATCGCGATCGGCTCGAGCGCCCAGATCGCCCTGTTCGTCGCACCGGTGCTGGTGCTGCTCTCGTTCGTGGTCGGGCCGGACCCGATGGCGCTCGTCTTCAACGGCTACGAGCTCGGCGCGCTGCTGTTCGCCGTCCTGATCGCGAACCTCGTGACCCAGGAGGGCGAGTCGAACTGGTTCGAGGGCGTCCAGCTGCTCGCCCTCTACGCCGTGCTGGGCCTGGTGTTCTACTTCGCCTGAGCGCCGCTAGCGAGCAGGCCGTCCAGGATCCAGTCGAGCCCTGCGTGGAAGTCCTCGGCCGCCGGCATGGCCGCCAGCCGCTCGGCCTGCTCCGCGGAGCGAGCATGTCCGGAGCTGCGGAAGGCGTCGGCCCCCGCGGCGGCGCGGGCGGCGGGATCGGGGTCGCGCCTGCGAGGGGCCTCGTAGGCCGCGAAGCCGATGCGCGATCCACTTCGAGGAGCGGGGCGTGCTGTTCGCGGGCGACACGATGTGCTCGCTCAGCCCGCTCACGCGGACACGCGGGCCGCAGCTGATGCCGCACTCGTTCAACGTGTCGAACGTGCAGGCGCGCGAGTCGCTCGCGAGGATCGAGGGCCTCGAGGCGGACGTCATGCTGTTCGGCCACGGCGAGCCGTGGCACGGCGGCGTGGCGGCCGCGGTGGCCCGGGCGCGCGGCTGATCAGGCAGCGGCCACGTCGCGGCGGCGGAGGCGATCACTCCCACGGCGGTCAAGGCGGCTCGCTGGCCGGGGCCCTCCGGGAGGGTCTGTCGCTGAACGTTGCCGACCTTGTGTCGTGTGACGACAAGAAGCCGGGTTTGTTGGGGCGGCCCTTGCCCCCCTCCCCAGCCGTCGTTCCGGTGGGCCGCACCAACCACTCGTGGAGTCAGCGCCTAGCCACCCTCGCGGGCGGCGAGGCGACGCAGGGCCTCGGCGGCCGCTCTGGCCATCTCGACGAGCACCGCGGGATCGACGTTCCCGAGGCGGTCGCAGGCGCGGTGGTAGCAGGGGTCGGCAGGCTTGCCGCCGGGGCCGGTCTCGCCCGCGCCCGTGTAGAGGCCGTTGACGGGGATGCCGGCCTCGAGGAACGGCGCGTGATCCGATGATCCCCTGGTGCTCGCACCCGGCAGGCGCCCGCCGGCGGCGCTGCGTAACACGCGTGCGAGCCCGGGATCCCCGTCCGAGTAGACGGCCGGGCGTGCGTTGGGCGAGCCGACCATGTCGAAGTTGAGGTAGGCGGCGAGCTGGTCGCCCGCGCCGGACCCGAGCCCGCGCACGTAGCGACGCGAGCCGAGCAGCCCGAGCTCCTCGGCGCCCCAGAACGCGAGCCGCACGCGTGCGCCCGGCGGGCGCGGGCCGAGTGCCTCCGCCACCTCGAGGAGCGTGGCCACGCCGCTCCCGTTGTCGTTGATGCCGGGGCCACTCGGCACCGAGTCGAGGTGGGCTCCCGCCATCACGACCCGGCCTCCTCCGCCACCCCGGGTGTCCGCGATCACGTTGTGCGTGCGCCGGCGCTCGGATTCGGCATCGACCTCGAGTGCGACCGCGGTCCCGTCCGCGAGCGGCACGTCCCCGTTCACGACCAGAACGGGGATCCGCGCCCCCACCCTCCCCAGCGTCGCGGCCGGCACACCGGCCTCGCCCGGGTCGTTCGCGATCAGCAGGGCGGCGGCGCCCGACCGCTCGGCGTTTTCCGCCTTGACGCGGAAGAAGCAGTTGCCCCGGTCGGCAACGGCGATCTCACCTGCCTGCAGGCCCGCGAAGTCGGAGCGCGCACAACCGTTGCCGAAGCGGCGCGAGCGCCCGGAGACGCGCCCCGAACCCGAATAGGCGAGCACGCCGAAGCGCCCGTCCCCGCGCAGCCGCCGACCATCGACCGTGAGGCTCGACGAGCGCTCGCGGTAGTAGGGGAAGCGGAACGACTGGCGGCGGACGCGCCAGCCGGCCTCGCGCAGGCGTGCGCTCACGTATGCCACCGAGGCGCGGTCCCCCGGGGTTCCGGCGGCCCGGTTGCCGCCGGCGTCGTTGGCGATCCGCTGGAGCGCCCGCAGGTGCTCGCGGAGCGCCGGGGCCGCGATCGCCGCGGCCTGCTCACCGCGCGGCTCGCGGGCCTCGGCCGGCTCCGCGCCGGCGCTGCCCGTGGCGGGTTCGTCGCCCGAGTCGCAGCCGGCCGCGAGCGAGAGGAGCAGGACCGACAGGGCAGCCGCGGCGACGCGTGGCACCCAGCGAAAGCTAGCTTCCGTTCACCCCCGCGGCGGCGGCCGCGAAGCCCGAGGGCGGGCGGCGCAGCTCGCTCGCGGCCACGATGCGGTCGACGAGCCCGTACTCGACTGCCTCCTCGGCTCCGAAGAAGCGGTCGCGCTCCATGTCCTCGTGGACCTCGTCCGCGCTCTTCCCGGTGTGGCGCGCGTAGATCTCCTCGATCAACCGGCGCAGCTCGAGGACCTCGCGGGCGTGGATCTCGATGTCCGAGGACTGGCCCTGGAATCCCGACGACGGCTGATGGATGAGGATGCGTGCGTTGGGGAGCGTGAGCCGCTTCCCCTCTGTGCCGCCCGCGAGGATCAGCGAGCCGGCGGACATCGCCATCCCGTAGCAGATGGTCTGCACGTCGGGGCGGATGTACTGCATCGTGTCGTAGATGGCGAGCCCGGCGTGGAGCGAGCCGCCCGGCGAGTTGACGTACACGGACACGTCCTTGTCGGGGTCCTCGGACTCGAGGTGCACGAGCTGGGCCACCACGAGGTTGGCGATCTCGTCGTCGATCGGGCGCCCGATGAAGACGATGCGCTCGTTCAGGAGGCGCGAGTAGATGTCGAATGAGCGCTCGCCCCGGGGGGTCTGCTCGACGACCATCGGGATGAGCTGGCTGGTGACGCGGCCGACTTGCATTGGGAGCTCTCCTTTCGCCCGCTACAGTGCAACTATTCAGTTGCACTGTAGCGCAACCATTGGGTTGCACATGGAGGCCCCCTATGGATAAGGCCGTCGAACGCGAACTGATCGTCCCGGAGACCCCCGAGGAGGTGTGGCGCTCGCTGGCGGAACCCGGCTGGCTCGGCGACGACGCCCAGATCGAGCTGCACCCGGCCGGCGAGGTGCGCGCCGGTGAGCGCAGCGGCTTCGTCGAGGAGGCGGATGAGCCGCGCCGGCTCGTCTTCTGGTGGAGCGCCCCCGACGAGGAGGCGTCGCGCGTGGAGCTCGATCTGGAGGAGACCGATGAGGGCACGCGGGTGCGCGTGACCGAGTCGCGGCCGCTCGAGATCCTCAGCGTTCGCGGCCGCGATCTGGCCGTCGAGCTCGACCTGGCAGGCGGAAGCGGCCCCGTGGCCTCGGCCGGCGCCGGCGGTGGCGCCTCGCTCATGATGATCGGCTGATGCCCGCCGCGGACCCGGCGGACGCCGTCTTCAGCGCGCTCTCGGACGGTACGCGGCGCGACCTGTTCGCCCTGCTCGGCCGGCGTGGGGAGGCGAGTGCGACCGACCTCGCGCGCGAGCTGCCGGTAACGAGACAGGCTGTCCAGAAGCACCTGGGCACGCTCGCCGGGGCGGGCCTCGTGGCCGCGCGGCGCTCCGGGCGCGAGGTGCTCTACCGCCCCACCCCCGGCCCCATGTCCGAGGCCCTCGCGTGGATGGCCGAGGTGGGCGGCGAGTGGGACGAGCGGCTCGCCGCGCTCGACCGCCAGCTGGGGCGCCAGCGCGCCGGCGCCTAGGCTCTGGGGCCTACTCGGGTTTGCCGGCCCGCTCGGCCGGCGCACTATGGACGACGCCTGAGACCCCGGGCGCGTCGCCCCCGTCGTCGCCGCCGTGCTCGTCGTGCGCGAACTCGGCGCCCTGTCGCATCTGCTCCACGCGCTCCTCGCGCTTCTCCTCGGCGTGCGGGTCGCGGCGGTCCGCCCGGATCGACAGCAGGATCCCGATCGTGAAGGCCACGGCGATCACGGCGAGGCTCACGAGCGGGCCGATCTCGACCAGGTCCTCGATCAGGAGCTTGACGCCCACGAGACCGAGCACGATCGCGATCGTCTCGTCCAGGTAGCGGAAGCGCGCGATCAGGCTCTCCACGAGCACGAACAGCGCGCGCATGCCCAGCAGCGCGAAGACGTTGCCCATCCAGATCAGGAGCGGGTCGCGCGTGATCGCGAAGGCCGCCGGGATCGAGTCGATCGCGAAGGCCAGGTCCGCGAACACGATCGCGGCGAGGCAGAGGAAGAGCGGCGTGGCGTGGCGCACGCCGTTCTGCTTGACGAACCAGTGCCCGCCGTGGAACTCGCTCGTGACCGGGAACACCTTGCGCACCGCGCGCACCATCAGGTTCCGGTCCGGATCGACGTTCTCCGCAACCCCCCTCCAGATCCGGTACGCGAGCACGATCAGCGCGGCGCCGAGCAGGTAGATCACCACGTGGAACTGCTCGATCAGCTCGACGCCGGCGAGGATGAATACGCCGCGCATCGCGAGCGCCGCGACGATCCCCCAGAACAGCAGCCGCGGGCGGCGCTCGTAGGGCACGCCGAAGTAGGCGAACAGCAGCAGGAAGACGAACAGGTTGTCGAGCGAGAGCGAGCGCTCGATCAGGTAGACGGTCGTGTAGAGGACGGCGTCCTCGCTGCCCTCGAGCAGCAGCACCGGCACGGCGGCCAGGAGCGACAGCGCGAGCCAGCCGACCGACCACCAGATCGCCTCCTTGAAGCTCGGCTCGCGCCCGCGCGCGAAGAAGTGCAGATCGAGCCACAGGAAGAAGAACAGGGCTACGAGGAGCCCGCCGAAGAGCACGAGGTCGGCGCCGGTCACGCCCTGGGCCTGCCAGTCATGCTTTGGACCTTAGAGTGGGGACATGCTCGGGCACGTGGCAGTGGGCACCTGGAGCGGCGGGCGCTTCATGCGCTTCGGGGAGCCCATCTCGGAGGAGCGTCTGGAGGCCCTCGTTCGCCCCGGGGGTGGAATCCGGACCGTGATGACCGCCGACGCCTACGGCGCCGGCGCGGCGGACGCGCTCGTCGGGCGCGCCCTGGCGGGGCTGCCGCGCTCGGAGTACGCGCTCGCCGGGGCGGTCGGACACGACTTCTACGAGGGCGAGCGCGAGGGCGCCAAGGGCTATCCGCGCTTCACCGATCCCAGGCTGCGCGGCCCCCAGGGCTACGCCGGCTATCTGCGCATGGCGGTCGAGCGCAGCCTCGAGCGCTGCGGCGTCGACTCGTTCGACCTGCTGCTGCTCCACAACCCCGACCGGCGCGGCTTCGAGTCGCCCGAGGTGTGGGAGGCGCTGCGCGAGCTGCGCGACGAGGGCCTCACGCGCATGCTCGGGCTCGCGCCCGGGCCGGCGAACGGCTTCACGCTCGACGTGATCGGCTGCTTCGAGCGTTACGGCGACCTCATCGACTGGGCCATGCTGATCCTCAACCCGTTCGAGCCCTGGCCCGGTGAGCTCGCGCTCGGCGCCGCGGCGCGCCACGGCGTGAGCGTCGTGACGCGGGTGGTCGACTACGGCGGACTCTTCCACGACGACGTACTACCCGGTCACGCCTTCCCCGACCATGACCACCGCGGTTTCCGCCCTGATGGGTGGGTGGAGGCGGGGCGCGAGAAGCTCGACCTCGTGCGCCCGCTTGCCGAGCGCCACGGCCTGACGCCGCTCCAGCTCGCCTGCGTCTGGAACCTCGCGCACGAGGCGGTCGAGTGCGTCGCGCCGACGCTCATCCAGGAGTCCGGTCCGGGCGCCAAGCCGATCGAGCGCAAGCGCGAGGAGCTGGCGGCCGTGCCGGCCGGCCCGCTGCTGAGCGCCGCCGAGGTCGACGAGATCCGCCGCATCGGAGACAACGCCGGCTCGATGCTGCTCAAGGGCGCGACGCCCGACCATGACGGCGAGGAGCGCCCGGACCGCTGGCCCGTGGCGGCGTGGCAGGCCGAGCTGGCGCGGCGCTGGGGCATCGACCCGGAGCGCGACCTGCGCCGGACCGCGGCGGCGGCCCGGAGCTAGGCGGGCTTCCCCCTCGCTGGGAGTTCCTGGGGCTCGGTGAGTTGGCGCCGGGCCGGTCTCGCGTATTGGCTGGGGAAGGGGATGTTGCTCGTCGGTCGCGGCTGGCCGGACGTGATCGAAGATCGTTCGGCCGCGGATGGCGGGAAATCCGAGCCGTCCTGCCCTGGTGGGCCAGGAGACCCCCAGGGCAGGACGGCTGAGCCGGATCACAGATCGGAGTTTCGCCGGTGCCGATGCAGATTCGGCAACACCCGGGATCAGCCGAAGATTGTTTGCCAAGAGAGGCACAGCGGCCGCTGTCCCACACACCCTTCCCCAGCCCTAGCCCGGCCGGCGGAGACCAACACCCGGAAGAAGCTCGCCACCGGGAAGCGCGGAGCCCGGCTAGAAGACCCGCGTCGCCAGCCCCGGGTAGTCGAGCACGATGCCGTCCTCGTCGTAGACGAGCACCGTCTCGACGTCGAAGGCCGGCGCGGCATAGGCGTAGCGCCGTCGCCCATCCTCGTCCTCGATCCGCGCGTAGCTCTGCTCGAGCCGCTCGACGCGGAGGTCCGGGGCGCGCACGTAGACGGCCGGCGCTTCCGCCCGCCGGCCCGGCTCGAGGGCGAGCCGGCGCTCCGGGAAGGTGTTCGTGAACGCCGACGCCTCGAGGTCGACGTCCAGGCATCCCTCTACGTGCGTGACCGGCCTCGAGTCGAGCAGCCACCCACCCTCACCGTCCCCCTCCAACCTCAGCTCACGGGTCCCGAATGCCGACCTGCTGACGATGTGGGCGGAGCGCGTGATCCAGCTTGCATCCAGCACGATCGAATATCTGATCGCCCAGGCCTGCCCGTCTTCGACGGCGCTGCAGTGCCCTTCGAAGCGGTAGCCGTCCGCCTCGGCGAGCGGGAACAGCACCTCGAACCCTTCACGCGCATCGAGATGGCGGCACGCTGCGGCTACCGGGAGCGCGGCCATCACGCCGCCCGCGCTAGGGACTCTGAAGGAGCTCGGCGCAGCGCTGCAGTGCCTCGGTGTCCTCGGGGCGGGCCTCGTCGAGGCACTCCGCGTAGCGCTGGAAGTCCTCGGCCTCGGGCGTCGTGGTGCTCTCGGGCGGGAGCTGGCCCTGGCCCTGGCCGCCGGCGCCGTTGCTCGGCGGCTCGATCTCAGGCGTGGACTCGCTCGCGCCGCCGTCGGACCCCGACTCGATGCCGCTGCCGAGCCCCTCGAGCACGCTCTGACCACCGAGCGAGCGGGTGAGAACCGAGATCGGCCGCGCCCTTGCGGGCGCCTCGATCTCCTGATCGCCGTTCACGTCGGCGAGCTCGAGCGAGAACTCGACCGCTCCTGCCTCGATCCCGCCCAGCTCCGCGCGGCTCGGCTCGGGCACCTCGAACTCGATGCGGCCCGAGACCCGGCGGATGAGCCCGTCCTCCTTGCCGACATATACATCGAAGGTCGGGTTCTCGACGGCGTCGGTGATGGTCCGGATCTGCGCCGCCGACAGCCGCGCCGGCGGAGCCTGACCGGTCGCCCCGCCCACGGCCTGGCCCGACCTGCGGACGAAGCGGTTGAAGTCGCGCAGCACGCTCTCGACGTCGAGCGTGCCGGACACGTGGCGGGTCTCGACGCCGGCCACATCGGCCTCGCCCTCGTCCTGGGCGTCGGCGAGCCAGCCGCGTGGGTCGAAGCCGAGCTCGGACAGCGAGCTGTTTCTGCTGCGGTTCCTGCGGAGCGCGCGGTTGGCGCGCCGCACCTGGGCCGGGGGCTGCTCGTAGTAGACGTCCTGGAACTTCACGAACGCACGGTCGCCCGTCAGCAGTACGCCGGTGGTAATCGTCTGGCCGCCGCCGTCGCTGCCGATCTTGATCTCGATGTCAGCGGACGGCAGCTTGTCCTCGTTCGAGATGAACGGCCCGCTAGCCTGAAGGCGGACGGGTCGCTCGAGCGACGGGCTACCCTCGAGGCGAAGCTCCGCATCGAGCTTCAGGTCGGCGCTCTCGATGCCGCCCGAGAAGGCGTTGTCGAGGAGTCCCTCGACGTCGTCCTGGTCGTCGCCGCCTCCGCAGGAGGCGAGCGCCACCGTGGCGAAGAGCAGTAGGAACAGCAGGCGGCGCACGCGGGGCAGGGTAGCTATGCCAACCGCAACTCGCCGTCGTCATCGTGTTGGACAACCAGATGGGGTACGTCAAACGAACAGCCCTGGCCGCGCTCGCGGCGTTCGCCGTCATGGCAGCACCCGCCCAGGCGGGTGAGGTCGTCGTCGTCGACGGTGGAAAGGCCAAGCGGGTGCAGGATCCCGCGGTCCCGAGCCGCGCCGAGATCGAGCTGGGCATGCCCGTGGGCGGCGCCGGCCCGCTTGGATTCGCGGCCAGCGCGTCGAGCGCCCGGACCGCACGAGCGAGCCGCGAGTCCGCACGGGCGGCGCGCGCGTGGCGCATCGCGCGCTCGTCGAGCAAGCGCGGGCGCAGGGCGGTCTACAGGACACTGTCCCGTGAGCTGCGCCGCACCAAGATCGCGAGCACCGACTATCAGCGCTGGCGGCGCTACTACGTCCTCGCGATCCGCGCGCTCCGCAAGCTGCGCGGGGCTCGCAGGACGCAGCTGCTCTATGTGACCGATTCGGTCGAGGCGCTCGCGCTGGCGCGCCGGCTCACCCCGACGCGCATGCCGGTCGCCTTCCTCCAGCTCGAGCGCAACCGCCAGTACTGGCGCAAGCTGCCCTACCCCGCCGCGGGCGACCAGATCAGCTTCAGCGGCAGCCAGATCCTGTTCCAGTACTTCCCGGGCGAGGGGCTGCAGCTGCATCCGCTGTCCACGTTCAAGAAGGCCAACCACCTGCACGGGTTCTGCGAGCGCGCCGAGCCCACCTGCGATCAGCTCGCCCTGCGCACGCTGCTGGACGAGATGACCGCGCTCGCGGTCAAGCGCGGCCGCGGCTTCATCGCGTGGGAGTACCTGTTCCATTTCGGCGGCGGCGCCCCGCCCTGGATGAGCGGGATGGCCCAGGCAACCGGCATCCAGGCGCTCGCGCGCGCCGCACAGCTCCTCGCTCAGCCCGCCTATCTCGAGACCGCCCGACAGGCGCTCGGCGCCTTCGAGACGCTGCCGCCCACGGGCGTGCGTGCCACGGGGCCGGCCGGGGGGATCCACTACCTCCAGTACTCGTTCGCACCGCGGCTGTGGATTTTCAACGCCTTCCTGCAGTCCCTGATCGGGCTGTACGACTTCGCACAGATCGCCGGCGACGAGCGCGCCCGCGGGCTCTACGTCGAGGCCGAGCCCGAGGCGCGCGAGGAGCTGCCGCTCAGCGACGTGGGCGACTGGTCGCGCTACTCGTACGCGGGCGCCGAGTCGAGCTACGACTACCACGAGCTGCTGCGCGAGTTCCTGCAGAGCATGTGCAGCCGCCGGCTCGGCCCCCTCTACTGTGACTACGCGCGGCGCTACCGCGGCTACCAGGTCGACCCGCCCGTTCTGACGTACGAGGGCCCCGAGCTGGCCAGCGAGGGGCAGCCGGCCTCGATCGCCTTCACGGTGTCCAAGCTTTCGGCGGTCGAGCTGACGATCTACCGGGGCGCCAAGCTCGTCTACAGCCGGCTCGCCACCTTCCGGCGCGGCAGCGGGTCGTTCGCCTGGACTCCGAAGGGGCCGGGCCTCTTCTCGGTGAACCTCGGGGCGAAGGAGCTGCGCACCGGGCTCGGCAAGAAGGACCGCGCGAGCGCCGAGGTCGAGGTCGCGAACGCCCCCGGGCAATAGGATCGGGCGCCTGATGGCGCCTCGCACGATCCTCTACACGGGCAAGGGCGGCGTCGGCAAGACCAGCGTCGCCGCGGCCTGCGCCCGCCGCTGCGCCGCGGCCGGGCTGCGAACCGTCGTGCTGTCGACCGACCCGGCGCACAGCCTCTCGGACTCGCTCGAAGCCGAGCTGAGCGGCGACCCCACCCAGGTGGGTCCCAACCTGTTCGGCCAGGAGGTCCAGGCGCAGGAGGAGATGGAGCGCAACTGGGACGGCGTCCAGGGGTGGCTAGGCGACCTGCTCGCCGAGCGCGGCATCGACCGCATCTCCGCCGAGGAGCTGACAGTCCCGCCCGGGATGGACGAGCTCTTCTCGCTCCTCTGGATCAAGCGCCATCACGTCGAGGGCGAGTTCGACGTGGTGGTCGTCGACTGCGCGCCGACCGGCGAGACGCTGCGGCTGCTCTCCTTCCCCGACGTCGTGACCTGGTGGCTCGAGCGCATGCTGCCGTCGCAGCGCCGGCTCGCGCCCTTCGCGCGGTCGCTGTTCGACATACCGCTGCCGGGCGAGGCCGTGTTCGACGACGTCGAGCGGCTGGCGCGCAACCTCGTGGCGATGAACGGCATCCTGCGCGACCGCGAGCGGACCACGGTCCGGCTCGTGATGAGCCCCGACCGGATGGTGGTCAAGGAGGCGATGCGGACCTTCACCTACCTGAACCTCTACGGCTACCTCACCGACGCCGTGCTGGTGAACCGGATCCTCCCCGCCGAGGGCTACTTCGCCGCCTGGCGCGCGGCGCAGGACGAGCAGCTCGAGCTGGTCCGCTCGGCGTTCGCGCCGGTGCCGGTGCTGAGCGCGCCCTACTTCGAGCGCGAGGTGGTGGGTGGCGAGATGCTCGACCGGCTCGCCGACACCCTGTTCGGGGAGCGCGATCCGGCCGCGATCCTCCATGACCGGCTCACGCACGAGCTCGCCACCGACAACGGGCGGGCCACACTCAGGGTCGAGGTTCCGTTCGCCGAGCGCGGCGAGCTCAGCCTGAAGAAGCTCGGGCTCGAGGTGATCGTGCGGGTGGGCTCCCACAAGCGGACAATCATGCTGCCGCCCGCGCTGGCGGCCCACACGACCCGCGGCGCCCGCTTCGAGAACGGGGCACTGGAGATCGTGTTCGAGCGGAGCCCGGATGGACAGCGAGCGACCTGATCCGCCGCCGCCCCCGCACGGTGGCAGCCCCGACCCCGCCGCGCTGTTCGTCCTGCTGGACGGCCTGCGCCGGGTCGCTCCCCGCGAGCTCGACGACCAGGTCACGAAGCTGATCCGCGAGTTCCTGCTGACGCTGCGGGCGCTGATCGACTGGTATCTCGAGCGCCTCGACCAGCCGCGCCGCGAGCCCGAGGTCGAGGACATCCCCATCGAGTGATGCAAGACCTGACCCCGGAGCAGGAGGAGATCCGGCGGGTCTGCCGGGATTTCGCGGCCAACGAGATCCGGCCGATCTCGCTCGAGGTGGACGAGGCCGACACGGAGCTGCCGCGCGAGATCTGGAACAAGGCGGCCGAGATCGGGCTGACCTCGTTCATGCTGCCCGAGGAGTTCGGCGGCGGCGGCATGACCGACTGCCTGACGGGCTGCATCGTCCAGGAGGAGCTCTCGCACGGCTGCTCCGGCATCGGCAACCTGATCACCTCCAACGGCTTCTTCGCGGAGCCCGTGCTGGCGCTCGGCGACGAGTCGCAGCAGCGCCGCTGGATCGAGCCCCTGACCGGTGAGCGGCCGCCGCTGACCGCGCTCGCCACCACCGAGCCCGAGGCGGGCTCCGACGCCGCGTCGATCCGGACCGCCGCTCGCCGCGACGCGGACGGCTACGTCCTGAGCGGCCAGAAGAGCTGGATCTCGAACGGAGGCGTGGCCGACTACTGCGTCGTGTTCGCGACCGTGGAGCCCGGCAGCGGCTACCGGGGCGTCACGGCGTTCGTGCTCGAGAGCGGCGACGACGGGCTGAGCTGGGGGCCGCCGATGCGCAAGATGGGCCAGCGGGCGATCGTCAACACCGAGCTCTTCCTCGACGACGTGCGGGTGCCGGCCGACCGCCGCCTCGGCCCAGAGGGCGAGGGCTTCCGCGGGCTCATGCAGACCTTCGACCGCTCGCGCGTGACGCTCGGCGCTTCCGCCACCGGCCTCGCCCGGGCCGCGCTCGAGTACGCGACCGCCTACGCGCGCGAGCGCGTGCAGTTCGGCAAGCCGATAGCCGAGCACCAGGCGGTCGGCTTCCGGCTCGCCGACATGGCGCTGCGGGTGGACGCATCGCGGCTGCTCGTGTGGCGCGCGGCGCGGATGCTCGACGCGGGCGAGCGCGCGACCACCGAGGCCGCGATGGCCAAGCTGCACGCCTCGGAGACCGCCATGTGGTGCACCTGGGCCGCGCTCCAGACCCTCGGCGGCTGGGGCTACTCGCGCGAATACCCGGTGGAGAAGTGGATGCGCGACGCCAAGCTCGAGGAGATCGAGGAGGGCACCTCGGACATCCAGCGGATGGTCATCGCGCGCGGGCTCCTGCGCTGAGCAGCTCCGCCCGCACCGCCGGCAGCGCCTCCGCCACGCGGTCCATGAGCGGCTGCGGGCCGACGGTTATGCGCGCCCATCCGGGCATGCCCATCTCGGCCCCGCCCCGGATCAGGATGCCGCGCCGGACGAGGCCGCCGAAGAGCGCGGCGTCGTCCACGCCGTGCTCCACGAACAGGAAGTTCGCCTCGGACGGGAGCACGCGGATGCCGGCCCCTGCGAGCGCGCCCGCCAGATGCGCGCGTGCCGCGGCGGTGGCGGCGCGCCGCTGCGCCACCTCGTCCGGCCTCCCGAGGCTGGCCGCGCCGGCCACGAGGGCCGGGCGGTTGACGTTGAACGGCTCCTGCACCGCCTGGAGATACGGGACGAGCTCGGGCGCGGCGAGCGCGTAGCCGAGCCGCAGGCCGGCGAGGCCGAAGATCTTCGAGAACGTGCGCAGCACGACCACCGGCCGGCCGGCCGCCACGTCCTCCTCGCGCCGGATGCGGGTCTCCGGCTCGACGTAGTCGATGTATGCCTCGTCCGCCACCGCCACGCAGCCGGGCGGCAGCGCGTCGAGGAACGCTGCCCACTCCGCCGGGTCGATGAGCGACCCGGTGGGGTTGTTGGGGTCGCACACCCACGCGAGCCGAGCCCCGCTGCGGCGCGCGGCGTCGGCGACCCGCTCGAGGTCGAGGCGCAGCTCGGGCGACGGAACTCGCTCGACCGTCGCGCCGGCAGCGCGCGAAGCCTGCGCGTAGAGGCCGTAGGTCGGTTGCGGTACGACCACGCGGTCGCCGGGGTTCAGAAAGGCCGCGCAGAGCGTGAGGATCATCGTCTGGATCCCGTGCCCCGGGAGGATCTGATCGGCGCGCGCGCCGATGTCGCGCGCGATCCCCTCACGGAGCTCCAGGTAGGCGTGCTCGGGGTAGGACCAGCTCTCGGGCAGCTCGCCGGCCACGGCGTCGAGTACCCCCGGAAGCGGGCCGAACAGGCCCTCGTTCCAGTTCAGCTTGGCCAGGTCGTCCAGGCCGTGCTCGCGCCGCAGCTCGTCGACGCTCGGTCCCGGCTCGTAGGGGCCGAGATCGAGCAGCTGGGCGCGCAGCAGGGCGCTCCAGTCGGTCATGGCGTCGGGCGGTGCGCGGTCACCGCGGCACGCAGGATCACCGCGGCCGGGCCCTGCTCGCCGAACGCCCACTCGAGTGCTCCGGTCAGCTCGGGCGGCTCGACGGTCCGCGCGGGAACGCCGAAGCCGCGGCACACGACCTCGAAGTCCGGCTGGACGAGGTCGACCGAGTGGGTGGCCGCGAACGCGTCGCGCTGGTACTCGCGCAGGATGCCGTAGCCGCGGTCGTCGACTATCAGGAGCTTGGCCGGCAGCTCGTGCTGGCGCGCGCTGGCGAGCTCCTGCAGCGTGTAGAGGACGCCGCCGTCACCCATCACGGCGAGCGTGCGCTCGCCCGGCCGCACCGCCTGCGCGCCGAGCGCCGCGGGCCACGCGTAGCCGAGCGTCCCCGAGCCGAGCGGGTAGAGGAACGTGCGCGGCTTCTCGACGGGCAGGTGGGCCGCAGCCCAGTAGCCCATGATCGTCATGTCCCAGGCGATCACCGCGTCGGGCCCTGCCACGGCCACGATGTCGCGCAGGATCCCGCGCTCGAGCTCGCGGCCCTGCTCGTCGAGCCCTTTTGCGATGCGCGCCCGCAGCGCCTCGACGCGGCGCTCGGCGTCTCCGTCCTGCTCACGCCCCGGGACGAGCGGCACGAGCGCGGCGAGCGCGGCGGTGGCGTCGCCCACCAGCGCCAGCGCCTCGTAGTTGGACCCGATCCGCTCGGGCGCGGCGTCGATGTGGATCAGCCGGCCCGAGGGTCGCAGCTCGTACTGGCGCGTGGTCTCGGCGCCGAGCTCGGTTCCGACGCAGAGCACCACGTCGGCGTCGGCCAGGAGCTCGCCGAACGCGGCGTCGTCGCACGCCGAGCCCACGGACAGTGGATGGCCGGCCGGGAAAGCGCCCTTGCCCATGTAGGTCGTGGCAACCGGCGCGCGCAGGCGCTCCGCGAGGTCACGCAGCTCGTCCCAGGCCCCGGAGCGCTCGACCCCACCGCCGGCCCAGATGACGGGGCGCTCGGCGGCGGCGAGCAGCGCGGCGGCCTCGGCGACGAGCTCGGCGGGCGGCGCGACGGCCCGTTCCAGGGAGCCGTCGAGCGTCGCCACCGGGGCCGCGCCCGCGGGCCCGTCGAGCACGTCCACCGGCACCTCGAGGTACACCGGCCCGCTCGGCGGTGTGAGCGCGACCCGCCAGGCGTCGGCCACGAGCTCCGCCAGCCCGGCGGCGCTCTCGGCCCGGCGCGCCTGCTTGACGATCGGAGCGAAGCTCGCCAACTGGTCCGGCAGGTCGTGGAGGAAGCCGCGGTTGCGCCCGATCAGATCGCGCGGGATCTGGCTCGAGAGCGCGAGCACCGGGACGTGCGCGGTCGCGCTCTCCATCAACGCGGTTAGCGAGTTCAGCGCGCCGGGCCCGGTCGAGAGCAGGAGCGGCGCCACCCGGCCGCTGGCCCGCGCGTAGCCGTCGGCGGCGAAGCCGGCGCAGAGCTCGGTCCGCATCCCGAGCGTGGCGATCGGGCTCTCGCGGAGGCCCTCCCAGATCGCGAGCGCGTGCGTTCCGGGCACGCCGAAGACGGCGCTCGCGCCGAGCTCCTCGAGCGCGCCAACCACCACATCGCCGCCACGGGCCCGCTGTTTGACAGTCATCGGCGCAAGCACTTATAACTGACGCGCCAATCAGGCGAGAGGAACGCACCCAGGCGTTCCTCAAACGCGTGATCGAGGCCGGCCGGGCGGCCGACCTCACGGCGGTGGAGCCGGGCGAAGCGGCGAGCTGAGCCCGCGGGCCGCCGGAGCGGCCCGCGGGCAGCCCCAGATCAGCGAACGCGCACGGGGCCGCGAATCCCTCCTCCCTGCTTGACAAGGCGGGCCAGGCGCCCGCGGGTACTCGCGCGCGCCGTCCGGCGGCCGGCCTGCGCTGAGGCGAGGCTCGGCTGGAGCAGCGTCGAGAACACGTCAGTTCGGTTCAGGAGGTTGCCGCTGTTGGCGGCCACGAACACCGGCGCGAAACGACGGCCGCTCGTGGCGAGCCCCTCGTAGTCGCCGACGAAGTAGCCGCCGGCGTCCGGAGCCGTCGCCATGTTGAACGGCCGCGCCAGCCGTTGCCGGGGCGAGAAGCGGGCGTCGCCGCTACGCGCCACCGTGAACCAGTAGTCGGTGTCGAGCGGGCCACCCGACGGGTCATCGGAGGTGAAGTCGTAGTAGGTGACTCCCACCGCCCCCCGCTCGTCGACGTCGACCGAGCCGGTGAACGCCTGCGTCAGCTTGTTCTCGCTGACCCGTCTGGCGTCGCTCCAGTTGAAGCCGCCGTCTTCCGAGCTCGAGATCACGATCTGATCGTTGAAGTAGGGAAGCGGAGCGGCCAGCGTGAAGCGGATGTCCTGCCAGACGATGTGCAGGGTCTCCGAGCCGCGGCGCGGGTCGGCGGCGGCCTCCGGCAGGATGTCGCCGGTGCGGACCGGGTGCCCGTCGGACGGGTCGATCACGCCCTGACCCTGCGTGAAGCTGCCGAACATCACGTCGATGACGATCGGGGCGGACCAGGTGACTCCCTTGTTGGTGGAGCGCTGGATCGCGACGAGCGGCACCCCTTCTTGGTTGATCAGGTTGAAGACGTTGACGAGCGTGCCGTTGCCGAGCACCACGATCTGGTTGCCGATCGTCTGAATGTTGCTGTTGTTCGGGAAGTCGAGGATCGTCCTGGTCGGCTGCCAGGTCCTGCCGCCGTCGGTCGAGCGCGCGAACAGGGTGTCGCCCGAGAACGGTGAGTTGACGTCCGCCGGGTTCTGGATCTGGAGGCGATCCCATACGGCGTAGACGAAGTTCCGGTCGGTCGGATCGGCGGTGATCGACTCCTTGTCGTTGAAGAGCTCGGCCACGGTGTCGCGCTGGAGCGTGGTGATCCTGCCCCAGGTGCGACCGCCGTTTTCCGAGCTCGACACGAGGACCGCGTTGATCGGGTTCGAGTCGTTGAACGACAGTGCGATCTGGTGCGCCGTGCCGTCAGGACCGAAGCTCACCCACGGATCGGTCGCCCGCTCGTAGTCGCCGCCGTTGGCGGCGTTGCCGCCGGCGCAGCGCGAGAACGGCGGCGGCGTGAGCCGTCGCCAGGAGTCGCCGCGATCGAAGGAGACCCCGGTGAGGTTCCCCTGGGCGCCTCCGTTGGACCAGCGGTCCTGCTGCCAGACGGCGACCAGGTTGCGGCGGTCAGCGGGGTTCACGCTCACCCAGGGCTCGACCTCGGCGTTGGGGTAGACCGTGCCGTTCTGCGGCGCGCCGTTGCAGTTTGCAGCGAAGGGCGAGGGTCCGCTTATCCGCACCAGCGGACTCGACTGCGCCAAAGCGGCGCCGGCACCCCCTAACGCGACCAGGAACACGAGCAGGAGAAGACCGGGCAGACGGCGCATGGCAGGCCCCCGTGCAGTGGAGTATTTCCCGCGCACACCGGCGTCCTCCGGCATCCGCGGAGGGACACATAGTGCTTACCCGCGCGCGGGCAGCTGGCAAGCGCAGCGGCCGCGCCAGGTTCGGGGGCGTAGGCTGGGGCCGCATTCGACGAACGAGGAGACTGACCGGTGGATCTCGAGCTGAGCGCCCGCCCAGGAGGACCTTCGCAGCCGCGCCCGCGCGCTTGCGGACGCGATCATGGAGCACGAGGAGGCCTGCGAGGAGCAGAACGGGCTCCCGGACGACGTCCATGCGCAGATCGCCGCCCGCGTGCGCGAGCTGCGCCTGAACGCGATCAACATGCCGGCGGAGTGGGGCGGCCAGGGCCTCGGCGTGCTCGACCAGGTGCTCGTGCAGGAAGAGCTCGGCAGGCTCACGAACGCCCTCTGGGACACGGTCTGGCGCCCCGCGAACGCGCTCCGCGTCTGCACGCCGGCGCAGCGGGAGGAGTATCTCGAGCCCGCGATCCGGGGTGAGCGGCGGGATTGCTTCGCGGTCACCGAGGCGGGCGCGGGCTCCGACCCGTCGCTGATCGAGACGACCGCCGAGCCGGCGAACGGCGGGTACCGGATCAACGGCGAGAAGTGGTTCGTGACGGTCGGCGACGTCGCCGACTTCCTGATCGTGCTCGCGCTGGTGATGCCCGAGCGCACCCCGACCCTCTTCCTGGTCGACAAGGACACGCCCGGCGTGAACGTGCTGCGGACGCCGCGCTACATGCACACCTTCGTGTACGAGCACCCCGAGTTCGGCTTCGAGGACGTCGTGGTGCCCGAAACCGCGGTGCTGGGCGGCGTCGGCGAGGGCTATGAGCTCACACGCGACTGGTTCGTCGAGGAGCGGCTCATGATCGCCGCCCGGGCGGTCGGCGCCGCGGAGCGGGCGCTGCGCACCGCCGTCGAATGGGCCGGCGAACGCGAGCAGTTCGGGCAGCCGATCATCGGCTACCAGCTGATCCAGGGCATGGTGGCCGACAGCGTGGTGGACATCGCGACCAACCGCGCGCTTGTACGGCAGGTGGCCTGGGAGGCAGACCAGGGCCTCGACCGGCGCCTCCTCCACGGCAAGGCGGCCGTGGTCAAGCTGTCGGCGTCCGAGGCGGCCGGCCGGGTGGTCGACCGCGCCGTGCAGATCCTCGGCGGCCGCGGCTACATGCGCGAGAACCCCTGCGAGCGCCTCTACCGCGACCTGCGCGTCGACCGGATCTGGGAGGGCACCAGCGAGATACAGCGCGTGATCGTGGCCAACGAGGTCGCCAAGCGCGGACTCGACGGCATCCTGTCCTACGGCACGGCGCCGGGGCTGGCCGTCGAGCCGGCGGCCGTCTGAGGGGCCCGCTACAGCACGACCCGGGCGTCGAGCCCGAGCGCGCCGTCCGGGAGCGCCAGCAGCGGGTTGATCTCGATCTCCGCGATCTCGGGATGTGCGGCGGCCACGCGCGACACCGCGGCCACGGCAGCGGCGGCGGCGCCGAGGTCGGCGGCCGGTCGCCCGCGCGCACCGCGCAGGAGCGGCGCGGCGCCCAGCGACAGGAGCAGCTCGCGCGCCGTCGGCTCGTCCACCGGCGCGAGCGCCACCGCAACGTCGCGCATCACCTCCGTGTAGAGGCCGCCGAGCCCCACGAGGGCGACGGGGCCGAAGCGCGCATCCCGGCGCACGCCGGCGAGCAGCTCCACCCCCTCGGAGAGCGGCGCCATGCGCTCGACGGAGAGCGCCGGGGGATCGAGGCGCTCGCGCAGGTCACGGACTGCCGCGCTGAGCGCCCGCTCGTCCGACAGCCCCGTGACGACGCCGCCGGCGTCCGACTTGTGAAGCAGCCCGAGCGCCTTCAGGACCAAGGGGTATCCGAGCTCTTCCGCCGCCGCTACGGCCTCCTCGGTCGTCTCGACCGTGCGTGCGTCCACGAACGGGACCCCGCCGGCCGCAAGGAGCGCCCGCGCCTCCGTGTAGCCGCCGGTGACCACCGGCGCCGCGGCCTTCGGCAGCGGCGGTACCCCTCTTGGCGGCTGTTCGTTGCGCTCCGCCAGCCTGCCGAGCACCGAGACCGCACGCTCGATCGTCGGGTAGACCGGCACACCGCGGGCGCGCAGCGAGCGGGCCGCGGCGGTCTGCGAGTGCATCGTCTGCATGAACAGCGGGAGCGAGCTCGTGGCCCCGGCTTGCGCGAGCGCCTCGGCCACGGCCGCCTCGGCCTGCTCCATCGCCTCGCCGTAGTCCGAGTAGCCGCCGAAGTAGCCCGTCACGAGCAGGGCGTCAACCTCGCCTGAGCCGAGCACGGCCCGCGCGCTCCGCTCGAAGGTGTGGATGTCGCTCTCGCCGCCGCCCGCGAGGTCGATCGGGTTGGCGACGGCCGCCGTGGCCGGCAGGCCGGTGCGCAGCTCGGCCCTCAGGTCGTCGCTCAGGGAGGGCAGCTCGAGCCCGGCCGTGCCGAGGAGGCCCGCTGCGATCCCGCCGTGACCGCCGCCGTCGGCCAGCACCGCCACTCTCCTGCCGCGCAGCGAGCCGGCGCCGAGCAGGCCCTGGGCCAGGTCGACGAGCTCCTGCGGCCCGCGCACCCGCTCCATGCCGGCCGCGCGGCAGGCGGCGTCGATCGCGGCCCCCTCGCTCGCCAGTGCTCCCGTGTGCGAGCGCACGGCGCGGGCGGCGGCCTCGGAGTGTTCGACCGCCAGCAGCACGACCGGCTTGCCCGCCCGCGCGGCGTCCTCGGCGGCTTCCGCGAAGGCGCGGCCGTCCCTGAAGTCCTCCACGTAGACGGCGATCAGATCGGTGCCGTCGTGTGCGGCCAGCTCGCGGATCAGCTCCGCGGCCTCGAGGTCGGCCTGGTTGCCGAGCGAGACGAAGCGCGAGAAGCCGAGCCCGGCGGCGGCCGCAAGCATGCCGGCCTCGAGCGCCAGGTTCCCGCTCTGCGAGAGGAGGCCAATCCGGCCGCGTGGCAGGTCGTTCGGCACCAGCTCGAGCTCGGCGCCGGCATCGAACACTCCCAGGCAGTTCGGCCCCACCAGGATTACGCCGGCCTCGCGCACCCGGGCGGCGAGGGCAGCGTCGCGCTCTCCGCCCGCGTCGCCGTCGGCCGCGCCCGCCGTGATGACCACGAGCGCGCGCGACCCGATCGCGATCGCCTCTTCCACGCTCGCGTCAAGGGCCGCGGACGGCACCGCGAGCACCGTGAGGTCGGGCGCCTCCGGCAGTTCCCCGAGTGCGCGATGGGCGTGCACGCCCATCACCTCGCCCCCGCGCCGGTTGACCAGGTAGACGTTGCGGCGTCCGGCGCCGCGCAGGGCTCCGCGAGCGAGCCAGTTGCCCCACTTGACCGGATCGTCCGAGGCCCCGACCACGGCGACGGACGCCGGTTCGAACAGCAGGCTCAGGTCGCGCGGCATGGCTCCGTCAA
Organism: uncultured Thermoleophilaceae bacterium; assembly: GCA_963757815.1. Classification (GTDB taxonomy): domain Bacteria; phylum Actinomycetota; class Thermoleophilia; order Solirubrobacterales; family Thermoleophilaceae; genus JACVRW01. Next base: position 59,303 of record CAVWSN010000036.1, on the reverse strand, counting down.
GTGTCGTGCGCGGGTGGCGTTTCGGCCAGCCCCCACGCGTCCGCACCGCCGTCGACAACGATCGTCGTGCCCGTGATGTATGCGCCGCCGTCGGAAGCGAGAAACGCGATCAGGCTCGCCACCTCCTCGGGCCGCCCGAGGCGCCCCAGCGGCACCGAGCGCTCCCACCCATCCACCGCCTCGTCGCCGTACTCCCTCAGGGCCTCGGTGAGGATGGTGCCGGGCGCCACGCACACGCTTCGGATCCGATGGCGGCTCCACTCGAGCGCGAGCCCCGAGGCCAGGTTGGCGACGGCGGCCCGGCCCGCGGAGGCGTGCGCGAAGCCCGGTATCCCACGCAGCGGGCTGAAGCCCAGGAACACGATCAGCCCGCCGCCGCCGGGGATCAGCGCCCGCGTGGCCACGGCGCGAGTGACGTTCCAGACGGCCTCGACGGTCACGCGCTGGACCGCTCGCCAGCCCTTCATGGAGATCTCCTCGGCCGGCGCCGAGAACTGCCCGCCGGCGTTGTTCACGAGCACGTCGATCCGACCGAAGCGCTCGAGCGCCGCCCCCACCGTCCGCTCGACCTCGTCCTCCGCGCGCAGGTCGGCCGCCACCGCCAGGCACTCGCCGCCGTGCCGCTCGACCTCACCCCTCACGTCCTCGAGCGGCTCGCTCCGGCGGCCGCACACCACCACGCCCGCCCCCGTGGCCGCCAGCTCGAGCGCCGTGGCGCGGCCGATGCCGGTCCCGCCACCGCTGATCAGCGCGACCCTGCCGGCGTTGGCGTCATCGCGCAGCGGGGAACTGTGGCCCGCCATGCGGGATCAGCCCTCGCCGCCGCCCTTTGGGAAGCGGGGCAGGCCCTTGGGGCCCGCGTCCCTCAGGATCAGGTTCCAGAGCCGGCGGACCTGCTGGGGGTGCTGCCGCGCCACGTTTCGGGTCTCCCTGGGATCCGCTTTGCGGTCGTAGAGGCGGAGCTCCTCGCGGCGGTTGCCGGCGATGAGCAGCCAGCGGTCGTCACCCGCGCTGACGTAGGTGTTGTAGGCGGAGGTGCGGTAGCCGCGCTTCTTGGCGGGCGCCTTGCCGTCGAACACCGGCGAGAGGTCGACCCCGTTCATGTGGCCGGGCACCTCAACCCCGGCGGCCCTGAGCACGGTCGGCCCGATGTCGTGGGTCGAGGCGTAGTAGGTGCTCGCGGCGCCCTGCGCCTTGCCGGCCGGATGGCGCAGCACCAGCGGCACGTGGGTGAGCGCCTGGTGCATCTCCGAGTAGCGCTTGCCCACCCAGCCGTATTCGCCCAGCAGCACTCCGTGATCGCTCACCAGCACCAACAGCGTGTTCTGCTCGAGGCCCAGCCCCGCGAGCCTGTCGAGGAAATTGCCGAGCCAGACGTCCACGAGCGTGACCTCTGCCGCGTAGAGCTGGCGCATCCGCCGCAGGATCCCCGCATCCAGCCCGAGCTCGCGCCACTGGCCCGCCGGCGTGGCGAACGGCTGGATCGGCTCGACGCCGTCGGCGCGCGGCGGCCCGTACAGGTCCACGAGCCGGCGCGGAGCATCCCAGGGCTCGTGGGCGTCGAACGAGTCGATCACGAGCGCGAACGGCTGCTTGGTGCTCGCCCACTCGATCCAGCCCATGCTCTCCTTGAAGACCTTCGCCGCGTTGAAGTCCTCCTCGCGCCGGTCGCGCGGGTTGACGGCCAGGTAGGCGGCCATGCGCGGCTCCGCGCGGCCGTCCCGCATGGACGGCGGCAGGTGGCGGTTGACCTCCTTCTGGGACACGCGCCGGGTCGGCTTCCTTCGGACCGGCACCTGGCCGTCGACCAGCTCGACCCGGTCGAAGCGGCGCCGGAAGCGCTTGTGCACCGGCAACAGCAGGTGGGGGTTGTCGGTCACGTAGCCGGTGGTCCAGCCGTTGCGGCGCAGCACCTCGGTCCACATCTCGCCGTCGCTGCCGACCGGCTCCCAGCCGGGCTGGGGCGGGAGGTCGTCCCACTTCGGCTTCCAGCCGCGGAACGGATACGTCCGCCGCCCGGCCATGATCGCGCGGCGCGCGGGAATCGTCGGCATGCCCTCGGGATAGGCGTTCGTGAAGCGCACGCCGGCCTGCATCACCTTGTTGATCGCGTCGGTGCGCGCCCGCGGCCCGTAGACGTGGTCCGCCCGCAGGCTGTCCATCACGACGACGACCACGTTCATGGCGTTCGCCGGCGCCTGCGCCGTCGTTTTCGCCGCCGGTATCCCCGCCGGAATCGCACGCGCTCGCGCCGAGCAGGGCGATGCCGGCCGCGCCGACGCCGCCGGCGCGGATCAGGTCGCGTCGGGTGAGCTCGCTCGACACCGGTGTTCTCTACCGGCCCCGGCCTATGTCGATCGGTCGGATGGCGTGCTCGTCGGGCAGCTTGGCGAGGACCTCGCGCGCGATCGCCTGGACCTCGCGCTCGTCGTGCCCGAAGTCGTCGAGGTACGACTTCACCGCGGTCCAGGTGATCTTGAGCTGGGCCGGGGTGAGATCGAGCCGGTACGCGACCTCGTCCGGTCCGATCAGGTGAAGCTCTTCATCTGCCATGCGGGCCAGAACAGTACAAGGAGAACCCGTCAGGCCACTAACCTCTCCGCCCTGCCATGGCTGACCTTGCCGGCCGCCTCGTCCGCGCATTCCGGCGCCTCAACACGGAGCAAAAGGCGGCCGCCGCGGCCGCGCTTTTGCTCGTGGTGAGCACGATCGGGCCGTTCTCGTTTGTGGAGCTTGCCGAGCTGCTCCTGGCGCTCGGGGTCCTGGCGCTGCTGTTCGCGCGCGGGGAGGGCTCGCAGTTTCACCTGCCCTTTGGCGACGGGACCGCCATCGCGGCGGCCGGCATCTGGGCGGGCGCCCTGATCGTGGCGCGCCTGTTCGAGCGGTCGCTCGGCCAGAACCTGCTGGCGCTCGCCTGCGCGGCGATCCTGTTCCTGGCGGGCGCCCGGGAGCGCGCGAAGCGACCGGCGGATGACATCCCGCCGGAGAGCGCGGGGTACAGGGCCCGGCTCTGCGCTCAGTGCGGTGCGTGCTCTTAGGTCCGATCTGCGGCCGACTGCGGCTGGGGAGGGGGTGGCACGGGAGCGGTGAGAGGCCCGAAACGGCGATTCCTCCCCCACGATGCCGACTTGGTGTCGTCACACGACATCAAGGTCGGCAACGTTCAGCGATAAGCCCCTTCCGGGGGAGGGGGGAGAACCCCGACCCACGGGGGCTTGACGCTTTCTTCGCGCTATGCGCGAGTAACGCGTCGAACCCCTCCTGCCGGGGCGCCCGGCCGGAGGACCCGGCGCTCGCGGCAAAACACCGACGCCGGCAAACCACCCCATCCCCCTTCCCCAGCCCCAGCACGCCCCGGCCAACGCCAACCTGGGAGCGAAGGTCAGGCCGGCGGGATCGCCTGCCGGAAGCGGAAGCGGAACTCGGGGTCGACCTGTTTCTTGATCTCGCGCAGGCGCGGGAGGTTGCCCGCGTAGTAGGCCCGCTGCCAGCCGGGCAGCTGGGGGTCGATGTAGTTCTGGTAGGCCTGGCCGGACGCGGACGGCCGCAGCGCGCGCCAGACGCCGTTGATCCACGCGTTTGCCGCCCCGGCACCGGCGCCGCCGTAGTAGGCGACGTATTGGAGCGAGAACAGCATGTCGCGGTGGACGAACGCGGTGGCGTCGGCGGCGGGACGGTTGTACGCGCCGCCGTAGGCGTCGAACAGCAGCGCGCCTGAGCCGGAGCCGCTTTGCTGGCGGCGCTCGATCCAGTTCACCATCGTCGCGCGGGCCCGCGCCGACAGCGGGCGGTCGAAATAGTCCGACTTCGCGTAGAAGCTCGCCCGGGGCATCGTGCCGCCGGGATAGGTGCCGGTCGTGTGGCAGGCGCTGAAGCCCTCGTCCAGGCAGCCGGCCCAGCGCAGCACGAGCGACATGTAGCTTGCGCTGCCCACGCTCACGCTCGCTCCGCTCACGCGCGCGAGCGGCCGGAGCAGCCTTCGTAGCCGCGAGGGGGAGCCGAAGTACTGGCCGAGCGCGGTCGCGCGCGGCGGGCCGGCGCCGCCGCTGGTCCCGAGCGAGAAGATGGAGGTGAGCGCACCCGGGGCGTCTGGTGCGAACGCCTGCCACGCGGCCAGCGCCTCGCTCGCCTGCGACCAGGGGAAGGACGCGAAGAACCAGGCCGCGCCAGGCGCGCGGTGGGTCTGCAGGGTCAGGCTCGTGACGATCCCGAAGTTGCCGCCGCCGCCTCCCCGGCAGGCCCAGAACAGGTCCTCGTTGGTGCCGGCGCCGGCCTGCCGCACGCGGCCGTCGGCGGTGACGATCGTGAGCGCCGCGGATGTTGTCCGCGGTCAGGCCCCAGCGCCGGCCCGCAAGCCCGTGGCCGCCCCCGAGTGCGAGGCCCCCGATCCCGACCGAGGGGCAGCTGCCGCCCGGAACGGTGAGCCCGCGGCGGGCAAGTGCGGAGTACATGTCGATCAGCTGCGTGCCGGCCCCGACCGTCGCCCGCCCGCCGCTGATCCGCACACCGTTCATCCCTGACAGGTCGACGACCACTCCGTTGCCGGTCGTCGAGTAGCCGCCGTAGCTATGGCCGCCCGACCGCGCCACGACGTTCACGTCGAAGCGGTTCGCCCACCTGACGACGGCGGCCACGTCCTGCGCCGACTCGGGCCGCACGACCGCGTCGGGCCGGGCGCCGTCGAAGCGCAGGTTGTAGACGAGGCGAGCCGAGTTGTAGCCGGGGCTGTTCGGAAACAGGACCCTGCCCTTCACGGCCGACCGCAATGCCCGCGCGGCCTGTTTCGAGAGCGTCGACGGCTGGGCCAAGACGTCCGCGAGCGAGCTGCCCGGCAGCGCGACGGCGAGCGCGCCGCCGGCCGCGCCGACGAGGAACTCGCGACGGTCGAGCCCGGCCACGAATCCACTCTAACCCCGGGCTCCCGACGGATCAGCCCGAAGGGGTCAAGATGGGGTGTCGTGACGGCGACGGCAAGCTGCCCGAACTGCGGAGCCGAGGCGGCTCCCGGGCACGGAAGCTGCCCGCGCTGCGGCTTCGCGATCGTCGAGGAGTCGCCTCGCCGGTGGGCGCGCCCCTCGCGAGCGGCCCTCCTGGGCACGGCGCTTGCCGTCGGCATCGCCCTCGCGCTGATAGTCGGCCTCGCCGCCCTGCTGCCGGACGACGATGCCCCGGGACGGGCCCGACTCTGTTCCCGCGCGGGCGGCCGAGTGGCAGCTCGAGCGCAGCCTCTTCGACTTCAGGGATGACGACAGCGCGGCCATCGCGTGCCCGCGTGCGATCGGGTCCTCCACCCCGACGCGCTGCCGCGTCCGCTACCCGAGCGGCAGCGTTCGCGGGATCTCCGTGCGGGTGTCCCCGGTCGGCACGCTCGAGATCCTCACGCCCTAGCCGTTCCCGCCTCCGTTTCGCGCTGCCAGTCGCACGGCGACTGGCGGGCCGCCTCCTCCGCGACCCCCACCAGCTGACCGCCCGGACAGTCCTCGGCATCCACGCGGCGGCGCGGGTTGACGATGCCCACAAGCCCCAGCACGCCGCCGAGGGCCACCAGGGCGGTGGCAATCCCGATACCCATCCGGAAGGCACGGACGGATGCGGCCTCGCCTGCGTCGGTCACCTCCGCCTGCAAGCCGCCGGGCAGGCCGGGGACGACTATCCGGGCCAGCGGCTGCTTCTTGGCCTCCTCGACGGCGGCCTGAACTGCCGGCCGGGCGGCGGCCTGCGGGCTCAGCTCGCTCTCGAGCTTGGCGCCGTACCCGTCGGCCACCAGCGCTCCCACCGCCGCGATCGCGACCAGGCTCGCCACGCGCGCGATCGCGTTGTTCGTCCCCGACGCGATGCCGGCGTTGTTCTCGTCGGCGTCGGCCAGCACGGTTGCAGTGAGCGGGGCAACGGTCATCGACAACCCGAGCGCGAACACGAGCAGCCCCGGAAGCAGGTCGGTCACGTAGTCGACGTCGGCGTCGAGCGGCAGGAACAGGGCGAGACCCACGGCCGCGACCAGCGGGCCGACGCCCATGAAGAAGCGCGGCCCGTAGCGGTCGGCGAGCATCCCGAAGCGGGTGGACAGCGCAAACATGACGATCGTAACCGGCACGCTCGTTAGGCCCGCCTCGAGCGCCGAGTAGCCCGCGATCTGCTGCAGGAACAGGACGAGCAGGAAGAACAGCACGCCGAGCCCGCCGTACATCGAGAAGGTCTCGATGTTGCCGATCGCGAAGTTGCGCCGCCGGAAGAGCCCGAGCGGCAGCATCGGGTAGCGCGTGTGCGCCTCCCACAGGATGAAGCCGGCGAACAGCAGGGCGCCGATCGCGAGCGTGAGGAACACGAGCGGATCGTCCCAGCCCCGCTGCGGCTGCTCGATCAGCCCGAAGGTCATGCCGGCGAGCCCGAGTGCGCACAGAGTGGCGCCCACCACGTCCACGCGCGCCTCCGCGGGGCGCTCACGGCCCTCCGGGACCGCGCGGAAGACGAGGAACAGCGTGATCAGCACCACTGGGATGTTGATCGCGAAGATCCAGCGCCACGAGGCGGTGTCCACGAGCTGGCCGCCGATCAGGGGTCCCAGCACGGTGCCGATCCCGCCCCAGGCGGTCCATGCTCCCACGGCCTTGCCGCGCTCGTCCGGCGGGAACACGGCGACGATGACGGCAAGGGCGGCCGGCGTCAGGAGCGCTCCGCAAACCCCCTGCAGGGCGCGCGCCGCCACGAGCAGCTCGATCGTGGGCGCGACCGCGCACAAGCAGCGATGTCACGCCGAACCCCGCCACTCCGAGGGCGAAGACGCGCCGCTCGCCGAACAGATCCCCGAGCGAGCCGCCGATCAAGAGCAGCGACCCGAGCGTGACGAGGTAGGCGTTCGAGGTCCACTGCTGCCCGGCGAGCCCGCCGCCCAGATCGTCCGCGATCGCGGGCAGGGCCACGTTGACCACGGTCGAGTCGACCGTGACCACCGTGGTGCCCAGAATCGCGGCTACGAGGACGAGCCGCTTCTGAGCCTCGGTCACAGCGGTTCCTACGAGGGCGCCGCGCCGTTGACAGCGTCGGCCGAGCGGGGCTCGGGGCCCACGTACTTGGCGCTCGGCCGGATCAGGCGGCCCTCGCGCTTCTGCTCCATGATGTGCGCCGCCCAGCCGGCAACGCGCGCGCACGAGAACATCGGCGTGAACAGCTCGGGCGGCACGTCCGCGAAGTCGAGCACGACCGCGGACCAGAACTCGACGTTCGTCGCGAGCACGCGGTCCGGCTTGCGTGCGGCGAGCTCGGCGAGCGCTGCCTCCTCGAGCTTCTCCGCGACCTCGAGCCGCGGCGCGCCGATCTCGCGCGCCGTGCGGCGCAGCACCCGGGCGCGCGGGTCCTCGGCCCGGTAGACGCGGTGGCCGAAGCCCATCAGGCGGTCGCCGCGGTCGAGCGCCTGATTGACCCAGCGCTCGGCGTCCCCCGACTCGGCGACCTCATCGAGCATCTGCAGGACGCGCGACGGTGCTCCGCCGTGCAGGGGCCCCGACAGCGCCCCCACCGCGGCCGACAATGAGGCGGCCACGTCGGCGCCGGTCGAGGCGACGATCCGGGCGGTGAAGGTCGAGGCGTTCATGCCGTGCTCGGCGGCCGAGATCCAGTAGGCGTCGATGGCCTTGACGTGACGCGGATCGGCCTCACCGCGCCAGCGGATCAGGAAGCGCTCGGGTATCGACCTCGCCTTGTCGATCTCGCGCTGCGAGATCGGTGGGCGGCCCACGCCTCGGGCGGACTGCGCGACGAAGGAGAGCGCCATCACCGACACGCGCGCCAGGTCCGCGCGGGCCTGCTCGTCGGAGATGTCGATCAGCTGGCGCAGGCCCCACTCGGGCGCGAGCATCGCGAGCGCCGCCTGCAGGTCGACGCGCGGGTCGCCGGTGCGCACCGCCAGTGGGTGCGGCTCGGCGGGCGGCAGGCCGGGCTCGTACACGCCGTCGACGAGCAGTCCCCAGACCTTCTCGAAGGGGATGTTTCCGACCAGCTCCTCGATGTCGACGCCCCGGTAGCGGAGCGCGCCGCCCTCGCGATCGGGCTCGGCGATCGAGGTGTCGAAGGCCTTGACGCCCTCGAGTCCCGAGGGGACCTCAATCAGCGCCATGCAACCCTCCTTCGGGAGTCGAGAGCGTGACCGGGTCGCCCACGGCGATCCGGCCCTCGCGGACGATGTCGGCGCGCAGCCCGCCGCGATGGACGAGCCCGCGCAGGACGCCGTCGTGCGTGAGCGACTGGAGGTGCGCACAGGGCTCGCACAGCTCGGCGCCCACCAACTCCACCGAGCCGACGCGGAAGCGCCTGCCGACCAGGTCGTTGAGGCTGATGCCGCGCGTGAGCACCTGCCGGCGCGACTCCTCGTGCGTCAGCTTGATGCCCGTGTCCGCGCGCAGCCCCTCGAGCGCCTCGGCCTCGATCAGCGTGACGTCGCCGGCCTCGTGGTACCGGTCCCCGGCCAGTCCCCCCGGGCCGACCTCGACCTCGGCGACGTGCGCGGGAAGGGCGCTCTCCTGCGGCGTGACGGCGATTCTTTCGACCGAGCCGGGCACCGCCCCAGGGTACATTGCGGCGATGGCGATCCTCGACGAACAGGTGCAGCGCTACCTCCACGAGCTGCGGCCCGAACGCTCGGAGGTGATGGCGGAGATGGAGGCCGTGGCCGAGCGCGACTCGGTGGGGTGGACGGAATCGGCTTCGGGGCGCGCCGATGAAGGCGCTGCTCGTCGTCTTCGCAGTCGGGCAGCTGGTGCTCGGACTGCTGCTCTGGCTCACGCCGGGCTTCTTCCATGACGAGATCGGGCCCTACGGCGCCCGCAACGACCACTACATGGGCGACCTCGCCACCTGGTACCTGGCGCTCGGCGGCGTCGCGCTCGCGTCGGTGAGGCGAGTCTCGTGGCGGGTCCCCGTGCTCGTCTTCTCGTTCGCCCAGTACGCGCTCCACTCGGTCAACCACCTGATCGACATCGGCGAGGCCGACCCCTCCTGGCTCGGCCCGTTCAACTTCGTCTCGCTGCTCCTCACCACGGTCCTGCTCGCCTGGCTGCTGCGGCGCGAGACAGCTACGGCATGAGGGTCTTCGTGGCCGGCGCGAGCGGCGCGATCGGCCGTCCGCTCGTACCGAAGCTGGTGGCGGCCGGCCACGAGGTCACCGGCATGACGCGCTCGCAGGCGAGCGCCGAGGCGATCCGCGCCGCCGGCGCCCAGGCCGCGGTCGTCGACGCCTTCGACGCGGAGGCGCTCAGCGCGGCCGTGCAGGATGCCGGCGCGGAGGCGGTGGTCCATCAGCTGACGGCCTTGCCGGAGCGGTTCGACTTCAAGGACCCGAAGCTCTACGACGCCACCAACCGCCTGCGCGGCGAGGGCACGCGCAACCTCCTCGCCGCCGCGCGCGCGGCGGGCGCGCACCGCTTCGTCAGCCAGAGCATCGCGTTCATGTACGCGCCCAGCGGCGGCATGGTGAAGACGGAGGAGGACCCGCTGATCGAGGAGGCTCCGGGGGTGTTCGCCGGCGGGCTGCGGGCGCTCGCCGAGATGGAGCGAGCCGTCCTCGACGCGGACGGCGTCGTGCTCCGCTATGGGTTCTTCTACGGGCCCGGCACCTACTACGCGACGGACGGCTCGCCACCGCCGACGTCCGCCGGCGCCGCCTGCCCGTGGTCGGCAAGGGCACCGGCGTGACCTCGTTCGTGCACGTCGACGATGCCGCCGACGCGACCGTGGCGGCGGTCGAGCGCGGCGCACCGGGCGTGTACAACATCGCCGACGACGAGCCCGCCCCGATGAGGGAATGGGTGCCGGTGTTCGCCGCCGCGGCCGGGGCGAAGCGGCCCCTCCGGGTCCCGGCCTGGGTCGCCCGGCTGGTGGCGGGCAAGGCGGTGACGATGTTCGCCCTCGAGTCGCGCGGAGTGAGCAACGCGAAGGCGAAGCGCGAGCTCGGCTGGGCGCCTGCCCACCCGAGCTGGCGCACCGGGTTCGCGGAGTCGTTCCGCTAGCCGTAGCGCCCCACGGCCAGCACGAAGATCACGCTGCCGCCCATCACCACCGCGATCCCGATCGCGACGAGCGCCCGCGAGCGGATCACGTGCCCGAGCACTCCGATCGCGAAGCCCACGCCGAACAGCACGAAGCAGAGCGTTAGCAGCGACTCGAGGTTGCCCGGACCCTCGTCGCCGAGGCCTGGAAGGTCGGGGATCTGGGCGACGAGCGCGGCGAGCAAGGGGCCGAAAGTATCCTTCGCGGCGGAATGAGCGACGAGTTCCAGACGATCGAGCGGGCGCGCGAGCGGCTCGGCGAGGTGGGCTATCTCGCCGACGAATCGGCCGCGCTCGTCTCGTTCCTGGCGAGCCGGCTCGGCAAGCCCGTGCTGGTCGAGGGCCCCGCCGGGGTCGGCAAGACGGAGCTCGCCAAGGCACTCTCGCGCGCGACCGAGCGCAGGCTGATCCGGCTCCAGTGCTACGAGGGACTGGACGAGGCCAAGGCCCTCTACGAGTGGAACTACCGCAAGCAGCTCCTGCGAATCCAGACGGAGGCCGCGGGGACGGGCTGGGAGCAGGTGCAGGAGGACATCTTCGGCGAGGAGTTCCTCCTCGCGCGCCCGCTGCTCAATGCGATCACCGCCGAGGAGGCCGTGGTCCTGCTGATCGACGAGATCGACAAGACCGACCAGGAGTTCGAGGCGATGCTGCTCGAGGTCCTGTCCGACTTCCAGATCTCGATCCCCGAGCTGGGCGTGGTCGAGGCGCGAACGCGGCCGCTCGTGGTCCTTACGTCGAACAACTCGCGCGAGCTGACCGAGGCGCTCAAGCGCCGCTGCCTCTACCTCTGGCTCGACTACCCGAATGTCGAGCGCGAGCTCGAGATCGTGCAGCTGCACGCCCCGGAGCTGGACGACGCGATCGCGCGCAAGCTGGTCGAGGTGGTGCACATGGTGCGCACGCTCGACCTCAAGAAGCCCCCCTCGATCGCCGAGTCGATCGACTGGGCGCGCGCGCTGCTCCTGCTCGGCGCCGACGACGTCGACCGGGCTGTCCTCGAGAAGACGATGTCGATCATCGTCAAGCACCGCACGGACCTCGACCTGGTGGCCGAGCGCGTGGGCGTCAAGCTGGGCGATGGAATCTTCGGGACGCGCCAGGCGGGCTAATCCCGCTCTCTACGGCGGGATGCCCGCGGCCCGGGGCCCGGGCGGCATGGCGCCGCGGCTGCTCGAGTTCGCTGACGAGCTGCGCCAGGAGGGCGTGGCCGTGGGCACGAGCGAGCTGCTCGACGCATTTCATGCGCTCGACGCCGTGAGCTGGACCTCGCGTGAGGACTTCCACAGCGCGCTCGCCGCCACGCTTGCGAAGTCGCAGGAGGACCGGCACGTCCTCGACGTGCTGTTCGACCGCTTCTTCTTCCGCGCGGTGGAGCGCGAGGCGATCGAGCAGGGCCTGCGCGAGGAGAGCTTCCGGGGCGGCGAGGAGCTCGACCTCGACGCGCTCCGCGAGCGCATCCGCGAGGCGATCCGGGCCGGCTCGGACGGCGAGATGCGCGACCTCGCCCGGCTCGCCATAGCGGCCTTCGGGCGTCAGGGCGAGGGCTCCGGGGTGATCGGCGTCGACGTCCAGCGGATCCGCCGCACGCTCGGGCTCAAGGGCGAGCGGCCGAGCGCGGAGCTGCCCGACCCGGACGCCGTCCCCCGCGACGGCCTGCAGGAGTTCGAGCGCCACGTGCGGCGCGAGCTCGAGCGCCAGATGATCGAGCGCACGCAGTCGCTCCCGCCGGCGAAGCCCTTACGCGAGTTCGACCGCGCGCTCCCCACCAATCCGGCGCAGGACCTCTCCCAGGTGCACCGCGTGGTGGCACAGCTCAAGAAGCGGCTCGCCTCGCACGGGCGCGAGCACCGCGGCCGGCGCCGGTCGTGGCAGGTGGACGTGCGGCGCACGATGCGAGCCTCGCTCCAGACGGGCGGCGTCCCACTCGAGCTCAAGTACCGGCCGAAGCGGCCGCGCCGGCCCGAGCTGTACGTGCTCTGCGACGTCTCGACCAGCGTGACGAGCGCCAGCGTCTTCTTCCTGAGCGTGCTGCACGCGCTTCACGACCAGTTCCGAAAGCTGCGCTCGTTCGTGTTCGTGGAGCGGATCTCGGAGGTCACCGAGGTTTTCGAGCGCGAGCGCTCGTTCGAGGCCGTCTCGCGCCGGATCGCGACCGACGCCGGCGTCGCCGACGTCTCCGGCTACACCGACTACGGGCGCGTCTGGGTCGAGTTCCTCGACAGCGTGGTCGACGACCTCGACCCGCGCTCGACCGTGATCGTGCTCGGCGACGCGCGCACGAACGGCCGCGAGCCGCACGCCCAGGTCTTCGGGCACGTGTCCGAGCGCGCCGGCCACACCTTCTGGATCAACCCCGAGCCGCGGCTCTACTGGAACTACGGCGACTCGGTGATGTCCGCCTACGAGCCCTTCTGCGACGGGGTCTTCGAGTGCTGGACGACGAAGCAGCTGGAGACGTTCGTGAATGCGATCGCCGAGCTGCGCGCCGGGTAGACTGCCTCGGAGTCAAACCAGGGGGGCTCGCGGGCAGGCGGGCTGAGAGGGCGCCCACGGTGGCGGCACACCGCCCGGCGCTGACCCTTCGAACCTGTGGGGTAATGCCCGCGGAGGGAGCAGATGCAAACCGAGGCCGAGGCTCCCGCGACGGAGCCTCTTTCGTTTGAGAACGTCACCCGCCGCTACGGCGAGCTGACCGCGCTCGCCGGAATCGATCTGCGCCTGCGCCAGGACGAGATCACCGCGGTTGTCGGACCGTCCGGCTCGGGCAAGTCGACCCTGCTCGAGCTCGTGGCCGGTTTGCAGGAGCCCGACGAGGGCACGGTCCGCGTGAACGGCGCGACCCGCGCGGCCGAGCGCCGCGAGGAGTGCGCGTTCATGCCCCAGCGCGACCTCCTGCTCCCCTGGCGGGACGCCCTCGGCAACGCCGCGCTCGCGCTCGAATGCCAGGGCGTGCCACGCGCCGAGGCGCGCCGGCGCGCCGCCCCGCTCTTCGAGCGCTTCGGCCTGGCGGAGTTCGAGCGCGCCCGGCCCGCCGAGCTGTCCGGCGGAATGCGCCAGCGGGTCGCGTTCCTGCGGACGCTCCTGCCCGGGCGTCCGCTGCTGCTCCTCGACGAGCCGTTCGGCGCGCTCGATGCGATCACGCGCGCCGATCTGCAGGAGTGGCTCGCCGGAATGCTGGCCGCCGAGCCGCGCACCGTCCTGCTCGTGACGCACGACGTCGAGGAGGCGGTCTTCCTCGCGGACAGGGTGCTCGTGCTCTCGCCGAGGCCGGGGCGCGTGCTCGCGGAGCTCGAGGTAGGCCTGCCGCGCCCGCGCTCGGTGACCGACCCGGACCTGGCGCTGCTGCGGCGCGAGGCACTGGAGGCGCTCCGGTCGTGAGGTACGCGCTCAGCATCCTGCTGCTGGTCGGGTTCGTCCTCGCCTGGCAGGGCGTGGCCTCGCTCGACTCCGTCGACGACCTGACGCTCGCCTCACCGGTGGAGACCTGGGACGCGCTCAGGGACGACTGGTCGCTGCTCTGGCACAACGCTTGGGTCACGCTCGTCGAGGTGCTGCTCGGCCTCGCGATCGCCGCGGTGGCGGGCGTGGCCCTGGCGGTCGCGATGCACCTCGTCCGCCCGCTGCGCGACGCGGCCTACCCCCTGCTCGTGGCCTCCCAGGCGATCCCGATCGTGGTGCTGGCGCCGCTCTTCGTGCTCGCGTTCGACTACGGCATCGGGCCCAAGCTCGCCATCGTCGCCCTGATCTGCTTCTTCCCGATCACCGTCAACCTGCTGGACGGCCTGAGGTCGGTGGAGCCGGATCTGCTCAAGCTGATGCGCAGCCTCGGCGCCTCGCGGCTGCGGACGCTGCGCTCGGTCGAGCTGCCCGCATCGCTCCCATTTCTGTTCAGCGGCCTGAAGGTGGCAGCTACGGTGTCCGTCATAGGCGCCGTGTTCGGCGAATGGGCGGGGGCTGACGAGGGGCTCGGCAGGCTGGTCCTGCTGGGGAACTCGCAGCTCCAGACCCCGCGCGTGTACGCCGGGATCGTGATCCTCACGCTGATGGCGGTCGCGCTGTTCGCGCTCGTGGTGCTCGTCGAGCGAATCGCATGTCCGTGGAACCGAAAGGAACAGATCGCATGAAGAAGCTGGCCGCGCTGGCCGCGGCCGCGCTTGTGGCCCTCGTCGCGACCGGCTGCGGCGAGAAGGAGGACGTGCTCGAGCCGAGCGGCTCGAAGCGGGTCGAGCTGATGCTCGACTACTTCCCGAATGCCGACCACGCCGGGATCTACGCGGCGCAGGCGGCCGGACACTTCGAGCAGGCCGGCCTCGACGTCGAGATCCGCCAGCCGCCCGACCCGTCCGCTCCGATCAAGCAGGTGGCGGCCGGCAACGTCGACCTCGCGATCTCGTACGAGCCCGAGGTGTTCAGGGCGCGCGACATCGGCCTGCGCGTGGTCAGCATCGCCGCGATCGTGCAGGAGCCGTTGACCTCGATCATCTCGCTGCCCAAGGCGAAGATCCGGCGCCCGGCCGACCTGAAGGGCAAGACGGTCGGCACCGCGGGCATCGACTACCAGACCGCCTACCTGGAGACGATCCTCGCCGAGGCGGGCGTGAACACGGACGCCGCCAAGGAGCGCAACGTCGGCTTCAACCTCACGCCGGCGCTGCTCACGGGGAAGGTCGACGCCGTGCTGGGCGCCTTCTGGAACTACGAGGGCACCGAGCTCCGCATGAAGGGCAAGCGCCCGCAGATCATCCGCATGGACGAGGCCGGCGTCCCGTCCTACGACGAGCTGGTGCTCGTGGCGAACGCGGACGCGCTGGAGCGCGACGGCGGCAAGCTGCGCGCCTTCATCGGGGCGCTCTCACGCGGCACGCGCGACCTCCGCGAGAATCCCGACGAGGCGATCAAGGGTCTCCTGGAGGCGAACCCGGACCTCGATCCGGAGCTCCAGCGGGCCGTCGTGAAGGTGACGCTGCCGCTGTTCTTCCCGCCCCAGGGCAAGCCCTACGGCTGGCAGGACCCCGACCAGTGGGACTCATTCTCGGCCTGGATGGCCGACGGCGACCTACTGCAGCAGCCGCCCGATCCCCCGTCCGCGTACGACAACACGCTGCTGCCGGGCGCGGGCCTTTAGCAGCGACTGTGGAATAGAGCCCGGGCGCGGAACGTCTGGCCTCCTATGAGCACAAGGATGCAGGACCTACTGGCCGAGGCCCGCGGCCGGCTTCGCCACGAGCCGATCGAGAGGCGCGTGCGGGCGAACCTCGGCGCCGAGGCGATCGTCGACAGCACACGAGCGATCCTCATCTGGGAGCCGCGCCGCGTCTGCCCGTCCTATGCCGTGCCGGTCGAGGACATCCGGGCCGAGCTGCGGCCGGCGGCGCCGACGAACGGCCACGTGGCCGGCGTCCTGCACCCCGGGATCCCGTTCAGCGTGCACACGGCCGCCGGCGAGCCGGTCACGATCGACGACCGAGTGGGCGCCGGCTTCCGGCTCGCGGACGACGACCTGACCGGCTACGTGGTGCTCGACTTCGACGCCTTCGACTGGTACGAGGAGGACGAGCGGATCGCCGGCCACCCGCGCGATCCCTTCCATCGCGTCGACGTCCGCCAGAGCGCACGACCGGTCCGGATCGAGGTCGACGGCGAGGTCGTGGCCGAGACCACGCGTGCCCGCCTGCTGTGCGAGACCCAGCTGCCGATGCGCTTCTACCTGCCGCGCGAGGACGTCCGGGCCGAGCTTCATCCGAGCCCGCTGCGCACCTACTGCCCCTACAAGGGCGAGGCGTCGTACTGGACGATCGACCTCGGCGGACTCCGCCGCGAGGCCCTCGGCTGGAGCTACGAGCAGCCCCTACCGGACGCCGTCGCCATCAGCGGCCTGGTGGCGTTCTGGGACGAGCAGGTGGACGTGTTCCTTGACGGCGAGCGGCGGGAACCACCCGGCGGCGCCCTCTCCGAGGCGCTGCGCGACGAGTTCGCCGTCTAGCGCTTCCCTTTCGTTGGTAGTGCCGCTGGGTCGGGCTCGCGTGGGGCTGGGTAAGGGGGTTGGGCACGATCGGCCGCCGGCGGACAGACCGTGGTCGAAGATCGTTCGGTCACGGGGGGTCGGGAGCGATCAGAGGCCCGAAACCGCGATTCCTGCCCACGATGCCGACTTGGTGTCGTCACGCGACATCAAGGCGGCAACGTTCGGCGAAAAGCCCCCTTCCCCAGCCCTAACCCGGCCGGCGGAGACCAAAACCGCTGCAAGATGCCCAACGGGACGGGGGCGTCCAGCCCGCGTCCGGCTCAGAAGCCGCCGACGTCACCGCCGCCGAAGTCGCCACCGCCGAAGTCGCCGCCGCCGACGTCCCCGCCGGAGGCGTCGGCGTCGCCCGAATCCGCCTCACTGCTCCCGTCGCCCTCGCCGCTCCCGGCCTCGTCGCCGCCCCCGCCCTCCTCCCCGCCGTAATCGGAGAACAGCGACTGGGCGATCGCAGTCCCTACGAAGGCCGCCGCGAAGGTGCCCAGCAGGCTCCCGCCCATGCCGCCGACCATTCCTCGGCCGCCGCCGAAGGCGCGCTCCACAGTCCCCGGCTGGTTCACCTCGGCGCGGGTGGCCATCCGGGCCAGGGAGCGGGGGTCGTCGCCGCCGGTGCGCTCGTGTTCGGGCACGGCCGCGCTCAGGTCGCGCAGCGCCAAGCGCCGCTGCTCGGGCGTCAGCTTGGCGAAGGCCTCCTCATGCGCCTGCTCGATCGCCTCCGGCGGAGCGGTCCGAACGAGGTAGCGGTAGCGCTCGAGCGCCTGCTCGTCCGTCAGTTCCTCGGGTGCCTGCGAGGACGGCGCCGGGCTCGGTCGCGCGGGGGACTCCGGCTCCGCGCTGCGGCCAAGAAGACGGTCTAGAAATCCCATGGCTACTCCCCCTGCTCCTCCTCGTCGAGGTCCAGCGCTATCGAGTTGATGCAGTAGCGCTGGCCGGTCGGGCCGGGGCCGTCGGGGAAAACGTGCCCCAGGTGGCTGCCGCAGCGCGCGCAGGTCACCTCGGTTCGGACCATCCCGTGCGAGTGGTCGGGGTGGAGCTCGACCGCGTCGGCCAGCGCCGGCTCGGTGAAGCTCGGCCAGCCCGTTCCGGAGTCGAACTTGGCGTCGGAGCTGAACAGCTCGTTGCCGCAGGCGCCGCAGCGGTAGATGCCGTCCGCCTTCGAGTACGTGTATGCGCCCGTGAACGGCGGCTCGGTGCCGCGCTCACGCAGGATGTGGAAGCGCTCGGGCGTCAGCTCCTCGCGCCACTCCTGGTCGGTCTTCTCGAGCTTCTCCATGGTTCTCCGTTTCGGCCTAGTCAGTGCAAGTACCTACTCTGTAGAGCGTAGAAGGCCGCGAGTCCCGTCCACTCGCCGTAGGGCGCAAAGAACTCGCGGACCTCGTCCTCGGTGGCGCGGCGGCCGAGGCCGGCCAGGCGGCCGACCAGCTTGATGTAGTCGAGGTCCAGGGCGGGGATCATGTCGTCGCGACCCTGGCCCTCGAAGGCGAGCATGTCGATCGTCCAGCTGCCGATGTTGGGGATTGCGAGCAGGCGGCGCCAGGAAGGCTCGTGACGGTCCAGGTCGACGCGGCCGGACGCAACCTCGCGAGCCGCCCGCACGAGCGCGATGGAGCGCTTGGGGGCCAGTCCGCAGGCGTCCAGCTCGGCGGGAGAACGGCCGGCCAGCCACGCCGCCGACGGCGGAGCCACCAGGGTCCCGCAGGCGCTACGACGACCGTGACGGCGGACTATCGCGCGGTGGATCGCCGCCGCCCGGCGGGACTCGACGAGCTGCTCGCAGACCGCCCAGGCGAGCGCCTCGAAGGGCTCGGGCCGCCGCCGCGGGCGCACCCACGGCCGGGCCCTCACGGCCGGGCCGATCAAGGCGTCGCGACGGAAGCGAGAGTGGAACTCGGACAGGTCGTGGTCCGTGCCGAGCGCGAAGCGCATGCGCTCGATCGCGGTGGCAGCGGCATCGCGGGTCGGCCCCTCGGCCCGGAAGCGCACCCCCGCGCCGCTTCGCCACGCGTGCACCACGACCTCCGCGTCCTCGACCCACAGCACCCGGGCGAGCGCGTCGCCGCGGCGGACCAGCACCCCGTCCCTGCCGGCCGCCGGGAGGCGGTACGGCCCCCGCGGAACGACGTCGAGCTCGAGTTCTGCGGCTATTTGTCCTTGAGCAGGTGGATGTCGACGAGGAACGAGCGCGAGGCCGCGATCTCGGTCCGCTTGCGGCCCCGGCCCAGCCGCAGCGTCGTCGCGCTCCGCGGGCGGCGCAGCAGCCGCACCAGGACGAAGGTGGCGATCCCGAGCAGGAATCCGCCGGTGGCCGCCGCGACGGTCGCGGGCAGGGACGCCTCGCGGCGCGGCTCGAGGACACGCGGCTCTGCGAGGACCGGAAGGGCCGTGACCTCGGTCTCCTCCTCGGGGCCTGGCAGGGGTACTGGATCGGGCACGAGCGGCGAGTGTACTGAGGCAGGCCGCGGGCGGCTCAGAGGGCGCGCTCGTACACCCGGAAGCGCTTGACGATCTTGCCGCCCATCGCCTCCATGGCCCGGTTCATGGCCTTGTTCGACTCGAGGATCCAGCCCATCTCGCCGCCCTTGATGTGGGTGACCTCGGCCATGTCGAAGTGCTCGGCGTAGAGGCCGGCGGCCACGCCCGTGTGCTGGTAGGCCGGCCTGACCCCGAGGAAGCCCACACGCACGCGATCGATGATCCGCTTTCGGTTGAGGTAGTGCCACCAGCCGAACGGCAGCACCCGTCCGTTCATCAGCTTGAGCACCTGGTTGATGTCCGGCACGCTGATCGCGATGCCGACGGTCTGGCCGCTGCCGTTCTCGGCGACCATGAACCAGTCGCGGTCGTAGACGAGCTGCAGCTCCTGGGCGTAGGCGTCGAGGTCCGCCTTCGAGTAGGGCACGAAGCCCCAGTTCCGCGACCAGGCCTCGTTGTAGATCTCGGCGAACGCGTCGAGCTCGTGTCGCAGCCGGCGCCGGCTCATCTTGCGGATGCGGATCCCGTGCTTGGGCTCGAGCTGCTCGGCCAGGTCCCAGATCATCGGCATCACCCTGTCGCGGCCCGAGATGTGCAGCTCCCACATGAGGAGGTCCATCGCCTTGTCGAGCCCGGCGGCCTCGCAGAGCGACCGGTAGTAGGGCGGGTGCCAGGGCTGGCGCACCATCGCCCGCCGCTCGTAGCCCTCGATCAGCACACCGCTCTCGTCGTTCATGGTGAAGTCCATCGGCCCCACCATGCGGTCGCGACCGCGCTCGCCGAGCCAGCCGGCCGCGGCGTCGAGCAGCGCGGTCAGCGCCTCCCCGTCGTCCTCCAGCTCGAGGAAGCCGAACATGCCCCAGGCGTTGTCGTGGAACTCGTTGAAGGCCGTGTCGATCTGAGCGCTCACGCGGCCGACCGCGCGTCCGTCGCGGCGCGCCAGGAACAGCCGCGCCTCCCCGTGCCGGAAGAACGCGTTGAAGCGCGGACTCAGGAACAGGCGGCGCTCCAGCCGCAGCGGGGGCACCCAGGCTTCCGCGTTAGAGTGCAGCCGGTACGGAAGCTCGATGAAGTCGCTCAGATCGCTGCGCGACGAGACGGGCGTCACCTCCACGGACACGGCGCGGGACTGTATATGCCGACCGCTATCGATCTCTTCGAAAAGGCACGCCGTCACGAGCGGCTGGAGCAGCTTCAGGCAGCTCGCGATCACGACCTGATGCCCTACTTCCGCGTCCTCGAGGGCCCGGCCGGGCCGGTGGTCGAGATGGAGGGCCGCGAGCGCATCATGCTCGGCTCGAACAACTACCTCGGGCTGACCGGCGACGAGCGCGTCAAGGACGCGGCCCGCCAGGCGCTCGAGAAGTACGGCACCGGGCTTACCGGGTCGCGCTTCCTGAACGGCACGCTCGAGCTCCACCTCGAGCTGGAGCAGCGGCTCGCCGACTGGATGGGGGTCGAGGACGCGCTCGTGTTCACCACCGGCTACCTCGCCAACACGGGGGCGATCGGCACGCTGCTCGGCCCCGGCGACACCGTCATCTGCGACAGCGGCGACCACGCGTCGATCCTCGACGCGGTATCGATGAGCCGCGCCCGCATCCGGCCCTTCCGGCACAACCGGCTCGACAAGCTCGAGACGATGCTCGAGCGCGCTGAGGGCGACGGCGGCGGCGTGCTGGTGGTCGTGGACGGCGTGTTCTCTATGGAGGGCGACCTGCCACCGCTGCCGGACGTCGTGGCGCTCTGCCACCAGCACGGGGCGCGCCTGATGGTGGACGAGGCACACGGCGTGGGGGTGCTCGGCGCCCGCGGCGCCGGGGCCTGCGAGGCATTCGACGTCGAGGACGAGGTCGACCTGCGCATGGGGACGTTCTCGAAGTCGCTCGCCTCCTGCGGCGGCTTCGTCGCGGGCCCCGCCGACGTGATCGACTTCCTGCGCGTCCAGTCGCGCTCGTTCATGTTCACGGCGGCCGCCGTGCCGGCGGCGATCGGGGCCGCGATGGGGGCGCTCGAGATCATCCGCTCGTCCGAGGGGCCGCAGCTGATGGCGAAGGTGCTCGACAACGCGCGCTACCTCCACGACGGGCTGGCCGACCTCGGCTACCAGGTGAAGGAGCCCAACCGCATGCCCGACGGCTCCGAGCTGATCACCCCGATCGTCCCGGTGCTGATCGGGGACGACTGGAAGGCCGTGCTGCACTGGAAGGCGCTCTACGACGCTGGGGTGTACGTGAACGTCGCGATCTATCCCGCGGTCCAGCGCGGCGGCGCGCTCCTGCGCACGAGCGTGATGGCCACCCACGAGCGCGAGCACCTCGACCGCGCGCTCGCGATCTTCGAGCGCATTCAGGACGAGGTCGAGACCGCCCAGCCGCCGGCCTGAGAGCTCTGAGCGCGGCGGCGCTCCCGGCGCCGCTCGACGACCGCCGCCAGCCCTGGAGGCAGGCGGCCGTCGGTTGAGAGCCAGGAGCCGGCGAGGATCAGCAGGAGGCCCACGACCGTGCCCGTGGTGACGCTCTCGTCGAGGATCGCCACGCCGAGCGCGAGCGCCACCACCGGGTTGACATAGGTGATCACGGTGGCCCTCCCGGGACCGACCTCCGTGATCAGGCGGAAGAAGAACAGGAACCCGATCGCGGTGCACAGGAAGCCGAGGACGAAGAGCGAGGCGGTGGCGTCGGCGCTCGGCACCTCGGTCGGCATGCCCGCCAGGGCTGCGGGGAGGAGCAGCAGCGAGGCGATCCCGAGGGCGCCGGCGATCGGGCCGATCGGATCGCCCTCGGCGAACTGCCGCTTGACGATCATGGGCCCGCAGGCGTAGCCCAGCGCCGCCAACAGGATGGCGAGCGCGCCGACGAGCTCCGCGCTGCTCCCGGCGACGTCGATGCCGACGAGCGCGGTGACACCGGCGAGGCCGATCAGCATCCCGGCCAGGCGCGTGGGGGTGGGGCGCTCGGAGTGGTCGAAGCGCAGCGCGAGTGCGGCCACGAACAGCGGCACCGCCGCGATCAGGATCGCCGCCAGCGACGAGGACAGGTGCTCCTCGCCGAAGGCGATCATCGGGAACGGGATCGAGATCTCGACGACCGCGAAGGTGAGGAGCCAGCGCACCTGGAGGCCACGCAGCGCGCCGCGCTGGTAGGCGATCGGAAGCAGCACCAGCGCAGCCATCGCCACCCGCGACCAGGCGACGAACCCGGCCGACATCTCCTCGACAGCGATCTTGATGAAGAAATAGGGGACGCCCCAGATCACCGATACGCACGCGAACAGCGCCCAGCCGCGTGCGCTCACGTGATCACTCGCAGCAGCGCGGCCGCGGCGGCGGCGACCAGGACGACGACGATCAGCGGCGCACGCAGCGCGATCGCGCCGGCGGCCGCCACGAGACCGGCGCCGCGCTCGTCGAGCACGAGCTCCTCGTCGGTGGTGAGCGCCTGCGTGGCCACGAGCGCGGCGAGCAGCGCCGGCCCGACGAGGGCGACCATGCGGCCGGTTCGGAGCGGCAGCTCGCGCTCGCCCGCCAGCACGGGGCCGGCGGCCTTGATCGCGACGGTGGCGACGCCCACGCAGAGGACGGCGATCCAGGCGGCGCTCACGAGGGGGCCTCTCCGGGGCATGGCCGGCCCTGACGGGCGGGGCCGGCCCGCGTCTCACGGGCCTCGCGCTCGCGCTGCCGCTCCGGCAGCAACCCGAACAGCACTCCGCAGGTGGCGGCGATCACGGGCACGCCGGCCGGGGTGATCGGCGTGAGGAGGAGGGCGATGCCGCCACCTGCGAGCGCGGCGGCGAGGGCTCTGCGGGAGTGGACGAGCGGGACGAGCAGCGCGAGGAAGAGAGCGGGGAAAGCGGCATCGAGGCCGAGCGTAGCCGGGTCTCCCACGCTGCTGCCGACCGCCACGCCGAGCGCGGTGCCGCCGACCCAGCCTGCGTAGAGGACGAGCCCAGCCCCGACCATCCGGCGGATTTCGAAGCGGCCGCCCTGCTGCGCGAGAGCCCAGCTCTCGTCGACGAGCAGCTGGGACTCGAGCGCTCGCCGCGGCCGCCCGCCCCTGAAGGCCTTGGCGGCGGCGAGACCCATCGGCCCGTAGCGGGCGTTCAGCAGCACCGCCGCCGCTATGGCCGCGAGCGCGGTGCCGCCCGCGCCGAGCACCGACACCGCCGCGAACTGGGCGGAGCCGGCGAACGTGGTGGCGCTCATGGCGATCGAGGCCACCGGGTCGAAGCCGGCCGACTGGGCGAGCACCCCGAAGGAAGCGCCGAAGAGCAGGACCGCGGGCGAGAGGGGGAGGATCGCGCGGGCGCCGGCGCCGTAGCCGGCCCGAGGGCCTGGAATCGTGCCGCTGTGCCTCGTCTCGGCTGGCATCGAACGCATCACGGTACTTGCGGTATGGAGAAACAGGCCTCTCACCGGATATCGTTTGCCGAATGGCGGGAAAAGTCGAACTTGATTCGATAGATCGGGCGCTCTTGAGCGAACTCCAGAAGGATGCTCGGCAGACCAACAAGGCGCTGGCGGCCAAGGTCGGGGTAGCCCCCTCGACCTGCCTCGAGCGCGTGCGCGAGCTGCAGGCACGCGGCGTGATCCGCGCCTTCCGCGCCGACGTGGACCCGGCCGCGGTCGGCCGGCCGATGCAGGCGATCCTCTCGATCCAGCAGCGCCCCGCCCAGGGACGCGGCGCCATCGAGACGCTTCTCGAGCACGTGCGCAAGGCCCCTGAGACGCTGCGCGTGATGGCGCTGACGGGAACCACCGACTTCGTCATCCACGTGGCCGTGCGCGACATGGACCACCTGCGCGACGTCGTCTGGAAGCTGACCGAGCGACGCGAGGTCGCCCGTCTTCAGAGCTCGCTGATCTTCGCCCACGCCGAAGGTCCCGAGCTCATGCCGTTGGACTGATAGCCCGCCGATAACCATCTAACGAGTTATACCGGTTTTGGCAACCAGCTAAACTGCTTTGCCAGTTGCCCGGTGCCACCCGGCGAATCCCCACCCGAGAAGACCGCTCCCGAGCCGCTCTACCTGGTGCAGCGGTTTGTCAACTCGATCGATCTCCTGAACGGCCAGGACGAGCTCGAGAGCCCCGAGGCGCTGCGGGCCTGGTTTGCCGAGCGCGGGCTCATGGACCCGCGTGAACGTGTGAGTGCCGCGGACCTGGGCCGTGCCGTGGACGTCCGCGAGGGGCTGCGGGCGCTGCTCCTGCGGAACAACGGGCTGGCGCACGACGAGGCGAAGGTGGCGCGGCTCGACCGCATCGCGACCCGAACCGGGGTGCGCGTGCGCTTCGGGGCCGGCGCCGATCCGGCGCTCGAGCCCGCCGCCGGAGGGGTCGACGGCGCCCTCGCCCGGCTGCTGGCGATCGTGGCGGAGTCGGTGGCGGGCGGCAGTTGGGAGCGGCTCAAGGCCTGCCCGCGCGAGGAGTGCGAGTGGGCCTTCTTCGACCGTTCGAAGAACCGCTCGGGGCGCTGGTGCAGGATGGAGGAGTGCGGAAACCTCGCAAAGGCGAGGGCCTTCCGCGAGCGCCGCCGGCGCGGCTCTCAGGCTCACTCCATGTCGTGAACCTTGAACAGGTTGGTGCCGCCGGCCGAGCCAGCGGGCAGCCCGGCGGTGATGCCGATCTTGTCGCCCCGCTCGGCGAACCCCTCCGCGCGGGCCACCTCCGCGCAGGCCTCGATCAGGTCCAGGGTGTCGAGTGGCTCCTCGTGCAGCCGCGGGTGCACGCCCCAGAGCAGCCGGCAGCGCCGGACAACGTCGAGGCGGGGCGACAGCGCCAGCACCGGGGCCTTGGGGCGGTAGGCCGAGATGAGCCGGGCCGTGGTCCCAGTGTTGGTCGGGGACACGATGCACCTGAGCCCGAGCTGGTAGACGGCGCCGACCGCCCCGAAGGCGATCGCGTGGTACTGGTTGTTGGCCTGCGGCCCGCGCTCCGCGAGCCAGCGCCCGTAGGGCAGTTCGCGCTCGGTCGCGATCGCGATCGAGGCCATCATCTCCACGGCGAGCACCGGGTGCTTCCCCACGGCCGTCTCCTGCGAGAGCATCACCGCGTCGGTCCCATCGAAGATCGCGTTCGCCACGTCCGCCACCTCGGCCCGCGTCGGACGCGTCGAATGCACCATCGACTCGAGCATCTGGGTCGCGGTGATGGTCGGCTTCGCGCGGCGGCCGGCCAGGGCCAGCAGCCGCTTCTGCACGAGCGGCACCTCCTCGATCGGCAGCTCGATGCCGAGGTCGCCGCGGGCGATCATGATCCCGTCCGCCGCGTCGATGATCTCCTCGCCGTTGGCCGCCGCCTGCGGTTTCTCGACCTTGGCTATCAGCGGCACCTCCGCGCCACGCTCGGCGAGGTGCTCGCGAACCGGATCGAGGTCCTCGCGCCGCCGCACGAACGAGAGCGCGAAGTAGTCGAGCTCCATCCCGAGGCCGGCGTCGATTAGCGCCAGATCCTCCTCGCTCACCGCCGGCAGCGACACCGTCACGTTCGGCAGGTTCAGGCCCTGCCGCGACGCCACGCTTCCGCCGACCTCGACGTTCGTGATGACGTCGCCGTCGTCCACCTCGCTCACGCGCAGCCGCACGGCGCCGTCGGCGAGGTAGCAGACGTCGCCGGCGTCCACGAGCTCCGAGAAGCCCTGCCACGCGACCGGCAGCCGCTCGCTGGTGCCCTCCACCTGGTCGTGCGTGAGGACGACGCGGGAGTCTCGCGCCAGCTCGGCCACTCCTCCGGCCACCGGGCCGATGCGGAGCTTCGGCCCCGGCAGGTCGCCCAGGATCGCCACCTCGCGGCCGACCCGCTCGCTCGCCGCGCGGATCGCAGCGGCCGTCTCGGCGTGGCTCTCGGGGGTGCCGTGCGCGAAGTTCAGGCGCGCCACGTCCATCCCCGCGACGATCATGGCCTCGAGCACCTTGGGCTCCTTGGAGGCCGGGCCGATGGTGGCGACGATGCTCGTCGAGCGCATCGCGAAAGAACATACTCGTCCGGCGAACGCCGGCCCCGTCCCCGCGCCGGCGCCTCGTTCCCTCGTTCGATTTTCGAGCTAACGGGGCGCCGGACAAAAAGGCCGCTCTTAGCGACAGACCGCGCCGATCCCGTGTTGACGCTCGGAACGCGAGCGGCTTAAGTCTGCCACGGCCCAGCCCCAACGCCGGGCCGCCGGGGAACTGCATCCGCTGAAGAACGCACGTGGTAGTGCGGGGGAGGTCAGATGGGCAAGTCGGCGACGATCGACGCTGGTCAAGAACAGCACCTTCGGGCACTTGAATACGCGAATCGCGTACGCCTCGCCCGAGCTGGGATGAAGCGTCGGATCGCTTGCGGCGAGCTCTCCG
Organism: uncultured Thermoleophilaceae bacterium; assembly: GCA_963757815.1. Lineage (GTDB taxonomy): Bacteria > Actinomycetota > Thermoleophilia > Solirubrobacterales > Thermoleophilaceae > JACVRW01. The sequence continues at coordinate 33,434 of CAVWSN010000036.1, read as the reverse complement.
CGGCCGATGTCGTGCTCAGTTGCCCCTGGCAGGCGCACAGCATGTCGATCAGCGATCTGCTGATGAGCCAGAAGCGCTGGGGGCGCACCCGCTGCAGGCGGCTGCTGGTCTCTCTGAGCGTCCCCGAGAACAAGCAGGTCGGGACTCTCACCGAGCGCCAGCGGCTGGCCCTGGCGGCGGTATTGGCAGCGAAGAGCGCTCCGGCGGGCGAGGCCGCGCCGTCCCACGACGGCGCGGGCGTGCTGACTGCCGCCTAGCCGGTCCCGCGAGCGATGGCGGTCGAACCCCAAGCGGTTCGGCCGCCGACGCTACACCGGCCTCCGGCCCAGCTCCTCGAGCGGCTCGTCGGCGGTCAGTCCCGGGCCGAGCGTCGCGAGCTCGATGATGTGGCCGTCGGGGTCGCGCAGGTAGAGCGACTTGAAGTAGGTCCTGTCGAGCATCTCGGTCACCGGAACGCCCTTCGATACGAGGTAGTCCCGCCAGGCCGCGAGCTCCTCCTCCGTGGCCACGCTCAGCGCGAAGTGGTGGGTCGAGCCGCGCCCGATCACCCCCTCGTCCAGCTCCGGGTACTCGAGGCACGTGATCAACGTGCCCGGCCGGCCCTCCTCGTCGCCGAAGAAGAGGTGGCGGGCGCCCCGATCGTCCTCGTTGACGGTCTGCTTGACCACGCGCAGGCCGAGCACGTTGCGGTAGAAGCCGAGCGAGCGCTCCACATCCGCGCAGAGCAGCGTGATGTGGTGGATGCCGGAGATGCGCAAGCGCCGCTCGCTCATCGGCCCGGGCACGCTATCGGAAGCCGAGGCCGCCGGAGCGTCGCTTGAAGAGCGTGCGCAGGGCGTGGAAGGTCGCGCCGAAGACCGCCAGCCCGAGCAGGAGCAGGACCCAGACCTGCACCGGTCCGAGGGCGAGCGCGACGACGGTCACCGCCACGAAGGCGGCCACCCCGGCCAGCAGCGTCGAGTGCGACCGGAAGCCGGCGAGGTGCTCGCGCAGCGCCAGCTCGCCGCCCCCAAGCGAGGCGATCACGAGTCCGGCGAACAGGCGCTCCTCGCCGTCCTCCCCGCTCACCGCCCCCCAGGCGATCAGGACGATCCCGATCAGGATCACGAGCTCGGACAGCGGGAAGCTGCCCCAGGGCGGCTGCGGGCGCTCGTCCGCGGAGGGGCGCCCGGGCCGGGGTCTCCGGCGCGGCGCGGCGCCGCCGGAGGCGGCGGCGTCGCCGCGTTCGAGGGCCCGCTCGCGGCGCGCGGCGTCGCGTTCGGCGCGCGTGCTGTCCCCCCCGCGCTTGCGGCTGCGCCTACCCATGCCTTGCGGAAGCACCCGGCTCCGCCGGGTGCGCTCCGATCGGTTTCAGGTGGCTAACGGGCAACCGGAGGAGATCACGACACGCCACCAGTTGAGCAGCATGCCGACGATGCCCAGGCGCGGACGTACCTGCCAGTGGCGGCAGCCGGCCTCGCCGATGTCCTCGCTCGACACGTGGGCCCAGTGGTGCGCCTCGGGCTCGAGCAGCATCTCCTCGATCAGCCGGCGCTTCTGCTCCTCGACGTAGGTCCGGTCCGAGAGCGAGCGACGGGCGTGCGAGACACGCGCGGCGAGCTCGTCGCGGAGCTCCTCGAGCTCGGCGAGCGACAGCAGCCGCGGGCCGCCGCGCCCGGCCACGCACGAACTCGAAGTCCTTCCTCGGCCAGGTCGAGCAGAAGAGCTCCGAAAGCTCGGTCTCGAGCCGCGCCACCTGGTCGCGGAGTGTGCGCCGCGCAGCTAGCTGGGCGGGAGCACCCGGCTCGGCCGGGTGCGATCCGAGACCTTTCTCCGCCGGCGCGCTCGGCGCGAGCGGATGGCCGATCAGTACGTCAGGCACTGCGGGCAGTGTAAAGCCATTCCGCCGCCAGCCACAGCGCCTCCTCGACGCTGATGCGCGGCACGCCCTTGACCTGCAGCGCGCACAGCACCATCCGCTCGCAGGCGGCCGTGACCCCGGTCTCGTCGCCCGCCTGGCCGAGCACGACGGCCACCGGCCGCGCGGCATCCGCGATCACGATCTGGCGCTTCGAGAGCGGCCTCAGGGCGCCGAGGCGCTCCCCGGGCCGCGAGACCCGCAGGCCGAGCTCCCCGTCGAGGCGATCGCCGTCGAGCGCCACCAGCGGCACGCCCGTCTCCGCTATCGCGATCGTCAGGGCGTCGTCGACCAGGTTCTGGCTGCGCAGGCCGCCGTGGCGCAGGCGCTCGAGCGCGATCGCCTCCACGGGCGTCCGGTCGGTGTCCGGGTCGATCCCGACCTGGCGCGAGAACACCCGGTACGCCCACGGCACCGAGTCCTGGCGCATGTGGATCACCTTGGCGCCGGTGTAGCGGTCGGCGAGCGTGCGCAGGCGCTCCTTGAGCTCGCGCGGCGAGCGTCCCGGGCGTGCCTCGAGCGCCGTGTGCACGAGCCTCAGCTCCGGGAACTCCTCGGCCAGCTCGGGCTCGACCCAGCCGTCGCGCAGCTCGAGCTCGAGCTCCTGGGTCATCCGCTGATCCGCTCCGCCTTGGCGCGCAGCTCGGCCTCAGTGAGGTTGCCGAGCTCGACGTCCGCGACCTTTCCGCCGGGGCGCGCGAAGATCGTGGTCGGGCAGCCGCCGACCCCGTAGAGGTTGACGACGCCGCCGTCGGCGTCCACCCCCACGGGCTGCGTCCAGCCGCGGGCTTCGACGAGACGCCTGATCTCGACGCGCTCCTTCCGGCTGAAGTACACGGTCGCGAACTGGACGTCCTCGAGCTCGGACTTGACGCGCTCGGTGCGGTCGACCTGCGGGTAGCAATCCGCGCCGCGATCGAAGATGAAGGTCAGGACGAGCGGGCGGCGACGCAGCTCGCAGAGGTTGACCACGTCCTCGGAGCGCAGATCGCAGGCCGGGGCCTCGCCCGCGCCCTCGGGGCACGGCTCCTTCTGGCAGACGTTGGCGTCGCCCTCGAGGTTGCCGAGCGCCGAGGGCGTCGCGAACGCCTTCAGCCGCGTGCCGCGCTCGGGGCCGAACAGCCCTTCGCCGCTGTTCGGGAGCGTCTGGACGAAGAGCAGGACGCTGAGCACCATCACGAAGAGGATCCCGACCGCCCAGGCGTACTTGTTGCGCGGCCGCGGGCGCTCCGGGGGGCCGGCCGGCTCGGGATGCGTGCGGTCGCGCTCGGCGAGCCGGTCGCCTATTGACAGGTCCTCGAAGCGGTCCTCCCCGCTCATGGCGCGTCCGCCTGGGTGCGACGCGGACGCAGAGTCGAACGGTCACGTCTGGCGGAAGCACTCGGCTCGGCCGGGTGCGCACCGACTCGTTCCCTGAACGGGCCGTGCTGCTCGGCCCACATGAGCGCAGCCGGCAGCACGATCATCACCCCGATCAGCGAGACGCTCAGATCCACCACGGTGACGATGCCGAAGTCGCGCAGCATGCGGATGTCGGAGGCGATCAGCGCGGCAAAGCCGGCGATCGCGGTGACGCCCGACGCGAGCACCGCCGCGCCGGTGGAGGCGTAGGCGAGCTCGATCGCACGGCCGGGACCGGCGCCGCCGTCGCGCTCCTGGCGGTAGCGCGAGGACAGCAGCACGCTGAACTCGGTCGTGATCGCGATCACGAGCGCGCCGAGCGTGACCGACATCGGGTTCAGGTCGACCTCGAGCGGCCCCGGCAGGAGGCCGAGCACGAACAGGATCAGACCCGACCAGCCGGTGGCGAGCGCGATCGGGATCAGCGGAACGGCGGCCTCGCGGGCCGAGCGCCTGACCGCGAGCAGGACGAGGAACACGCCCACGAGCGCGGCCACGAGCGCCAACGCCCTGCGCCAGGGCGAGGAGAGCGCCCCGTTGGCCTCCGCCGCCAGCACCGGCAGCCCGACCACCGACGCCTCCACTCCCTCGGGCGGGTCGAGCCGGCGCTTGATGTCGTCGACCACCTCCTTCTGGCGGTCGAGCGGCATCAGCCGGATCCCGAAGGCGAGGTTCGCGGTCTTGCGATCGGCGGTCACGACCCCCTGCGACAGGTAGGGAGGCACCGCCTCGAGCAGCGCTCGCACCTGCTCGCGGCCGGCTCCGGCGGTCGCGAAGAGGTCCGGCAGCGACAGCGCCGGGCAGAGCTCGGGCGGGTTGCGCTCCTGACCGCAGCGCTTGCCCGGGCGGTAGCCGTGGGCGCGCAGCACGCCGTCCTGGAAGCGGCTCATCCAGCGCGGTCACCTCGGGGTCGGTGATGTCCTCGGCGCGCACGGTCACGTCGATCTCGCCGGACACCCCCGTCTCCTCCTGCAGCGCGTTCACGTCCTCGAGCGCCTGAAGGTCGCGCGGGACCAGCTCGCGGACGTCCGACACCACCTCGCTCTGCGTGTCGAGCGCGAGCCCCAGCACGGCCACCGCGAGCCCGACCGCGAGCACGCGCCGCGGGTGCGAGATCGAGGTCCCGAGCGCCCGCCAGGAGCGGTCCGCGAGCCACTCGCGGCCCGCGTGGACGCGCGGATGCCGCCCGATGGCGGCCGCGCGCGCGCCCAGCGGCGAGCTCGGGCCGGTGGGCGCCGGACGCGCTCCGCGGAAGCGCACGAGCGCGGCGAAGCCCGCGCAGATCGCGCACAGGAGCGCGAGCACGATCCCGAGCACGAGCAGCGCCCCGAAGCCGCGCACCATCGGCACCGGCGACAGCAGCAGGACGAGGAAGCCCACGGCGGTGGCGACCCCCGCCGAGAGGATCGTGGGCCCGCCCGCACTGGCCGCGCTGACGGCGGCGCCGCGGGGGTCCGTGGCGGAGCGCGCGAGCGCCTCGTCGAAGCGCGCCTGGAACTGGATCGCGTAATCGACCGCGAGCCCGATCAGGACGGGCAGGACGGCGATCGAGGCCATCGTGAGGCTGCCGCCCGCGAGCGACAGGGCTCCAAAGGTCATCGCCGCGGCGGCGAGCGCGAGCGCCAGCGGGAGCAGCCGCAGGCGGGAGCGGAACACGAGCGCGAGCGTGGCCGCCATCAGCAGCAGGGCGGCCCCCAGCAATACGAAGATCGAGCTCTGAACGGCGTCTGCAAGCCCCTCGGTGACCACCGGTACGCCGGTCACGATGTAGCTCGCGCCCTCGCGCGGCCTGAACGCCCGCTGCTCGGTCGCCTGCTCGATCAGCTCGATCGCGCGCCTGCGCTCGACGTCGGAGAGCCCCGGTCGCAGCCGGACCTGGATCAGCGCCGCGTTCTTCGACGGGAACAGGTACGCGAAACGCGACTTCGGCACCCCCACGTCGCCCGCGCGCGAGTCGAACACGAGCGCCGAGACGAAGCTGGGGTCGTTGATGCGCGGGACGTCGGTGAGGCCGTAGCGCAGCCCCAGCTGGATGGCCGATTGCACGAACCGGGCGCGCACGGCCTCCGACGCCGCCCTGGCGAGCCGTTCCTGCTCGGCCGGCGGGTCGCCGCGGCGCTCCGAGAGCCGGCGCGCCGCCTCGGCGGCCCGGGCCGCCTGCCGGCGGTTCGCCCGCTCCTGGGCGATGAACTGGTCGGAGATCTGCGTCGCGGCGGTGTTGATGAACGTACCGGGCCCGTAGACGGCCTTGGCGGGGTCGAGCGCCGCGATCTCGCGGCAAACGGGCGGCAGGTCGCGCAGCCCCTGCTTCGGCACGTTCCCGGACAGGCAGCCCTCGAGCCTGAGCACGCGCTGCAGGTCCTGGGTGAGGACCGTGCGCGTGAGGTCGCCCCGCACCAGCACCAGCACCGCCTCGTCGCCGAAGTCGCGCTTGAAGCGCTCGGTGGCCCTGAAGCTCTCAGAGCCGGAGTCCACGAGGGTGTCCGTCGCGACGCTCGGCTCGAGGCGCAGCGCCAGGGCCGCGCCTCCGAGCGCCAGCACGGCGGTCAGCGCGAGCACCACGACCGGCCGGCGCGTGACCGCGCCTGCCACGCGACCGAGCAGATCCCCCTTCATCAGCCCTCAGCGTAGGGACAAGACGGAGATCATCGCTCCGCACCGGCCGGCCGGGTGCTCGCGCCCTACGGCAGCGGTTGCAGGCGCGGGAACAACCCGCTCTGGCCGATCTGGCCGCCCAGCGGCGCCTGCGGATCGCAGGGCGGGGCCTTGCCGACGTTCTCGGGGATGCCGAAGACGAAGTGGTCCACGAGCTCCGCGGTCTCCTGCGGGTAGTAGGGATCGACGAAGGGCGGCGGCGCCGGCGTCGGGTTGGAGGTGCACAGATAGCTCCCGAACACCTCCAGGTGGCCCTCGGTGTGCAGCTTGTTGTACCCACCCGGCTCGGTGTAGGGGTTGGAGCGGTTGGTGGCGAGCCGGAACGGCCAGCCGGCCATCATCTCCGGGTTCGTGGGCGTCGTGGTGCGCAGGTAGTGGAGCTGCTGGGAGGCGTTCGAGAAGCCGACGTCGGTGGCCTGGGTCGCGGCCGCGTCGTTCGCGAAGAAGGCGGCAATCTCGCGCTTGTAGAGCCCGAGGTAGTCGAATATCGGCGTGAGCTGGCGCAGGAACGGGTCGAGCCGCGCGAGGATCGGCCGCGTGTTGTTCAGCACGCGCTCGGCGGCCGGCAGCCCCGTGCGCGACACCCGAACGAGCGGGCCGAGATCCTGGAAGAGGCCCTTCAGGTCCGGCGCCAGCGCGTCAGGTCGATGAGCGTCGGCGACAGCTCGCGCGCCGCGGGCCGCAGCTGGGTGATGAGCGGGTTCGTCGTCTCGGCGAAGCTCGTGACCCGGCGCGTGGTTTCCCGCGACTCGCGCAGGAAGGTCGGGAGCACGCGGAAGGTGTCTGCCAGCTCCTCGTCGCGGCTGGCCACCGCCTCCCAGACCTGGTTCGAGTTCGTGATCAGCTCGCGCAGCTGGCCGGTGCGCGCGGTCAGCGAGTCGAATACGACGCCCGTGTCGCGGATGAAGCGCCGCGTGGCGCCCGACTGCGCGCGCAGCACCTCGAGGACGTCGTCGGTCTCCTCCGCGAACGGGGTGAGCAGGCCGAGCGCGTCGTTCAGCGGCTCGGCGTTGCCGAGCGCGGCCACGCCGGCCTGATCGAGCCAGGTCGAGAACTGCGCGCGCGTGACCGGGTCGAAGGTGCGCAGGATCTCGTCGAGCTCCACGGTCTCGGACACCTGGCCGGCCGGCAGGCTGCCCGCCGTCTTCGACCCGCCCGGAGGACCGGGTGCCCGGGGTGAGCTCCACGTAGGTCTCGCCGAGCAGTGTCTTCTGGCGCAGTATCGCCCGCGTGTCCTTCGGCAATCGGGGCGTAGCGCGCTTCGATCTCGATCTCCGTGTCCGTGAGCCCCGTCTGCTTGTTGGGCTCCTTCTTCTTCACCCTCCCCACGCGCACGCCCGAGATGCGCACGTCCGCCTCCTGCGCGAGCTGGGTGGCCTCCGGGAAGGGCACGGTAACGCGATAGCCCTGGGGCTGCAGCGGCACGGAGCCGCCGAAGCTCAGCCACAGGAAGACGAGGATCCCGAAGCAGGACAGCGCGAACGCGACCATTGCGAAGATGCGGCCGAAGCTGGGGGCCTGCTTGATCATGGGACCCGGTCGTCCTGCGTGTTCTGGGGACAGGCCACCGACTCCGGCGGGAAGTTGTTGAGGCGCGTGATCATGCCGAGCTGCGGGTTGCCCGCGACCACCGACTCGAGCGTCTCGTAGCCGGAGCACGAGACGAGCACCAGGCCGCGGCGGACCGGGCCGTGGGCGTCCTGGAGAGTGAACATGGTGGCGCCGGCGTGCGCGCCCCAGGCGCTCCAGAAGAGGAACGAGTCGGCCGCGCCGGGCGGGTCGTACGCGAGCGCGTTGAAGAACTTGTTGAGCACCTTGAAGCTGCGCGTGAGCCGCGGCGTCACGACTGCCAGGCTCTTGCTCGCGCTGCGCAGGTCGCGCACAGTCGGCTGGACGTCGCGCGCGAACGGCCGGATCTGGTCGCGGATGATCGGCGTGGTCTCGCGGAAGAACGGCTGCGTCTTGCGCAGCGCAGGCGCCAGGTTGCGCGCGAACGGGCGCAGTCCCTCGAGCGTCGGGCCGAGCTCGGCGGCCAGCGTGCTGGCCTTCTCGAGCGTCTGCTCGGTCTGGTCGAGCGTCGCCGGGGAAGAGCTGCAGCGCCTCGCGCAACGCGGCCTCCTCCGACGGCGAACGCCTCGAAGTTCGCGTTTGCGGAGTCGACGAGCGCGGCCAGCTCGCGGTCGCGCCCCGCGAGCGCCGTCGAGAACTCCTGGAAGTTGTGGACCACGCGCGCGATGTTGCGGCGCCGCTGGATCAGCAGGCTCGTGATCCGCTTGCCGTCCCTGGCGATCGGCTCGAAGCGCTTGAAAGTCTCGCGCAGGTCCTGCGCCGCCGTCTGGTCGTACGTCGCGGCGGCGCCGGTGGCCTCGTCGTCGAACGCGGTGCCGCCCGCGTTCAGGAGCACGCGCAGGTAGGCGCGCGTGTCGTCGTCGAGCTGGGCGAGCACCTCGTCGGCGTTGATGTCGGGCAGGGTGTTGTAGACCGCGACGCGCCCGCCCTCGGGAATCTCGCCGGCCTGCTCCGTGCCCGGGTCGAGCGACAGGTACATGTCCTTCAGGCCGGTCTTGGGCCGCAGCAGGATCGTCGCGTCCTTGTAGATCGGCTTGTACTCGTCCTTGATCTGCATCTGGACGACAGCCCGGCCGTCCTCGAGGTTGACCTCGCCGACCTCGCCGACCTTGACGCCCGCGATGTTCACCGTCTGGCCCTGCCCGGGCACGACCGCCTGGCCGGTCTGGAGCTCCGCCTCGACCTCGTAGAAATCGGTGCCAACGAGCGGCACCCAGGCGGGCAGGTAGAAGCGCTGGTTGGACAGGATGTAGCCGCCGACCCCGAGCGCCAGCACCAGCATCAGCAGGATCGCCACGAAGACCGACGCGTGCTTCTTGATTTGGCGCCTCACGGGCCGCCCCCGATCCGAGCGGCGCTCAGGTCGGGCACCGGATTGCGGTAGCAGGCCCTACCCGTCCTGTAGGGCGGCTTGGGGCTCTTGGCCGGGCGCGTGCCGAGCGGCGGCTCGCTCGCGTTCGCGTGCAGCGGTCCGAGCCGGCCCACGGGGGGCGTCTGGACTGGGAAGGCGCCCCCGCCGGACTGGAAGCGGACGTAGGTGCCGTTGCCGTCGAAGTTCTGCGACTCGCCGGAGAGCGAGACGAGACTCTGGAAGAACTCCTCGTAGTTGCGCAGGCCGGTTGAGAGGTTGCCGTCCTGGATGCGCTGATCGGTCGCCGGAAGGACGACCCCGAGCTGGCAACGGTTGAAGGCGTCGAGCTGAGGCAGGAACTCGACCTGCCCGCTCGTGAAGGCCGCGAAGTCGCTGACGGCGGGCCGGAGCTCATCCACGAGGCCCTGCAGCTCGGGCTTCGAGAGCAGTGCGCGGGTCTGGCGGAGCCAGGGGAAGCCGGCCTCGATCGTCGCGGGCGTCTCGCGGACTCCGGGGATCATCTCGAGCGCCCACGCGCGCGTGGACGGGAACGCCGCGTTCAGGTTGTCGAGCGCGGGCCCGGCGGCCTCGAGCACCTCCGGCAACTCCGCGATCGTCTCGCGCAGGTTGCCCTCCTCCGAGGCCAGCGCTCCCATCGTGATGTTGAAGTTCGAGATCAGGTCCTTCAGCTGGCCCTCGCGCGACGAGAGCGCCGCGAAGATCTTCTGCTGGGAGGCGACCAGCTTCGAGAGGTCGTGCAGCTCCGTGCCGAGGAGGGCCTGGTTCACGACCGCAGCGCCGCGCAGCGAGTCGGCTGAGTACTCGAGCGAGTCGTTGAGCGCCTCGCCCGGCGGTCTCGCCCTGCACATCCGGGTCCTGGTCGTCGTCCTCGCCGGGCTGCGGCTTGCCGTTCAGCGCGTCGCCGTACCCGACCAGAAGCTTCTGGAGATCCTTACGCGTGCTGGTCTGGAGCACGCCCAGGACCTGGTCGATCTGCACCGGTGCCGAGGTCTGCGAGGCGGGGATCGTGTAGCCGCTGTCCGCCTCGGGCGAGGCTGGCGTCCCCGGACGGAGGTCCATGAACAGGTTGCCCTCGAAGAAGATGCGCGGGCGCACCTTGACCTCGGCGTTCTCGTGGATCGGCAGCGCGTCGTCCTCGAGCTTCATCGTCACGAGCACGGCCCCCGAGTCGCCGCCGGCGGACTCGACCTTGGAGACCTTCCCCACGTCCACGCCAGCGATCCGCACCGCCTGGTTCCGCTGGATCGGTGGGGCGTTGGTGAACGCCGCCTTGAGCTCGTACGGGCGCGTGAAGGGGATGTCCTTCGTGACCGCGAGGAACGTCGCGATCACAAGCACAACGAGCGCGATCATGCCCACCTGGAAGGCCGTGAAGCGCTCGCGCTTGCCGCCGCGCCTCACCGCGCCTCCTCCGTGCTCGAGGCGCTGCCGCGCTGCTGCCCGGCGGTCCTCGTGCCCTGGTTACCGGGCGGGTTCGTCAGCACCGTGCGGCCGACCGCGTAGCGCTCGTTGCCGGCCTCGCACTCCCTCGTCTGGCCCGGCGATGCCGTGTTCGGATACGGGTTGACGTGGAGGTGGTTCTCCGGAGTCGGGCCGTTGGCGGGCGCGTCGGACGGGCCGCTCTCGTTGTTCGGGCCCGTGATGAGGGTGCCGCGCTGGGTCGGCGCCGAGATGATGACGAAGCGCTGCCAGTTGCCGTTCGTGTCACCGTCCGAGAACAGGCTGGCGGCGTTGCGGAAGAGGAGCGTTGCGTAGTTGCAGGTCGTCTGGACCGGGGTCAGGAAGTTGAGCGTCGGCCGCAGCGACGAGGCCAGGCGTGTGAGCTGCTTGACCCCGGTCACGACCATCGGGTCCTGCGAGAAGTCGGCGAGCGTGTTGAGGAGGTCGGCGAGGTCCCGGTTGATCGGGATCGTCTTCGGCAGCACCTCGGTGCCGATCTCGAAGGCGTCCGCGACGATCGGCGCGGCGTGCGGCAGCACCGCCACGCCGGGACGGAGCTCCCGGAACAGGGCGGTGTTGTTGCGGATGAACGGCCGCTGGAGCGGGAAGTCGCGGATCGCGACCTCCTCGCTGATCGGCGCCTCCGTGATCGTCTCCTGCAGGAAGGGCCGCGCGATCGACGCCAGCGCCGTGAAGCTCTCGTCCAGGTTCACGAAGAGCGAGGCCTGCTCCTCGGCCACCGGGGCGACCTCCTCGGCCGCGCGCCCCAGCGACCGGAAGAAGCGGTCGAGGCGCGTGCGGGGGTCGGACAGGTTCCTGGCCACCGGCTCGAGGTTCCTGAGCAGCGGCACGAGCTCCTCGATGGCAAGGTTGATGTCCTGGCCGCGGCCGGCGAGGCCGCCCCCGTAGCCGTCCAGCGAGTTCTGCGAGCCGACCCTGGCCTTCTCGTCGAACATGTTGAACAGGTCGTCGAGCTCGACCACCTCGGGGCGCGCCTGGCGCAACGGGATGGTGGAGCCCGGCTTCAGCCCCACGCTGGAATCGCCCGGCGTCAGCTCGATGTACTTGAGGCCGATCGCCGAGCGCGGGCGCACGAGCAGGGTCGAGTTGGCCGGCAGCGGCTCGATCTCCTTGTCGAGGTTCATCGTCACCTGCGCGTAGGTCGACCCGTCCTCGCGCTCCTTCGGCTCGAGCTTCGAGATGAAGCCGACCCGCGCGCCGCCGATCCGCACCTCGAACCCCTCCACGAGCTGCGAGGCATTCGGCAGGTTCGCCTTGAGGTCGTAGGTGGGCACGAACGGCAGCCCGGAGTTCGCGTTGTACGCGAGGAAGACCGCGACGATCGTGACCAGCAGGGTCACGGCCCCCACGAGCACCGGGCTCGCGGTGAGGGCTGGGCCCGAGCGGCGCGGGCTCACCGGCCCCCACCCCCGAGCAGGTAGTCGAGCACAGGCTCGGACTCGCCGAGCCCCGGCGACGGGGTCTGCGCCCGCTCGCGCAGCGCGTCCAGGTTCTCCTCCCGCTCGCGCGCGCCCTCGGGTGTCCCGCCGGCGCCCAGGAGATCCTGCAGGAGCTCGCCGCCCGGCGCCACGCTGCCCTGGCCGGTCTGCCTGGCCGCGACGGCGTTGCGCGCCTCAACGGTCTCGGCGCCCGCCGAAGCGACCTCTGTCGGGTCATAGAAGTTCGCGGTGCAGGCCCCGAAGATCTGCGTGGCGTAGGTCGAGCAGAGGTTCGTGACGAGACCCGCGCGCAGGTAGTGGCCGATCTGGTCGAAGCCGTTGACCGACAGCGTGGCGTAGTAGAGGAGGTCGGTCAGGCGCTGGATGCCGCCGGTCTCGTCGAGGCTCCTGGTGAGGTCGTCGAGGTCGACCGAGACCGGGGCGAGCTGCTTGCCGAGGCGTCCCAGATCCTGGATCAGCGGGCGGGCGGCTATGAGATCCGGCCGGCCCTGCTCGAGGGCGTCGCCGAGGCTGGGGAGACTCTCGCGCGAGGCGTCGGCGATCGTGCCCTGGGCAACGATGAAGCGGCCGAGGGCGGGCGCCGCCGCGCCCAGGTCGGCCAAGAGCGGCGTCCCCTGGTCCGCGAAGTCCTCCAGATCCGCCATCAGCGGCTCGAGCTCGGCGAGGAAGTCCGGCAGCAGCTCGATGCCGCGGCGGATGTCGTTGCTCCGCTCCGCCGAGGCCTCACCGGTCTCGTTGGCCTTCACGATGAAGTCGGCGACTGCTTCCTTCTCGCGCGCGAGCGGCCCGAACACGCGATCCGAGTTGTCGGCCAGCCGCGCGAGGTCGCGGTTCTGGTCGGCGAGGATCTTGAGAACCTCGTTCGTCTCGCGCAGCGCCGGGTTGGCCCGGTGGATCACCTCGTTGAGCTCCTCGCCGCGGCCGGCGAGCCCGGTGCCGAACTCGTTCAGGAGAATCGAGAAGCGCTCCCGGTAGGGGAGCCGCATGATGTTGTTGATCAGGTCGAGGTCGACCGGCGAGCTCGTGTTCTCGACCGGCAGCAGGCGCTCGCCCTCGCCGTCGCCCTCCTCGATCTTCGGGGAGCGGCGGGGCATCGGTCGAGCCCGGCTCGCACTCCACGAACTTCTCGCCGATCAGCCCCTGCGCCCCGATCCTGCACGAGGCATCGGTCTTCCAGGGGATGAAGCCCTCGTTGTCGATGCGCAGCGTGACCGCGGCCTGCTTCTCGTCGGTCACGTTCATGTCGCTGATCACGCCCGACGGGGACGCCCGCGATCTTCACGTCCTCGCCCCGCGACGATCGTCGACGAGTTGTCGAAGATCAGCGCGCACGAAGTAGGCGTCCTTCGTGTCGTCGTCGGTGGCCTCGCGCACGATGCCGATCACGATCCACGGCACGATCGCCACCAGCAGGCCGATGATGATGAGCCGCCTCATCCGCCCGGCGGGGTCGTGGACGGGTCGCAGCCCATGAAGGGCCAGGGGGCGGAGCCGTCGGGCGTGGGCTGCATCGCGCCGCCTGGGCAGCGGTTCTTCATGCCCGTCTGGAAGCCGTTGAGGCGGTCCGCGAACGGCACGGCGGTGAGCGTCCCGGCCGTCCCGGGGGCCCCGGCCGCGAAGTTCGCCGGACTGAACACCGGCTGCACGCGGGCGTAGTGGCCGTTCGCGTCGTAGAAGGCGGCCGCCTCGGCGAACTTCGTGAGCCAGCCCGCGAGGTCGGGCGTGTAGCCGCGCGCGTACTCGACCACCGGCTGGGCGCGATCCAGCGTGCGGATCGCGCGCGGGAACACCGTCGCGGTCAGCTGCGCGAGGCGCGGCTGCTGCGACGGTCAGGTCGATCAGGTCGTTGTTCGGGCCCGGACGTCGAGATCAGGTCGCGGAGGTCGGCCACAGTCGGACGCGCCTCGGCAACGACCGGCCGCAGGTCGCGCAGGAAGGGCGCCAGGTCCTTCGTGGCCGGCTTCGACACCTCGACGAGCAGCGCGAGGTCGTCGAGCGTCGCGCGCAGGTTCACGAACGTCGTGTTGGCCTTGCGCAGGGTGTCCGGCAGAAGCTCGAGCGCGCGCTGGAGGGCCACGTTCTCGTCGGCGATCGCGCCCATCGCGGTGCTGGTGTTGCTCACGAGCTGCTCGAGGTCGTCGCTCCGCTCGGCGATCGCCGACACCGTCGCCGCGCCGTCGGTGATGAACCGTTCGAGCACCTCCTGGTCGAGCGCGAGCTCGCGCGTCAGCGCCGTGGTGCTGCTCAGGAACGGCGCGAAGTACTTGATGCTCTCATTCGCGTCCTCGCCGCGCCCGGCGTACTGCGTCCCGGAGCCGCGGATGACGTTGCGGAGCCCCTCGCGCGTCTCGGCGTCGAGCGTGTTGAACAGCACGTCGATGTCGACCGGGGCGGTGGTGTCATCGGCGTCGATCACGCCGCCGTCCGGGATGTCCTCGGCGCTGTTCGGACCGGGATTCAGGGAGATGTAGCGGTTCGCGATCCCGGACAGGGACGTCGCGCGGATCGTCGCGCTTGTTCCCTCGTGCAGCGGAGAGAACTCGTCGTCCAGGTTCATGGTCACGACCGCCTGCGCGCGGTCGTTCAGCTCGATGTCCGAGATCGTGCCGACGGGCTTGCCGCCCACGCGCACCTGGTTGCCGTTCACGAGCTGGCCGGCGTTCTGGAAGATCCCCTTGACCTGGTAGGAGCTGCCGTCGCCGAAGATCGCCAGCGCGAGCAGCGCAACGGCGGCGATCACCGCCGCGAGGGCGATCACGCGGGCAGCTATCGACCCCCGCTCGGATTGGAGCGGTTCACGAGTCCGGCTTTCTCTTGTCCTTGGTTCCAAGCGCGGTCGTTCGACCGGCGCCTCCCGCACGGAGCCGGCATCGACCGAGCCCCGCAATCGCGCGCCCCCGGCGCGCCTTGTCAACTACTCCATGCCAAGGGGACCCTGCGCCTCCCCGGACAGAAACTGCCTCACGAACTGGTTGTCGCTGTTGAAGAGCTCGCTTGCCGGGCCCGACTCGACGATCCTGCCCTTCCAGAGGATCGCGATGTAATCGGCCACCCGGCGCGCCGACATGATGTCGTGCGTTATCACGCAGTACGCGCCGCCGTTCTCCTCGTGCACCTCCATGATCAGCTCGCAGAGGAGCGCCGTCCGAACCGGATCGAGCCCCGAGTCCGGCTCGTCGAAGAGGACGATGTCCGGGTCGAGTACCAGCGCCCGCGCAAAGCCCGCGCGCTTGCGCATCCCGCCCGAGAGCTCGTTCGGCATCTTGTCCAGAGCGCCCCCGAGTCCCACCTCACCGAGCCGGCGCAGGACGATCTCGCGGATCTCGTCCTCCCCCTTGTCCGTGTGCTGGCGCAGCGGGAAGGCGGTGTTGTCGAAGACGTTCATCGAGCCGAACAGCGCGCCGTCCTGGAACAGCACGCCGAACTTCTTGCGCATCTCGAACAGCTCGTCGTCGGCCATGTTGGGAACCGACTCTCCGTGCACGAGCACGTCGCCCTCATCGGGATAGAGCAGGCCGACCATGTGCTTGATGCACACCGACTTGCCGGTGCCCGACGGGCCCAGGATCATCGAGATCTGGCCATCGGGGAGGCCGAGATTGAGCCCGTTGAGGATGGTGTTGCGGCCGAATGACTTCTTCACGTCGATGAACTCGACGGCGTCCTTCGCGCCGTGCTCGCGCGTTCTGCCCGAGTGCCACTGGTATGGCTCCTCGCCCTCGCGCGTCTGGTCGAGGATGTTCGCGGGCACGTGCTCCTGCTCGGCCCGACCGCGCGTCTCCTCCCAGTCGCGCGCGTCGAGCGGCTGCTCAGCCGTCTCGGCGCCGTCTCCCTCTCTCCGCTCCTCGCTCACTGCCCCTCCTCCAGGCCTGACCTGTCAGCCGCCTATCGGGGCTCTCGGGTTCGAGCCCCAGAAGATCTGCGTGCCCACCATCCCGATCAGGTGGACCATCACCGTGTTGAGCACCATCGACTTCGCCGTCGCGGTGCCGACTCCCACCGGACCCCCGCTCGCGTTGTAGCCGTAGTAGCAGCCGACCAAGACGATGACCGTCGCCATCGTCATCCCCTTGATCAGACTGTAGAACAGGTCGGGCGGGTTCTGGAACATCCAGAAGATCAGGAAGAAGCCGCCCGAGCTGACCTCGCCGATCTGCTGCACCACCGCCAGGTAGCTCGCGAAGAAGCCCGCCCCCACCGCGGCCACGTACATGAACGGCAGCACCATCCAGGCCGCGAGCAGCCGCGTCGCGCACAGGAAGACGAGCGAGTTGATGCCCATCACCTCGAGCGCGTCGATCTCGTCCGAGATCCGCATCGCGCCGATCTCCGCCACCAGGCCGGTGCCCACCTTCGCGGACATCATGTAGCCGAACGCGTAGGGCATGATCTCGCGCAGGTCGCACCAGGCGCTGAACACCCCGGCGTAGGCGGGCGCGCCGACCGACCGGTTGAAGTAGGCGCCCTCGATCCCGCACTGGAGCCCGAGGATGAAGGCGAGCCCCCAGACCACGAGGGCGGAGCCCAGGATCAGGATCCCGGCCTGGCGCAGCGCCTCGCCGAAGAAGCGGAAGACGCGACCGCTGTACACGTGCGCCACCACCCGCGCGCAGAACTTCGCGATGTCGCCGAACGAGGCGATCCAGTCCTTCGGGACGCTCAGCCAGGTCTTGCCCATTAGATGGCGAGCACGCGGTGCGTGCGAGCGTTCGTTTTCACTTGATCACCGAGATCTCGGGATGGGTGGCGAGCAGCGTCTGGGTGAAGACGTAGTTGAAGGCGAAGATGCCGAGGAACTCGATCACCACGCCCTGGTTCACGGCTCTGCCCACCCCTTCCGCGCCTCCGGACGCAGTCATCCCCTTGTAACAGGAGACGATCGCGATGATCGCGCCGAACAGGGTGGTCTTGACCACCGAGCCCCATAGGTCGGTGGTCGAGGCGTTGGTGAGCAGGGTGGCGAAGAAGGGGCCCAGCGGCGCGTCGAAGGTGATCGACGCCAGCACCCCTCCGAAGATGCCGAACAGGACCGCGTAGATGTTGAACAACCCGGTGACGATCATCAGCGCCAGGAAGCGCGGCACCACCAGGTTCTTGATCGGGTCGACGCCGAGCACCTGCAGGGCGTCGAGCTCCTCGCGGATCTTGCGTGCGCCGAGGTCCGCCGTGATCGCGGTGCCGCCCACGCCGGCGAGGATGATCGCCGTCACGAACGGGGCGAACTCACGGATCGAAGCGAGCACGAAGAAGCCCCCGAGGCGGTCGATAGCGCCGAAGAGGACGAGGAAGTTGCCCGCCTGGAGACCCGGCGCGCCGTAGCCGAACGCGATCGTGGAGATCGTGAGCGGCAGCCAGCAGAGCCGCAGCATGAACAGGAACTGCTGGACGAACTCCGTTCCGTAGGGATAGGGAGGCCGCAGCGCCGAGACGAGCGTCTTGCCGGTCAGGATCATCATGTCGCCGACCTGCTCGAGCAGGTTCTTGGTCGGCAGGAAGACCCGATCAGCTGCGGCCCGGACCACTACAAAAACACTCCTCCCCGGAAGCCGCATGGCCCCCGCGAAAACACGCCTCGGAGCGAAGCCTATGGCATGTACACCCCGGCTGCCAGAGGCAGCCACGGGGGTCACATGGGCTTAAGAATCGGCGCGCGCGCGGCCCGGCTGGTGGTATGTTCGCTCGGCTTTGAGCCTGAGGAGGAGGCACGGACGGGCGGCCATCGCCGTGGCCGGCCTGGCGGTCCTGGCCGGCTGCGGAGGGGAGCGCCAGGACGAGAACGAGCCCTCGGGGGAGTTCCCGGTCGAGGTGGTCAGAGCCACGTTCCCGGAGGACCAGAAGCTCGCCAAGAGCTCCAATCTCGTGATCACGGTGCGGAATGCGGGCGACGAGACGATCCCGAACATCGGCGTGACCGTGGACGGCTTCAACTACCGCAAAACGGACGACGCCAACCTTGCCGACCCCGAGCGGCCGGTGTTCGCGATCAACGGCATGCCGGTCCAGATCGCGGGCTTCCCCGAGTCCAAGGACGTCGCCGCGCGCGGCTGCGACACCGCCTACGTGAACACCTGGGCCTGCGGGCCGCTCGGAGCCGGCAAGGAGAAGCGCTTCCACTGGTCGGTCACGGCCGTCAAAACGGGCAATTTCAAGCTCGATTGGCGGGTCAACGCTGGGCTCCACGGCGAGGCGAAGGCCGTCGAGGCGGGCGGCGGCGACGAACCACCAAGCGGCTCGTTCTCAGGCACCATCTCGCGCGAGGCGCCGGACGTGCGCGTGGCGGAGGACGGCCGGACCGTCGTCAGCGGGGATCGCTGAGCGCCCGGCGCTCGTAGCCGGGGCAGCTCTCCACGGGCAACCGCGGATACTTCGGGTAGCGCTCGTCCGTCTTGGAGCGCAGGCACATGCTGAAGCTGCTGCCGCGGGTGTTCCTGATCAGCTTCTGGTGTACGCAGCTGTCGCAGAGGCCGGCTCGCATCTATACCGCGTAAGCGTCCCATCACCGCGCGTAAGGGGTCGCGCCGGCGAAACACGCTCCATCCGCCCGATGTGAAAGCGGCCCCCGGGGCCGAGACTTGCCCCGTGGAGTCAATGCCAGAGGAGCCCCCATGGACGCCCGTCTCAATGCGATCTACATCGACGCGCGAGTCCGCGAGATGGCCAGAGAAGGCGCGCGGGTGGCACCATGGACCCGGCATGGCAACACGCATGACGAGCGCCCGCTTCGTCGGGCGGTCCGGGCAGCTCGCAGAATTGGAGGCCGCGCTACGCGACGCGGCCGACGGGCGGCCGTCGCTCGCGCTGATAGCCGGTGAGTCGGGGGTAGGCAAATCCCGCCTGGCGGACGAGCTCGTCGGGCGGGCGCGCGAGGGCGATGCCGCCGTGCTCTGGGGCGACTGCGTCGAGCTCGGAGAGGGTGAGCTCCCCTACGCGCCGCTGCTCGGCGCGCTCCGCCCGCTCGTCCGCGACCGCCACCCGGTGCTCGAGACGCTGCCGCCGCCGCTGCGGGCGGGACTCGACTCGCTGTTGCCGGGACTCGGCAGGACCCTCGACCCCGAGGCCGCCGAGCAGGCGCGCGTCTTCGAGGCGCTGCTCGCACTCCTCGACGCGCTCGGCGAGGACGCCCCCGTGGTGCTCGTGATCGAGGACCTGCACTGGTCGGACAGCTCGACGCGCTCCTTCCTCTCGTTCCTCTCCCGCACGCTCTGCGGTGAGCGCCTGCTGGCGCTCGGCACCTACCGCTCCGACGAGCTGCACCGCCGCCACCCGCTGCGCCCGCTGCTCGCCGAGCTCGGCCGCGATCCCGCGGCGCGACTCATCGAGCTCCCGCCGTTCACGCGCGAGGAGCTCGGCGAGCAGCTCGAGGGCATCCTGGCCGCCAAGCCCGATCCGGGCCTCGTGGAGCGCCTCTATTCCCGGTCCGAGGGCAACGCGCTCTTCACGGAGGAGATCCTCGCGGCCGGCCTGGACGGGCGCGGCGCTCTGCCGCCCACGCTGCGCGACGCACTCATGCTCCGCGTCGAGCGGCTCTCCGCCCCCGCCCAGGAGCTGCTGCGCTGGCTCGCCTGCCAGCCGGCCGCCGACCACGAGCTGCTCGCCGGGGTCGTCGGGCTGGAGCCGAACGAGCTGCTCGACGCGCTGCGCGAGGCGGTGGCGAGCCAGATCGCCGTTGCGCTGCCGGACGGCCAGTACGCGTTCCGCCACGCACTGCTGCGCGAGGTGGTGCATGACGACCTGCTGCCGGGCGAGCGGACCGAGATGCATGCGGCCATGGCGCGCGCGCTGGAGGTCCGGATCGCCGACGGCGACCGCGGCGCCCACATCACGGCGCAGGCTGCGCACCACTGGAAGGCGGCGGGCGACCAGCCCGAGGCGTTCGCGGCCGCCGTGCGCGCCGCGGCGGCGGCGGAGCGCGTGAATGCCTTCGCCGAGGCGCAGACGCTGCTCGAGCGTGCGCTCGAGCTCTGGGACCGGGTCCCGGACCCAGAGGGGCTCGCGCGCGAGAGCCGGCTCGACCTGCTGGAGCGCGCGGCCGCGGCGGCCGACCTTGCTGGCGATCCCGTGCGCCAGGAGGCGTTCCTGCGGCGCGCGATCGCGCTCGTCGACGAGGCCGGGGACACGCGCCGGGCGGTGCGGCTGCTGCACGGCCTGGCCAACGCGCTCTGGCATTTGAACAGACAGGACGAGACCTTCGAGGTGCTCGACCGGGCGCTCGGGCTCCTGCCTCCGGGCGAGCAGAGCTCCGAGCGCGCCTCGCTGCTCGGGTCGAAGGCTAAGAAGCGCATGCTGCAGGCGCGCTTCGGGGATGCCGAGCGCGAGGCCCGCGAAGCGCTCTCGGTCGCGCGCCCGCTCGGGGACCGCGAGGCCGAGGCGCGCGCGCTCAACGCGCTCGGCGTGGCGATGTACGGGCAGGGCGACCTCGAGGAGGGCATCGCATCGCTGCGCGAGTCACTCGAGATCGCGCGCGATGCCGGGCTTCACACCGAGGAGAGCTCAGCGTGGGTCAACCTGGCGGACCTCCTCAACCTGGCAGGGAGGACCGAGGAAGGGCTCGCCGTCGCACTCGACGGGCTCACCAACGGCCCGGTCACACCGCACCGCACCAAGGGCTGGTTCCAGCTCGTGATCGCCGAGTTCAACTTCTACCTGGGCAACTGGGACGAGGCCCTGCGCCGGGTGCCGGCCGCGAACGCGCGCCACTACGGGCCGACGCTCGCCTACTGGTACATCGTGCGCAGCATGCTCGCGCTGGGGCGCGGCGACCTCGCGAGCGCCGACGAGACCCTCGACGGTCTCTCGCGCGCGCTGCGTGGCTCGACCGAGCCGCAGTTCGTGGCGCCGCTCGGGATCCTCACCTCCGAGCTCGCGCGCCGCCGCGGCGACTTCGAGGTCGCACGCGCCGCGGTCGACGAGGCCCTGGACCAGATCGAGTACTGCTCGGACGACTTCATCCGCATCACCTCGCTCTCGAGCGCCGGGTTGCGAGCGGAGGCCGACGCGAGCCAGGTCGCCCGCGACCGGCGCGACCGCGAGGCGGAGGAACTGGCGAGCGACCGGGCCGAGCGGCTGATCGAGCGCGTGCGGCTGGCGGCCGGCCTCGGCGGCCCCGTGGAGGCGGCCGAGCTGGCCTCGGCCGAGGCGGAGTACGCGCGCGCCATGGGCGAGGACAAGCCGGAGCTGTGGGTGGCGGCCGCCGAGGCCTGGCTCGCCGTCCACCGACCCTACGAGGCCGCCTACGCGGGCTGGCGCCGCGCGGAGGCGCTCGCCGCCGCGCGCGATCGCGACGACGCGGCCGAGGCCGCGGCCGACGCCCTCGAGTCGGCTCGCGCGCTCGGCAGCGAATGGCTCGCCGCCGAGCTCGAGTCGCTGATCACGCGGGCCCGGCTCCGGCTCGACGGCGAGGAGCCTGGAGCCGCCGAGAGCGAGGAGGCCGAGGAGGCCGAGGATCCGTTCGGCCTGACCGCCCGCGAGCGCCAGGTGCTGGCGCTGGTGGCGGAGGGAGCCACCAACCGCGAGATCGGCGACCAGCTTCACATGGCGGAGAAGACCGCCTCCGTGCACGTCTCGCGCATCCTCGGCAAGCTCGACGTGCGCTCCCGCACCGAGGCGGCGGCCGTGGCACACCGCCACGGGATGGCTCCGACGGCCTACCCTGACCGCTTCAGGCAACGTCACACTCCCGTGCCTCGTGGAGCTACGGGCAAAGACAGTGAGCCTCGCCCTCGCCGAGCACTTCGGTATCTCGCGCGGCTCGCGCACGACGCAGTCCGTGGTACAGGTCGAGCTAGAGCACGAGGGCATCGTCGGCCGCGGCGAGGCGGCGCCCGTCTACTACCGCGGGGAGTCGATCGCCTCGGCGGCCGCGTTCCTCTCGGAGACGGCGCCGCCCTGATCGGCGACGACCCGTTCGCGCTCGAGGAGATCGGCTCCAGGCTCGAGGACGTGGACGGTGAGGCCGCGGCCAAGGCGGCCGTCGACGCGGCGCTGCACGACTGGATCGGCAAGCGGCTCGGCGTCCCGGTGTGGCGCTTCCTGGGGCTCCTTCCGGAAGCGCGACCCACGTCCTACACGATCGGCATCGACAGCGTCGAGGGGACGCGCGACCGGGTGCGGCGGGCCCGCGCGTACCGCGCGCTCAAGCTCAAGCTCGGAGGGCCCGAGGACCTGGCGCGGCTCGAGGCCGTGCGGGCCGAGTCCCCGGTCCCGCTGCGCGTGGATGCGAACGAGGGCTGGACGCTCGAGGCCGCCCGCGAGCTGATGCCGGCGCTGGTGGAGCTCGGAGTGGAGCTCGTGGAGCAGCCCTTTCCCGCGGCCGACCTCGACTCGTTCCGGGCCCTGCGCGAGCTCGCGCCGCGGCCGCCCGTGATCGTCGACGAAGGCTGCCACGACCTGAGCGACGTCGCGGGGGTCGCCGGCTACGCCGAGGGCATCAACGTCAAGCTCGCCAAGTCGGGGGGAATTCGCGAGGCCTTGCGCATGATCCATGCTGCGAGGGCCCTCGGCCTGCGCGTGATGCTCGGCTGCATGATCGAGTCGCAGCTCGGCGTGGCGCCGGCAGCGGCAATCGCGTCGCTCGCCGACTGGCTCGATCTCGACGGCCATCTGCTGCTGGCGGACCAGCCCTTCACCGGCCTGCGGCTCGTGGACGGGCACGTGCTCCCGGGCGACGGACCCGGCCTCGGCCTCAGCGCCGCGGCCTCGGGAGCCATCGCGTGAGCGAGCGGCTCGCCATCTTCGCGGAGGGCCTGTTCCGGCGCCACACGGGCAAGACGGCTCACGGCGTGATCCGCTACGGGACCCGCGACGTCGTGTGCGTGGTCGACTCGACCGAGGCCGGCCGTACGGCGGTCGAGGTCGAGCCCTTCTGCCTTCATCCGGTGCCGGTGCTGGCGAGCGTCCGCGAGGCGATCGACGCGGGCGCCACCGCGCTCCTGATCGGCGCGGCGCCCACGGGCGGGAAGCTCGACCCGGCCTGGCGCCCGGCCCTGCTCGAGGCCATCGACGCCGGCCTCGACCTCGAGGCCGGCCTGCACACCGAGCTCGCCGCGGATGCCGAGCTGCGCGCCGCCGCCGAGCGCACCGGAGTCAAGCTGCGCGACCTGCGCGCCGCACCGCCCGACCTCCACGTGCCCCAGGGCCCGTACGCCCGCCCCGACTCGGTGCGGGTGGTGCACAGCGTCGGCTCGGACACCGTGATCGGGAAGAAGGTCGTGACGCTCGAGCTCGACCGCGCGGCGCGCTTCCGCGGCGAGCGCTCGGTCTACGTTCCGACGGGACAGACGGGCGTGGCGATCGCGGGCTGGGGGATCGCGGTCGACCATGTGATCGCTGACTACGTCGCGGGCGCGGGCGAGCGGCTCGTCCACGAGGGAGCCGAGCGCGGCGACCTGCTGTTCGTCGAGGGCCAGGGCGCGCTCTTCCACCCCGCCTACTCCGGCGTCACGCTCGGCCTGCTGCACGGATCGGCACCGGATCACCTGATCCTCGTGCACAAGGCGGGGGCGACCTCGATCCGCAACTACCCCGACCTGCCAATTCCCCCGCTTCCCGACCTGATCTCCGCCTACGAGGTCGTGACGGCGCCCGTCAGGCCGGCGAGGGTGGTGGCGATCGCGCTCAATACGAGCGACCTCGATGACGACGCCGCGCGCGCCGCCGTCGAGGCGGCGGAGGCGGAGACTGGTCTGACAGCCGACGACGTGGTTCGGTTCGGGCCCGAACGAGTGCTGGACGCCGTGCTGGCCGCCCTGGGGGGGGGGGGGGGTAGAGGAGGGGAGTGGGGGGGGCGGTGGGTGCGGGTCATGCCGCCGCAGGGAAAGGGCAACACCCCCTTCCCCAGGCCATACGCGAGACCGGCCCAGGGCCACCCCAGAGCGCTGCGGGCGTTCGACACACCGGCCAACCGACGGGCGCGATCTTTCGACACTTGTACCTGGACCCCGGCGCCCCGGGCCGCGACGATCTGCCCATGTATCCGCGCGCCAACCGCCCTCGCCGCTACGCGCTCGTGCCGGACGACCCGGAGCCCGCGAACCGGCGGCCCGGGCAGATACGGCGCTACTCGCTGGCTCGTGTGGCGCCGGCGTCGCGCTCGGCCCTCGGGGTCGACCGCCTGGAGCGGCTCGAGGAGATCGCTCAGCCCGGATCCGGGCTCAGCGCGGCAGCGACGGCGCGATGATGCGGTAGGCCTTCAGGCCGAGCCCGAGCCGCTCCCGGTCCTCGCTCCGCAGCGGGTCGAGCCCGGTCAGCTCCTTGACCCGCTCGAGCCGGTAGCCGACGGTGTGCCGGTGGGCGTGGATGGCCTGGGCGGTCGCGGCCATGTTGCAGTTGTTGTCGAGGTAGGACGACAGCGTCCCGAGCAGGTCGCTCGAGTATTGCTCGTCGTAGCGGACGAGCGCCGCCACCGTGTCCTCGAAGAAGCTCCGTACCTCCTGCGGATGGCTCGCCAGCACCCGGAACAGGAGCCGGTACGTGCCCTCGCCGATCTCCTCCCCCGGCGGGCCGCCGCCGGCGGCCGTCACGCCGAGTACGAGCTCCGCCTCCTCGAGCGCGCGCCGCACGTCGCCCCCGCCGCTGCGGTGCGAGGACACCCCGACGAGCGCGTGGCGGCCGAGCCGCGCCGCCGCGCGGCGGGCGAGCTCGGGGTCACCCGGAAGCAGCGCGTACACCTTGCCCTCCACCGCTTGCGCGAGCGCCCCCGGCGCCTCCGCCAGGATCGAGGCGGTTACCCGCCCGGGGCCGCGGCCGTTCGGGTTCGCGCACAGCGCGACGTAGCCCGCGTCGAGGTCGCAGCCGAGCCGTTCCGCCCGCCGAGCGACCTCCACGCCGTCGAGCTCGGGCCGCGACAGCACCTCCTCGAGGAACGAGCCCCGGAGCGACTGCTCTGTCTCGTCGCGGGCCTCCGCCACGGCAACCTCCGTGAGGGCGGCGATCGCCGCCATGTGCAGGTAGTCGCCGGCGTCGGGATGGCCGCGGCCGAGCAGCAGCACGGCACCGAGCTCGCGCCCGCCAGAGGCGATCGGCACCTCGGCCGTGACCTCCGCGGGCCGCTGCGGCCGCCCGCCGGCGAGGCGCGCCGCCACGTAGCGCTCGTAGCGCCCCCAGCCCTCGAGTGGAACGCCGAGCCGCGGCACGATCACGGCCACCGGCGCTCCCGCGCGGGCGGCCGCGATCTCCGCGACACGCTCGAGCCCGTCACCCGCGAGCACGGCGCCCACCATCTCCAGGTGGGCGCCGCGCGGCGTGGGCAAAGCCTCCACCTTGCCGGGCTCAGGGGCCGGAGTTGTTGCCCGCAACGCCGATCTCCTCGCCCTCGTGGGCCTGGAGGACGGACTCGCCCTCCTCGCCGGTGCGGATGCGGACGGCCTCCTCGACCGGGAGGACGAACAGCTTGCCGTCCCCGACCGAGCCGGTGCGGGCGTGACGGAGGATCACCTCCCTGATCACCCCCACGTCCTTCGACTCGACCACGCACTCGAGCTTGAGCTTCGGCCGCAGGTGCACGGCGAGCTCCGAGCCGCGGTAGTGCTCGGTGATCGCCTTCTGCCTGCCCGAGCCCTTGACCTCCGTGATCGTGAGGCTCGGGAACCCGGCCTCGAGCAGCTCCGCCCGGATCGGCTCGAAGGCCTCGTGTCGGATGTACGCCACGACCATCTTCATGCCGTCGCCTCCCCGGCGCGCACGCTGGCCGTGACCGGAGCCGGCGCCGGGCTGCCGGCCGGCGAGACCGTGCCGCCGACGCCCCCGATCTCGGACTGCGGAATGAACGCCTCGGGATAGCCGTACATGCCGTGCTCGGTGATGTCGAGGCCGGCCTCCTCCTCTTCGTTCGAGACCCTCAGCCCGATCGTCGCCTTGATGGCGGCGAAGGTCAGGTAGCTCAGCCCGAAGACGAACGAGAACGCCACCACCACGCCGACCACCTGGGCGATCAGCTGAGTGAGCTCACCGGAGTAGAGCAGGCCGCCGTCGGGATCCCCGAAGGCGTTGTACTGGGCAAGCCGCGGCGCCGTGAAGATGCCGCAGGCGATCGTGCCCCAGATCCCGGCCAGGCCGTGCGCCGACAGCGCCCCGACCGGGTCGTCGATCTTCTTGTCGATCCAGATGACGCCGAACACGACGATCAGGCCCGCGATGAAGCCGATGATCGGCCCGGCCCAGATCTCGACGTAGCCGGACGGCGCCGTGATCGCCACCAAGCCCGCGATCATGCCGTTGGCCACCATGCCGATGTCGATCGTGCGCTGCTTCAGCTGCGTGGCCACGAACGCGCCGATCACTCCGCCCGCGGCGCCCATGAGCGTCACGACCGCAACGTCGCCGAGGCGCGCATCGCTGATGCCGAGCGTCGAGCCGGGGTTGAACCCGAACCAGCCGATGAACAGGATCAGGACGCCGATGCCCACCAGCGGCATCGAGTGGCCCGGTATCGCCCGCGGCGTGCCGTCCGCCCCGTACTTGCCCTTGCGCGACCCGAGCAGGAGCAGCGCGGCGAGCGCGCCGCTCGCTCCGATCAGGTGAACGGCCGTCGAGCCGGCGAAATCCTGCATGCCGGTCGGGAGCAGCGGCGTGTCGCCGTTCTGCAGCCAGCCGCCGCCGAAGACCCAGTGCGACCCGATCGGGTAGATGATCGCCGCGAACACGATCGCGTAGATCACGTACGCCCCGTACTTGATGCGCTCGAGGGTCGTGCCCCAGACGATCGCCAGCGAGACCGCGCAGAACGCGAACTGGAACAGGAACTTCGAATCCACCGTGGCGTCCGAGAGGCCCATCACCGGGAACGCTTCGGAGCCGTTGCCGGACCACTGCAGGAAGAACCCGTTCGAGCCGATGATCGAGCTCGATATCCCGAGCACGTCGGCGCTGCCGAAGGCGAACGCAAAACCGACCGCCCAGTAACAGACCGCGGCGATCGACAGGTTGGTCATGATCTTCGCGACCACGGTCCCGGCGTTCTTCGTGCGCGAGAAACCCATCTCGAGACCGGCGAAGCCGGCCTGCATGAACAGGACGAGAACGGCGGCCATCACGACCCAGAGCGTGTTGGTGGTGACGGTGTCCGCGAGTGTTCCGTCGATCGCCCTCGACAGATCGTCGGCGGATGCGAGCAGGGATGACATCAGGGCCTTCAGCCTCCTTCCGTGAGCTTTAGGCCAAGGTACGAGGGGGCCCGTGCAGGGTCTTTATCCCGCTGTCGAAGATTCCCCCTGGGGCTTTCGCCCGGGTGTCGAGGGCAGGTCCTTCGGCTTCACAAACGTCACCAGCTCGGCGCCTTCCGGCGCCAGCTCGCCCCAGCTCCCGTCGAGCTCCAGCGTTGCCAGTGCCGCGGTCGGGAACTTGCTCCTCATTCGCTCGATAGCGGGGCCGCCGCCGGCGAGGCTCACGGCGAGGTCCTGGATCCCGGGATTGTGGGCGATCAGCATCACGGAGCTGACCTCGTCCGGCACCTCGTGCAGCACTTCGAGCAAGGTCGCCGCGGAGGCCGCGTAGAGCTCGGACTCGATCCGAACGTCAGCGTTCTCCCCGAGGCCCGGTGCGATGGCCGTCAGCGTCTGGCGGGTGCGTGCCGATGGCGAGCACAGCACCAGCTCCGGCGCGATCCCCTCGTTCCGCAGATGCTGCGCCATGGCCTCGGCGGCGCGGCGACCGCGTGGAGCCAGGGGCCGCTCGTGGTCGGCAAGCACGGGGTCGTCCCAGCTCGACTTCGCGTGGCGAAGGAGATAGAGCCGCTTCATTTCCTACCTCAAGGTCATCCCGTGGCGCCGTTCCGGCAGCAGCCCTTCCGGTCGCAGCAGCATGATGATCACCAGCAGGAAGCCATAGATGCCGGACGAGACCTCCGACAGGTCGAAGTCGAGCCCCATATTGCCTGGCACGTCGTAGAGGACCCTCGGGAGCAGATAGTTGTTGATCGCCGACAGGATGATCGCGCCCACGACGACGCCCCAGATCGAGCCCAGCCCGCCGAGCACGACCATGGCGAGGATGAAGATCGAGAACGAGAACGTGAACTGATCGGGATTGACCGTGCTCAGGTACGACGCGAGGAAGGCGCCCGACACGCCGCCCAGCGCGGCTCCCACTCCGTACGCCTGCAGCTTCGTGCGCACTATCGGAACGCCCGCGCTCGCGGCGGCGTCCTCGTCGTCGCGCAGCGCGATCCATGCCCTGCCCACCCGCGAGTCGCGCAGCCGGAAGTTGACGAAAAGCATCAGTGCGACGAGCGTCAGAGCGAACCAGTACCAGGGACGCAGGTCGAGGGCACCGAAGCGCTCGACGAACGGCAGGTCGACCCTGTCGATGGCGGACATGCCGCTGGGTCCGCCGGTGAGCGATCCACCGAAGAGCTCGATCTGCCGGCCGTTCGACGCGACCTGCCCGATGATCTCTCCGAACGCGAGCGTGACGATGCCGACGTAGGCGCCGCGCAGGCGCAACGTCGGCACGCCGATCAGCACTCCGGCGATCGTCGTCGCGATGATCGCGAGCACGAGGATGAGCAGGAAGTTGAGGTGGATGCCGGGCATGCTGGCGGCCGGCTCGCCGACGAAGAGCGCGATGCCGCCGCCGTCCCCTGCGTTGGCCCAGAACGCGGATCCGAAGTGCCCGGCGACGTGCGCACCGATCGCGAAGAACGCCACGTACCCCAGGTCAAGCAGCCCAGCGAAGCCCACGACGATGTTCAGGCCCAGCGCCATGATCACGTACGCCGCCGCCAGGACCATGTTCTCCAACGCGGTGCCGCCGGCGCCAAGGAAGAGCGGCAGGAGGGCGGCGAAGCCGAAGCCCGCGGCGGCGAACATGCGCCGCGCCCTTCGTGCTCCCGGCTCGGCTTCGCTCATCTCGTGGAGTTGCGACGACGCCGGTAGTACGCGCGGTTCTTCGTCCGATTCCCGCAGATCGACATGGCGCACCAGGCCGCCGATCGGTTCTTCGAGCGGTCGAAGAACGCGTACCCGCACCGGCGGCAGCCCTTCAGGCGTGACCAATGACCGGTGAGCTGCGCCTCGTGGAGGATCCCGAGGAGCGTCGCAACGGCACCATCGACGCCGCCAAGCGTGGGTTCGAGGGCGGTTCGGCCAGTGTCGTCGATGGCGACGCTGAGCCGAGCCGTGCCAGAGAGCCTGCGAACGATGTCCGTGGCCGCCGCTCCCGGCTCCCCTCCCTGGTTGGCGATCGCGAGCGCCCGGATCGCTTCTCGGAGCTCGCGGAGGCGGGCCACGTCGGCGTCCGAGACTCGGTCGCCCGGCGCGACGAGCCGCTTCTGCCGGAGCCACGCCTGCGCGCTTTCCGGGGTTCCGATGCGATCCCACTCGCGCGGGAAGTCGTGGTTGTGGGAGTTGATGAAGCGTTGAAGCAGCTCGAGCCGCCCGGGTGCCTTGGGTCGCCCTCCGGGCTCGATCTGCTCGCCCACCCGTCGCTTGTCGCGCTCCTTCATGACCCGGCTTGACTTTCCAGTCAGACCAGCATAATGCTAATGCTGGTCAGACGCGCTGGTCAGATTCGTCCAAGACGGGGCCCGGGCGGGCTCCTAGGCTCCGGGCGAGCACTTCGACCACGGACGAAGGGAGACTGCGATGGCGGAAGAGGAGGCGGCGGTGAACGAGGCGGAGCGGACGACGGCGCCCACGATCGCGAGGACCGTGCCGAACATCAGGTCGGACCGTCCCGCAGAGACGCGCGATTTCTTCACAGAGTTGCTCGGCTGCGAGGTGGCCATGGACCTGGGCTGGGTCGTGACCGTCGCATCGCCGACCAACCCCTCGGCCCAGGTGACGATCGTCGGCAACGACGACCCCGCCGCGCCCGGCATCTCGATCGAGGTCGATGACGTCGACGCGATCCACGCCAGGGCGGCGGAGCGGGGCCTCGAGATCACCTATCCCCTGCGCGACGAGGAGTGGGGCGTTCGACGCTTCATGCTCCGCGAGCCGAGCGGCACGACCGTGAACGTCCTCTCCCACCGCTCCGACTGACGTCGGGCGCGTCGCAGCCGGCGGGCGTGTGACCAGGCGGTGTCACACGAACCGCGGCTCGCGGGTCTGTTTACTGGGACCACAATCAGATGAGGAGGCGGACGGTGGATGAGCAGGACCGGCTGGCCGAGCGCTTCGAGGAGCGCCGGACCCGTCTGCGGACGGTCGCCTTCAGGATGCTCGGCTCGCTGAGTGAGGCTGACGACGCCGTCCAAGAAGCCTGGCTGCGGCTCAGCCGTTCAGACGCGAGCGCCATCGAGAACCTCGACGGCTGGTTGACCACCGTGGTTGCGCGGGTCTGCCTGAACATGCTCCGTGCGCGCGAAGCCCGACGCGAAAAGCCCCTGGACCCGCACGTTCCGGAGCCGATCGTGACCAGTGAAGATGGGGTAGACCCTGAGTTCGCAGCGATCCTGGCCGACTCTGTCGGGCTCGCTTTGCTCGTCGTTCTCGACACGCTTGCACCAGCCGAGCGGCTCGCGTTCGTGCTTCACGACATGTTCGCTGTGCCGTTCGACGAGATCGCACCGATCATCGGACGCTCGCCGGCTGCGACAAGACAGCTCGCAAGCCGAGCACGACGTCGCATCCAGGCGACGCCGGTGCCGGACACCGACCTCAACCGGCAACGAGAGGCCGTCGATGCCTTCTTCGCCGCAACTCGCGACGGTGACTTCGAGGCGCTCATGGCGGTTCTCGATCCGGATGTCGTCCGCCGCGCCGACTTTGGCGCGGCGCCCGCACCCGCTCCCCCGGAAGTCCGCGGGGCGGACGCTGTCGCCAACGCGGCGTTCACCTTTGTTCGGCTACAAGGACCGGCCAAGATTGTCACCCGGCCTGCGCTGGTCAACGGAGCCGCCGGTGGCGTCGTCTTCCGCGAGGGACGGCTGCTTGCGGTCATGGGCTTTACCGTCAGCGACGGCAAGATCGCCGCGATCGACATCCTCGCCGACCCTGCGCGCTTGCGCGAGCAGGACCTGGCGTTCTTGGACTAGCCCAGCGCTTATCCGCGGTGGCGATTCACGAGAACCACCCGCACGGTCGGACGACGCGCCTCGCGGTGGGCTGCTGGCTTTGCCTCCACGCGGTAGCGTCGCTGGACGCAGCGCCGGCTCGGTCGGCAAGCCATAGGCTGCGTGACGGATCGGGCGGCTATCTGGAGGCAAGTGACGTGACCATTCGTGTCAGCCCCCCCGGCACTCGCGGCGCGCGGGTGCCGACTGCGCTCGTGAAGTTCATCGGCAGGCGGCAGATCCGGACGTATCGCCGCAGCGGCGAGCAGCGTGTCAGCTCGAGGGCGGGGTTCCCCGTGGTTCTTCTCACCACGCGTGGAGCGAAGACAGGGCGCACACGGACAGCCCCGCTCGGGGGCTTTCCGGACGGAGAGAACTCTTGGCTCGTCGCCGCCACGATCGGCGGAGCCGCACGCCACCCGTCCTGGTTTCTCAACATGGCAAAGCATCCCGACGACATCTGGTTGGAAGTCGGGACAGAGCGGTTCAGGTTCGCGGTGAGTCACTGGAGGGGCAGGAGCGGGCTGAGGCGCTCGCCCGTATCGCGAAGATCGCTCCTCGCTATGGCAAATACCAAGAGAAGACCGATCGCGAGATTCCTATCGTGCGGCTGACCCGAGAGCCATGAGTGAGCGTCGCCGCGCTCGCCGAGCCAGCGCTTTCGGTTGATCAGAGTTGCAGCCCAGCGCTGGCGGACCGCCAGTCCGGTCGCCGCGCCGACCGCGATCGCGGGTCCGATGCGCATGCGGACGTGTCTATGTGGGCAGTGATTGCTAGCGGCGCCGACGTCAGCGGTGTGCGGTCGCTGCGTGGGAGTAGGCTGGATGGAACCGAGCCGGTTACGTCAGGCGCTTCATAGCCTCCCCGGATCCAAAGCAAAGCGCCAGCGAAGGGGACGACCCATGTCCCAGCAGGGCTGCTGTAGCTCCGAGCCGGCGGGCGACCTCACAGAGGTCCTCATGCTGGACGGAGCCTTCGACCGATCGAACGCCGCACAGGTCGAGTTGGCGCTGGGTGATGCGATCGATGCCGATAGACCACAGCTGGTGATCGACCTCAGAGGTGTGAGCTTTCTGGACTCGACGATGCTCAGGGTGCTGATTCAGGGTCTGGGTGACACGGCCGCGCGCGGCGCCCAGCTCGCGCTGATCCGCCCTCACGCGACGGTATGGAGAGTGTTCGTGCTCACCGGCCTCAGTCACAGCTTCGATTCGTTCGGCCGCTTGGATGAGGCCCTGGCCAGCTTCGGCGTGCGAGCTTGACGCCGCCCCGCGCTTCGACCCGATGAAGGTGTCTGCTGCCGGCGGCATCGCGGTCCCGCTGCAGCCAGGGACGGTCGCGTGGCGATTGTCTTGGCGGTGCCCGGCGCGCGGCTGTCATTGCTCGGTGGCAGCGTGGTCCATCCGGGCAGCGCATCGGCCTTCTGCAAAGGACTCCGAGGGAAGCCCATTTGGGTTGAGGCTCATGTCCCGCGGGTGACCGCTCGGCTTCGAAACCACATCCCGAGTCGGGCTCGTACAGCTCGCCGATCTCCTTCTAGACTCAGAGGGGCAAGCGCTCGACTGGTTCTATGGCCTCTTCCCCTCGTGCGCCACACAACAGAGAGCCGAGAGGACGAGGTAGCTGTGACAGATCCGGTCGAGGACCGCGAGGCCGCCGCCCAGCGGCCGTATTCGGCGGAACAGTGGCGTCACCTCTATTTGCTCCAGCGCGACGCGGTGCTCGCTGAGCGGGCTGGCTACGCTGCACTGCAGCTGGCCGTGCAGCGAGTCGCCGCCCGCGAAGCTTGGCCCACATGGCCCGAGAGACGCGGCTAGTCCCGGTGAGACGCAAGAAGACCAGCGCCGCGAGCTCCGAGAAGGCGGACAGAAAACGCGCGCGGCTGTTGGAGCAGGTCCGCAGACGTTTCGACGAGCGCGCGGCTGGAACGCGACGACGCCAGCGACGCGGAGGGCGATGATGGACGAGCGGGCGTGGCGCCTCGACGAGTTGCGCGAAGAGGCCCGTTATCGCCGGGAGCGCCTCGAGCTGTACAGGGCGAGGATGTACGGCGGGCGTGCCCACAGCGAAAACCGACTGAGGGAATATGAGCGGGCCTCCGAAGGCGCCTCGGCGCGCCTTCGCCGAGCCGAAGCGCAGCTCTCCAGCAGGTCTGCGGAGCGGCGGGGCGACTCTTAGTTCCTGAAGGCGACAACGTCCAGGATTTCCCGGCGGGTCACAAGGTGGCCCGGCGTGCAGGCGCACAGGCTCCTTCGACGGGACGCCTGTCTCATCCGCCCCGGCAGAAACGAGCACCCAGACCACCGAGTCCCCGGCCGTCCCCGCATCGTGGCCCTCTCCGCGAACAACTGGCCCCGCAGTCGATCCCGTTTGCCTCAATAGTGCGTTGCCTCGTCGCGCATGTCGCGCGTCGGCGTACTACCGCTTCTTCGGCCGGGACTGTTGGCCACAGGGCCAGCTTCAAGCATGGTACTCCGCCGAGCCGGCTAAGGATGCTCCGCCAGCATCGGACGGGCTGCCGGCGTGTCGTCTGAAGATCGGCGAACGTCCGCTTCCGCCGGCGGATGCGGAAACTGCTGCGCGGGTTCGGTTGCCGTAATCGGCACGATTTGCATGTCGAAGGGGGCGATGTCGCGTCGAGGTGCGCGCCAT
>CAVWSN010000035.1:0-413201 GCA_963757815.1 uncultured Thermoleophilaceae bacterium | reverse complement strand
TCGGATACCGCAACGACGTCGACGATCACGAGCACATCGCGCTCGTCTATGGCGACGTGAAGGATGGCGAGGGCGTGCTCGTCCGCATGCACTCGAAGTGCCTGACGGGCGACGTATTCGGCTCGCGCCGCTGCGATTGTGGTGGCAGCTGCACGCCGCCATGACGATGATTCGCGACCGCGGCCGCGGCGTCGTGGTGTATCTCGACCAGGAAGGCCGCGGGATCGGCCTGCTGAACAAGCTCAAGGCGTACGAGTTGCAGGATACCGGCGCCGACACCGTCGAGGCGAACGAGCGGCTCGGCTTCAAGCCTGACCTGCGCAACTACGGCATTGGTGCGCAGATCCTGCTCGATCTCGGTCTCAAATCCATCCGCCCGGTGACCAACAATCCGCGGAAGCTGGTTGGCCTCGAGGGGTACGGACTCTCCGTCGAGGAGCGCGTGCCGATCGTGCCGCCGGCGACACCGACAATCAGGGCTACCTCGACGCGAAGCGCGACAAGCTCGGCCACCTCCTCGCGCACTGAATGGCCGAGTTCGCGGGCACGCCTAACGGGATGGGACGCCGCATCGCGGTCCTCGCGTCCCGCTTCAACGAATCGGTGACCCGGAAACTGGCCGACGGGGCAACCGACGCACTCGTCAGGCACGGCATCGCCGCCGACAACATCGACCTGGTGTGGGTCCCCGGGGCGTGGGAGCTCCCCGCCGCCGCCCGCCGCCTCCTCGCGTCCGAGCGGTACGACGCGCTCGTCGTCGTCGGCGCCGTCATTCGCGGCGAGACGCCCCACTTCGACTACATTGCGGGGGAGGCGGCCCGCGGTCTCGCGCAGGCGAGCGCCGACTACGACGTCCCGCTCGGCTTTGGGCTCCTCACGACCGACACGACCGAGCAGGCGGAAGCGAGGGCGGGTGGCGCGCACGGCAACAAGGGATGGGACGCCGCGCTCGCCGCGCTCGAGATGGTCGAACTGCTGGACCGGCTCATGCCACGCCGGAGACCTGAGACGCGCGCTCGGGCGCGCGCTCTTCAGGCGCTGTACGCGTGGGATCTGCGCGATGGCGAGCCGCTCGAGGAGTCGCCAGCCAGGTGTGGGACGACCTCGCCGTCGCGCCTGACGAGCGCGCGTTCGCTGGCCGGATCGTTCGTACGATCGTCGCCGAGGGCAAGTCGATCGACGACGCGCTGCGCGACGTCACCACCAACTGGCGTCTCGAACGCGTGGGGGCGGTGGAGCGCGCCGTCCTCCGTCTCACGGCCGCCGCGCCTCCTGCGCGGCGAGCCGCCGCCGCGCGTGACGATTCAGGAAGCCGTTTGGCTCGCCGAACGCTACGGGAGTCGCAGAGCGCAAGGTTCGTCAACGGGGTGTTGGATGCGTTGGCCAGGCGAATGGGCAGGTTATGAACGAAGAATGGCAGATGTCAGAATACAGAATTCAGAATTCGAATGCGCCGTTTCTGAATTCTCGAACCGTACTTCTGACATTTGCCATCTTCGTCTCCTACGACGTATTCCGAGATGCGAATTCAGATCGTCAACTGGCAGGACCGCTCCAACCCGCAAGCCGGCGGCGCCGAGCGCATTTGCACGAGATCTTCGGGCGGCTCGCGCGCCGCGGCCGCGAGGTCACGTTACTCTGCTCCGGATCGCGGGGGCCGCCGCTCGCACGACGCTCGACGGGATCGACGTCCACCGCGTCGGCACACGATTCTCGTTTCCCTTTGCGGCCTGGCCCTATTGGCGCCGCGCGCTCGCGTCGCGCGATGCCGACGTCCTCATTGAGGACATCACGTCGCTATCCGTTGCCAGCCGATCAGGTCGATCAGACGCAGCCGGGTTGCGAGCGCTTCCAGCAGCGGATCGGTCGAGGTCGTGGGGGTAATCATCCAGCCTTTCCGTTTAGTTGCCGTCGAGTCCTGGAGCCGCGTCGGCGCGGTAGAGGCCGGCCTCCGAGGCGCTGTGGAGCGCCTCGCGCAGGCCGGCGATTGCTTGCGCGACGGCATGGCGGCCGCCGCGCCTTGACGGCTCGAAGCGACGCGGGCTGAGGCCTGGCCGACCGGCCTCGCGGCCGCGGAGGCTGCGGGCGTCAGGCCCTCGCCGGCTCCGCCGTCTCGGCCAGGGCTCCCACGTGGCGGTTCGCCCAGTCGAGCGCGTAGTCGGCCACCGCTTCCCAGCCGGGCGCGCCGGCCGTGAAATGAGGGCGTCCCGCGTACTCCTTGTAGTCCACTACAGCCTTCGACTTGCCGAGGCGCTTGGCGGCCTCCCGGCTCACCGAGGCCGGGATCGAGTGGTCCTGATCGTTGCCGATCACGAGCAGCGGCGGGCGGTCGTCCTTGTGGAAGTCGACCTTGGTCACGGCGTGCGGATTGAGGTTGGCGAACGCGGCTTGGTAGATCACCCGGCCCGGGGCCGGCACGTAGTAACGCTCGTAGGCCGCGGCGGCGTCCGCGTCGTTCATCGTGTTGGTGAAGTGGTAGCGGAACTGCTTGGGCGTCATAGGGACGGTCTTCTTTCGGTTCGCCGGGTTGCGCAGCGCCGGGAAGACCGTGCGAAGCAAGTCCGGCGGCAGACGCAGCACGCCCTTCACCGGCGCCGGCGACAGAGTGACCCCGGCCGCCCCGAGGCCGCGGTCGAGCAGCAGCTCGGTCAGCAGGCCGCCGGTGGAGTGCCCCATGATCACCGGCGGGGTGTAGAAGCCGCGGATGATCCGGTCGTAGTGGTCGATGACCTCGGCGAGGCCGAGCCCGTTCATCACGGACGGGTCGCGGCGCAGGGCCTCGACCTCGCGCTCCATGCGGGGCCAGGCCGGCGCGAGGACCTCGTATCCGCGCTGCTCGAACCGCTCCTTCCAGCCCTCCCAGCTGCGAACGGTCAGCCAGAGGCCGTGGATGAGGACGATGGGTGATTTCATGCTTGGGCTCCTTGGAGGTCGTGAAGGGCGCATCCGGGCCGGCGTCAGGCGCCGTGGAGCGCCTTGCGCAGGAAGGCGGTGGCCTGCGCGATGGCGGCACGCGTCGCGTGTGTGCCGCTGAGGGGGTTGAGCATCATGAAGTCGTGCGTGATGCCGTCGTACCGCACGGTCGTGACGGGGACGCCCGCGGCGCGCAGGCGCGCCGCGTATGCCTCGCCCTCGTCGCGGAGCACGTCGGCCTCGTCGACGATCACGAACGCCGGCGGCAGCCCCTCGAGCTGCTCGTCGGTTGCGCGCAGCGGCGACGCGTAGGGCTCCGAGCGCCGCTCGACGTCGGGCAGGTAGGCGTCCCAGAACCACGCCATCGCCTTCGCGGTGAGGAAGTAGCCCTCGGCGAACTGCTCGTACGAGCCGGTGTCCATGGCGGCGTCGGTGACCGGGTAGTACATCGACTGCTGGACGAAGCGCACGTCGCCGCGCTCGTTCGCCATCAGCGCCAGCGCGGCGGTCATGCCGCCGCCGACCGAGTCGCCGGCGATCGCGATGCGCTCGGGGTTGAGCTGGTTGGCGTCGCCTTCGCGCACGATCCACTGGGCCGTCGCGTATCCCTGTTCGATCGCGACCGGGTAGTGCGCCTCCGGCGAGCGGTCGTACTCGACGAACACGACGGCCGCCTCGGTGCCGTCGGCCAGCTCGCGGACGAGCCGGTCGTGCGTGTCGGCGTTGCCGAGCACCCAGCCGCCGCCGTGCATGTAGAGGATCACCGGCAGCGTCCCTACGGCGTCGGGCGGCCGGACGATCCGCACGCGCACGTCGCCGACCTCGGCCGGGACGGTGATCCAGCGGTCCTTGACCGGCAGCTTGTCGATCGGGGCGGCCTGCACGTCGTCGAGCACCTTGCGGGCCTCGGCGGGCGTGAGCTCGTACAGGAACGGCGGCTTCGAGGTCGCCTCGACGAACTCCTGCGACTCCGGCTCGAGCACGACCGGCGCGTGTGTGGTGACGGACATGTGAGTTGCTCCTCTCGGTCGTGGTGGTGGGTGGCGGTCAGGCGGCTGCGTGCACAGCCGCGGCCTCCATGATCTGGTGGGCGACGGCCTCGGGGTGCGAGACCGTGATCGCGTGCGAGGCGCCGGGGATCTCGAGCTTGCGGTGCGCGTGGGCGCGCTCGGCCATGTAGCTGCTGGAGGTCGGCGGGGATGATGTGGTCCTCCTCGCCGATCACGAACCGCGACGGCACGTCCTTCCACAGCGGATGGTCGCCTGACGGTTCGGTGAGCGCCTCCTGCGTGGCGGGGCGCTGCGTGATGGCCATCCGCGCGGCCTGCGGCGCGGGGACGTCCTGGCAGAAGATGTCGTGGAAGCTGTCCGGAGCGACGTAAAGGTCGGTCGTTCCGTCGCTCCGCGGCACCGGCCGCGCCGTCTCCGCGCCGAGCATGCTGCCCGGGAACATGGCCGCGAGCTGGAAGCAGTGCTCGCCGGGCTCGGGGGCGAAGCCGCAGGCGTAGACGAGCCCGACGATTTCGCCGGCGTCGGCCGGGACGTTGGAGATCACCGCGCCGCCGTAGGAGTGGGCGGCGAGCACGACCGGCCCGTCGACCGCGCGGACGACGTCGGCGACGGCCGCGGCGTCCGAGGCGAGGCCGCGCAGCGGGTTGGCGGCGGCGATCACCGGATGGCCCGCGTCGAGCAGCGGATCGATGACGGCGTCCCAGCTCGAGGACTCGGCGAAGGCGCCGTGGACGAGAACGATTGTGGGCTTCATGAGAGTTCCTTTCGGTTGATCAGCGGGGAACGCACTCAGCAGGAACAAGAGACGAGGACTCATCGAGTCTCCTTTCCGGTCGGGTTAGGCTACATGGCCGACTGGCTGAGCCAGTCCTCGAAGCGGGTCGGGGCGATGCGTGCGTCGTCGCCGGGGGTGAGGGACCGGTCGTCCAGCTCGGCGCCGAAGTAGCGGGCGTGAACGTCGGCGGTCACCTGGCGTGGGTCGTCGCTTCGCGCTCAGGAGGCGCCGGGCGAGCTCGTCGAGGGGGAACGCCTCCGGGCCCGCCAGCTCGACCGTGTCGTTCAGTGGTGCGCCGACCGCGACATCCGCCAAAGTGCTGGCGACGTCATCGGCCGCCTCGGGCTGAACGAGGGCGGGCGACAGCCGAACGGTGTTGCCGTCGGTGCTCGAATCGGCGATGCGGCCGATGAACTCGAAGAACTGCGTTGCGCGGACGATCGTGTAGGGGATCGGGCCCGGCCTTCACCAGCTCCTCCTGCGCGACCTTCGCGCGGATGTAGCCGCTCTCGGGGAGCCGGTCCGCGCCGACGACCGACAGCGTGACGTGGTGCCCCACGCCGGCGGCCGTCTCCGCGGCGAGCAGGTTGCGGGATGAGGTCTGGAAGAAGTCGAGCACGGCCGCGTCTTCCCAGGCGGGCGCGTTCGCCACGTCGACGACCACCTGGGCGCCCTCGAGGGCTTCGGCGAGCCCCTCGCCCGTGAGCGTGTTGACGCCCGTGTCGGGCGACGCCGCCAGCGGCTCGTGACCGTCCCCCCGCAGCTTCTCGACGAGCTTCGACCCAATGAGGCCGGTTCCGCCGATGACAACGATCTTCATCTCAGGCCTTTCGTGTGGGTTCAATGGAGGAGGAGGAGGCGGTTGGCCTCCGCGAGGGCTTCGGACAGGGCGTGCGCACCGAGCGCCACGCCGTCGGGGTTGGGCCCGATACGCAGGGTGAGGTCGCCGTCTTCGATGCGTGTGAACCCGATCAGCCGGTCGCCCGACCAGAGCTCGGCCACGCCGAGCGACGCCTCCTCCGCGCTGACCACGTTCACGTGGATGTCGTGCAGGATGGGTGAGAGCGAGGGCGGTGCGGTTGTCATGCAGCGAGGGTCCCGGAGGCGGGACGCACTCGCATCAGCCAAGACGCCAGCCTGACGCCAGTCGCAGGGCCGGCCGAAGCCCTAGGTCCAGCGTTGGTGTCGGGCCGATGGCCAGCCACACCACCCCGAGAGGGGCGACGCAGAGAGTGCGATAAAGCTCACGCTCTGGGGCCATGGCTCGCCCGGTCGCCGAGCGGGGCGAGGTGACCTCGCGGTTTCCGGACTGAAACCGGACTGACCCCCAAGGACCGCGACCGCTGGTATCGCCCCGGCGGGCGCTATCCACAGGATCGTGCCGTTGCAGCAAGAGTCGTGCTAACGGCCCCAGGAGGCAGAACCCCCGACCTTCTGCAGGCCCGCAGAAGGACTTGGGTTCGGACGCACCAGAATGGGCCTGCAAACAGGGGGTTTTTCTTGGAACGGCCGACGATCGGCCCGGCGCGAGTCCGGAGTCAGTCCGACCCGACGCAGACGCACAAGCCGACTGCGCACGCAAAAAAGCCCTGCAAATACAGGCCTTTTCGAGAGCGGCTGATGGGATTCGAACCCTCGACCTTCTGCATGGCAAGCAGACGCTCTAGCCAACTGAGCTACAGCCGCAGAGGGCGTCAGTATAGCCGCGGTCCGGGAGCCGCTCGGCGGTCTCCTCAGAGGCGATCCGCCTCGGCGAGCTCGAGCTCGAACCAGGCGAGGTTGCCGCCTCCTGCGGCCGCTCCACGGCCCCAGCCGTCCGCCAGCTTGTCGACGAGCAGCAGTCCATAGCCGCCGCCCTCCTCGAGCCGGTCGCGCGGCGACCCGCTGTTCGAGCCGGGGTCGAACACCTCGACGCGAACCTTGTCCGTCGACGACGCCAGGCGCACCTGGACCGTCTCATCCGGACCGGCTCCGCCGTGCTGGATCGCGTTCGTCACGAGCTCGCTGAGCATCAGGGCGAGCCGGTGGCGAATCGAGGGCGGAAGGTCGGCCTGCACGGACAACACGGAGCGCCTCGCCATCCCCGCGGCGCGCTTGCCCCCCGGGACCGAGAACGAGACGGTTTTGACTTGCGCTGTCGGCACTGGTCGTCGGCGCACAGCCTTACACGAATCGTCTCCGGTGCAAGCCGATCGACGCATTTCCGCCGCTACGCTAGGGCCGCTCCGGCGCCGTGGCGGAGTGGCTACGCAGCGGCCTGCAAAGCCGTGTACACCGGTTCGATTCCGGTCGGCGCCTTAGGCGCGATGTCGCAGGAAAACGTCGATCTAGTGCTCCGCGCATGCGCCGCCTGGCGGCGATTCGAGCCGAAAGAGATCGCGTCTTTCTATACGCAGGACGCGGAGATCGTCTCCCGCTGGGCCGAGGTCTTCGGACGGACCTTTCACGGCCGTGACGGCCTGTTCAAATGGATGCAGGACTTCTCCGCTGCATTCGAGCGTCCCGACTTGGAATACGAGCACGTGGCCGATGCGGGCGACCAGGTGGTCGTTCTGGAGCACGTCCGAACTCGCGGACGAACAAGCGGAGCCGAGGTATCGCTGAGGCTTGCCATCGTCTACACCGTGCGTGACGGGCTAATCGCGCGACAGGTTCTTCACGAGGACCTCGCCGACGCCCTTGAAGACCTGGGGGCGTCGGAGTAACTCGGCCCGCGGGGTCGTCCATTCGTCCAGACGAGTTGCCCGCGGGGGTGCCGGGCCCTACCTTGGCAACGTCTGGTTCTTGGGTACTGGGCCGCTTCCGCGCCGCCTCTGCCAACTTCTAACCGAGGGCAAGGGTTCTACACGGTGCGGAGCGGCCCGTTCTCCCTCCCAACTCCATGAGTATCCGGGCCCTGCCCCGGGTATCCGCGCGGCTGATCGGCATTTGGGGAGAGGAGTAAGTGACATGACCCAGCCGCACGGCACTGTTGCCGGGCGCGCGGACACTTCCAGCGATCGATGGGCAGCGGGATCCGAGCATCACCCCGAGATCGACTGGGAGGCGGCCGAGCGCTCGCCTGAATTCACAGAGCTCGTCACGCGCAAGAAGTCGTTCGTGGTCCCGGCCACGATTTTCTTCCTCGGGTGGTACTTCGGCTTCATCATCCTCGCCGGATACGCGCCCGACTTCATGGGCGAGGAGTTCCTCGTCGACGGGCTGACAATCGGCTACGTCCTCGCGCTCAGCCAGTTCATCATGACCTGGGGTCTCGCGGCGTGGTACCTGCGCAGATCGGACCGTGTGTTCGATCCGCTCGCCAAGCGAGCAGCGGAACGCGCCCTCGAGGCGGGCAGGGCAGCCGGCTCGGACGGGCGTGGCGAGGGGCGCTTCGAGCGATCGCCCACCGCGTCCGCTGAGGAGGTGACTCGCCGATGACCTTCATCGCTGCAGACGTCAACGAGCTCGCCCTCTCCATCTTCGGGGTGGTGGTGGCGATCACGCTCGTGGTCACCTACTTCGCCTCGAAGCGAGTATCGAGTGCAACGGACTTCTGGGCGGCCGGCCGCGGTTTGACCGGCGTCCAGAACGGCTTCGCTATCGCGGGCGACTACATGTCGGCGGCCAGCTTCCTCGGCATCGCCGGCCTGATCTTCCTGTTCGGCTTCGACGGCTTCCTCTACTCGGTCGGCTTCCTGGTCGCGTTCCTCACCGTGCTGTTCCTGCTCGGCGAGCGGATGCGCAACTCGGGCAAGTACACGATCGCCGACGTGCTCTCGTTCAGGATGAAGCAGCGGCCGGCCCGCTCGGCGGCCGCGCTCGGCACCCTCAGCGTGGCGGGCTTCTACCTGATCGCCCAGATGGTCGGCGCGGGCGTGCTGATTCAGGCGCTCGTGGGCATCGACTTCACGCTGTCGGTGATCCTCACCGGCGCCTTCATGATCATCTACATCGTCGCGGGCGGCATGCTCGCCACGAGCTGGGTGCAGATCATCAAGGCCGTGCTGCTGATGAGCGCGACGATCGTGCTGACGCTGTTCGTGCTCGGCAAGGTGGGCTGGAACCCGATCAACCTGTTCACGGAGGCGCGTGCGGAGTCGCCCGAGG
Organism: uncultured Thermoleophilaceae bacterium; assembly: GCA_963757815.1. Lineage (GTDB taxonomy): Bacteria > Actinomycetota > Thermoleophilia > Solirubrobacterales > Thermoleophilaceae > JACVRW01. The sequence continues at coordinate 404,413 of CAVWSN010000035.1, read as the reverse complement.
GCGGCGCGTACCTCAAGCCGGGCCTGTTCCTGTCGAGCCCGATCGACACCGTTTCGCTCGGCCTCGCGCTGGTGCTCGGCACGGCCGGCCTGCCGCACATCCTGATGCGGTTCTTCACGGTCCCGGACGCCAAGGCGGCGCGCGGCTCCGTGATGTGGGCCGTGGTGCTGATCGGTGCCTTCTACGTGATGACGACCGCGCTCGGGTTCGGCGCCCGGGCGATACTCGGCAGCGGCGCCGAGGAGGCCGTCGGCTCCGGCGGCAACCTCGCGGCTCCGCTGCTGGCGGAGGAGGTCGGCGGTGGTGCCGGCACGGTCGGCGGCGACCTGTTCCTGGCGATCATCGCCGCGGTCGCCTTCGCGACGATCCTCGCCGTGGTGGCGGGCCTCGTGATCTCGGCCTCCGGCGCGGTGGCCCATGACATCTGGTCGAACGTGGTGCGCCGCGGCAAGGATTCCGAGCACGAAGAGGTCTGGGTTGCGAAGATCGCGGCCGTTTCGATCGGCGCGATCGCGATCACGATCGCAGTCATCGGCGGCGAGGGCCTGAACGTGTCGTTCATGGTGGGCCTCGCGTTCGCCGTCGCGGCGAGCGCGATCTTCCCGGCGCTGCTGCTCGCGCTGACCTGGAGGCGTTTCAACACGTCAGGTGCGGTCATCGGAGTGCTCGTGGGTGTGTTCAGCTCGATCGCGCTCGTGATCATCAGCCCGACGGTCTGGCCTGGGCCGGACTCCGAGGGCGGAGCGCTCGGGTTCTACGACCTGGCCAACCCGGGCATCGTCTCGATCCCGCTCGGGTTCATCGCCTGCTGGCTCGGCACGATGTTCGCCCGCGAGCCCGCGGCCGAGGCGAGGTTCCCCGAGCTTCACGTGCGCTCCGAGACCGGTCTCGGCGCCGAGACCGGGACGGGGCTGACGCTCACGGGTCGCAGGGCGGCGGGCAGGAGGGCGGCGGCGGCCACCACCACGCTGCCGCACCCCTAAGCTCGACAAAACGTGGAGGGGTGAGCGCGCGCCCCTCCACGGCAGTCACAATCGAGGTCTGCGAACGCAGTCCGAAATCCAGGCCCTGCGGCGGGCGAAGGAGCGCCTTGACCCACTCGCGCTCTACCCGGAGCCCGTCGGGATCGCCCGTGTGCGAATCCGGGTGGCGCCCTGGCTGTTCCGGATCCCCGGCTTCAGGCGCTTCAAGGGGTACGCCACCCGGCGCAACATCTGGCTCAAGCGACCGGAGCTGGACGAGCGGCTCGTGACCCACGAGCTCTGCCACGTCTGGCAGCTCCAGCACGAGCCGCTTCGCGTATGGCTCTCCTACGCACGCCCCTCGACGTTCAGCTCAGACCGCAGCGCCTACCGGGCGAACCGCTACGAGGCGGAGGCCATCCGGGCCGGGGCCCTGGCGGCGGGCGGAACGGCTCGAGCGGGTCGCCCGTGTGCGGACGGAGGCCATCGGGTAGAACGTTCAGGCGAGCGCCGGACTTAGGAGGAGAGTTGGAAGCCACTACAAAGCCCTCTTCAGAGCAGATCGAACGCGAGCTCGGTGAGCTGCTCGATCAGGAGATCTTCGAGCCGCCCACGGCCTTCGTCGAGAAGGCGCTCGTCTCGGACGAGTCCGTCCACGAGGAGGCGGCACGCGATCCCGAGGCGTGGTGGGCGCGACAGGCCGAGGCGCTCGACTGGTTCGAGCGCTGGGACACGGTGCTCGACGAGTCGGAGGCACCGTTCTACAAGTGGTTCACGGGCGGCAAGCTGAACGCGTCGCACAACGCGCTCGACCGCCACGTCGAGGCCGGCCGCGGCGAGCGGGTGGCTTTCCACTGGCGCGGCGAGGAGGGCGAGGAGCGCGAGGTCACCTACGCCGAGCTGCTGCGGGACGTCAAGCGGCTCGCGAACGTGCTCAAGGAGCGCGGGGTCGGCGCCGGCGACGTGGTCGGGATCTACCTGCCGATGATCCCCGAGGTGGCGGTGGCGATGCTCGCCTGCGCACGGATCGGGGCGCCGCACAACGTCGTCTTCGGCGGCTTCTCACCGGATGCGGTCAAGGAGCGCATGCAGTTCTCGGACGCCAAGGCGCTGATCACTGTCGACCAGGCGCGGCGCAAGGGCAAGGCGGCCGACATCAAGCCGGCCGTCGACGCGTTCCTCGACGAGGTGCCGACGATCGAGACCGTGGTCGTGGTGCGCAACACGGGCGCCGACGTCGCAATGACCGAGGGCCGCGACGTCTACTACGACGAGGCGATCGAGGGCGCCTCCGAGGACTGCCCGCCCGAGCCGCTCGACGCGGAGCACCCGCTGTTCGTCCTCTACACGAGCGGGTCGACCGCGAAGCCGAAGGGCATCCAGCACACGACCGGCGGCTACCTGACCGGTGTGGCCTGGACCACCAAGCACGTGTTCGACCTCAAGCCGGACGAGGACGTGTGGTGGTGCTCGGCCGACGTCGGCTGGGTCACCGGCCACTCCTACATCGTCTACGGGCCGCTCATGAACGGCGTGACCTCGGTGATGTACGAGGGCGCGCCCGACTACCCCGCGAAGGACATCTGGTGGGAGCTCTGCGAGCGCTACGGCGTGACCGTGTTCTACACGGCGCCGACGGCGATCAGGGCCTGCATGAAGTGGGGTGTCGAGGAACCGCAGAAACACGACCTCTCGAAACTGCGGCTGCTGGGGACTGTCGGCGAGCCGATCAACCCGAAGGCCTGGCTCTGGTACTGGAAGGTGATCGGCGGCGAGCGCTGCCCGATCGTCGACACCTGGTGGCAGACAGAGACCGGCCACATCATGATCTCGCCGCTGCCCGGCCTCACGGCCGCAAAGCCCGGCTCGGCCACCAAGCCCCTGCCCGGGATACAGGCGGCGGTGCTCGACGGGGACGGCAACGAGGTCGGGAACGGGGAACAGGGGCTGCTTGCCCTGCAGCGCCCCTGGCCGGGGATGCTGCGCACCCTCTACAAGGATCCGGAGCGCTTCAAGGAGACCTACTTCTCGAAGTGGGACGCGACCCGCTACTACGTCGGCGACGCGGCGCGCAAGGACGACGACGGCTACATCTGGGTGATCGGCCGCGCCGACGATGCGGTCAACGTTTCCGGCCACCTGCTCTCGACGGCGGAGGTGGAGTCGGCGATCGTGTCGCACCCGAAGGTCGCCGAGGCCGCCGTGATCGGTATGAGTGACGAGGACACCGGTCAAGCGATCTGCAGCTTCGTGATCCTCGAGGGCGACCTCGAGGGCACCGAGGACCTCGAGCAGGAGGTCCGCGAGCGCGTTGCTGGGCGAATCGGCAAGTTCGCCAGGCCCAAGCGGATCATCTGGACGGCGGACGTCCCGAAGACCCGCTCGGGCAAGATCATGCGCCGGCTGCTGCGCGACATCGCCGAGGGCCGCGAGCTCGGCGACGTGACGACCCTGCGCGAGCCGGGCGTGATGAAGGAGCTCGAGAAGAAGTTCGCGGGCGACGAGGCGTAGGCGCTGCGCGTCCTCGTAACCGGCAGCTCCGGGCATCTCGGCGAGGCGCTCGTCCGCGTCCTCGGCTCCGACGGCCATGAGGTCGTTGGCCTCGACCTGCTCGAGTCGCCCTACACGAGCGCTGTCGGCTCGATCACGGATCGCACGCTCGTGCGCGGCCTGGTGCGCGGGGCTGACGCGATCGTTCACGCCGCGACCCTCCACAAGCCGCACGTGGGCTCACACGACCGGCAGGCGTTCGTGGACGCGAATGTCACCGGCACGCTCGTGCTGCTCGAGGAGGCGGTCGCGGCGGGAGTGGGGACGTTCGTGTTCACGAGCACGACCAGCGCATTCGGCCGGGCGCTGAGCCCGCCGCCGGGCGCGCCGGCCGCCTGGATCACGGAGGACGTGGCCCCCGTCCCGCGGAACATCTACGGCGCCACGAAGACCGCGGCCGAGGACCTCTGCGAGCTCGTCCACCGCGATCACGGCCTGCCGTGCCTGATCCTGCGCACCTCGCGCTTCTTCCCCGAGCCCGACGATCGCGACGACGTGCGCGCCGCCTACGAGGACGCCAACCTCAAGGTGAACGAGCTGCTGTACCGGCGCGTCGACATCGAGGACGTGGTGAGCGCGCACCGGCTCGCGCTCGAGCGGGCGCCCGAGATCGGCTTCGGGCGCTACATCATCAGCGCCACCACGCCCTTCGGGCACGACGACCTTGCCGGACTGCGCACGGATGCGCCCGCCGTGGTCGCGCGGTACTTCCCGGACTACGAGGCGATCTACGAGGAGCGCGGCTGGAGGATGTTCCCGGGCATCGAGCGCGTGTACGTAAACGCCCGTGCCCGCGAGGAGCTCGGCTGGGAGCCGCGCTGGGACTTCGGCCATGCGCTCGAGCGCGTGCGGGCCGGGGAGGAGGCTCGCAGCGCTCTGGCCGTGGCCGTCGGCGCCAAGGGCTACCACGCGGAGTCGACGGGGCCCTACACCGTGCGCTGAGCTGCCCCGTAGGATCCGGGGATGCGCTACGTCATCACCGGAGGCTCCGGTTACATCGGGACTCGCTTGGTGGATCTGCTCTCGCGACGCGAGGACACCGAGCGGATCGTCATCTGCGACGTCGCTCCTCCGCACGGCTACAAGCCGAAGACGGAGTACGAGCGCCTCGACGTGCGCGACCGCGCCGCCGTGCGCTCCGTGCTCGAGCGCAGCCAGGCCGACGTGCTCGTGCACCTCGCGTTCATCATCAACCCCTCGCACGACGAGCAGTTCATGTACGACGTGGACGTGAACGGCACGCACAACGTGCTCGAGGCGGCTGCCGACGCCGGAACGGGTCAGGTGCTCGTGACCACCTCCGCCACGGCGTACGGAGCCTTTCCCGACAACCCGGTGCCGCTGACCGAGGACGACCCCGTGCGCGGCGTGGCCGGCTTCTCATACGCGCGCGACAAGACCGAGTCCGACCGCCTCTGCCAGCTCTGGGCCAAGACCTATCCCGAGCGCGTGATGACGATCGTGCGCCCGTGCATCGTGTTCGGGCCGAACGTCGACAACTACATCGTCCGGCTCTGGACGAAGCAACCGTTCGCGGTCGACGTGGGCACCCTCGACGAGCGGGTGCAGTTCGTGCACGAGGACGACCTGGTCGAGGCGATCACGGGCCTGCTGATCGGCCGCCACGCGGGCGCGTTCAACATCGCGGGCGCGGGCACTATGACGTTCCGCGAGTGCGCCGAGGTGCTGGGAATGCCGATCCGCAAGATGCCCCTGCGCGCCTACCGCGGACTGGCGCGAGCCATGTGGGGCGCCCGGCTGTCGGAGTCGCCGCCGGGCAACATCGACTTCGCCCTGTACCCGTGGATCGTCTCCACCGACAAGCTCGAAAAGACGACAGGGTGGAGACCCGCCCACACGAGCCGCGAGACGTTCGAGATCACGATGCGCGCGCACGGCAAGCTCCCGCCCGAGCAGGCCCCGGCCACGAGCGTGAGCGGCAACGGCATACCCGCCGAGACGCCCACGAGCGTCGCCTGAGCGAGGCTATACTCGGCCGCCCATCTCCCGGGCCGTTAGCTCAGCTGGGAGAGCGCCGGCTCGACAAGCCGGAGGTCGCTGGTTCGAGCCCAGCACGGCCCATGCGAGAATTCCGCACTACCAGCGGGATTGCGGCGAATCCGGGGACGCCGTGGTCCCATTCGGGGTCCTATTTCTGTGGTCCGGGGGGCGAGCTTTCGCGCCGGCGTCCCTTCACCCGGCAGCGGCTCACCCTTGCCGTGGCGGGCGCGAGCGGGGCGGCCGTGGCCGTTCCCGCGCCCCCCGAACCCCCGGAGGGACGGCGCGCCCGGCCTGACTGGATGCCAGGCCGGGCTGGGCGTGCAGAGCTACTAGCGTCCGGGTGCGCCGCTCTTCCCCCTCACGAAATCGCTGCCATCGCCGGGAGCCCAGAGGCCCTCGCTGCCGACCTGCGTGCCTTCGGCTTTGGCAGTGTCGTTGCCGTCACCGTTATTCCAGACCTTGTCGTCGCCCGTTCCGGCGTCGGCGAGATAGTCCGTGACGTCGGAGTCAACCTTGAGCGTGTCGTCGCCGCCGAACGTGTTGAGCTCGAAGACTTCACTGGTCGCGACGTCAAGGCTGAACGGGGCATTGATCTGCGTGCCTCGCGCCTCTGCTCTCACAAGCTCGACCGGCTCGACCTCCGACTGGATCCCCGCCAGATTCCCGACGGTGGCGGGGCCGATCTGGGCGCTGGCCGGTACCGCCGCCGCGAGGAGTCCCGCCACGACGCCGACGGTTGCGACTGACCGCTTGATGGTGGTGCTGAACATGATGCTTCCCTTTCTCGGGGTGGGTTGCTTGTCGGCGGGTATGACCCCGGACCCGCCGCGCAGGTTGGTCACATGCGAACAACCGACGGATCGGCTGGGGCGATGAGGTGGGGAGGGACCCCCTCCGGGGTCGATTTGGAACCCGCCGCGACTGTCGCCGCGAAGAAAAAAACGGGGGGTAGTCCGGGTCCGGGTTGCGGCATAGGCTTTCGGGTCGTGGACCCGGTCGCGCGTGAGGCCCTCGCCCAGTTTTTGCGCCACGAGCTGAGGACCGAACTGGCCGCCGATTTCGAGCGCATCGCCCTCGAGCTCGAAGAACTTCGGCTGCGGTTCAACACCGTCGAGCGCCGCGTCGGCATCCCGACCGGGCTCCCCACGGGCGCCCGGCTCAGACAGCAAGAGGCCGCCCGGCTCCGCCGCGAGGGCGCCACGCTGAACGAGATCGCCGCCGCCTGCCACGTCTCCATAGGGACCGTCAAAGCCGACCTCCGCCGCGAACGCGCCTCGGCCGACGCCGCAGCTGCCAACGGCCACGTGGCTCCGCCCCCGCCGGCGGAGTGGCCTCTGACAGCCGATGCTGACCGCCGTCCGGTTACACTCGCTACAGCAAAACTGAATCTCGCCGACCGCCGTAGCTAGGCGGCCGCGGCCACAACGAGGACCCGGCGAGGAGGACCCCCAGAAGGGTGCCTGTCGCGGGGCAAGTTAGGGCCACGGACCGAGGTCGAGGACCCCTCGCAGCCCCAGACCACAACAGTGGAGCTCCGGGATGGTCGAGGTCACCACCGGCGCCCCCAGCCTCGAGCTGAAAGGCACCCTCCTCGAGACCACAGCCGGCGGACCCGGAGGCGGTCTGGTGCCGCCGTTCTATCAGCCCGGCATCGTCTCCAAGCTGTTCGAGTACGCCAGCGTCGCCGACCTGTTCGGCAGCTCACAGATCACCAGTAGCCAGGTCAGGTACGTCAACGAAGGGCACCGCCACCGTCCGGCGCCGCAGGCGTCGCCGAGGCGGGCACGAAGCCCGAGTGCGACGCTCAACTACGCCGAGATCACCGAGCCGGTCAAGAAGATCGCGACCGTGCTCCCCGTATCCGACGAGATGCTCGAGGACGCACCGAGCATCCAGGCGTACCTGAATGGCCGCTCGAGCCTGTTCGTCCGGATCGAGGAGGAGCGCAGCTGCTCCGCGGAGCCGGCACCAACGAGCTCATCGGGCTCTTCAACCGCTCCGGCGCCCAGGCGATCAACACCTACACCAAGCTCGCCGCCGACGACAACGCCGTGAGCGCTGGCGAGGGTGATCGCCAACACCGCCGGGTCGGCGCTCCTCGAGCCGGACGGGATCATCATGCACCCCGGCAACTGGCTCACCACCCGCCTGCTGCGTGACGGGACGGGCGGCACGATCGGCCAGTTCTACGGCGGCGGCCCCTTCAGCGGCGCGTACGGCAACGCCGGCGCAACGGGCATGTTCGGCCAGCAGCTGTGGAACAAGCCGGTCGTGCTCTCCACCAACGTCGGGCTCGGCACCGCCCTGGTCGGCAACTTCGGCCAGGGGGCACACCTCTTCCGGAGGGGAGGCGTATCCGTTGAGGCGACCAATTCGCACTCGGACCTGTTCGTGAAGGACATCACGATGATCCGGTCCGAGACCAGGATCGCGCTCGGGCTTTACCGTCCGGTCGCCTTCACGGTGGTGTCGGGTTTGACGTGATGCTTCCGGGACTATCGGCGAGTGAGCAGGAACCCCACGCCGACAAGGGCGAACAGCAGGGCGACGGTGAGGAACCAGCCCTCCGGGTCGGGGTTCTCGTCGACGAGGTAGTAGGCAACCACGACGATGACGATCACGACCGCCAGGACCTTCACTTGGTGGCGATCAGCGTTTCGGTTCAAGCCGTGCACAGAATGCCCTCTCTGTGGTGGAACAGGATCAGATCCTCCCAGGCGCAAAGCTCCGGTGTCTCGAATCCACACCGAGTGACGGGAACGGGCGGCGGTCTTTCCATCGACTGGCCGCCGCCCCGCCCCGTCAAAGAGGAGGGCAAATGACAGACGACGAGCTGCGGGTGTTGAGCGACCTGTTCATAGCCAGGTCCGCCGGCCTCGTCGGCGCCGTCCAAGACGAGTACGCCGCCGAAGCCGAACGGCTTGCCGAGGCGGGCTGGCTCGAGCGTCGCTGGCACGAAGGCGATCTCGTCTACGGGTTCACCGACACCGGCCTGGGCGCGATGGAGCTCGCGGGCCTCCACCGCACGGACGAGGCCGACCAGAACTAGTGAACAACGAGCACAAGCACCGAAGGCATCTTATGACTGAGGTGGTCGATTCGTTTGTGGATGGTTGGCCCCGACAACAGCGTCGGGGCCAATCAACGTGGTACTGAGGTCTACTCGCCGCCGCCACCCGAGAGGAAGCCGGTGCGGCCATTGCATGCGTCGCCAGGATGGGACCCCTCCGTGCGGAGGACATTCCGCACTTCCTTGGGGATCTGCCCCCAGCTCTGGACGTGCGCGGCAGTCCGCCCAGGCGGCGGGTTCCCGTCGTTCTGCCCCGAAAAGGCGCAGATCGAGTTTGCATGTGCCGGGGCACCGGTCGGCTTGCCGTTTCCGGTGACTTCACCAGCGACAGCCGGACTAGCACTTACAGCCACAACGGCGGCTGCGAGTGTCGCGACAGCCGCTCTGCGTCGCTTCAGCCTTTCCATGAAGGCTCCTTCCGTGGATTGTTAGCACGGCCCTATCGGAACTGAACCGTGCCTTCCTTGTGAGGACTCAACGGACACGAAGCCCGCGATTTGCGGCTTCCCGGTGCCGAAATGGGACCTTCGTGCTCGCCAGGGAGAAGGGAGGGTGGAGCAGCATGCGCCCCAGTCCTGGATACCGCCGGGTGAGTCGGCTTGAAGAACATTTCTCGTCGGGATTTGGCTGCCTGGATGGCGTCTTAAAAGAGCAGGGTGCTCCGGTGCGCGATTTCGGAAGCTCTCCAAAATCGCGCACCCCCGGGGAGGGTCGTGGCTAGGCACACCGTCCGCTTGGCGGATCGGATGTCGGCGCAGCTCGAGGCCGCGGCCGGCGAGCACGGCATGACGTGCGCCGGGTTTGTGCGGCAGCTGATCGCGGAGGCCATCGCTGGTAAGCGGGTCGAGGGTCTGGGGGCGCCGTCCGAGGAGGAGCTGCTCGAGCTGTTGGCGGAGAAGGCGCGGAAGGGGAACGTGGCGGCGATCAGGACGTTGCTAGCCACGGCTCGGAGCCGCGCTTACGCTATGGGGATGAACGAGCAAGAGGCACGGACAGAAGCGACCCGCCTCAACGCCGAGCACCCCGAGCGCGGGACCTATCGTTGGGTCGCGCGTCAGGCCGGTGGGCATTGGGAGATCGTGAGGATCAAGGCTCCCGGCGGGATGGATCGCCAGCACCTCAACGAATCGACCGAAGCGTCCGCGAGGCCGCCTCAGCCGGATGACCCCCGGACAGCGCATGACCGCACTGTCGGCGGCCCGTGGGGTTCGCCGGGCTAACGAGTTTTAACTCGCACAGCCGACCGGGTACTCGCCGACCGTGCTGCGCAAAAACGGCCCGATCGTCACATTTCGACAGGTCTCGAACTATCCCGGGGAGAGGGGTACGGTTCCGTCATGAGTTACGCCCCGGATCCGCCCGACGACGGCGAAGGGGCTGATCGACCGCAACCGTTTCGAGGGCCTCGGGCGCAGGCTCGACAGCCAGACCCGCGATCGGCGCCGACCGCCCACCGAGGAGGAGATGCTGCTGCTCGTCGACGGCTGCGACGCGCTCGGCGACTACGCCCCGATGATGCGCGCGCTGCTCATCTTCGCCGCCTACTCGCTGATGCGGCCCGGCGAGCTGATCGCGCTCACCTGGGACGACGTGGATCTCGAAGCGGGGCCGCGCGCATGTGCGGCGCCGCTGGTACCGCGGGGGCCTCGACCTACCGAAGTCGAACCGCGAGCGCACTGTCGCGCTCACGCCCCCGGCCCGCCGTGCTCTCGACGAGCCGCTCGCGCTCGACGGCTACCTCGCGGCGGGCCTCGTGTTCCGCAACAGGACCGGGGGCCAGCTCACGCCGCCGACGCTGACCGCGTACTGGAAGGAGGTCCGCGCCCGAGCGCGGCTCGGCCTCGACTTCTACGCCGCGACCAAGCACTACGGCTGCTGGTACGTGAAGGTCAAGCTCGGGCTACCCGACGCGGTGATAGCGGCGCAGGCGGGCTGGTCCGACTCCTCGGTCACCGAGATGGTGCGCACGTACGCGCACGCGGTCGATGAGCGCAGGCTCGACGAGATCGACGCTGCGTTCGCCGACAGTGACGCAGATCGTGACGCAGCCGTTGCTCGATCCCGCTCGTAGTGCGGACCTGAACCAGTACCGCCCATCGAGGTCCCCGCCCTGCATCTTTCTGGCTCATCCTTGCCTTGGCGGACTGTGCACAATGCCGCACAAGTTCGTGCAGGACGACGTGGTCGGGCCGCACGCCGAACGTGAGTATGCCGTCCGTGACGCAGCCAACGACCGGAGGACTATCGGCCCCCGGCAGGCTGCTGCGCAGGACCACTCACTGACCCAAGGAGGACTTGTGACCTTTCCCCGTCGTTTCCATCAGTTCGGTCTGCAATCGCTGGCACTGACACTGGCACTGGCTGCCTTCGTGGTTGCCCCGACGGCCGCTATGGCGTCCACAGGCCCGGCCATGCCGCCCGCTACGGCGTCCCAAAGCGCCAGCTCGTGCGGGGCGCAGTGGACCGCCGCCTACGGCACCGAGGCCCCCGGCTCGTGCGAGGAGCAGGCCCTCGCCTCGCGCGGCACCGGCGCGGCCACCCAGCCGACGGCCGCGGTGAGCGACGCCCCGCGCGCCGATTCGCCCGACTCCGGCTTCGACTGGGGATCCGCGGCGATCGGCGCCGCCGTTGCCGCCTGCCTGTTCGCCGCCGGCACCCTCACGGCGATGACACTCGGCCGGCGCGGCCGCCTGCGCACCGCGAGCTGAAGACGCCGGCTGAAGACGCCGCGTCGTTATTGGAGGCCCCGCCACCCGGCGGGGCCTCTGCCGCGTCATGAGTTTCAGTCTTGACGTATATAAGCCGGGCTGCAAATATGCCTCCGGTGGAGGCGTTCGACATTCTCGGAGACCCGGTCCGGCGGCGGATCCTCGAGCTCCTCGCTCCGGGTGAGCTTGCCGCCGGGGATGTCGCCGGCGAGATCCAGGCGGAGTTCGGCCTGACCCAACCGGCCGTGTCGCGCCACCTGCGCGTGCTCCGGGAGAGCGGCTTCGCGAGCGTGCGTCCTGTCGGTACGCGGCGCCTGTACGCCCTCGACGCCGCCGGTCTGGAGGACGCCGAGGGCTGGCTGACCGACCTACGCGCCCAGTGGAGCCGGCGCCTCGACGCGCTTGGCACCGAGCTGGCCCGCGGCAGGCGCCGCAACCCGACCGCTTCGAACCAGGAGGACCACCCAGCATGAACGACCTGATCGCCGAGCTCGAGCGGGTGCGCCGCTCCGTCGCGAGCGAGACTGCTCCTGACGGGCCCGTCCACGTCGTCGAGCTGAGGCGGACCTACGACGCGCCTGCAGAGGACGTGTGGGATGCCTGCACCAACCCGGAGCGCATCCCGCGCTGGTTCCTGCCCGTCAGCGGCGACCTGCGGCTAGGCGGACGGTTCCAATTGGAAGGCAATGCCGGAGGCGAGATCACCGAATGCGAGCCACCGCGCCGGCTCGCCGTCACCTGGGAGTTCGGCGGCGACGCCAGCCTCGTGACGCTCGATCTCGCCCCCGCGGGAGGCGACGCCACGGAGCTCCTGCTGCGCCACGCCGTCGGCGACAACGACCATTGGGCGACCTATGGGCCCGGCGCGACCGGGGTCGGCTGGGACCTCGCGCTGCTGGGCCTCGCGCAGTACGTCCGCACCGGCGCCTTGAGCGTCGATCCCGAGACCTTCCAAACGAGTCCCGAGGCCGTCGCGTTCGTGCGACGCAGCGCAGCGGACTGGGGAGCGGCCCACGCCGCGGCAGGAACGCGCGCCGAGATCGCGGACGAGGCCGCGGCTCGCACGAGCGCCGCCTACGCGCCCGAGAGCACGCCGTCGTAGCCCGCTACGGCGGCCAGTATCGCGGCCGGCTGACCCGCCACTCAGTTGAAGAGCGTCCAACGCTGCGGGCCGAACGTACAGCGCACCACGAGCCCGCTCGGGCGAACGATCCTCACCGTGCCCTGCACGGTGCCGGACGCGCGGGCGTCGGTGATCGTGCCGCGCACGACGGCGCGTTCCTCGAAGCGGCTGCCGAGATCCGTGTAGCGGCTCCTGGTCGGTGCCGTTGAACGTTCCGTTCCGCCGAATGTGGATCGGCTCGAAGTTCTCCACGCCTGTGAGGACCCAGCCGAAGTAGCCGCGTTTGTTGGAGCAGCGCTCGCGAGCCACCGGGAAGGGCAGCTCCAGGGCGAGGATCAGGCTCCGCGACGGACTGACCCTGAGCCAGGCGCTCTGGAGACCTCTCACGCCCTCCGTAGCTGTGGCCCGTGGCCGCACCCGACGATTGAGCCGACGCGCTGCCGAGGCTTCCGCCGACGGCGAGTGCGAGGGAGAGGACCGATGCGGTGAGAGCAGTTCGAATGACAGACATATGCCGACGGTACGTCCCCATCTCGCCCGCACAAGACCACCAAGGTGGAGTCGTGCGCCCCCTCCGGCCTTCGGTCCGGGGTAGCCATACTCCCTGTAATGCACGCAGCCATCCATCCGCTCACGCCCGGAGGCCCTGCGTATGCCATCGCGAAGCTCGGTGCGGTAGGCGGCCTGATCGCGCTGAAGGTGGCGATGTCGCGGCGCGCTCGGCGTCAGGAAGAGCCGGACAGCGAACCGGACTCGTCGTCCACGCAGCCCGTACGGCCGCATCCTGTGAGCAAACGGAAGGCTCACCGGCGCCGCCGCCGGCGGCGTTAGGCGCCTGTGGGCGCCTAGCTTCTGTGGCCAGCGCGCGATACTTGTCGACGTGCCCGAGAGCGACGCGGACATGCTCCGGCGCGCCTTCGAGGTCTGGAATGAGTCCGGGCCGGAGGCCCTGGTCGAGCGCTTCTGGGCGGAGGACGCGGTCTACCGCGAGGGGCCGGGTTGGCCTGACGCGGGCGTCTTCCAGGGCCGGGCGGCCGCGCTCAAGCGCATGCAGAGCGTGGTCGAGCTCGTGGGGCCGATCGAGGTGCGCCTCGAGGAGCTGATCGACGTGGGTGAGGGACGCTTCGTCGCCTGCGTCAGCATGGTCGGGGAGAGCGCGGCCAGCGATCCGCCCTACACGCAGTCCTTTGCGGTCGTGCAGCGCGTGCAGGACGGGCTCGTGAGAGAGACGGACTACTACCTGGACCGTGAGCAGGCCCTGGAGGCGGTGGGGTTGTAGCGTCCGGCGCCATGCTCGCCCTGCTCTACGACGTCCATGGCAACCTGCCCGCCCTCGAGGCCGTGCTCGAGGACTGCCCGGCTGAGAGCTTCCTGCTCGGCGGCGACTACGCGGTCGCGGGCGGCTGGCCGCGTGAGACGGTGGAGCGGCTCGAGGAGCTCGAGGGCGAGTGGATTCGCGGCAACACCGAGCGCTGGCTCGTCGATACCTCGGACCTCCCCGAGCCCATGCTCCCGGTGATCGAGCGCGCCCGTGAGGCGCTCGGCGAGGAGCTGGTGGAACGCCTGGTGGCGCTGCCCGAGACGACCACGCGCGACGGGAGCCTCTACTGCCACGCCTCGCCCGGGTCGGACATGCGGAGCTTCGCGCCCGAGAACGAGGACTCCGACGACGAGCTCCTCCGCGGCGTCGACAGCAGCCGCGTCGTGTTCGGCCACACGCACATCCAGTTCGCGCGCACGACCGCCGGGGGCGTCGAGCTCGTCAATCCCGGCAGCGTCGGCCTGCCGTGGGACGGCGATCACAGGGCGGCGTACGCGCTCGTGCACGACGACGGGCGAGTCGAGCTCCGCCGGGTCGAGTACGACTGGCGGGTGTCGGCCGAGGCCGCTCGCGAGCGGGCCGGCGACCTGCCTGCGAGGCGCCTCGAACAGGCCCGCTTCGATCCGGTCTGATGCTACCTTCCGCGGCTCGTGCGGCTCCCGAGCGCGCTCGCCCCACGTGATCGCGAGTTCTTCGACCTCTTCGAGGAGGCCGGCGGGAACATCCTGCGCGCGGCCGGCCTGCTCGAGGAGATGCTCGCCGACTTCCCCGAGCGCAACGAGCTCGCGCGCGACATCCTGATCTGCGAGCAGGATGGCGACCGCATCACGCACGACATCCTCCGGCGTCTCGCCCAGACGTTCGTCACCCCGATAGACCGAGAGGACATCCACGAGCTGTCCTCGGCGCTCGACGACGTCGTCGACTACACGGAGGAGGTCGCGGACTACCTCGGGCTCTACAAGATCGAGGCCCCGATGGCCCAGGCCCAGGACCTTGCGAAGGTGCTCCACGCCGCGGCCCGCCAGATCGCGGAGGCGATGCCGCGGCTGCGAACAGGCGGCTTCGAGGACATCAGCCGGCACACGGTCGAGATCAACCGCCTGGAGAACGACGGCGACCGCATCGTGCGCGAGGCGATCGCGTCGCTGTTCGGGACCGGGATCGACCCGATGGTCGTCATCCGCTGGAAGGACATTTTCGAGCGCCTCGAGGAGGCCATCGACGCCACCGAGCACGTGGCGAACATCCTCGAGGGCGTCGTGATCAAGAACTCGTGAGCGCCGTAGAGACGGCGCTTGCGGCCCCGCGGGCGGGGTAGCGGGTAACGCATGGAGACCGACCTGATCGTCGTGATCGTCGTGGTGACCGCGCTCGCCTTCGACTTCACGAACGGGTTCCACGACACGGCGAACGTCGTGGCCACCTCGATCTCGACACGGGCGATGTCGCCGCGCATCGCTGTCGGCTATGCGGCGGTGCTGAACTTCGCCGGAGCGTTCATCTCGCTCGAGGTGGCGGCCACGATCGCCAACGACGTGGTCGATCCGGCCGCGGTGGGACTGCTCGCGGTGTTCGGCGGGCTCGTGGGCGCGATCGCCTGGAACCTGATCACCTGGTACTTCGGCCTGCCCTCGAGTTCGTCGCACGCCCTGATCGGCGGGATGGTTGGCGCCGTGCTCGTGGCGGACGGCGCCTCGGCGGTCTCGTTCGACGAGGGCGTCCTCGGCCAGGTGATGATCCCCGCGGTCATAGCGCCCATCCTCGCCTTCGTGGTTGCCGGCGGGGCGATCCTCGTTCTGTACCGCATCGTCGGCCGCCTGCACCCGCGGCCTGTCACGGCCGGCTTTCGCTTCGGCCAGGTGATCTCGGGCGGGATGCTCGCGCTCGCGCACGGCACGAACGACGCCCAGAAGACGATGGGAGTGATCACGCTGGCGCTCGTCGCGAACGGGACCATCTCGCAGGACGACTTCCACGTGCCGGGCTGGGTGGTGGCGGCCGCTGCGACGGCGATCGCGCTGGGGACCTACGCGGGCGGCTGGCGCATCATCAAGACGATGGGCAGCCGCATCCACAAGATGGACTCGGCGCAGGGCTTCGCCGCCCAGGGCGCCGGCGCGGTCGTGATCCTCGCCGCCTCGAAGGTCGGTTTCCCACTCTCCACCACGCACACGATCTCGGGCGCCGTGGTCGGCTCGGGCGCCGCCAAGCGCCTCTCGGCCGTGCGCTGGGGGGTGGCCGGCAACATCATCGTCGCCTGGGTCCTCACCCTTCCGGCGGCGGCCGTGTTCGGCGCGCTCACCTACAGCGTCACGCGCCTGTTCGGCACGGGCGCAGCCGGGCCGCTGATCGTGCTGGGGCTGATCCTCGCCGCGAGCGCGCTCATGCTCGTCCGCCGGGCCCAGGAGCGGGCTCCCGGCCAGGTGCCGAGCACCGCGGAGGCCTCCGGGTGATTGCGTCGATCGTCGACACCGGCGCCCTTCTCGAGGTGATCTGGGTCTCGCTGGCCGCGGGCATCGGGGTCACCGCGGTCTACGGGCTCGCGATCTTCGGCGCCACTCGTGCGATCGACCTCGGTCGGGCGGGCCGCTCGGGGGAGGCGACTCTGTTCGGAGCCCTGGGCGTCGTAGCGGTGGTGGCCGTGCTCGCCGCCGTGGTGCTCGGCATCGTCGTGCTCGCCGAATAGAAGTCAGGCCGCGACGAGCGCAGCCAGCCGCTCGATCTCCTCCTCGGTGTTCCAGGCCCCGACCGAGGCACGGACGTAGGCGGTCTCGGGCAGGTGGCGCAGCACGAACCGGTCGCCGGCCAGCCGCTCGACCAGTGCGGGCGGGTCGGGCGCCTCGAACGAGACGAGCGTCGAACGACCGCGTGGCGACAGCCCGATCCCTCGGCCGGCGAGCCGAGAGGCGAGCGAGGCGGCCAGGTCGATAGCTCGCTCCTGCACGCCGCCGATGCCGGGCCCCTCGAGGACGTCGAGCGCCGCATGCGCCCACTCGAGGTGGTGATGAGCGGGATAGCCGGTGCCGAGTCGCCGGGCGTCCGGCTGCAGCGGCGAGCCGAGCGGGTCGTGGGGATCCTCGACGGCGTGGTAGCCGGACCAGGGCGCGCGCAGGTCCTCGATCCGGTCAGCGCGCGCGTACAGGTAGCCGAGGCCGTTCGGGCCGCAGAGCCACTTCTGGCCGGAGGCGGCGTAGAAATCGCAGCCGAGCTCGCGGACGTCGAACGGCACCGCCCCGAGGCCCTGGGCGCCGTCGAGCAGGACGGGCGTCCCCGTGGCCGCGAGCGCCGCGGCGTCGACCACCTTCCCGGTGATCCACGAGACGTGCGAGCACACCACCATCCGCGTGCCTGGCCCGACCGCGGACGGCGAGCTCGTCGAAGGGGACGACCCGTACCCGGATGTCGTGGGCGACGCGCGCGGCCGCGAGCGGTCCGAGCACGCCGGGGTGCTCCTCGTCGGACGTGAGCAGCTCATCGCCGGCGCGCAGGTCGAGGGCGTGGAGCACGGCGTTCACGCCGTCGGTGGTCGAGCCGTTCAGCGCCAGCTCGGCGGCGTCCGCGCCGATCAGCCCCGCGATTCGGGCGCGCAGGCGTGTCGGCCCGCTCGATCAGCTCCTCGAAGAACTCCGTGCTGCTGCGGCCCTCCTCGGCCTGGCGGCGCAGGGACGCCTCGGCGGCCGCGAGGGCCTGCCGCGGCACCGGCCCGTTCGTGCCGGCGTTCAGGTACGCGAACCGCTCGAGCACCGGAAACTGGGCGCGGAGGTCGTGCATGGCGGCCGGATACTAGGCTCACGCCCACGATGATCATCGAGCGCTCCATGCACCCCGACTGGCTGTCGAACACCTACCTCGTGGCGGACCGCGAGGGTGGGACCGCCGTCGTGATCGATGCCGGCGGCCCGTCGGGCCCGCTCCTCGACGCGGCCGAGCGGCTCGGCCTCGACGTACGGCTGCTGCTCCTCACCCACCATCACCACGACCACGTGGCCGAGGCCGACGCCTGGCGGCAGCGGCACGGGGTGGAGACGCTCGCGCACCCGCTCGAGGCCGAGCTGCTCACCGGGGTCGACCGCACGATCGAGCCCGGCGAGCCGGTCCAGGCCGGCGAGCTCGAGATCGGCTCGCTGCACACGCCGGGCCACACCGCCGGAATGCTCAACTTCGTCGTCAACGAGCAGGACGTCTTCACAGGCGACACGCTCTTCCGGGGCTCGGTCGGCGGCGTGCGCGCGCCCGGCTCCACGAGTTTCGAGGACCTGCGCCACTCGATCATGGAAGTGCTCATGAAGCTGCCCCCGGACACCCGCCTGCACCCCGGGCACACCGACCCGACGACCGTGGGAGAGGAGTGGGACTCGAACGCCTTCGTGCGGCTGTGGCGAGGCCTCGACGAGGAGGGCGACGAACCGTGCCGGGTAGAGGATCAGGAGGCGACGCTCGTGCTGTGGGCACCGGACTACGACGGCGGCCACAAGGCCTGGGTGCGCTGGCCGGACGGGCGCGACGACATCGTGCCGGGCAGCCGCGTCAGCCGGTGAGCGATGCCCGCCGGGCGCTGCTCGGCTCCCTGATCGACCACGCCCCGTTGTTCCCGCCGGCGAGCATGGACATGGAGGACGCCGTGGCCGAGGATCGGCTCGCGCGCCGGGACGCCAACGCCTGGATGATCGCCCGCTTTGTCTGCCCCGCATCACGGCTCGGTGAGCTCGAGGACGCGCTCGGCGGTTGGGGCGACGCCCCCCAGCTCAGCGTCGTCCTCGACGGGGTCGCGGCCGGGGACGAGGCCAGCTGGACCGAGGCGCTCGAGGCCGACGCCCACGATGTGGCCGCCGCGGCCCGCGCGGGCGCTCCAGTGGCGGCGGTCGAGGTGGGCCTGCCGTCGCCGCGCCCGAGCTCCGCGGCGCTGCTCGCCGCCCAGACCGCGCTCCGGCCGCTGAAGGCCGAGGTCTATCTCGAGCTGCTGCCGGGCGAGCGCTGGCGCGACACACTGCCCGCGGCGATCGGCGCCGCCGCCGCGATCGGCGCGCGGGCCAAGCTGCGCTGCGGGGGCGAGACAGCGGCCGCGTTTCCGCCGGTCGAGCAGGTCGCCCTCGTGCTCGCCTCGTGCCGCGACACGGGCGTCGTGCTGAAGGCCACGGCCGGCCTCCACCATCCTGTGCGGCACGTCGACGAGGCCACCGGCACGTACATGCATGGCTTCCTCAACCTGCTCGCCGCAGCGTCCTTCGCCGCCGCCCACAACCTGCGCCCAGGCGGGCTGGAGCGGGTGCTCGCCGAGGAGGACCCGCAGGCGTTCGAGGTCGCGGCCGACGGCATCCGCGTCGGGCAGCAGCGCGCCTCGTCGGACGAGATCGAGGCCGCGCGCAGGCATCTGTTCGTCTCCTACGGGAGCTGCAGCTGGCGCGAGCCCGTTGAGGACCTGCAGGCGATAGGGGTGCTCGAGTGACGCTCGCCTACGGGGTGCTCGCGGGGGGCGGCGTCTGCGCTCGGGTGGACGGGGGCGTGCTCGACCTGAGCGAGCTCGACGAGGTGCTCGCCGCGCGCTCGCTGAACGCCTTCATGGCACGCGGCCCGGAGTTCAGGCGCGAGGTTGCCGCACGCGTCGAGGAGGAGGGACGGCCGCTCGAGGACGCCGAGTTGGCGATGCCGTTCGAGGTCGCCGACTACGTGGACTTCTTCTCCTCGATCCACCACGCCCGCAATCTCGGGCGGATGTTCCGCCCCGACGGCGATCCGCTGATGCCGAACTGGCGCCACCTGCCGGTCGGCTACCACGGGCGGGCCGGCACCGTGGTGCCCACGGGCAGCGCGGTCGTGCGCCCGTCGGGCCAGCGCCCGGGCGCGGTCTTCGGGCCGAGCGAGCGGCTCGACATCGAGCTCGAGGCGGGCTTCGTGATCGGCACCCCCAGCACGCTGGGTGAGCCCGTGCCGATCGACCGGGCTCTCGACCACGTGTTCGGGATGGTGCTCGTGAACGACTGGTCGGCACGCGACATCCAGGCCTGGGAGTACCAGCCGCTGGGGCCGTTCCTCGGCAAGTCGTTCGCAACCTCGGTGAGTGCGTGGGTGGTGCCGATCGAAGAGCTGCTTGACAGCCGCGTCGCCGCCGAGCGCCAGGAGCCGGAGCCGCTGCCCTACCTCCGTGAGCAGCCCTGGGCATTCGACATCCCGCTCGAGGTCGAATTGAACGGAACCGTGGTCGCGCGCTCCAACACGCGCCACCTGTACTGGTCCCTCAGCCAGCAGATCGCCCACCTCACGGTCAACGGCGCGAGCCTGCGCACCGGCGACCTGCTCGCCACCGGGACGATCTCCGGTCCGGAGCCCGACGAGCGCGGCAGCCTGATCGAATTGAGCTGGAACGGCGCCGAACCGCTCGAGCTCCCGGGCGGAGCAACGCGCAGCTTCCTCGAGGACGGCGATGAGGTGGTGCTGCGCGGCGAGCCGCTCGGCGAGGTCCGCGGCAGGATCGAGCCGGCCGTAGGCTGGGAAAAATGAGCGACTACGACCAGCCGATCCTGCCGGGTCCGGGGGCGAGCGACTACGAGCGCTACCTACGCACCGACGAGCTGCTGGCTCTACAGAAGACGCCGGAGGAGCAGGCGCATCGCGACGAGCTCCTCTTCCAGACTGTGCATCAGTCGTCGGAGCTGTGGCTGAAGCTCGCGATCGCCGAGGTGGGGGAGGGCACCAAACGGGTCGAGCAGGGCGATCTCCCGGCAGCGCTGCGCGTGCTGCGCCGGGCCAATCTGTGTCTGAGCCTGATCACGTCGCAGCTCGACATGCTCGAGCACATCTCGCCATGGGAGTACCACGAGGTGCGCAGGGTGCTGGGCCACGGCAGCGGCTTCGACTCACCCGGCTTCAGAGGGGTGCGCGAGATCACGCCCCGTCTGCTGGGCGCGTTCCGGAAAGCTCTCGACCGCGCCGGCCTGACCCTGGTGGAGCTCTACCAACGCGGCCGCGACCATGAGGACCTCTACCAGCTCGCCGAGCAGCTGATCGAGTGGGACGAGCGCGTCAATGTCTGGCGCTACCGCCACTACAAGGTGATCACGCGTGTGATCGGCGCGAATGTCGTCGGAACGCAGGGGACCCCCGTCGAGGTGCTGGGCCGGCTGATCCAGCAGAGCTTCGTCCCGGAGCTCTGGGAGGCGCGCGACCGGCTCACTGAGCTCTCGGACCAGCCACCCGGCGAGGGCTCCCCGGGCCACGGCTCCGGCCGCTAGAGGCGTGGCCGCGTTCGACGTGGAGGCGGTCAGGCGCCGCTACTCCTCACTTGGCGACGACTTCCGTTTCTTCGACGCTCCCGGCGGGTCGCAGGTGCCGGACGAGGTCGGCGAAGCCATGGCCCGCGCGCTACGGGACGCGAGCGGCAATCTTGGCGCCCCGTACGAGACGGGACGCCGGGTCGCGGGCATCCTCGCGGACGCCAAGGCCGCCGCCGCGCGCTGGCTCGGCTGCGACCCGGGCGAGGTGGCGTTCGGAGCGAACATGACGACGCTCAACTTCGCCCTCGCCCGCACGCTCGCACGCGACCTGCGCCCCGGCGACGAGATCGTCGTGACGAGGCTCGACCACGATGGAGGCGTGGCCCCCTGGGTCGAGCTGGGGGCGGACCTCGGTCTCGAAGTCCGGCACGTGGATCTCCTCGACGACCTCACGCTCGACTACGCCGACCTCGAGCGGAAGCTCTCCGGGCGGACTCGGGTCGTGGCCTTCGCGTGGGCCTCGAACGCCGTCGGTGCGGTCACGGACGCGGCGCGCGTCTGCTCGCTCGCCCACGAGGCCGGCGCGCTCGCGTGGATCGACGCGGTGCACTACGCCGCGCACGAGCCGGTCGACGTGCGGGCGATCGGCGCCGACCTGCTGCTCTGCTCGGCCTACAAGTGGTGCGGCCCGCACCTGGGGATGGCCTTTGTGCGCCCCGAGGCGGTCGAGTCCTGGCGCCCGTTCAAGGCGCGGCCGTCCCCGAGCAGCCCGATCGGGCGCCGCTTCGAGACCGGCACGCCTCCATTCGAGCTGCTCGCCGGACTGACCGCGACGGTCGAGTACATGGAGTCGATCGGCGGGTTCGACGCGATCGTCCCGTTCGAGCGGGAGCTCTGCGAGCGCTTCCTCAGGGGCCTGCCCGAGGGCGTCGAGCTCTACGGGCCGGCGACCCAGCGCGACCGCGTGCCGACCTTCCTGGTCAATGTGGCGGGGGTGGCCGCCCGCGACGTCGCGGAGCGGCTCGCCGCACGGGGCTACGGCGTGTGGCACCACGACAGCTGGTATTCGCTTGGCCTCAGACCGCTGCTGCCCTACGAGGACGAGGCCGTGCGCATCGGGCTGATCCACTACAACACCCCTGGGGAGGTCGACGGGCTCCTCGCCGAGCTCGCCGAGCTGGCGCGCTGAGCAACGCGGTCGGTAGCGTCTCGGGAGAGATGAGAGTCACGCTTCCCGACGGCTCGCCGCTAGAGCTCCCGGACGGCGCCACCGGCGCCGACGCGGCCCGCGCGATCGGCGAGGGCCTCGCCCGCGCGGCCCTGGGCGTGCGCCAGAACGGCGACCTCCGCGATCTGGACGCACCGCTCGAGGAGGGCCCCGTCGAGATCGTGACGTCCAGGGACCCCGACGCGCTCTGGCTGATCCGCCACGACGCCGCCCACGTGCTCGCCACCGCGGTGCTCGAGCTCTACCCGGGCGTGAAGATCTCGATCGGCCCGCCGATCGACGACGGCTTCTACTACGACTTCGAGTTCCCCGACGGGCAGAAGCTCACCGAGGAGGACTTCGAGCGAGTCGAGGCCAAGATGCGCGAGCACATCAAGGCCGACGAGCACTTCGAGCGCACCGAGGTGCCGGTGGCCGAGGCGATCGAGCGCTTCCGGGCCGAGGGCCAGGACTACAAGGTCGAGCTGATCGAGGACCTCATCCGCGATGAAGGCGTGGAGACCGTCTCGCTCTACCGCAACGGGCCCTTCACGGACCTCTGCCGCGGCCCGCACGGCCCCGGCACGGGGCGCATCAAGGCGTTCAAGCTGACGAGCGTCGCCGGCGCGTACTGGCGCGGGGACTCCGACCGCCAGATGCTCACGCGCGTGTACGGGACCGCCTTCCTGTCGAAGGACGACCTCGAGGAGCACCTGCGCCGGCTCGAGGAGGCGCGCGCCCGCGATCACCGCAAGCTCGGACGCGAGCTCGAGCTGTTCATGTTCTCGGACCTCTCGCCCGGGTCGCCCTTCTGGCTGCCCAACGGGGTACACGTCTGGAACGAGCTGACGAAGCTGTGGCGTACGAGCAACGTCGACCACGGCTACACCGAGGTCCGCACGCCGATCCTCTACGCCGTCGACCTCTGGAAGCAGTCGGGGCACTGGCACGTGTACCGCGACCACATGTACTTCACGGACGTCGAGGGCCATCCGATGGGCCTGAAGCCCATGAACTGCCCGGCGCACGTGCAGATCTACAAGCGCGAGCTGCGCTCCTACCGCGACCTGCCGATCCGCTACTGCGAGCAGGGTCTTGTGCACCGCCACGAGCCGAGCGGCACGCTGCATGGGCTGATGCGCGTGCGGCACATCACTCAGGACGACGCGCACGTGTTCTGCACCGAGGAGCAGATCGAGGAGGAGGTGCTGCGCTGCGTCGACTTCAGCTACTTCATATACGACCAGTTCGGCTTCGAGCCGCGGCTCGAGCTGTCGACCCGGCCCGACAAGCGGGTGGGGACCGAGGAGATGTGGGACAAGGCCGAGGCGGCGCTCCAGCGCGCGCTCGACAGCCGCGGCCTCGAGTACGAGCTGAACGAGGGCGACGGCGCCTTCTACGGGCCGAAGATCGACCTGCACATGACCGACACGATCGGCCGCTCCTGGCAGCTCGGGACCGTGCAGCTCGACTACTACATGCCCGAGCGGTTCGAGCTCGTGTACACCGGGGCGGACAACGCCGAGCACCGGCCGGCGATGATCCACCGCGCCTCGATGGGCTCTTTCGAGCGCTTCATCGGCATCCTCATCGAGCACTACGCGGGCGAGTTCCCCCTCTGGCTGGCGCCCGTTCAGGCGATCGTGCTGCCGATCGCGGACCGCCATCTGGAGTACGCCCGCGCGGTGGGACGCGAGCTCGACGAGGCCGGCATTCGGGTCGGGCTCGACGAGCGGACGGAGTCGGTCGGCAAGAAGATCCGCGACGCTGAGCTCCACAAGATCCCCTACATGCTCGTGGTGGGCGACCAGGAGGAGGCCGACGGCAAGGTGGCGGTGCGCCGTCACCGCGAGGGCGACCAGGGTGCGATGCCGGTCGCCGAGTTCGCGGGCCGGGTATCCGCCGCTATACTCGCCCGCGAATGAGGTTCCGCAAAACTTCGCGCTTTTGACGGCCGGTAGCTGCAGCTAGTGCCGATCCCGCGCAAGTTCGATCGGCGCCCGCCTGAGCGCGACGAGACTCGCATCAATGAGCGCATCCGCGTTCCGCAGGTGCGCCTGATCGGCGAGGACGGCGGCCAGATCGGGGTCGTCGACACGCAGAGGGCGCTCCGCTACGCGCAGGAGCGTGATCTCGACCTGGTCGAGGTGGCCCCCGACGCCCGCCCGCCGGTCGTGCGGGTGCTCGACTACTCGAAGTACAAGTACGAGCAGGAGCAGAAGGCCAAGGCCGCCCGCCGCCACCAGAAGCAGGTCAACGTCCGCGAGATCAAGCTTCGGCCCAAGATCGCGACGAACGACTACGAGACCAAGAAGAACCACGTGGTCCGCTTCCTGAAGGGCGATGACCGCGTGAAGGTCACGATCATGTTCCGCGGCCGCGAGCAGACGCATCCGGAGCGCGGCGAGATGCTGCTCATGAGGCTGGCCGAGGACGTGGCCGACCTCGGGACGGTCGAGCAGGCGCCGCAGCAGGACGGCCGCAACATGACCATGCTCCTGGCCCCGGTCAAGCGGAAGCCGCAGGAGCAACCGTCCGGGGATGGCGCGCGCGCCGCCGAGGGCGAGAACACCTCGGCGCCGCAGGCCGAGAACAACGTCCCGCCCCAGGCGGCGGAGAACAACGTCCCGCCCCAGGCGGCGAGAACAACGTCCCGCCGCAGGCCGAAGCCTCCTAGGGCGCGGGGTCTACCAGGCCTGCGGGTTGCCGCACGCCGGGCACGTCACACACGTGGTGACCGCCGCGGTGAAGGCCTTCCCGCAGCCGCAGCGGTAGAAGCCCGCGTCCTCCGGGACGGTGGTGCGAACGGCCGCGCGGGCCCGGCGGTGGCGCGTCTGGTGAGGCCGGGTGGAGTGTCGGAGTCGAGTGAGCATGGTGATACCTCCTACTTCGCACCAACCCCGCGGGGAGATCATCGTTATGCGAGCGGCCTGAAATCGCGTCTGCTTCAATAGACCGTCGACATGCCGAAGATGAAGACCCACTCCGGCGCCAAGAAGCGCTTCCGCAAGACCGCCAGCGGCAAGCTGCGCGCGCGGCACTCGTTCACGAGCCACAACCTCGGGAAGAAGAGCGCCAAGCGCAAGCGGCACCTGGGCCGGCCGGTCGAGGTCTCCCAGCATGACCACAGCCGCGTGATGGAGTTGCTGCACAAGTGAGCCGGGTAAAGCGTTCAGTCCACGCGCGCAAGAAGCGCCGCGCCGCACTGGAGCGGACCAAGGGCTACCGCGGGCAGGCCCACTCGAGCTACAAGCGGGCCAAGGAGGCCCTGCTCAAGGCCGATTCCTACGCCTACCGCGACCGGCGCAACCGCAAGCGCGACTTCCGCAGGCTCTGGATCACCCGCATCAACGCCGCCGCCCGCCGCGAGGGCATGAGCTACAGCCAGTTCATGCACGGCCTGAAGGAGGCCGGCATCGAGGTCGACCGCAAGGTGCTCGCGGACATCGCCGTGCGCGACCCCGAGACGTTCCGACGCTTTGCCGAGAAAGCCCGGGAGGCCGTGGCCGCCTAAGCGAGCGAACCACGGAGCCGATCTTCTCCCGGGCGCCCCAGGTGGGCGCCCTTTTCGTTTCATGATCACGTCACCAGACAACGAGAAGCTCAAGACGATTCGCAAGCTCCGGCAGAAGAGCTGGCGCCGCAAGCTCGGGCTGTTCGTGGCGGAGGGCGAGGACCTGGTCGGGGCTGCCGCCGCCGCCGAGTGGCCCGCCGAGTTCGTGCTCCGCGCCGGCGCCGACGTGGAGCCGGAGCTGCTGGCGGAGGTGAGCGCGCTCGGATCGGGGAGCCGCGTGATCGGCGTCTACCCCCAGCGCTGGGGCGAGCCGCGCGGGCGGGTATCGGTCTACCTCCAGGGCGTCGAGGACCCGGGCAACGTGGGCACCGTGATCCGCTCGACGCACGCCCTCGCCGACGGCCCGGTCATCCTCGGCCCCGGCTGCGCCGACCCGTTCTCACCCAAGGCCGTGCGGGCCAGCATGGGGTCGCTGTTCGCCCGGCCGCCCGCCCGCGTGGGTGACGCGGCCGAGCTGACCGGCCGGCTGCTCCCGCTCGACGCGCACGCGAGCACCACGCTCCACGAGGCCCGGCTCGAGGCCCCGGTCGTCCTGTGTCTCGGGGCCGAGCGGGCCGGGCTGCCCGCCGAGCTCGCGGCCGAGGCGGTCCGCATCCCGGTGGCCACCGACTCGCTGAACGTGGCCATGGCCGCCACCGTCGCGCTCTACGAGGTGGCAAATAGGATGGCCGCCCATGCCTGACCTCCAGGAGCTCCGTGCCGAGGGCGAGAGCGCGATCGCCGCCGCGGGCACGACCGCCGAGCTCGAGGAGCTGCGGGTCCGGCTGCTGGGCCGGAAGTCCCACCTGACCGCGACGCTGCGCTCGATCGGGGAGCTGCCGCCGGAGGAGCGCGGCCCGCTCGGCAAGGAGGCCAACGCGGTCAGGCGGGCGCTCGAGGAGCTGCTGGCACGGCGGACCGCCGAGCTCGAGGCCGCGGAGCTCGACCGCCGGCTGGCGAGCGACCGCATCGACGTGACGCTGCCTGGCGACCCGCCGCAGCGGCCGGGTCACCTACACCTCGTCTCGCAGATCCGCCGCCGCATGGAGGACGTGTTCGTCGGGCTCGGATTCTCGGTCGTCGAGGGCCCGGAGATCGAGTACGACTACTACAACTTCACCGCGCTGAACCACCCGCCGGAGCACCCGGCTCGAGCGCCGCACGACACCTTCTACCTGGCCGAGAGCGTGCTGCTCCGTACGCACACCTCGCCGATGCAGGTGCGCGCCATGGAGGCCCAGGAGCCGCCGATCTACATCGTGGTCCCGGGACGGGTCTACAGGCCGGACACGCCCGACGCCACCCACGTGCCGATGTTCTGGCAGCTCGAGGGGCTCGCCATCGACGAGAACATCACGCTGGCCGACCTCCAGGGGGTGCTGCTCCAGTTCGCCCGCCAGATGTTCGGCGAGGACACGCGCGTGCGCCTGCGCCCGGGCTACTTCCCGTTCACCGAGCCGAGCGTCGAGGTCGACGTGTCCTGCTTCCGCTGCGGCGGCACGGGCTGGGAGGGCGGCGGCAGCGTTGCTTCACCTGCAAGGGCGAGGCCTGGATCGAGATCCTCGGCTCGGGGATGGTCGACCCGAACGTGCTCGACTACGTGCGGGACAGCGGCTACGACAACGAGCGCGTGCAGGGCTTCGCGTTCGGGATGGGGATCGAGCGCATCGCGAGCATCGTCCACGAGGTGCCCGACCTGCGCATGCTCTACGAGAACGACCTGCGGCTGCTGGAGCAGTTCGGATGAGGATCCCGGTCTCCTGGCTGCGCTCCTATTGCGATCCCGGGCTCCCGGCCGAGGAGATCGCCGACGCGCTGACGCAGGCGGGCGACAAGCTCGAGCGGCTGCACCGCACCGGAGTGGGGGACACGTCGGCGTTCCTGACGGGCCGTGTGCTCGCATCCGAGCAGCACCCGAACGCGGACCGGCTCAACGTCAACGAGGTGGACATCGGGCGCGGCGAGCCGCAGACGATCGTGACGGGCGCGCCGAACGTGGTGGCTGGCCAAACGGTGGCCGTGGCGCTGCCGGGTGCGGTGATGCCCGACGGCAGCACGCTGGGCGAGGCCAAGCTGCGCGGGGTGGCGTCGGCCGGGATGATCCTCGCCGAGGACGAGGTCGGCATCGGCGAGGACCACGACGGGATCATGGTGCTCGCGGAGGGCCTCCCGATCGGCGCGCCGCTCGCAGATCACCTGCCGATAGCCGACGAGGTCCTGGAGCTCGAGATAACTCCCAACCGGCCGGACATCATGGGCGTGTACGGGGTGGCGCGAGACCTGCACGCGGTGACCGGCGCAGCGCTGGCCGTGGACCCGACGGGGGCCGACGCCGAGCCCTCCGGGAGCGACTCGGTCGATGACCACGCCGGAGTCGAGATCGACCCGGAGATCTGCCTGCGCTTCACGGCGCGCGTGTTCGAGGACGTGAAGATCGGGCCCTCGCCGCTGTGGCTCAAGCAGCGGCTGATGGCGGCCGGCCAGCGGCCGATCTCGAACGTCGTCGACATCACCAACTACGTGATGCTCACGACCAGTCAGCCGCTGCACGCGTTCGACCTCGACGAGGTGCGCGGCTCGCGGATCATCGTGCGGCGCGCGGCCGAGGGGGAGACGATGACGACGCTCGACGAGGTCGAGCGTCGCTTCAGCTCCGAGGCCGCGCTCGTCTGCGACGCCGAGGGCCCCAGCGGCATCGCGGGGATCATGGGCGGCCAGATCTCCGAGGTGTCGGAGCGCACGACGCGCGTGCTGATGGAGGCCGCAACCTGGGTCGGGCCCAACATCATGCGCACGTCGAAGGCGCTCGGCCTGCGCACCGAGGCATCGGCGCGATTCGAGAAGCAGCTGCACCCCGAGCAGGCCATCGCGGCGCAGCGGCTGGCGGCGCGGCTCATGGTCGAGCTGTGCGGCGCGCGGCTCGTGCCGGGCACTATCGACGTCTACCCGCACCCGGCCGAGCCGCGGGTCGTGGGACTGCGCGAGGAGCGCATGGAGCGGCTGCTGGGGGAGAGCATCCCGTCGGCGCGCGTGACCGAGATCCTGGAACGGCTCGGGTTCGAGCGATCGGAATCGCTCGCCTCCGGCCAGCCGGAGGCTCGCGCCAGGCATACCGGATGGGCCGTCCCGCCATGGCGCGACGCGGACGTCCAGCGCGAGGCCGACCTCATCGAGGAGGTGGCCCGCATCCACGGCCTCGACAAGCTGCCCACCACTCTGCCCGCGCGCGAGGGCGCGGTCGGGCGCCTCACGCACGGCCAGCGCCTGCGGCGCCGGATCGAGGATCTCCTCCGCGACCGCGGCCTGCACGAGTGCATCGCCTACAGCTTCACCTCACCGGAGGCGCTCCGGAGGCTGCGCCTCCCCGACGAGCCCGTGCTGAGGCTCGACAACCCGCTCGGCGAGGACCACAGCGTGATGCGGCCGCTGCTGCTGCCCGGGCTGCTCGACGCCGCGCGCCACAACGCAGCCCACGGTCGGCCGGGCGTCGCGCTGTTCGAGTCCGCGCACGTCTACCTGCCCACCGGCCCGCTCGAGCAGCCGTCCGAAGGATCGCCGCGGGGAGCGCTCCCCGCCGACGAGCCCCACCACCTGTCGGTGCTGATGACCGAGCTGGCCCCCGGCGGCTGGCGCACGGAGGCGCATCCCGCGGACTTCTTCGCGGCCAAGGCGCTCCTCGAGGCGCTGCTCGGCGTCGCGAGGATCGAGTGGCATGCCGAGCCGGCGGCGCGCCCCTTCCTGCATCCGGGGCGTGCGGCGCTGGTGCGCACCGACGCCGGCCGGGAGCTCGGCTGGATCGGCGAGCTCCACCCGCTCGTGACGCGCGCGTGGGATCTGGAAGGCCCGGTCGCGGCGTTCGATCTCGACGTCGATGCCCTGGTGGAGCTGACCGAGGGGGACGTCCAGGTGTACGGCGACGTCACGAGCTTCCCGGCGGTGCTCCAGGACATCGCGGTGGTGGTGGCCGAGGACGTGCCGGCCAGTCGCGTCGAGGAGGCTGTGCGGGCCGGTGGCGGTGAGCTGCTCGGGCGTGTCGAGGTCTTCGACGTCTACCACGGCGAGCAGGTCGGGGAGGGCAACAAGTCGCTGGCGCTGCGGCTCGAGTTCCGCGCGCCCGACCGCACCCTGACCGACGAGGAGGTGGCGCAGCGCCGGGCGGCCATCGAGCGCCAGCTGGAGCAGATCGGAGGTGCGCTCCGTGCATAAGGCGGCTGTGCTCGGCGCCACCGGTTTCGGCGGAGCGGTCGCGGCCGCGATCCTGCACCGCCATCCCGAGATCGAGCTCACGGCGCTGACCGCTCGCAGCGAGGCGGGGCGCCGCCACGACGAGCTCTACCCCGCCCACCGCGTGCCGCTCACGATGGAGGAGTTCGATCCCGACGCGATTGCGGAGCGGGCGAGCGCCGCGCTCGTCGCTTACCCGCACAAGGCGGCGGCCGGCGCGGTCAAGGCGCTGCGCGAGCGTGGCCTGAAGGTCGTGGACCTCTCGGCCGACTTCCGCCTCGACAGGGCCGCCTATGAGCGCTGGTACCAGCCCCATGAGGCCCCCGAGCTGCTCGCCGAATCCGTCTACGGGCTGCCCGAGGCGCACCGCGAGGAGATCCGCGAGGCGAGCCTCGTGGCGGGGCCGGGCTGCAACTCCACCGCGGCGCTGCTCGCGCTGCTTCCGCTGCAGGGGCGGATCCGCGACGCGGTCGTCGACATCAAGGCCGGCGTGTCCGGCGCGGGCCGCGAGGCCACCGAGGAGACCCACTACGTGTCCGCGGTCGACAACGTCAACGCCTACAAGATCGACGGCCACCGGCACAGCGCGGAGATGGAGCAGGAGCTGCCGGGCGCCGGCTTCTCGTTCCTCACCCACCTGCTGCCCGTCGACCAGGGCATCTTCGCCTCCTGCTACGCGAGCTTGGACGAGCCGCTCTCGAAGGACGAGGTGCGCTCGCTCTACGAGGAGCGCTACGCGAACGAGCCGTTCATCGACATGATCCCCGGCTCGCCGCGCACCCAGAACGTCCGCAACACCAATCGCGCGCAGGTGCACGTGACAGTCGTCGGCGAGCGGGTGATCGCGCTGGCCGCGATCGACAACCTCTGGAAGGGCGCGGCGGGCCAGGCGGTGCAGGACCTCAACCTCATGCTCGGGCTGCCGGAGACGGCGGGGCTCGAATGACCTTCTTCCGCTCTCGCTGGGTCGAGGCGCCCGTCCACGCCGGCGAGGCGAGCGACACCGAGCTGCCGACCGGCTTCCGCGCCGCCGGAGTGGCGGCGGGAATCAAGCCGAGCGGGCTCGACGTGGGCGTGCTCGTATCGGACGCGCCGGGCACGGTCTCCGCCGCCCGCTTCACGACGAACGCCCGCGTCGGCGCCCCGGTGATCGTGTCGAGGCAGGCCGACCTCGCCGGCCTGCGGGCCGTGGTGGCCAACTCCGGCTGCTCCAACGTGGGCGACGGCCAGCGCGGCCTCGAGACCGCCGCGGCGATGCAGGCCGCCGCCGCCCGCAAGCTCGGCCTCGACCCCGGGCAGGTCGGCGTCGCGTCCACGGGCGTGATCGGGCACGAGCTGCCGCGCGACAAGGTCGTCGCCGGCGTCGAGGCGGCCTGCGACGGCCTCGGCCTGGACGCCGGGAGCTTCTCGGAGGCGATCCTCACGAGCGACAGCGGGCCGAAGCGCGCGTGCCTCGACGTCAACCTCCCCTCGGGGCGTGTCAAGCTCGCGGCGCAGGCCAAGGGCGCCGGGATGATCGAGCCGCGCCACGCGACGATGTTCTGCTTCATCGAGACCGGCGCCCGGATGGAGCAGGAGACACTCGACCTGCTGACCGGCGTCTGCGTCAAGCGCTCCTTCGACCGCATAAGCGTGGACGGTCAGCTCTCGACCAGCGACACGGTATTCGCGCTGGCGAGCGGGAACTCGGGCGTGACGATCGAGCCCGAGAGCGAGGACGAGATCCGCTTCGGCGAGGCGCTCGACGCGCTGCTGCGACAGCTGGCGCTGATGATCGTCGCCGACGGCGAGGGCGCGCGGCGGGTTGGGAGGATCGTGGTGAACGGCCGCTCCGATGCCGTGGAGCCGGTGGCGCGCCAGATCGCCAACTCGCCGCTTGTGAAGACGGCGCTGCACGGCGGCGACCCGAACTTCGGGCGGGTCCTGCAGGCGGCCGGTCAGGCCTGGCCGGCGGGCGAACCGTTCGTGGCCGACCTCTCGATCGAAGGCCGCCAGGTCGTGTCGGCCGGTGACGCGCTCGATCTCGACGCGAACGCGCTGCGCGAGCTCGAGGAGCTCGTCCAGGGCGACGAGATCGAGTTCGAGCTCACGCTTCCCGGCGAGGGCGGCGAGACGGAGGTCTTCTTCAGCGACCTCAGCCCCGAGTACGCGACCTTCAACTCGAGCTACACGTCATGAGGGACGTAGCCACCCTCCTCGAGGCGCTGCCCTACATCCGCGAGTTTCACGGCAAGACCGTGGTGATCAAGTACGGCGGGGCGGCGATGACCGACCCGGAGCTCAAGGAGGAGTTCGCCCGCGACGTCGTCCTCCTCAAGTACGTGGGCATGAACCCGGTCGTGGTGCACGGCGGCGGGCCGGACATCACCGACTACATGGAGCGGCTCGGCATGGAGGTCAAGTTCGTCGACGGCCTGCGCGTGTCCGATGCGGCCACGGTCGAGGTGGCGAAGATGGTGCTGGTCGGCAAGCAGAACAAGGACATCGTGCTGCTGCTGGGCCGCCACGGGCAGCCGGCGGTCGGGCTGTGCGGCGACGACGGCCTCCTGTTCACCGTCAAGAAGCGGCTCGCGGGCAAGACCGACGTCGGCTTCGTCGGGGACATCGAGCGCGTCGACGCGGACGTCCTCAACCACATCGCGGCCGACTACATCCCGGTGATCGCCTCGGTCGGCGCCGACCCCGAGGGGAACTCCTACAACGTGAACGCCGACGCCGCGGCCGCCGCCGTGGCCGAGGCGCTCGGAGCCTTCAAGGTGGTGTTCCTCACCGACGTGAACGGCTGGCGCGCCGACCCCTCGGACGCGGCGAGCAAGATCTCGGAGGCCACCGCCGACGAGCTGCGCGCAAGGCTGCCCGAGGTGAGCGGCGGGATGCGCCCCAAGCTCGAGGCCTGCCTGCACGCGCTCGACGCCGGCGTCGGCAACGCGCACATCGTCGACGGCCGCCAGCCCCACTCGCTGCTACTCGAGCTCTTCACGAACGAGGGAATCGGCACGAAGCTGTGGCCCTAACAGAGCTCCAGGCACTCGAGCGCGACGCGGTGATGGCGACCTACGCCCGCCACCCGGTCGAGTTCGTGCGCGGCGAGGGCACGCGGCTCTGGGACGACGAGGGCAACGAGTACCTCGACTTCCTGACCGGCATCTCGGTCGTGCAGCTCGGGCACTGCCACCCGGGGCTCGTTGAGGCGGTCCGCGAGCAGGCGGGGCGCCTGATGCACGTCGGGAACCTCTACTACACGGAGCCCGGCACTCGGCTCGCGAAGCACCTCGCGGACTGCTCGCTCGGCGGGCGTGTCTTTCTCTGCAACTCGGGAACCGAGGCGATCGAATGCGCGCTGAAGCTGGCGCGCCGGCACCGCCGGGGCGGCGACTTCGTCGTGCTGGAGGGTGGGTTCCACGGGCGCACGATGGGGGCGCTGTCCGCGACCCCCCAGGAGGCCAAGCAGGCCCCCTTCGCGCCGCTCGTGCCGGGCTTCAAGGTCGTGCGCCGCGACGACCCGGACGCGCTCGTCGAGGCTGTCGACGGAAACACGGCGGCGGTGCTGATCGAGCCGATCCAGGGCGAGTCCGGCATCCACCCGATCGATCCAGGCCTGCTGGCCGCAGCTCGCGCGGCCTGCGACACCCATCACGCACTACTCGTGTTCGACGAGATCCAGTGCGGCATGGGCCGCACCGGGACCTTGTGGGCGCACCAGCAGCTCGGTGTGACCCCCGATGTGATGACCGTCGCCAAGGGCCTCGGCGGCGGGCTGCCCGTGGGCGCCTGCGTCACGAGCCCGGACCACGTGGCAGTCTTCGAGCTCGGCGATCACGGCTCGACCTTCGCAGGCGGCCCGCTGATCGCGGCGGCCGCGAACGTCGTGCTCGACACGATCGACGACGACGCGTTCCTCGCCGGAGTTCGGGAGCGCGGCGCGCAGCTGGCCGGGGCGCTCCAGGCGGCCAGGCTCGAGCCGCGAGGGCTCGGGCTCATGATCGCCTTCCACGTGGCGCGCGCCCCCGAGGTTGCGCGCCGCCTTCTCCTCGAGCAGCGGCTCGTGGTCAACGCCACCGGCCCCGACACGATCCGCCTGCTGCCGCCGCTCACGGTGTCGAGCGATGAGGTCGACGAGGCCGTGCGCCGGATCGAGGCGGCGCTCTGAAGCCGGGGAGCCGGCGCCCCTTGCGAGGCGCCGGCTCCGCTCGGGTCAGTCGTCGTCGTCGCCGCGGCCGCGGTCCTCGTCCGGCGCCTTGATGCGGACCACCGCACCGGCACCCTCGCCGAAGATCGTGCCGGTCGTGACGTAGATGTTGTCGTCGTCGACCGCCACTCCGCCCGGGGCCATCAGCTCATCGGGCGCGAGCTCCTTCTTCTTGCCGTCCTCGACTCTCCACAGGCCGCCGATCGGCGGCGCGCCGAACTCCTCGACCGCCAGCAGGCCGGCCTTGGCGATCTCGAGCACGTACAGCTCGCCGTCGTCCCCGAAGGCGAGGTCGATCACCGACGTGAAGCCCGTTTCAACCGTGCGACAGGCCCTGTTGGGCTGCTCCGGATCGCAGGTCGCGTTTTCGGCGCCGCGCTTGATCCGCCAGATCCGTGAGCTCCCCGGATGGAAGGGGAAGCCCTTGAGCTCCGAGACGTACCAGTTGCCGTCGGGTCCGACCGCCACCGCGGTGGGCACGGCCTCCGCCAGGCACCGGGGTGCCGACCGGCGGCGGGCCGAAGATCGAGCCCGTCCGGCCAGGGAACCTCCTCCGGCTTGAAGCGGGCCACGGTCGTGATCTCGCCGTCGTCGACCTTCAGCAGGTCGTTGTTGGCGGCATCCGACACCAGGAAGCGCCCGCCTCCGAGCACCGCCAGCCCGTTCGCATTCGATTCCGTCGGGAACGGTGGATCGGCCTGGTCATCGGGATCCGGGTCGCCCTCCTGGTAGCCGGCGATGTCCGCCAACACGGTCGGCTCGCCGAATCGGCGCACCCGAAGCAGTTGGCCGAACGTACCGCCGCCGGCCTCAGGCGCTCCGCCGGCCACGGCGAAGGCCCTGAAGAACCCCGAGGCGGCCACATCGACGAGACCGCTGTCCGGCAGCTCGGCGAAGATCGAAATTCTCGGATTGCGATCGTCGGCGTCTCGGATCAGCGTGATCGTCCCTGAACCGGATTGGGCGACGAGCAAGCGGTCGCCCGGCGCGTCGGCGATACCGCGCGGGTCGAATAATCCGTCCGCTATGACCTTCGCCTTCGGCGCCGCGCCAGCCGAGGGGGCAATAACAAAAAGCGCCACGAGCATGGCGCCGACCAGCGTGAAGCCAGCCCTTCGCATGGCTTCTCCTTCCGTCGAGTCCAGGAGTTACCCGACCACAAATGGGACTCGAGGTCAACCCTGATTTGCGGCGCTCGCCTGTTAGCTTCCAGCGCCCCGTGGCCGTCGAACGCCGGACCCTGAGCAAGACTGCTTCGTACGAGGCCGAGCCCGGCGAGGTCGGGCGCGTGCTGCTGCTCTACTCGGGCGGGCTCGACACGAGCGTGATGCTCAAGTGGATCCAGGACGAGTACGAGGCCGAGGTGGTGGCGCTGACCGTCAACCTGGGCCAGCCGGGTGAGGACTACGAGGTCGTCAAGGGCAAGGCGCT
Organism: uncultured Thermoleophilaceae bacterium; assembly: GCA_963757815.1. Taxonomy (GTDB): domain Bacteria; phylum Actinomycetota; class Thermoleophilia; order Solirubrobacterales; family Thermoleophilaceae; genus JACVRW01. Next base: position 368,860 of record CAVWSN010000035.1, on the reverse strand, counting down.
CCGGCTCGGCGCGCTCGACTGCCATGTGGTCGACGCCCGCGAGGAGTTCGCGCGCGACTACGTCCTGCCCGCGATCAAGGCCAACGCGCTCTACGGCGGGGGCTACCCGCTCTTCACCGCGCTGGGGCGTCCCCTGATAGCGAAGCTGGCGGTGGAGTACGCGCGGAAGGCCGGCTGCGACACGATCGCCCACGGCTGCACCGGCAAGGGAAACGACCAGGTGCGCATCGAGTCGACGGTGATCGCGCTCGATCCCGAGATGAAGATCATCGCGCCGGTGCGGGGCTGGCAGATGGGGCGGGAGGAGGAGATCGCCTACGCGCGCGAGCACGGCATCCCCGTCAAGGGCGGCACCGAGACCCCGCCCTACTCGATCGACGACAACCTGTGGGGCCGCTCCTCAGAAGGCGGCCCGATCGAGGACATCGAGGAGCCGCCGCGCGACGACGTCTTCCAGCTCGTGACCCGGCCCGAGGAGGCGCCCGACGAGCACGAGGACGTCGTCGTCGGCTTCGAGCGCGGGCGTGCCGGTGGCGCTGAACGGCGAGCGGCTCGAGCTCGTCGACCTGCTCGAGCGCGCCGGCGAGATCGGCTCGCGGCACGGCATCGGGATCGTCGACCACATCGAGGACCGGATCGTGGGCCTCAAGGTGCGCGACCTGTACGAGGTGCCCGCGGCGGCGCTGATCCTGACCGCCCACAAGGAGCTCGAGAAGCTCGTCGGGACGATCCACCAGAACACCTTCAAGCCCCAGCTCGACAACCACTGGGCCTACCTCGTCTACGCCGGGCTCTGGTACGAGCCGCTGCTGCAGGACCTGAGCGCGTTCATGGACTCGGTCAACGAGCAGGTGACCGGGGAGATCACGATGCGCCTCTACAAGGGCAGCGCGCGGCCGGTGGCGCGCAGGTCGCCGAACGCGCTGTACGACCCGGCGCTGGCCGGCTTCGGCGAGTCCGGCGGGCTCTTCTCGCAACAGGCCAGCCCGGGGTTCATCGAGCTCTGGTCGCTCCAATCGCGCATGGCGTACAACGTGCGCAATCGGGAAAGGGAGAACAGATGAAGACGAAGGTCTACACGCTGCTCGGCTGGATGGCGTGGCAGGGGATCGAGATCGTGATCGGGCGCAAGCTGGCGGCCAACAAGTTCAAGATCGGCGCGGCAGCGACCGCCCTGGGTGTGGTGGGGGCGGGCCTCCTCGCCGCCAAGTCCACGAGCAGCGGCGGGGACGACTGACCACGCTTCGTCCAGGTCACAGGACAGGAAACTCGGGAAACGTGACCTAAGTCCCTGCGGCCCCGGGACGCTCCGGCGCCAAGCCCGCCCTGGCCACCGACCGCTCGTCCGCGCCTTGGTCCAACATTTGGGTCGTGGACGGTTCAGGCGACCCCAAGCTCGACGAGCTCGTGCGCCGGCTCGCGGAGGCGCTGGGGCCGGAGCGAATCTACCTCTTCGGCTCCCGGGGTCGTGGCGACGCCGATCCCGACAGCGACTACGACCTGATGGTGGTGGTCCCCGACTCCGACCTGGCGGGATACCGGCGCGACCAGCTCGCCTACCGGGCGCTACGGGGGGTAGGTGTCGCCAAGGACGTCCTCGTGTGGACGCGCGACGAGTTCGATCGGCGCACGCATCTCGCCGCCTCCTTGCCGGCCACCATCATCCGAGAGGGTCGGCTGATCTATGGAGGTTGATCGGGAGCGGCTCGAGGACACGCGCGACTGGCTTGTCAAGGCGGCGCGCGATCTGCGAGCAGGCCAGGTCCTCCTGGCCACTCCCGAACCACTCGCTGACTCCGCGGCGTTCCATGCCCAGCAGGCCGCGGAGAAATCGCTAAAGGCCTTCCTCCACTGGCACGACGTGCCCTTCCGCAAAACGCACGAGCTCGAGGAGCTGGTCCGAGTGTGCGCGGAGCTGGATCCCTCGCTCGAGGCGGTGCTCGAGCCGGTCGTGGACCTGACGCCCTTCGCCTGGCGTTTCCGGTATCCGGGCGAGCCTCAACAACCGGAGGTCGGCGAGGTGGAGGACGCGCTCCAGCGCGCCCGCGCGGCGCACGAGGCAGTGCTGGATCGCCTACCGGCTGCGGCCCGGCCAAGCTGAACTGAGGGCACTTGGCGAGCTCTCGTCGGCTTCGACCCCGCACTCCGCAACGTGCGTGGAACCACCGGGAAGCCGTCGGATCCCGAACGTATACTCGGGTGCCCCGATGAGCTTCGCCCATCTCCACGTGCATTCGGAGTACTCCGTGCTCGACGGCGCCTGCCGGATCGACGCGCTGGCCGAGCGCGCCGCGGCGCACGGTCAGCCGGCTCTCGGGCTCACGGACCACGGAGTGATGAACGGGGCGGTCGAGCACTTCAAGGCGTGCCGGAAGCAGGGGATCAAGCCGATCCTGGGCCTAGAGGCCTACTTCGTTGATGACTGCCGTTCGGACGCGGTCCGCTACGAGCGCAACCACCTGACGCTGCTCGCGGCGAGCGACGACGGCTTTCGCAACCTCGTCAAGCTGAGCTCCGCCGGATACCTCGAGGGCTACCGCCGCGGCAAGGCGAACGTCGACCTCGAGCTGCTGTCGCGTCACGCGGGCGGCATCATCGCCCTCACCGGCTGCCTGCAGTCGCGCTTCTGCCGCCGGCTGGTCGACGGCTCGCCGCACGAGGCGCGCGCCCACGCCGACGCCCTGGTGCAGGTCTTCGGCGCCGACAACGTCTATTTCGAGGTGCAGAAGAACGGCATCGACGAGCAGGAGCGGGCGAACGCCGGCATCGTCGAGATCGCGCGCGACCTGGGCCGCCCGCTCGTCGCCACCGGCGACGTGCACTACCTGCGCCGCGAGGACTACGACAACCACAAGGCGCTCCTCTGCGTGCAGACCAAGAGCACGCTGGCACAGCCGAAGCTCTCGTTCGACACCAACGAGTTCTTCCTCAAGAGCTCGGACGAGATGGCGAGCGACTTCGCGGAGTGGCCGGGGGCGCTCGCGGCCACGCTCGAGATCGCCGAGCGCTGTTCCGTCGAGATCGAGCTCGGCAAGATGCTGATCCCGCACTTCCCGACGCCGGACGGGTCGGCCGAGTCCGAGTACCTGCGCAGCCTCGCCCACGCCGGATTGCGGCGCCGCTACGGCGACCCGCCGCCCGCCGAGGCGGTCGAGCGCCTCGAGATGGAGCTCGGCGTGATCGAGAAGATGGGCTTCTCCGCCTACTTCCTGATCGTCTGGGACTTCGTCAAGTACGCGAAGGACTCCGGCATAGCGGTCGGCCCGGGGCGCGGCTCGGCCGCCGGCTCGCTCGTCTCCTACAGCCTGAACATCACCGAGGTCGACCCGCTCGCCTACGGGCTCCTGTTCGAGCGCTTCCTCAACCCCGAGCGCGTCTCGATGCCGGACATCGACATCGACTTCTCGGTCAAGGGCCGCGCGATGGTCATGCGCTACGTGGAGGACAAGTACGGCAAGGACTCGGTGGCCCAGATCGTGACCTTCGGCAAGATGCTCCCGCGCAACGCCACCCGGGACGCGGCGCGAGTGCTCGGTCTCGACTACGGCGCCGGCGACCGGCTCGCCAAGCTCATTCCCGAGCCGGTGATGGGCCGCTCGAAGTCTTTCGAGGAGTACCTCACCGAGGAGCCCGACCTGCGCCGCGCCTACGACTCGGAGCCCGAGGCGCGCCAGATCATCGACACCGCGCGCGGCCTGGAGGGCATCGTGCGCAACACGGGCATCCACGCCGCCGCGGTGGTGATCGCGGACCGGCCGCTCACCGACATCGTGCCGGTGCAGTTGATGGAGGACCGCGGCGTCCCGTCGTTGAGCGAGCGCGCGGCGCGCGCGAGCTCTGGTTCTCCAGGCGGCGAGCGCTCCTACAAGGTCGTCACGCAGTACTCGATGAAGCCGATCGAGGAGATCGGACTGCTCAAGATGGACTTCCTTGGGCTGCGCAACCTCGACGTGATCGAGGACTGCCTCTCGATCATCGAGGAGTCGACCGGGGAGCGGCCGGACGTGGCGAACCTCCCGCTCGACGACCCGCGCACCTACGAGATGATGGCCCGCGGGGACTCGATCGGCGTGTTCCAGTTCGAGTCCGACGGCATGCGCGACGCCCTGCGCAAGGTGCGCCCGACCGAGTTCGAGGACCTGGTGGCGCTGAACGCGCTCTACCGACCCGGCGCGATGCGCCACATCGACACCTATGCGCGCAACAAGCACAACCCGGAGCTCATCTCATACGTCGACGAGCGCCTGCGCCCGATCACGGAGGCCACCTATTCGGTGATCCTCTATCAGGAGCAGTCGATGCAGATCGCCAAGGCGATCGCCGGCTTCTCCGGCGCCGAGGCGGACGACCTGCGCAAGGCGATCGGCAAGAAGAACCGCGCCGCGATGGCGGCCCTCAGGGAGCGCTTCTTCGAGGGCGCCCGGGCGAGCGGGACACAGGAGAACGTGATCCAGGAGCTGTGGGCGGTCAACGAGGCGGCGGCTGACTACTCCTTCAACCGGAGTCACGCTGCGTGTTATGCCCTGATCTCCTACCGCACCGCATGGCTGCGGGCCAACTACCCGGCCGAGTACATGGCCGCGCTCATCTCGTCGGTCATGTCGACGAAGGACAAGGTGCCGTTCTTCGTCGCCCAGTGCGAGGACATGGGGATCGAGGTGCTGCCGCCCGACGTGAACCTGTCGGGTCACGACTTCAAGGTCGTCGACGGCAACATCCGCTTCGGGCTCGACGCCGTCAAGGGGCTCGGCTACCAGGCGGTCGAGGCGATCATCCGGGCGCGCGAGGAAGGTGGGCCGTTCAGCTCGGTCTGGGACTTCTGCCGCCGCGTCGACTGCCAGGCCGTGAACAAGAAGGCGAGCGACTCGCTCGTCAAGTGCGGCGCGATGGACTCGCTGCCGGGCACGCGCACCGGCATGATGCAGGTGCTGCCGAACGCCCAGGCGGCCGGCGCGCAGGCGCAGCAGGACGCCCAGCGCGGCCAGGGCTCGTTCTTCGACATGGACGACGGCCCGGGCGGGGTGGCGGAGCCCGACCTGCCGGTGCCGGAGCTGCCGGACGAGCGCGAGCAGCTGAATGAGTGGGAGAAGGAGACGCTCGGGCTGTTCCTGTCGAGCCACCCGCTCAAGGAGGTCAGGCCGGCGCTGCGTGCGCGGGTCGACTGCTCGATCTCCGAGCTCGCGTCCAAGAAGGACGGCGAGTGGGTCACCGTCGGCGGCATGATCGCGGAGTGCAAGCGGATCCGCACCAAGAACGGCGATCCGATGATGTTCGCCACGCTCGACGACCTCGAGGGCCAGGTGGAGATGCTCGTGTTCAACTCCGCCTACGCGGCCAACGCCGACAAGGTCGACCTCGACAAGATCGTGATCGTGCGTGGCCGCGTCGACCACAAGGAGGCGGGGGAGACCAAGCTGATCGCGCAGGAGGTCGAGCCCTTCGAGCCCTCGCCGGAGGAGGTCCTCCGGGCCGCCGAGGCGGCTGCCGCCGAGCCGGTCGTGAGGCGGCTCACGCTGCACGTTTCGCCGGGGGTGCCGGACAGCTTCCTCGAGGAGCTCAGGGAGGTCGTGGGACACCACCGCGGCGAGCACGAGCTCCTACTCGCAGTCGGCGAGCGGCGCCTGCTGCTCGGGACCGACTGGCGCGTGTCCGCCGACAGCGCCTGTCGCGCGGAGCTCTCCGGGCTCGCGGGAGCGGCCCGGATCGTCGTCTGACCCGCCCGTCCCCGTTCGTGGTCCGACACGAGCAGTTGGGGACACCTCGCGACGATGTTGGTACACCGTGCTACGGTCGCACCACTCGGCAGATTGGCCCCGTATGGACTGCCGGCTGCTTGGCCCACTGGAGGTTTCCGATAACGAGCGCTCGCCCGCACTCGGCGGGGTGAGCGCGTGATCGCGGCGATCGAACCCGGGGCCACATTCGCCGGCTACCGGGTCGAGTCGCTCGTCGGGCGGGGTGGCATGGGGGTGGTCTACCGGGCGTGGGACCTGTCACTGGAGCGACCGGTGGCACTCAAGCTGATCGCACCGGAGCTGGCCGAGGACGAGCGCTTTCGGGCGCGTTTCCTACGCGAGCCGCGGCTGGCAGCCTCGCTCGACCACCCGGGAGTGGTGCCGATCTACGAAGCCGGGGAGTGGGAGCGACAGCTCTACCTGGCGATGCGCTTCGTGGAGGGCAGCGACCTGAAGAGCGTGCTCGAGCGCGAGGGCAAACTGGCGCCTGAGCGGACGCTGGTCGTGCTCGCCCAGGTCGCCGACGCCCTCGATGCCGCACACCGGCGTGAGCTGGTGCATCGCGACGTCAAGCCGGCGAACGTGCTGTTGGATGAGGACGGGCACGCCTATCTGACGGACTTCGGCATCACCAAACAGCTGGGCGCCGTCTCGACGGACACCGGCCGCATGCTGGGAACGCTCGATTACCTCGCGCCCGAGCAGATCCGCGGGGAGGACGTTGACGGCAGGACGGACGGCTACGCGCTCGGCTGCGTGCTGTACGAGTGCCTGGCGGGAACGCCCCCCTTCCGGCGCTCCTCAGAGGCGGAGACGCTGTGGGCGCACATGAACGATGAGCCCGCAGCGTTGCCCGACCACCCGAGCCTGGCCCCGGTGCTTCGTAGGGGGCTCGCCAAGGACCGCGAGGATCGCTACGGGACCTGCGCCGAGCTCGTGGACGAGGCCGCGGGTCAGCTCGGCCTCGCCGCGCCCCGCGCCGGCGGGCGGCTCTCCCGGGCCGCCGTGCTCCTGGCGGTCGGGGGAGTCCTGCTCGGCGCTGCAGCGGTATTCGCCCTGACCCGCAGCCTCGGCGACGACGGCTCGGAGGCCGGGGCACCTCTCCTCGACGTGGCCACCAACTCGGTTGGCGCAGTAGACGCGAGGGCGGGCGAGCTCGCGCTCGCCGCCCCGCTACCGGGACGCCCAACCGACGTCGCCGCCGCGGGGGAGACAGCGTGGGTCGCGTCCGTCGACTCCACCGCGGTCACCGGCGTTAATGCTCGGACACGCTCGATCTCGCGTACCGTCCCGCTGTCTGGGAGGGCGGATGCCATCGCCGTCGGCGAAGGCTCGGTCTGGGTCGCGGACGGCGGGCGCGGGGTCGTATCGCGCATCCCGGCCGGTTACGAGCGCGTGTCCGAACGGTTCCGCGTTCCGGCGTCCCGCGAAGCGGCGCAGCCGTCCGGTCGCCTGCAGGCTTCACGGGCGTCGATTGCTGTCGCGGGCGGCGCCGTTTGGCTCACGAACGGATCGGAGCGCCTCGTCCGGATCGAAGCCGTCACGGGCGAGAAGGCCACAGTCCGGTTGGCCGGCGGCTCGATGCGGTGACGGCCGGAGGCGGCGCGGTGTGGGCTCTCAGCTCGCGCTCAGCGAGCGTGCTGCGCGTGGACCCGCACGATGGCGGCGTGACGGACACGATCTCGATCGCCGCGCGCTCCGGGGCCGACGCACCGTACCCGATCGCCATCGCCGCCTCCTCGCGCGCCGTCTGGGTCCTGAACGGCAACACCGCGACCGTCACGCAGATCGACCCGCGCACCCTGGGCGTGGTCACAACCGTCCCGATCGGTGTCGACCGCGTGCCCACGGACATCGCGGCGAGCGGGAACACGGCCTGGGTGAGCAACGGGGACGGATCGATAGCCCGGATCGACGCGGGGGCGCGTGAAGCAAAGGAGATTCGGGTCGGCGAGTCGCTCGAGCGCGTTGCCGCAGCCGGAGCCACGGTGTGGGTCACGACGACCGCCTTCGACCAGAAGCTTCCGGGGGGCGCCGGCTGATGCGAGCGGCGCCCGGTTCGTTCGCTCGTCGCTCGTCGCCGTGCTGGCCGCAGCCGCTATCGCGGGCGCGGCCTGCGGCGAAGACGGGGACCGTTCCGCGAACATCCGCCCGGCCATCCCGCTGGAGTCGTCGGGCTGCTCGCCGGTGAGCTACGGGGGAGAGGGGCGGCCGGACTTCCTGATCGCCACCAGCACGGCCTTGCAGGGGCAGTTCACCGATCACGGCGTGCAGATCTCGCAGGCCCTGAAGATGGTGCTGGACGAGCGGGACTGGCGCGCGGGCGACTACACGGTTGGGCTCCAGATCTGCGGTGAGACCACCGCGTCGGGCGACGCAGCGAGCCCCGAGCAGGTGCCGACGCAACGCGAAGGCGTTCGTCGCCAATCGCAGCGTGATCGTCGTACATGGACCGCTGTTCTCGACCTGCTCGCGGTACGCGACTCCGATCCTGAACCGGGCGCCCGGCGGGCCGCTGGCCCAGACCGTGGCAGGACCCACCTACCTTGGGCTGACACGCGACGGTCCGGGCGTCGCGCGCGGCGAGCCCGAGCGCTACGCCGCAACCGGCCGGCGTAGCCTCGTGCGCCTGGCACCGCCCGACGACGCGATGGGTGCCGCGGGCGCGATCTTCGCCGAGCGCCAGGGCGCCCGGAGTGTGTTCGTGCTCGACGACAATGACCCCTACGGCTTCGCCGTGGCCGAGGCCTTCAGGCTGGCGGCCGATCGGCTGGGACTGCGTGTCGTTGGGCGGGCGCAGTGGGATCCGGAGGCGCAGCGACTACCGCGAGCTGGCGAGCCGAGTCGAGGCCTCGGGCGCCGATGCCGTCTACCTGAGCGGATACGTGTTCAGCAACGGACCCCGGCTGATCAAGGACCTGCGCGAGGCGCTCGGTCCCGACGCGGAGCTCATCGGTCCCGACGGGTTCAACCAGCTCGCTCCGATCATCGAGGGCGCGGGGGCGGCGGCGGAGGGCTTCGCGCCGATGATCGCCGTGCTTCCGTCCCGCGAGCTCCCACCGGACGGACAGGATTTCGTGGCGCGCTTCGAAGAGCGGTTCGGAGCGCGCCCGTGCTGCTTCTCGGTACACACAGCGCAGGCCGCGCACATGATGCTGGATGCGATCGCCGACTCGGACGGCAGCCGCGGCCAGGTTCTGGAGAACCTCTTCGAAGCCCGCGTGGAAGGCGGGTACGTCGGCGACTTCGAGATCGACCGCTACGGCGACACGACGTTGAACACGGTCGCGGTCTACCGCATCGAGGACGGCAAGCTTCGCTTTGAGACGGCGATCACGCCGCCGGCCGATCTGCTTGCCCGAAGATGAGGGCGACGGCGCTCATCTCGATTGGGATGGTCGCGCTGATGCTCCCGGCATGTGGCGGGGACGACGGTGGGCAGGAGCCGGACATTCCGCCGGCTCGTGCCTTGGACGCATCGGGGTGCTCGCCGGTTGCGTACGGCGGACCGGGGCGCCCAGACCTTCTGATCGCGGGGAGCACCGCGCTGCAAGGGCAGTTCCTCGACCATGGAGTGCAGGTCTCCCAAGCGCTCAAGCTCGTCCTCGCGGAGCGGGACTGGCGCGCGGGCGAGTACAACGTCGGGCTTCAGGTTTGTGACGAGACGACCGCCGCTATTGAGCGACGATTCCGATCCGGAGAGGTGCCGCAGCAATGCACGAGCCTTCTCGAGGAACCGCAGCGTGGTCGCATTCGCGGGCCCTTGGAGTTCGACCTGCGCGCTCGAGATGCTCCCGATCCTCAACCGCGCGCCCGGCGGCCCGTTGGCGGCGATCAGCGGGTCCTCGACGTATCTCGGACTGACGCGCATGGGACCGGGCGTCGGTCGCGGAGAGCCCGCGAAGTACTTTCCGACCGGACAGCGCGGCTTCGTGCGGGTCGTCCCGGCGGACGACGTGCAGGCGGCCGCCGGAGCGGTCTTTGTCCAACGCCAAGGTGCCGGCAGCGTGTTCGTGCTGAACGACGACCAGCCCTACGGTTTCGGCCTCGCCGAGGCTTTCCGTCTGACCGCCGAGCGAACTGGGTTGAGCGTGGCAGGGACGGAGGCCTGGGACCCGAACGCGCGCGACTACCGCGAGCTTGCCGATCGGGTTCGGGCTGCGGGCGCCGATGCGGTTTACCTCGGCGGCTTTGTCTTCAACAACGGAGTGCGGCTGATCGAGGACCTTCGAGCTGCGCTCGGCTCGGAGGCCCTGATCGTCGGGCCGGACGGCTTCTCCACTCCCGGCCTGATCGTTGAGGGCGCGGGGCCGGCTGCCGAGGGCTTCACCTACACGATCCCGACACTGCCCAACGACGAGCTGCCCGCGCCGGGGCGCGAGCTCGCGGCCGAGTTCGAGCAGCGCTATTCGTCCGCGCCGTGTTGTTTCGCGGTCCAGGCGGCGCAGAGCGCGTCGATGATCATGGAGGCCATCGAGAGCTCCGACGGGAGCCGCTCGCAGGTGACCGAGAACCTGCTTGACGCGCGGGTCGAGGAGGGCTACCTCGGCGACTTCGCGATCGATCGCTACGGCGACACCACGCTGACGACGATCGGCGTCTACCGCATCGAGGAGGGCCGCTCCCGCTTCGAGACCGCTATCGCGCCTGCCGCCGAGCTGCTCGCGCGCCGATAGCGGGCGCGGTGCGCTTACCCGCGTCTACCGCACGCCACGCCGCTACTGACCTACACTTGCCGGGTGCAACCCCTTCCGGCGCAGACCGCGACCGAGCTCCATGAGTGCAGGCGCTGCTGCTCGTTCTGCGACCGCGTGGTGCACCCGTCCGGCTGCATCGCCTCCGGGTGCCAGTTCCTCTACCTGTATGACGACGAGCAGACCGGGCGCCGCTTCATGGGCTGCATGAACAAGGTCTTCCGCGGCGAGATCGACGTCGAGCTCTTCGAGCAGGCCGAGCGCACCCGGCACGGCTTCGGCGGGGTGAAGATGAGCGGGATGCCGCTGCCGCAGTGCCGCAGCAGCGTGGAACGCGCCTACGACGGCTACAACGACGCCTTCCGGTGCGTCAACCCGCGCTTCTTCACCAAGCCGTCGCTCGAGGATCCGGACGAAGCGTTCGACCTGCGCGACGAGCTGTAGCCGCTCAGCGAAGCGAGATCGCGACCTCCTCGAGGAGGTCCATACCCTCCTGCATGCCGCCCTCCATCCCGGACTCGATGATCGCGTCGCGGACCTCCTTGCTCCCGGTGTCTGTCAGGAGCGTGAGGGTCGTGCGGCCGTCCGCCTCGGTGAAGGTGACGGTGTTCACGGGCGCGTCCGCCTCGGACATCCCTTCCGCCTCCGGCCCCTCGTACATCTCGGTCGACACGATCCGCTCGTTGGGGACGATCTCGCGGAACTCGCCGTGGAAGCCCACCTCGAAGCCCTCGTTCGTGACCATCACGTACCGCCACTTGCCACCGACCCGCAGGTCGATCTCACAGCTCGTGACCTCGCCGCGCTTGCCGGCCCACCAGCGCCTGACGAGGTCGGGCGTCGTATAGGCCTCGTACACGAGATGCTTGGGCGCGTCGAACTCCCGCGTGATGAGGATCTGCTCATCCGTCGGGAGCGTCACCATCGCTGTCCCGGTAGGCATCATTGCCACCATCTCCTTTCTCCGTCTGCTTGAGGTCGTCCAGCACGACGTCGAGCTGGTCGAACCGCTCCGTCCACGTGCGCTCGTAGTCCTTGACCCAGTCATGGATGGGCTTGAGCGCCCGGCCGTTCAGCCGGTACAGCCGCTGCCGTCCTTCGTCGCGCACGTCGACCGCTCCCACTTCTCGTAGCACCCGGAGGTGCTTTGACACCTGCGGCTGAGCCAGCCCCAGCGAGCGCACCAGGTCGTTCACCGGGCGCTCGCCGCCGGCAAGCGCATCCAGGATCTGGCGCCGCCGGGGCTCGGCCACCGCGTTGAACGCGTCTGCGGTGGTCGCTGCTCGTGCCATGGGCGAGGAATCATATACCCATATGGGAATATGTCAAACGAACGCGAAACGGCGCATGGGAACGGGCACGCGGAGGGGGAGGCGGAAGCTGACGGCTCAGACGATCAGAGCGGTGCAGCCCGCGAGCATCAGCGCGGCCCACACGCCGGCGACGATTCCCGTGACCTCGCCGGCGCGGGCCACCCCGCGGACGCGCCGCGGGCCCGAGCGGCGAGCGTCGCGCCCGAGTGCCCAGGCCGTGATCCCGAGCGGCAGCACGAGCGGAAAGGCGAGGCCGAGCGTGAACACCATGAGGCACAGCGACATCAGGCCGATGACGAGTGCCGCGGCGGCCGTGCCGCCACCGCGCTCTTCGCGGACCACAGGTCCCTCCACCGGGAGGAACCGCAGCGCCTGCCAGAGGTCCTGGGCGGAGCGGGCGCGCCAGGCCTCGCCGACCCGTTCCTCGAACTCCTCGGCGGTCAAGCGGCCGCTGAGCATGTGCCCGCGCAGCAGTCCCACGGTGTATTCGCGCTCGTGATCGGAGACGAGGAAGGTCGCCACGCCGGGACATGCTAGCCAGCGCCCGTAACCGGCTGTTACCGAAGCCCGCCGCGAGTCGCAAGCGTCGCGCGTGACCCTGACCACCAATCCGGCTGCGTTCGGCGGCCGGTCGAAAAGGAGGCAGGAATGCTTCGACCCGATCACATCGTCACCCGCGCCGCGCTGGACGTTTGCGTGGGAGGTGAGCGGTGATGCGCCGGATAGCCATCGCGGGACTCTTGGCCGCCGGTGCGACCCTGGCTGGGGCCGCTTCCGCCGAGGCACAGCCTTTGGCCGGCGGCAACTACCTCGGGGGCTACGAGGGCGGCACGGTCAAGCTGAAGGTGTCTGACGATGGGAGGTGGTTGGAGCGGTTCCAGGTGATCGGGTCGCAGGGCGAAGCGTGTGCCTGGTTCGCTCCGGGACGCTTTACTCGCCCGATTCCGATCGAGAGCGACCGATTTAGCGCGTTGCGATCTGCGACCCTGTCACTCGCAGGCTCCTTCGCTGCCCCCAACACGGCGCAGGGGACCTTCGATCTGGGGCATTTCGCCGGGCGCACCCGCGGCCAGCCGAGCACGTGCCCTCGCGGGCTCGTCTCTTGGACCGCAGTCGGCGACGCGGACCCGCCGGCGCTGGTGCTGAACACGCCCGGAAGCCAGTCGAGGACGAAGGCGATCGCGGTCGAGGTATCTTGCCCGGGCGAGCCCTGTGACGTTGCGGTCCAGGGCGTCGTGTCCCTCAAGGCTCGGGGTTCGACGAAGCGCTACCGGCTGTTCAGCGGCGGGGCCGGAGATCTCCAGGGAACGGCGACCGTAACGGTGGCAATTCCGCTTCGCGCTTACAAGGTAATCACGGAGCTCGGCACACAGGGACGGCTCACCGCGAAGATCAAGGCGACCGCCACCGACCGCTTCGGAAACGCGGCTTCGAGCGAGCGGACAATACGACTCGTTCCCTAAGGGAAGACGCAGTCCATCCGTGTGGCACGAACACGGACGAAGCAACGGAAGCCCGCTCTCGCAGCGGGCTTCCGTACGTGAGCACCTGAAGCCGCTCCGCACCCCCTTAGGGCCGCGTGGCCCATCTGGGGCATGGTACGGTCGGATTGACCCGGCAGTTGGACGCAAATGGACTTCCGGCTTCTCGGCCCACTGGAAGTTGCCGAGCGCGACCGCAAGATGGCCCTGGGAGGGGTTAGGCAGCGCTCAGTCCTGGCCATTCTGCTGCTGCACGTCAACGAGGTTGTCTCGACCGATCGTCTGATCGACGAGCTATGGGGCGCTTCGGCGCCAGATACCGCGTCCAAGGCCCTGCAGGTGAACGTATCCCGGATCCGGAGGGCGATCGGCCCCGGGAAACTCATCACTCAGGCTCCCGGCTATGTCCTTCAGCTCGATCGCTCGGAATACGACCTCGGCCGCTTCGAGCAGCTGGTCGCCGAGGCGAGCCGGTCAGCGCCCGAAACTGCAGCCGCGAAGCTGCGCGAGGCACTCGCGCTCTGGCGTGGGCCGGCTCTCGCGGACCTGGCGTATGAATCATTTGCACAGCCGGAAATCGCTCGCCTCGAGGAACTGCGCGTGTCGGTCCTTGGGCAACGGATCGACGCCGATCTCGACACCGGACGCCACGCCCAACTCGTCGGTGAGCTCGAGGCGCTCGTGGTACGTCACCCGCTGCGGGAGCGCTTTCGATACCAGCTGATGCTCGCTCTCTATCGCTCGGCCCGCCAGGCCGAGGCGCTCGACGTCTACCGGACGGCGCAGCGCGAGCTGGCTGAGGAGTTCGGCCTGGAGCCGAGCGACGAGCTGAAACGGTTGGAGCAGGCGATTCTGCGGCAGGACCCGGCGCTCGAGCCGACCCAACAGCCGGAGCACGCGCGGCCATTGGCATCACCCGAGCGCGCTTTGCTGATCATGACCCGGGATTTGGACCGGCTCGATGACCTGCTCGAGCTCGCACGACCACTTGCATCGTCGCAGCCGCCACGGGAGCTGATCGTCGCTGCCGTCGTGCGGCCCGCCGAACTCCGGGCCACCACCGCCGTCCTCGGCGATCGTCGCCAGCAGCTGCTGGCCGAGGGGCTGGCGACGAGAACTGCGGCCTTCTCCTCCCCGACGCCTGGCGAGGACATCATTCGGCTTGCCTCGCAGGAAAGCATCGACCTGCTGCTCATGGATGCGGCTGTGCCGCCGCTCGTCGGCGAGGTCGAGGTCGTGCTCGACCACGCCCCGTGTGACGTCGCGCTCCTCGTCGAGTCCGGCGGTTCGCTGCGCGGCGGATCGATCGTGGTGCCGTTCGGCGCGGCCAATCACGACTGGGCCGCGCTCGAGCTCGGCGCCTGGGTAGCCCGAGCGACAGGTTCTCCGCTTCAGTTGATCGGCGCAGCTTCCGACCAAGGGGAGGACGTCCGCGATGCGAGCAGGCTCCTCGCCGACGCGTCGTTGGTGGTCCAACGCACGGCTGGAGTGGTGGCCGAGCCTCTGCTCGCGAGCCCCGGCCGACGGGGAATCTTGGCCCTCGCCGAGGGAGCCGGCCTGCTCGTGGTTGGATTGTCGGAGCGCTGGCGGCAGGAGGGGCTCGGCCCCGTTCGTGCGGAACTCGCGAACGCTCCTCCGGCGCCAACGGTCTTCGCTCGAAAAGGGCCACGGCCGGGCGGGCTGGCTCCGGTGGAGACCCGCACTCGCTTCAGCTGGTCGCTTACGTGGGACCAGGCATGATCGGGGCACTCGCGCCGGGCGGGACCTTCGCGGGCTATCGGATAGAGGCGCTGGTCGGGCGCGGCGGGATGGGAGTGGTGTATCGGGCGACTGACTTGTCGCTAGAGCGTCCGGTCGCGCTGAAGTTGATCACGCCGGAGCTGGCGCGGGACGCGCGCTTCCGGGCCCGCTTTCTGAGGGAGCCGCGGCTCGCCGCCGCACTGGATCACCCGAATGTCGTGCCGATCTATGAGGCGGGCGAGCGCGAGGGGCAGCTCTACCTGGCGATGCGCTACGTCTCCGGGAGCGATCTCAGGACCACGCTCGAGCGGGAGGGGAGTCTCACGCCGCAGCGCGCGCTTCCCATCCTCGAGCAGATCGCCGGAGCTCTGGACGCGGCCCACCGGCGCGGCTTGGTGCACCGCGACGTCAAGCCCGCCAACATGCTGCTGGACGAGGACGGGCACGCCTACCTGACCGACTTCGGGGTCACCAAGCAGGTCGGCGGCAGCTCGACAGACACAGGGACGGCCGTTGGGACGCTCGACTATCTGGCGCCTGAACAGATCCGTGGAGACGCGGTCGATGGGCGGACGGACTGCTACGCGCTTGGGTGTGTCCTCTACGAGTGCCTCGCCGGCAAGCCGCCGTTCCGGCGCGAGACCGAGGGCCGCACGCTCTGGGCGCACATGCAGGAGGAGCCGCCGCCGCTTCCCAGCCTGCCCGCCTTTGACCCGGTGATGGGCAAGGCGCTCGCGAAGGACCCCGATGAGCGTTACGGGACCTGCATCGAGCTGATCCAGGCGGCGCGCGAGCCCACGCAGGGAGCCTCGACCGTCCTCCCACGCGAGCGTCGGCTCCCGAGCCTGCTGCCGCGGTCCCCAGTCGGACCACCCGGGTGGCTGGCGCGCCGATCCACGACCCTGGCCATCGTCCTCCTTGTCGGGGGTGCGGCCCTGGCGGCGGGGCTGATCCTGATTGTCGGAGGAGAGAGCTCTCCCACGGAGCTTCGTATTCCGGCCAATTCCGTGGCGAGGATCGATGCTGGAGCCAATCGCATCTCGGGGGCGACTCAGGTTGGGAGCGGGCCCACGCTGATCGACGCCGGTGCGACCGGTGTATGGGTCACGAACTTCGACGACCGGACGCTCTCCAGACTCGATCCTGCCAGCGGCGAGGAACTGAGGACGATCTCGACCGAGGGCGCCGCGACGGGCGTCGCGGTAGGAGCGGGACGCCGTCTGGGTTGCGCACGAGTTCGACGGCACCTTGTCACGGGTCGATCCGGGGCAGAACGAGATCATCGCGAACATTCCGCTCGCCAACGGCGTGACTGACGTCGCGGTTGGAGGCGGGCGCGGTCTGGGTTGTCAACGGTCTCGACGGCACGGTTAGCCGGATCGACGCCGGCAACCAACGAAGTCGTCAAGACCTTCGAGATCGGCGGCAGTCCGGAAGGCGTGGCTGTGGGAGCCGGGGCGGTGTGGGTCGCGAGCGGCCACGCGGTCGTGAGGGTCGATCCGGCGAGCGGAGCGGTGACCAGGATTGCTCTCCGATCTGCCGCCACACAGGTCGCGGTCGGAGAGGGAGCTGTATGGGTCTCGAACAGTCCGAGTGACTCGGTCACGAAGATCGACATCGAGACCGGTACGGCGTCGCGCGCAATCGCAGTTGGCGACGATCCGATGGGGATCGCGGTGGGCGCGGGAGGTGTCTGGGTCGCGAATCGCCTTGATGGCACGGTATCCCGGATCGATCCATCGACGAGCGCGCTCGTCGAGACGATCGAGATCGGCGATTCCGTGGAGGACGTCACGGTCGACCGAGCGACCGTTTGGGTGACCGTACCCTCGCGGCTGAGCCCTCGCTTCCGGAAGGACTCAATCGCTCGCCGAGGCGAGCGCGACCTGATCGAGGGACGCCTGGGCCGTGAACTGGTCGATCGAGAGGTGCGCGATCCGATCGGACAGGACGTACGTGTGAGCATGGAGGGCGTACGGGACCCAGGGAACGACCTTTTCCATCAAGTACTGGTCGACCTGCGCCCAGCACTCGATCTGCGCTCGGCCGACCAGGGGCAGGCAGCGCTCGATCCTGGCGTTGACGTTCGGGACCGACCGCACGGAATAACCCCACCTCTCGAGTTGCGCTTTCCTGGCCCCGACCAGGGAGACGTTCGAGCCGTTCAACTCAGGACGGGCGAACCGGGGGACGAAGTAGCTGGAGCCGTTTGGATACTCCCCTCCCCAGAGATCCCCAATGGTCGCGGCTGTTTGCCTGGCAGGAGCCGTTGCCGTCCGGTACGCGTCGAAATCGTCCTCCACGTGCACATCGAGAGTGATCCCGATCTGCTCCAGGTCGTCGCGAACGCTGGGCGGCCATCCTCGGGTAACGCGACCTCCCTCCATGTGGCGAAGCGAATGCCTCTGCAGGCCGGGTCGTCGCAGACGCCGTCGCGGTCTTCGTCGTAGCCCGAGCGGGCCATCTCGGCTCTTGCCCGGGCCACAGATCCGCTGTTCGCGCGGCGTCCGGTACGGGTCGTAGCCGACGAGCAGATTCTCCGGTAATGGCGTCTATCGAGATGTGCCCTGTGGGAACACCCCACGCGTAGCCCCACCAGAAGGGCCGGGCGTTCAACAATCGGCGCAGCCCAGCCTTGTTGATCGCCAAGCTCACCGCCTTGCGGACGTGAATGTCGTCGAAAGGCCTGATCGCGAGGTTCATCGGGATGGCGAACACCCAATCGCACGGCACGGTGATCGTGCGCTTTCTCAGCTCCGGGTCTCTTCGGTAGCGCGCGACCTGGTCCACTGGAGCATTGGCGTCGAAGACGAGGTCGAGCTCGCCTCTATCCACCTTCCGAGAGTCCTCCTCCGCTGTCCCGGTCATCGGGAGCTCGATCCGGTCGGGGTAGGCCGGCCGAAGATCGTCGGTCGCCGCCTCCCAGGAAGGGTTGCGCACGAGCGTCAGGGACTTGCCCCTCACGTAGCCGGATGCCTGCTGCCCTTCGGCGGGCGGCGCGGCGAAGTCGAGCTTCTCCGAGCCTTCGAGCATGTACGGCCCGGTCGACACCAGAACGCGGCCGTAGCCGTCGTCATGGCCCTCGGCCGCGCCGAGACGGGCAGCCGGGTCTCCCCGGATTAGGTGGGATCGGCGCAGTCGCCGCAAGGGTGAAGCGGTAGCCGAGGTCGCCGGTCGGCCGAGCCAGCGTGGACGACCAGGGTGTGATCATCAGGCGCCTCGAGCCCGGAGATCGTGTCCGCTCGTCCCTTCGCGAACTCCTGAGCGCCGGCGATCACGTCCAGGTAGTAGTGGCTGTAGACCCCGAGCTCGGGCCCGATCCTGTCCGCCACCGACTTGGGCGAGGGTCTGAGTGTGCGCTCGAGCGCCCGGATGAAGTCGGCGGCCTTGACCTCCGTTTCGGCGAGCGGAGGCGCATAGCGGATCCCCTTCTTGAGGCGAAAGGTCCAGGTGAGCCCATCGGGCGACACTTCCGGCATCTCGGCCGCGAGGTCAGGAAGGGGCTCGATGCCCCCCTCCGACGTCGTGCGGCCGTTGTAGGAGAGCAGCGTCCGCAAGAGGCAGCAGCGAAAAAGCTCCCAGCTGCTCGGGTCGTTCAGACGTTGCGGATCGAGAAAGTAATCGAAGGACGCCGGGAGCTCGACCGGGTAGACGTACAGGTCGATATCAGGAATAGCCGCCCGGACGGTGCCGCCCCGCTCGAACTCAAGCGTGGCCTGTTGCTGCCTCTGCTTCGGCTCGACCGGCTCTTCGCTCTCTCCTGGGCAACCAGCCACGATGGCGACCAGCGCGAGCAGAGCAACCGCTCGGCCCATCGGGACCACGCCTCGCATTATCCGCCTATGCCGCCGGGATTGCCAGGCGTGCCGCGCAGGTAGCTGCGGAGGCTGTTACCGGCTGTTACCGATGGTCGTACCGCCCCCTTACCGCCCCTCGGAACGCTGATGCGAACCAGGCCGCACAGGGCGGCCGGAAGGAGGCGACATGCTTGGACGTATCGGCATCATGACCACCGCGGTGCTGCTGGCCGGTTGCGCCGTGACCGCAACCGCCGCCGACGGGCACCAGGACCTGCGCTCGCCGCACGCTCGCGACGACGCGCAGCGTGGCACCGCAGTCGGGATCGACGGCGCGCGCCGCCCGCCCAGCAACTATCACCCGCCCGGCGTCTCCAGCGGAGCACGCAAGCAGCCGCCCACTCGAGCTACCGCCCCGATTGAGGTCCGCGTGTCATCGGGTTTCGACTGGCGCGACGCCGGCATCGGCGCGGCCGGCATGCTGGCGCTGCTCAGCATCATCGCCGGCTCGACACTCCTCGTTATCAGCGGGAGGCGACGGCGGGCCTCAGCGGTCCTAACCCGCTGAACAGCTTCCGAGGCGCCTCAGGCGCGCCGCCGTCGCCGCGAGCGCAGGCCGTTGCGGCGCAGCTGCTTCATCCGGTCGACGTCGACCTTCGCCACGGCCTTGCCCTCCACGCCCGGGCCCTCGAACAGCACCGGCAGCTTCTCGAACCGCGGCTCGGAAAGAAATGCGGCGCAGCCGCGCGGGCCGAGCTCGCCGTCGCCGGGCGGTGCGTGGCGGTCGCGGTTCGAGCCGAGCGGGGTCTGCGAGTCGTTCATGTGCAGGCAGCGCAAGCGGCGCTTGCCCACCTGCTTGAGGCCGGCGTCGAGCACGCCGTCCAGCTTGTCGGCGGTGGTGATGTCGAAGCCGGACGCCAGCATGTGGCAGGAGTCGAGGCAGATCCCGATGCGTCCGTCGCCGCCCGAGAGATCGAGGAGGGCTCGCAACTCCTCGAACGAGCGCCCGATCGTGTTACCTGCGCCGGCCGTGTTCTCAAGCAGCAGCCGGCATCGGTCCGACTCGCCGAGCGCGTGCCGCACCATCTCGCCCACGCGTGGCAACGCCTCCTCCTTCGGCTCGCCGACCGTGGAGCCCGGGTGAACCACCACACCGTCGGCCCTGATCTCGTCGCCCATCCGCAGCGCGTGGATGAGCGAGACGGCCGATTTCTTGCGCATCTCGCGGTCCTTCGTCGCCGGGTTGATGAGGTAGACCGCGTGGATCGTGACCGACTTGATCGGGCCGCTCTTCATCAGAGAGAGGAACTCCGCGACGTCGTCTTCCTTCCAGTTCGTCGGGCGCCACTGCCGAGGCGACTGGTTGAAGACCTGGATTGCGTCGCAGCCGCGCTCCACGCCGCGCTGATGCGCCTGCACCAGCCCGCCTGCCGTGGAAACATGGGCGCCGATGAGCATGAGAGTGAGGTTCGCACCCAGCCCGACGGGCGTGCTCCACATCGGCGGCGCGAGGACGGCACTGTACAACTGGCTTCTGGCACGCGGATCGGGCGGGACCTTCGTGCTCCGCATCGAGGACACCGACCGCGAGCGCTCCACGCCCGAGAACGTCGAGCAGATCCTCGACGCGCTGCGTTGGCTCGAGCTCGACTGGGACGAGGGGCCGATCTCGCAGGCACAGCGCCGGCCTGAGCACACCGGCGCCATCCAGCACCTGCTCGACTCCGGGGCCGCCTACGAGGACGAGGGTGCGATTCGGCTGCGGGTGCCGGACGAGGGCGAGACCGTCGTGCACGACGTGATCCGCGGAGACATCACCTTCCCGCACTCGGCGATCGACGACTTCGTGATCCGGCGCTCCGACGGCAGCCCGCTCTACAACCTCGCCGTCGCGGTCGACGACCGCGACATGGGGATCACGCACGTGGTGCGCGGCGAGGACCACCTATCCAACACGCCTCGCCAGGTGATGATCCTGCGCGCGCTCGGCGCGGAACCGCCGGTCTATGCCCACCTGCCGCTGCTGCACGGCCCCGACGGCAAGAAGCTCTCCAAGCGGCACGGCGCGGCATCGGTGCAGGAGCTCCGCGACGCGGGCTACCTCCCGGAGGCGGTGCGCAACTACGTCTCGCTGCTCGGCTGGGGCTACGACGAGTCGACGACCTTCATGACGACACCTGAGCTGGTCGAGCGCTTCGACCTGGCGCGGGTGTCGAAGAATCCGGCCGTGTTCGACGAGCAGAAGCTGCGCTGGATGAACGGCCGCTACCTGCGCGAGCTGGATCCCGAGGACCTGCGCGCGCGACTCGAGGCGCTGAGCGGCCGCTCGGTCCCGCCCGAGGCCGTGGCGATCAGCCAGGAGAAGATGCAGACGCTTTCGGACTTCTGGCCGCTGGCCGGCTTCCTCGTGGAGCGCCCGGCGGGCTACGACGAGAAAGCCTGGACCAAGGTGATGTCGGACGGCGCGCCCGAGCGCCTGCGCGCCGCCCGGGCTGCGCTCGAGGACGCCGGCGAGCCGTTCGACACCGATGAGGTCGAGCGCGCGCTGCGCGGGGTGGTTGAGCGTCTCGAGGTCAAGCCGAAGGATGTCTTCCAGCCGATTCGGGTGGCGATCACGGGTACGACGGTGTCGCCGGGCATCTTCGAGTCCGTGGCGGCCCTGGGCCGGGACGAGACGCTCGCGCGCATCGACGCCGCGCTCAGCCACGCAGACGTCGCAGCGAGTTAGAGATCCACTCTCAATGTTTGGGCCCGCCGTGCCGATAGCGGTGTTGACGCACTCCGAATCCCCATGGAAGCAGCTCTCTCACAGCCCGCCGGCCTGGAACAGGCCGCGCCGCGCCACAACGAAGGCCACGGTCGCCGCCTTACCGCGGCGTTCGAGGCGCTCGAGGTGTTCCCGGCGCTGGCCGAGTCCCGCAACCGCGTCCTGCGCGTGGTGCGCGAGGACCGCGCGTCCGTCGGCGAGGTCGTGGCGGCGGTCGAGTCGGATGTGTCGCTCGTAATCACCGTTCTCCGGATCGCCAACCGGAACGCGCAGCGCAAGAAGGGCAAGATCGCGAGCATCCCGTCGGCCGTCGAGATCCTCTCGCCGGAGGGCGTCGAGACGCTCGCCGCGCGCACGGCCACCTTCGACTTCTTCCAGCGGACCCCCGGTTGGGACCTGATGCCGGAGCGCTTCCGGCTCCACGCCGTGGCCACCCAGGCAGCGGCCGACCGCCTGGCGCGCGAGCTCGAGTGCGAGGACCGCGACGAGCTGCTCTGCTCGGCGCTCCTCCATGACATCGGCAAGCTCGTGCTGACCCACGCCTATCCGAGCTATCCCGGCGGGGTGCACCTGAATGCCCGCACCCCTGAGGAGCGGATCCACCGCGAGCGCCTCGAGCTCGGTGTGGACCACGCCCTCGTGGGCGGCGTGCTGGCGCGCCGCTGGGGGCTGCCGGACCGGCTCGCCACCGCGATCGAGCGCCACCACGCCGATGACGCCGTGGGCGAGGCCGCGATCGTGCGCCTGGCGGACATGCTGGCCCACTACGGCCACGGGCAACCCGTCAACCCCAAGCAGCTGCTGCAGGCCGCGCGCGCCGTCGGCCTCTCGATCGAGCAGCTCCGCGCGGTCATGTACGAGCTTCCGCAGGGCACCGGCGCGGTCAAGCGCAACGTCGATCCCTGTCCGCTCTCGACCCGTGAGGTCGAGGTGCTGAGGTGCCTGGCGGAGGGCAAGGTCTACAAGCAGATCGCCCACGAGCTCGGGCTCTCCACGAGCACGGTGCGCACGCACCTGCACAACACCTACGCGAAGCTCGGCGCCGTCGACCGCGCTCAGGCGGTCCTGATCGCCACCGAGCGCGGCTGGATCTAGAAGATCCGGACGCGGCGCTGCTCGGACGTGCTGTTGCCGGCTGCGTCGGCGGCGGTGATCGTCAGCGCGGCCCGCGCGTGCCGGCCACGCCGCTTCTGGCGCCCGAGGGCGGCGCGCAGCCTCCGGCCGAAGTGCAGTGTGAGCCGTTCGGTCGTGCCCGCCGCCAGGTTGCGCGGGCGCGAGCTCACCCGGTACGTGCGCGCCGCTCCGGGCAGCGATATGCGCGCTTCGGCCGACACGGCGCAGCTCTCGGCCGGGCATGTCACGGCGATCGACACGCCGCGCAGCCGTGTGAGGACGCGCGCGCGCTCGAGGCTCGCCGCGGGCGCGACGAGGTCCGGGGGCGGGATCGGAGGCGGGCGGTGGCGGTGCCAGGCCGTCCGGAATGCAGCCCGCGCCGATCAAGGCACGGGCCTCGTCGAGCCGCAGCTGATAGCGGCCGCGAAACTCCTCTGCGGGCCGCTCGATGTCCGCGATCCCACTCGCCCTAACGCGGCCTCGGTCCCGCCGTAGCCGGGGTCCGTCGGGGCGCCTCGCGGCCTTGATTGCGAGCCGCCTGATCGATGAAACCACTTGAGCTGGAGCGGCGGGTTGGTCGGATAGCCGGCGTACTCGCCCTGATTCCAGATGCCGATCCGCATCGCGAAGAAACCGACGGCTGTCCGCGATCGCCCGAACGTGAGATTCTTCACCCCGGACTCGACCAGTGCCGCCATCACGGGCAGCTCGCCCGGCACGCCGCGGACCGCCGCCCCGTAGGCCATCCAGACCGCGAGCGTCTGCTGCGGAGCGTCGTCGCCGGGGTAGGTGACGCAGTCGGCCGCGCCGGCCGGGGCCGGAGCGGCCAGCGTCGCGGCAGCGATTGCGACCAGGAGTGCGCGCCGCACGGTCGTCCCACTATCCCACCTCGGCGGGCGGACGGCGAAGGGGCACCCTCACGAGCACCCTGGTACCGCGGTCCGAGCTCGCGATGTCGAGAAGCCCGTCCAGCAGCTCGGCGCGCTCGCGCATGCTCGCAAGCCCGAGGTGGCCGGGCTCGGTCGAGTTGAGCGGGTCGCTCGTCCCAAAGCCGCGGCCGTTGTCGGTCACCCGCAGCTCGACGTGCTTGTCCGTCCGGCGCAGGTTGATCGATACGGCATCGGCGTGGGCATGCCGGCCGGCGTTGACCACGGCCTCCTGCACGATCCGGAAGAGGTCGCCCGCCATCTCGGAGGGCAGCTCGAGGCGCTCGATCGTCGCCATCACCTCGAAGTCGTAGCGCCGGCGCCAGACCGGTATGCAGTTCTCGACGGCCTGATCGAAGCTGAGCTCCTGGAACGCATATGGGCCCAGGTCCACGATCTCGTCTCGCAGCGCTGCGATGTTGCGGGTCGCGAGCTCGCGCGCCTCCTCGATCAGCTCGACCGTCTCCTCACTGCGCCCGCGGCCGGCGGCCTGCCCGGCAGCCGACAGGATCATGTCGAGCCCGATCAGCTCCTGCACCGGGCCGTCGTGGATCGCCTCCGCCACGCGGCGACGCACCTGGCTCTCGGCCTGGATCGTCCGGCGGGAGAGCCCGCGCGCCCGCAGGCGCGAGGCGGACTCCGCGGTTCGGAGCGACCCGACGACGACCGCGGTTGCGAGCGCCGTTATCACGAACACGGTCTCGTAGAAGCCGAACACGTCGCTCTCGACGGGCTCGTCGCCGCGGATCTGAGTCGCGGCCACGAGCGCGACCGAGCCCAGCGCAGCGACCGCGATGCCGCGACGCTCGCCCTGGAAATGCGCGTGCGAGGCGACGAGGAAGAGGGCCGCCACCCGCACGGCCTCAACCGTGGCCGGCGCCACCACCTCGAGCAGCACGAGCAGCGTGAAGTCCACCAGCGGAACGAGCGGACTGAGCGCGGCCTCGGGGTTCCGGCGCGCCAGGAGCAGCACGAGCAGCGTCCACGGCACCGCCACGCAGCCGACGACGAGCGCGGCGTTCGTGCTGTCGGGAATCCCGAACACCAGGATCGCCCCCAACGCCAGCACCGTTCCCACCGCACGCGTTACCGCGAAGACGAGGACCGGCGTGGCTGACCCGATCGGCAGCCGGCGCAGCATCAGGCGGCCGCCCCGCGGCGCAGCCCGGAGCGCAGGACGAGCGCCATGAGCCCGGCGCCGGCGGTGTCGATGAGCCAGTCGACCGGCGTTCCGTGACGGCCCTCGATGAAGGACTGATGGAGCTCGTCCGTCGCCGCATAGGCGGTCGTGATGGCGAACGCGAGCAGCGCGGCGCGCCGCGGGCCGAGCCCATGCTCGAAGGCGCGCCACCAGAGCAGGCACAGCAGGGCGTACTCGGCGAAGTGAACGAGCTTGCGACCCGACGAGCTCGAGCGGGCCGAGGCCGAGCTCGAGGCTTGGCTGAGCCGAGAAGTAGAAGATCGCCGCCATCAGTGCGAGCGGCGGGAGCCAGAGGTCGAGGCGCCGGAACGGCGGCATATGCATACCGTAAAGTCACACGCCTTGCTGGTGATAACCACCAAATCGCCCTATGCCGTGCGCGCGCTCACCGAGCTGGCCCGGCGCGGCGGCTCCGCGCCCGTGCCGATCGGCGAGATAGCGCGGGCACGCGACATACCGGTCCAGTTCCTCGAGGGCCTGTTCGCAACGCTGCGCCGCTCGGGCATCCTGCAGTCCCAGCGCGGCGTCAAGGGCGGCTACTCCTTCGCGCGGCCGCCCGAGGACGTGACGGTGCTCGAGGTGGTCGAGTTGCTGGAGGGCGAGCTCGGCACGGATGCGGCCGCGTCCGGCCCGATCTGGACCGAGGCGGTGGACGCCGTCAAGAACGTGCTCGGCGCGGCAACGATCGCCGCGGTGGCCGAGCGCGAGGCGCAGTCGGCGGCGGCGCCGATGTACTACATCTGAACCACACGCCGTGCGCGTTGGGTTATCGCGCCGCCATGCGGGTAACCGAGGCCCGAGGGATTGTCCTCGATCGGAGAGGGATCACGGATGGCCAGCAACAGCAAGACGGCCTCGCGCGGCAAACAGACCAGAAGCAACTCGTCGAACGGCTCGCAGTCGAAGGCCAAGACGACAGGATCCACAGGCTCGAAGGCTCGTTCGTCGCGTAGCGGATCGTCCCGTTCCTCGGGCGGCTCGTCGCGCACGAAGTCCGCGGCTGCCACCCGCAGTCGCAGCAGCAGCGGCGCGCGCGGGCAGTCCGCGAAGCGGAGCACTCAGAGCCGCAGCAGGGCGAGGAGCGGCAACGCGAGCCGCAGCAACGCAAGCCGGAGCAACGCGCAGAGCCGCAGCAGCAACGGTGTCGTCGGGACGATCAAGCAGGTCGCGGACAAGGCCAAGGGGCCGGCACTCGCCGTTGGGGCGACCGCCGTCGGCGTCGCCGGTGGGCTGGTGCTCCGCGACCGGATTCAGCCGCAAGACGGTTCTCGGTATCCCGGTTCCGCGCTCGATCGGCAAGCCGTCGGTCGATGTGAAGTCCGTGGCAAAGAGCGTCGGCAAGGCCAGCAAGCAGTTCGGGGAGACGTCGAAGACGGTCTCGAAGGACATCGAGCGCGTCGGCGATCAGGCCGAGCGCATCGGGAAGATCCTGAGCTAGCCGGGCGCATGGCAGCCACGCGCACGAGATCCAGCTCCTCGACCAACGGCAACGCCGCGGCCGGCGCGGTCACCAAGGTCAGGCACGCGGGCGACGCCGTCACCCAGGCGGCCGGCCGGGCGAAGGGTCCGCTGCTCGCCGCGGGGACGACGGCGGCGGCGTTGGCAGGCGGGATCGTGCTCGGGTCGCAGGTCGGGTCGAAGCGCGGCGGCGTACTTGGGCTGCGGCGGCGCAAGATCCTCGGTGTCCCGGTCGGGCGCAAGAGTGGGCTCGAGCAACTCGCCGAGGCGCTCGGGCAGGTGGCAAACGGGCTCGGCTCTGCCACCCAGCAGGCCTCTTCCACCACCGACGACGTCCACCAGATCCGCGAGCAGCTGGAGCGGACGAACCGGCAGTCGCCGATCGAGGTCCTGCTGGACGGGCTGACGCACCGGCGCGGCGCGCACAAGCAGGAGTCCTAGGGCGTTCCCATTCTCCGGCGAGGCGACGGGTACCCTCGTCGCGGATGACCGTCTCGCCTCCCACTCGGACGATCCCGGACAACCTGGCAGACATCGTCGGCGACACGCCGATGGTGCGGCTGACACGGGTGGCTCCGGACTGCGGCGCGGAGCTGGTCGCCAAGCTCGAGGCCTACAACCCCGGTGGCAGCGTCAAGGACCGGATCGGCGTGTCGATGATCGACGCCGCCGAAGCCGAGGGCCGGATCGAGCCGGGCCGCAACACGATCGTGGAGTCGACCTCCGGCAACACGGGTCTGGCGCTCGCGTTCGTGTGCGCCGCCAAGGGCTACGACCTCGTGATCACGATGCCCCAGGGCATGAGCCGCGAGCGCGAGAAGCTGCTGCGGCTGTACGGCGCCGAGGTGGTCCTCGTGGAGTCGATGGGCGGGATGAACGAGGCGGTCGAGGAGGCGCGCCGCATCTGCCGCGAGCGCGGCAACTGCTACGTCCCGAACCAGTTCTCGAATCCCGCGAACCCCGAGATCCACAGACGGACGACGGCAGAGGAGATCTGGCGGGACCTGGAGGGCAAGGTGGACGTCCTCGTGGCCGGGGTCGGCACCGGCGGCACGATCACAGGCTGCGGCGAGCGCCTGAGGGAGCGCAATCCCGACCTGTACGTGGTGGCAGTCGAGCCGCGGACCTCGGCTGTCCTCTCGGGCGGCGACCCGGGCCCGCACAAGATCCAGGGGATCGGCCCGGGCTTCGTGCCCGAGGTGCTCAACACCGAGGTGTACGACGAGATCGTGCCCGTGGACGACGAGGACGCGCTCGACGTCGCGCGCCTCTGCGCCCGTCGCGAAGGAGTGCTCGCCGGGATCTCCGGCGGTGCTGCTCTCTGGGCCGCCATCCAGGTGGGCTCGCGGCCCGAGATGCGTGGCAAGCGAGTGGCGGTGATCATTCCCGACTCCGGCGAGCGCTACGTGAGCACGCCGTTCTTCGCCCCGTGATCGGCGTGCGGACATTTCGCCGGGTGACCCGCGAGCTGCGGGAGGACCTGACGGCCGCACAGGAGCGCGACCCGGCCGCGCGCAGCGTCGGCAGGGTGGAGACGCTCCTCACGTACGGCGGTGTCCAGGCTCTGCTCTCGCACCGGATCACGCACGCCATGCACGAGGCGGGCGTCCCGCTTGCGCCACGGGTGCTGGCGAACGTCACGAGAGTGCTCACCGGCATCGAGATCCACCCGGCGGCGAAGATCGGCCGCGGGCTCTTCATCGACCACGGCTCCGGCGTCGTGATCGGCGAGACGGCCGAGGTGGGCGACGACGTGACGATGTACCAGGGCGTCACGCTCGGCGGGACCGGCTTCGCGCGCGGCAAGCGCCACCCCACGGTGCGCGACGAGGTGATGATCGGCGCCGGCTCGAAGCTGCTCGGCCCCATCGAGGTGGGCAAACGCTCGAAGATCGGCGCAAACTCGGTGGTGATCCACGACGTGCCGCCGAACTCGACCGTGGTCGGCAATCCCGGCCACCCGGTGCGCGTGGACGGCAAGAAGCCCTCCGGCCCCGACGCTGACTGGGTCCACCTGCCCGACCCGGTGGCCGACGCGATCCGTGGGCTCGCCAACCGTCTGACCGAGGTCGAGGAGCAGCTGGCTGACATCACGGGCCGGAAGCCCGAGAGCGCCGAGGTCAAGCCGCTGAAGAGCCGCCGCGGCCCGGACTCGACCGGCGGCTGACGCGCTCTTTTCTCAGGGCCGTCACACAGGTCACCCTGCCGTGACACGTCACCGGCCACGATGGCCGGGTGCCTCGGTTTTGTACCGCATAGCACCAGATAAACCCGAGGCAGCGGCCGGCGCGGGCATCGCCGATCAGCTCGCCGCCGCGATCGCGGCGCGAGTCAGTGGGGGGTGATCACGGCGCGGCAACTCCTGGACTGCAGCGATGAGCCGCGACATGATCTCCCGCCGCGTGGCGGCCGGTCGGCTGCGGCGGCTGCATCGGGGCGTCTATGCGTGGGGGCACGACCGGTTGCGGCTGGAGGGCATCCTCTTGGCTGCTGCCTTCGCGTGCGGGCCGCATGCCGTGCTGAGCCATCGCACGGCCGCGGCCCACTGGGGAATGCTCCCCACGGCCCGAGCCGACGTCGACGTGACGGTGGAGGCGAAGGGCGGCCGAGCAGACAGGCGCGGCATCGACCTGCACGTCGTCAGGCAGCTCGATTCCCGCGACATCACCGAGCACGACGGGCTCCCGATCACCACGCCGGCCCGGACGATCGTCGACCTTGCCGCGACGCGCCCGCCGCGCCAGGCCGAGCGCGCCCTCGAGCAGGCCTACGTCCAGCGGCTCCTGGCTCCGGGCGCGCTCGAGGACGCCCTCGGGCGCGCGAACGGGCGGCCGACCACCGTGCTGCGCGACCTGATCGCGGCGCAGCGCCACGGAGCACGATCACCCGCAACGAGCTCGAGGAGGCCATGCTCGCCATCTCACGGCGCGTCGGCCTCCCCGACCCAGAGGTCAACGCGTCGCTGCACGGCTACGAAGCCGACTTCCTCTGGCGCGAGAAGCGCCTCGTGATCGAGACGGACGGGTACGGCACACACAGCACGAAGCGCGCCTTCGAGCACGACCGCCGACGCGACATCGACCTCCAGCTGCACGGCTACAACGTCCGGCGCTTCACCCACGACCAGATCGTCCACACGCCGGAGGACACCGGCCGGCGGCTCCGCCTGCTCTACGACGCTCAGTAGTAGACCGTCCGCGTCCGGTGCCGCGGGATCGCCTTGTACTCGGGCGCCTGGCCGCGGTTCCAGAGCCAAGTGTCGAGTATCCGCGGCGGGATGCCTACCCGCCGAGCGATCAGCTCGCAGGCGTGAACCGCGCAGCCGCGGATCTCGCGCTCCTCCGGCCCCGGCGGCAGCAGCTCGCCGGCGTCGATCCGGGCCGCCAGCGACGCCTCGTAGCGGAGCACCCCATCGACGCGCAGCACATGCGGCACGAGGTTGTCGGCGAAGATCGTCAGCCGGTCGAGATCGGAGAACGAGGCCACGCCCGCCAGCGCCAGGTCGTTGGGCACGATCTGCGCCCGCTTCCAGAACCCGACATCGGCAAAGAAGGGCATGGAAGCGAGCTCCGAAGCCAACCGCTCCGCCGACCCTGACGCCCCCCTCACCAGCTGCAGTGCGCTCCGCCCTCCCAGGAACTCCCCGAGGGAGCGCAGAGCGGCCGCGTAGAGCCCCATGAGCTCGTGACCGCGGATCCTGCCCGAGCACGGCAGCGACGTCCGCGGCGCGACAATCGGCGCAAGTCCGCGTTCGACCAGCGCTCGCCCGCTCGATAGAAGTCGGCGAGGGCCCACGCGACGGTGAAGTACCCCGAGCACCCCGGCCGCTTGCGCAGCGTCGGAAACCACCCCGAACCGAAGTTGATCGCGTCGAGCGTGAGCATGTACGCGGCCACGTCGTCGGGCGTGCCCTCGAGGAAGTGCCGTTCGGGGTCGAGCTCAGGCGGGGCCGACGGCTCAACCTCGCCCAGGCGCTCGAGGTCGATTGACACGAAGCGCGCACCCTCGGCAATCGCGCGGCAGGACCGCCGCACCTCGTCCGTGAGTCCCATTGCGCCCACCTTCCTACACTCCTCCCGGTGGCGCCCGCTCTCGTCTGCCGCCAGCTCACCAAGCGCTACGGCGCCACAACCGCGCTTGCGGGCGTCGACCTCGACGTCGAGCCCGGGGAGGTGCTCGGCCTGCTCGGGCCGAACGGGGCCGGCAAGTCCACGCTCACGAAGATCGCCTGCGGGCTTGTTCGAGCTTGCTCCGGGCAGGCGGAGGTGGAGGGCGCGCCGGCCGGCTCGACAAGAGCGCGCTCGGCAATCGGGTACCTGGCCGAGCTCTTCCGCTTCCCGGACTGGCTTTCCGCCGATGAGCTGCTTGCGCTCCACCAGTCGCTCGCAGGCTCGGAAGGCGGACCGCGCGAGCGCATGGAGCTGCTCGAGTTGGTCGAGCTGGATCACGCGCAGGCCACGCGCGTCGACGCGATGTCGAAGGGTATGCAGCAGCGGCTCGGCATCGCGCAAGCGCTGGTCGGCCGGCCGCGGCTGCTGATGCTCGACGAGCCCACAAGCGCGCTCGACCCGGTCGGGCGCCGCATCGTCCGCGACCTGCTCACAGGGGTGCGTGACCGTGGCGTGGCCGTGGTCCTGAGCTCTCACCTTCTGAGCGAGGTCGAGCTCGTATGCGATCGCGTGGCCATCCTCGACGGCGGACGCATCGTCGCGCGCGGAACGCCCGCCGAGCTGGCTCGGCCTCACGGGGTCGAGATCCATACCGGGAGCGGGTTGCGCAGCTACCCGCGCGCCGCTCGCGAGGAGGTGCCCGGCATCGTGGCGGCGCTGGTCGCGCAGGGCGAGGAGATCTACGAGGTGCGAATCCTCTCGTCGACGCTCGAGGACGCCTACCTCGAGGCGGTGGGCGCGGGCAACGTGGCGGCGCCCGCCCCCGCGGAGGACGCAGCTTGACCGGCGCGCTGGTCGTCGCACGCTACGCCATGCAGGAATGCGTGCGCCGGCGCGTGATCCCTGTCGTGCTCGTCCTGACCGTGTTGTTTCTCGCCCTCTACACGCTCGGCGCCGAGGTCGCGTTTCGCGAGGTCGACGACTTCGCGGGCGAGGACCCGCTCGATGAGCAGGTGCTGACCGGCTCGACGCTCTTCGGCCTGGCGATGTTCACAACGCTGTTCCTGGGGGCCGTGCTCGCCGCCTTCCTGACTCTGGGGGCGGTGCGCGGCGACGCCGAGCGCGGGCTTCTCCAGCCGCTCGTAGTGCGGCCGGTTGGCCGCACGAGCCTCCTGCTCGGACGCTTTGGCGGCGCGGCCGTCGTGTGTGCGGCCTACGTCGCGGCGATGTACACGGCGGCCCTGCTCATAACCGGCATCACCGGCGGCTGGTGGCCCGACAGCCCTGTCCTCCCGGGGCTCGGCCTCGTCGCGGCGGTGCTGGTGATCGCGGCGCTGTCGCTCCTCGGGTCGGTGTTCCTGTCGGCGACGGCCAACGGGATCGCCGTCCTCATGCTGTTCGGCGCGGGCCTTGCGGCCGGGCTCCTCGGTCAGATCGGCGACGCCCTGAGCGTGGACACGCTCGAGACGGTCGCTCAGGTGAGCGCCTGGCTGCTTCCCTTCGAGGCGCTCTATCAGGACGGTCTCGAGGCCCTCACCGAGGACGTGCGCGGCGTCACGGGCGTCGTCGTCCGCCTCGGCCCGTTCGGCGGCGCGCAGGAGGGCGGGCCGTTGCTCTGGGTCTGGACGCTCGGGTACCTCGGCCTCGTGGGCTTCGCCGCGCGAGCCGCCTTCGCCCGCCGCGACCTCTAAGCCTGGTCAGGTTAGGCTTGACAGCGCTGTGAGTACTCGCGCGCCGGACGTTGGCGAAGAGGCCCTGCGACGTGGCCGGTGGGAAGAGGCGAGGACCGCCTTCGAGGCGGCGCTGGCCGAGGAAGAGAGCCCGGAGGCCCTTGAGGGGCTCGGTCTCGCGCTGCGCTGGCTCGAGGACTTCCCGCGTTGCTTCGAGATGCAGGAGCGCGCCTACCTGCTCTATCGCGAGGCCGGCGACGCCCGTGGCGCGGCCCGGCTCGCCACCCGGCTCGGCCGTGACAACCTGATCGTGCGCGCCGACGCGGCTGTGGCGAGCGGATGGCTCGCCCGCGCGGAGCGGCTGCTCGAGGACGAGGGCGACTGCAGCGAGCGCGGCTGGCTCTCGCTCCGGCAGGGTCAGATCGCGCTCTACGGGCTCCACGATGCGGCGCAAGCCGAGCAGGCTGCGCTCGCCGCCCGCCGCTGCGGCGCAGAGGCCGCGGATACCGACCTCGAGATGGCCGCGATCGCGCTCGCCGGGCTCGCGCTGGTGCGCCAGGGGAGGGTCGACGAGGGCATGCGCCTCCTCGACGAGGCAAGTGCCGCGGCGATCTCCGGCGAGGTGGCCTGGCGCGACGTCGCCGGTGCGATCTGCTGTGACCTCATCTTCGCCTGCGAGTACGTCCACGACCACGGCCGCGCCGGCCAGTGGTGCGAGGCGACCGCGGCGTCGGCGCGCCGCGACGGCATCGGCGGCGTGTTCGGGATCTGTCGCGCGCACTACGCCTCCGTTCTGATGTACCGGGGCGACTGGGCCGGCGCCGAGGCCGAGCTCGAGCGCGCCGCGGAGGTGTTGGAGCAGTCCGCGCGAGGGATCGCTTACGAGGCCGTGCTGCGCCTCGCCGAGCTGCGCCGCCGCCAGGCGAGGTTCGACGAGGCGGAGCGGCTGTGCGCCAAGGTCTCCTGGCATGCGCGCGCCCAGCTCTGCCGCGCGGCCATGGACTTCGAGCGCGGGCGCCTCGACGACGCCGCCGACTGCCTCCACGCGCACCTGCGCGCGGTGCGGGCGAGCGACAGGCTCGGACGCGTCCCCGGGCTCGAGCTGGCTGTCGCCCTGGGTCTCGCCAGAAACGACCGCGAGGGCGCTCGAGCGGCGGCCGAGGAGCTGTCGGAGGCCGCCGAACGCGGTGCCAGCGGCCCGCTCCTCGCCGCACGCGAGCTCGCGCTCGCCCGGCTCGACCGCCACGACGGCGAGCTCGAGCGGGCGCGAACACGGCTCGAGGACGCGCTCGCCGGATTCGGGCGGGCCGGGCTTCCGTTCGAGGAGGCCGAGAGCCGGCTGGAGCTCGCGGAGGTCCTCGCCGCCTCCGGGCGCGCCCGCGCCGCCGCGCGCGAGCGCGAGCTCGTCGCGGCCGCCTACCGCGAGCTCGGCTGTGAGGAGCGTGCCGCAGCGGTCGAGTCGCCCGGCGCGAGCGCCCCGCTCACGAAGAGGGAGCTCGAGGTGCTCCGGCTGGTGGCGGACGGGCTCAGCGAGGAGGCGATCGCGGAGCGGCTCGTGATCAGCCCGCACACGGTCCACCGCCACGTGGCCAACGTCAGGACCAAGCTGCGCCAGCCCTCGCGCGCCGCGGCGGTCGCGCAAGCCGCACGGGATGGCCTGATATGAGGCTGAGCAGGGGCCATTCCGCTGGAAATGGCCCGATCGGGCGATGCACCCCGCCCGCGGGTCGCTCACACTCTCGCAGTCCAAATCGACCACGGAGGTACAGATGGCATTCGAAGAGCTGAAGGCGAAGCAGAGCGTGATGTGGGGCAACGGGCCCTACGAGCGCGTCAGCGAGCATCTGACGGTGGCGCACGACCACCTGTTCCGCGCCCTGCCGCCCCAGCCGGACGAGCGCTGGCTCGATATCGCCACCGGCACGGGCGAGATCGCCCGTCCCGCCGCCCGCGCGGGAGCGCAGGTGACCGGGCTCGACCTGGCGCCGGAGCTGATCGAGACGGCGCGCGCCAAGGCAGCCGCCGAGGATCTGGAGATCACCTTCGAGGTCGGCGACGCCGAGGCTCTGCCGTATGAGGACGCGAGCTTCGACACCGTCACCTCGACCTTCGGCGTCATGTTCGCGCCCGACCACGGCGCCGTGGCGCGTGAGCTTGCTCGTGTCTGCAAGCCCGGTGGGCGTCTCGGACTGGTGACCTGGGATCCCGAGCGGGGCGTCGCCGAGTTCTTCAAGGTGATGGCCGCCTACCAGCCGCCGCGCCCCGACGGCGTCGGCAACCCGTTCGAGTGGGGTGACGAGGACCACGTGAGCGAGCTTCTCGGCGACGCTTTCGACCTTCGCTTCGAGACCGGCGACTGCCCCCAGCCCGGCAGCTCGTCGGAGGAGATCTGGGAGCTCTTCGCCACCTCCTACGGGCCGACCAAGACGCTGGTGGATGGGCTCGACGAGGAGCGCCGCGAGTCGCTCCGCCGGGACTGGAACGCCTACTTCGACCAGTTCCGCGGCAACGGCGGCGTGCTCCAGCCCCGGCCCTACCTGCTGGTCATCGGCACCCGCCGCTGACCCATCTATCGTTGGCCGGGTGAGCTCCCCGGCCGCCACCGACTCCCTGCTCGAGGGCCTCAACGGCCCTCAGCGGGAGGCCGTGCTCCACGGCGAGGGTCCGCTGCTGATCCTCGCCGGGGCGGGCTCGGGCAAGACCCGCGTGCTCACGCACCGCATCGCCCACCTGGTGGGGAGCGGCCAGGCGCGTCACGGCGAGATCCTGGCCATCACGTTCACGAACAAGGCCGCGCAGGAGATGCGCGAGCGCGTCGAGGCGCTCGTCGGCGGCCGGGCCAGGGCGATGTGGGTGATGACCTTCCACTCGGCCTGCGCGCGGATGCTGCGCAACGACGCCGAGCGGCTCGGCTACACGCGCGGCTTCACGATCTACGACGAGCAGGACTCGCTGCGGCTCGTGAAGAACTGCGCCGAGGAGCTCGACGTCGATCCAAAGCGCTTCGCGCCGCGCGGGATCCGCCGCCAGATCTCGGACGCCAAGAACGGCCTGCTGGACGCCGAGGCCTACCGCATCAAGGTCTCGAGCTTCTTCGAGCAGACCGCGGCCGACGTCTACGAGCTCTACGAGAAACGCATTCACGCCGCGAACGCGATGGACTTCGACGACCTGCTCTTCCGCTGCGTGAACCTCTTCGAGCTGTTCCCAGAGGTGCGCGACCGCTACCGCCGCTCGTTCCGGCACGTGCTGGTGGACGAGTACCAGGACACCAACCGCGCGCAGTACCGCTGGCTGCAGCTGCTGTGCGAGGAGCACCGGAACCTCTGCGTGGTGGGCGACGACGACCAGTCGATCTACCGCTTCCGCGGCGCCGACATCCGCAACATCCTCGACTTCGAGGACGACTTCCCGGACGCCCAGGTGGTCAAGCTCGAGCAGAACTACCGCTCGACGCAGACGATCCTGAACGCGTCCAACGCGGTGATCGCCAACAACCGCGCGCGCAAGGACAAGTTCCTCTGGTCCGAGCTGGGGGAGGGCGAGCCGGTGCACGTGCGCGAGCTCGAGGACGAGCACGCCGAGGCCCGCTTCGTCGTCTCCGAGATCGAGCGGCTCGTGGACCAGGGCGAGTCGCGCGACGAGATCGCGGTCTTCTACCGGACGAACGCCCAGAGCCGTGTGCTCGAGGACATGCTCGTCCGCTACGGCGTCGGCTACCAGGTGATCGGCGGCACGCGCTTCTACGAGCGCAAGGAGATCAAGGACGCGCTCGCCTACCTCACGCTGCTCGTGAACCCCTCGGACACCGTCGCCTTCGGACGCGTGGTCAACGAGCCGAAGCGCGGCATCGGCCAGACGTCGCAGGCCCGCATCACGAACTACGCGAGCACGATCGGCGAGCCGGTCTGGAGCGTGGCCGCGGAGCCGGACAAGGTGCCCGGGCTCGGAACCGCGGCCGTCAAGGCCGTGGGCCGGTTCATGTCGGTGATGGAGCGGCTGCGCGAAAGAGCCGAGGGCGGCGCCGGCGTGGGCGATCTTCTCTCCGAGACGCTCGACGAGACCGGCTACACGGACGCCCTGCGGGCTGAGCGCACCGTCGAGTCGCAGGTGCGGCTCGAGAACCTCGAGGAGCTCGTGGGCGTGGCGCGCGAGTACGACGCCGCCTCCGAGGAGGGCTCGGTCGAGGAGTTCCTCCAGCAGATCGCGCTGTTCTCCGAGCAGGACAACCTGCGTGACGAGCAGGGCATCGTCACGCTCATGACGATGCACAACGCCAAGGGGCTCGAGTTCGGGATCGTCTTCATCATCGGGCTCGAGGACGGTGTGTTCCCGCACATGCGCTCGATCGAATCGGGTGATCTCGAGGAGGAGCGCCGGCTCGCGTACGTGGGCATCACGCGCGCCAAGCGGGTGCTCTACCTCACGCACGCCCGGACGCGCGCGCTCTTCGGGAACCGCGACTGGAACCTCCGCAGCCGCTTCATCGACGAGATCCCGCTCGAGTTGACCGACCGCGACGAGGACGCTCCGGTCGGCCCGGCAGCGGCGGCCACCTGGGGCGGGGGCGCGTCGGTCCCGGAGCCGGGCGGGGGCGGCGGCGCCGCGTTCGCGCTCGGCGACGACGTGGTGCACGCCCAGTTCGGCGACGGCGTCGTCACCGGGATCGAGCCGGGCGGGCTCGTTGTGGTCCGCTTCGCCGGCGACGGCTCGGAGCGCAAGCTGATGGCCGACTACGCCCCGCTCAAGCGGCGCGTCGCGTGACCGCCACGATCATCGACGGCAAGGCCGTCGCTGCGCGGGTCAAGTCTGAGGTGGCTGCCGAGATCGCGGCCCTCGACAGGAAGCCGGGGCTGGCGACGATCCTGGTCGGCGACGACCCAGCCTCCGCCGTGTACGTCCGCATGAAGCGCGAGGACTCCGCCGAGGTCGGCATCGAGTCGTTCCACCACGAGCCGGGCGGCGACGTGCCCGCCGAGGAGCTGGCGGAGCTGATCCAGACGCTGAACGCCGACGAGCGCGTCAACGGCATCCTGCTCCAGCTGCCGCTGCCCGCCCACCTCGACCAGGACGACTTCATCTCGCTGATCGATCCGCGGAAGGACGTCGACGGGCTCACCATCGTCAACGCCGGCCTCCTCATGCATGCCCGCCCGGAGGCGCTCGTGCCCGCCACCCCCGCAGGGGTGATGGAGCTGCTGGCCGATGCCGGCGTCGAGCTGTCGGGCGCCCGGGCGGTGGTGATCGGCCGCTCGATCCTCGTGGGCAAGCCACTCGTCCAGCTGCTGCTCGCCGCCAACGCCACGGTCACGCAGGGTCACTCGCGCACGCGTGACCTGCCCGCGGTGTGCCGCGAGGCCGACGTGCTGATCGCGGCCGTCGGCTCCCCGGGCCTGGTGACCGCCGACATGGTGCGCGAGGGCGCCGTCGTGATCGACGTTGGCACGAACCGCACCGACGACGGCCTCGTCGGGGATGTCGACTTCGACGCCGTGCAGGAGCGCGCGGGCGCAATCACGCCCGTGCCCGGCGGGGTGGGACCGATGACGCGGGCGATGCTGCTCGTCAACACCGTGAAGGCGGCGAAGGCGGCCGGCTAGGCCGCGCTTGTCGATTCTCGGGGCGCTCGCTCGACGCACTGGTACAAGCGTCGAAAACAAGGAGAACTGAGATGGGACAGATAGTCGTAACCGAGTTCATTTCGCTGGACGGCGTCGTCGAGGACCCGGGCGGCTCCGAGAACTTCAAGCACAGCGGCTGGAGCTTCGAGATCGACCGCGGCGACGAGGGCAACAAGTTCAAGCTCGACGAGACCATGGCGTCGGACGCCCTTCTGCTCGGCCGCGTCACCTACGAGGGCTTCGCCGAGGCGTGGCCGCAGAGAGACGGTGAGTTCGCCGACAAGTTCAACAACATGCCCAAGTACGTCGTCTCCTCGACGCTCGAGCAGCCGGAGTGGAGCAACTCGACCGTGCTCGACGGGGACGTTGCGGAGGCGGTGGCCAAGGTACGTGAGGAGCACGACGGGGACATCGTGGTCCACGGCAGCGTGCAACTCGTCCAGGCGCTGCTCGACCAGGGCCTCGTCGACGAGCTGCGGCTGATGGTGTTCCCGGTCGTGCTCGGGAGCGGAAAGCGCCTCTTCGGCGAGACGACGGACAAGCTGCCCCTGCGGCTCGTCGACTCGAAGACCGTAGGCGACGGCGTCGCGATCCTCGTCTACCAGCGCTAGATCTAGCCCGCCGAACAGGGGATGGCGGCACGGACGCGCGTGCCGCCACCCCGCGCGCTCTCGACCTCGAGGCTCCCGTCAACCGCGGCGAGCCGGTCGCGCAGCCCGCGCAGGCCTGTCCCGGCTGCGGGATCGGCGCCGCCGCAGCCGTTGTCGCCGACCTCCACGACCAGGTTGCCGTTTCGTCTGCCGACCTCGATCCAGGCGCGCTCCGCCTCCGCGTACTTGGCGACGTTGGTGAGCGCCTCGGCGACCACGTAGTAGGCGGCGGCCTCCACCCGCTCGGGCAGGCGCTCGTCCAACCGCCCGCGCACCTCGACGGGCAGAGGGGCCCGCGCCGCGAGCGCCTCGAGGGCCGCGTCGAGCCCCCGCGTGCTGAGCACGCCCGGGTGCAGCCCGCGCGCGAAGTCGCGCAGCTCATCCATCACCTCGCTCAGCTCCCCGCGCGCATCCGCAAGCAGCCGAGCCGCCTTGGCCGGATCGTCAGCCATCCTGTCCTCGACCATCCGCAGCTCCAGGGCGAGCGACACGAGCCGCTGCTGAGCGCCGTCGTGCAGGTCGCGCTCGAGCCGGCGGGCTGCGGCGTAGCCGGCCTCGACGATGCGCGTCCGCGACGCCCTCAGCTCCTCGAGCTTGGCGCGCAGCTCGGCGTCGAGACGCGCCCGCTCGAGGGCGAGCGCCGCGGCGTCCGCCACCGCTCGCACGAGCTCGGGCTCGTCGAGCAGCGCCGGGTCGTGAATCAGGGCGGCGACTCTGCGACCGTCCAGCTCGACCGGCGTGACCCCGCGTTCGAGCGGGTCGGGCAGCTTGAGCTCGCGACCCTCGTCGTCCACATAACCGCCGGTCTCGGGGATCCAGAAGGCGAGGGCGAGCGTTGGGTCGCCGAGCCCGTCCGCGAGCGTCTGGCGCACCTCCTCGGGTCGGGACGACGCACCGAGGCTCCCGACCACCCCGCCGACGGCGCCGACCCGGGTGGCGGCGCTCCGCACCAGCCCGACGAGGAAGCACCAGGGCACCGCCGCGATGCCGACGATGCCGACGAGCTCGAAGAGCTCCGCGACCGGGGTGATGCCGACGAGCTCCCCGGCGAGCGCCACCCCCAGCGCGACCGAGGCGATGACGCCGGCCACCAACACCGGCGCGAGCGCATGGCGCTGGCGCGGCGCGGCGTCGCGCCAGCGCCGCCACAGCGTCCGGCCGAGCAAGAACACGAGCACGATCCCGGCCAGGCTCGTGAGCACGTCGATGACGTTCACGGCCGTCTCGCTGTTCTCGATCAGGAGGACGTTGTCGGGACAGTCGTCGCAGTCGTGGGAGCTGAAGTCGGTAAACAGGAAGGAAGGGATCACGACGAGCGTGGCGACGACGTAGGTGCCGCCCACGAGCTCGCGGTCGGACTGGGATTCGAGCCGTCCGCTGGGAAACGCGAGCAGCAGATGGACGATCACCGCCAGGTAGAGCACGCTCAGCGCCGCGCCGAGCGTGAACGCGAGCGGCATGTCCGAGACCGACAGGCCGGCTACGAACGAGAGGAAGCCGGCGACCACCATCAGGGCGCCGAAGCGGTTCTCCGGGCGGCGCCACCACGCGTAGAGCCCGACGCCGATGAAGCCCCAGCCGTTCGCGACCAGCAGCGTGACGCTGAGGGCGCGGAGGTCGAGGTGGTCGCTGGTCGCTCCCAGCACGGCGATGGCCGCCCCCGCCGCGATCCCCGCGAGCGCGAGCGCCCCGAGCGTCCGGCGCAGCCGCTGCCGGCGGCTCGGCCGCGATAGCACAGCTGCCGCGTTCGCATTCATGCTCAGAAGGGCAGCACGCTGCCGGCGAGGTCGGTCACAGAGCGCGGGTCCACGCCGTAGCGCCGTTCGTATTCCCGCGCCGCGTCCTTGTCCACCATCGCGAGCACGAGCTCCTCGCGCGACGAGCCGGCCTTGCAGGCCACCTCGTCGACCGCCACCAGCGCGGCGTCCTGCAGGAAGCCCGTGATGCCGCCGCTGCCGGGGTTGTCACGGTCCTCGCAAGGGTTGGCGATCACGACCTCCTCCGGCCGCTCGCGGTCGGCGGCCAGCGCGTACGCTCCGACGCCCAGTGCGGCCACACAGACCGCCCCCAGCGCCAAAGCGGGGCGCAGGCCTACGAGGCTGTAGCCGAGCGCCGCCGGCAGCAGGATCAGGGCGGCGAGCAGGGCGAGGCCGGCGCCCACCAGGAACGCCGTCGAGAAGCCGTCGTTCACACCCGCCACCAGCACGTCATCGGCCCGCTCGGTGAGCTCGTCATAGGCGGTCAGCTCGTCGTCGTCGACCTCACCGCGGGCGTCGGCGAACACCTGCTCGAGGCCGCCGCGCGGATCCTCCGTCTCGACGCTC
The DNA here is from genome assembly GCA_963757815.1 of uncultured Thermoleophilaceae bacterium. Taxonomy (GTDB): domain Bacteria; phylum Actinomycetota; class Thermoleophilia; order Solirubrobacterales; family Thermoleophilaceae; genus JACVRW01. The sequence continues at coordinate 328,261 of CAVWSN010000035.1, read as the reverse complement.
TCCGAGAGCTCGGGGGCGATGTCGAGCTTCACGCGCGGGTCGATGGACGCGTCGAGGATGATCGCGGCGCCGCGCTCGCGCGTCTCTTCCAGGGTCGTGTCGAGCTCGTTCTGGGCGATCGGAGCGAGGATCAGGAGCGCGAGCGCGATGCCCAGGTGGCGGATCGAGAGGAGCCCCGCGGCGTCCCGGCCGCTGCGCTCCGGCAGGAGCCGCCCGCCGAGCGCCGGCAGCGCGAGCCCCATTCCGGCGCCGACCGCGACCTGGGGGAGGATCGTCCAGGCGACGGACGCGGTCGGCACGAACGCGAGCGCGGCGCTGCCGGCCGCCACCAGCAGCGCCCCGCCCGCGGCGCGCGGGCCCGCGGGGCCGCGCACGCGGTATGTGGCCAAGGCGGCGAGCGGCATCACGGTCACGGCGAGCGCAGCGGTGAGCGGCTCGATCCCCCAGCCGCTGATCAGGAGCAGCACCGTGAGGAACAGGGCGGCTGCGATGGCGCCCGAGACGAGCCCCAGCGCCAGCGCGCGCCCGACGGTCCAGCGCGGGCGCACGAGACCCTCCGCCTCCACCTCCTGCCAGGCCCGCCGGCCCCGCCGCGGCGGGCGCTCCTCGCCGCCGATCCTCGCCCGGCTCTCGGCCGGCGTGGCTCCGGCGCCGATGCAGCCCGGCAGCGCCACGAGGGCCGCCGGCGCCTGGAGGAAGAAGATCGAGCGCCAGCCGAATGCCTGCGTGAGCGCCCCGCCGATCGCCGGCCCGGCCGCGGTGCCAAGTAGTGCCGCGAGTCGCCAGAGCCGCGGGCCGAATTCCTCCGCCGAGAGCAGCGCGTACGCGCTCACGAGCAGCGCCGCGCCACCGGCGGCCTGGACCGCGCGGCCGACGAGGAGCGCGTCGAGCGTGTCGGCGAGCCCGCAGGCGAGCGATCCGCCCGCGAACAGCGCAACGCCCGAGATCCCCACGGCGCGCGTGCCGACCCGTCGCCATACCCACTCCGCCGCGGGCAGCGCGAGCGCGAGCACGACGGCGTAGACGCCGAGGACGGCGGCCACCCCGGCCACGTCGGTGTCGAGCTCGCGGAGGATCGGCGGCAGGGCCAGCACCACGATGGCCGTGTCTGCCAGGGCCAGGAAGGCGACGCCGGCCACGGGCAGGCGTAGGGCCGCGGATCTCATCACGGGAATGATGGCTGTCGCTCCGCTGTGCGGTCGTACGGATAACCGAACCCCGGGACGCCGGAATACCCCATAGGCCGGCGGCCTCCCTGGTGGGACCCTGCGTGGCGAGTTCGGATGGAGCGGACCTGGCGGGCCGCTGTCGAACCCCGTCCGAGCCGCCGCGTGGGCCGCCACTCCCTCGCAGGCGCATCCCGCGCGCCCCGGCCCGTCGGCCCTTGCGGCGCTCCCCCGCCGCCGGGGGCCCGGCGGAGCCGGGAAACGCCGTGCGGGCTACGCTGCCCAGCCGATGGACATGCGAAGGCTTCGCGCCGGCGAATGGATCACGGCGGGCTCCGGCATCTGCCTGCTTCTGTCGCTGTTCCTGCCCTGGTACGGCAGCTCCACGGAGGGCGGCCCGCCTGATGCAAGCGGCTGGGAGTCGCTCGCGCTGCTCGACATCGTCCTCGCGCTGATCGCCGCGTCGGCGGTTGCGCTGCTCGTGATCACGGCGGCCCAGCGGCTGCCGGCCGTCCCGCTCGCGCTCAACACGTTCGTCGCGCTCGCCGGCCTCGTCGCGGTCGTGCTCGTGCTCGTCCGCGTGGTCGACCTTCCCGACGGCGCGGGCGCGCGTGAATGGGGCCTCTGGCTCGGGCTGGCCGGGGCCGTCGGGATTGCGGCCGGCGCGCTCGTCGCGATGCGCGACGAGCGCCCCTCGCGGCCCGGCCGGCACACCGATTTGAGCGGCCGCCCCGCCCCGCCTCCCCGTGAGCTCGAGGCCATCCCGGCGTCGGACCTAGAATCGCGCCGATGATCGAGCGCGAACAGGTGCTCCACGTGGCGAAGCTCGCGCGGCTCTCGTTCTCCGACGAGGAGATCGACCGGCTCGCGCCCGAGCTGTCCAAGATCGTGGAGTACGTCGAGCAGATGGACCGGCTCGAACTGGAGGGCGTCGAGCCGACGTCGCATGTGGTCGAGCTCCAGAACGTGCTGCGCGAGGACGTGCCGCGCCCGAGCCTGCCGAAGGAGCGGGCGCTCGAGCAGGCCCCGGACGCCGCCGACGGCGGATTCCGGGTACCCACCCCCGGCCAGGTCTCCACGTGACAGACCTGCTCACCATGACCGCCGCCCAGCAGGCCGAGCTCGTCCGGAAGGGCGAGGCCTCGCCGGCCGAGGTCTTCGAGTTCTGGCGCGGGCGCGCCGCCGCCGACGATCTCGGCGCCTACCTCTGGGTGGCCGACGAGCCGCCCCCGGAGGCCGGCGAGCTGCCCCCGTTCGCCGCCAAGGACCTCTTCTGCGTCCAGGGGGTGCCGAGCTCCGCCGGGTCGCGGATCCTCGAGGGCTACCGGCCGCCCTACACCGCCACCAGCGTGAGGAACCTGCAGGCTGCCGGCGCCGCGGTGCTCGGCAAGACGAACCAGGACGAGTTCGCGATGGGCTCGTCCAACGAGAACTCGGGCTACGGGCCGGTCGAGAACCCGTGGGACCGCACGCGCGTGCCGGGCGGCTCGAGCGGTGGCAGTGCCGCGGCGGTGGCGGCCGGGAGCGCACCCTGGGCGATCGGCACGGACACCGGCGGCTCGATCCGCCAGCCCGCCGCGCTCTGCGGCATCGTCGGGATGAAGCCCACATACGGCGCCGTTTCCCGCTACGGCATGATCGCCTTCGCCTCCTCGCTCGACCAGTGCGGGCCGCTGACACGAGACGTCACGGACGCGGCGCTGATGCTGCGCCACCTGCAGGGCCTCGATCCCTGCGACTCGACCTCGCTCGGAATTCCGGGCGAGATCCCACTGCCGAGCGACGAACGTCTCGACGGCCGGCGCTTCGGTGTCTGGGGGCTCGAGGAGGAGGGGCTCGAGCCGGGCGTCGCGGACGTGGTGCGCGACACGCTCGCCACGATCGAGGAGCTGGGCGGAAGCGTCGAGGAGGTCGAGATGCCGAGCGCCGGACTCGGCCTGTCCGCCTACTACGTGATCGCGCCGGCGGAGGCGAGCGCGAACCTGGCCCGCTACGACGGCGTGCGCTACGGGCCCCGCTCGCCGGGCAACGGCGACCTCACGGCGATGTACGAACGGACCCGCCACGACGGCTTCGGGGACGAGGTCAAGCGGCGCATCATGATCGGCACCTACGCGCTCTCGTCGGGCTACTACGAGGCCTACTACGGCAAGGCCCAGAAGGTGCGCACGAAGATCGTCGAGGACTTCCGCGCGGTCTTCGAGAAGGTGGACCTGCTCGTGACGCCCACGTCGCCGACGGTGGCCTTCAAGCTCGGCGAGCGCACCGCCGACCCGATCGCGATGTACCTGTCCGACTACTTCACCGTGCCGATGCCGCTCGCGGGGACGCCGGCGATCTCGATTCCGGCCGGGCTCTCGGACGGCCTGCCGGTCGGCTTCCAGATCGCCGGGCCGGCGTTCAGCGAGGCCCGCATCCTCGAGGCGGCCTACGCACTCGAGCAGGCGATCGGCTTCGAGGGGGTGCCGGTGCTCCCATGAGCATCACCGAGTCCGAGCCACGCGCCTACGAGCCGGTCATCGGCATCGAGATCCACGTGCAGCTGAAGACGCGCACGAAGATGTTCTGCGGCTGCGAGCTCTCCTTCGGCGAGGAGCCCAACACGCACACCTGTCCGGTCTGCCTCGGCCACCCGGGCACGCTCCCGGTCACGAACGCCGCGGCGGTGCACTACGCGCTCATGATCGCGATGGCGTTCGACTGCGAGATCGCGCCGCGATCGATATTCCACCGCAAGAACTACTTCTATCCCGACCTGCCGAAGGGCTACCAGATCAGCCAGTACGACCTCCCGCTGGCCACCGGCGGGCGGCTCGGCGACGTGCGCATACATCGTGTCCACATGGAGGAGGACGCCGCGAAGCTCGTCCACGCCGGTGCGTCGGGGCGAATCCACGGCGCCGAGACGAGCGTCGTCGACTTCAACCGCGGCGGCACCCCGCTCGTCGAGATCGTCACCGAGCCGGACCTGCGCACGCCGGCCGAGGCCGCCGATTTCGGCCGCCTGCTCCAGGCAACGCTGCGGCGCATGGGCGTGTCCGACGTCAACATGGAGGAGGGCTCGCTGCGGGTGGACGCGAACGTGTCGATCCGGCCGGCCGGCGAGGCCACCCTCGGCACCAAGACCGAGCTGAAGAACATGAACTCGTTCCGGTTCCTCGAGCGCGGCATCGCCGCCGAGATCGCGCGCCAGGAGGCGATAGTCCGGGCGGGGGGCGAGGTGGAGCAGGAGACGCTCCACTACGACCCGCGCGCCGACGCGCTCAGCTCGCTGCGCTCCAAGGAGGAGGCGCACGACTACCGCTACTTCCCCGAGCCGGACCTGGTCCCGATCGCCCCGACCGAAGAGATGCTCGAGCGCGCCCGCGCGGCGCTGCCGGAGCTGCCGGCCGCGCGTGCCGAGCGCTTCGAGCACGAGCTCGAACTGCCCGCGGACATGGCCCGGCTGCTCGCGTTCCGCTCCGAGCTCGGTGACTTCTTCGAGGAGGCGCTGAGCGCGTCGGGGAACGGCGAGAGCCGCGCGCTCGCCAACTGGACGACCAACGAGCTCGCGGCGAAGATCGGCGACGACGACCCGGCGGCCACCCGCCTCGAGCCGGGCGCGCTGGCGCGGCTCGTCGAGATGGTGGGAGCCAAGCAGGTCTCGGCCTCGGCCGCCAAGGAGGTGCTCGACGTGCTGGTGGCGGAGGGCGGCGACCCCGCGTCCGTGATCGAGGCGCGGGGCCTCGGCGCGACGGACTCGAGCGAGCTCGACGCGATCGTCGAGCAGGCGATCGCGGCCAACCCCGACGCCGTCGAGAAGTACCGCGCCGGCAAGGAGAAGGCCATCGGGGCGATCGTCGGCGCGGTGATGCGCGAGACGCAGGGGCGCGCGGACGGCGGCGAGGTCGAGCGGCTGATCCGCGAGCGGATCGGCTAGGAGCCGCGGCCGCGGCGTCGTACCATCCGGTCACGCTTTCGAGAGGAGGACCGAGATGGCGCGACTCATCCGGATGGACGGCAGCGGGCACACGACCCTCGCCGAGTGGACCGAGCTCGATGACGCCGCGTTCGAGGCCGCGGTGACAGAGTTCCGCGAGCAGCAGGGACGCGGCTACATCGGGACGGTCCCGGACGGGCCCGGCAAGGCCACCCACGTTCGCGAGCTGCCGCGCGAGGCGGAGCTCGTGATCATGCGCCGCCCGATCGCCGGCGGCTAGCTTGGCCACGAACCAGGCGCTCCCCGAGCTGGCGGCGGTTCCCTGGCGCCAGCGCACCGATGCCGGCTGGCTGCGCCGCTGGGGTCGGATCTGGCACGCCTGGACGCTGCTCTACACGGTCCCCTTCCTGGCGGCGGGGGCCGGCATGCTCTGGCTCGAGCCGCTGTCCGCGCCCGTGGCGCTGGCGGCGATCGCGCACGCCTGGATCATCCCCGAGCTGTACGCGTTCCGGGGCGCGAGCGTCGTGCGTCCCAAGGGCCCGCGCAACGAAGGCGCGGAGCGTGCCGCCCAGGGTTTGCTCGGCGATTTGCTCGGACACGAGGAGCGCGAGCTCCAGCGCGCGACGGGCCTGGCGCTCGAGCGCGGCGAGCTGGGCGTGTGGCTCGTGAGCGAGGCGGGTGCGCTGCTCGTGACCCCCGGCGGCTCCCGGGTCCACTGCTTCTGCGTGCGGACGACCGAGCCCGAGCTGCCGCCCTCGGACCGCATCGCGCACCTCCTGCTCGCGCTGCGAGTCGACGAGGAGGGCTTCGCAACCGTGGCGAACCATGCCTTCGCCGGCGCGCCCTGGCGCGTCAGCCGCCGGCTCCCGGTCGCGATGCGGCCGGCCCTGAAGGCGGCGCGCCGGGCGGCGCGTTAGCCTCGCATGCCGTGAGCGAGCTCACCTTCCGCGAAGGCGGACCGGGCGACCTGCGCGCGGCCTTCGAGCTCGGCGAGTCGGCCTGGGATGCGTCCCGCCGCACGCGTGGACTGCTCGGGCCGGACGAAGGGCGCGATCATGACGAGCTGCGCGGCGACTGGGAGCGCGCGCGCCCGTTCATCGAGTTCGTGGCCGCCCAGCCGGACGGCGCGTTCTGGATCTGCGATGACGGGGATGAGATGGTCGGCTACACGAGCTCGTCGCGGTTCGGCGTGATGGACGAGCTGACGGAGCTGTGGGTCGCGCCGTCGCACGCCGGGCGGGGCATCGGCCGGTCGCTGCTCGAGCGGGTCTGGCCCAACTCACCAACGCCGGAGCTCGGCCGTGTCGTCGTCACGCTCGGAACGCCCGTCGACCTCACGCTCTACACCGAGTACGGCGTCATGCCTGTTACGGGGCACTGGCACATGCGCCACCGGGTCGACCAGTACCTGGAGCAGCGAGCGCACGAGGTGGATGCCATGGACCCCGGCGTCCACGCGCTCACCCCCGAGCGGGCGATCCGCGAGTGGAAACGGCTCGAGCCCGACGCCGTGGGCCACGAGCGGCCGCTCCTGCAGGATTTCTTCGGCCGCACGCGCAGCTGTCTCGCCTACCTCGACCAGAGCACGGGCGCCGCTAAGGCCGTCTGCTGGGTCAGCTCGGAGGGAGACATCGGCCCGGCAGTGGGCGAGACGGCCCAGGACCTCGTTCCGGTGGTGCTCGCCGCGCTCGACCGGGTCGCGAAGGCGCGCGAGCCCGAGACGTTCGGTGTCTTCTGCACCACCAGCTCGTGGTGGCTGCTCGATCGCCTCCGCCGCCTTGGTTTCCGCGTTCACTGGCCCGCCTGGGTCATGAGCTCGGTGCCGCTCCCGGGGCTCGACCGCTACGTGCCGACGCGCCCCGCGCGGCTTCTCTGACCGCTCTGCCAGACTCCTTGGTATGGGAGAAGCACTCTCGGATATCGCGCGCAAGGTGCTCGCCGTCGCGGTGCTTGTCGTGGCGGCGTACATCCTGTTCAAGATCGTGATCGGCTTCGTCGCGGGGATCGCAGTCATCTTGGTCGCAATCGTCGCGGTCATCGCCGTGATCTGGGCGCTGCGGGTCCTCTGACCCGTCGCTGCGCGCCGTGGAGTTCGTCGTCATCGCGCTGGTCTTCGGCATCGCCACGGCGGCCATCGGCCGGCTCAAGGGCGGCTCCATCTTCATCTGGTTCCTGGTCGGCGTCGCGCTGCCCGGCATCGGCATCCTCGCGGCGCTCCTGATGCGCGACGAGCGGCGGGAGCCGCGCCGCAGCTGCCCGGAGTGCGGCGCTGTCGTCCCGCTGAGCGACCAGGTGTGCACGCGCTGCGGGCGCGATCTCGATTATCCGGAGCCGGAGCCCGAACCGGAGCGGGCCGCCGGAAACCCGGTCTGAGCGCGGAAAAGCGCTTGTTACACTGGCCTCCTTCTGGCCGCGCGGCCAGTCCCGTCCCCAAACCCAAGGAGCCGGTGTCGTAATGCGAGCGGTCGACGCCATCATGGAGTGCCTCAAGGCCGAGGGCGTCGAGCACGTATTCGGGATCCCCGGCGGCGCAAACCTCCCGACCTACGACGCGCTCTACGACGCCGGCATCCGGCACGTCCAGTGCCGTCACGAGCAGGGCGCCGGCCACGCGGCCGAGGGCTACGCCAAGGCGTCGGGCAAGGTGGGCGTGGCGCTCGCGACGAGCGGGCCCGGAGCCACCAACCTCGTCACCTGCATCGCGGATGCGGTGATGGACAGCGTTCCGACCGTCTTCCTCACCGGGCAGGTGCGCACGGAGCTGATCGGCACGGACGGCTTCCAGGAGGCCGACATCTCCGGCATCACGATGCCGATCGTCAAGCACTCGATTCTGATCCAGGACCCGCGCGACATCCCAAAGGCGATCCACGAGGCGTTCCATATCGCGCGCACCGGCAGGCCGGGCCCCGTGCTGGTCGACGTGCCCCAGGACCTCTCGCGCGCGGACATCCCGTACGAGCCGGTCGACAAGGTCCACCTGCCCGGCTACCAGCCGACGACCGAGGGCAACACGAAGCAGATCCGCCTGGCCGCCAAGGCGCTGGCGAACTCGCGGCGGCCGGTGATCTACGGCGGCGGCGGGGTCATCAATGCCGGGGCAGCCAAGGAGTTCCGCGAGCTCTGCCTCTCGGACGCGTTCCCGGTCACCTGCACGCTGATGGGGCTCGGGGCGTTCCCCGCCGACAGTGAGCAGTGGCTCGGCATGCTCGGCATGCACGGCACGCGAAGCGCCAACTACGCCATGGACGAGGCGGACCTGATCGTCGCGATCGGCGCCCGCTTCGACGACCGCGTGACGGGCAAGCTGTCCGAGTTCGCGCCGCGGGCGAAGTTCATCCACGTCGACATCGATCCGGCCGAGATCTCGAAGAACGTGCCGGCCCACATCCCGATCGTGGGGGACGCGAAGAACATCCTCCCCAAGCTCACCGCCGAGTACCGCGCCCTGGGCTCGGACGGCGCCCGGCTCGAGGGCTGGCTCGCGCGCATCCGCGGCTGGCAGGAGAAGCACCCGCTCGGCTACGAGGACAGCGTCGACGCCGAGATCAAGCCGCAGTACATGGTCCAGGCGATGTACGAGGCCACCGACGGCCAGGCGATCGTCACGTCCGACGTCGGCCAGCACCAGATGTGGGCGGCCCAGTACTACGGCTTCACGCGGCCGCGCCAGTGGATCAACTCGGGCGGGCTCGGCACGATGGGCTTCGGGCTGCCGTCGGCGCTCGGCGCCAAGGTCGCGCAGCCCGACCAGCACGTGGTCTGCCTGGCCGGCGACGGCTCGCTGATCATGACCGTGCAGGAGCTCGCCACCTGCGTCGACGAGGACATCCCGGTGAAGGTGTTCCTGATGAACAACGGCTACCTCGGCATGGTGCGCCAGTGGCAGGAGCTGTTCTGGGACCGGCGCTACTCGTCCGTGAAGATGGGCACGAGCCCCGACTGGGTCAAGCTCGCCGAGGCCTTCGGGGCCAAGGGCATGCAGGTGACCGAGAAGGGCGAGCTGGTCGGCGCCTTCAAGGACGCGCTCTCCGAGGACGGCCCGGTGCTCGTGGACGTCCGCGTGACACCCGAGGAGAACTGCTACCCGATGATCCCCGCGGGCCAGGCGGCGCGCGACATGGTCGGATGATCACCCGCCTGCAAACCTTCGCTCCCCGTCGTCCTCGGTCGCGGACAGGCGGAGCCTTGTCCGCTCCCTGCGTCCTCGGGGAGCTCGGTTTTCGGCGGCTGATCTATCCGACCGAGGTGGGTTGAGCGATGGGCGAGCCCGGAACCAAGGAGATTCTCAGGCTCGAGGACCTGGAGGCGAGCGGCGGCATCCGCACGGGCCGCAAGCACGTCCTCTCGATCCTCGTCGAGAACAGGCCCGGCGTGCTCGCACGCATCGCCGGGTTGTTTGCCCGCCGCGGCTTCAACATCGACTCGCTCGCGGTCGGCGCCACCGACGACACCTCGATCTCGCGCATCACGCTCACCGTCGACGGAGCCGCGCACCCGATCGACCAGGTGACCAAGCAGCTCCACAAGCTCGTCAACGTGATCAAGATCCGGGACCTCGAGCCGGGCGAGACCGTGGCGCGCGAGCTGGCGCTGTTCAAGATCTCCTGCCAGGACGGTGAGACGCGCGCACAGGTGATGCAGTTCGCGGAGATCTTCCGCGCCGGCGTCGTGGACGTGTCGAAGCGGAGCGTGACCGTGGAGGTCACCGGGACCGACGACAAGATCGAGGCGTTCGAGGAGATGGTCCGCCCGTTCGGCCTGATCGAGATGGTCAGGACGGGCGAGATCGCCGTGGCGCGCGGGCGAAGCGCGACCTAGGCCCAGCGGGTGGCGCTTCACACCGCCCCCCGGCAACCCTTCGAGCTCGACGACGAGCAGCTCGGCCTGCTGCGGACGCGCCTGGATGAGGCCAGGGAGAGGGCCGCCAGGCAGGGCCGCGGCTGGGTGGCCGCGCTGACCGTTCCCGTCCCGGCTGAGCTCGACCTCGCGGCCGCCGTGCTCGCGGCCCGGCGGCCCGACGAGCGCTTCTTCTGCTTCGAGCAGCCCGACCGGGATGGCTACGCGGTGGCGGGCGTCGGCGAGGCGGCGGTTCTCGATGCACGCGGGCCCGAGCGCTTCAGTGGGGTGGCCGAAGCGGCGCGCGAGCTCGGCCGCCGCGTCGTGGCCGACGATCCCGCACGCGACCCGACCCGGCCGCCGGGGGCGGGGCCGGTGTTCGTCGGAGGGTTCGCGTTCGCGAACGACGGCGGCTGGAGCCCGGAGTGGGCGTCGCTCGCCCCGGCCTCGCTCGTGCTGCCGGAGCTCAGCTTTGCGCGCGGGGGCGGAGAGGCGCGCATGACGGTGTGCGCGTCGGCCGACAGCGACCTCGATGCGCTCGCCGGACGCCTGGCTGGGCTCGCGCCCGCCGCGATGCCGCTGCTCGACCCGGACCCGGTGGAGCGCGTGCGGGTGTCGAGCGCCGCCCCGCCCTCGCACTACGAGCACGCGGTCGAGCGGGCGGTCGAGCGGATCCGGGGCGGCGAGCTCGAGAAGGTCGTGCTGGCCCGCGAGGTCCGAGCGCATGCGCCCGCGCCGCACGACCCGGCGGCGGTGTTCGGCGCGCTGCGCGACGTTTTCCCGGGCTGCTACTGCTGGTGCGTCGGCACGCCCGAGGTCTCCTTCCTCGGCGCGAGCCCCGAGCTGCTCGTGCGCCGTGACGGCCAGCGCGCCCAGACGGTCGCGCTCGCCGGCACAGCCCGCCGCAGCGCCGATCCCGCTGTCGACGACCACCTCGGCGAGCAGCTCCAGCAGAGCTCGAAGAACCGCGAGGAGCAGGAGATCGTCGAGCGGAGGATCGCGCGGACGCTCGCCCCGGTGAGCCTGTGGGTGGCCGCCTCGGACGAGCCCGTGCTCGTCAAGGTGCACAACGTGCAGCACCTGGCGACGCCGATCCGGGCGCAGCTCGCCGATCCCGTGCCCACCGTGGAGCTGGCGGGCATGCTGCTGCCGACCCCGGCGGTGGGGGGCGAGCCGCGCGAGCGGGCGCTGCCGCTGATCCCGGCGCTCGAGGGCTTCGACCGCGGCTGGTACGCCGGTGCCGTCGGCTGGACCGACCTGGCGGAGGACGGCGAGTTCTGCGTGGCGCTCCGCTGCGCGCTACTGCGCGGGCCGGTGGCCCACCTGTACGCGGGCTGCGGGATCGTCCGCGACTCGGTGCCCGCCGAGGAGCTCGCCGAGACCGAGGTCAAGCTCGAGGCGCTGCTGCCGCTCCTCTCCTGACGGCGCCTGCTTACAGCCGGGCGGCCACGCGTTCCACCACCTCCCGGTGGAGTGCCACGTTCGTCGCGCGCTCGGTCCGGAATACCCTGAGTCCCGGCGCGAGCGCCGCCAGGTCGGTGGTGGTCGGAGTCGCGATGTGCTGCTCGTAGGCGCCGGGCTCGGCGTGCTCCGCAACCGGCAGGAAGTCGAAGATCGCCCCGCCCCCGTTGTCGAAGCAGACGATCTCGAGCGGAACCCCGGCCCGGCGGGCGGCGAGCAGGCCGCCGGCATCGTGCTGCAGGGCAAGCTCCCCGATCAGGACCCAGGTCCGCCGTCCGCTCGCGATCGCGGCGCCCAGGGCCGAGGACACGACGCCGTCGATCCCGTTGGCTCCGCGGTTGGCGAGCAGCCGGATGCGCTTCTCCGACTGCGGAAAGTAGGCCTCGACGTCGCGGATCGGCATCGAGGAGCTGATCCAGACGAGCGCGTCGTCCGGAAGCTCGGGCTCGAGAGCCGCGATCAGCTTCGGCTCGAACGGATCGGGCGACTCGGCCAGCGCCGGAGGAACGAGTGCATCGGCGGCCCGCCAGGACGAGAGCCAGTCCGGATCGCGCTCGCGCGGTGCGCACCTCGATCGCCGACGCGAGCGCGTCGAGGGTCGGCGCCGCGGCAGACGCCAGGATCAGCTCGGCGCGGCGCGTCGGATCGTGCCAGGCGGCGTGCGGGTCGAGGAGCACCTGGGGGACGCCCGCGAGCCATTCCCGGAGCGGCTTCGAGCGTCGGCGTGTCGCCCACGCGCAGCACCAGCTCCGGAGCGTGCGCGGCCGCGAAGCGCCTAACTCGCAGCAGCACGTCGTAGTGGGCGACCACGTGCGAGCGGTCGTGCTCGCCGCAGCGGACGCCCGACGTGGGCTCGGCGAGCAGCGGCCAGCCGGTCGCGGCCGCGAGGCGTGCGGCCGGCTCGGCGACCTCCTCGGTGCCCGGGCCGCAGACGATCGCGCCCCGCCCGCTGGCCGCCATACGCGCAGCGAGCTCGTGAACGTCATCGGCGTGCGGGGCGCTCGCGTGTTCGCGCAGCTCGGTCCACGGCCGTCCGGACGGCCGTCCGGCCCAGTCCTCCGTGGTGAGATCCTCGGGCACCGGGGCGAGTGGCTCGCGCAGCGGGAAGTTCAGGTGGACCGGCCCGGGCCGGCCGCCGGCCGCCGTCCAGTAGGCCCGGCAGCCGAGCGCGCGATGGTGGACCGCGGTGTCGCGCCCCGGCTCGTGGCTGCCGACCTCGACGAACCACTTGACGCTCGAGCCGTACAGGCCGATCTGGTCGATCGCCTGTCCGGCGCCCACGTCGCGCAGCTCGGGGGGCCGGTCGGCGGTCAGCACGATCAGAGGCACGCGCGCCTCCCAGGCCTCGACGATGGCGGGATGCAGGTTGGCGGCCGCGGTGCCGGACGTGCACGTCACGGCCACCGGGCGCCCGCTCGCCTTCGCCATCCCGAGCGCGACGAAGCCCGCCGAGCGCTCGTCGATGACCGACGCGGCCTCGATGCCGGGGGCCGCGGCAAGCGTGAGCGCGATCGGGGCGTTGCGCGAGCCGGGCGAGGTGACCGCGTGGCGCATGCCGCAGCGCTGGAGCTCGTCCACCAGGACCTGGAGCGGCGCGTAGGTGCGGTTGATCGGGATCATTCAGGAGCGATGGTGCTCTTCATCCCGGGCTTCATGCAGCGTGGGGACGCCTGGCGGCCCGTCGCGGAGCTCCTCCCGGAACGCTATCCGAGCGTCCTCCTCGATCACAGCGAGAACAGCTTCGAGGGCCGCCTCGCGGAGATCCGGGAGGCCGGCGGCGGCCGGGTACTGGCCGGCTATTCGCTCGGCGGGCGACTTGCGCTGCGGGCGGCGCTGCGCGAGCCCGGGCACTACCTGGGCGTGGTCACGGTGGGCGCCACCGCGGGCATCGACGAGCCCTCGCTGCGGAGCGTCCGCGCCGAGGCCGACGAGCGGCTTGCGGCGTGGATGGAGGCCGCGCCGATCGAGGACATCGTCGGGGTTTGGGAGCGCCAACCGCTGTTCGCGGACCAGTCGGAGAAGCTGATCGAGGAGCAGCGGCCCGGTCGCCTGGCGCAGCGCCCGGAGGACCTGGCGATGCTCATGCGAACGGCCGGCCAGGGTGTGCTCGAGCCGGTCTGGCACGAGCTCCTCTACTTCGAGCTGCCGCTGCTCGCGATCGCCGGGTCGCGCGACGAGGGCTACGTCCGGGCGGCCAAGCGCATCGCGGACACGGCGCGCCACGGTCGCGCGGAGATCGTCGAGGGCGCCGGGCACGCGGCGCATCTCCAGCGGCCGGACGAGGTCGCCGGCCTCATTGAATCCCTCCTTGACGAACTGGCCTGAGGCCGATCAGATCACGACCTCGGCGGTCACCTCGTCGAGCGCGGCCTGGTCCACCTGGACCCCGAGGCCGGGGCCGGTGGGCACGGCGAGCGTGCCGCGCCGCGGAGGGGGGAGCGCCCGGGCGATCCGGGCGTCGAAGAGCTCGAGCGTCGCAAGGCCGCACGCGAGCGAAAGCCCTTCGGAGGCGGCGAGCTGCAGCGCGGCGGCGATCCCCCAGGGGCCGTCGAGGGTGCTCGACAGGAAGGCGTCGAGCCCGTGCGCACGCGCCTCGCGCAGCAGCTCGCGAGCCGCGTTGAAGCCGCCGGCGCCGGCGAGCTTCACGTTGACGACGTCGCAGGCCTCCAGGTCGAGCGCGCGCCGCAGCTCGCGCATCGAGCTCACGGACTCGTCCGCCGCGATAGGAGTCGAGACACGCTGGCGCACCTCGGCGAGCTCACGCAAGCTGCGGCAGGGCTGCTCGACGAACTCGAGGTCGTGGTCCTCGATCGCGCGGATCGCCCGCACCGCCTCGTTCACCGACCAGCCACCGTTGGCGTCGACCCGCAGTGCGGGCCAGGGTCCAACCGCCTCGCGGACCGCGGCCACCCGGTCGGCGTCGTCGGGGAGCCCGACCTTGAGCTTGAAGCACGCGTAGCCGTCGCGCACCCCCTCGCGGGCCCGCTCCGCGACCTCGCCGGGGGGTCCCGCCGCCAGCGTCATGTTCACGGGCAGCGAGTCCTTCACGGGCTCGGCGAGCGGACGCTCGTCCTGCCGGGCGCGCAGGTCGAGCCGCGCGATCTCCTCGGCTGCGCGCGCCTGCGCGGGCCTGCGCCCGCCGGCCCCGGTCAGCGCCGCCACCGCCCGCTCTATTGGCACCCCGTCGTAGGGCTCGAAGGGAGCGGCCTCGCCGAAGCCGACGTGGCCGTCGCTCGACCGGACCCGCAGCAGCACGAGCTCCCGCGCCGTCACCACACCGCCCGCGGTCACGAACGGCCGCTTGAGTGGGATCGACAGGCGCAGCAGCGAGCGGCCGGCGCTCACGACAGCAGCACCCCGCCGGCGAGGAGCAGCGAGTAGACGGCGAGCAGGCGGCCGGTGCCGGCGAGCGCCCCGTTCAGCGCAGGCCCGTCCGTGCGCGTGGCGACGGTCCGCACGAGCGGCGGGGCGAGCGGAAGCGCCGCCAGGGGAAGGAGCACCCACGCCGACAGGGCAGGGACGAGCAGCGGCGGGACCAGAAAGGCGACCACGACCATGGCCGCGAACAGCGTCCGCGCGTTCTCGCGGCCCAGCTTGACGGCGAGCGTGCGCTTGCCCGCGCGCCTGTCCGTCTCGATGTCGCGGATGTTGTTGACCACGAGGATCGCCGAGGCGAGCAGCCCCACCGGCACGGCGAGCGCGAACGCCTCCCAGCGCAGCTCCTCGGTTTGGACGAAGTACGAGCCGGCCACGGCCACGATCCCGAAGAACAGGAACACGAACAGCTCCCCGAGACCCTCGTAGCCGTACGGCCGCGGGCCACCCGTGTAGAGGACGCCCGCGAGAATCGACGCCGCGCCCACCACGAGCAGCTCCCAACCGGCGACCGCCGCCAGGTACAGGCCGGCCGCCACGGCCACGCCGAAGGCCACGTAGGTCCCGATCAGGACGCGCCGCGGCGGCATGAGCCCGCCGGCTGTCACGCGCACCGGCCCCAGCCGATCCTCGGTGTCCGCTCCGCGGCGGGCGTCGGAGTAGTCATTGGAGAGGTTCGTGCCGATCTGGATGAAGACGCTTCCGATCAGCGCGGCCACGAACGGCAGCGCTCGGAAGACGTCCTCCGAGCCGGCGAGCGCGGTGCCCACGAGCACCGGCGCAATGGCGGCGGGCAGCGTTCGCGGCCGCGCCGCAAGCAGCCAGAGGCGCAGGTGGCTCAAGGCCGCTTGGGGAACTTGGCAAAGTTCGGCCGCCGCTTCTCCCTGTAGGCGTCGCGACCCTCCTGCGCCTCCTCCGACCCATAGAAGAGGAGATTGGCGTCATGGGCGAGCTGCTGGATGCCGGCGAGCCCGTCCTCGGCGGCGTTGAAGCTGGCCTTCAGGAGGCGCAGCGAGAAGGGCGAGAGGGCGAGCATCTCGCGGCACCACGCCACCGTCTCCTCCTCGAGCTCCTCGAGCGGGACCACCCGGTTGACGAGCCCCATGTCGAGCGCCTCCTCGGCGGAGTACTGGCGGCAGAGGAACCAGATCTCCTTGGCCTTCTTGGGCCCGACGAGGTTGGCGAGCAGGCCGGCGCCGAAGCCACCGTCGAAGCTGCCCACCTTCGGCCCGGTCTGGCCAAAGCGCGCGTTGTCCGCCGCGATCGTCAGGTCGCAGACCACGTGCAGCACCTGACCGCCCCCGACGGCATAGCCGGCCACCATCGCGACGATCGGCTTGGGCAGCCGGCGCATCTGCACGTGGAGGTCGGTCACGTGAAAGCGGCCGACCGCCGCGCCGCTCGCGACGTAGCCAGTGTCACCGCGGACGCGCTGGTCACCGCCGGAGCAGAACGCGAGCGGCCCCTCGCCGGTGAGGATGACCACGCCCACGGACGTGTCCTCGCGGGCGCGCTCGAGAGCGTCCGAGATCTCGATCAGCGTCTCCGGACGGAACGCGTTGCGGACCTCGGGGCGGTCGATCGTGATCTTCGCGATCCCGTCGGCGAGCTCGTAGCGGATGTCCTCGTAGTCGCCGGCCGGCCGCCAGTCGGCGGCGGGCCGAATCGTCCGGTTCGACTGCTCGGTGGCCATTCGCGCCGGAACGATAGTCCTCGTACGCTGCCGCTCGTGCACGAGTGGCTGACCAAGGCGGCGGGCGAACGGCCCGGCCATCCCGCCCTGGTCGTGGAGGGGAGGGAGGTGTCCTACGCCGAGCTCGACGCGGCCGCGAGCCGCGTGGCGAGGCGGCTCGCCGGCCGCGGCGTTGGACTGGGCGACCGCGTTGCCACGACGCTTCCGGCGGGGCTCGCGTTCGCGGAGCTGCTGCATGCCCTGCCGCGGCTCGGGGCCGTGCTCGTGCCGCTCAACCCGGCCGACCCCGTGCGCGTCGATGCGGTGTTGACGGTGACCGGTCCGGTCGAGGGCGACGAGGCGGACGTTCCGCTCCTCGACACGGTGGACCCCGATGCCGTCCACACCGTTATCCACACGTCCGGCACGAGCGGCCGGCCGAAGGCGGTGGAGCTGAGCTACGGCAACCATCACGCGAGCGCGCTGGCCTCCGCCGAGAATCTGGGGACTGTTGCGGAGGACCGCTGGCTCGGCGTGCTGCCGCTCTTCCACGTGGGTGGCCTCGCGGTGCTTCTGCGCTCGGCGATCTACGGGACCACTGCGGTCCTCCACGGCCGCTTCGACGCCGCGCGTGTGCGTGACTCGCTCGAGGCGGGCGAGATCACGCTGGCGTCGTTCGTCCCGACGATGCTGGCGCGGCTGCGGGAGGCCGGGCTGCGGCGGGCGCCGGGCCTGCGGGCGGCGCTGCTGGGCGGCGGGCCGATCCCCTCCGAGCTGCTCGACTGGGCGCTCGCGCTCGGTCTTCCGGTCTGCCCGACCTACGGCATGACGGAGACCGCCTCGCAGATCGTGACCGCGCCGCCGGGAGAGCGCTCGGGCCGGCCGCTGCCGGGCGTGGAGCTCCGCATAGGCGAGGCGGGCGAGATCCTCGTGCGCGGCCCGATGGTCGCCCGCGGCGCGCTCGCCGCCGACGGCTGGCTCCACACCGGCGACCGCGGCCGGCTCGACGAGAACGGGCGGCTGCACGTGGAGGGGCGCGTCAAGGAGATCATCGTGACCGGCGGCGAGAACGTGGCGCCCGCCGAGGTCGAGGAGGCGCTGCTCGGCCATCCCGCCGTCGTCGACGCGGGCGTGACCGGGCTCGCCGACCCGGAGTGGGGTGAGGCGATAACGGCGTACGTCGTCCTCGGCGGCGAGGTCAGCCCCGCGGCTCTGCGTGACTGGGCCCGCGGCCGCCTGGCCCCGCACAAGGTGCCGAAGCGGATCGTGGTCGTCCCCTCGCTGCCCCGAAACGCCGCGGGAAAGCTGCAGCGCGACCGGCTCGGGCTCGACTAGAGTCTCCCGCCCATGATCTACGACAAGGACGCCGATCTCTCGAAGCTCGACGGGAAGACCGTGGCCATCCTCGGGTACGGCTCCCAGGGTCACGCTCACGCCCTCAACCTGAAGGACTCCGGGGTTGAGGTGCTCGTGGGTCTGCGCGAGGACTCGTCCTCGGTCGAGAAGGCGAAGTCAGACGGTCTCCGTGTGCTCCCGATCGCGGAGGCCGCGAGCGAGGGCGACGTCGTGATGATCCTGCTCCCCGACGAGAAGCAGGCCGACGTCTGGGAGGCCGAGATCCGCGATGGAATCGCGCCCGGCAACCTGCTCATGTTCGCCCACGGCTTCTCGGTCCACTTCGGGCAGATCGACCCGGGTCCCGAGGTCGATATCGGCATGGCGGCCCCCAAGAGTCCAGGTCACCTCGTGCGCCGGCAGTTCGTCGAGGGGAACGGCGTGCCCGGGCTGGTCGCCGTCCACCGCGACGCCAGCGGCAACGCCCGCGAGCTCGTCCTCGCCTACGCCAAGGGCATCGGCTGCACTCGGGCGGGTGTCATCGAGACGACCTTCAAGGACGAGACGGAGACCGACCTCTTCGGCGAGCAGGCCGTCCTCTGCGGCGGCGTGAGCGAGCTCGTGCGCGCCGGCTACGAGACCCTCGTCGACGCCGGCTACGACCCGCGGCTCGCGTACTTCGAGTGCCTCCACGAGCTGAAGCTGATCGTCGACCTGATGTACGAGAAGGGCATCACCGGCATGCGCTACTCGATCTCGAACACGGCCGAGTACGGCGACCTCACGCGCGGCAAGCGGGTGATCGACGAGCGCGCTCGCGCGTCGATGAAGGAGATCCTGGCCGAGATCCAGAATGGCGACTTCGCGCGCGAGTGGATCGCCGAGAACCGGGCCGGGCAGGAGAACTTCCAGCGCATGCGCGAGGAGCAGAAGGGGCACCAGATCGAGCGCGAGGGCAAGGAGCTGCGTTCGATGATGCCCTGGATCGACCAGGAGTTCTGAGTGGAGGGCGGCTTCCTCCCCCCACAGGCTCCGGGCCCGGAGCCCGAGCTGGGAGGGAAGCCCGCCCCCAAAGCTCCCGAACCGGTGTTCGCGCCGCAAGGCGGACAAGTCCCGCCTCCACGGGGCGGGGCTCCTCCGGGCGCGCCGACCTGGCAGCCGGCGCCCCAGCCCTGGGCCTACCCGCAGGCGCCCGTGCCCGAGAACAACCAGGCGATCACCGGCTTCGTGCTGTCGCTGGTCTCGGTCGGACTGCTCGTCGTGACGCTCGGACTCTCGTCGATCATCTCCCTGGGATGCGCGATCGCGGGAATGATCCTCGGCCGCAAGGGCGTGAACAGGGTCGATGCGGGCGAGACGCCGAGGCATCGGGGCCTGGGCCAGGCCGGCTTCTGGATCGGGCTCGCGGGCCTCATCCTGTCGCTGATCGCGACGGCCGCCTGGGTCGCCGTCCTGATTGCTGCGCTGACCGACGACGAGTTCCGCAACGACCTCGAGCGCGAGTTCGACGAGTCCCAGAGCCTCTCCGCGGCGGCGCTCGCGGTGCTCCGCGCCGCGCTGCATCTCCTCGCCTGAGCGCTCGCTATGCTCGCCGGTCCGATGGCCAATCCGTACCTCAAGCGGTATCTGATGACCGCTGGACCGACGCCGCTGCCGCCGGCCGTCTCGCAGGTGATGGCGGAGCCGATGCTCTATCACCGCGCTCCCGCGTTCGTCGAGGTGTATGCGCGCGTGCTCGAGCGCCTGAAGACGGTCTTCGGCACGGCGAACGACGTGCTCGTGTTCGCGAGCTCCGGCAGCGGCGCGATGGAGTCCGCGGTCGCCAACCTTGTGCGGCCCGGCGAGCCGGCGCTGGTGGCGTCGTGCGGGAAGTTCGGGGAGCGCTGGGCGGAGCTGTGTGACGCCTACGGGGCGGAGACGATTCACTGGGAGACGGAGTGGGGACAGCGCGTCGACCCCGCGGCACTCGATGCGCAGCTCGGCGCCGCGCCCGGGGTCGAGGTCGTCTTCACGCAGCTCTCGGAGACCTCCACGGGCGTCGTCAACGACGTGCGCGAGCTGGCCGAGGTGGCACACCGGCACGGCGCGCTGATCGCCGTGGATGCCGTGTCGGGGCTCGGCGCGGTTCCCTGCCCGCAGGACGAGTGGGGGCTCGACGTCGTGGTCGCGGGCTCGCAGAAGGCGCTGATGGCGCCGCCGGGCCTCGGCTTCGCCAGTGCCGGCGAGGCCGCACTCGAGCGGGCTGCCGCGGCACCGGGCCGGCGCTACTACTTCGACTGGGGCCGCACCGTGGCCGGGCAGCGCAAGGAGCCGCCCGACAGCCCGTTCACGCCGGCGGTCGGGCTCGTGCAGGCGCTCGACGTGGCGCTCGGCCTGATCGCCGAGGAGGGGCTCGAGCAGGTCTACCGCCGTCACGACCTGCTCGGCCGCGCCACCCGCGCCGCGGCGAGGGCGCTCGACCTCGAGCTGCTGGGCGGCGGCGACGAGAAGGCGAACGTCGTCACCGCGATCTCCCTGCCCGAGACGATCGACGGCGCGGGCGTTCCCAAGCTGATGCGCGACCGCTTCGGAGTCACGATCGCCGGGGGCCAGGGCAGGCTCAAGGGCAAGATCGCCCGCATTGCGCACTGCGGCTACTTCGGCCCCTTCGACATCATCGTCACCGTCTCGGCGCTCGAGATGACGCTGCGCGAGCTCGGGCACGAGGTCGAGCTGGGCGCGGGCGTCGCCGCCGCCCAGCGCGTGCTCGAGGCGGGCGTGCCCGTCGCGGTGTGAAGGTCCTCGTCAAGGAGACGATCGGCGAGTCCGGCGTGCAGCTCCTGCGCGACGCTGGGCTCGAGGTCGAGTTGGGCACGGACTGGGACGACGACGAGCTCG
The DNA here is from genome assembly GCA_963757815.1 of uncultured Thermoleophilaceae bacterium. GTDB lineage: Bacteria > Actinomycetota > Thermoleophilia > Solirubrobacterales > Thermoleophilaceae > JACVRW01. The sequence continues at coordinate 307,617 of CAVWSN010000035.1, read as the reverse complement.
CCCGCCGGATCGGCGAGTTCGACGCCATCCTGATCCGCTCCGGCACCAAGCTCACGGCCGATCTCCTCGAGCGGGCCGAGCGCCTCAAGGCGGTGGGGCGCGCCGGCGTGGGCGTGGACAACGTCGATGTCGAGGCCGCCACCAAGCGCGGCGTGATCGTCGCCAACGCGCCGCAGTCGAACGTGATCACGGCCGCCGAGCACACGCTCGCGATGCTGCTCGCGCTGGCGCGAAAGGTTCCCCAGGCGCACGGCTCGCTCACCGGCGGCGCCTGGGAGCGGTCCAGCTTCAGCGGCGTGGAGCTCTATGAGAAGACGCTCGGCGTGCTCGGTTTCGGACGGATCGGCCAGCTCGTGGCGCAGCGCGCCCTCGGCTTCGGGATGCGGGTGATCGCCTACGACGCGTACGTCGCCGAGGAGCGCTTCCGCGAGCTCGGCGTCGAGCGCGCCTCGACCTCGGACGAGGTCTACAGCCGCGCCGACTTCCTCACGATCCACCTGCCGATGACGGCCGAGACGGAGGACTGGCTCGACGCCGACGCCTTCGCCAGGATGAAGGAGGGGGTGCGGATCATCAACGTCGCTCGCGGCAAGCTCGTGGTCGAGGACGCGCTACGCGAGGCGCTCGACGCCGGCCGCGTGGCGGGCGCGGCGCTCGACGTGTTCCGGAACGAACCGGTCACCGACCACCCGCTCTTCGGATACCCGAACGTGGTGGTCACGCCCCACCTCGGCGCCTCCACCGAGGAGGCCACGGACCGCGCGGGCTACCAGGCGGCCGAGCAGGTCGTTGCGGCCCTCACGGGCGGCGTCGTCACGAGCGCTGTCAACGTGCCCGCGATCGCGCCGGAGGATCTCGAGGCGCTCGGTCCCTACCTGCCGCTCGCACACAACCTCGGGCGGGTCGGCGTGGCCCTCGCCGAGGGCACCTCGATCGACGCGCTCGAGGTGGAGTACCTCGGCCGGATCTCCTCCCGCGACACGCGCCTGCTCACGGTGCAGGTGCTGAAGGGCGCGCTCGCCGGCCACATCGAGGAGGACGTCAACGACGTCAACGCGCCGGCGCTCGCCGAGGAGCGCGGCATCCAGGTCTCCGAGACAAGCACGGCCCACGCGCGCGACTTCACGGACCTCGTGCGGGTGACAGTGGTCAGCGGCGGGCAGCGGACCCGGGTGGTCGGCACGAACTTCGGCCGCCTGCACCGGCCGCACCTGCTGGAGGCCTGGGGGTCCCGCTTCAACCTCCAGCTCGAGCCCAACCTTGCCGTGTTCCGCTACGTGGACCAGCCGGGGATGATCGGCCGCGTCGGCACACTGTTCGGCGAGGCCGGCATCAACATCAGCGCCGCCGCGGTGGGGCGGCGCCCGGACGCCGACCACGTCGGCGGCGTGGCGACGATGCTCGTGACGACCGACTCGCCCGTCCCTCAGGACGTCGTCGACAAGATCGCCGAGAGCGACGGCTTCGAGGCGGGCCGAACCGTCAGTCTCTAGAAGCTGTCTCAGAGCCCGCCGCTGATTGGCGGGCGCCGACGGACCGCTCCAGTTCCTTTGCGCAGGCACGGCACTTGTGCGCGAGTCCGCGCGCGGCCTTCCCGTCGAACCTGTACTCGGGTCCGGACACACAGAGGGCCGCGATGCACGACCCGCCCACCCGGACCGGCACTGCAACGCCCACCAGCCCCTCTTCGAGCTCTCCTTCGGCGACCGCGAAGCCGCGCCGGCGGACCTTGTCCAGTTCACGCGTCAGCAGCTCGGGGTCGACGATCGTTCGCTTCGTGCGCTTGATGAGGCCGGCAGAGTTCACTCGCGCCCCGTCGAAAGCGAGCAGCACCTTGCCGTCCGCGGCACAGTGCAGCGGGGTGCGGACCCCCACCCACTTGCCGGACGACACGAAGTAGCTGCCATCGGCCTGCGCGACTGTCATGACGTGGCCATCAATCGGCACAGCCAGCGTCACGGTCTCGCCGGTCTCGGCGGCGAGGCCGTTCAAGACGGGCCTGGCTACGGCCGCGAGCTCACGCCCGGCGAGAGCGATCCTCCCTATCCGCGCGACCTCGGGACCGAGGCGCAGCAGACTCCCGACCGTATCGCGCTCCAGAAAGCCGCGCGCTGCCAGGGTCGACACGAGCCGCGAGGCGGTGCTGCGGTGAATCCCGAGGCGGGTCGCGATCTCCGTGACGGTCAGACCCTCGCCCTGGCTTCGAAACTGCTGAAGCACCTGCAACGCCCTGTCAGCGGTCTGAAGCCCGGCGCTCACCGTGGCCGCCTTCCAGAGCTTGTTGCATATAGCACACGCACTGTGATAATAGTGCACGGCCGCTGCATCGGGCGCGACAAGCTCGCGCGCGGAGGGAGGAGTAGGGATGTCACGGCTGCTGCGAGGGATCGACCCCGTCGTCTTCTACGGCTCGAGCGCGGCCGCGGTCGCGTTCGTCCTCTGGGGAGTGCTGGGCACGGACAGCCTGGCCTCGGTCATGGAGTCGGTGCTCGACTGGGTCATCCGCAACTTCGGCTGGGCATTCGTGCTGATCGCGATCTTGGCGCTGCTGTTCTGCATCGTCTTGGCGATCAGCCCTTACGGCCGGATCCGCCTCGGACCCGACGACAGCCGGCCGGAGTTCAGAACGGTGTCGTGGGTCGCGATGATGTTTGCCGCCGGGCTTGGCCTCGGACTCCTGTTCTACGGTGTCGCTGAGCCGATCTCGCACTTCGCCGCGCCGCCCCACGGACTCGCCGAGCCCCGAAGCCAGGAGGCCGCCCAACTCGCGCTCGAGACCACCTACTTCCACTGGGGCTTCAACGGGTGGGCGATCTACGCGGTCATGGGTCTCGCGCTCGCCTACTTCAGCTTCCGGAAGGGCGGGAAGAATCTCGTGAGCGCGACGTTCGCTCCCCTGCTGGGCGAGAACGTGAGCGAACGCCCGATCGGCAGGACGATCGACGGCCTCGCGATCTTCGCCACGCTGTTCGGCACCGCCACCTCGTTGGGGTTGGGCGCGCTGCAGATCAACAGCGGCCTCAACTTCCTCTGGGACGTCCCCATCACGAACGCGATCGCGGTCGTGATCATCGTCGTCATCACCGCCCTGTTCGTGCTCTCGGCGGTATCCGGCGTGGAGCGGGGGATCCAGTTTCTCAGCAACATGAGCGGCGGCGCGACCGTCGCGCTCATGGTGTTCTTCCTGGTGGTCGGGCCGACCGTGGTCATCGTCAGCACCGCGATCGAGACCATCGGCGGCTACATGATCCGCCTGTTCCCGATGAGCTTCCGCACGGGTGTGTTCACCGACTCCGACTGGATGGCGGCGTGGACGATCTTCTACTGGGCGTGGTGGATCTCCTGGGCGCCCTTCGTCGGCACCTTCGTCGCACGCATCTCGAGGGGCCGCACGATCCGGGAGTTCATCCTCGGCGTGGTGGCGGCGCCGACCGGAATGGGCTTCGTTTGGTTCGCGATCGTGGGGACGACCGGGATCGACCTGCAGATCAGCGGTCAGGCGGATCTCATCGCCACGACATCCACTCCCGAGCTCTCGCTCTTCGCGGCGCTCGAGCAACTCCCGTTCACGACCGTGGTCTCGATCGTCGCCCTCATCCTGATCGCGTTCTTCTTCATCAGCGGTGCGGACGCCGCCTCGATCGTGATGGCGATGCTGGCCTCCCGGGGCCTCCTCGAGCCGGCGCGGTTCGTGACCGCGACCATGGGTTGCCTGATGGGCGCGATCGCCTCGGCGCTGCTCTTGGTAGGCGGCCTGACAGCCCTGCAGCAGGGCGCCATCCTCGCCTCGGTGCCTTTTACGTTCGTGATCGTGGGGATCGGCTGGAGCATGGTCAAGGTCTTGCGGCAAGAACGCGTGCCAGCGCGCGAGCCGGTGGAGATTCCGGTGGCGGCCGCGCCGAGACCGGCCGTAGGCCCCGGCACCTTCGCGGACGACACGCTGGACGGTGGGTCCGCACCGTGAGGCCCTCGTGGCTTCGAGCCCCGGCTTGCGGCGTGCTGGTCGCGGCGGCACTGCTCACGGGCGCCTGCGGCGAAGACGAGCGCGATCCCGGCTCTGCACAGCCCCAAGGCGCGAGGCTCCGGATCACCCTCGGCACCCAGGACTTTCCGGAGGCCCGCCTCCTCGGCGAGCTGTGGCGCCAGGCTCTGGCGGTGAACGGCTACACGGTCGATTTGCGCAAGCGCATCGGCCCGACCGAGGACCTCGACAAGGCCGTGCGGGCCGGCGAGATCGACGGCCACCCCGCCTACACGGGAACCTCGCTGTCGATCGTATTCGGCGAGGAGGTCTCCGGCCTCGACCCCAAGGAGACCTACGGAGAGGTCAAGGCGTTGTATGAGCGGCGCGGCATGGCCGTGAGTCAGATGACGCCCTTCGAAAACGTCGACGCCATCGCCACGACGGACGCCTTTGCCCAAGAAGAGGGACTCAAAGAAATCCGCGATCTGCGCAGGCTCAAGTCCTTCACGCTCGGCGCGCGGCCGGAGTTCGAGGACCTCTATCTCGGTCTGGAGGGCCTGCAGCAGATGTACGGACTCACCAACGCCAAGTTCAAGCCGCTCACCCTCGGCGCGCAATACGCCGCGCTCGACGAGGGCGACGTGGACGCAGCCAATGTTTTCACCACCGATCCGCAGCTCGAAACCGGCGACTACACACTGTTGGAGGACACCGAGCTCCTGTTCGGCTCGCAGAACGCCGTGATGGTGGTCGACGCCGAGGAGCTCGAGCGCATAGGCCGCGACGAGTTCCTGCGGGTCGTCGACGCGGTCAACAGCCGCCTGACCAGAGATGTGATCGTAGAGATGAACGCCGCCGTGACCCAGGGCCAAGACGACGGTGAGGTGGCCCGGCGCTTCCTGCGCGATGCGGGCCTGCAGAGGCCGCTCGATTCTGATGACGGCTAGCTAGGAGACGAGAATGTCCGAACGCGAAAGAAATCCGTTCGAGGGGGTCACGGACTTCTTCAGCGAGCTGAAACGCATGCGGCAGATCGGCACGCACGGTTACGAGTCCGCCAACGAGGATCGGGACCGCACACGCGCGAACGCCTGGGTCCCGGCCACCGACATCTTCGTGAGGAACGGCGACCTCGTGATCCGGATCGAGGTCGCGGGGCTGAGGCCGGAGGACGTCGACATCACGTTCTCTCAAGGCGTCCTGACCGTTTCCGGCCAGCGTCGTACCGAGCTCGGCACCGGCGGTGATGACAGCTTCTACATCCGCGAGCGGTTCCACGGGGATTTCAGGCGCGCCATCTCTCTCCCCCCGGAATGCGATGACGACCGGATCACGGCCGAGTTCTTCAATGGCCTCGTCGAGATCACCGTCCGGGGCGGCGTCCCCGGCGAGCTGCGACGGATCGCTCTGAGTGACAGGTCGACCCCGAGCGAGAGCCGCTCGCTCGGGTGATCAAGGGAGCGCGCGCCGGAGGTCCTCCACCAGGTCCTCCGCCGCCTCCACGCCGCACGACAGCCGGACGAGGTCGGCCGGTACCGCCGCCTCCGAGTCCTCGACCGACTGGTGGGTCATCGCCTGCGGCACCTCGATCAGCGACTCGACGCTGCCGAGCGACTCGGCGAGCGTGAAGATCTCGGTCGCCGCGGCGATCCGCGTGGCCTCGGGGTGGCGGAACGAGACCATGCCGCCGAAGCCGGGCCAGCGCACCTCCTCGACCCCGGGGGCGGTGAGGAGGAACTCGCTGACGGCGCGCCCGTTCTCGGTGTGGGCCGCGACGCGCAGGTACAGCGTGCGGAGGCCTCGGTGGACCAGAAAGCAGTCGAACGGGCCGGGCACGGCACCGATCGAGTTCTGCACGAAGCGCACGCGCTCGTGCAGCTCCTCGTCAGCCACCACGACCGCGCCGCCGACCACGTCCGAGTGACCGCCCAGGTACTTCGTCGCGGAGTGCACCACGGCGTCTGCCCCGAGCTCGAGCGGGCGCTGGACCACCGGGGTGGCGAAGGTGTTGTCGACGGCGACGATCGCGTTGCCCTTGCGCGCCAGCACGGCGTCGATGTCGACCACGTTCAGGAGCGGGTTGGTGGGCGTCTCGACCCAGATCAACGTGGTGTCGAGGCGCACGGCGCGCTCGAGGGCGTCGAGGTCGGTTTGGTCGACCATCTCGTAGCGGAGGCCGAAGCGGGTCAGCACCTTGTCGACGAGCCGGTAGGTCCCTCCGTAGAGGTCGCGCGGGAGGACCACGTGGTCGCCGGCCTCACAGTGCGCGCTGATGAGCGCATGGGTCGCGGCCATCCCGCTCGAGAAGCAGGAGCCGAGACCGCCCTCGAGCTCGCCGAGCGCACGCTCGAGCGCGGCGCGCGTCGGGTTCGCCGAGCGCGCGTAGTCGTAGTCCTCGACGAACTCGCCGGGCGCCGGCTGCACGTAGGTCGAGGTCTGGTGGATCGGCGGGATGACCGAGCCGTAACTCGGGTCCGGCTCGAGCCCGGCGTGGACCGCGCGAGTGGCGAAGCGGGCTCCCGCCTTGCGCGAGGGCGCGGGCTGGCCCGCGCCGGAGCGATCGTCTTCCGGGAGTCGGCTCACCGGGCCAGGGACTCGAGCAGGTCGGCCCGGGTGAGGATCCCGGCCGCCCGGCCGTCCATGTTCACGAGCAGGGCCTCGCGGCGGTCGGTCAGCAGCTCGACGGCCTCGCGCACGCCGTCGCCGGCGGAGACCGCCGGGAAGGGCGGCTCCATGACCTCGATGATCTCGGCGCCCAGCAGCGCCGGGTCGTCCATCGCGTGGCGCAGGAGCCCGCGCTCGGAGACCGAGCCGACCACGGTCTGCGGATCGTGCGTCGAGACCACGGGCAGCTGCGACACCCGATGCTCATGCAGCAGCGAGACGGCGTCGCGCACCTTGGCGTGCGCGCCCACGGTCAAGAGCGGCGGGATCTCGTCCTCGGCATGCTTGCGACGCAGAACGTCCCCGACCGTCAGCTCCTCGTCTCGCGCCAGGAAGCCGTACTGGCGCATCCACGCGTCGTTGAAGACCTTCGAGAGATATGAGCGGCCGCCGTCCGGAAGGATCACCGCCACCATCGCGGCGGGGTCCTCGAGCTCGCGCGCCACCTGATAGGCCGCGTAGACCGCCAGGCCGCACGAGCCTCCCGCGAGGATGCCCTCGGTCTCGGCGAGCCGCCGCGTCCAGAGGAAGGAGTCGCGGTCGGAGACCGTGATGTAGCGGTCGACGATGCTCGGGTCGTAGGTGTCGGGCCAGAAGTCCTCCCCGACGCCCTCGACGAGGTAGGGCTTGACGCCCCCCTCGCCGCCCGAGTAGATCGAGCCGACGGGGTCCGCCCCGATGATCTCGATGTCCGGATTCTGTTCGCGCAGGTAGCGGCCGACGCCCGTGATCGTCCCGCCCGTCCCGACACCGGCGACGAAATGGGTGATCCGACCGCCGGACTGGCGCCAGAGCTCGGGACCGGTCGTGCGGTAGTGCGCCTCCGGGTTCGCCTGGTTCTTGTACTGGTTCGGCTGGAACGCGCCCGGGATCTCCTCGGTCAGCCGGTCGGCCACGCGGTAGTAGGACTCGGGCGACTCCGGTGGCACCTCGGTGGGCGCCACCACGACCTCGGCGCCGTAGGCACGCAGCAGGTCGATCTTCTCCTTCGACATCTTGTCGGGCATCACGGCGATCACGCGGTAGCCCTTGAGGCTGGCGGCGATGGCCAGCCCCGTGCCGGTGTTGCCGCTGGTGGGCTCGACGATCGTCCCGCCCGGCCGCAGCCGGCCGTCGCGCTCGGCGGCCTCGATCAGCGCGATCGCCGCGCGGTCCTTGATCGAGCCGCCCGGGTTGAGCGCCTCGATCTTCGCCACGAGCTGGGGCCGCAGGTCCTTGCCGAGCCGAGCGAGCCTGACCAGCGGGGTGTCCCCGATGGCGTCGAGAATCGAGTCGAGGACTTCCTGGTCCCGGGAAGTGGCCGGGTGCATGGCCTCACGATAGAACGGACCCGGCCGTACGCACAGATTCGGTTTGCGGACAGCGCTCTTTCGACCGCCGTCGGCGTTGCAGCCGCGGCGGTACACGTCACGCATCGGTGCCCGCGGGCGTCGCCGGAGCGACCGTCGCTGAAGCAGCAGACCTCGACCTGCACTCGAGGGTTCATGACCCCTCCCGGCGATCGCCGACATGCCGAACGGCGGAGGGCGCCCCGACCGGCCGCCGGCGGCGCCGAGCGGCCGCCGTGGAGCGCCCGAGCCGCCGCCGTTTGCAAGCGGCCGAACCGCGGCGGTGGGCGCCGGGCTCGAGGGAGCTGCGGGCGCGCGAACCGTGCGTCGGCTTGCGTCAATCCGCAACGGGTTGGGGGCGTATGTGCCGATTTCCAGGGTTTTTGTTGTCACGGGGCCCCGGCCGGAGCAAGGATCGGTGTATCGCATCACGGCTCCGCACACCACCGCAGCCTCCGGCCCTCTCCCTCGCTCGCCGGGTGCCGGCGCGCCGTCTCGCCGCGTGCCTGACCATCGCGTGCTGGTTGGCGTCGCCCGCACAGGCCGGCGCCGAAGACCTGCCGGTGGCCGTTGTCGAGTACGCCGCCGGGACAGCCGAGCGCGTGGCTGACGGCGTCGACGTCGGCCACACGGCGCCCGAGCTCGCGGGGACCGCGGTCCCGGCGAGCGAGCCGGAGGTGGGGGTGGACGGCGAGGGGGGCGTCGCGCCCGTGCAAGGGCAGGCCGGCGCGGCGCTCCCCGACGCCGGGTCCTCCGCGGACCCTCGAGAGGAGCCGACGGAGCCCACGCCGCCGCCAGGCCCGCCGTCCGCGCAGCCGTCCGGCGAGCCCACCGCGGAGCCGTCCGGCGAGCCCACCGTGCGGCCGTCCGGCGAGCCCACCGCGCAGCCGACCGGCCGGCCGCCCGCGCAGCCCCCGGCGCCACCCGTTCCCGACGTGCCGGACGAGTCGGCGGCTCCGGACGAGCAGGCAGCCGTGGACGAGACGGCGGCCTTGGTCGCGACGCCGCCCGAAGCCGATGCGCCGGCACCAGCCCATCCGCCCGAGCCCGCGGCGCCCGTTCTCGCCACCGGCGCGCCGCCCGCGCAGATCGACGAGCCGGAAGCGGAGTCACCACCGGTTCGGGAGCTCGGAGCCCCGGAGGGCCCGGCCTACGACGCGCCCATCTTCGTTCCGCCCGCTCCGCCTGCCACGCGCCCGTCAGCGCCCAGAGGCACGCCCGGCCCGGCGTACGCAAGCACAACCGCACCGAAAGTCCGCGAGAGCGCGCCGAAGCCGAATCGGCGCGCGTCGCGCGCGCCCGGCACCGGGCGCCACCCAGCGCCCGCGATACCGCACCGGCGCGGCACCCACGGCGCCGCATCGGCCGGGGCATCCGCCGGCGGCACAACTTCTCCGAACGTCGCGGCACTGCCAGGCGTGGCAGTTCTCGCGGTCCAGGGTCCAGTAACGCGGCTCCGGTTCTCACGGCCGAGCTGGCGGCTCGTGAGCGTCGCGGAGCCCCCCGAACGGCCCGGCTAGCTCCCGCGGATTGACCACCTCGCCACGCGGGCGGCGTACGGCCCGCGCATATACGCAACGTCAATCCAAAAGGAGAGAACATTGAGAAGGCCAAAAAGCATTCTCGCCGCGGGTGCCGCTGTGCTCGCTCTCGGTCTCGTCCCGGCAGGGGCGGCCGCTCAGAGCGATCAGAGCGCAGGCAACAGTGCCAGCTCGACGGCGACGAACAACAGCAGCACTACCCAGGGTGCATCGCAGGACCAGTCGTCGGACTCGAGCTGTAGCTACGGCTGCGGCGGCTCGGGCCAGTACCAGGATCTGAGCCAGGACGCGAGCACCGAGCAGAACGCAAGCTCGGGCGCCGAAGCCAACCAGGAGGCGATCAACGCCAACGTGCCGGTGACGGTCGGTTCCGGCAACGAGAGCGGCGACAGCTCGGCGAGCCAGGAGCTCGACAACTCCGCGAGCTCGGAGGCGTCGAACTACGCCACCACCACGCAGGACGCGGCCCAGCAGCAGTCGAGTGACTCCAGCTGTCACGCAGGCTGCGGCGGCTCGGGCCAGGTACAGAAGCTCGAGCAGGACGCCGACACCGTGCAGAAAGCCGAGTCGGGCGCGGAGGCCAACCAGCAGGCCATCAACGCCAACGTGCCGGTGACCATCGGTTACGGCAACGAGAGCGGCGACAGCTCGGCGAGCCAGGACCTGTCCAACGAGGCGGACTCGGAGGCGTCGAACGACGCCACCACGAAGCAGGAGGCGGCCCAGCAGCAGTCGAGTGACTCCAGCTGTGACGCAGGCTGCGGCGGCTCGGGCCAGTACCAGGAGCTCGACCAGGACGCCGAGACCAAGCAGAAGGCCAAGTCGGGCGCGGAGGCCAACCAGAAGGCCATCAACGCCAACGTGCCCGTCGTGATCGGCTGGGGCAACGAGTCGGGCTCGAGCTCGGCTGACCAGAAGCTGTCCAACGACGCGGACTCGGAGGCCACGAACAAGGCCAAGACCGAGCAGTCGGCCGGCCAGCAGCAGTCCAGCGAGTCCGACTGCAAGTACGGCTGCGGCGGCTCGGGTCAGGCCCAGAAGCTGGGTCAGCGTGCCTCGACGGAGCAAGGCGCCTTCTCGTGGGCCGAGGCCAACCAGGACGCCATCAACGCGAACGTGCCGGTCGTGATCGGCTGGTTCAACGACAGTGGCGACAGCGAGGCCAACCAGCGCCTCTACAACTCGGCGTCGTCCGAGGCGTCGAATGACGCGGCCACGACCCAGGAGGCCGCCCAGTCGCAGGAGGCCGAGTCTGACGGCAAGTACGGCTCCGGCGGCGCGGGCCAGTTCCAGGGCCTGTGGCAGGACGCGAGCACCGAGCAGAACGCGGGCTCGGAGGCTGTGGCGAACCAGACCGCGGAGAACGTGAACTCCCCGGTCACTGTCGACAAGGGCAAGGACAAGGACCACGGGAAGGACTACGGCAAGGACCACTACGACAAGGACCGCGGCGACGACAAGGACCGCGGGAAGGACCACGGCAAGGACCGCGGCGACGACAAGGACCACGGGAAGGACTGCGGCGAAGGACCACTACGGCAAGGACCGCGGCGACGACAAGGACAAGAAGGGCCACAAGTCGTCCAAGTCCAAGAGGTCGAAGCACGACAAGTACAAGAAGGGGAAGGGGAGCAAGAAGAGCCACCGCTAGAGGTGAACGCCGCGAGCCGGCCGGTCGCAACGACCGGCCGGCGGCGGCGCCGGTGGCAGCCGCTGCGGAGCCCGAGGCGGTCGCCGTGGTGGGAGAGTGTGGCGCCCGCAGCGCTCGCGACGGACGCCCTGTCGGACCAGCCCAGCCGGCCCCCGCGGGTGCCGCGACCCCGCCCCCAAAGCCCAGCCTGCTCCGCCGCAGCCACCGCCCGACCAAGTCCCGCCGCTTTAGCCGGCCCCGCCTGCCGAGCCCGCTCCCGGCGACGCCACGGCCGTCAACGAGAGCCTCACGGTGCGGGTCGTCTGGCAGGTGCAGCTGCGTGTACGGGTGCTACGCACGATCCACGTACCAGTCCCCCGGCCAGGCGACCGACATCAGCCACGATGCGGTGGGGGCGACGATGGGGGTGACGACGTCCGGCCCGGATGATGGCCGCCCCGAGCACGGCGGGATCCCGGCTGAGCCGAGAAAGGCCAGCTTCATGTCCTCACCAGGGACCGCAGCGCCGCCGTGGACGCCCGAGCCGAGCGCACGAGCGACGCGAAGGTGCGCGTTCCGTTGCGTCAATCCGCAACCGGTCGGGGACGTATGTGCGGATTTGCAGGGTTTTCGTTGCGGGTTTGGCGAATACGGGGCAAGGATGGGGCATCGCACCGCGGCCCCGCAAACGATCGCAGCGCTCCCCTTACGACCTGCCCGGCCGGGTGCCGGTGAGCCTGCTCGCCGCCGCCGTCGTGCTCTTCGCGGGGTGGCAGGCGCGCCCCGCCCAGGCAGACGCCGAGCCGGCGACGACGGTGGTCGCGGATGTCGCCACCGGGGTAGCCGAGGGCGCGGCCCCAAGCCTCGCCACGCCGGCGGCAACCACGGACACCGACGAGGTCGCTGCAGATGGCGAGGCGCCCTCCGAGGCGGAACCCCACCCCGCCCCCGGGCAGGAGCCCGCGCGAGCCCACGTCCCCCGGGGTGCCCCCAGCTTCGGCAGGAGCGACGCCTGCGCCCGATCCCGAGTCGCGGCAGCCCCGGCCCACACGCGACGCCGAGTCGCGGCAGCCCCGGCCGACACGCGACGCCGAGTCGCGGCAGCCCCGGCCGACACGCGACGCCGAGTCGCGGCAGCCCCGGCCGACACGCGACGCCGAGTCGCGGCACCCCCGGCCCACACGCGACGCCGAGCCCCGGCAGCCCCGGCCCACACCCGACGCCGAGCCGCGGCAGCCCCGGCCCACACCCGACGCCGAGCCCCCGCAGGCTCGGCCCGCCCCGGAGGTGACGAAGGAGCATCCGGCCGGCGCTGCGGACGTTACGACCGCCGACTCACCCGCGGTCGCGCAACCGACCGCCCCGTCCGGGTCCGAGCTCGAGCCCACCGGGCCGCCGAGTCTCGAGCCCGCCGGCCGCCCCGCCCAGGTCGATGCGCCCGACGACGAGCCGGCGCCGGCCCGGCCGCCCCGAGCCCGGACGAGGACTGCGCAGGCTCCGAGCCTTCCTGCTTCACACGCTCCGGCCGCGCCGCGCCGGCTTGTTCACGAAAGCGCGCCCGGCGCGGCGTACCCAGCCGCCCCTCCACCCAGGGTGCGTAAGCGCGCAGCGCGGCCGGACCGCAGCGTCACCCGGGCACGCGGCTCCCAGAGCCGCCCGGCCCCGGAAGCGCCGCATCGGCGCGGTGTCCCCGGCGCCGCGTCGGCTGCGGCGGCCGCAGGCAACGGCACAGCTTCTCCCAGCAACGCGGTGCTGTCAGGCGAGGCAGACCTCGCGCCTGCCCACCTCGTTAGGCCGCTGAGGCTCTCCCGGCCGGTCCTCCGACCGACGAGCGTCGCAGAGCCCCGCGAGCGGCCGGGCTAGCCCCGACGGATCGACGACACCTCGCGGGGGCCACGGCCGCCGCGTTTACGCAACATCGATCCAGGAGGGAGACAGCAATGAGAAGGCAACACTCGGCTGGCTACCCGGGCGCGCGACTCCCGGGGCTGGACGTAGGGTCGAGATTCGTGGCGAGATCAATTGCCGGCCTGCCGCGAGACAGGAACAGCACTGAAATGGCCTCTGCTCGCGAAGCAACAACACCCGTCGCGGACGCCGACGAGCGTCCGTCCCGTGGCCGGGACGGAGCCGGCGAATTCGACCTCGTGCGCCGCGCCGTCATCGCGCTCAAGCAGGGCGACCGGAGCGCGCTCCAATTCCTCTACGTGCGCTATGCCGATGACGTCCGCGGCTTCGTCGGGAGCATCGTCCGCGATGAGCACGATGCCGAGGACATCACCCACAATGTCTTCGCCAAGCTGATCACCGCGATCCACCGCTACGAGCCCCGTGAGGTCCCGTTCGCGGCCTGGATCCTGCGCGTGTCCCGCAACGCCGCCCTCGACCATCTGCGCGCCCGCCGGCAGATCCCTTTCGAGGAGGTGCGTACGAGCGACGAGGGGCACGAGCAGGTGGGCTTCGACCGCTCGCGATCGCTGCGTGAGGCCTTCCGTCGCCTGCCTCATGACCAGCGCGAAGTGCTCGTGCTGCGTCACATCGCAGGACTGTCACCGAGCGAGATCGCCCGCCGCATCGGCAAGACCGAGAGCTCCGTCCACGGTCTGCATCACCGCGGCCGCAGCGCGCTTCAGGCCGCTCTGCGGGAACTCGACGCAGCTCCCGTGATCGCCGGCTAGGTAAGACCTAGGCTGCCGGTGCGTGCCACGACGAAGTCCAGGCGGCCGGCCGAGGAAGCAGCGATCTCCGGCTGAGATGATGAGGGCGTGCGAGCGCTCGTTGTCACCGAGCACGGCCCCCCTGACGTGATGCGGGTGCAGGAGCGGCCGGACCCGGAGCCGGGCCCGGGCGAGGTGCGCGTCCGCGTGCGCGCGGCCGGGGTCAACTTCGCCGACCTGCTCGCGCGCGTCGGCCTGTACCCAGAGGCCCCGAAGCCGCCGTGCGTCATCGGCTACGACATCGCGGGCGACGTGGACGCGGTGGGCGACGGCGTCGAGGGCCTCGCTGTCGGGCAACGGGTGATGGGCGGCTCGCGCTTCGGCGGCTACGCGCAGCTGGCGGTCACGCGTCCCAACGCCCTTATCCCCATCCCGGACGGGTGGAGCTACCAGGAGGGGGCGGCGCTGCCGGTTGCGTACGCCACAGCGTACGCCGGGCTCATGCGCTTCGGCGGCCTGCGCGCGGGCGAGCGCGTGCTGATCCAGGCCGCCGCCGGCGGGGTCGGCATCGCCGCAACCCAGCTCGCGAAGCTGGCCGGCGCGGAGGTGTACGGCACGGCGTCGCCCGCGAAGCACGATGCCATCAGCGGCTTCGGGGTCGACCACCCGGTCGACTACCGCACGCACGACGTGGTCGACGAGGTGCGGCGGATCGCAGGGGAGGAGCATCCGATCGACCTGGCCTTCGACGGCATCGGCGGGCGCAGCTTCAGGCAGAGCTTCTCGCTCCTGCGGGCCGGGGGCCGGCTCGTATGCTTCGGCTCATCCGAGATCCAGGCCGGGGAGCGGCGCAGCCCGATGCGGGCGGTGCGGGTACTCGCCCAGGCTCCGCGGTTCAGACCGGTCAAGCTGATGCGCGAGTCGAAGTCCGTGATCGGGCTGAACATGCTGGCGCTCTGGGACCAGAAGCAGACGCTCGACGAGTTCGTCGAGCCCGTGCGAGCCCTGCTCGACGAGGGCCGCATCCGCCCGGTCGTGGCCAAGGAGTTCCGGCTCGACGACGGCGCCGAGGCGCACCGCTACGTGCACGAGCGCAAGAACATCGGCAAGGTCGTGCTCACGCTGTAGTGGTGTACCCTGGCCAGCACATGCCGCTCCTGGCCGCGCCGCGACTTCTCCTTCTCCTCCTCCCCCCTCGGGGGGAATAGCGCGTGGCGCCCGCAGGTAGGCGCGAACTCCAGGGGAATCAGCAGGGCAGACAGGAAGGAAGAGGAGCAGCATGGACCGCAGCGAGAAGGACCGAGTAAGGATCTTCGACACCACCCTGCGCGACGGCGAGCAGTCGCCCGGGATCTCGCTGAACAAGGCGGAGAAGCTCGAGATCGCGCACCAGCTCGCTCGGCTGGGCGTCGACATCATCGAGGCCGGCTTCCCGATCTCGTCTCCAGGCGATTTCGAGGCGGTTCAGGCGATCGCGCGTGAGGTGCACGGCCCGGTGATCTGCGGGCTGGCGCGCGCGAACGCCCAGGACGTCGACGCGGCGTGGAACGCGGTCAAGGACTCCGAGCGCCCGCGCATCCACACCTTCATCTCGACGAGCGACATCCACATCGAGCACCAGCTGCAGTCGTCACGCGCGGACGTGAAGGGCCAGGCGCGTGCCGCGGTCGCGCAGGCGCGGGCGTACTGCGAGAACGTCGAGTTCTCGCCCATGGACGCCACCCGCTCGGACCTCGAGTTCACGGCCGAGGTGCTCCAGATCGCCCTCGACGAGGGCGCCACGACGATCAACGTCCCGGACACGGTCGGCTACTCGACTCCCGACGAGCACGCTGAGATGTGGCGCACCCTGTACCGGCTCGTGCCGGGTCTCGCGGACGTGACCACCTCGGTCCACTGCCACGACGACCTCGGGCTCGCGGTGGCCAACTCGTTCGCCGGCCTGCGGGCCGGCTGCCGCCAGGTCGAGTGCGCGGTAAACGGGATCGGCGAGCGCGCCGGCAACGCGTCGCTCGAGGAGATCGTGATGCTGCTGCGCGTTCGCGAGGCCGCGCACGGGCTCTGGACCCGCGTGGAAACGCGCGAGATCGCTCGCACCAGCCGGATGGTGTCGCGCATCACCGGCTATCAGGTGCAGCCCAACAAGGCGATCGTCGGCCGCAACGCGTTCGCGCACGAGTCGGGCATCCACCAGGACGGCGTGCTCAAGGAGCGCACCACCTACGAGATCATGGACGCCAAGACGATCGGGCTCGAGACCAACTCGATCGTGCTCGGCAAGCACTCGGGCCGGCACGCGCTGCGCAACGCCCTCGAGGAGCTCGGCTTCAAGGTCGACGGCGCCGCTCTCAACACCGCCTTCAAGCGCTTCAAGGAGCTGGCGGACAAGAAGAAGAAGGTCACGGCGCTGGACCTCGAGGCGATCGTCTCCGACGAGATGAAGCAGGCGCCGGCCGCGTTCGAGCTCGAGTGGTTCGACATCGAGGCCTCCAATACGCGCTCTCCGCTCGCGCGCGTGCGGGTGCGGATGCCCGACGGCGAGGTCGAGAGCGGCTCGTTCACGGGCGACGGCCCGATCGACGCGTTCTTCAGCGCGCTCAACGCGGCCACGAACCACGAGGCGCGTCTGAGGGAGTACCACGTATCGGCGGTCACCGGCGGCCGCGACGCGCTCGGCGAGGTGAACGTCCTGCTCGAGCTCGGCGGCCGGCTCTCGTCCGGGGTCGGCGTGTCCACGGACATCCTCGAAGCCTCGGGCAAGGCCTATCTGCGGGCGATCTCGAACGCGCTCGACAATGCGGTCTCGGCGGCCGAGCGCGTGCTCGAGCAGGAGGCGAAGAAGGCCCCGACGCCGTAGCCGAGGCGGCGCACGCCAGAATCCGCGGGGTGCCCGAGGACTTCACTTGGCGTGACGGCGAGCGGCTGATCCGCTTCGGCGAGGGCGTGCTCGCCGAGGCGCCCGAGCTGTTCGAGCGGGAGGGCTTCGACGACTTCGTGCTGCTTACGACCGAGCGGGCCGCCTCGACTGCGCCCTGGCTCGTGGAGCTTGCCGGCGCCGTGGTCCCCGTACCGCCCGGCCTCGTCGACGAGATCTCTGCAGCGCTCCTGCCCGCCGCGGGCGACCGGCCGCTCGTCGCGCTCGGCGGCGGCCGGGTGATCGACACCGCCAAGGCGATCGTGGGCGCCCGCGGCGGCGAGTGCGCCGCGCTCCCGACGACCCTCTCCGGCGCGGACCTCACCCCGTTCCACCGCACCCCCAAGGGCGTGCCGGGCGCGCGCCTGGTGCGGCCGTCACTCGTGATCGCGGACCCGGCCGTGATGGCCTCGCAGCCGCCGCCGGCGCTGGCCGCAAGCGCCATGAACGCGCTCGCGCACGCGATGGAGGCGCTCTACACACCGCTCGCCAATCCGGTCAGCGAGCTTGCGGCGCTGCGCGGCGCCGAGCTGATCGGGGCGGGCCTCACAGGCGAGCCCCCCGCGCGCGGCGACGTGGCGCTCGGGGCGCTCCTGGCCGGCTACGCGTCGGCGAGCACGGGCATCGCGATCCATCATGCGACCTGCCAGACGATCGTGCGCACCGCGGGCAGCCCTCATGCCGAGACGAACGCGGTGATGCTCCCGCACTTCGCGCGGCTGATGGCAGACCGGGCCCCGATGGAGCTGGGTGCGCTGGCGCGGGCGCTCGGGGAGCCCGAGGGCGAGCCCGGCGCGGCCGCCGGTCGGGCCGCCGAGCTGGCGGCACGGTCCGGCCACACGCGCCTCGCGACGCTCGGCGTGGAGGACGAACATCTGCCGCTCGTGGCGGCGGCGGTGCCGCGGCATCCGACCTACCTGAACACGCCTGATCCGCCGAGCGAGGAGGAGCTGCTCGAGCTGCTGCGCGCGGCGCTCTAGCCTGTCGCCCGGGCCTTGGCAGCGCGCCCGCGGCCCTCGACGAGCCGCTGGCGCTGACGCTCGCGGGTGATCAGGACCACGTTCCAGGCGAGGCCGACGCGCCTCATCGCGCGAACGACCAGCCCGCCGATGTCCACCTCCCACCAGCGCAGGCCGTGCGTGGCGGAGCGCGGGAACGCGTGGTGGTTGTGGTGCCACGACTCGCCGAACGAGGGGATCGCGAGCCAGAAGACGTTCGTCGACTCGTCCTCGGTCTGGAACCGGCGCCTGCCGAAGAAATGGCAGATCGAGTTGATCGAGAAAGTGACGTGGTGGACGAGGAACACTCGGATCAGCCCGGCCCAGAAGAATGCCTCGACGCCTGCCAGAACCTTCCCCGTCAGCGCCCAGGCGAGCCCGAACGGGATCGCCAGGCCGAGCGCCGCCCAGACGGCGAACCAGCGGCTGATGAAGCGCATGCCACGGTCGTCGAGCAGGTCGGGCGCGTACTTCTCGGCCCCCGCGGCCGTCATGTGGTCGAAGAGCCAGCCGAGATGGGCATGCCACAGTCCCCTGAGCGCGCCTGCCTCGTCGCCGTCCGGTCCGATGTGCGGGCTGTGCGGATCGCCCTCCTCGTCGGCGTGCGCGTGGTGCTTGCGATGGTCAGAGACCCAGCCGATCACCGGGCCTTCGACGGCCATCGAGCCGAAGATCGCGAACAGGTACTCGACGGGCTTGTGGGTCTGGAAGGCACGATGGGTGAGGAGGCGGTGGAAGCCCACGGTGATCCCGACCACCGACAGGAAATACATGACCACCAGCAGGATCAGGTCGAGAGGACCGATCCACTCCTTCCAGAGCAGTGGAATCGCCGCGACGAAGGCCAGAAACGGGAGCACGACCGCGGCGATGTTGAGGTTCCGGCGCGCGCGCGTCACTGGGGTCCTGCACTCTACGCCTGCTCCGGGGATATAGGATCGGCGGGCGATGGCGGGTCCCCTCGAAGGCCGCGTGGCGGCTGTGACCGGCGCCTCATCGGGCATCGGCGAGGCCACCGTCCGTGCGCTGGCCGAGGCGGGCGCTGCCGTGGCACTTGGAGCGCGAAGGACCGAGCGGCTCGACGCAATCGCCGAGGAATTGGGGGGCCCCACTCTGGTCCGCGAGGTCGACGTCTCGGACGAGGAGCAGGCGCGGGCCTTCGTGCAGGCGGCGAACGACGAGCTGGGCGGCCTGCACATCCTCGTCAACAACGCGGGGGTGATGCTGCTGGGCCCGGTGGCGGGGGCTGACACGGAGGACTGGCGGCGAATGGTCGCCGTCAACCTCCTGGGACTGCTCTACTGCACGCATGCGGCCCTCCCCCTGATCGGACAGGCCGGGGGAGGGGACATCGTCAACGTGTCATCGGTGGCGGGCCGCCGGGCCGAGGCCGGCGGGGCCGTCTACAACATGACGAAGTTCGGTGTGCACGCCTTCTCCGAGGCCCTGCGTCAAGAGGCGCTGCACGCGGGCATCCGCGTGACGACGGTCGCCCCGGGCTTCGTCGAAACGGAGCTCCAGGGCCACAACCGCAACCCCGTCGTCCAGCAGGCGCTGTCACGCGCACGCGAGCGGATCGGCGAGGTGCTGCGTCCCGAGGACATCGCCGAAGCGATCGTGCACGCTGTGACGCGGCCGCCGCACGTGTGCGTCAACGAGGTTGTGGTGCGGCCGACCCAGCAGGCCCGCTGACGTCCGACATACAACTGTCCGTGATAACGTACAGACCCCGTGTCCGTCAATGGTCAACGCTTCGGTACTCGCGTGCGTGCCTTGCGCGACGCGATGGATCTCTCATTGCGCGACCTCGCCGAGCGCTCCGGCGTCTCCGCCCCGATGCTCTCTCAGGTCGAGCGCGGCGAGACGAGCCCGACGCTCTCGGTGGCGGAGCGGATCGCGGACGGTCTCGAGCTGAGCCTCTCGCAGCTGCTGCGCCTCGACGAGGGCGACGGCGTGGCCGTGGTGAGGGCCGCCGAGCGCCGCCACGGCGGCGGCCCGAAGCACAGCTATGAGGTGCTGACCCCGCCGCTGCCCGGTCTGCGCGCCGAGGTGTCCCTGCACACCCTCGCCCCCGGTGCCAGCACCGCCGGCCCCCACGACCCGCCCCTGCACGAGGCCGGCAGCCGTGAGACGGCGATCGTCGAGGCCGGGCCGCTGCGCTTCGTCTGCGGCGGCGCCGTCCACGAGCTCGATGCGGGCGACGCCGTGACCTTCGACGCGGACCTCCCGCACCATTTCCACAACCCCGGTCAGGACGAGGCGCGCTTCTACGCCGTCGTCGCGGCCGGCCTCAGGAGGAGCTGACGTGGCCACGACATGGACAGGCGAGCAGGCGGTGCCTGCGAGCACTCGATCTCTCTTCGACAAGATCTGGGAGGCGCACGAGGTCGCCGAGGGCATCCTCTACATCGACCTCCACCTGGTCCACGAGGTCACCTCGGCGCAGGCGTTCGAATCGCTTCGCCTGTCCGGCCGGCCCGTCCGCCGCCCCGACCGCACGCTGGCGACCGCGGACCACAACGTGCCCACCGACGGCTCGACCGTGGCCGCCCAGATCCGGGACCGGCTCTCGCGCGTGCAGGTCGAGACGCTCGAGCGCAACGCCGAGGAGTTCGGCGTGCCGATCTACTCGATCGGCTCCGCGCGCCAGGGCATCGTCCACGTGATCGGCCCGGAGCTGGGGGTGACGCAGCCGGGCATGACGATCGTCTGCGGTGACTCCCACACGTCCACCCACGGCGCGTTCGGGGCGCTCGCCTTCGGGATCGGGACGAGCGAGGTCGAGCACGTGCTCGCGACGCAGACGCTCGCGCAGCGCAAGCCGCGCTCGATGCGGATCCGCTACGAGGGAGACCTCGGCCACGGCGTCACGGCCAAGGACCTGATCCTGGGCACGATCGGGCGCATCGGCGTCTCGGGCGGCGCGGGCCACGTGATCGAGTACGCCGGGGCGGTGATCGAGGGGCTCTCGATGGAGGGCCGCATGACGGTGTGCAACATGACGATCGAGGGCGGCGGGCGCGCGGGGATGATCGCCCCGGACGACACGACCTTCGAGTGGCTGGACGGCCGCGAGGCCGCGCCGGTCCCGCTTCCGCTCGACGAATGGCGCGAGCTTCGGACCGAGGACGGGGCCGCGTTCGACACCGAGGTGGTGATCGACGCGTCCGAGCTGTCGCCGCAGGTGACCTGGGGGACGACGCCCGGAATGGTCGTGGACGTGACCGGCTCGGTGCCCGAGCCGCGCGACGAGGGCGAGGCCCGGGCGCTCGACTACATGGCCCTCGACGCGGGCACGCCGATGAGCGAGATCCGGCTCGACCGGGTGTTCATCGGCTCCTGCACCAACTCGCGGATCGGCGACCTGCGCGAGGCGGCCGAGCTTGTCAAGGGCCGCCGGGTCGCCTCGTCGGTGAACGCGATGGTCGTGCCCGGCTCCGCCCAGGTGAAGGCGCAGGCCGAGGCGGAGGGGCTCGACGACGTCTTCCGCGCCGCCGGCTTCGACTGGCGCTCCGCCGGCTGCTCGATGTGCCTCGGCATGAACCCGGACATCGCGGCGCCGGGCGAGCGCGTGGCGTCGACCTCCAACCGCAATTTCGAGGGGCGCCAGGGCCGCGGCGCCCGCTCTCACCTCGTGAGCCCGAAGATGGCGGCAGCCGCCGCGATCGAGGGGCGCTTCGTCGACATCAGGGAGTGGAGCTGATGGAACCCGTTCGCGTCATCGAAGGCGCCGTCTCGGTGCTCGACCGGAACGACGTCGACACCGACCAGATCATCCCCAAGCAGTTCCTGAAGCGGGTCGAGCGGACCGGGTTCGGCGAGTTCCTCTTCTACGACTGGGCGCAGGAGCCCGGCTGGGAGCTGCCCGCCAACCCGATCCTCGCTGCCGGCCGGAACTTCGGCTGCGGATCGTCCCGCGAGCACGCCCCCTGGGCGCTCGAGGACTACGGCTTCAGGGCGATCGTCGCGCCGAGCTTCGCCGACATCTTCTACTCCAACTGCACGAAGATCGGGCTGCTGCCCGTCACGCTCGCGGAGAGTGACGTCAAGGAGCTGATGGCCGCAGGGCACGCACGCATCGACCTCGAGGAGCAGGAGATCGCCTTCGCCGGCCGCCAGGTGCAGTTCGAGATCGACCCGGAGATCGCGCGGCGCCTCCTCGAAGGGCTCGACGACATCGCCGTGACGCTCCGGCAGGAGCATGAGATCGACCGCTACGAGGCCGAGCGCCAGCGCAGCGGGCCCGTGACCACAGACCTCGCCCGCGTATGACCCGGGACTGGGATGCCGCGACCTACGACCGAGTCTCGGCGCCCCAGGTTGCCATGGCGGCGCGCGTTCTCGAACGCCTCCCGCTGGACGGCGACGAGACCGTGCTCGACGCGGGCTGCGGCTCCGGACGCGTGACGGAGATGCTGCTCGAGCGGCTGCCGCTCGGGCATGTGATCGCCGTGGACGAGGCTCCGTCGATGGTCGAGCACGCGCGTGCGCGGCTCGGGGATCGGGCGACGGTGCTCCGGGCGAGCCTGACCGAGCTCGTGCTCGACGAGCCCGTCGACGCCGTCTTCTCGAACGCCGTCTTCCACTGGATCGCCGACCACGAGCTCCTCTTCGAGCGGTTGTTCGCGGCGCTCAGGCCCGGGGGTCGCCTCGTGGCGCAGTGCGGCGGCGCGGGCAACGTCGCGCGCTTCCACGCCGCCGCGCGGGAGGTGGCCGGCAAGCCGCCCTACGCCGAGCATCTCGCGAGCTGGGTCGGGCCCTGGAACTTCGCCGGCGCCGACGAGACCGCGGAGCGGCTGGCGCGAGCCGGCTTCGAGGAGGTCGAGACCTGGCTCGAGCCCTACCCGGTCGTGCCGGACGATCCGGTCGGCTACCTGCGCACGGTCTGTCTCGGATACCACCTCGAAAAGCTCCCCGAGGAGCTGCGCCCCGGCTTCGTCGAGGCGGTGGTGGAGCGCGCGGATCCCGAGCTCGACTACGTGCGGCTGAACATCGCGGCAAGGCGGCCGGCGTGACGCCCCGTCTCGTCCTCCTTCCGGGCGATGGCATCGGCCCCGAGATCATGGCCGCGGCCGTGCAGGTGCTCGACCGGCTGGGAGAGTTCGAGTACGACGAGCGGCTTCTCGGCGGCGCGTCGATCGACGCCCACGGGACGCCCCTGACCGACGAGGTGCTCGAGGCCTGCCGGGGCTCCGACGCCGTGCTGCTGGCGGCCATCGGCGGCCCGAAGTGGGACACGACGGACCCGGACGCGCCGCGCCCCGAGCAGGGGCTGCTCGGCCTGCGGAAAGGGTTGGGCCTGTTCGCCAACCTGCGCCCGGTGCGGCCGAGCCCGGCGCTGCTCGATGCGAGCCCGCTCAAGCGCGAGCGCATCGAGGGCACCGACCTGCTCGTGGTGCGGGAGCTGACCGGCGGGATCTACTTCGGCGAGCGCGGCCTCGAAGGCGACACCGCGCACGACACCTGCGTGTACAGCGAGGGCGAGATCGAGCGCATCACGCGGGTGGCCTTCAGGCTCGCCCGGCGCAAGGTCACGAGCGTCGACAAGGCGAACATCCTCGAGACCTCCAGGCTGTGGCGCAAGACCGTGGAGCGGGTAGCGGCGGGAGAGGACACACCGCTCGAGCACCTGCTGGTCGACAACGCGGCCATGCAGCTGGTCTCGAGGCCGGCCGACTTCGACGTTCTCCTGACCGAGAACCTGTTCGGGGACATCCTGAGTGACGAGGCCGCGATGCTCACGGGCTCGCTCGGGATGCTGCCGAGCGCCTCGCTCGGCGACGGCTCCGGGCCCGGGCTGTTCGAGCCCGTGCACGGCTCGGCGCCGGACATCGCGGGCACCGGCACGGCCAACCCGCTGGCCATGTTCGGCTCGGTGGCGCTCATGCTGCGCCACGGACTCGCTATGGAAGAGGAGGCCGCTGCCCTAGAATCGGCTGTCGATCGCGCGCTCGGCGATGGCCTCCGAACCCCGGACCTGGGCGGCGACGCCACCACAGAGGCCGCCACGCGGGCGGTGCTCGCAAACCTCTAGGAGCAGTACGTGAAGACCGCTGACCTCATCTGGCTGAACGGAGAGTTCGTCGCCTGGGAGGACGCGAAGGTACACGTACTCACGCACGGCATCCATTACGGGACCGGCGTCTTCGAGGGGATCCGCGCCTACGAGACAGCGGACGGCGCGGCGGTCTTCCGCCACCAGGACCACCTCGACCGGCTCGAGAACTCGGCCAAGCTCTATTACATGGACCTGCCCTACTCGAAGGAGCAGCTCCGCGAGGTCACGCACGAGCTCATCGTCCGCAACGGGTTCAGGAGCTGCTACATCCGCCCGCTCGTCTACCGCGGCTACGGCCCGATGGGCCTCAACCCGCTCGACAACCCGGTCGAGGCGATGATCGCCGTCTGGGAGTGGGGCGCCTATCTGGGCGAGGAGGGCAAGCGCAACGGGGTGCGCGGGCGCGTGTCGTCCTATCGGCGCATCTCATCCGACTCCCTGATCCCGCACGCGAAGGCCTGCGGCCAGTACCTCAACTCGGTGCTGGCGAAGATCGAGTCGCTGAAGACGGGCTACGAGGAGGGCATCCTGCTCGACGACAAGGGGAACGTCTGCGAGGGCACGGGCGAGAACATCTTCGTGATCAAGCATGGCGTGGTCTCCACCCCGCCGCAGACGGCCGCGATCCTCGACGGCATCAACCGCAGGTCGTGCATGCAGATCGCGCGCGACCTCGGCTACGAGGTCGTGGAGCGTGACATCGCCCGGGCCGAGCTGGCGCTGGCCGACGAGGTGTTCCTCACCGGGACCGCGGCCGAGCTCACGCCGATGCGCGAGATCGACGACATCCCGATCGGCGAGGGCCGCCCCGGCCCGATCACGCGTGAGATCCAGGGTGTCTTCGAGGACGCCCTGTGCGGCCGCAACCCGCGCTACGCGGACTGGCTGGATCTCGTGCCGGTGCCGTCGCAGGCGTGAAGATCACCGTCTATGACACGACCCTGCGTGACGGCATGCAGGGTGAGGGGATGTCGCTGTCTGCCGACGAGCAGCTGCGCGTGGCGCACGCGCTCGACGGCCTCGGCGTGCATCTGATCGAGGCGGGCTTCCCGGCCTCCAACCCGAAGGAGGAGGCGCTCTTCGAGCTGCTCGCGCGCGAGAGCTTCGAGACCGCGCAGGTCGCGGCCTTCGGGATGACGCGCCGGCGTGACTCGGCCGCGGAGGACGACCCGGCACTGCGGCTGCTGGCCGATTCGTTCGCTCCGGTATGCACGCTCGTGGGAAAGACCTGGTCGCTCCACCTCGAGAAGGTCACCCAGGTCGACCCCGACGAGAACCTGCGCATGATCGCCGACTCGGTCGGCTGGCTCGTAGCGCAGGGCAAACGCGTGATCTACGACGCCGAGCACTTCTTCGACGCCTTCCGCGACGACGCCCCGTACGCGCTCCGCTGCCTGCGCGCGGCCGCCGAGGCGGGCGCCGAGAACGTCACGCTCTGCGACACCAACGGCTCGTCGCTCCCCTCGGAGGTCACCGAGGCCACGACGCGCGTGGTCGCCGAGCTCGGCGACCAGGTGCAGGTGGGCATCCACACCCACGACGACGCGGGCTGCGGCGTGGCCAACACGCTCGTGGCGGTCGAGGCCGGCGCCCGGCTCGTCCAGGGGACGATGAACGGCTACGGCGAGCGCTGCGGCAACGCCAACCTGATCTCGATCCTGCCCGCGCTCGAGCTCAAGCTTGGCTACGAGGCGATCGGCCGCGAGCGCCTCCAGCGGCTGACCGAGACCGCCCACCTCGTGGACGAGCTCTGCAACGTCACCCCCAACCCGAACCAGCCCTACGTGGGCGCCAACGCGTTTGCGCACAAGGGCGGCATGCACGTGGCCGGGATCAACCGCGACGCTCGCACCTTCGAGCACATCGAGCCCGGCGACGTCGGAGCCGACCGGCGCGTGCTCGTCTCCGAGCTCTCGGGCAAGGGCACGGTCCAGGCGCGCGCCGACGTGGACGGCGAGACCGCGGGCCGGGTGGTCGAGCGTGTCAAGGAGCTGGAGCACCACGGCTACCAGTTCGAGGCCGCCGACGGCTCGTTCGACCTGCTGATCCGCAAGGAGACGGGCGAGTACGAGCCGCTCTTCCGGCTCGAGTCCTGGCGCGCGATCGTCGAGAAGCGCGAGGACGGCCACGTCGAGACCGAGGCCACGATCAAGATCTGGGTGGACGGCGAGCGCTATGTGCGCACGGCGGAGGGCAACGGCCCGGTGAACGCGCTCGACAAGGCGCTGCGAGCCGCGATCGGCGAGCGCTACCCGCACCTGCGCGACATCGAGCTCGTGAACTTCAAGGTGCGCATCCTCGACGAGCGCAAGGGGACCGGCGCCGTCACGCGCGTGCTCCTCGACGCCACCGACGGCCAGGACACCTGGGGCGCGATCGGCGTCTCGGAGAACATCATCGAGGCGAGCTGGGAGGCGCTCGTCGACTCGCTCGAGGCCGGGATGCTGCCCGGCCGGGCACAGGCGTCACGCGCCCGGGCCGCGGTCACGTGAACGGGATCGTGCGCAGCCGGCCGAGCCGGCTGCTTCGCCAAATAAC
The DNA here is from genome assembly GCA_963757815.1 of uncultured Thermoleophilaceae bacterium. Classification (GTDB taxonomy): domain Bacteria; phylum Actinomycetota; class Thermoleophilia; order Solirubrobacterales; family Thermoleophilaceae; genus JACVRW01. The sequence continues at coordinate 281,325 of CAVWSN010000035.1, read as the reverse complement.
GGGATCGTGCGCAGCCGGCCGAGCCGGCTGCTTCGCCGAATGACGACAGACCCGGTCCCGCTCGCCCGGCCCGTGGTCGGCGAGCGTGAGGAGGAACTGCTCCTCGAGACGCTCCGCTCGGGCCGGCTCTCGCTCGGCCCTCGGCTCGGGGAGTTCGAGGGCGCTTTCGGTCGCCGGCTCGGCGTCGAGCACACATCTGCCGTGTCGAGCGGCACGGCAGGCCTGCACCTCGCCATCCGGGCGGCCGGAGTCGAGCCAGGCGACGAGGTGGTCACGACCCCCTTCTCGTTCGTGGCGTCCGCCAACTGCCTCCTCTACGAGCAGGCGCGCCCGGTCTTCTGCGACATCGACCCGCGCACGCTCAACATCACGCCTGAGGCGGCCGCCGACGCGGTGACCGAGCGCACGACCGGGCTCCTGCCGGTCCACATCTTCGGCTACCCCGCCGACATGGCGGGCTTCGAGCGGCTGGCGGAGGACCGGGCGTTGTGGCTCGTCGAGGACGCCTGTGAGGCGCTCGGGGCGGTGCACGCCGACGGCCGCACCGTGGGTGCGCGCGGCAACCTCGCGGTCTTCGGCTTCTACGCCAACAAGCAGATGACGACCGGCGAAGGCGGCATGGTCGTCTGCCCGGATCCGGCGACCAAGGAGCGGATCGACTCCGAGCGCAACCAGGGCCGGGCGCCCGACATGGGCTGGCTCGACCACGACAGGCTCGGATTCAACTACCGCCTCGACGACCTGTCCTGCGCGCTCGGGCTGGCCCAGCTCGAGCGGCTCGAGCAGCTTCTGGCCGGCCGCGCGCGCGTGGCCGCCGCCTACGGAGAGGCGCTCGCCGGGATCGAGGGTCTCGTTCTGCCCTGCCCCGACGAGGGGGGCGATCGGCGCGGCTGGTTCGTGTACGTGGTCCAGCTCCCTGACGGCGTCGAGCGCGACGCCACGATCCGCGCGCTGCGCGAGCGCGGGGTGGACTCGAAGCCCTATCTGCCCGCGATCCACCTGATGAGCTTCTACCGCGAGCGCTTCGGCCACCGCGAGGGCGAGTTCCCGGTCTGTGAGGAAGTGGCGCGGCGCTCGCTCGCGCTGCCGTTCCATCCGGAGCTGAGCGAGGGGCAGCTGGAGCGGGTGGTGGAGGCCCTGCGCGCGGCCCTCGGCTGAGGAACGTCAGAGCGTCGGCGGCAGCCCGAACGCCGCGAACATGTCCCAGCCGAAGTCGACGTGGAACTCGCCGGTGCCGGCGCCGGGCTGGATGAAGGCGGTGATCTCGGCCACCTTGCCGTCCTCGACCCGCAGCACGTCGAGGCCGAAGGCCCGATACTCGGAGTCGCCCGGCCGCTGGAGGTAGGCCGCGACCGCCGGCTGCAGGTTGACGCCGAAGGGCATGAGCTTCCAGCGGCCGACGTACTGCGGCGAGCCGGGAGCCGCGCTCTGTTCCACGGCCCACGCGATCGCCTCACGCCCGTCGTGCCAACTCGGGGTCGGGGGCATCGTCGCGCGAGCGTCCTCGCGCAGCAACGCCGTCAAGGCCGCGCCGTCGGCGCGCTCGAGGGCGTCCATGAAGCGCCGGAGCACCACGCGCTCGTCCTTGCTCGGATCAGCCGACCGCGCCCACTCCGTCCGGCGCGCCGGCAGGTGCTGGTTCAGGGTCGCCCGCGCGCGTTGCAGGGCGCTGTTCGCCGCTGCGACGCTCGTCTCGAGGAGGGAGGCGGTCTCCTTTGCCGACCAGCCGAGCACGTCACGCAGGATCAGTGCCGCCCGCTGCCTGGGCGGCAGCAGCTGGATCGCGGACAGGAAGGCGATCTCGATCGTCTCCCTGGCCACGATCACCGCTTCCGGCTCGTCGTCCGGCGGCGCGATCCCCTCGAGCAGGTGATCCGGGTAGGGCTGTAGCCACGGGAGGTCGGCAGGGGGCAGCACCGGCAGAGGGGGGTTGGCCGGGGGCCCGAGCTGCGAGGGCAGCAGGCGCCGCGGCTTGCGCTGGAGCGCGTCGAGGCACGCGTTGGTGGCGATCCGGTACAGCCAGGCCCGGAACGTCGAGCGCCCTTCGAAGCTCTCGCGCGACCGCCAGGCGCGCAGGAAGGTCTCCTGGACCAGGTCCTCCGAGTCCTCGAAAGAGCCGAGCATCCGGTAGCAGTGGAGCTGCAGCTCACGGCGGTGGCGCTCGAAGAGCTCGGAGAACGCCGACTCGTCGCCGCTCTGGGTGATCTCGGTCGTGCTCATGGTGCGCGCGCGTGTCACGGCATGGCCATTCTCCAGTTAAGACGCCTGGACGGGGCTCAAGTCATCGCCTGGCCGCCGCCGATCGGCGGCCGGTCCAGCCTCTTGACGAGCGCCACGAAGCCCGGCAGGCCGCGTGTGCCAGGCCGGTAGGCCACCTCGTCGTAGCCCTCGCGGGCATACAGCGCGCGGGCCGCCTGGTTCGGGATCGTGGTGTCGAGCGCCACGCACGGGAGCTCTTTCGCGCGCGCCTGACGCTCGGCCTCGGCAAGCAGCGCCCGGGCCGCGCCGCGCCGGCGAAAGCGCTCGGCCGTGGCAAGCGCGTCGATGTAGAACGCGGACGTGGGCGGGCTCGGCGAGGCGCGGCCGCCCGCCTGGTAGAGGCGCAGCGACACGGGCCAGCGCCAGGGGCGCGAGCCGCGCAGGGCGAGCCGCAGGAACGCGCGCGAACGGCGCGCCGCCTCGTCCACCGGGAAGCCGGCCATGGCGGCGGCGAGTTCGCCGTCGATCTCCGCCACCCACACGCACTCGGAGCTGGCCAGGTTTCCGGGTTCCGAGAAAGCGCGCTCGAGCACGCGCAGCGCCCGCTCCCGCCCACCGGTGAAGCGGTCGTACATGTCCGCGCCGCTCGCATGGAGGAGCAGGGCGACCGCGCCGGCCTCGTCGGTACGAGCTCTCCTCACCTCAGCCAAGGCCGTCACCGCCGCCCGTGGTCCCACCGGCGGGAATCCTACGGTCCGTAGACTCCTCGCCCGCATGGGCCGCTTCCGGGATCCACAGGACCCCCTCTTCCGGGCGCTCAACTCGTCGCTCGCGTTCGACTACCGGCTCGCCCCATACGACCTCGAGCAGTCGCTCGCGCACGCGCGGATGCTCGCCCGCAGCGGGATCATCGGCGAGGACGACCTCGCCGACATCGAGCGCGGACTGGACGAGGTGAGGGAGGAGATCGAGGCCGACCGCTTCGTCGTCCTGCCGGACGACGAGGACATCCACATGGCGATCGAGCGGCGGCTCACCGAGATCGTCGGAGCGGCCGGCGGCAAGCTCCACACCGCGCGCTCGCGCAACGACCAGGTCGCCACCGACGTCGCCATGTTCGTGCGCGCGCACAGCCTCGAGGCCAAGGAGCTGCTGCGTGACCTGATGTCGACGCTGGTGCGGCTCGCCGAGTCCCACCTCGACTGGCCGCTGCCCGGCTACACCCACCTGCAGCGCGCCCAGCCCGTGTATCTCTCCCACCACCTGCTCGCCTACTTCTGGAAGTTCCGGCGCGACCTCCAGCGCTTCAACTTCTGCATGACCGCCACGGACGACCTCCCGCTCGGGGCGGGCGCGCTCGCCGGCGTGAACTTCGACACCAGCCGGATGTTCGTGGCCCAGGAGCTCGGCTTCGGCGGCATCGCCGAGAACTCGCTCGACGCCGTCTCCAACCGTGACTTCGTGCTCGACTACGTGTCCGCCGCCGCCACCTGCGCGACGCACCTCTCGCAGCTCGGCGGCGAGATCGTCCTCTGGTCGAGCCAGGAGTTCGGCTTCTGCGAGGTCTCGGACGCGTTCTCGTCCGGCTCGAGCCTGATGCCGCAGAAGAAGAACCCCGACGCCGCCGAGCTGCTGCGCGCCAAGTCGCCGCGGGTGGCCGCGCGCCTCGTCGGCCTTCACGGCGTGCTGCACGGCCTGCCGCTCACCTACAACAAGGATCTCCAGGAGGACAAGGAGGCGCTCTTCGACGCCACCGACACGGTCGAGCTCGGCCTCCGTGTGGCGAGCGAGATGCTCGGCGAGATCCGCTTCGACCGCGAGCGGATGGCGGGCGCCGCCTCGGATGAGTTCATCGCGGCCACCGACATCGCGGACCAGCTGGTGCGCCAGGGCGTGCCGTTCCGCGAGGCACACGGCATCGTCGGCGGCATCGTGCGTGCCGCGGTCGAGCGGGGCAAGAAGCTCTCCGAGCTGAGCGAGGAGGAGCTGGCCGAGCTTGCGCCGCAGCTCGACGGGCGCTACTACGAGCTGCTCGAACAGGGCGCCTGGCTCGAGTCGAAGGTCTCCACCGGCGGCACCGCGCTCGGGCGCGTGCGCGACCAGCTCGCGCAGGCGCGCCATGTGCTGGCCGAGGTGGAAGGTTGAGGCTCGGGCGCGACTTCTACGCGCGCTCGGTCCACGACGTCGCGCGCGACCTGGTGGGCTGCACCGTCCGCCACGCCGGCGCGGCGGGGCGCATCGTCGAGACCGAGAGCTACCACATGGACGAGCCGGCCTGCCACGCCTACGCGGGGGTCACGAGCCGCACCCGGACGCTGTTCGGCCCGCCGGCTCACGCGTACGTCTACTTCTCCTACGGCGTGCACTCGCTCCTCAACGCGGTCTGCGAGGAGGAGGGCGTGGGGGCGGCGGTCCTGATCCGGGCGCTCGAGCCGGTCGACGGGCTCGAGTCTCATGCGCGCGCGCCGCGGCCTCGAGCGGGTCGAGGAACTCTGCTCCGGGCCCGGCAAGCTCACGCAGGCGCTCGGCGTGGGCCTTGCCCACAACGGCAGCTCGCTCGTGGACGGCCCGATCGAGCTGCACGCGCGGGATCCGCGCGCGGCGGCGCCGCGCATCGTGATGGGGGAGAGGATCGGGATCACGAAGGCGGCCGACCTTCCCTGGCGCTTCTGCGACGCGGACAGCCGCCACGTCTCACGCCCCTGGCCCGCCGCGATGCGCGGCCGGAGCGCGGCCTAGCCTGGCGGCACGCCGCCCGTGCCGGTTCCGCCGCCGGTGCCTCCGGTCGGTGGAGGGGTGGGAGCCGGCGCCGGGGCCGGGGCGGGGGTCGGAGCGGGAGCGGGCTCAGGCGCCTGCTGCGGCGGTGCCTCGGGGGCCGGCGTAGCGCCCGTGTCCTCCTCGGGCGGGGGCGCCTCCTCGGTCGTCTCGGCCGGCGCGGGAGCCTCGACCGAGGGAGCGGGGGCGGGCGTCACCGGCAGGGACGGCAGGGTGGACTCCTCCTCGTCCTCGTCCTTGCCGCTCGCCGCCTCGCGCTGCTCGCGCAGCTCGATCCAGGAGGTCATGAAGTCGTGGAAGATCTGGGCGGGGTAGGTCCCGCCCGCGACCGGGCTGCCGGCGTACTCGTACTCCATCGGCTGCAGCCTGTCGGCGTAGCCGACCCAGATCGCCACCGAGAGCTCCTCGTTCCCGCCGGCGAACCAGGCGTCGCCGTAGTTCTCGGTGGTGCCGGTCTTGCCCCAGATGAACTCGTCGCCGACCTGCGCCGCCGTGCCGGTCCCGTCGGTCACGACGAGCGAGAGCATGTCCTTGGCCACCTGGCCGACCTGGGCCGGGAACACACGGTCGCGCACCACCTCGTTCTCGGCCGCGATACCGCGCCGGTCGCTGTCCACCTTCTCGAACGCCACCGGCCCGGTCTGATTGGGGGCAAGCGTGCCGGACACGCGCACACCCTCGTTGGCGATCGTCGAGTACGCGTAGGCCATCTCGAGCGGTGTGACACCCTCCTCGAGGCCGCCGAGGATCATGGCCGGGTTGGTCGAGAGCTCGGTGCGGATGCCCATCTCGTTCGCGAGCCTTGCTACCCGCTTGGGCTTGACCTCCATGCCGAGCTCGGCGAACACGGAGTTGTCCGAGGTCGCGGTGGCCGACCAGAGCGAGGCCGCGCCGAGGTACGAGTCCTCGTAGTTCGAGACCTTGAAGAGCTCGGGACCCTTCTCTCCGCGGAAGGGGAGCTGCTTGGGCTGGGACGCCCAGACGCTGTTCGGGTCGATGCCGTCCTCGAGGGCCCGCAGCGAGGGTGAACGGCTTGAAGGCCGATCCCGGCTGGCGGTGACCGTTCGTCGCCAGGTTGAACGGGCGCGCGTCGAAGCTCGAGCCGCCGACCATGGCCTTGACCTCGCCGGTCTTGTTCTCGATCGCCACGAGCGAGGCGTCGGGGCCCACGCCGGCGAGCCGGCCGGCCACGGCCTGCTCCGCCGCCGCCTGCAGCTGCGGGTCGATCGTCGTCTTGATCTTCATGCCGCCGCCGAACACGAGCCCGGCGCCGTAGCGGTCGACGAGCTGCTGTGTCATCCAACTCGTGAAGTACGGCTGCTTCGACTCCGAGTCGGGCGGATCGACCTCGTCCTCGTCGGGGATCGACTGGCGAATCGCATCCTGGTACTGGGCGCGCGTGATCATGCGCTGGTCGTACATGCGCTGGAGAACAAGGTTGCGGCGCTCGGTGGCGGTCTGGGGGTTCTCGAGCGGGTCGTACAGGCTGGGCGAGGCGATCAACCCGGCGAGCAACGCGGCCTCGGCGGGCGTCACGTCCTGCGCGAGGCGCCGGTTGGGGTCGTCGGTATCCGGCTCCGGGGCGGGCGTGTACTGGACGCCCGAGCTGGTCTCGGCGCCCTTCTGCTCCTCGGGCTCGTCGCCGTCGCCGAAGTAGGTTCGGACGGCCGCCTCGATGCCGTAGGCGCCGTTTCCGAAGTAGACGGTGTTCAGGTACTGGGTGAGGATCTTCTCCTTGGGCCACTTGCGCTCGAGGTGGTACGCCAGGGCCGACTCACGCAGCTTCTGGAACACGGAGCGGTTGCCCTGGGCGGCGAGTGCGTTCTTGACGAACTGCTGAGTGATCGTCGAGCCGCCCTGCACGGCGCGCCGCTTGAGCACGTCCTGCACGAGCGCTCGGGCGATGCCGGCGTAGTCCACGCCCTCGTGCCCGTAGAAGCGCTTGTCCTCGATCGCGATGACCGCGTTCTTGAGGTTGGGCGAGATCTCGCCCTCCTCGAGCAGGATCCGGTTCTTGTTTCCGGCGAGCGCGGCAATCTGGCAGGCGTCGTTGCCCGGCTGCTTGCAGCCGGGGCCGTCGGAATAGAGGATCGAGTTGCGGGCGGCCCTGTACTCGGAGCGGTTCTCGAGCGAGGGCAGGTCGCTCGCCACAGCCATCAGCATCCCGAACACGGTCGAGACGACCGCGAGCAGAGAGATGCCGAGCAGGATGAAGGCCAGGCGCAGCTTCTTGAGCTTGGGCTTGGAGCGCGGCGGGGGCGTGGGCGGAGCGGGGGCGGTCCCCGCGCTCCAGCGGCTTTGTGGCGGATCCTGCGGGCTCGAGTCCCCGTCTCCGCGCAGGAAGCGTGGCCCGCGCGCAGCGGCTGGACGAGTGATGGGCGTCGGCGGCTCCGGCATAGTGAGCGCCCCGTCTGAAGGGGTTCCCCGCGTCCGTGCGACACATGCGGCGGCTGGTTACGGGCGCCCGCCCGCACGGCATCGTCACGGGCGCCAACCGAGCGCGTCAGTCTAGCATTGGGTCTATGACGGATTCGGCGGGCGAGGCCGCCCGGTTCCTCACCCGCAACGCCGTCGACGCCCTGCCCGAGGGGGAGCTCGAGCGCCAGCTGGCGAAGGGCCGGCCGCTGCGAGTGAAGCTCGGCGTGGATCCCACCACCCCGGACATCCACCTGGGCCACACGGTGGTCCTGCGCAAGCTGCGGGAGTTCCAGGACCTCGGCCATCAGGTCGTGCTGATCGTGGGCGACTACACCGCCCGCGTGGGCGATCCGAGCGGACGCTCCTCGACGCGCCCCTTCGTCGACCCTGCCGAGATTGACCGCAACGCACAGACCTACGAGGAGCAGGCCTTCAAGGTGCTGGACCGCGCGCGCACCGAGGTGCGTCGCAACGGCGAGTGGCTCGACATGCCGATGGAGGACCTGTTCCGGCTCGCCCGCACGGCCACGGTGGCGCAGCTGCTCGAGCGCGACGACTTCTCGAAGCGCTACACGGCGGGCGAGCCGATCTCGATCCTCGAGCTGCTCTACCCGCTGATCCAGGGCTACGACTCGGTCGCGATCCGCTCGGACGTCGAGCTCGGCGGCACCGACCAGAAATTCAACGTGCTCCTCGCGCGCGAGACTCAGAAGTCCTACGGCGTCGAGCCGCAGTCGATCCTCACCATGCCGATCCTGCCGGGGATCGACGGGGTGCAGAAGATGTCCAAGTCACTCGCGAACTACGTGGGTGTGGAGGATCCCCCGGAGGAGATGTACGGGAAGCTGATGCGGATTCCCGACGACGTCATGCCGGTCTACTACGACCTGCTGCTCGACGAGCCCCTCGACCGTTCGCTCCCGGCGCGGGACGCCAAAAGGGCGATGGCCTTCGCCCTCTGCGCCCGCTATCACGGGGAGGAGGCCGCCGCGGCGGCGCAGGAGCACTTCGACACCCTCCACGTGCGCCGCGAGCTGCCGGACGAGATCGAGGAGTTCGCCTTCAGCGCGGAAAACGGCCCCGTGCACCTGCCGGCCCTGATCTCGGACGCCTTCGGCCTGTCGCGCTCGGAGGGGCGGCGGCTCCTCGCCCAGGGCGGTGTGAAGCTGGATGGCGACGCCCTCGACGCCTCACGGATGGACCTGCCTCCGGAGGACCTTGACGGCGTCGTGCTGCAGGTGGGAAAGCGGCGCTTCAAGCGGCTGCGCCTGGCCTGACGGGGACCCGCCGGGCCTCAATTCCAGTCGGCGAGCGGTTTGGCGCGGCCTCCTTGCCGGTGCTACACTGCTCCGTCGCGCTTCAGACGCGGGTGGAGGCCCCACCCCGAGGACGCACGGTCTTTGAAAACTCAGCAGTACGTGCGACCGAAAGGTCGCGTCCAGGTTTGAACCCTTCTTTCCGGGGCGCTTCGGCGATCCGGCAGAAGGGCCTGAATCAGTACCCGTCAAGTCCAGCCCACCCGCAGGTGTACGCGGGAGCTACGACGACTTGACAACTCTCTTGATCTGACAGTGGAGCCGGCCGGCTCGGGGTCTCCCTCGGACCGTCCGGATTTGAAACCACGCCAGACTTTCACGGAGAGTTTGATCCTGGCTCAGGACGAACGCTGGCGGCGTGCTTAACACATGCAAGTGGAGCGACGAACCAGGCTTCGGCCTGGGGCAAAGCCGCGAACGGGTGAGTAACACGTGGGTAACCTGCCCCGATGACTGGGACAACCCGAGGAAACTCGGGCTAATACCGGATGTGCTGCCCTCGCATCAGCGAGGGTTGGAAAGGGAGCTTCGGCCTCCGCATCGGGATGGGCCCGCGGCCCATTAGCTTGTTGGTGAGGTAACGGCTCACCAAGGCCGCGATGGGTAGCTGGTCTGAGAGGACGATCAGCCACACTGGGACTGAGACACGGCCCAGACTCCTACGGGAGGCAGCAGTGGGGAATCTTGCGCAATGCGCGAAAGCGTGACGCAGCAACGCCGCGTGGGGGAAGAAGGCCTTCGGGTTGTAAACCCCTTTCAGGAGGGACGAAGCCAGGGCGGTGAATAGCCGACCCTGGTGACGGTACCTCCAGAAGAAGCCCCGGCTAACTACGTGCCAGCAGCCGCGGTAATACGTAGGGGGCAAGCGTTGTCCGGAATCATTGGGCGTAAAGCGCGTGTAGGCGGTCCGGTAAGTCGGTTGTGAAAGTCCAGGGCTCAACCCTGGGATGCCGACCGATACTGTCGGACTAGAGTTCGGAAGAGGCGAGTGGAATTCCCGGTGTAGCGGTGAAATGCGCAGATATCGGGAGGAACACCAATGGCGAAGGCAGCTCGCTGGGACGTTACTGACGCTGAGACGCGAAAGCGTGGGGAGCAAACAGGATTAGATACCCTGGTAGTCCACGCCGTAAACGATGGGCACTAGGTGTGGCGGGTGTCGACTCCCGCCGTGCCGGAGCTAACGCATTAAGTGCCCCGCCTGGGGAGTACGGCCGCAAGGCTAAAACTCAAAGGAATTGACGGGGACCCGCACAAGCAGCGGAGCATGTGGTTTAATTCGACGAAACGCGAAGAATCTTACCTGGGTTTGACATGTTCCTGACCGCCGTGGAAACACGGTTTCCCTTACGGGCAGGATCACAGGTGGTGCATGGCTGTCGTCAGCTCGTGTCGTGAGATGTTGGGTTAAGTCCCGCAACGAGCGCAACCCCCGTCGCATGTTGCCAGCATTTAGTTGGGGACTCATGCGAGACTGCCGGTGACAAACCGGAGGAAGGTGGGGATGACGTCAAGTCATCATGCCCCTTATGTCCAGGGCTACACACGTGCTACATTGGCCGGTACAGAGGGCTGCGATACCGCGAGGTGGAGCGAATCCCAAAAAGCCGGTCTCGGTTCGGATTGGAGGCTGAAACTCGCCTCCATGAAGGTGGAGTTGCTAGTAATCCCGGATCAGCAACGCCGGGGTGAATACGTTCCCGGGTCTTGTACACACCGCCCGTCACACCACGAAAGCGGGCAACACCCGAAGCCGGTGACCCAACCCTTTGGGAGGGAGCCGTCGAAGGTGGGGCTCGTGATTGGGGTGAAGTCGTAACAAGGTAGCCGTACCGGAAGGTGCGGCTGGATCACCTCCTTTCTAGGGAGCTCTAATCAGAGCCGGCCGACGGTCGGAGCGGCGAGCACGCGGTGCGTGCGAGCCTTTGGTCTCCTGACCGCTCGGCGCCTCTAGAACGTCGACCAAACCTGGTCGGGCCCGTCGCGAACGGGCCCGCGTACTGCTGAGTTTTGAGAGACCAGCCGGGGAGTCCCTCCGGTTGCGCCCTCGCCGGACCTTGAAAACTGCACAGTTGGTCAACATCAAACGGAAGATCACCGTTTGGAAACCGGCGCGTAAATACCATCGCCGCGCCGCGGGCCGAGCCCGCGGCTTGGCGCACGGCCGCGCCGGCTATCAAACGATCACCGTCAAGATAGTAAGGGCACATGGTGGATGCCTTGGCACCAGGAGTCGAAGAAGGGCGTGGACGGCTGCGATAAGCCGCGGTGAGCCGCTGAACAGGCTTTGACCCGCGGATTCCCGAATGGGGAAACCCGGCACCGGTAATGCGGTGCCCTCCTGCGCTGAATACATAGGCGCACGAAGGCAAGCGAGGGAACTGAAACATCTCAGTACCTCGAGGAAAGGAAATCAACCGAGACTCCCCGAGTAGTGGCGAGCGAAAGGGGACCAGCCCAAACCGGCGACGTGCAAGCGTGCAGGCGTTGCGTAGCCGGGGTTGTAGGACGAGCTTCCCGGGAGCTGCATCTCCCGGCGGGAGTCACAAAGTCAGTCGTTAGCCGAAGATCCGTGGAACACAGGCGCCACAGCGGGTAACAGCCCCGTAGGCGAAAGCGACTGGCCTCCCGGGCCCGTTCCTGAGTAGGACCGCTCCCGTGAAACGCGGTCTGAATCTGGGGGGACCACCCTCCAAGGCTAAGTACTCCCTGGTGACCGATAGCGGACTAGTACCGTGAGGGAAAGGTGAAAAGTACCCCAGAAGGGGAGTGAAATAGTACCTGAAACCGTGTGCCTACAAGCGGTCGGAGCATCCTTTGGATGTGACGGCGTGCTTTTTGCATAACGAGCCGGCGAGTTACTCGTCCCTGGCAAGGTTAAGCGATGAGCGGAGCCGCAGCGAAAGCGAGTCCGAATAGGGCGATTCAGTCAGAGGCGGTAGACCCGAAACCGGGCGAGCTACCCATGGGCAGGCTGAAGCGGGGGTAAGACCCCGTGGAGGGCCGAACCGACCTAGGTTGAAAACTGGGCGGATGACCTGTGGGTCGGAGTGAAAGGCTAATCAAGCCCGGAGATATCTGGTTCTCTCCGAAATATATTTAGGTATAGCCTCCGGCGATGCCTAACGGCCGTAGAGCACTGCTTGGACTAGGGGCCCTACCAGGTTACCGACTTCAGGCAAACTCCGAAGACCGTTAGTGTGTACCCGGGGAGTCAGCTTGTGGGGGATAAACTTCATAGGCAAGAGGGGAACAACCCAGACCGCCAGCTAAGGTCCCTAAGTGTTAGCTAAGTGGGAAACGATGTCCGAGTGCCGAGACAACCAGGAGGTTGGCTTAGAGGCAGCCACCCTTGAAAGAGTGCGTAACAGCTCACTGGTCAAGTGTTCGGGCGCGGAAAATGTAACGGGGCTCAAGCTAACCACCGAAGCTGCGGGTGTGCGCGATCCTTCGGGATCTCGTGCGCGGTAGGAGAGCGTTCTGAGGCTTGCGAAGCGGCGGGGGGACCCAGCCGTGGAGGCTTCAGAAGTGAGAATGCCGGCGTGAGTAACGAAAGAGGGGTGAGAATCCCCTCCACCGATTGTCCAAGGTTTCCTGAGCAACGTTCTTCGGCTCAGGGTCAGTCGGGACCTAAGGCGAGGCCGAAAGGCGTAGTCGATGGCCAACGGGTTGATATTCCCGTACCACGTCTGTCCGCTATCACCGATGGGGGGACGAGGAAGGCTAAGGGAACCCCGCCGACGGTTGCGCGGGGGTAAGCATGTAGCCAGGGCTTCTAGGCAAATCCGGGAGCCCGTTACGGCGAGGTGCGATGCCAGCTGGCCGGAAGGCCGGCGAGTCCCTGACGCCATGCCTCCGAGAAAATCCTCTAGGGAGGACAGTGCGTGCCCGTACCAAAACCGACACAGGTGGACAAGTAGAGAATACTAAGGTGATCGAGATAACCCTCGTTAAGGAACTCGGCAAAATGGCCCCGTAACTTCGGGAGAAGGGGCGCCCCGGTAGGGTGAAAGCCTTCGCGGCTGGAGCTCGAGGGGGCCGCAGTGAATTGACCCAACCGACTGTTTACCAAAAACACAGCTCTCTGCTAAGTCGTAAGACGACGTATAGGGGGTGACGCCTGCCCGGTGCCGGAAGGTTACGTGGAGGGGTTAGCACTTCGGTGCGAAGCTCTGAAACTAAGCCCCGGTAAACGGCGGCGGTAACTATAACCGTCCTAAGGTAGCGAAATTCCTTGTCGGGTAAGTGACAACTTGCCTCCTGCTCTGTGAAGAGCAGTGCAAACCGGCTCATATCGGGGAAGCCCTACCTGCCCTCGCGGCAGCGGGTAATCCCGAGGGAAGTCGGGGAGCGAGAGCTCCCTTGACCCCGTAACGACTGATCCGAAAGGAGAGGCTTGCCGTCCTGGCCCAGTGCCAGAATTATGCGCGGCATGCAATACGCCGGCCCTCACTCAAGGAATGGGACGTCTATGGAGTTGGTATTCGGTTGGACCCCTGGTTCGTGACCGGTCTGACGGAGGGCGAAGGATGCTTTTGCGTGTCCTTTGCGATTCGTCCGAAGCTGAAGGTGGGCCTCGAGGCCCGGCCTTCCTACGCGCTCTCGTTGAACGAGAGGGACCGCGAGCTGCTGGGGGATCTACAGACCTACTTCGGATGCGGCTGGATCAGGCAGTCGCGCTCTGATCGGACCTGGAAGTACGAGGCCCGCTCGGTGCACGACCTCCTGGACCTCATCGTGCCGCATTTCGAGGCGTATCCCCTGCATGGCGTGAAGCGTCATGCGTTTGAGGGGTTCGCCTTGGTTTGCCAGATGATCGGACAAGGAGATCATCTGCGACCGGAAGGGATGGAACGGATCGTGCGGATCGCTTACGAGATGAACCTCGGCAAGCGCCGGCATCCAGAGTCCACGCTCCTACGGACGCTCAGTGAGGTGAAGGGATAGTCTGCGCCTCCGGAAACGGAGGATCAACGTGAAGTTCCGACCTGCACGAATGGCGTAACGAGTTGGGTGCTGTCTCAACGAGGGGCTCGGTGAAATCGCAGTCTCGGTGAAGATGCCGAGTACCCGCGGCAAGACGGAAAGACCCCGTGAACCTTTACTACAGCTTGATATTGGAGTCTGAGGCACTTCGCTCAGGATAGGTGGGAGGCTGTGAAGCGAGAGCTGCGGCTCTCGTGGAGCCACCCTTGAGATACCACCCTTGGTGGTTTGGGCTTCTAACACCGCACCGTGAATCCGGGCGGTGAACAGTGTCAGGTGGGTAGTTTGACTGGGGCGGTCGCCTCCCAAAATGTAACGGAGGCGCGCAAAGGTTCCCTCAGTACGGTTGGAAATCGTGCGCAGAGTGTAAAGGCAACAAGGGAGCTTGACTGCGAGACAGACATGTCGAGCAGGTGCGAAAGCAGGCCTTAGTGATCCGGCGGTAGCAAGTGGAAGCGCCGTCGCTCAACGGATAAAAGGTACTCCGGGGATAACAGGCTTATCGGGCCCAAGAGTCCACATCGACGGCCCGGTTTGGCACCTCGATGTCGGCTCGTCGCATCCTGGGGCTGAAGTCGGTCCCAAGGGTTGGGCTGTTCGCCCATTAAAGCGGTACGCGAGCTGGGTTCAGAACGTCGTGAGACAGTTCGGTCCCTATCTGCCGTGGGCGTTGGAGAGTTGAGGGGAGTCGTCCCTAGTACGAGAGGACCGGGATGAACGCACCTCTGGTGTACCAGTTGTCCTGCCAAGGGCACTGCTGGTTAGCTACGTGCGGATCGGATAACCGCTGAAGGCATCTAAGCGGGAAGCCGACCTCGAGATGAGCTCTCCCATCCCCTTGAGGGAGTAAGACCCCTGGAAGACCACCAGGTGATAGGCCGGATGTGTAACCGCAGCAATGCGCTAAGCAGACCGGTACTAATGGTTCGAGGGCTTGACGGATCTTTTGATCTTCCGCCCACCGGTTCGCCGGTGGGGAGTTAACTCGCCGGTTCGCCGGCGGGGACCGGCTGTGCAGTTTTCAAGCTTCGGCGAGGGCGGAGCGGGCGCGAGTCTGCTCTGTCTCGCAACATTTCGGTGGTGATAGCGGGGGGGAAACACCTCTTCCCATTCCGAACAGAGCAGTTAAGCCCCTCAGCGCCGATGGTACTTGGGCCTCACGGCCCTGGGAGAGTAGGTCGCCGCCGGATCTTCTTCGGGCCGCCCTCGGGCGGCCCGAGCCTTTTCCCTAGACTGACGCGCCGCATGTACACGCCACCGCTCGCCATCTCCACGCTTGCGATCGTCCTGATCGTCCTTGGTGTGCTCGTCGCCATCGCCCTTGTCCTGGGAATCCTGGGCATCAGGGCGCGAAACAGGCGCCAGGCAAGCACCTGGGCAGATCACGTGGCGGCGGCCGACGCGGCGCTCGAGCAGGCACGCGCGAGCGATCGCGGTTGGCATCGTGACGTGATGGAGGGCGTGGCGCGCGGCGCGCTCGAGCAGCAGCGCCCGGGCTGGGACTACAGGAACCTCCACCTCGTGCTCGTGGACGACCAGCCGGGCATGGAGGAGGATCGCGCCCACTTCGTGGCGGTCGACGACGCCGGGGCCGAGGCCCGCGTGATCCTCGGCCGCCAGCAGGGCGACTGGGTGGCCGAGTCGGTCGAGTAGCGGCAGCCCAGCTCGTTCCCGGCTTCGTCCCCGAGAACGACCTCGAGCGCGCGCTCGCCGGCGATCCGGTCATGCTCGAGGGCTGGGCCTGGGGCGCGCCCCGGAGAGGGCATCCGGAGGGCGCGGTAGGCAGGCACGTGGCCGACCTGCTGGAGATGCTCGACCGCTGGGGCGAGACGGGACGGCGCCGCGAGGACCTGCGCTTCATCTCACTCGTTCACGACTCGCTCAAGTTCGCCGTCAGCCCGTGGCTCTTGCATGTCGGCGAGAACCACCACGCGACGCGCGCGCGGCGCTTCGCCGAGCGCTACACGAGCGATGAGCGCCTGCTCGCGACGATCGAGCTCCATGACCGCCCCTACCGCCTCTGGCGCGGGATGCGCTTGCTGCGCCGGCTCGACCGGCGCGGGCTGGATCAGATGATTCACCGCCTGCCCGACCTGGACCTGTTCGTGCGCTTCGTAGAGCTCGATGGGTCCACCGAGGGCAAGAACCCCGAGCCGATCCGCTGGCTCCGCGAGGAGCTCGCGGCCCGCGGGTTGATCGGCGCCACCTAGACGGCCAGGCAGAGCTGCCCGGTCGCCACGGGTGCGCCCCGCCGGGGGCGGCGACGCGCCCCTTGGCAGCCGGCGCCGCGCGCGTCCGCTCGGGCCGCGGCGGCCGGGGCGAGCCGCCTGGCCGCGGGGGTCGCGACCGGCACCGTGCCGGCCGCCCCGCCCGCGACTGTGCGGCGGACCGCGGCGCGCGCGGCGATCTCGCCGGCGCCTCCCAGCCGCGGTGCCTGGTCAGGAGCTTCGGCGGGGGCGCCCGCGGCGCCGGGGGTGGGGGACACGCCCAGGCGGTACTCGCCGAGGGTTGAGAACTCGACAATCAGGTCGAGCGCCGTGCCGATCTGCTCTCTGAACCGTGGGAACATGCGTTCGTGAAGGTACGAGCGCGGGCGGACGGAAGCGCCTATTTCCTGCAACTTTCGTTGCAGGGCCGCGCCGGGGCCGCCGGAGGCCGCCGCGCTAGGCTGGCCCGCAATGCCCGAGCGGTTCCGGCATCGCCTCCGTGTGCGATTCAACGAGTGCGACCCCCAGGGCGTCGTCTTCTACGCCAACTACCTCATGTACGTCGACGTGGCGATGACCGAGTTCTGGCGCGAGGCCTTCGGCGGCTACAGGTGGATGGTCGAGTCGGGCACCGACGTGATGGTGGCCGAGGCGACCCTTCGCTATCGCGATTCCGCCCGCTTCGACGACGACCTCGACCTCAGCTTGTGGGTGAGGACGCTCGGAAACAGCTCGGTCGTCACGCCGTTCAGGCTGGAGCGGGCCGCCGACGCTGCGCTGCTCGTCGAGGGCGAGCTGCGCCAGGTGTTCGTCGACGCCACGAGCTACGAGAAGCGCCCCATGCCGGCGCGCGTGCGTGCAGGGCCTCGAGCGCCACCTGGCCGAGGAGCCCGAACAGGTCACGGGATGATCCACCTCCGGATCGTCGCTCCGACGGACGTTGCCCACCAGGCCCTCGAGTTGCTGCTCGGAGCGCCGTCGGTCTTCAACGTCGTCCATCTGCACGCTGCGTCCCAGAAGCCCGACGGCGACGTGATCCTCTGCGACGTCGCCCGCGAGGACGCCAGCGTGATCATCAGCGACCTCAAGGAGCTCGACATCCACATACGCGGATCGATCGCCGTCGAGCACATCGACACGTCGATCTCCGCGGCGGCGGATGCAGCTGAAAAGGCGGCGCCGCGGCCTGCCGTCCGACGCCGTGGTGTGGGAGGAGGTCCAGTCGCGCACCTCAGAGAACACCGAGCTCTCCTTCAGCTTCGTGCTCTTCATGATCGCGGCGATGCAGATCGCCGCGGTCGGGATCATCCTCGACCAGCCGATCCTGATCGTCGGCGCCATGGTCGTCGGCCCCGAGTTCGGCCCGCTCGCGGGCATCTGCGTCGCGCTCGTCAACCTCCAGGGGGAGCTCGCCGAGCGGTCGCTCATCGCGCTGGCCGTGGGCTTCCCGGTGGGGATCGTGGCCGCGCTCCTCACCACGCTCTTCATGATCTGGATCGACGTCTTCCCCGAGAGCTTCTCCGAGGCGCAGCATCCGTTCACGGAGTTCATCTCGAACCCCGACTTCCTGAGCTTCTTCGTGGCCTTCGTCGCCGGATCCGCCGGAATGCTGTCGCTCACGTCCGCCAAGTCGGGCGCGCTCGTGGGCGTCCTCATCTCGGTCACGACGATCCCGGCCGCCTCGAACATCGGCGTGGCGGCGGCCTACGGCGAGTGGAGCGAGGCCATGGGGGCGGCGGCGCAACTGGCCCTGAACCTGGGCGGCATCGTCGTGGCCGGCGTCCTCACCCTGTTCATCCAGCGCCGCTACTACGTAGCCCGCCGGCGCAAGCACCTGCTGGACCCTGTCCGGACGGCGGCCGGCCTGCCGCTCGGACGCAGCGCCCGCGGCACCACCGAGGTGCCCCGCTGGCGCAAGCCCGATCGGCGCGAGCCCCGCTAGAGCGAGGCCCAGATGTCGATCTTGGTGCGCACCCGGCCGATCACCTCGTCGGTGAACTCGGTCGTCGTCGCGTGGCCGCCCAGGTCGGGCGTGCGCACCCCGGTGGCGGTGGCCTCGAGCACCGACTCGTAGATCGCCCGCGAGGCCGTCTCGGCGCCCTCGTGGCCGAGCGTCGACGCATAGTGGAGGACCGCGGCGGCGGCGAGGATCATGGCCATCGGGTTCGCGATGTCCTTGCCGAGCAGCGCCGGCGCCGTGCCGTGCGGCGCCTCAGCCATCACGGCGCTCGGCTCGTAATCCTCGTCGAACGCGAGCAGCACGGACTCCGCGCCCGCGATCGAGCCGAACATGGGCATGACGAGGTCGGACAGGCAGTCGCCGTCGCGGTTGAGCGCGGGTATCACGAGCGGGGCGTCCGCCGCCCCCGAGATGAGGCCCGCGTAGGTCGCGTCGATGAGAACGGGGCTGTAGGGCACCTCCGGGTGGCGCTCCGACGCCGCGTCCATCTCCTCCTTGAGCATCCCCTCGTAGACCGGGCTGACGGTCCACTTGGGGCCGCCGTACACGCGCCCGTGGATGCGCGCGGCGGTGCGGAAGCTGTACTCGGCGACGGCGCGGCAGACGCCGCGCGAGATGCGCTCGGTCCGGTAGGCGACCTCCTCGCCTTCCTCCTCCTCGCGCCACTGCTTGGCCCCGTAAGCGTCGCCGACCGCCATGCGCACGACCGCGATCGGGTAGTGGACGCCGGCGATGGGCGTGACGCCGGGGATCCGGCGGCCGGTGCGGATGATCACCTTGCCGTCGATCGCCTCGCGCAGGAGACGGTTCGGGCTCCCCACGTCGTCGGCGCCCTCCGGCGTGACGGTGGCGGCCTTGATCCCGAAGCGCGCGCCGCGCATCGCCTCGGCGGCGCTCTGGACGACGTCGTTCGAGGTCCGCCTGCGGTTCTCGAGCGACAGGTCGTAGTGCTCGAACTCGACGTCGACCTTCGTGACCCTCGGATCGAGGACGCGCAGGGCCTGCTCGAGCAGCTCCTGGCCGGTCTCGTCACCCTCGAGGACGATAATTCGCAGATCCGTCGTGCGCGAGGGCGCGGGCTGGCCCGCGCCGGAGCGATCCTCATCCCCCATGGCCGCGCAATCTACCGACACGTGCTCCTGGTGCGGAAACGCGATCGAGCGCGAGGACGGCTGGCGCGTCCAGGAGGTGCCGGGGGCCCGGCGGGCCGCCTTCTGCCGCCTCGAGCACGTGGTTCCGTGGGCGATCCAGGGCGCGCACTGGGAGGCTGGGGAGATCGAGGAGCCGGCGGGGGTGGTCGACCACGCCGACCAGTGCGCCCACTGCGGTGCCGGCCTCGACGACGTCTACGTGGTGCTCGTCCGCCATCGCGGCGAGCACCGCATCCCCGACGCGTTCTGCTCGGCGGACCACCTCGCGAGCTGGGCGAAGGCCGGCGGGCGCTGGCGCTAGCCGCGCGGGCCGAGGCCGAGCTCGTCCGCCCGCTCGTCCATGGCGGCGATCACGAAGGAGACGTGCTCGTCGAAGTCCACGCCGAGCTCCTCGGCGCCTTCGCGCACCTCGTCGCGGTTGACGCCGGCGGCGAAGCTCGGCTGCTTCAGCTTCTTCTTCACGGACTTCGGGGTCATGCCGTGGATGCCGTCGGGGCGCACGTAGGCGCACGCGGCGATGAACCCCGAGAGCTCGTCGACGGCGTAGAGGGTCTTGGCCATGCGTGTCTCGCGCGGCACGTTCAGGAAGCTCGCGTGCCCGGCGACGGCGTCGATCAGCTCGCGCGGGTAGCCGCGCTCCTCGAACAGCGCGAGCGCCTTGCGCGGGTGCCCGGTCCCGAGGTCCGGGTAGCGCTCGTAGTCGAGGTCGTGCAGGAGTCCGGTGGCGCCCCAGAGCTCCTCGTCCTCACCCCATTCGCGCGCGTAGGCGCGCATCGCCGTCTCAACCCCGAGCATGTGCTTGCGCAGCGAGTCGGACTCGGTCCACTCGCACACGAGCTGCCAGGCTTCATCGCGGGTCGGCTGGGCCATTGGAGTGGGCAGGGTATCCAGCCGGCGTCCCGAACCTCGCTCCAGATGGCCTTCGATACCCTTGCCCGGCCTTTCGAGCTCCTTTTCCCCCGAACCGATCCCCGGATGGAGAAGTTCATCATCGAGGGTGGCGCTCCCCTTGACGGGACCGTCGTGCCCGCAGGAAACAAGAATGCAGCGCTGCCCGTGCTCGCCGCGTCGCTCCTGACGCGCGAGGAGGTCGTGCTGCGCAACATCCCGCGCATCCGTGACGTCGAGGCCATGATCGAGCTTCTGCGCAGGCTCGACGTGAACATCGAGTGGCGCGACGAGAACGTGCTGGCGATCCGCGCCGACGCCGTCTCGCACACGGTCGTCGATCGTGAGTGGTCCGAGCGCATCCGTGCCTCCTTCCTCCTCGCCGGGCCGCTGCTGGCGCGCTTCGGCCGCGCCGACATGCCCCCGCCCGGCGGCGACGTGATCGGCAGGCGCCGGCTCGACCCGCACCTCGACGCCTTCCGCGCCCTCGGCGCCGACGTGACCTTCGACCGCTCATACGTCCGCCTGCACGCCCCAGCCGGCCTGCATGCCTGCGACTTCTTCATGGACGAGCCGTCGGTGATGGCCACCGAGAACGCGCTCATGGCCGCCGCGCTCACGCCCGGCTCGACGGTGATCCACAACGCGGCTGCCGAGCCGCACGTGCAGGACCTCGCGCGACTGCTCATGCAGATGGGCGCGCGCATCGAGGGCATCGGGTCGAACCTGATGATCGTCCACGGCCAGGAGGAGCTCGGCGGCGCCGACTACGCGATCGGGCCCGACTACATCGAGATCGGATCGTTCATCGCGCTCGCCGCCTGCACCGGCGGTGAGCTGAGGATCACCGACTGCGTGCCGGACGACCTGCGCATGACCAAGCTCGCCTTCGAGCGGCTCGGCTGCCGGATCGAGTACGACGGCGGCGACGTCGTGGTGCCGCGCGGGCAGCGCCTGCGCATCAAGTCCGACGAGGGCGACGCCGTCTCGAAGATCGAGGACGGTCCCTGGCCGGCGTTCCCGGCCGACCTCACGAGCATCGCGCTCGCCATGGCCACACAGGCCGAAGGGCTCATCCTGATTCACGAGAAGATGTTCGAGAACCGCCTGTTCTTCGTGGACAAGCTGGTCTCGATGGGGGCTCGGGTGATCGTCTGCGACCCGCACCGTGCGGTGGTCAGCGGCCCGAGCCGTCTTCACGGCGAGCGCATGGAGAGCCCGGACATCCGCGCCGGCATGGCGATGCTCATCGCCGCGCTGTGCGCCGAGGGCACTTCCGAGATCGGGAACATCCGCCAGATCGACCGCGGCTACGAGCGGATCGACGAGCGGCTCCGGTTGCTGGGGGCGCGCATCGAGCGCGTCGCATCAGAGCGCGTCCCGGCTTAGAGCGGCGGACCCGAAATGACCCACCCGATCCCTCCGGGCACGCGGGACGTGCTCCCCGAGGAGATGCGCGAGCTGCGCGCGATCGGAGACCGCATGCGCGAGCGCTTCGAGGGCGCCGGCTACGGGGAGATCCACACGCCCGCGCTCGAGTACGAGGAGGTGCTGCGCCTCGGCGACGCGCGCGCCGCCGGGGCGCGCTACCGCACGTTCGACGAGCAGGGCGACGTGCTGGCCCTCCGCTCCGACATGACGATCCCGATCGCGCGCGTGGTCGCCACCCGCTACGGCGGGGCCGAGCCGCCGCTGCGCTTCTGCTACTTCAGCCGTGCCTGGCGCGCCACCGAGCGGGGGGTGGGGGAGCCGCGCGAGTTCCTGCAGGCGGGCATCGAGCTGATCGGCATCCCGGGCGCCGAGGGAGAGGCCGAGGTCGTGGCGCTCACCGTCGCCGCCCTCGACGCCGCCGGGCTGCGCAGGCACCGCGTGGGGGTGGGGGACGGGTCGCTCTACCGACGGCTGCTGGCCGCGCTGGACGTGCCCGCCGACCGGCACCTCGGGCTGCTCGAGTGCCTGTCGCGGCGTGATCTCGTGGGTCTCGACATGAGCGTGACCGAGCTTGGAGTGGGCGCGGCCGAACGGGAGCTGCTCGTCGGGCTGCCCGAGCTGCGCGGCGGCCGCGAGGTGCTCGACCGGGCCGACGGCCCGGTCGCCGCGGCGGTGGAGGGGCTGCGCGTGCTCCACGACCTGCTCGAGCAGCGCGGCGTGGCCGATCGCGTGATCTTCGACCTCGGGCTCGTGCGCGAGCTCGGCTACTACACGGGCGCCGTCTTCGAGGTCTACGACCCCGCGGTCGGCTTCGCGCTCGGCGGCGGCGGGCGCTACGACGACCTGATCGGCCGCTTCGGGCGTGAGC
Source organism: uncultured Thermoleophilaceae bacterium (assembly GCA_963757815.1). GTDB lineage: Bacteria > Actinomycetota > Thermoleophilia > Solirubrobacterales > Thermoleophilaceae > JACVRW01. The sequence goes on along the minus strand of CAVWSN010000035.1, from coordinate 259,126 downwards.
TGCCGGCCTGCGGAGTGGCCCTCGACGTTCAGCGCGTCCACCTCGCCCAGGCGGCGGAGGAGGCGCTCGGGTGACGGCATCCGAGCGCCTCACGATCGCGGTACCCCGGGGTGTGCTGTTCGGCGGCACGCTCGACCTGCTCGACCGCCTCGGTGTCGACACCGCCGAGGTGCGGGCGAACGACCGCAAGCTGCTCTTCGCGGATGCCGGCATCGTCACCATGCGGCCCTCGGACGTGCCCACCTACGTCGAGCACGGCTCGGCCGACATCGGCATCACCGGCAAGGACGTGCTGCTCGAGCAGGCCCAGCGCAAGGTGTACGAGCTTGTCGATCTCGGCTACGGGCGCTGCACGATGGTGGTTGCGGCCCGTGAGGGCGGCGATCCCATCGGCGACGCCCTGCGGCGCCTCGGGCGCGTCAGGATCGCCACCAAGTACCCCCGCGTCGCGGGCCAGCACTTCGCCGACACGGGCCGCCAGGCGGAGATAGTCGAGGTCAAGGGCTCCGTGGAGCTGGCGCCCCTGACCGGCCTCGTGGACGGGATCGTCGACCTCACGGCCACCGGCACGACGCTCGCCGAGAACCAGCTGCGCGTGGTCGAGGAGATCGAGGTCTGCACGGCCAGGCTGATCGCGAACCCAGTGGCCCACAAGCTGAAGGCCGAGCGGATCGACCGCCTGATCGAGAGGATCCGGGGATGAGGATCCGCCGCGCCGAGCTCGGCGTCTCGCGCATGGAGACGCGGCCGGGCCTCGAGGACGAGGTGCGCGCCATCCTGGAGGAGGTTGCCTCCGGCGGCGACGATGCCGTGCGGCGGCTCACCGAGCGCTTCGACGGCGCGCGCATCGGCGCGCTGCGCGTGGACCCCGCCGAGGTCGAGGCCGCGCTTGCGAGCGTGGAGCCGGCGATCGTCGAGGGCCTGCGGACGGCGATCGCCAACGTGCGTGCGCTCGTCGAGGCGCAGCTGCGCGAGCCGGTCGTCGCCGAGCTCGAGCAGGGGCAGCGCATCGAGGTCGAGGAGGTGCCGGTGCGGCGCGCGGCTGTCTACGTCCCGGGCGGGCGGGCGCCCTACCCCTCGACGGTCGTGATGGGCGCGGTGACGGCGCGGGCGGCGGGTGTGGACGAGGTCGTCGTCTGCTCGCCCCCCGGCCCCGACGGCGAGCTGGACCCGGTGATCCTGGCGGCCTGTGGGCTCTGTGAGGTCGACGAGATCTACCGGATGGGCGGGGCGCAGGCGATCGCCGCGCTTGCCTTCGGCACGCACTCGGTCGAGCGCGTCGACGTGATCGCCGGCCCGGGCAGCCCCTGGGTGCAGCAGGCGAAGAAGCAGGTGGCCTGGACCGAGGTCGGGATCGACGGGATCGCGGGGCCCAGCGAGCTCGTCGTGATCGCCGACGGCGACGATCTCGACGCGGACGCGATCGCGCTCGACCTGCTCGCCCAGGCCGAGCACGGGCCCGACAGTCCGCTCTGGCTGCTGTGCCCGGACGCTGAGCTGCTGGACGCGGTGATCGAGAGGGTGGTGCGGATGGCGTCCGAGCGCCCGAGCGTGAGCGATGCGCTGCTTCAGGTATCCCCGGCGGGCGGGGAGGCGGCCCTCTATCTGGCCGAGGGCCTCGCCCCCGAGCACCTGGCGCTCGTCGGTGAGCGGGCGGAGGCGCTGGCCCCGCGGGTGCGCCGCGCGGGCTGTGTTTTCGTCGGCGCCGGCGCCGCCACGGCGTTCGGCGACTACGTGGCCGGCTCGAACCACGTGCTGCCGACCGGCGGGGCGGCGCGCTTCCAGTCGGCCCTGTCCGCCGCCACCTTCCGGCGCCGGATGGCTCGCGTATCCTTGCCCGGCGAGGCGCCCGCTCGCCTCGCTCCCGCAGGCGCAGCGCTGGCCCGCGCCGAGGGCTTTCCCGTGCACGCCGAATCGATGGAGCACCGCGCGTGAGCCGAACCTCGCAGGTCCGCCGTACCACCGGCGAAACGGACATCCAGCTCGACCTGAACGTCGACGGCTCGGGCGCCGGCACGCGCGAGACGGGGGTCGGCTTCTTCGACCATCTGCTCGACTCGCTCGCCCGCCACGCGCTGCTCGACCTCGACGTGAGCGCGCGGGGCGATCTCGAGACCGGGCCCCACCACACGGTCGAGGACACCGGCTTGGCGCTCGGGCGCGCGCTCGACGAGGCGCTCGGCGACCGGGCGGGAATCCGCCGTTTCGGCGACGCGCTGGTGCCGATGGACGAGGCCCGGGCGAGCTGCGCGATCGACGTCTCGGGGCGCCCGTTCGTCTCGTTCGAGGCGGACTTCCCCGCCGAGCGGGTCGCGGACTTCGACACCGAGCTCGCCGAGGAGTTCGTGCGCGCGGTGGCCGTGACGCGCCAAGCTGACCGTGCACGTGCGGGTCGAGGCCGGGACCAACGCGCACCACATGGTCGAGGCGGCCTTCAAGGCCTTTGCCCGCGCCCTGCGCGCGGCCGTCGAGTACGACGATCGCGTCCAGGGGGTGCCCTCGACCAAGGGAGTGCTGTGACGCGGCTGGCGATCCTCGACTACGGCATGGGCAACCTGCGCTCCGTCTACAAGGCTCTCGAGCACGTGGGCGCCCGCCCGGAGCTCACGAACGACCACGCCCGCGTGCGCGAGGCCGACGGCATCGTGCTCCCAGGGGTTGGGGCGATGCCGAAGGCGATGGAGCACGTGCGGCGGCTCGGGCTCGACGAGCTGCTGCGCGAGCGCGTCGGGGCGGGCGTGCCGCTGCTGGGCCTCTGCATGGGCATGCAGCTCCTGTTCGAGTCGACGACCGAGCTCGGCGGAGCCGAGGGGATCGGCCTGCTGGAGGGCCCCGTGGAGGGCCTCGACGCCCCCGGCCTGAGAGTTCCGCAGATCGGCTGGAACCCGGTGTCCTGGAAGCGGCGCGGCGCGCTCAACGAGGGCCTGCCCGACCCCTGCGCGTTCTACCACGCGAACTCGTTCGCGCCGCGACCGGCGCGCACGGAGGACGTGCTCGGCACTGCCGAGTACGGGTCGGAGTTCGTGAGCGTGGTCGCGCGCGAGGACACCCCCGCGCCGATCTACGGCCTCCAGTCGCACCCCGAGAAGTCGGGCCCGCATGGCCTCGCCCTCCTGGGCAACTTCGTCCGGGCCTGTGCCCGGGTGCCGGCGTGATCCTCCTGCCCGCGGTGGACATCCGCGACGGCAAGGCCGTGCGCCTGCGCCAGGGCGACTTCGGCCAGGAGACCGTCTACGCCGACGACCCGCTGGAGGCCGCGCGCTCGTTCGTGGACGCCGGGGCGCGCTTCCTGCACGTGGTGGACCTCGACGGCGCGCGCGAGGGCGAGCCGGTCAACCTCCAGCACGTGGAGCGCATCACGCGCGAGCTGTCGGTGCCGGTCGAGCTCGGCGGTGGCCTGCGCTCGATCGCCTCGATCCGGCGCGCGCTGGCCGCGGGGGCCGACCGCGTGGTGCTCGGCACCGCGGCGTTCACGGATCCCGACCTGCTCGACGAGGCGCTCGGCGCCTTCACCTCCCGCATTCTCGTGGGCGTGGACGTGCGCGCCGGCTGCGTGTCGGTGGCCGGCTGGACGCGCGAGATGCAGGTTCGCGGCGAGGACGCCATCCGTCGCATGCAGCAGCGCGGCGCCACGCGCTTCGTGTACACGAACGTGGACCGCGACGGCATGCTCGACGGGCTGGATCTCGACGAGCTCGAGCGCGTGTCGCGGGCGGTCCGCGGGCGCTTCCTGTACTCGGGCGGCATCAGCTCGCTCGATGACCTGCGCGCGCTGGGCCGCCTGCGCCTGCTCAACCTGGCCGGCGTGATCTCCGGCAGGGCGCTCTACGAGGGGCGCTTCGGGGTGGACGAGGGGCAGGCGGCTCTCGAGGCCCGCGACTGATGCTGCTGCGCCGGGTGATCCCCTGCCTCGACGTCGACAAGGGGCGCGTGGTGAAGGGCGTCGAGTTCCTGAACCTGCGCGACGCCGGCGACCCCGTCGAGCTGGCCGTCCGCTACCAGGACGAGGGGGCGGACGAGATCGTCTTCCTCGACATCACCGCGTCCCACGAGAAGCGCGACACGGTGGCGGAGCTCGCGCGCCGCTGTGCCGACGACCTGTTCATCCCGTTCACGATCGGCGGCGGAGTGCGCTCGGCCGCGGACGCCCAGGAGGTCCTCGACGCCGGCGCGGAGAAGGTCTCGGTCAACTCCGCGGCCGTGGCGCGGCCGGAGCTCCTCGGCGAGCTCGCCGAGGTGTTCGGCGCCCAGTGCGTGGTGCTGGCCATCGACGCCCGCGGTGAGCCTGGGGGGCGCTACGGCGTCTACGTCGAGGGCGGCCGCACCCCGGTCGGCCGCGACGCGGTCGAGTGGGCCCGGGAGGGGGTCGAGCGGGGCGCCGGCGAGATCCTCCTCACGAGCATGGACCGGGACGGCACCGAGGACGGCTACGAGCTCGAGCTCACGCGCGCGGTGGCGGACGCGGTCGATGTGCCCGTGATCGCCTCCGGAGGCGCCGGGCGGCTCGAGCACCTCGTCGACGCAGTGAAGGTGGGCGGCGCGGACGCGGTGCTGTGCGCCTCGATCTTCCACTACGGCCGCCACACCGTGGGCGAGGCGAAGGCACGCATGCGGGAGGCTGGTATACCCGTCCGTCTGTGATCCCGGTCCAACAGCGAGAGCTGCGCGAGCGGGTGCGAACCGTTCCGGGCATGGAGAGGCTGCTGCCGGCGCTCGACGGGCTCGCCCCCGCCTATCTGGTGGGCGGCGCGGTGCGCGACCTGCTCAGGGGCGCGGACGCCGTGGATCTGGACGTGGCGGTGGAGGGCGACGCCCGCGCCGTGGCGCGCGCGCTCGCCGACCGGCTGGGCGGAGAGGCGCGCGAGCACGAGCGTTTCGGCACCGCGACCGTGCGGGCCGACGGGCTGAGCGTGGACCTCGCGACCACCCGCCGGGAGGACTACCCCGAGCCGGGGGCGCTGCCGGAGGTGGAGGAGGCCGGTCTCGACGAGGACCTCGCCCGCCGCGACTTCACGATCAACGCGATGGCGCTCGGTCTCTCGGGTGACGACCTCGGGCACCTCTACGACCCGCGCACGGGCCTCGCCGACCTCGAGGAGGGCGTCGTGAGGGTCCTGCACGAGCGCAGCTTCGCGGACGACCCCACGCGGCTCCTGCGCGCGCTCCGCTACGAGGCGCGGCTCCGCTACCGCATGGAGCCGGACACCGAGCGGCTGGCGCGCGACGCCGCCGCCGAGGGCGGGCTGCGGGCTGTCTCCGGGGCCCGCGTGCGCGACGAGCTGATGGACCTGCTCGCCGAGCCCGAGCTGCCCTCGGCTGTCGTGCGCATGCGCGAGCTCGGCATCGATCGCGCCATGCACACCGCGCTCGAGGCGGACGCCGAGCTCGTGGCCTCCGCCACGCTCGGGGCGGTGGCCCTCGGGGCGGACCGGGCGCTGGTGGCGCTCGCGGCGCTCTGCGCCCCGGCCGCCCAGCGGCTCGATCTCTGGGTCGCCGACCTGCACCTCACGGCGGGGGATCGCGACGCTGTGACCCGCGCCGGCCGCGTCGCGCCGCGGCTGGCGAGCGAGCTGCGCAAACGCGAGCACACGCCGTCCGAGCTGCGCGACCTGCTGGGACGCGAGACGCTCGTCGCGCTCTCGCTCGCGCTCGCCGTGGGAGCGCCCTCCGAGCCGATCCTCCGCTGGGTCACCGAGCTGCGCGACGTACGGCTCGAGATCAGCGGGGAGGACCTGCTCGCCGCCGGCGTCCCGGAGGGCCCCGCGCTCGGGCGGGCACTCGACGAGACGCTCTCGCGCAAGCTCGACGGCCTCGTGAGCGGCCGCGAGCAGGAGCTCGAGACGGCGCTCCTGCTGGCCAAGGGAGCCGACGGTGGGTGAGCGCGGCTGGACGATCTCCCTGCCCGGCGGCCATGCGTTCTTCTCGACCCGCAACGGAGGCAAGAGCAGGGGCGCGTACCGCTCCCTGAACCTCGGCATCCTCACGGACGACGACCCGGCGCGCGTGACCGAGAACCGCCACCTCGTAGCTGCCGCGGCCGGCGTCCCGGCCGAGCGGATGGCCATGGGCTGGCAGGTGCACGGCTCCGACCTCAAGGAGTGGCGCGAGCCTCCGTCCGACCGCGCCTACGCCGAGCCGGGGGACAAGGAGCTCGTCCGCGTGGACGGGCACCTGACGAGCGAGCGGGGGATCGGGCTGCTCGTGCTCGTGGCGGACTGCTTCCCGGTGGCCCTGTCGGACGGCGAGCGGATCGCCATGCTCCATTGCGGCTGGCGCCCGCTCGCCGGCGGGATCATCGAGAAGGCCGTCGCGAGCTTCAACGGTAAGCCGACGGCGGCGGTTGGGCCGGGGATCGGTGGCTGCTGCTACGAGGTCGGCCCCGAGGTGCTGGCCGCCTTTGAGGACCTGGACTCGGTGGCCGACGGCCGCATGCTCGACCTGCGCGCGGTGATCGCGCAGCGGCTCGAACGGGCCGGCGTGACCGAGGTGCACCAGCTCGACCTCTGCACGAGCTGCCACCCGGACCTGTTCTTCTCGCACCGCCGCGACGACGGCGTAACGGGGCGCCAGGCGGGAGTGGCGGTGCTCCATGCGGGCTGAGGCCGTCCGCGGCAACCTCGAGCGAATCCGCGAGCAAATCGGCCCTGAGGTCGAGATCCTCGCGGCGACGAAGTACGTGGCGGACTCGGACCTGCCCGCGCTCGCCGAGGCGGGCGTCGAGCTGGTGGGCGAGAACCGCGCTCAGGACATGCTGCGCAAGCAGGAGCTCCACCGCGACCTGTTCACCTGGGACTTCATCGGGGCGATCCAGAGCCGCAAGCTCAAGGACATCGCCCCGAACGTGCGGCTGATCCACTCGATCGCCTCGGAGTCCGCTCTGCGGCGGCTCGAGCAGAGCCCGGCCCGGGAGGTGCTGATCCAGGTGAACGTGGCGGGCGAGGACTCCAAGGAGGGCGTGGACCCCGCCGAGCTGGCCGGCTACATCGAGCGCTGCCCCTGCCCGGTGACCGGGCTGATGACGATGCCCCCGTTCGTCGAGCGCCCGGAGGACAACCGGCGCCACTTCGCCCGCCTCGCCGAGCTGGCCGCCGAGCACGGGCTCGAGCGCCTCTCGATGGGCACCTCGCAGGACTACGAGGTGGCGGTGGAGGAGGGCGCCACGATCGTCAGGCTAGGCAGCGTGCTCTACGAGGGCGCGTAGCCGACCCGTTCGAGGAAGTCGCCGATCGCGTGCGAGAGCCGCGCGCCCTGCCAGGCGAGCGGCGAGCTGCCCTTGTCCTCGACCACGAGCTCCGCGTGCGGCAGGCGCCGCGCGTACTCCTCCGCCACGCCGAGCGGATGGAGCGTGTCGGCGTCGTCGCGAGAGCCCACGATCAGCACCGGGATGTCGAGGTGCTCGAGCGGCTCGAGCCCCTTCCAGGCGATCGACCTCGGCACCTCGCGCAGCGCACGGGCCACGGCGTCAGGGTGCTCGTGGCGCTCCATCCGCTGGCGCGTGGCCTCGCGCGCGACCTCGCGCCACTTCTCCGGCAGGCCCCGCGGCTGAGCCACCTCGACGAACGCATCCACGCCGCCGCCCTCGAGCTCCGAGGCCATGCGCTCCCAGCTGTCCCCGTCGACGTCGCCGGTGCGGGCGTAGCCCGTGTAAGCGGGAGTGATCTGGACCAGCGCCGGCACGCGCTCCGGATGCTCGAGCGCGAAGGCCATCGTCGTGGCCGCGCCCATCGAGCTGCCCACCAGGGCCGTTCGCTCGAGCTCCAGGTGTTCGACCACCGCCTCGAGGTCCTCCACCAGGTCGGCGTACTCGTAGCGCGGACCGGGGAGGAGGAGCCGTGTCCACGGGCGTCGTACGCGATCAGCCGGTAGCCCTGGCGGATCAGCGCCCTGGAGCCCTGCACGACGTTGCGCCGCGTTGCCGAAAGGCCGTGCACGAGGACGATCGGAGGCCCGTCGCCCGCGATCTCACCGTCGAGGACGAGGCCCGACCCACGATCCACCTGAAACGCAACAGCCTCCACAGGACCTACACTCTCGCAAGGACTTTCCCGATTACGGGCGAAAACCCCGACAGCATGGCGCTTCGCGATACATGGCATCGAACCCTGGTCTACTTCGGTCTCGCCGAGGAGGAGGATCCGCGCTACGAGTCGCTGCCCCCTGAGCCGGAGCCCGAGGCCGAGCTCGAGGACCGCTACCGCGACCGGCCCAACGTGCGCCGCCTGCAGCGCCGGCGCCGGGACGAGTTCGACGACATCTTCGCCGACGAGCCCCGCAGCGGTGGCCGCGATACCCGGGTCCTGCGCCCGGTCGGCGGCAACGGGCGCTCCACGGGCGCCGCGGGGGACATCCAGGTTCACCTGGTGATCCCCAAGAGCTTCAACGACGCCCAGCAGATCGCCGATCAGTTCAAGGACTCGATTCCGGTGATCCTCAACCTGCAATCGACGGACACCGACCTCTCGAAGCGGCTCATCGACTTCGCCTCGGGGCTCACATATGCCCTGGACGGCGGCATGCAGCGGATCGCCGACAAGGTGTTCCTGCTCACGCCGCGCAACGTCGAGGTGTCGGCCGAGGAGCGGGCGCGGCTTATCGAGAAGGGCTTCTTCAACCAGTCTTGAGCACCCGCCGGCTGTCAGTCCTGTGCGTCTCGGCGTTCGCGCTCTGTGCGGCCTTTTGCCCGCTCGCCATGGCGGACCCGTTCATGCTCGAGGCCACCGGCAGCAGGAGCGGGCTCGGCGAGGTGCGCGCGATCGGCGACTTCCGGCCCGAGCGAGACCCCACGCTGGGCGCCGCGAACGGGGTCTTCGGACCTCCCAGCAAGGTCGTCCGCACGAGCGACGCGTCCTGCAGGGTCCTGTACGGCGGGATCGGGTTGCGGTTCGCGTTCGTGAACCTGGGCGGGGGCGGGCCCTGTGACCCGGACCTCACAAAGAGCCAGGTCGCCCGCGCCTTCGACCCGCGCTGGCGCACCGGCAGGGGCCTGGGCATCGGCGACCCCATCCGGAGGCTGTGGCGCCTCTACCCGGGCGCGACACGCCATGGGCGCTCCTGGTGGCTCGTCAAGGGGATCAACATCTTCGGCGTGGGCAACAACCCCTATCCGGTGCTCCGCGCGACGATGCAGGGCGGCCGCGTGGGGTCGTTCGCGCTCTCGATCGGCGCGGCGGGCGAATGACCCCCCGGTAGGCTTCTGCGCCGATGAAGCTGGGGCTGATCGGCGCGGGGAACATGGCTTCGGCGCTTGCGCGAGGGATCGGCGAGCCCGTGCTCGTCTCCGACATCGACCGGCCCCGTGCACTGGCGCTCGCCGAGCAGCTGGGGGGTGAGGCGGTGGAGTCGAACGCCGAGCTCGCGGAGCGGGCCGATGCGGTCCTGCTCTGCCACAAGCCGAAGCAGCTCGGCGAGGTGGCCGCCGAGGTGGCGGGACACACGGACACGGTCGTCTCGATCCTGGCCGCCACCTCGACGGAGAGCCTGTCAGCGGCCTATCCGGGCGCGGCCATCTACCGCTTCATCCCCAACATGCCGGTCGAGGTCGGCAGGGGGGTGCTCTGCTACGTCCCCGGTCCGGGCGCGTCCGATGGCCCCGAGGAGGAGATCCTGAGGCTGATGGGTCGCGCCGGCGAGGTGATCGCGCTCGAGGACGAGCCGCTGATCGAGCCCGCCATGGCGCTGATGAGCTGCGGGCCGGCGTTCATGGCGCTCTGGGCCGAGGGCTTCGCCGACGCCGGCGCGGCCCATGGGCTCGACCGGGCCACCGCGATGCGCATGGTCGTGGAGACGATGGCCGGCAGCGCGGCCTGGCTCGCCGAGCACGGCTACGACGGCGCCGAGCTGCGCCGGCGCGTGGCGACGCCCGGCGGCGCGACCGAGCGCGGTCTGATCGCGCTCGAGGAGGGCGGGCTCCGCGAGCTCGCCCGCTCGGCCGTAGATGTCGTCGTGGAGGGCACGAGGTGAGCTTCTGGCTCGCAATCACGCGGGCCGACGTGGCGGACTACGTGCGCACGCTCGCGCTCGTCTACCTCGTCCTGATCTTCATCCGGATCATCATGAGCTGGATCCCGCGGATGCCCTACAACCGCATCCTGAACGGCTTCCTGACGTTCGTCACGGACGTGACCGATCCCTATCTCAACCTGTTCCGGCGCTTCCTGCCGCCGGTGCGGATCGGCCCCGGCGCGCTCGACCTTAGCCCGATCGTCGCCACCTTCGTGCTGATCATCGTGAGCAGCCTGGTGGCGAACCTCATCGAGGGCTGACATGCCGGCGCTGGGCGGTTCCGCCGCCGCGGCGGTCGCCACCGCCGGCGTGGTGGTGGCGCTCGACCAGGCGACCAAGCAGCTCGCGGACTCGAACGTGGAGCGGGGGGAGAGCGTCAGCGTCTTCCCCGGCCTCGAGATCTCCAACACGCGCAACACCGGCGTCGCCTTCGGGGTCTTCGAGGGCGGCGGCCTCATCGTGGGGGTGCTGATAGGCGCGGCGCTCGTCCTCCTGATCGGCTACTTCCTGCGCCACAGCGAGGTGCCCTTGCTGTGGCTGCCGGTGGGGATGCTGCTGGGCGGCGCGCTCGGCAACCTGGCCGATCGCGCCCGCGACGGGGCCGTCATCGATTTCATCGACCCGGTGGCGTGGCCGGCGTTCAACCTGGCCGACTCCTGCATCGTCGTGGGGGTCTTCCTGCTGCTCTGGGTCGTCGAGAGGAGCGCGCGACGAGTGACGACGAGCTGATCGCGGCCCGCGACGACGCCGGCCTGCGCCTCGACGCGTTCCTCGCCGCGCGCGGGGCGACGCCGTCGCGGGCGGCCGCCCAGCGCATGATCGAGGCGGGAGCCGTGACCGTCGACGGCCGGGCGCGCCCCAAGAACCATCGCGTGGCGGCGGGCGAGCGCGTCGAGCTGGCGGCGCTCGAGGAGCCGGCGGAATGGCAACCCGAGGCGCCCGCGGCGCCCACGGTCGTCTACGAGGACGCTCACCTCCTGGTGGTGGACAAACCCGCCGGACTCGTGACCCATCCTGCCCCGGGCCACCGCGGCACCACGCTCGCCGAGCTGCTCGCCGACCGGGCAGCGGGTGGGAGCCATCCCGAACGCGCCGGAATCGTCCACCGCCTCGACCGGGACACGTCCGGGCTGCTCGTGGTGGCCCGCACGGATGAGGCGCACGCCGCCCTGCAGAAGATGCTGAAGGCCCGCGAGATCACGCGCGAGTACCTGGCCCTCGTGGCCGGCCATCCGGACGCCGAGAGCGGGACGATCGACGCGCCGATCGGGCGCGATCGCGGGCGCCGGACGGTCATGTCGACCCGCACGGACCGCGCCCGGGACGCGGTCACGCACTTCGAGGTCCTCGAGCGGCTCCCGCGCACCTCGCTCCTGCGTGTCCGCCTCGATACAGGGCGCACCCACCAGATCCGGGCCCACCTCGCCGCGATCGGCCACCCGGTATGCGGCGATTCCGCTTACGGGGGCACGGAATGCGGTCGCAGACTGGGATTGCGGCGTCAGTTCCTGCACGCGGAGAAGCTGATGTTTAACCATCCGATCACGTGGGAAAATCTCGTTTGCGAGTCCAAACCACCCGTCGATCTGCGTCACGCGCTTGACGTGGCGAGACGGGAGCCAGTCTCCGGAGGGCCAGACGGAGGCTGAAAATACGAGCGAGGCGGTCTTCGGACCGCCTCGCTTCGTTCTTGGTTGGGCACGTTGCGCGCACGCGGCTTCGGGCCGCGTGCGCGTCGATAGAGAGGCCCGAAGCACGTGGCTCGGCCGCGTGCGCAGGGATAAGTATCCTTGCGCCGTTCAGCAATTCGACCCCGCCGGGAAAGGCGGCCGCGGCCCTGCCCGGGCCACAAGAGAGCCCGGGTCCGCGAGCCGGCCGGCGGGTTGACGGTCCAACAATCACAAGGGAGCTCTCTTTGGCCACCGACATCGGCATCAAGGAGCTGCTGGAGGCCGGGGTGCATTTCGGCCACCAGACGCGCCGCTGGAACCCCAAGATGCGCCGCTTCATATTCGGCGAGCGGGACGGCATCCACATCATCGACCTGCAGAAGACCGAGAGGTTGCTGCACGACGCGCAGGTGTTCGCGGGCGAGCTTGCCGGCCGCGGGGGCACCGTCCTGTTCGTCGGCACGAAGAAGCAGGCCCGCGACACGATCAAGGAGGCCGCGGACGCCTGCGGCATGCCCTACGTCGACCAGCGCTGGCTGGGCGGGCTGCTAACCAACTTCCAGACGATCTCCAAGCGCATCAAGCGCCTTCACGAGCTGCGCGATTGGAGCGAGACCGGCACCATGGACCTGCTGCCCGTGCGCGAGCGGATCGCGGCGATGGCGGAGCGCGAGAAGCTCGAGACCAACCTCGGCGGCGTGGCGAACCTCCAGCGGCCGCCGGACGCCATGTTCGTCGTCGACCTCAAGACCGAGGAGATCGGCGTCCGCGAGGCCACGCGCCTGAAGATCCCGGTCATCGGGCTCGTCGACACCAACTGCGACCCCGATCCCGTGACCTACGTGATCCCGGGGAACGACGACGCGATCCGCTCCTGCAAGCTGGTCATCGAGGCGATCTCGGACGTGGTGCGCGACCGCGCGCTCCGCTTCCGCGCCGAGGAGGAGGCCGCCCGCCGCGAGCGCGAGGAGGCCGAGCGGCGCGAGGCGGAGGAGCGCGCCATCCGGGAGGCCGAGGAGCGCGAGCGCCAGGAGGCCGAGGAGCGCGCACGGCGCGAGGCCGAGGAGGCCGGCTTCTCGCCCGATGAGCCCGCCCAGCCGGTGCCCGAGGGCGCCGCCCCGCGCGAACGGCGCACCTTCGATCCTGACGAGGAGGTCTGATGAGCATCGCCATCTCCGCCCAAGACGTGAAGACCCTGCGCGAGCGCACGGGCGCGGGGATCATGGACGCCAAGGCCGCCCTCCAGGAGTCGGGCGGCGACATGGACAAGGCCATCGAGATCCTGCGAGTTAGGGGCCAGGCCTCGGCCGCCAAGCGCGGCGGCCGCGTCGCGAGCGAGGGCGTGGTGTCGAGCTACATCCACGGCCACGGAGACATCGGCGCGCTCGTCGAGATCAACTGCGAGACCGATTTCGTGGCCCGGACCGACCAGTTCCAGGAGTTCGCCCGCGACGTCGCGCTCCACGTGGCCGCCGCCGGCGAGCTGAAGTACGTCTCCGAGGACGAGGTCGACGAGGGCTGGAAGGAGGCCGAGCTGCGCGTCTACCGCGAGCAGGCCGCCGCCGAGGGCAAGCCCGAGAACGTCCAGGAGAAGATCGTCGAGGGCAGGCTGAAGAAGCGCCTCGACGAGGTCGTGCTGCTCAACCAGAAGCACGTGAACGAGGACAAGCACGACAGCAAGACGCTCGAGGAGCTGCGCGCCGAGCTCGCCGCGGCGACGGGCGAGAACGTCGTGATCCGTCGCTTCGCCCGGTTCCGGGTCGGGGAGGCGTGACCCCAGCCTTCAAGCGGATCCTTCTGAAGCTCTCCGGGGAGGCCCTGATGGGCGATCTCCCCTACGGGGCCGATCCCGATCGCATCGCCGCGATCGCCGCCGAGGTCAAGACCGTCCACGACCGGGGAGTCGAGATCGCGATCGTGGTCGGCGGAGGGAACATCTACCGCGGGCTCAAGGGCGCGGCAGCCGGGATGGATCGCGCGACGGGCGACTACATGGGGATGCTCGCCACCGTCCTGAACGCCCTGGCGCTCCAGGATGCGCTCGAGCGCACCGGCGCCCACACCCGCGTTCAGTCGGCGATCACGATCTCCGAGGTCGCCGAGCCCTACATCCGCAGGCGCGCCATGCGCCACCTCGAGAAGGGGCGGATCGTGATCTTCGCCGCCGGGACCGGAAACCCGTTCTTCACGACGGACACCGCCGCGGCGCTGCGGGCACTCGAAATCCACGCCGAGGCGCTGCTGATGGCCAAGAACGGCGTCGAGGGCGTCTACAGCGCCGATCCGCGCACCGAACCCGAGGCGCGCTTCCTGCCGGAGATCTCGCATGTCGAGGCGATCGAGCAGCGCCTGGCGGTGATGGACTCGACGGCGCTGTCGCTGTGCATGGACAACTCGCTCCCGATCCACGTCTTCAACATGGACGACGGGGGAAACATCGACCGGATAGTGTGCGGCGAGCGAGTCGGAACTGTGGTTAGGACCCCGGGAGAATGAACGACGACGTCCTGAAGGACTTCCTCGACGAGGCCCGATCGCGCATGGTCAGGTCCGTCGAGGCGACGAAGAGCGAGTTCGCCACGGTCCGGACCGGGCGCGCCTCGCCGCACCTGCTCGACCGCATCGAGGTCGACTACTACGGCGCCAGGACCCCGCTCAAGCAGCTCTCGCAGGTCTCCGCCACCGAGGCGCGGCTGCTCACGATCACGCCCTACGACAAGAACTCGATCAAGCTGATCGAGAAGGCGATCCTCGAGTCGGACGTCGGCCTCACGCCCTCCAACGACGGCCAGGTGATCCGGCTGCAGATCCCCGAGCTGACCGAGGAGCGCCGCAGGGAGCTCGTGAAGGTGCTGCACAACATCGCCGAGCAGGGCCGCGTGGGGGTGCGCAACGTCCGCCGCGAGGTGATGCACGACCTGCGCGAGCTCAAGAACGAGGGTGAGGTCGGCTCCGATGAGGAGCACCGTGCGGAGGACGCGCTGCAGAAGCTGACCGACACCCACGTCGGCGACATCGACCAGGCCCTCGCCGGCAAGGAACAGGAAATCCTCGAGGTGTGAGCACGAGCGACGACGCCGCCACGGCGCGCTACGTCGCGATCATCACCGACGGGAACGGGCGCTGGGCGCGGGCGCGCGGGCTGCCGGTGCTGGCCGGACACGAGGCGGGAGCGGACGTGGTCAGGGCGCGGCTGCGCGATGCCGCCGAGCTCGGAATCGAGGAGCTCACCGTCTACTCGTTCTCGACCGAGAACTGGGCCCGCCCGCAGGCCGAGGTGGACGGGCTCATGGCGATGTTCGCCGAGCGCATCGACCGCGAGACCCCGGAGCTGGACGAGCAGGGCGTGCGGATGCGCTTCGTCGGCCGCCGCGAGGGGCTCGCCGCGGAGCTCACGCGCCGGATGGACTGGGCGGAGGGGAAGACCGCGGACAACCGGCGAATCACCCTGTTCGTGGCGTTCAACTACGGCGGCAGGGCGGAGATCGTCGACGCGGCGCGAACCTTCACGGGTGAGAACGAGGAAGACTTCCGCCGGCACCTCTACGCGCCCGACATGCACGACCCGGACCTCCTGATCCGCACGAGCGGCGAGATGCGCCTCTCCAACTACCTCCTGTGGCAGTGCGCCTACTCGGAGTTCGTGTTCCGCGACGAGCTCTGGCCGGATTTCAGCCGCGAGGCGTTCGAGGCCGCACTCGCGGAGTACACCGCCCGCCGGCGCCGCTTCGGAGGCCGCTAGCGCGTGTCGGCGCAGCGGGAGCGGCGGCGCGCCGGCTCCGATCTCGGGCCGCGCATACTGGTCGCGATCCCCGCGATCGCGTTCGCGGTCTTCATCGTCCTCGAGGGCGGGGAGATCTTCGCGCTCGGCCTGCTCGTGCTCGGCGTGATCGCCCTGCACGAGCTGTACACGCTGATGGGCCGCGTCCAGCCGGCCGCCCTGGCGGGCTTCCTCACGCTCGCGGGGCTGCTCGCCGCGGCGCTGTACGGCGAGCCGCGCCACGTGGTGATGGTGCTGGTGGCCGCCTTCCCGGTCACCTTCTTCCTCGCCCTGCTGCGGCCCCGGCGCGAGCACGTCTCGTGGGCGATCGCCGCCACGCTGTTCGGCGTTCTCTGGATCGGCCTTGCGATGGTGTACGCGGTCTGGCTGCGGGAGCTGGTCGAGCCCGGGGATGCGGGGGAGGAGATCGTGGTCGGCACCGGGCTCGTCATCGACACCCTGATCGGGACCTTCGTGGGCGACACGTTCGCCTACTTCGGTGGCCGCTTCTACGGCCGGACGCCGCTGGCGCCGCTGATCTCCCCCAACAAGACGCTCGAGGGCCTCGTCATAGGCGTCCTCGGCGGCACGGCCGCGTTCTGGTTCGCCGGCCTCTACCAGGACTGGCTCAGTGGGCCGGACGCGCTCCTGATCGGCGCGGCGGTGGCGCTTGCCGCCCCCGTGGGGGACCTCTTCGAGTCGCTCGTCAAGCGCGACCTCGAGGTCAAGGACACGGGCACGCTGTTCGGGGCCCACGGCGGGGTGCTCGACCGCCTGGACGCGGCGATGTTCTCGATCCCGGTGGCCTACTACGCGGCGGTCGGGTTGGGCTACGGCTGAGCCGACCGCCGGTTGCGGAAGAACCAGAAGGACGTTTCCCGCGGCTGCGCTCTGCGCTGAACGTTCCCGACTTGGTGTCGCGTGACGACAAGGAGTCGGGTACCTGGCGGAAGCCGACTGATCTCCGGTTCGACGTCGTCGCCCAGCTGTGAGCTGACGAGGACGGCGCGCCTCCTACACTCAGCCGGGTGCGCAGGATCCTCATAGTCGGCTCGACCGGCTCGATCGGAACGCAGGCGCTCGAGGTGATCGAGGGCAGCGCCGAGCTCGAGCTGGTCGGCCTGGCCGCGTCCTCGAGCTGGGAGCTGCTCCTCGAGCAGGCCCACAGGCATGGCGTCGAGCGCCTCGCGCTCGCCGACCCCGACGCCGCCGCCAGGGCGGGCGAGCACTCCGAGATCGAGATCCTGACCGGCCCGGAGGGGCTCGTAGAGCTGATCACCGACACCGACTGCGACCTGGTGCTGAACGCCCTCGTCGGCTCCGCCGGGCTCGGACCCACCGTCGCGGCCCTCGGGGAGGGCATCGACCTCGCGCTCGCGAACAAGGAGAGCCTCGTCGTCGGCGGCGAGCTCGTGACCGCGCTGGCCGAGGCCACCGGCGCCCAGCTCATCCCCGTCGACTCCGAGCACTCCGCGCTCCAGCAGCTGATCGCGGGCGAGCGGCCGGGCACGGTCGACCGGCTCGTCCTGACCGCCAGCGGCGGGCCGTTCCGGGGCCGCACGGACCTCGACGGCGTGACGCCCGAGGAGGCGCTCGCCCACCCCACCTGGGACATGGGCGGCAAGATCACGATCGACTCGGCCACGCTCATGAACAAGGGGCTCGAGCTGATCGAGGCCCACCACCTGTTCGGCACGCCGTACGACCGCATCGATGTGGTGGTGCACCCGCAGTCGATCGTGCACGCGCTCGTGCACCTGAACGACGGGGCGACGCTCGCGCATCTCGGCTATCCGGACATGCGCGTCCCGATCTCCTACGCCCTGCACCACCCCGAGCGCGCCGACGTGCCCGTGCGCGCGCTCGACCTCGTGGAGCTCGGCGAGCTGACCTTCGAGGCGCCCGACACCGAGACCTTCGCCTGCCTGCGCCTCGCCCGCGAGGCGGCGCTGGCCGGCGGCACGGCCCCCTGCGTGCTGAACGCGGCGAACGAGGTGGCGGTGCACGCATTCCTGCGCGGTGAGCTCTCGTTCACGGGGATCGCGCGGGTGATCGAGTCGACGCTGTCCGAGCTCCCGGGCCGGCCGGTGCGCCACTTCAGCGACCTCTATGAGGCGGATTCGACGGCGCGCGAAGTCGCGCGGGGGGTCGCCGCGTGCCGAGGCAGCCGGCTCGGCCGGCTGCGGAGGTTTCGGCCCTCAATCCGAATCCATGAGCTGGTTCCTCGCGTTCGTCGGCTTCGCGGTCCTCGTGATCCTGCACGAGCTCGGCCACTTCGCGGCCGCCAAGGCCGTCGGCATGCGGGTCGAGAAGTTCTCGCTCTTCTTCCCGCCCACGCTGGTCTCGAGGAAGGTCGGGGAGACCGAGTACGCGATAGGGGCGATTCCGGCCGGCGGCTACGTGCGAATCACCGGCATGAACCCGTCCGAGGAGCTCTCGGACGAGCTGCGCACTCGCGCCTACTACTCGCAGCCGGTGTGGAAGCGAATCGTGGTGATCGCGGCCGGGCCGGCGGTGAACCTGCTGCTCGCGTTCGTCCTCCTGTGGGTGTTCTTCTTCCTGATCGGCCCGGAGACCGCGACCACCAAGGTCGGCTTGATGGAGAAGGGCTATCCCGCCGCGAGCGTGCTCAAGTCGGGCGACAGGCTCGTGGCGGTGGACGGCAAGCGCGGCGACGCCGCGGTGTTCCAGGAGGAGATCGCCTCGCACCGCTGTCCGGGCCGGCAGACGAAGGGCTGCGAGGCGGCCACCCCAGTGACCGTGACCGTGGAGCGGAACGGGCGCGAACGGACGTTCGAGCTCACACCGATCTACGACCCGGACGCCCCGAACCCCGACTCCGACGAGACCGGCCGTACCCGGCTCGGCTTCGCCTACCAGACCGGGCCGCGCGAGACGCTCCCCTTCGGCCGGTCAGTGGAGGT
The DNA here is from genome assembly GCA_963757815.1 of uncultured Thermoleophilaceae bacterium. GTDB lineage: Bacteria > Actinomycetota > Thermoleophilia > Solirubrobacterales > Thermoleophilaceae > JACVRW01. The sequence continues at coordinate 240,770 of CAVWSN010000035.1, read as the reverse complement.
CGCGGCCGACCGCTTCTGGTTCGTCACGAAGGCCACGCTCGAGCTGCCCGCCCGCCTGATCGACCCCGAGCAGCGCAGGGAGATCTCGGGGGTGGTTGGCTCCTACGAGACGACGCGCCAGTCGATCCTCTACGACGTGGCCCAGGTGGTGCTCATCCTCGCGATCATCTCGCTCTCGCTCGCGATCGTGAACCTGTTCCCGTTCCTGCCGCTCGACGGCGGGCACATCTTCTGGGCGATCGTGGAGAAGATCCGCGGCAAGCCGGTGCCGTTCAGCGTCATGGAGCGCGCCGGGGTTGTGGGCTTCATGCTCGTGATCCTGATCTTCCTGGTGGGGCTGTCGAACGACATAGACAGGCTCTCCGGCGAAGGCTTCAGAGTTCGATAATGAATCCGTCGCACTCGGCCGAGCCGAGTGCTCCGGCTAGGGTCCTCCCATGGAGGTCACAACTGCAGGCCGAACAGAGAGGCCTGCGGGCCTCGACGCATCCACCGTTGCCGAGGCCTTTCAGCTGACGGCGCAGGCTCATCCGCAGCGCGTGGCGCTCCGCCTGAAGGGCGACGAGTTCTCGATGACCTGGGCCGAGTACGCCGAGAAGGTGCAGGCATTGGCGGCCGGGCTGGCCAACCTCGGCCTCGAGCGCGGCGCCGCGCTCGGGATCATGCTCACCAACCGGCCGGAGTTCCACTTCTTCGACTCGGCCGCGCTGCATCTCGGCGCCACGCCGTTCTCCGTCTACAACACCTACGCGCCGGAGCAGATCGCCTACCAGGTGCAGGACGCCGGGGCCCGCATCGTCGTGACCGAGAAGGCGTTCCTCGACCGCATCAGGGCGATCGAGAGCGTCGAGCACATCATCGTCGTGGACGCCACCGGGCTCGACGAGGCGCTGACGGTCGCGGACGTCGAGGCCGAGGGCGATCCCGAGTTCGACTTCGAGGCGGCCTGGCAGGCGGTCACGCCCGACGACATCCTCACGCTGATCTACACCTCCGGCACCACCGGGCCGCCCAAGGGCGTCCAGCTGACGCACGCGAACCTGCTCTCGGCCGTCAACGGCTTCGACGAAGTGATCGCCTTCCCGTCCGACGGGCGCGTGGTCTCCTGGCTGCCGATGGCGCACATCGCCGAGCGCGCCTGCAGTCACTACCTGCCGATCATGCTCGGCTTCACCACCACCTGCTGCCCCGATCCGCGCCAGGTGGTGGCGTACCTGCCCGAGGTGCATCCAACCTGGTTCTTCGCGGTGCCGCGCATCTGGGAGAAGCTGAAGGCGGCGCTCGAGGCCGGCGTCGCGGCCGAGCAGGACGACGCGAAGCGGCAGGCCACGGAGTGGGCGCTCGAGGTCGGCCTGAAGAAGGTCAGGCTCGAGCAGGCCGGCGAGGAGATCCCGGAGGAGCTCGCGCAGGAGTACGCGAAGGCGGATGAGCTCGTCCTCTCGAAGGTCCGCGCCCGGCTTGGGCTCGACGAGGTCGAGTCGGTGAACGTCGGGGCGGCGCCGACCCCGCGCGAGGTGATCGAGTTCTTCCACGCGATCGGGATCCCGCTGGCGGAGCTCTGGGGCATGTCCGAGACCTGCGGCTACGGCACCTGCAACCCGCCCGACAAGATCAAGATCGGGACCGTGGGACCGATCTCGCCCGGCGCCGAGATCAAGCTCGCCGAGGACGGCGAGGTGCTGATGCGCGGGCCGATGGTCATGCCCGGCTATCGCAACCAGCCCGAGAAGACGCGCGAGGCGATGGACGACGAGGGTTGGCTCCACACCGGCGACGTCGGCGAGTTCGACGAGGACGGCTACCTCAAGATCGTCGACCGCAAGAAGGAGCTCATCATCAACGCTGCCGGCAAGAACATGTCGCCGGCGAACATCGAGGCGAAGGTCAAGGCGTCCAGCCCGCTGATCGGCCAGGTCGTCGCGATCGGGGACGGGCGGCCGTTCAACGTGGGTCTGATCACGCTCGACCCCGACGTGGGCCCCGGGTTCATCGAGAAGAACGGAGCCGAGGCGGTCCAGGCCGAGGTGCAGCGGGGCGTGGACGCCGCCAACGAGCAGCTCGCCCGCGTCGAGCAGATAAAGAAGTTCACGATCCTCGACGAGGAATGGCAGCCGGGCGGCGACGAGCTCACTCCCACGATGAAGCTGAAGCGGAAGCCGATCCTGGAGAAGTACGCGAGCGAGATCGAGGCGCTGTACGCCTAGGGCGTTCTCACCGGGTTGGTCTCCGCCGGCCGGTTAGGGCTGGGGAAGGGGTCGTGGATCACGGCCACTGCCGTCCTCCCGGGTGAATAATCTTCGGCGGATTCCAGCCCTGTTCGAATCTTCATCGGCACCCCGCCAGCCGCAATCCGGGATCCCACTCCACCTTGCCGACCTGACCACCATATGGGTGGTCAATCCGGAAAGGTACGGCACCGTCCCGAGCTCGGCGCCGAACGATCTTCGATCGCGTCCCATCCAGCCGCGGCGGATCGTGCACACCCCCTTACCCAGCCCATACGCGAGATCGTCCTGGCGCCACCACCCGAGGGAAGGCAACGCGCGTAGCTAGGCTTCGAGGCCGCAGATGGCCTCCAAGCGCCAGATAGATGTCGGCGGCGTGAAGATCGGCGGCGGCGCCCCTGTGGCGGTCCAGTCGATGACGAAGACCGAGACCGCCGACTTCGACGCCACGATGAAGCAGATCCATGCGATCGCCGAGGCAGGCGGCGACCTCGTCCGCTGCGCGGTTCCGCGCGATGACGACGTCCGCGCGCTCGCCCGGATCGTCAAGGAGTCGCCGATCCCCGTGATCGCCGACATCCATTTCAACCACACGCTGGCTCTCAAGGCGATCGACGCGGGCGCCCACTGCATCCGGATCAACCCCGGCAACATCGGCGGCTTCGAGAAGGCCGGCGAGGTTGTCGAGAAGGCCCGCGCGGCGGGAGTGCCGATGCGCATCGGCGTCAATTCGGGCTCGCTGCCGAAGCACCTCCACGAGCTGGAGCGCGAGAACGCCGTCGAGGCGCTCGTGGCCGCCGCGCTGGAGCACGTGGAGCTGATGGACCGGCTCGGCTTCCAGGACTTCAAGGTGTCGATCAAGTCGACCAACGTGCCCAACACGATCGCCTCGAACCGCCTGCTCTCGGAGAAGATCGACAACCCGCTCCACCTCGGCATCACCGAGGCGGGCACCAAGTGGTCGGGCTCGCTGAAGTCCGCCGTCGGCCTCGGGACGCTGCTGGCCGACGGGATCGGGGACACGATCCGCATCTCGCTCTCCACCTTCCACGCCGAGGAGGAGGTCAAGGTCGCCTGGGAGATCCTCAAGGCGCTCAAGCTGCGCGAGCGTGGCCCCGTCCTGATCGCCTGCCCGACCTGCGGGCGGCTCCAGTTCGACATGGACACCGTCGTGGCCGAGATCGAGGAGCGCCTGCGCGCCTACGACGACCCGATCGAGGTCGCGGTGCTGGGCTGCGCGGTCAACGGGATCGGCGAGGCCTCGGCGGCCGACTTCGGCATCACCGGCGCCAAGAACGAGGGCCTGATCTTCGCCCACGGCAAGCCGCTGCGGAAGGTGCCGCAGGCCGAGCTCGTGGACGCCCTGTTCGCCGAGATCGACAAGTCGATCGACCGCGGCGCGGTCCTGGTCGACGCGCAGAAGGCCGCCGAGGGGGCGGAGTGGCTGTCGAAGATCGAGGAGGAGAACGCCGGCGAGCTCACCCCCGAGCGGATCGCCGCGATGGAGGCGGCCGCTGCGAACGAGGACATGCTCGCGAACGGTGAATCGCTGCCCATGGCGGGCGCCCCCAAGGCCAAGCGGATCACGCTCGACGAGGAAGCCTCGCCGACCGCAGGGCGCCGTTTTACCCGCGCGTAGGCCGAGGACCCGGCTGGGCGCCGGGCCCTCGCCTCCTAAGTCCTCGCGCTGCTAGTCGTCGTCGTCTCGGTTGTGCTTGAGGACGTACAGGCCGAAGTCGCGGTCGCTCGCCAGCAGCACGCCGCGGTGCGGCACGACGCTCCAGATGTTGACCGGCGGAGCGCCCGCAGGAGCCCCCTGGCCGGTCCAGGACGCGATCTCGCGCGGCCGGGACGGACGTCTGATGTTCAGCACCCGGACGCCGTCGTTGTACCAGGACACGTAGAGGGTGTTCGACTCGTCGTCGTCCTCCTCGCGGAGCAGCTCCGGATTGTGGACGCTCCAGGTCCCTTCCAGCGCGACGTCCTCGTTGTTCGTGTTCGGCGTCGCGAATGTGCTCAGCTGGACCGGGTTGGCCGGATCCGAGATGTCGAAGAAGCGCAGGTAGCCCCAGCCGTTGAACACGGCCGCCGCCCGCGCCGTGACGGGAGCCGCGCCGTCACGCAGCAGCAGCCCCGTGCTGCGCTGCACGAACACCGCCGGGATGTTGATCGCCGTGCCTGCGATCCCGGGCGGGCCGTCGACGACCGGGTTGTCGACGCCCATCAGGAGCGAGGGTCTCGTCGCCGTTCGCTCCGCCCGCCTGGTTGTAGACGATCACGCCGATGGCGCCCGCCTGCTGCGCCCGCGCGATCTTGTTGTCGAAGCGGCAGAGGCCGCGCTCGATCAGGGCGATCTTGCCGGCCGGGTCGGCGAGGTACGGGTCGGCGACCGCGAGACCGGTGCCGTCGGCGGCGGACCGGCCGCGGATCGGCGGGACAGCCGCGCCCGACGTGCACGACGTCACCGGCCATCGCGCGACCCGGCTGCTCCACGATCGGCGGCGTGCCTTGGGCCTCGACCGCGAGCCGCTGCCCATCGAACGCGTTGCTCGTGAACTGGAACTCGAAGGGGCTGAAGTCCTCGTCCGCCTGGATCAGGATCTCCTCGTCTCGGGCCGTGTCGATCGAGTGGGCGTTCCCCTCCTCGCCCTGCTCGTACGAGGTCCGGCCGAGAACGAAGGGATTCGCCGGGTCGCGGACGTCGAGGATGATCACCCCGGCGTCCCAGTAGGACAGGTAGAGCCGCGTGCCTCTCTCGTTGAAGCGGGCGCTGTGGTCGAGCGTGCGGGCGTCGCCTCCCTGCAGCACGCCGAGGTAGAACGGCACCCCGAACATCGGATCGTCCAGCACGCCGTACTCGCCCACGAGCGTCGGTTCGCTCGGGGTTCGGTGATATCCACGATCAGCAGGTCCCCGATTCCGTTCAGGCCTTGGTCGTCGGAGGTGATCGCCTCCGAGTCGGGCGAGGCCAGTGCCGCCAGCACGCGCCCGTCGCGCCGCTTGACGAGATCGAACTCGTGGACGTGGCCGTGGTCGGCCATCAGGCCGGGAATGTCCTCGCCGTTGAAGATGGACAGGAACTGCGGGTTGCGCGGATTCGTGATGTCGTAGAGCTCGAGGCCGACGGTCCCCGCGGTCGCGCTGTTGCCGCAGTCCTGGAGGCCGATCGCGAGGATGTCGCGCCGCCCGATGCGGATCGCCTGCATGTCCTCCATCGACGTGTCGGCGTAGTCCCTGGTGTCGGCGATCTTCACGGGTCTGCTCGGCCGCGAGATGTCGATGATGTCGACGCCCGTGCCGGGGCACTCCTCGCGCCATTTCCCGATGAAGGCCAGCTTCTTGTACCCCGCCACGTCGCCGTGGGCGGCGAGATTGAACGGATCGAGCCGGAGGGATCCCACGAGCCGGACGCGATCGTCGTCGTCGCTGCGCCCGCCCGACCCCGTCCCGACCGCTGTAGCGATCGACGTGCGAGTAGCCGCCGGCTTCGAGCAGAGGCGACACGGGATCCGCTGACGGCGCGTCGGTCACGGCGGCACCCCCCGGAGGCTTGGCCGAGACCGGGCCGGCGAGCGCCAGTAGCGCGGCCGCAACGAGGAACAGGATGAGCCTTCGCATGAGGTCTCCTCTCACTCTGTCCCCTGGCCGGAGCGGCGGTTGCCGAGGGGCGACCGCTCGTTATAGCGCGATCGGGCTGGAGACGCCAGGCGGCGGGGATATATTGGCGCACCCGTGACCCGCCTTTCCCGCTACTTCCTGCCGACACTCAAAGAGGCGCCTGCGGACGCCGAGGCCGTCTCGCATCGCCTGCTCGTGCGCGCCGGGCTCGCCCGTCAGCTGGGGGCCGGAATGTGGACCTGGCTGCCCGCCGGCTGGCGCGCTCACCGCAAGGCCGAGCAGATCATCCGCGAGGAGCTCGACGCGATCGGATGCGCGGAGATGCTCATGCCGGTCCTGCAGCCGGCGGAGCTGTGGAAGAAGAGCGGCCGCTACGACATCGACGAGCTCTTCAAGCTCCAGGACCGGCGCGGCGCTGAGCTCGTGCTCGCACTGACGCACGAGGAGAACCTCACTTTCCACATCTCCCGCGAGGTGCGCTCCTACCGGGATCTCCCGAAGCTCCTGTACCACTTCCAGACAAAGGAGCGCGACGAGGCACGCCCGCGGGCAGGGGTGCTCCGCACGCGCGAGTTCATCATGAAGGACGCCTATTCCTTCGACCGGGACGCCGCCGGCCTCGACGAGTCCTATGGGCTCTTCATCCGCGCCTACGACCAGATCTTCGACCGGGTCGGGCTCGAGTGGTACCGGGTCGAGTCCGATGTCGGGATGATGGGGGGCCACGGCGCCCACGAGTACATGGCCCCCTGCGCCGCGGGAGAGAACGACGTTGCGCTGTCAGATGCCGGCTACGCGGCCAACGTGGAGATTGCAAGCGCGATCCCGCAGCCGGTCGAGGGGCTGCCGGCCCCGTCGGACGCCCCGGAGCGGGTGGAGACGCCGGGCGCCACGACGGTTCAGGAGGTGGCCGACATGCTCGGGGTGCCGGCCGGGGCGGTCATCAAGGCCCTGCCCGTCATCGCCGATGAGCGCGGGCCACTGCTGGTGCTGGTGCGCGGCGACCACCGCCTCAACGAGTTCAAGCTGCGGAACACGCTGGGGGAGACCTTCCGGCCCGCCGAGGAGGCCGAGGTCAGGGAGCTGTTTGGGACCGAGCCCGGGTTCATCGGTCCGGTGGGCGCGCGCGTGCCGGTGCTCGCCGACCGTGCGCTCGAGGGGCTCCACGGTCTCGTGACCGGCGCCAACGAGCAGGACGTTCACCTCAAAGGGGTGGAGCCAGGCCGCGACTTCGAGGCGGAATGGGTGGATGTCCGGACCGTCGAGCCGGGTGACACCTGCCCCAACGGCGGGATGATCCGGATCGAGCCCGCCATCGAGGTGGGCAACATCTTCAAGCTCGGCACGCGCTACTCGGAGCCGCTCGGCGCGCGCTATCTCGACGAGGCGGGCACGGAGCAGCTCATCTGGATGGGCTCATACGGGATCGGACCGGCGCGGATCGTGGCGGCGGCCATCGAGCAGTTCGCCGACGAGAGCCGGCATCTCGTGGCCACGGAGCGTCGCTCCGTTCGACATCGAGATCGTGACCCTCGGCAAGGAGGGGGAGGAGGCCCGCGAGATCGCCGACCGCCTCTACGACGAGCTGCGCGCGCTGGGGGTGGACGTGCTCTACGACGACCGCGGCATGAGCGCCGGCGAGAAGTTCGCCGACGCGGAGCTGCTGGGGGCCCCGCTGCGCCTGACCATCGGCAAGAAGAGCGTCGAGGCAGGCGACGTCGAGGTCCAGATCCGCCGCGGTCAGGAGCGCCGCTCGCTGCCCCTCGAGGGCGCTGCCGAGGCGGCTGTCGAGCTTTGGCGAAGCCTGCCCTGACCTTCCGCCGGCTGGTCGGTCTGGACCGCTCCGGCGGGCCCCCGCCCGAGACGCGTCGCGGCGAGGCTCTGCATCCATGGACGATCCCCAACGCGATCAGCTTTGTCCGCATCGCGCTGATCCCGGTGTTCCTGGTGGTCGCGCTCGGGTCCGACGACGGGCGCGACGGACTCGCTTTCGCGCTCTTTGCGGTGATTGCCTGGAGCGACTACCTGGACGGCATGGCCGCGCGCATCACGGGCCAGTACAGCCGTCTGGGAGCCCTGCTCGATCCGCTCACCGACCGCCTGCTCGTGATCGCCGGCGCGATCGTCGCATGGGAGTTCGAGCTGCTGCCGCGCTGGGCGCTGCTCGTGCTGGCGGCCCGCGAGGCGCTCATGCTGCTCCTGACCCAGATCGCGCTGCGCAGGGGCATCGACCTGAGCGTGAACATGCTCGGCCGCTGGGCGGTCTGGCCGACGATGAGCGCGCTCGCGCTCGCGCTCGTCTGGGACAGCTGGGTGCCCGAGGTGCTGCTGTACATCGGCCTCGCGATGACGCTTGCGGCCACGGCCGTCTATCTGCAAGATGGGCTGCGCGCCCTTCGCCAAGGCTCAACCTCTACTTGAGGACTGGTAAGGTCGATGTTCTCACCCGAAAGGACCCCATTGGACACGTTTCCGGACCTTGGCGCCCTCACCGACGGGGAGCTGAAGGACCTCATCCGGCAGCTCACCGAGGAGGAGCAGGAGGTTTCCTACAGGCGGCGGATCCTTCACGGCAGGATCGACATCCTCCGAGCCGAGCTCGTCAACCGGCTGCGGAAGAAGCACGAGGAGGGCGAGTCGGAGATCAGCGGCGCGGACGTACAGCAGCTCACGGACATCCTGTCCGGCAAGGGCCCGTCGGACCCGGAAGCCGGCTAGGTGGAGGGCGCCGTGCATTGCCCCGAGTGCGGCTTCGTCAACGCGGAGGGCGCCAACTACTGCCAGAAGTGCGGTGCGTTCCTCGGAGAGGCCAAGGAGCCGGGATCCGGGGACACGACCGAGGTCTACCAGATCGACGAGAGCGGGGAGCTGCGTGCCGTGGACCTTGAGGAGGTGACCCACGAGGGCGCCACGCTCGTGATCCGTGCCGGTGGCGGACGCGCGGGGGAGGCGTTCAACATCGCCGGCGAGCGCATGACGATCGGGCGCAGCCCGGAGGCCGAGATCTTCCTCGACGACGTGACCGTCTCGCGCAACCACGCACTGCTCGTGAGCCGGCGCGACGGCCTCTATATCGACGACCTCGGCTCGCTCAACGGCACCTACGTGAACAGGCGCAGGATCGAGTCGCACCGGCTGCAGAACGGCGACGAGCTGCAGGTCGGCAAGTACAAGCTGACCTACCTGGACGAGCGTTGAGCACGGAGGTGACAGGTGAGGCGCCCCCTCGCAAGGAGAAGGCGCTCACGATCGGCGCCGTCTGCAAGCAGCTCGAGCGGGAGTTCCCTGACATCTCGATCTCGAAGATCCGCTATCTCGAGGACCAGAAGCTGCTGGCGCCGCGCCGGACGCCGGGCGGCTACCGGCTCTACGCGCCGGCGGACGTCGACCGCCTGAGGACGATCCTGCGCCTGCAGCGCGACGAGTTCCTGCCGCTGCGGGTGATTCGCCAGGAGCTTGCGGCCGGCCGGGCGGACAGCGAGGTCGCGCAGTCGGCCGGCCCCGATCCGCGCGCGCTGCGACGCTCCACCTTCGCGCTGCGGGGGCCCGGCTCCCTCTACCGCCTCGAGGAGGTCCTCGACGACACCGGCGCCGACCGCGCGCTCGTCAAGGAGCTCGAGGACTTCGGCGTGATCAAGGGTGAGCGCCACGAGGGCGAGACGCTCTACGACGACACCGAGCGCGAGATCGTGCGCGCCGTGACCGAACTCAAGCGCTTCGGCGTCGGCGGCCGCAACCTGCGCGTGTTCCGCACCTCGGCGGACAGGGAGGCGGCTCTACTCGAGCAGATCCTCGCCCCGGCGCTGCGTTCGCGGAATCCCGAGCGGCGCAAGGAGGCCGTTGAGGCGCTCGAGAACCTGGCGGCGATCGCCTCGCACCTGAAGCATCTGCTGCTGGTGCGCGACCTCCGCAAGCTCGCCCGCTGAGGCGTGATCGTGCGCCGCGAGAGGCTCCTGCCGGCGCCGCCGCAGGATGTCTGGCGGGCGGTCACCGACCCGGCCCGGCTGCCGGCCTGGTGGCCGGGGGTGTCAAGGGTCGAGGACGTCTCGCGCGATGCGTGGACGAAGGTGTTCGTATCGCCCAAGGGAAAGGCGGTCCGGGCGGACTACACACTGGTCGAGTCAGAGGAGCCGGCGCGCCTTGTGTGGCGTCACGAGGTCGACGAGTCCCCCTTCGAGCGGATCCTGGCGTCCTCGACCGCCGAGATATCCCTGGAGCCGCGCGATGGGAGCACGCTCGTGCGGATCACGATCGCGCAGCGGCCGCGCGGCTGGGCGCGCTTCAGCCCCTTTCAGCTGCGTGCGGCCGCAACCAGGCAGGCGAGCGGCGCTCTCGAGGGCCTGGCGGCGCTCTTCGGCCCGGAGGACGGCTCCTGATGCGCTGGTGGGGGTGGGGCGAGGACGGCCACGACGTGGCCATCCCCGAGGCCGCGACGGCGCTGCTCGCCTCGGCGCTGGGCATCGACCCCAGCGCGCAGCGCCGGCCGGTGGACCTGGACGAGGTGCGGCTTCCCGACCCGCGGCTGCCTGCGGCCCTGCGCGACCGGCTCGCCGGGCTGCTCGGTGCCGAGCGGGTCCGCGACGACCGCGAGGCGCGGGTGACGCACGCCCTGGGGCGCTCCTACCCCGACCTCGTGCGCCTGCGCTCGGGCGACGCATCGAGCGCACCGGATCTGGTGCTGTACCCGGACTCGGCGGAGCAGGTGGCCGTGCTGCTCCCGGCGTGCGCGGATGCGCGTGTGGCGGTCGTCCCGTTCGGGGGCGGCACGAGCGTCGTGGGCGGCGTGGAGCCGGTTGCCGACGGATTCGCGGGAGCCGTGTCGCTCGATCTCGGCCGCCTCGATCGTGTGCTGAACGTCGACGGCATCTCGCTGACAGCCAGGCTCGAGGCCGGCCTGCTCGGCCCGGAGGTGGAGCGGCGGCTCGCCGCCGAGGGACTCACGCTCGGCCACTACCCACAGTCTTTCGAGCACTCGACCGTGGGCGGCTGGGTGGCCACCCGCTCCGCCGGCCAGGCCTCGACCGGCTACGGGCGGATCGACGAGCTTGTCGAGGGACTCCGGTTCATCGCCCCCGCAGGCGAGATCGACGCCCGCGACCAGCCGGCGAGCGCCGCGGGGCCCGACCTGCGCGAGCTGCTCGTGGGCTCCGAGGGCGTGCTCGGGGTGATCTGCGAGGCGTCGCTGCGTGTCCGCCCGGTCCCCGAGCTGCGCCGCTACGAGGGCTGGTCGTTCCGGAGCTTTGCCGAGGGCTGTGAGGCGCTGCGCGTGCTCGAGCAGGCCGGGGCCTCGCCCGACGTCGCGCGGCTCTCGGACGAGGCGGAGACGCACCTGTCGATGGCGCTCGCCCCCGGTGGAAGCTGGACCGAGCGCGTCCTGCGGCGCTACCTGCGCATGGCCCGCCACGACCGTGGCTGCTTGGCGATCGTGGGCTTCGAGGGCGGCGAGGAGGACGTCGAGCGCCGGCGCCTGCACGCGTCGTCGCTCCTGCGCGCAGGCGGCGGCCTGGCGCTCGGCCGCAAGCCGGGGGCGGCCTGGCTGCGAAGCCGCTACGGCGGGCCCTACCTGCGCGACGAGCTGCTCGAGCGGGGCGTGCTCGTGGAGACGCTCGAGACGGCGACCCATTGGAGCAACGTTCAGGCGCTCTATGGGGCGGTGCGCGAAGCGCTGCGGGCGGCGCTGGGCGAGCGTGCGCTCGTCCTGTGTCACGTCTCGCACGTGTACCGCTCGGGCGCCTCGCTGTACTTCACGTTCCTCGCCGCCCAGGCCGAGGACGCCCTCGGCCAGTGGCGCACCGCCAAGCGCGCAGCCTCCGAGGCGATCGTGGCCGGCGGCGGCACGATCACCCACCACCACGCGGTGGGACGCGACCATCTGCCCTGGATGCGCGCCGAGGTGGGCGAGCTCGGGCTGGAGCTGCTCCGGGCGGCGAAGGCGCGGCTGGACCCGGCCGGGGTGATGAACCCCGGCAAGCTGCTGCCGTGAGTGGCTCGCTAACCCGCGGGCGGCGCCAGGACCGACTGGCCGAGCACCGCGCTCTGCTGGCCGCCCTGAGGCTTGGCCGCGCGCAGCTTCGGCATCCGCCCGCGCAGCACCGAGGTGCCGGAGTGGCCGCGCTGCCGGTCGAGCGGCTCGCGCGAGATGTCGATGAAGCGGTAGTTCTCGAAGTCCGCCGGCAGCGGACCGATCGCCTGGTAGTTGCCCTGCTGGTCGGTGACCTGCCCGCCGAGCGTCCTGGCGTCGCCCTGGCTGTTGTACAGCCAGACCTCGTACGCCTCGCGCTCCTTGCTCGGGTCTAGCCGCGCGGCCTGGACGAGCAGCTGCTTCTTGCCGTTCTCCTCGACCACGATCGCGATTCCGGCGGCGGCTCCCGTTGCGCTCTGCGAGGTGTTCTGGCTCTCGTTACCGGCCGCGGCCTGGTCGGCGGCCGGCTCCGGATCGTCGTCCCCGCCGGTGAGCACTCCCACCGGCCAGACGAGGACGGCCAGCAGGACCAGGGCCGCGAAGCGCCCCGGCCGCCGCCAGCAGGCGCCTGCGCTTGACATCGGCGTCGGCCGGCGCGGCGAGCCCCGCGGGCTTCGCCGCCGCGGCGCGCCGCCCGCGCTCGCCCTCCGGGATCGCCGGCATGGAGCCGTTCGGGTAGAGCCCCGCGAGCGAGTCGAGCAGCGAGCGCGTCCAGCTGCGCGCGGCCTCCGAGCGGCGGAGATGGCCCTTGGTGGCGGCCGCCTCGGGTCCCGACTGCTGCCCCAGGACGTAGTCGGCCAGCTGGCCCCGCCAGTCGTCCTCGACCGCTCGCACGCTGACCGGCGCCAGCTCGATCAGCGACCGCCGGGCCAGCTCGCGCACGCGCGCCACCGGCATGCCGAGCATCTCCGCGAGCTCGTCGTACGTCTTGCCCTGCTGCAGGACGAGCTCGACGATCGCCCGCTGCTCCGCGGAAAGCTGATCCAACGTGGCCATGAGCAGGGGAACTGTAGTGTGCCCGCCTCGATGGAATCCCCGTTTGGCGGCTACCCGGTCCCGGGCACGCTCGACGATGTGCTTGGCTTCGAGCTGGTCGAGGCGACGGCTGAGCGCTGCCGCGCCCGCTTCGCCGTCGAACAGCGCGTGAAGCAGCCGATGGGCCTGGTTCACGGCGGCGCCTATGCGGCGCTGGCCGAGTCAATGGTGTCGCTGACCACCCACGGCGCCGTCCAGGCCGACGGGAACTTCGCCGTCGGTCAGTCGAACAACACGACGTTCATGCGCCCCGCCACCGGCGGCACCGTCCATGCCGAGGGGATCCCGCTCCACCGCGGGCGCACCACCTGGGTCTGGGACGTGAGCTTCACCGACGACGAGGGCCGGCTGTGCGCGGTCACTCGCGTGACCCTGGCCGTGCGCCCTCAGGCCGGCTGACCCGGATCCTCGAGCAGATAGGCCTGCACGGGGCCGTGACCCTTGACCGACACCACCCCCAGCGAACGCACGCGCGCCCCCGGCATCGCCCGCAGCGTGGCCTCGCCGATCACGACGCCCCCGGCGGGGGCCTCGCCCTGAAGCCGTGACGCGAGGTTGACGGTGTCCCCGATGACCGTGTAGCTGCGGCCGCTCTCGGCCCCGAGCACGCCGACCATCGCCTCACCGCTGTTGACGGCGGCGCGGAAGCGCGGCCAGCCGGGGTTCTCGGCCGCCAGACGGGAGGTCTCCTCCTGGAGCGCCAGAGCGGCCTCCACGGCGCGGCGCGCGTGGTCGGGCTGGTCGCCGCGCGTGCCCCAGGTGGCCATGATGGCGTCGCCGATCAGGCGGTCGACCTCGCCGCCGTGCCGGTCGACTATCGGCGGGATCGCGATCCGCAGGTACGCGTTCAGCATCTCGGAAACGTCGCGCGGGTCGCGGCCCTCGGAGAACTCGGTGAATCCCTGGAGGTCGGCGAACAGGACGCTCACATCGCGCTTTCCGGCCGCCGTCTCGTCGAGGTAGAGGTCGCTGAAGCGCTCCTCGCCCTCCTCGCGGTGGGCGCTCCAGGCGATCGCCCCGAACGCGAGCAGCATCAGCACGTGCCATTCCCACCAGCTGGCGTGCCAGCTGCGCGCGAATGCGACGGCGATCATCGCCTCGGCCAGCAGCACACAGGCGCTGGCCACGGCGAGCAGGATCTGGGAGCCGCTGCGGATCGCCATCGTCACGTAGCGCCAGCCGGCGAACGCGTAGAGCAGCGTGGTCAGGCCGGCCACCGCGATCAGCGGGCCGCTGGCGCGCTCCACCGGCGTGGGGTCGTCGAGCGGCGCGACCGACCCGAGCGACAGGGCCGCCCAGACAGCCATCAGCACGAGCACGCCGGCGCGCAGGGCGCCCGCGTGCCGGATCACGGCCTGCGCCCGCTCCGCCGGCAGCGGCAGGGCCGATGCGGCGGCGAACACCCCGGCGAGCAGAAGGCCGACCGCGGTGGCGATCACGAAGCCCTGGTTGGGGGTATCGAGCAGCACCCCCGGCGTGGCCAGCGCGTGCAGCCCGAGGAAGCCCGCCGCTGCGAGGAACGCGAGCGAGACCAGGAAGAGGCGCGCGTCGGCGCGGTGGAGAGCTATGCCGCTGGTCGAGAGCGCGAGCCCGGCGCTCGTGACGGCGGCGGCGAGCACGAGCCAGAAGTGCGACGGGTGGTGCTCCAAGGTCGCGTCGGCCGAGGGCGCGGCGAGCAGCACGAGGAGGCCCACCAGCGGCAGCGCGAGAGCGGCGAGCCAGATCAGGAATCCCTGGTCGCGCGTCTCACCGGGGGAGAGGCTCCCGCTCTCCACCTATCCGGGCGTCCGCAGCTCCGGCGCGGCGCGGCTGACGTAGCGGTTCGTGATCGGCAGGCGCCGGTCGCGGCCGAATGCCTTGGTCGAGATCTTGATCCCGGGCGGCGCCTGCCGGCGCTTGTACTCGGCGCGATCGACCATCGCGATCACGCGCTCGACTTGATCGGCGGGCAATCCGCGGCGGACGAGCTCGACGGCGTCGAGGTCATCCTCGATGTAGCGCTCGAGGATCTCGTCGAGCAGCTCGTAGGGGGGCAGCGAGTCCTCGTCGCGCTGTTCATAGCGGAGCTCCGCTGACGGCGGCCGCTCCAGCACCGAGGCGGGCACCAGCTCGCGCTCCTCGACCTCGTTGCGCCAGCGAACGAGGCGGTACACCCAGCCCTTGTAGACGTCCTTGAGCACGGCGAAGCCGCCGGCCATGTCCCCGTAGAGCGTCGCGTAGCCCACCGACAGCTCGGACTTGTTGCCCGTGGTGAGCACGAGCCAGCCGAACTTGTTGGACAGCGCCATCACGACGTTGCCGCGGATGCGCGCCTGGACGTTCTCCTCCGTGATGTCCGGCTCGGTGCCCGCGAAGGCGTCGACCAGCATCTCGTCGTAGGCGCGCATGGCGTCCTCGATGGAGATCTCGCGGAAATCGGTGCCGAGGTTCTCCGCTATCGCGCGGGCGTCCGCGCGCGTCCCCTCGCTCGAGTAGGGCGACGGCATCGAGACGCAAGTCACGCGCTCGGGCCCCAGCGCATCCGCGGCGATCAGCGCCACCAGTGCGGAGTCGATCCCGCCCGACAGCGCCAGCACCACGCGCCCGAAGCCGTTCTTCTCGACGTAGTCGCGCACGCCGGTGCGCAACGCGGCATACACCTCCGCCTCGGGATCGAGTGTCGGTGCTACCTCGCCGGCCACGAGCTCGCCCTCGGAGGGCACCGACACGCTCGCCAGCGTGAACACGGGGGGCTCGGCCACCGTCGACGCGCGCCGCTGGCGGCGCACGTTCACGCGGTGGCGGGTGTCGCGCAGCCGGGCCGCCACCACCTCGCGCGGGTCGATGGTGCAGAAGCTGAGCGACTCCTCGAACTGGGGTGAGCGGGTCAGGATCGTGCCGTCCTGGTCGATGGCGAGGCTGTGGCCGTCGAAGACGAGCTCGTCCTGGGCGCCCACGTTGTTCACGAACACGATCGCGGCAAGGTAGTCGACGGCGCGCTGCACGAGCATCCGCTCGCGGCGCTGCCCGTAGCCGGCCCGATACGGGGAGGCGGACAGGTTGACGATCACCTGCGCCCCGCCGAGCGCCTCGGTCATGGCGGGCGGGCCGGGCTCCCAGATGTCCTCGCAGATGCTGATCCCGATCGGGATCCCGTTGAGCTCGAAGATGGCTGCCTCGGCTCCGGACTGGAAGTAGCGCTGCTCGTCGAACACGCCGTAGTTCGGCAGGTACATCTTGCGGTAGACGGCCACGATCTCCCCGTCGGCCAGCACGGCGGCGGCGTTGTAGACGTCCTCCGCGCGCTCCGGGAAGCCGACCAGCGCGGCGATCCCGTGCGTCTGCGCGGCAAGCTCGGCCAGGGCGTCCGCCACGTCGTCGAGGAAGCTCGTCTTCAGCAGCAGGTCCTCGGGCGGATACCCGCTCAGCGTGAGCTCCGGGAACACGACGAGCGCCGCACCCTGGTCGCGGGCAGCGCGAGTGTGCTCGGCGATCAGCCGGGCGTTGCCGTCGATATCGCCGACCGTGGCGTTGATCTGCGCGAGCGCGACACGCAACAGCTCCTGTTCGCGGGCCATGTGCTCATTATCGCGGCTACCGGCATCCGGCCCGGAGCTGGCGGCACGGGGACGGCTCAGCAGCCGAGCGGCAGGTCCAGGTAGCGGCTGCCCGTGCGGTTGTGCTCGAAATGCCACCACTCGCGCCAGTAGCCGCTGAAGCCGAAGCGCTGCATGGCCCGCTCGAGGGTGAGGCGGTTGCGGAGCGCGCGTCCCGTCGCGTTGAGGGTGTGGGCACGCGGCGAGAGGTCGTCGAAGCCGCTGCCCATCGGCAGCCGGCGCCCGTCGCGCGCCCGGACGAGCGTGAGATCCACGGCGCTGCCGGTGTTGTGGCGGCTGCGCCGGGCGATGTAGGTGCCTACGAGCTCGCCGCGACCGCTGCTCTCCGCCCAGTCCACGAGCGCGCGCGAGGCCCGCGCGGGCCGGTAGGCGTCCAGCACGAGCAGCCCGAGGCCACGGCGGCGCAGGTGGCGCTGCACGCGAGCCAGATCGCGCGCCGCTGGCTCGAGCAGGAGCGCCCGGTTCTCGCAGTAGCCGGGCAGGCGCCGGCCGGTCAGGTTGTGGCGCGTGCCGTAGGCGAGCTCCACACGGATGCCCGGGGCGAAGCGGTGGATGTCGACGAGCCCTGCCGGGGGGTGGGCCGGCCCGCCCGGCGCGTCGGCCGCCCGTGCGGACCGAGGCCGCCTGAAGATGCGCTCCGCGACGCCCCGGAGCGTCGCCGTGCCGTACTCGTGTGAGGGGTTGCCGTCGCTCAGCACCGCCATCGACACGCGCAGCGGTCCACGCTCGAACAGCGCGGCCTCGTGCACCAGCCGTCCGTTCGCCGTGCTGCGCCAGCCGCCCTTGAAGAAGGTTCGAAAGCCGACGGCGAGCGAGTAGCGCGAGAAGCCCCAGCGCTGCCAGGCGACGATCGAGGACAGGAGCCCGCGCGCGTAGGCGCGCGAGCGCCGCGGGACGAGCCGGTCGAAGACGCGGAAGAAGCGGGCCTGGTCGGCCGCGCTGAAGCTGGATCCCGACCAGTAGCCGGCGACCGAGAAGCTCCGCATCCCTGCCCGGCGCGCGAGGTCGCGGAGCGCGGCGTCGCCCACGCGCGAGTAGATCGCGGTCGCGAGATCGTTGTCCGACTGCGTGATCATCGGCCCGAGCTCTGCCTGCTCGGACGGGGTGGGCACCCGGTTGCCGATCGCGCGCAGGTAGGCCACGAGCAGCATCGCCTTGACGAGGCTCGCCGACACGTAGACGCGGCGCGGCTCCAGGCCGTGCAGCCGCCCGTGCGAGTCGATCAGGGCCCACGACACGATCCCCGCCCGCTTGCCGAGGAAGCGGCGGACAGATCGGATGCGGGCAGGAGGCGGGAACAGCGCCGCCCGCGCTTTAGCGCGCATGCGGCACCCGCGCCCGGGGCGCACGATGCTCCTCACGCCGGTGCGGCCGCCCGCCAGGATCCGGACCCGCCGCGAGCAGCGCTCACGCGGCATGTCGAGGAGCACGCAATTGCCGGAGCACGGGCGCTCGAAGCTGGTCACTCGGTAGCGGCCGGCGGGCAGGCGGCGCTTGACGCGCCAGCGCACGCTCTGCGTGCTCTCCTCGATCACCGTCGTGCCCCGGCTGTCGAGCACACGCAGGAAGCTGACCGAGCCCTCGATGTAGGGGCCGCGGGAGAGGTCGAGGACGCGCCTGAAGTCGAGCTCGCCGGCGGGCGCCTGGGCGAGCGCGGAGGGCGCCGCCAGCGCGAGCATCGACGTCGCGGCGACCGCCGCCAGGATTCGCACGGTCACCAGGGTACGGCTGGCCGTATCGACGCGCTCTGGAGCGCCCCGTAGCCTCGTATTCATCAACCGCCTGCTCAGGGACATCTTCGACCCGCTGACGTACGGCCGCATCGGCTATCTGTTGGTCGCGCTGCCGCTCGGCATCATCGAGTTCACCTTCCTCGTCACGGCCATTTCCGTCGGCGTCGGGACCGCGATCACGCTCGTCGGCATCCCCATCCTGATCGGGACGATCTACGCCTGGCGCTGGCTGGCGCAGCTCGAGCGCAGGCTGATCGGCGCGCTCACGGGCGTTCAGATCCCGAGTCCCTACCGGCCTGACCCCACCGGCGCGGGATGGTCGCGCAAGGTCTATGCGCGGCTCGCCGACCCGGCCACCTGGAAGGACCTCATCTTCCTGCTGCTCCAGCTGCCGCTCGGGATCGTGGCGTTCGCCGCCGCCACCGTGGTACTCGGGTGTGCGGCGTCGTGGCTCGCGGCGCCGGCTTACTACTGGGCGGTGCCGGACGGAGTGGACCTTGGCCTGTTCCAGGTCGACACCTTGCCCGGAGCGCTGGCGCTCGTGCCGCTGGGCGCTCTGCTCGCATTCGTGGGCATCCCCGCGCTGGGCCTGCTCGGACGCGGCTACGGGGAGCTGGCGGCCCTGCTGCTGGGCTCGAACGAGGACCCGGAGCTGACCGCGCAGGTGTCCGAGCTCGAGGGCGCCCGCTCGCGCATCATCGCGGCGGCCGACGCCGAGCGCCGCCGCATCGAGCGCGATCTCCACGACGGCGCGCAGCAGCGCCTCGTCGCACTGTCACTGACGCTGCGGATGGCGGAGTCGCGCGCCCAGAATGACCCGGAGGCGCAGGAGCTGATCCGCAGCGCGGGGGAGGAGGCGGGGCTCGCGCTGAAGGAGCTGCGCGACCTGGCGCGCGGGATCCACCCCGCGATCCTTACCAACCGGGGTCTTGCCGCGGCGCTCGACGACCTCGCCGGTCGCGCCACCGTGCCGGTCGAGGTGCTCGAATCGCCGCGTGAGCGTCTTCCCGATCAGGTCGAGGCCGCGGCCTACTTCGTTGTCTCCGAGTGCCTTGCGAACGTCGGCAAGCACGCGCAGGCCTCCAGCGCGACCGTGTCGGTGAGGGCGCAGGACCGGCAGCTCCTGGTCGAGGTCCGCGACGACGGAACGGGCGGCGCCGACGTCGAGAACGGCCACGGAATCCAGGGCCTTCGGGATCGTGTCGGGGCGCTGGGCGGCCTGCTAGCCGTCGAGAGCCCGCCCGGCGCGGGCACGCGGGTGCTGGCGACGATCCCGCTGGCGCTGCCGGCCGAGGTCGACGAGACCTGGGTCCCCGGGCGCCGTGCGCTGCTGCCGGACGAGGACGCCGTGCTGGTCGAGCGGCGCCGCAGGCGCCGGCTGCGCGTGCGACTCGGCGTCGTCGGCGTGATCGCGCTGATCCTGGTTGTCGTGTGGGCGCTCACCGGGCCGGACAAGCCGTGGATCGTCTGGCCGCTGCTGGGCCTCGGCATGGTGGCGGCGCTCGATGCCTGGTTCGTGCTCGCCGGACGGCGTCTGCGCGAGTCGGACCTGGACGGCGTGGGCGGCGATCGCCAGCAAGCCACCCGCACGCTGCGAAGGCGCCGGCGGCTCCGGCTCGATGCCGGAGCCCTCGGGATCATCAACCTGACGCTGATCGGGATCTGGGTGGCCGCCGGAGCGGGCTACTTCTGGCCCGTGTGGCCGATCCTCGGCTGCGCGGCGGCGCTCGCGCTGAAGTCCCTGCGGGTGGGGGACGTGGCCCGCGAGCGCCTCATCGGCGACCCGTCCCCGCGCTGATCCGACGGCTCAGTGGCCCCAGTGCTCCGCCACCTCGTGGCGGACGGTCTCCTCGCCGATCTCCCCTGTCCGGATGCGAACCGCCTGCTCGATGTCGTAGACGAACACGCGGCCGTCCCCAATCTCTCCCGTGTGGGCTCCGCTGACGATCGCCTCGACCGCCCGCTCGGCCACGGCGTCGGGCACCACCGACTCGACCTTGATCTTGGGCAGGAGCGAGATGTTCGCCCGCGTGCCGCGGTACTGCTCGGTGTAGCCCTTCTGCCGCCCGCAGCCCACGACGTCCGTCACCGTGAGGCCGGAGACCCCGAGCTCGTCGAGCGAGTCCTGGACCTCCTGCAGCCGCTCGGGCCGGATGATCGCCTCGATTTTCTTCATCACCCCTCCTGGGTCCTGGCCGAGAGCCCTAGCGCGAGGGCGCCGGCGCGTGCTCCCGGGGTGTTCGGCGGGTGGTACTCGGATCCTGGCACCGGCATGAACTGCTCCGGGTAGCCCCACATGCCGTGCTCGACGATGTCGAGGCCGCGTCGCTCCTCCTCGCTCGTCACGCGCAGCCCGTAGGTCGACTTGATCAGATAGAAGACGAGCAGCGAGACCGCGAACACCGAGGTGAAGGCCGCCGCCACGCCCAGCGCCTGTACGCCGAGCTGCTCGAACGAGCCTGTGTAGAAGAGGCCGCCCTCGCCGATCGCGTTGTACTCGGCCAGCCGCGGTGCCGTGAAGAGGCCGCACGCAAGCGTGCCCCAGACCCCGGCCACGCCGTGAGCGGACAGGGCCCCGATCGGGTCGTCGACGACCTTCTCGATCGCGATGATGCACACGACCACGAGGACGCCTGCCACGAGCCCGATCGGGATCGCGGCCCAGAACTCGACGTAGCCGGACGGCGCCGTGATGCCCACCAAGCCGGCGATCACGCCGTTCCCGATCATGCCGATGTCGAAGGTGCGCGTGAGGAGGTAGCTCGTTCCCATCGCGCCCAGGACTCCGCCCGCCGCCCCGATGACGGTGACGATCGCCACCTCGGCGAAGCGGCCGTCGGCCACGCTCAGCGTCGAGCCGGCGTTGAACCCGAACCAGCCGACGAACAGGATCAGCACGCCGAGGCCCATCAGCGGCATCGAGTGCCCGGGGATCACGTTGGGCGTGCCGTCGTTGCCGAACTTGCCCTGGCGCGGGCCGAGCAGCAGCAGCGCGGCGAGCGCCCCGGTGGCGCCGATCAGGTGGATCACCGTCGAGCCGGCGAAGTCCTGCATCCCGAAGTTCGCCTGGAGCCAGCCGCCGCCGAAGATCCAGTGGCTGATGATCGGATAGATCAGCGAGCTGAACACGACCGCGTAGATCAAGTAGGCGCCGAACTTGATCCGCTCGAGCGTCGTGCCCCACACGATCGCCAGCGAGACCGCGCAGAAGGCGAACTGGAAGAAGAACTTGGCCGGCACGGCCGCGTTCGAGAACTCCATCGCCGGGTAGGCGCTCTGCTCGATCGTCCCGAGGAAGGTCCCCTCGGTGCCGGCGAACCAGCCGGTCCCGCCGAACGCGAGCGCGAAGCCGACCGCCCAGTAGCAGAGTGCGGCGATCGAGAGGTTCGCGATCACCTTGGCGACCACGGTGCCGGCGTTCTTCATGCGCGAGAAGCCGACCTCGAGCAGCAGGAAGCCCGCCTGCATGAAGAACACGAGGATGCCGGCCACCAGCACCCAGAGCGTGTCGATCCGGCTGAGCGCGTCGTTGAGCGTGGGATCCATGAACGGATGTTGCGCGCGGCGGCCGCGGCCGTCTTTCGCCCCCTGTACAGGATCTGGCGCCCTGGCCTTGTACCGGCGTACAGGAACGCCGGAGAGCCGCTACGCGCGGTCTGTCACCCCGACCTCGACGATGCGGGCGCGGATGCACTCGGCCAGCTCGCGGGGGTCGACCTCGAAGAGGCTGTTGGGGTCGCCGGCGGCCGCCCACACGCGCTCGTGGTCCAGCAGCGCCTCGTCGAACACAACGGGCAGGTCGTGGCCGAACGGCGGCACGCCGCCGACCGCGAATCCGGTGGCGGCCCGCACCTCGTCGGCCGCGGCCTGGCGGACCTCGGCGACGTCGAGCTCGGCGGCGATCTTCTCCGGGTCGATCCGGTGACGCCCGGAGGCCACGCACACGACGGGGTCGCCGTCCGCGACGAACACGATCGACTTGGCGATGGCCGACTCCTCGCAGCCCACGGCCGCCGCGGCGTCCTTGACCGTGCGCGTGGACTCGGCCAGGCGCTGGGGGTGTAGCTCGATCCCCAGCTCGCGGGCGCACTCGGCCAGCCGGTCCCTCACGCGCGCACAGCCTCCCCTGCGGCGGTCAGCTCGACGCCGGCGGCGTCGGCCAGCTCCTCGAGCGAGCTCTCGACGTCCCCGGCGAAGTCGTCGAGATCCCACATCACGTCGTAGTCGCCCACGAGGCCGAAGTTGATCTTTCCCATGTAGGAGAGCAGGGCGATCCCGAGCCCCTGGTTCTTCGCGAGCGGGACCATCGGGAAGCTCTCGATCAGCCGGCGGCCGGCGAGGTAGAGAGGGAACTGCGGACCCGGGACGTTCGTCACCACGACGTTGAAGAAGCGCTGGCGCGCCGCCAGGCGCGAGGCCTGGTCCATCACGGTGGCTGGAGCGAAGCCGCTGAGCTGGGTGAGCACTTCGGCCCCCACCGCCTGACCGCCCGACTTGAGCTCCTTGAGCTCCTCGCGCACGAGGTCGAGGCGCGCGACCGGATCCTGGCACCACACCGGCAGCGGCGCCATCATCGCGGCCACCTTGTTGCCGAGCGCGCCCCGCTCGACGTCCGCGCGCACGCTGACAGGGATCATCGCCTTGAGCTCGAGCCCGTCGGTCGTCTGGCCGCGCCGGCGCAGGTGCTTGCCGAGCGCGCCCGCCACCGTCGCGAGCACGACGTCGTTGACCGTGCCGCCGAGCTCGTTCTTGATCGCCTTGATGTCGCCGAGGTCGGCGCGCACCCAGGTGAAGCGCCGGTGCGGCCCGATCGGCTGGTTGTAGGGGCTCGTGGGGGCGGGGTTGAGCCCGGCCCAGGCCATCGCGCCGACGCCGACCGCGGCGTCGCGCACCCCGGACAGGACCTGCCTCGGGCCGCGCAGGACCGCCCGCACCGAGCGTGCGATCTCGGCGGGAATCGTCCCTCGTTCGACCAGCGCCTCGCCGAGCAGCTGCGCGCGCGTGGGGAGCGGCCGCGGCAGCCAGCGGTCGCCGGGATCGGCGGGTGCGGCCGGCTCGGGCGAGGTGTCGAACAGGATGGACATGATGTCCACGCCCGAGATGCCGTCGACGAGGGCGTGATGGGTCTTCGAGAGCATCGCGAAGCGGTCGCCCTCGAGCCCCTCCACGAGCCAGAGCTCCCAGAGCGGCTTGTCGCGGTCGAGCTGCTGGGCGAAGACGCGGCCCGCCAGGTCCTTCAGCTGCTCCTCGCTGCCCGGAGCCGGCAGCGCCGTCGAACGCACGTGGTAGCGAAGGTTCAGGTGCGGGTCGTCGACCCACTTGGGGCGCCCCTGCTGGAGCGGGACGAAGGCGAGCCGCTGGCGGTAGCGCGGCACCAGGTGGAGGCGCCGCTCGATCGCTTCGAGCAGGTCGTTGTAGGGGGGAGGGGAACCCTCGAACAGCATCACACCGGCCACGTGCATGTGAGCGGATGCGTCTTCCAGGTGCAGGAACGAGGCGTCGAGCGAGGTCAACCGGTCGGAGGACATGCGCCCACCGTAGCGCAGGGCTTCAGGCGTCAGAGCGAGAGCGACATCTGTCCGGCGGGCACGGCGGTACGCGCGGGCTCGCGCTCGTCGAGCCCGGCAACCCGTACTCCGAGCAGTCGTACGGGGCGCCGCGGGTCGAGGCGGCGCAGCAGCTCGAGCGCCACTCCGCGCACCGTCTCGAGGTCATTCACCGCCGCGTCCAGCGTGCGTGCGCGGGTGAGCGTCGTGAAATCGTCGTAGCGGAGCTTGATGCCGATGGTGCGCCCGCGGCGCTCCTCGCGGCCGAGGGTCTCGCAGAGCTGCGTGGAAAGGCGCGCGAGCACCGGCTCGAGCTCTCCGAGCCCGCGCAGGTCGCGGTCGAAGGTGGTCTCGCGCGACTCCGACTTCGCGACCCTCACGGTCTCGATGCCGCGCTCGTCCTCGAAGCGGGCGAGCGCCCCCAGATGCGGCCCGAGCCGCGGCCCGAACCACTCGGTCAGGCGGGCGTCCGGGGTGGCGCCGAGCGCCGACAGCGTCGATACGCCCAGGCGCTCGAGGCGCGCGACCGTCTTCGGGCCGATCCCCGGCACGAGTCCCGGCGACGCCGATCCGAAGCGCTCACGGGCAGCCGCGGCCGTGAGCTCGACGAAGCCGTCCGGCTTCTCCGCGTCGGAGGCGACCTTGGCCACCAGCTTGCTCGGGCCGATCCCGATCGAGCAGACGAGCCCGGTCTCCGCTCGCACCGCCTCCTTCACGCTGCGGGCGGCCGCGCGGTAGCGGTCGAGCCCGGTGAGGTCGAGGTAGGCCTCGTCGAGCCCGACCGACTCGACCCGCTCCACGTGCGCGCGGAGCACCGCGTGGACCTCGCTCGACCGGGCCCGGTAGTGCTCGAAGTCGGGCGGGATGAAGGTCGCCTCCGGGCACAGGCGGCGCGCACGCTCGGCCGGGGTGGCGGAGAAGATGCCGTACCGGCGCGCCTCGTAGCTGGCGGTGGTCACGACCGCGCGCGGCCCGCTGCCGGCCACCACGACCGGCAGCCCGCGGAGCTCCGGCCGGCGCTGCAGCTCGACGCTCACGTAGAAGGCGTCCATGTCGACGTGGGCGTAGACGTGGGGGCTGGCGGCCAGGCTCACGGCACCGAGAGCGTACGCCCCGTGCGGGACGGGTTCGCCGGCGTGGACGGGACGCCCCTACTGCCGTCGCCGGACGGCGCCGAGTGCCTCGGACTCGGTCCCGTAGGCGTACCACCAGACGGCCTTCCTGTCACGCCACTCGGTCACATGCCAGGACCATTGCTCGACCTCGGCCTTGCTGCCCACGCCGTGGCCGCGGTCGTGCACCTCGGCGAGCGTCACGTCCCCCAAGTCACGCACTTCGACAAGCTCGCTGTAGAAGTGGACGAAGCTGTCGCGCACGCTCGCCCACCAGCGGCGGATGCCGTCGTGTCCGCGAAAACTTCCCTCCATACGCGCCAGCCGCGGGGTGGCCTCGACGTCGTCGTCGACCAGCGCGAGGAAGGCTTCGAGATCGCCGTCGTTGAACGCCTTGTTGGCGCGGCGAAGCAACGCCACGTTCTCCTCTGACATCGCCGCGACCCTGCGGGGCGGAACCGTCTAGCGCCTGGTGCTGCTGTGGACCTCGAACACCTCGGGCTCGCCGGAGAACTCGATGCCGGCCTCGGCCAGCAACGGGAACAGGCGCTCCCCGAACGCCTCCCACTGCTCCCGCGAGTCCCAGATCTCGCTGACGTGAAGGCTTCCGTCGGTGCCGAAGCAAACGTGGTAGTCGAGACCATCCGGTGGCCATTCAACTTCGGCCTCTTCGAATTGGCTGGTGGTGGTGTCGTACTTCTCGGCGGTCAACGACACGGGGTGGTAGCGAACGACGATGCTCATGCTGAGCTCCTTTGGGCCAGGGGCAATCAGCCGACCCTATCCGGAACGCAAACCTCCCGCGCCTAGGTCGGCTGATGGACCGGCCGCACGAGGATCTCGTTGATCTCGACGTGCTGGGGCTGGGTGAGAGCGAACATCACCATGCGGGCGATGTCGTCCGACTCGAGGGCGTTCGACACGCTGTCGTCGAAGAACGGCGTGTCGACCATCCCCGGCTCGATCAGGGTCACCTTGATGTTGGCGTCGCCCACCTCCGCGCGCAGCCCCTCGCCCATCGCGGTCACGGCGTGCTTGGTGGCTGCATAGAGCGAGCCCGGCACCGTGCGACGGCCGGCCAGGGAGCTGGTCAGGAGCAGATGGCCGCCGTCTTGCTTGCGGAAGTGCCCGAGCGAGGCCCTGATCGACAGCGCGGCGCCGTACACGTTGGTGTCGATCATCGCCTTCCAGTGCTCGGGGCTCTCTTCGAGAAAGCCGCGCTTGGCGCCGAACCCGGCGTTGGCGAAGAAGGCGTCCATGCGGCCGAAGCTCTCGAGCGTCCGCGCCACGAGCGCCTGCTGGTCCTCCCAGCTCGTGACGTCGCAGCGAACCGCCAGCGCCTTGTGGTCGCCGCCGAGCTCGTCGCGCAGCGCCTCGAGCTTGTCCTCGGAGCGCGCCGCCAGCACCACTCGGTAGCCGAACTCGACTGCCCTGGCTGCGGTGGCGGCGCCGATGCCGCTGCTGGCGCCGGTGATCACGAGAACGGGGTCTTCGGACATGACCCGGTTCTAGCATGCCCGTCCGTGACGGCGGTCGACCCAACCGAGGCGCGCTTCCCGGGCGTGCCGGCCAAGGCAGGGCACTACGAGAGCTTCTATCTCAAGCTCTGCCACCCGTCGGAGCCGCTCGGCGCCTGGGTGCGCTACACGGTTCACAAGCGGCCCGGGGCGCCGGCCACGGGCTCGCTCTGGTTCACCCTGTTCACGACGGAGGGCCCGCGCGCCGCCAAGCTCACCGTGCCGGCGCCGGAGTCCGGCGGCGGCGACTGGTTGAGCGTGGGGGAGGCGCGCATCGGCCCGGGCGCGGCCACGGGAGCGATCGCGGGCGAGGCCGCCTGGGAGCTCCGCTTCGAGAGCGGCGAGGCGCCGCTCCTCCACCTGCCGCGCGCGTGGATGTACCGCGCCAGGCTGCCGCGCACGAAGCTGCTCTCGCCGCTGCCGGCCGCGCGCTTCGACGGCGCCGTCTCGCTCGACGGCCGTGAGATCCCTGTTGAGGGCTGGCGCGGGATGGTCGGCCACAACTGGGGGAGCCAGCACGCCGAGCGCTGGATCTGGCTCCACGGGCTGACCGAAGACGGCGATTGGCTCGACGCGGCTGTCGGCAAGGTCAGGCTCGGCCCGCTGACGACGCCATGGGTCGCGAACGGGGTGCTCAGCGTGGCCGGCGAGCGGCACGTGCTCGGCGGCCCGGGTCGCCGGGTCGAGGTGGACGAGTCCCCGGACAGCTGTGCCTTCAGCCTGCCCGGCAGGCACATGCGCGTGCGAGGCACCGTCTCGGCGCCGCGTGAGCGCTTCGTGGGTTGGGTGTACGCCGACCCCGACGGCGGCGAGCACCACGCAATCAATTGCTCGATCGCCGACATGCGGCTGGTTGTCGAGCGGCCGGGAGAAGGCCGCGGCTGGGAGCTCGCCGTCGAGGGCGGCGCCGCGTACGAGCTCGGCATGCGGGAGCGCGACCACGGCATGGAGATCCAGCCCCATCCGGACGGATGAGGGCGTCCGCGGAGGTGGTCGTCGAGCGCCCGCTCCAGGTCGTGTGGACCTGGGCGGCCGACCCCCGCAACTGGGTGAATTGGCTCGAGGGGGTCCACGACGTGCGGATCGAGGGGCGGCTCGAGCAAGGCAGCCGTATCTCGAGCCGCTACGACTACGGCGGGGAGACGCACGAGTTCGTGTACGAGGTCGTCGAGCGCGACGCGCCCCGGCGCCAGGTGGTCCGGGCGCTCTCGGGGCCGTTCCCGTTCGAGTCCTCGCTCGAGCTCGGCGAGGACACGCGCGGCACGCGTGTGCGCCAGACGGTCGACGCGGGTCCGGACAGCACCTTTACGCGCGTCCTGTTCGCCGTCGGCGGGCCGCTGCTGCGGCGTTCGATGCGGGACCGCTTGCGCACCCAGCTCGAGCGCCTGAAGGCGGCGATCGAGCTGACCGGAGTCCGCTAACGATTCACGGGCCGAGTCGCTCGATCGTCCAGCCTCCTTGCGGGTCGCGGTCGAAGCGAAAGCGGTCGTGCAGGCGGTTCGGGCGGTGCTGCCAGAACTCCCATGCCGTCGGGACGAGCCGGTAGCCACCCCAGTCCTCGCGCACCGGGACCTCGGCGCCCGCGTGCTCGCGCTCGAGCTCGGCCACCCGTTGCTCCAGCCACGCCCGGTCGGGGACGGGGCGGCTCTGCGGGGAGGCCAGCGCGCTCAGCTGGCTGGGGCGTGAGCGCCGCCGCGCGTAGGCCACCGTCTCGGGGCGCTCGACCTGCACGACCTCGCCCTCGCTCCGCACCTGGCGGCCGAGCTCGGGCCAGTGGAAGAGAAGTGCGGCGCGCGGGTTCTCCTCCAGCTCGGCGGCCTTGCGGCTGCCGTAGTTCGTGAAGAACGCGAGCCCGCGCTCGTCGAACTCCTTGATCAGCACCATCCGCGCCGATGGGGCGCCGCCCGCCGTGGCGGTCGCGAGCGCGACCGCCTCCGGCTCGAACGCGCCCTGCGCGCGAGCCTCCTCGAACCAGCGGCCGAACAGGACCAATGGATCCGGATCGAGGTCGTCGCGGTCGAAGGGGCGGTCCTGGATCCCCGGCATCGACCGGGAAGCTATCGGGGCGCCGGGTCAGCGCCCGCCGCACGCGCGCGGGACCGTCACCGCCTGCCGCGCCTTCAGGCTGCCCTCACCGGGGCGCCCCGCGATCTTGCAGAAGGCGTAGCGCCCCGAGTCGAAGTCGATCCGCACCCGGTAGGGGTGACCGATCCTGCCGGCCTCGCTCTGTGTGTATGGCGCCACCTCGCCGCCCGTCGACCCGCCGAACTGCGCGGTCACCGCGAGGCAGGAGTAGACGCCGGTTCGCCTCGAGAGATCCCGCTCCGCCCCGGTCCCGGAGGTCGTGCGCGGGAAGGGCTCGCATGCCACGCCGCGGATGGGACCGGTCAGCTCACCGGCGGCCACACGCTTGCGGGCGTCGGTGCGAACCGAGACCGCGGCCGTCTCGACGAGTCGCTCGCGTCCTGCCACGCTGTCGGGAGCCGGCGCCCCGGCGGCGAAGCGGGGCTGTTGCTGCTCCCGGAGGCGCGCCTCGAGGGCGGCGCGCTGACGTTCGGCCCGCTGCTCCTCCGAACGCGCGCGCTCCTCCTTGGACTCGCGGATGCCGGGTCCGAGCGCGAGCACCAGGCCGATCACCACGAAGGGGAGGAGGGCGACCGCGACCTTGCCGGGACCCGGGAGGCGCCGCCAGATCCACGCGGGCATCTTGGCCAGCCCGGGCAGGGGCTCATAGCGGTCTCCGGGCGAGGACTTCGCGGGGGAGGACTTCGCGCTCACGCAGGGTAGGATACATGCATGACTCATGCATATGTCGGCGGCCCGGGGGATGCCGCTCGAGGGCGCGGCGGGGAGCGGCGGCCCGGGGCGGCGGGGAAGCGGCGGCCGGGAGCGGCGACGAATCGGCGCGCGAGGCCAACCTCCTGGGCGCGCTCTCGCTGGCCGTCGCGGAGCGCAGCGATCGCGCGGTCGAGGCAGCGGCGGCGCACGGCGGCGCCGCGCCCGCGGCGCTGGCGGCGCTTGAGACGTTCCTCGACGGCTCCTCGCTCGACGTGATGCGCCGTCCGCTCGGGCTGAGCCATTCGGCTGCGGTCCGGCTGGCGGACCGGCTCGAGCGCGACGGCCTCGTGCGGCGCGAGCCGGGGGCGGACGCTCGGTCGGTGTCGATCCGGATCACCCAGGAGGGAAGCCGGCTCGCCGGGCGCATCCGCGCGGAACGGGAGCGGGCGCTCGAGTCGGTGCTGGCGCCACTCACGCGGGCCGAGCGGGCCGAGCTCGCGCGCCTGCACGAGAAGCTGCTCGGCGGCCTCACGGGCGGCAGGGCGGACGCGCGCCACATCTGCAGGCTCTGCGACGCGCACGCCTGCGGGCACGAGGAGGGGCGCTGCCCGGTCACGCGCGCGGCCGACCGCGCGGAGAGCGCCGCGGCCTGAGGGACGCCGCGGCCGCCGATCGGCGATCCTTCCGGGCGACCCGACCGAGGAGAACGTCACATGCCCAAGAGGACCGCGAGCGCACGCTGGGACGGCTCCCTCACCGAGGGGCGCGGCACGATGCGGATGGCAAGCGGAGCGTACGAGGGCCCCTACTCGTTCCAGTCCCGCTTCGAGGAGGGCGACGGCACGAATCCCGAGGAGCTGATCGCCGCGGCCCACGCCGGCTGCTTCTCGATGGCTCTGTCGGCGGGCCTGGGGCAAGCGGGCCACAACCCCGAGAGCGTCGAAACAGAGGCCGTCGTGCATCTCGACAAGGCCGGCGAGGGGTTCGCGATCACCCGGATCGAGCTCCGGACCCGCGCCAGCGTTCCGGGCCTGTCGGACGAGGAGTTCCAGGAGATCGCCGAGGCGGCAAAGCAGGGCTGCCCTGTCTCGCAGGCGCTCGCCGGAGTCGACTCGATCGAGCTCGACGCGCAGCTCGTCTGAGCCTAGGCGGCGCCGCTCAGGCCGCGGTGGCTCGCGGCGCGCGGCGCTCGACCTCGGCGCGCACCAGGGGCGCGACCCGGGTCCCGAACAGCTCCATCGAGCGCAGCACGTCCGCGTGTGAGACGGCGCCGACGCTCATCTGCCCGACGTAGCGGCTGTTGCCGAACAGCTCGTGCTCCAGCAGGATCTTCTCCGCGACCTGCTCCGGCGTGCCGACCGCCAGCGCCCCGCGGGGCGAGCGCAGGCCCTCGTACTCGCGCCGCCCTGAGGGCGGCCAGCCGCGCTCGCGGCCGATGCGGTTCATCATCTGCAGGTAGGGAGCGGCGAAGGCCGAGTTGGCCTCGGCGAGGGTCTCGCCGACGAAGGCGTGGGTGTTGATGGCCACGGGGAGCGCGTCCGCGTCATGGCCGGCGCGCTGTGCGGATTCGCGGTAGAGCTCGATCAGCGGCACGAAGCGGTCAACGGTGCCGCCGATGATCGCCACCGTGAGCGGCAGCCCCAGCGTCCCGGCGCGCACGACCGAGCCCGGCGAGCCTCCGACAGCCACCCAGACGGGCAGAGGATCCTGAACCGGTCGCGGCCAGACCACGGCGTCCTCGAGCGCCGCCCGGTGCCTGCCGGACCAGGTCACACGCGGGTTCTCGCGGATCCGCAGCAGGAGATCGAGCTTCTCGGCGTACAGCTCGTCGTAGTCGTCGAGGTCGTAGCCGAAGAGCGGGAACGACTCGATGAAGGAGCCCCGCCCGGCCATGATCTCGGCGCGGCCGCCCGACAGCAGGTCAACCTCAGCGAACTCCTGGAACACGCGCACCGGGTCGTCCGAGCTCAACACGGTCACGGCGCTCGACAACCGGATGCGCTCCGTGCGCATCGCGAGCGCCGCCAGCACGACGGCCGGCGCCGACACCAGGAAATCCG
The DNA here is from genome assembly GCA_963757815.1 of uncultured Thermoleophilaceae bacterium. GTDB lineage: Bacteria > Actinomycetota > Thermoleophilia > Solirubrobacterales > Thermoleophilaceae > JACVRW01. Next base: position 209,588 of record CAVWSN010000035.1, on the reverse strand, counting down.
GCCTGTGATGCTCGCCGACGGCGAACACATCGAGCCCGAGCTGGTCGGCGAGCTCGGCCTCCTCGACCAGCTGCCGCATCCGCTCCTGCGGCGAGACACCCGAGGCCAGGTCGGCAAAGGTCGCGACTCCAAGTTCCATGCGGGTTACGGTAGCAGGTGCTTGCACATGCAACCACATCCTGCCGGCGGCCGGACCGCCTGCCGCGCCGGGTTTGCGAAAAGCGTCCGTGTGGGCAACAGTAGATATCCGTCCGCGCCGCCTTTCCCGCCGAGCTGGGCGGCGGCGGGCGATCGAAAACCGACGGAAGGAGGAGCGCGGTGGGATCGCAGACGTTGAGCGCCGAGGATGTGCTGAAGCGCGAGATCGAGCGCTTCGACGCCCGCGCCGAGCGGGCCAAGAAGGATCTTGCCGAGGCGACCGAACAGGCCGACCGGCTCAAGCGCGCGCTCGCCGCGCTGTCGAACGGAGCTCCTGAGCAGTCGCGTAAGGACTGACTGACTTAGGAGGCTTTCTCAGGAGGGCTCGCGAGGACATTCGAGGCCGGCCGCGCTGCGCTCGCGGCAGGTTTACGTAATCCCGGTTATCGAGCGTTGTCGAGCGCGAGCAGTGGCGCGAACGCGCCCACTTCGGTCGCGCTCCCCCGGCCGGTGAACCGCTTGCGCCGTTTGGCACGAACAGGGGATCAGGATGGTCAGGTTTGCCGCGATAGCCGCGGCCCTCGTTGCCGCAGTTGCCCTGTACGCGCCCGGCTCGGCCAGCTCGCACGAGCGTTCGCGTCCGTCCGCCGCAGGCACGTGGCTGGTTCCCGGCGTCCACCGGGCTGTTCCCTTGCCCGCCCGTCCCGCGCCACCGGGACACCCGGCGCGAGCTCGCCGAGCTGGCCGCCCTCGACCGTGAGAGCCCCGAGGCTCTTGCCGCGCGTTCAGCGCTGGGAGGGCCGGCGCGGTGTGACGTCGTGGATCGACGTGCTGCTCACCGCCGTCAGCGGCGATCGGGTGAACCCGCCGCGCGCATCGCGCGCGCTCGCCCTGACGAGCGTCGCGATGAACGACGCGCTCGCCGTGGCTGACCGTGGCAGGCACTGGCGCAACGGACGCTCGGCGCCATGCCGGCGGCGGCCGCGACTGAGCCTCGGCCGCTGCGTCTCGGACGGGCCGCTGCCCACGACCGCGGTTGCCGCCGGCGCCGCCGCGGTGGTGCTCCGCGAGTTGCTTCCGAATCGCGCCGGCGACCTCGACCGCCTCGAACAGGAGGCCGTGCGCTCGCGCCTCCTCGCGGGCGCCGCCTATCCGTCCGATGTCCGCGCTGGGCTCGCGCTCGGCCGCGCGATCGGGGAACTTGCGGTCAGACGCGCGCGCAACGACCGCTCGGACACCCAGGGCACCGTCGTCCCGCCGAGCGGCGACGCGACGTGGATTCCGACGCCGCCTGCCTTCGCGCCGCCGCTCGAGCCGTTCGCCGGAACCTGGCGGCCCTGGAACCTGCGGAGCGGCGACGAGCTGCGGCCTCCGGCACCGCCGCCGTACCTCGGCAAGCTCCACCGCGCCGCGATCCAGGAGGTCTACGACGTCGCGGGCACGCTCACCGACCGCCAGCGCGAGATCGCCCTGTTCTGGAACGACGGCCCAGGAAGCGAGACGCCCCCTGGGCACTGGAACCGGATCGCGCTGGAGCTCGTCGAGCGAGGGCGCCAGAGCGCGCGCCAGGCCGCTTTCTCGCTCGCGGTGCTGAACACGACTCAGGCCGACGCCTTCATCGCCTGCTGGAGTGCCAAGTACACGTTCTGGACGAAACGGCCGGTCACCCTCATCCGCGAGCTGCTCGATCCCGGCTATCTGTCGCTGATCCCGACGCCGCCGTTCCCGGCCTATCCGTCCGGGCACTCGACGACCTCGGGCGCGGCCGCGACCGTGCTCGGCGCGCTCTTCCCCAATTCGGCGAGGGAGCTCGCCGCCATGGCCGACGAGGCGGCGCTCTCACGGCTCTACGGCGGCATCCACTACCGCTTCGACAACGATGCGGGCCTGGACCTCGGACGGCGGATAGGCGCGCTGACCCTGAGAAGGCTCTACCGCTGAGCTCGGGCCGCTGAACCGTCGCGAACCACGTCGAGCCGCGTCGCCAGCTCGCATCAACCACGTTCGAGGCGGCGGCGGTCACTGGCGCAGCGACGGCCTCGCGCACACCGCTCGAGCTCACGAAAGCCCGGCTTGTGCTTGGCAATGCCGGACAGGTAGTTCTGGTCCAGGTAGAGGAAGACCGCCGCATGATGCTGTATCTGCCGCCCCGGCGGGCATACTCCACGGCATGGCGGAATCCGATACGACGGACCCACACGGACAGCCGGCACCAGGTCGCTTCGAGCGGAGCGCGGCTGATCGCATCCGGGAATATGACTTCCCGCTCGCGGTGCGGGGCTATGACCGCCAGGCAGTCGACGACTTCGTCGACCAGGTGGTCGAGCTCGTCAGCGAGCTCGAGGGCCGGCAGACGAGGGAGTCGGTCGTCCAGCGGGCGCTCAACGAGGTCGGCGAGGAGACGGCCGGCATCCTGCAGCGGGCGCACGAGACGGCCGACGAGATCGCGGCGCGTTCGCGCGCGCAGGCCGAGGGCCGCCTCCAGCGTGCCGAGCGGGAGGCGGAGATTCTGCGCCGCCAGGCCGACGAGTACTCGGAGCAGGTGGTCGTCGACACGCGGCTGCTCTGGGAAGAGCGGCAGCGCCTACTTGACGACCTGCGCCAGCTTGCCGACGAGGTGCTCGCGACGGCGGACGACGCCGCCGAGCGGGTCAGCCTTCCGGAGCAGCTCGGCCCCGCCGAAGAGCCCGTTCCGGATGAGCTCACCGAGCAGGCGACGACCGAGGTTGAGCTCGACGTGCTGCCCGGCGGGGCCGGGATGGAAGAGCCCGAGCCCACCGAGGCCTTCGAGCAGGCTCCCGGCCCGCCCGATGAGACCTTGCCGGCGGAGCCCGAGGAGCCCGAGGTCACCGAGGCCGAGCCTCAGCGGCCCCCACGGGCCGGCAACGACGAGTAGCCGGCGCCCAGCCGCCTAGAGGGGCAGCTTGCCGCGTCCGCGACGGCCGGTCTCGGCGCTCTTGTTCGTCGCCCGGCGCGACATCCCGAACGACTTCGAAAACAGGCGCCCGATGGGCCCCGGAGCCTTGCTCCCGGCGCTCTGACCCACCCCCAGAGTGCGGTCGACGCCGCGCTGGGGATGGCGTGAGAGGCGGGGCAGCAGGAACGCCAGCACCAGCAGCACGATGCAGACGCCGATGATGATTCCGATCGTCATTGCGGCCTCGTACCCGGCACAACCCTTCTCGCAAACCGGTCTGCGAGACTCCTCGCGGTGGCCAAGCAGAAGCAGATCAAGATGCAGATGCAGGTGGGGGCGCTGGCCGCGATCCCCCAGCTCGAGTCGCGCACCGACGAGCAGCTCCAGAGCGAGTCGAAGCATCGCGTTGCCGCCAAGGCGATCCTCGGTGCCCGAGCGGCGGAGCGCTACGACGTCAAGGCAGCCCGCGCGTACTTCAACGAGGCGCTCGCCGGCGCCCATCCGCAGGAGCGGCCCGCTCTGCGCCAGATGATGAAGGCCTCGATGGCGCTCGCCGAGCGCCGGCCGGACGAGCTCAAGGACGCCATGGAGAAGCTCGGACAGGAGGCGCCCTCGGGCCGCCAGCTCTTCCTGCTGCGGATGATGGGCCTGCTGATCCCGCCGCAGAGCGCCGGCATCGTCGCCCGCATTCGAGGCATCCTGCTGCTGATCCTGCTCGTGATCGTCCTGCTCGCGATCGGCTTCGGCCTCGTCAAGCTGATCGCCCTGCCGTTCGGCGGCATCGGCACCGGGAGCGCGATCTTCTTCGGCTTCCTGCTCGTGGTGATCGCCATCGCGGTGCTCGTCCTGTTCGGACGGCGAAGACAGTCGAGAGCGAGGGCCGCGCGCGGAGTCAGTTGAGCGCGGCCGACAGCCGCCGCCGGTACTCCCGCGCCAGCGGGTGCTCCGGTCCCAGCTCGGTGAAGATCGCGACCATCACGCGCCGCAGCAGGTCGCGGCGCTCCGGGTCGTTCCTCTCTTCCGAAAGCGCCGCCTGAAGCCGTTCGAGCGCCGCGCCGGGATCGCCCGCGTCCCAGGCCTCGAAGGCGGGCGCGAGCTCGGCGTCTGAAGCTAGCCGGGCACGCGCGGCGAGCCCCTCGGCGAGAAAGTCGCCGTGCAGCTCCTCGAGCACCCGCAGGGCCTCGTCCGTCTCGCCCTTCGCGAGCAGGAGCCGGCCGAGCGAGCGGCGCGCGGTGGGGTGATTCGGATCGAGCTCGAGCGCCCGCTGGAGCGACTGCTCGTCGCCGTTCGCGGCCAGCTCGTCGGCCTCGGAGGGCACGAGGGCGTCGAAGAAGCGCTCGACCTCCGCCGGTGGCAGGGCCCCCGTGAACTCGGACGCGACGCGCCCGTCGCGAAACGCCTTGACCGCCGGGATGCCCTGGATGCGGAACATCGCCTGGAGGCGCTGGTTGCGGTCGACGTCCACCTTGGCGAGCTCGACCTTGCCGGCGCGCGCAGCCGTCGCTCGCTCGAGCACCGGCGTGAGCTGCTTGCAGGGCCCGCACCAATCGGCCCAGAAGTCGACGACCACCGGCAGCTCGCGCGAGCGCTCGAGCACGCGCTGCTCGAAGTCGGCCTCGTCGACGTCGTAGACGCTGGGTGCTGGATCAGGAGACATCGAGCCTCGCCTTCTCTATCACGACGGGTTGGAGCGGCGTCCCGGCGCCGCCGCTCGCGGGGTCGCCGAGCTCGCCGATCGCGAGTGCCACGTCAATCCCCTTCACGACCTTGCCGAGCAGCGCGTAGTCGGGCGGCAGCCCGGCATCGGGGGCCGTGACGATGTAGAACTGGCTGCCGGAGGTTCCCGCCGGCTCGACGGCCGTCTTCGCCATCGCGACGACGCCCTCCGTATACACGGTCGCCGCGGGCGGCTTGTCACGGACCGAGTAGCCCGGGCCGCCGGTGCCTGTCCCCGTGGGGTCGCCTCCCTGGATCACGAAGCCGGGGACGATCCTGTGGAAGACGGTGCCGTCGTAGAACCCCGACCGCGTGAGCGACGCGAACGACGCGGCGGTGTTGGGCGAGCTCTTCTGGTCGAGCCGGATCGTGATGTTCCCGCAGCTCGTCTCCAGGACGACCCGATATGTCTTCGCCGGGTCGAGCTTCGCGGAAGGCTTCTTTGCGCCCCCGTCCGGCTTGGGCTGCGGCTGCTCGACCTCGCGACAGCCCTGCCGCGTCTGCTCCTCCTGCTGCTTGGGCTGCGCCGCCGCCTCCCCGCCTCCAGCGGCATCACCGTCCTCGTCGTCGTCCCCGCCGCAGGAGACGGCTACGAGCGCCACGAGGCAGAGGGATAGAGCCAGCAGGCGGGTCACGGAGCCGTAGGCTAGCGACGTGCCCCTCTCTCCCCTGGCCGTTCGCTACGACCAATTCATCCTCGATCTGGACGGTTGTGTTTGGATCGGCGACGAGCCCACGCCGGGCGCGCTCGAGGCGCTCGAGGAGCTCCGCACGGCCGGCAAGCGGGTCGCCTACGCGACGAACGACCCGCGCAGCGCGACCGAGGACTACGTCGCACGGCTGTGGAAGATCGGCATCAAGGCTTCGCTCCGCGACGTGGTGACGGTGGGCGGCGCGCTGCAGCATCTGCTCGCCGAGACGCGCAGCGGGCGGACGGTGTTCGTGATCGGCACCGCCTCGCTGCGCAAACACGTCGCCGACGCCGGCTGCAGGCTCTTGAACGGCACCGACCTCGCCTCACGCGCCGAGGTTGTGGTGGTCGGCGGCACGGAGGAGTTCGTCTACCACGACCTGCGCTACGCGGCACTCGCGGTCCGGCGCGGCGCCGATTTCCTCGCAACGGCGCGCGACCCCACCTATCCGCAGCCGGACGGCCTCTGGCCCGGCACGGGCGCGATCCTCGCGGCCGTCGAGGTCGCGAGCGGGAGGAAGGCCGAGATCGTCGGCAAGCCCGAGCCACAGCTGTTGCTGACCGCGATCGACCGCCTGGGCGAGGGCCGCACGCTCGTGGTCGGCGACCGGATCGACACCGACCTCGGCGCGGCGGCGGCCGCGGGCCTCGACGCCGCCCTTGTGCTGACGGGCGGCGCCGACCGCGCCGAGCTGGACGGGGTCGAGCCGGCGCCCGTCGCCGTGGGCGACACGCTGGCGTCGCTGCTGGTGGGCGGGGAGCCCGTCTGAGCTGTCGATCACGCCGCTGGGTGCAGCATGGCGTCCACCTCCTCCGGGTCGATGCCGACGAGCGTGCAGGCGGCAGGCGTCACGGTCAGGCCCGCGCGCGAGGCCTCTGCGAGTGCGCCGGCCACCGGCATGCCGCGCAGCTCGTGCAGGTGCGCGGCGCACACGGCGGCCACGAAGTCGGTCCAGCGGTTTCCGTGTACGGCGACCGCTCCGGGCCGCTTGGTCTCGACGCGCAGCAGCGAGAGCAGCTCGTCGAGCGCGGCCACGCCCTCGTCGGCCGACTCGACCGGCACGTGGTGCCACTCGAGCCCCGCGGCGTCATAGGCGGCCAGGTTGTGACGGGTGGGGCTCGTCGACACGAGGAGACGCACGCGCCGCGCCTTCAGGTAGGCGATCTCCGCGTCGCGGCGCTCGGGCCGGTGGCTGCGCCCGCCACCTCCCGGGCGTTCGAGGCCGCACAGCTTCCGCGGCCGCGCCCACCAGATCCGTTTCGGCTCCTGCGCGATGTCGTCCATGCCCTCATAAGGGGCCGCAGGAGCAAACTCGCCCCCGGCGCGAGCAATCTCGCCCCGGTAACCTCAGGCCGGTCATGTGCCGAGTGTTCGGCTGTGTCGCAGCGGAGCCGGTGTCGATCCGGCACGAGCTCCTCGAGGCGGAGAACCCGCTCATCCGTCAGTCCGAGGAGCACGATTCGGGATGGGGCATGGCCGTATACGAGCACTCGGACGGCCGCGAGCCGAAGCTCCGGCGCTTCCCCGAGGCGGCCTACGCCGACGGGGACTTCCTCGCGGCGACCGCGATGCGCGGACGCATCTTCAATGTCCATGTGCGCCGGGCGACCATGGGCGACCTCAGCTCGGCGAACACCCATCCGTTCTGCCTCGGCAGCTACACCCTCGGCCACAACGGCACCATCCTCAACTACCCGCGCCTGCTCGACCCCGGCATGCGCCGCCCCGAGGGCGACACGGACTCAGAACACCTCTTCAACCTCCTGATGGACGGCTACGACCCGGCGGCGCCCGCGGACAGCCTGCGCTGCGCGATCAGGCGCACGGTCGAGCGCTCGTCCTTTTCCGGGCTGAACGTCCTGTTCTCGGACGGCGAGCGGCTGTTCGCCTACCGGCTCGGCCTGTTCGAGCTCCACTGGCTCGCCCGGCCGGGACAGCTGCTCGTGTCCTCGGAGGTCGTGACCGACGAGCCCTGGCACAGCGTGCAGCAGGACGTGCTGCTCACGCTCGACCCCGACGACCTCGAGGAACCGCATGCCGAGCGCCTGCTCGGCGAGGAGCTCGTCGCCCGCGCCGTTGTCCGCAAGGTCGACCATGCCCCGCACCTGCGCGGGGCCGAGCGCGGCGCGGTGGCGGCGGCAGCGAGCGCGGACAGCCGAACGGGCGGCGGCGGCCACCGAGTGAGCAGGCGCTTCGCGCTGCTGGTCAATCCGGCCTCCGCCGGCGGGAAGGCGCTCGACGTCCTCCCCGCCGTGCACGCGACGCTCGATGCCCTCGGCGCTCCGCACCGCACCGTGCTGACGCGCAGCATCGAGCACGCCGGCGAAGAGGCCGCCCGTGCCGCCGAGGAGGGCGAGACCGTGGCGGCCATCGGCGGGGACGGCCTGCTGCGGCCGCTCGCGGGCGCGCTCAAGAGCACGACGACGGCGATCGCCCTCATACCGAGCGGGCGCGGCAACGACTTCGCGCGTGTGCTGGGCGTGCCCTCGGACCCCGCCGAGGCGGCCCGCGTGGCGGTGGAGGGAGAGGAGCGCCTGGTCGACGTGGCGGGCGTCGACGGCACCCCCTATATGGGGATCGCCAGCTTCGGGTTCGACTCGGACGCCAACCGCATCGCCAACAAGACGAAGGTGGTCAAGGGCGACGCGGTCTACCTCTACGCCGCGCTGCGCGCGCTCGCGGCCTGGAAGCCCGCCGCCTTCACGGTCACCGTGGACGGCACCTCCCACGAGGCCGTGGGCTACTCGGTGGTGGTCGGCAACTCGAAGGCGTACGGCGGCGGCATGTACGTGCTCCCCATGGCTGAGCTCGACGACGGGCGGCTCGACGTGATGATCTCCAAGCGCACCTCGAAGCTGACCTTCCTGCGCGAGCTGCCCAAGGTGTTCAAGGGGGCGCACGTGAACTCGCCCCACGTGGCCTTCCTGCGCGGCGAGGTGATCGAGGTCGCCACCGACCGCCCGTTCGTGATCTACGCCGACGGCGACCCGATCGGCGCCACCCCGGCGACGATGCGGGTGGAGCCGCGCTGCCTGCGCGTGATCACGCCGTCCTGATGTTCCGCGCCGCGCGCAGCCTCGCCCGCCTTGCGCGGGCCACGAGCCGGCGTCTCGGCCGCAGCGGCGGCACCACCGCGCCGGGCCGGCTGCTGCTGCGCCTCTCGCCGGGTGCGCTCGCGCGCATGTCCCGAGAGCTCGACGAGGGCTCCGTGCTTGTCTCGGCCACCAACGGCAAGACCACCACCGCGGCGATGATCGCCGCGGGGCTCGACCAGTCGGGCCGCGCGGTGGTGCACAACCGTGCCGGCTCGAACATGGCCTGGGGCGTGGCCACGGCGCTGCTCGACGCGGGCCGCCGGCCCGGCCAGCTGGGTCTGTTCGAGGTCGACGAGGCCTGGCTCGGCGGCGTCGCCCGCGCCGTCGAGCCGCGGCTCGTCCTGCTCGCCAACCTGTTCCGGGACCAGCTCGATCGCTACGGAGAGCTCGAGCTGCTCGCGGACCGCTGGGCCGAGACGGTCGACGAGCTCGACGGGAAGGCCCGCTTCGTCCTGAACGCGGACGACCCGCTCGTGGCCGATCTCGGGCGCGGCCGCGAGCGCGTGACCTACTTCGGGCTGGCGGACGATTCCCAGGCGCTGCCCGGGATGCAGCACGCTGCCGACTCCAAGCACTGCCGCAACTGCGGCCACCCGTACGCCTACGAGGCGATCTATCTCGGGCACCTCGGCCGCTACCGCTGCCCGAACTGCGGCCGCGCGCGCCCAGAGCCCGAGGTCGCGGCCAGCCGGGTGGAGCTCGAGGGCATGAGCGGCTCACGCGTTGAGCTCGAGACGCCTCAGGGGAGCCTCGAGCTGCGTCTCCCCCTGCCAGGCCTCTACAACGTCTACAACGCCGTAGCCGCGACCGCGACGCTGCTCGAGCTGGGCGTTCCGCTCGCCGCGGTGGGCGAGGCGCTCGAGGGCTTCGGCGGCGCGTTCGGGCGTGTGGAGACGATCCCGATCTCGGGCCGGCAGGTGTCGATCCTGCTGATCAAGAACCCCGCCGGCGCGAACGAGGTGCTGCGCACGCTCACGCTCGAGGACGGCAAGCTCGACCTCTGGCTCGCCCTCAACGACGGGATCGCCGACGGGCGCGACGTCTCGTGGATCTGGGACGCCGACTTCGAGGTGCTGGGCGGCCGGGTGCGCCGCGCGACCTGCTCGGGCACGCGCGCGGAGGAGATGGCCCTGCGCCTGAAGTACGCGGGCATCGACGCCGAGCTCGCCGTGGACCGCGACCTCGGCAGCTCGCTCGACAGCGCGGTCGCGAACGCGGCCGGGGAACGTGTGTTCGCGCTCCCCACCTACACCGCCCTGCTCGACCTGCGCGACCTGCTCGCCCGGCGCGGGCTCGCCAAGCGGTGGTCGGAGTGACCGCCAGAGCGGTGATCTGGCACGACGTCGAGAACGGCGCCTACGCCGGCGACCTGGCGCTATGGCGCGAGCTTGCCGCCGCGGCGGTCGGACCGATCCTCGACCTCGGCGCCGGTACCGGTCGGGTCGCGCGTGACCTGCACGCGGCGGGCCACTCGGTGCACGCGCTGGACTCGGATCCCGAGCTGCTCGCGAGCCTCCGTGAGCGCGCGCCCGGAATCTCCACCTTCGAGGCGGACGCCCGCACATTCGCCGTCGAGGAGCGCTATGAGCTGATCCTTGCCCCCATGCAGCTCGTCCAGATCCTGGGCGGCGCCCAGGAGCGGCGTGCCATGCTGGAGCGCGTGCATAGCCACCTCGTTCCCGGCGGGCGCTTCGCCGCCGCCCTCGCCGACCCCTACGAGGCGCTCATCGAGGAGGACCGCTCGCCTCCCTACCCGGACGTGATCGAGCGCGACGGCTGGGTGTTCTCGAGTCAGCCGGTGTGGGTCCGCGAGGAGGCGGGCCGGGTGGTCGTCGAGCGCCACCGCCAGGCGGTGGCGCCGGACGGGGCCCTCGAGGAGGAGATCGCGCCGTTCGCCGTCGATCTGGTGACGCCCGCTGAGTTCGAGCGCGAGGCACGTGGCGTCGGGACTCGTCCCGGTGACCCGGCACATGATCCCCGAGACCCACGACCACATCGGAAGCGTGGTGGTCGAGTGCCGGCGCTGAGGGTCTGCTCGCTCTATCCCGACCTGATGAACATCTACGCGGACCGCGGCAACATCGCCGTGCTGCGGGCGCGCTGCGAATGGCGTGGCCTCGGCTTCCAGCACGCGGCGGCGGGGACGGGCGACCGGCTCGACCCCGATGCCCACGACCTCTTCTACATCGGCGGCGGCCAGGACCGCGACCAGGTCGCGATCGCGCCGGACATGGCGGAGACCAAGCGCGCGGGGCTGCACGAGGCGGCCGGGCGCGGCGCTGTCGTGCTGGCGGTCTGCGGCGGCTACCAGCTACTCGGGCACTCCTACGAGCTCGGCGGCCGGGAGCTGCCCGGCGTGGGACTGGTCGACCTGCGGACGGTGCGCGAGCCCGGGCCGCGGCTGATCGGCAACTGCGCCATCGAGGCGGACCTCGGCAGCGGCCCGCGCGTGATCGCCGGCTTCGAGAACCACGGCGGCCGCACGTACCTGGGCCCCGGCGAGCGGCCGCTCGGGCGCGTCCTCAAGGGCCACGGCAACAACGGCCGCGACGGCTTCGAGGGAGTCCACTCGCGCAACGTGATCGGCACCTACCTGCACGGGCCGCTGCTGCCGAAGAACGTCTGGCTTGCAGACCGGCTGATCGAGCTCGCGCTCGGGATCGAGCTCGAGCCGCTGCCGGGCGACGCGCTCGAGGGCGCGGCGCACGCCTCGGCGCGCCGCGCGGCCGGCATCGCCGCTGTGACCTGGGTCGGAAGTTCGGCGTCAGCTTCCCGAGCGGCTGGACGTGGCTGGCGACGCACACGGGATGAGTCGATGCCGAGCATCGGCGATTCCCGTGGGTGGCGCCAGGCGCGTCCAGACGCCGGGAAGGTGCGCACGAACTGACGACTCAGGTCACTAGCCGCCGCTCCAGCCGACCGGCCAGGTAGGTTCGTGTGGATGAACCTTTCCGAGTACCAGCGCCGCTCTCGCGCCACGGCCGTCTACCCCGACGCCGGCGCGAACCTGACCTATCCCGCCCTCGGCCTGTGCGGCGAGGCGGGTGAGGCGGCCGAGAAGGTCAAGAAGACGATCCGCGACGACGGCGGCGTTCTCACCGAGAAACGCCGTGAGGCTCTGGCCGCGGAGCTCGGCGACGTGCTCTGGTACGTCGCGCAGCTCGCGACCGAGGCCGGGCTAGACCTCGACGAGGTGGCCGAGAGCAACCTCGAGAAGCTCCTCTCTCGCCGCGAGCGGGCGGTCCTGCAGGGCAGCGGGGACTTCCGCTAGCCGCGCGAGTTGCCGTCCGGTTCGAAGCGCTCGAAGCGGGGCGCCACGGCGGCGGGCACGCGGGCGCGGATCCAGACTCCCTCCGCGGTGTCCTCACGCTCGAGCTCGCCGGCGAGATCGTGCAGCTCCGAGAGGCTCGTGCCCTCGTCGTAGGGGACGAGCAGCTCCATCGGCCTCAGTGAGGCGAGGAAGCGCGCCTCGACCGCCTCGCTGAGCTCGGCGAGGCCCTCCCCCGTCACCGCCGACACCTGCACCGCCTGCGGGAACCGGAAGCTCAGCTCGCGGCGGCGCTCCTCGTCGAGGACGTCGATCTTGTTGAGCGCCAGCAGCCGCGGGCGCTCCCCGGCGCCGATCTCGGCGAGCACCTCGTCGACCGCGGCCAGCATCTCGTGCAGCTCGTCCTCCGCCACCGAGGCGTCCGCCACGTGAACGATCAGGTCCGCCCCGAGCGCCTCCTCGAGCGTGGCCGAGAACGCGTCCACCAGGGCATGTGGCAGCTTGCGGATGAAGCCGACCGTGTCGGTGAGCAGGTAGGTGCGGCCGCTGATCTCGAACGAGCGGGTGGTGGGATCGAGCGTTTCGAAGAGACGCTCCTTGACGCTTACATCGGCCCCGGTGAGGGCGTTGAGGAGCGTCGACTTGCCGGCGTTGGTGTAGCCGGTCAGCGCAACCGTCGGGAGGCCGGCGCGCTCGCGCTCGGCGCGCATCGTGGAGCGCGTGCCCTTGGTGTGCTTCAGCCGGCGCTTGAGCGCCGCGATGCGGTCGCGCGCCAGCCGGCGGTCGGTCTCGATCTGTGTCTCGCCCGGGCCCCTCGTGCCGATGCCGCCGTCGATGCGGCCGGCGCCGAGGCGCTCGAGGTGCGTCCACAGCCCGCGCATGCGCGCGAGGTTGTACTCGAGCTGCGCCAGCTCGACCTGCAGCTTGCCCTCGGCCGAGTGGGCGTGGTCGGCGAAGATGTCGAGGATGATCGCTGTCCGGTCGATCACCGGAACGCCGAGGGTCTCCTCGAGGTTGCGCTCCTGGCGCGGCAGCAGCTCGTCGTCGCAGGCCACGAGATTGGCGTCCGCGTCCTTGACCGCCGCCTTGAGCTCCTCGAGCTTGCCGCGGCCGAAGTAACGGTCGGGGTCCGGCTGGTCGCGGCGCTGGACGAGCTCGCCCGTGACCGCCACCCCGGCGGTGCGCAGGAGCTCGCGCAGCTCGGACAGGTCCGGCTCCGCCGGGCTGACCCCGATGCAGACCGCGCGCTGGCGCGCGCGCGGATTGCGGATGCCCTCGCCGTAGCGGGTTTCCGCCTTGCGACCGTTGCGGCTCTTTTCCATCTCCGGCAAGTCTAGGCCGCGAGCGCGCGATCTACTCGGTAAGCGGCGGGAGTTGAAGGCGCTCGACCGGCGGCATCACGCCACGCGTCTCGAACTGCTCCGGTATCGAGCTGCCCGGGAGCACCACGACGGCCTCGTCCGGATCGCCAAGCCAGGAGGCGTGGGCGACCGCATAGCGATGGGCCGCAAGCGCGCACGCGGCGGCATCGAGCTCCTCAGCGCGCCGGTGCCAGAGGTCGCCGCCCTCGTCGACCACGTGATCGCCGGTCAGCTCGTCGATGCGGAGCTGCATCCCGAAGGGGTGGCGCTTGGCGGGCAGGCGGCGGCCCTGGAGCGCGCAGAAAACGGCGTCCGCATTCGTCTCGAAGAGCGGGAAGTCGTGATAGGCGCCCTCCCCGACCGCGCCGTCGTGGGCGTCGGCGCCGTTCCGGGGTGTGAAGCGCGGCAGGTCGCGCAGCAGGTCGGCGAGCTTGCTCGCCTCGGAGTCGGGCGGCTGTGGGCCCACGCCCAGGCGCCGCAAGAGCTCGTCGCAGTTGCGCGCGGGCCTGCCCTGGCGCGGCTCGGCGAGCGGCGCGCCCAGCGCCACCACGACCTCTCCGAGCGCACGCAGCTCGGCAGCCACCTGGGCCGCGGAGCCGGGCTCGAAGAAGATGGCGCTGAGCCGGATCGGCGGCTCCGGAGCCCGAACCTCCTCCAGCATCGCGAGCTGGAGCCGGCCTCGCATCGGTACCGCGCCGCAGTAGTGCATCAGCCGCCGAGGCTACCCCGTAGGCGCTCCACCGCCTCGGCCAGCCGTTCGTCCGCGATCGTCAGCGAGATCCGGAAGAAACCCTCGCCGTTCGGTCCGTACGCGCCGCCCGGCGACACGACGACGCCCGACTCCTCGAGCACGAGCTCGCAGTAGGAGGCCGACGTGTGTCCGTCGGGGACGGGGGCCCACACGTAGATCGTGCCCTTGGGGGGCGTGACCTCAACGCCGATCTCGCGCAGGGCGTCGCACACGAGGTCGCGGCGGCGCTGGTAGAGGGCGGGCATCTCCGCCGGCGGCCCGTCGTCGAGAGCCCGCGCAGCGGCGAGCTGGACGGCCTCGAAGACGCCGGAGTCGATGTTGGTCTTGAGCTTCCAATAGGTGTCCACGGCGTCGGCGTTGCCGACGATCGCGGCGGTCCGCCAGCCGGTCATGTTCCAGCCCTTCGAGAGCGAGAAGACCTCGACACCCACCTCCTTCGCGCCGGGTGTCTCGAGGAAGCTCGGGGCGACGTAGCCGTCGAAGGTCGTCTCCGTGTAGGAGGCGTCGTGGACGACCAGCACGTCGTGCTCGCGCGCGAACTCGACGGCGCGCTCGAACAGCCCCTCGGGCACGACCGCCCCGGTCGGGTTGTTCGGGTAGTTCAGGTACATCAGGCGGGCGCGCGCGGCCACGTTGCCGCCGATCGCGTCGAGATCGGGGGCGAAACCGAGCTCCGGCAGCAGCGGCATCAGGACGGCCTCGGCGCCGGCCAGCAGCGGGCCGCCCGTGTAGACCGGATAGCCGGGGTCGGCCGCCAGCGCGACCGAGTCCGGATCGAGGAAGGCGAGGTTCAGGTGGAACACGCACTCCTTCGCGCCAAGCGCGGGCACGATCTCGGTGACGGGATCGAGCTCGACCCCGAAGCGGCGCCGGTAGAAGCCCGCAAACGCCTCGCGGAACTCGGGGCGGCCGCGGTTCGAGGGGTACTGGTGCGTACCGGGATCGGCGGCGGCCGTCGCGAGCGCATCGACCACCGGCCTCGGAGTCGGGGTGTCGGGATCGCCGATGCCCAGGCTGATCACGTCGACGCCCGCCGCCTCCTTCGCGGCGATCTTGCGCTCGAGCTCGGCGAACAGGTACGGCGGCAGGCGGTCCAGACGGCTACTCGGCTTCATCCGCAAGCTCCTCGACGAATTCCTCACTAAGGGTCCCGGCGTAAACGGGTCGCGCCCAGCCGGTCAGATCGACATGCAGGTCCTCCCCCACATCGACGACGAGCTCGCCGCCGTCGAGCTCGACTGTCACCGGGCTGTCGACCCCGCGCAGGACGGCCGCCACGGCGGCGCCGCTGGCGCCGGTCCCCGACGACATCGTCTCCCCCACGCCGCGCTCGAATATGCGGGCGCGGATCGCGGCCTCGCCGCGGCGGCTCCAGAACGACACGTTGGTGCGGCGCGGGAACAGCGCATGGCTCTCGATCTCGCGACCGTAGCGGGCGAGGTCGAGCTCCTCGAGACCTTCCTCGATCTCGATCGAGACCTGCGGGTTGCCGACCTGCACGAACTGGAACACGAACTCCCGGCCCGCGGCGCTCAGGGTGCCGCTGCCGTCCTCGCCGCCGTCCGGGAAGTCATCCGGGGCCCGCAGGCGCGCGCGGCCGATGTCGAGCGTGCAAAGCTCCCCCTCGATTCGCGGCCTCACCTCGCCCGCCACCGTACGCACCGAGAAGCTGTCGTGCTCGGTCCAGCCGCTCCGGCGCAGGTACATGGCCGCCTCGCGGACGCCGTTCCCCGAGAGCTCCGCCTCCGAGCCGTCGGGGTTGTAGATCCGGATCTCGGCGACGAAGCCGCGCTCGGCCGTCTCGCGCACGAGCAGGATCCCGTCCGAGCCGACGCCCGTATGCAGAGCGCAGAAGCGGCGGATGCGCTCAGGGGTCAGCTCGAACGGGAGCTCCCTCTCCTCGACGATCGCGTAGTCGTTGCCAAGCGCCTGCCACTTCTCGAAGCGCACTAGCCGGTGACGCCTCCGCCTCTGGGCGGGCGGGGGAGTCGGCTCCGGAGGGTCGGGCGGTGGCCGTCGAACTCCATCAGCTGATGCAGTGTCGGGCGGTTCGTCCAGCGCATCGTCTCACCGAGCAGCCCAGGAACGAAGGCAATTCGCTCCTCGGTGGCGTCCGACCGCCACGCCGCGGGGTCGGCGCCCTGGGTGGCGGCCAGCGCGTCGGTGCCCTGCTGGATCACCGCCCACAGCGAAGCCCTGCAGGCCGCGAGATCACCGCCGCCGCAGTAGCGGCGGCTGTACTCACCGCGCACGCGCCTGCCGAGCAGCGAGCGCAGGTCCTTGTCGACGTACCCGTACCAGCCGCTGCCGTACGCGCTTCCGTTCGCCATCCGCGGAGTGGCATCGCGCCTTATGAGCTGACCCAGCAGGCCGCCGGGGGCGGCCAGGTCGCCCACCACCGGCCGCAGAACCGCCTCCGACAGCGCATCCCAGGTCTGGTCGAGCACCGCCGCCCCCGGGTCGTCGATCTTGCCGTCGAGGTCGCGGTCGAGCCGGCTCGCCCCCCTTCGGACCCAGGCGTCCACGAGCGCGGCCGCCTGCTGGCTGAGCGTGTTCTGGGAAGTACCACTTCCGAGCACCTCGCGGATCACGGGCCAGACCTGCACGGCCCGCAGGTCCTGCGTGGCGGCCCGGTTCACCACGCTCAGGACGTCGTGGAGCCGGTTTCGACGCTTGAAGCCAGTGAACAGGTCGTTACGGTGGACCGACTGATAGGTCCAATTGTTGTCCGCCGCACCGAAGCCGGCCGCTGGCTTGTTGTTCCAGTTCAGGAGCAGCCCGTTGTCCGGGTTGATGTCCTGCGGGTGCTCCGAGGTCTTCAGGAAGCCGCGCCACTCGTACTCTCCGGTCCCGAGCGTCGGCAGGCTCGGGTCCGTTCCCGGGGCGCGGATGGGGAGCCGCCCGGACGAGAAGAAGCCGATGTCCTTGTGGTCTACGTAGAAGAGGTTGAAGGTGAAAGAGAAGCGGCTGGCGACCCTCGGCAGGTCGCTCGCCGAGCGGAGCCGGGCCAATCCCTCGCCGATGTACGCGCCCGTGATCTCACGGCCGCGGCTCGAGCGCAGCGTCGAGACTGCGTATGGCCTGCCTCCCACCGTCACCGTCCCGCTGACCGGGCCGTGCACGGTCTCGCGGAAGGTCACCTGCTCGTCGGCGGCCCCGGCGGCTCCAGCCAGCACACCTGCGTTGAAGGTCCTCATCGGAAGGCAGCGACTCCTGAAGCGGTAGTGATCCGAGGCCCGCGTGGGCGGGCTCCCGTCGGGGTTGCAGAGCTCCTCGAGGAACTGGTCGGTGTTGTCGTTCGACGCCGAAGTGGCGCTCCACGCGTAGTCGCGGCCCCGGCCGATCAGCACATACGGGATCCCGGGTAGCGCGCCGCCGCGGACGTGGATCCCACCACCGTGCGCATCGACCTCGAAGAACAGCTCGGGGTAGAAGTAGCCCAGTTGCGGCCCCATCACCGCCAGCGGATGCCCGGTCGCGGACCGGCTCCGCCCGATGAGGACCGCGTTCGAGGCGCGCGCCCGCGCGGCCATCGCGACCTCGGCCGCCCTGGCCGCCGACGCGCTCATCGAGCCGGGGTCGACCACCAGTGAGCCCGGCGTCCTGCCGCCCCGCTGGGTCGTGTACGGGAAGCGGCGGTCGGTGGTGACCGACGTCTCCGGGTCCTGCGCCGAGCGCAAGTCGCGCCAGACGGCGTCTCCGCTCGTACCCAGGCGGTTGCGAAGCTCTCCGAGCAGCATTGAGTTGCGTACCTCGTCGCCGCCGCCGGCGCCGAACACCTGTCCGAGCAGCCCGGTCACGGAGATCACGTCGACCATGTTCCAAGGCTTGATGCCGTTGTCCTGGCTGCGGTTGTAGGCGTTCACGCCCGCGACATAGGCCTCGAAGTCCTTGATGATCAGCCGCCCTCGGAGGCCGGCGCCCGCCAGCAGCCGGCGCTGCCTCGCGATGCGGCGCTCGGTCTGGGGGCTAGGCGTGAACTGGCGCAGGCTGGTGGCGAGCTCGAGCGCGTCCTTACCGGGTGCGTCGAGGACCGTGAAGCGCGCCGGATAGCGAATCGTCTCCATCAGGACCCCGCGGTCCTGCGCCGCGACCCAGCCGATCCCCCAGTAGACATCGGAGCGGGTGCGGCCCTCGATGTGCGGCACGCCCCACTGCCGGTCACGCCGGATCTCGACCCCGCGCTTCGGGCGAGTGACGGTGCCGCCCTTCGGGGCGAAGAAGCCCGCCGGCTTGAAGAGGCGCTTGATCGTCCGCGCCGTCACGTCGTCGAACAGCGGGGTGAGCGCGTCGTATATCCGGAGCTGATCCGTGCTGTACCGGTCCGGCACCAGAGCCCCCGACTGCCCGGGGGGCATGACGTTGTAGGTCTGCTTACCGAAATCGAGGCGGGCCGCGTTTGCCGCCGGGACCAGTGCGGCGAACACCAGCAGAGACGACACGGCAAAGCGCTTCAAGCTCCCCCTCCTCCACGTGTAGGCGGCCGGGAGACTAGCTGGCCGGCCAACTCGGCGGGGGACGCGGAATCGGCGTCCAAAATCTCGACGTTCTCGAGCCGGCGCATCCACGTGAGTTGCCGCCTCGCGTAGTTGCGCGTGCGGCGCTTCATCGCCTCGACGTCGCCGCGCAGCAGCTCCTCGAATCCGAGCGCCTTGCGGGCCGTCATCGAGGCGCCCGCGGCGTGCGCGCGGCGCACCTCCTCGACCGCTCCGGCGGCAACCATCGCGTCCACGCGCGCGTCGATGCGGCGGTAGAGCTCGGTGCGGTCCAAGACGAGACCGCACAGCAGCGTCGGATGGCGCAGGCTCGCCGTCCAGAGCCGCGACTCCTCGCCGCCCGGCGCCGGATCCTCCCCCATCTCGAGCAGCTCGAGTGCGCGGACCACACGGGTCCGGTCGCTCGGCGCGATGGTGGCGGCCACGGCCGGTGCCCGCGCCGCCAGCTCGCCGTGGAGCGCCTCCGGCCCGCGCGCCTCGAGCTCGGCCGTGATCCGCTCGCGCAGCTGGGGCGGCGGCGGCGGCCGGAGCTCGAGGTCGGTCAGTGCCGCCTGCAGGTAGAGGCCGGTGCCGCCGACGACAATGGGAAGGCGCCCGGCCCCCAGGGCGGCATCGATCTCCGCACGCGAAAGCGAGGCGAAGCGGCCCGCCGAGAACGTCTCCGTCACGGGTACGAACGAGACCAGCCTGTGCTCGAGCGCCGCGCGCTCCTCAGGCGTCGCTGCGCCGGTGAGGATCTCGAGCCCCGAGTAGACCTGCAGCGCGTCGGCGGAGATCGCGACCGGGTCCTCCCCCTCCCGCCGCAGTCGCTCCGCGAGGGCGATCGCGACCGCCGTCTTGCCGATGCCGGTGGGCCCGAAGAGCGCGATTACCCGATAGTCGACGGCCACGATCGCTAGTAATACCGGGCGTGCCAGGACGTTTGCTCATGTCCGGCGCGGCCGTGGTTGCGGCCGCGTCCCTTGCACTCGGCTGCCAGGAGTCGGGCTTCGACGAGTCCAAGGAGACCGCGCGCCCACTGAAGGTCCAGCACATCGAGGCGGATCTCGCCGGGACGAAGGTCCCGGGACAGGCCGAGCGCCCGATGACCCTGAACGCCGACGCCTTGGGGGACACCCTGGCGCTGGGCGTCCGCCCCGTTCGCGCCGCGCTGCCGGGCGCACGCGTGCCGGCCTACCTGCGCTCGGAGGCCGCGGGGATCGACGTGGTCCCGCCCGTCACGAAGCTCGACCTGCCGGCGGTGGAGGCGGCGAATCCCGACCTGATCCTGGGCAGCTCCGAGGGCCAGGGCCGCCTCTACCCCGGGCTCAGCAAGATCGCCCCCACCGTCATGAGCGACGGCGGCGGCGCCGCCTGGGAGCTGACGATGCGCCTGCACGGCGAGGCGCTGGGCCGCACGAACGACGCCGAGCGCCTGTTGATCGACTGGGACCGGCGGGTCGCCGCCCTCCGCAAGACGCTCGGTGAGGAGGCGGCCGAGACCGAGGTGTCGGCGATGCTCGTGACCCCCGGGGGGATCCTGATGGCCGGCGGTGAGTCCTTTCCCGGCCGGGTGCTCTCCGACGTCGGGCTCGCCCGCCCCGGCTCGCAGGACGGCGTGCGCGAGTTCGAGACGGTGGCGTCCGATCAGATCCCCGCGCTGGATGGGGACGTGATCCTGCTGGCGGTGGCACCCGGCGCGGGCGGAGCGCTTCGCACAGCTCCGGGAGAATCGGCTCTGGACTCAGCTTCGTGCAGTCCGCGCCGGCGCGGTCGAGCGTGTCGACGCCGGCACGTGGTGGTCCGGGGGCGGCATCCTCGCCGCGCGCGCGGCGCTCGAGGACCTGGAGCGCATTCTCTAGAGGCTCCCTGGTGCACTTCTTCCGGGGTAGGTCTCCGCCAGCCGGGCCGGGGCTGGGGAAGGAGGGGCGGACAGCGGCCGCTCTGATCCTCTTCGCAAACGATCTTCCGCTGATCGCGCGCATTCCCGAATCTACATCGGCACGGAGAACCCCTGACCCGGGATGCGGCGCCACCGTGCCGGCTTTGCCCGCTCCTGGCGGTCAAAGTCGGGAAAGCTCGTGCTTCCCGAGCACAGTCGCCGAACGATCTTCGATCACGTCCGACCAGCTGCCTGCGACGAGCAACATTCCCTTCCCCAGCCCATACGCGAGCCCGTCCCGGCGCCAGCCCCGGGAGACTCCAGACGAGGGCGAGGCTCGAAGTCAGGCCAGCCGGGCGAGCAACGCCTCGTCGCCCGCCAGCGTCGTGCTCGTGGCCGACGCGATCTCGACCTCCGTGAGCTCACCGGGGGCCGCCACGCCCGCGAAGTTCACGGTCTTGTTGTGGCGGATCCGGCCACGGAGCTTCGACGCATCGGTGCGCGACGGGCCCTCGACGAGCACGTCCATCGTCCGCCCCACGAAGCGCTGTGCCCGTTCCGTCGCGTGGTGCTGCACGAGCTCCACCAGCCGGCCCATGCGCCCGCTCGCCAGCTCGTGCGGTATCTGGCCGGGAAGCTCGGCGGCCTCCGTCTCGCGGCGCGGCGAGTAGATGAACGTGAACGCCGAGTCGTAGCGAACCTCGTCGACGACCTCCAGGGTCTCCTCGAAGTCCGCCTCGGTCTCGCCGGGGAAGCCGACGATGATGTCCGTCGTCAGCGCACAGTCGGGAACGAGCTCGCGGATCATCGCCACGCGGTCGAGGTAGCGCTCGCGGTTGTAGGTGCGGCGCATCGCCTTGAGGATGCGGCTCGAGCCGGACTGCAGCGGCAGGTGGATGTGCTCGCAGACGCTCGGCAGCTCGGCGTGGGCGGCGATCACGTCCGCGCGGATGTCCTTGGGATGCGGGCTCGTGTAGCGGATTCGCTCGATGCCGTCGATGGCGTCGACCATCGCGAGCAGCTCCGCGAAGGTGGTCTTGGCGCCCTTCGGAAGGTCGCGCCCGTAGGAGCAGACGTTCTGCCCGAGCAGGGTCACCTCGCGCACGCCGTCCGCGGCGACGCGCTCGACCTCGTGCACGATCTCCGCGGCGGGCCGCGATACCTCGCGCCCCCGCGTGGAGGGCACGATGCAGTAGCTGCACGCGCAATTGCAGCCCACCGAGATCTGCACCCAGGCCTGGAACTCGCGCTCGCGCTTCATGGGCAGGTGGCCCGTGAAGCCCTCGAACTCGAAGAAGCCCTGCGCCGTGATGCTGTCGCTCGTCAGGAACTCCGCCAGCTTGTGCACCTGGCCCGGGCCGAAGGCCACATCGACGAACGGAAACATCTCGAAGACGCGTTCCTTCATCGACTGCGACCAACAGCCGCCGATCCCGACCACGCGCTCCGGGTCGAGGGCCTTCAGGCGCTTGGCCTCCCCCAGGTGGCCGACGAGCCGGTTGTCCGCCTTCTCCCGGATCGAGCAGGTGTTGAAGAGGATGAGGTCGGCGCCGTCGCGCGTCTCCACCTCGCGGTAGCCGAGCGACTCGAGCATCCCCTTCATGCGCTCGGAGTCGTGCTCGTTCATCTGGCAGCCGAACGTTGTGAGGTGGTACGACTTCACGCCGGGCCGAGGATAGCCTGGGGCTCATGCCGGCGGTCCGCGAGCGGCTGACCCGTCTTTGCACCAGCCTGCCCGAGGTGGAGGCCGGCGGCGAGCAGCACGTCGGCTTCACGGTCCGCGGCCGGCGCTTCGCCTGGCTGCTCGACGATCATCACGGCGACGGCCGCCTGGCGCTCAACTGCAAGGGTGCCCCGGGCGAGAGCGAGCGCCTCGCCGAACAGCATCCCGACCGCTTCTTCGTTCCCGCCTATCTCGGCTCGCGCGGCTGGATAGGGCTGTGGCTCGACACCAGTCGGGTCGACTGGGAGGAGGTCGAGGGATTGATCGTCGACGCCTATCGGCTGATAGCGCCGAAGGGCCTGCGCGCGCAGCTCGATTAGCTCACTTCGCGTAGTCGGTCGCGCGGCTCTCGCGTATCACCGTCACCTTGATCTGGCCCGGGTACTCGAGCTCCTTCTCGACCTCGCGGGCGATCTGGTGCGAGAGGATCGATGCCGCGTCGTCGTCGAGTTCGTTGGGGTGCACGATCACGCGGATCTCGCGGCCCGCGTGCATGGCGTAGACCTTGTCCACGCCCTCATGGCGCATGGCTATCGCCTCGAGCTCGTGCAGTCGCTTGACGTATTGCTCGAGCGACTCTCCCCGCGCACCGGGGCGGGCGCCCGAGAGCGCATCCACGACCTGGACGATCACGGCCTCGACGGTCTGGAGCTCCACCTCGTTGTGGTGAGCCTCCATGGCGTGCGCCACGGCCTCGGACTCCTTGTAGCGGCGGGCGAGCTCCCCGCCCACCAGCGCGTGCGGCCCCTCGGTCTCGTGCGACACGGCCTTGCCGATGTCGTGCAGGAGCGCCGCCCGTGCGGCCACGCGCGGGTCCGCTCCCAGCTCGTCGGCGAGCATCGCCGCGAGGCGTGCGCACTCGATCGAGTGGTGGAGCACGTTCTGTCCGTAGCTCGTGCGGAAGCGGAGCTTGCCGAGCACCTTGACGAGCTCCGGATGAATCGAGCCGACGTTCGCCTCGAACACCGCCTGTTCCCCCACTTCGACGATGTGCTGGTCGATCTCCGACTTCGCCTGGTGGAAGGACTCCTCGATGCGCGCCGGGTGGATGCGGCCGTCCTGTAGCAGCCGCTCGAGGGTCAGCCGGGCGATCTCGCGGCGAACGCCGTCGAAGCCGGACAGGAGAACCGCACCGGGCGTGTCGTCGATTATGAAGTCGATTCCCGTGAGGGTCTCGAGCGCCCGGATGTTGCGGCCCTCGCGGCCAATGATGCGGCCCTTGAGCTCGTCGGACTTGAGCTCGACCACCGACACCGTGGTCTCGACGGCGTGGCTCGATGCCACCCGCTGCATCACCGCTGCGAGGATGCTGCGGGCGCGGCGGTCGGCGTCGCGGCGAGTCTCCTCCTCGACCTGCCTGATGACGCGGGCGCTCTCGTGTCGCAGCTCGTCCTCGAGCTCGCGCATCATCACCTGCTTGGCCTGGCCGGCGCTGAGTCCTGCCACGCGCTCTAGCTCGCGCAGCTGCCGGCTCTTCGCCTCCTTCAGCTCCTCCTTTCCGTGATCGAGATTGCGCTGACGGTCGTCGAGCGAGCGCTCGCGCTCCGCGAGCTGCTGGCCCCTCACCTCCAGCGAGCTCTCCTTCGCATGCAGCCGCTCCTCGAGGCGGGCGATCTCGGTGCGCCGGGCGACCAGCTCCTCCTCGAGCCCGTCGCTGCGCGCCGTCGGCGCTCCGTCGCTCGGCGCGCCCCGCTCGGGTGCGGCAACCGCGCCCGCCCCGGCCTGCACCGCGCGCGGACGCTGCACCAGCAGCACCACCGCCACCGCGACTGCCGCCGCGACGAGTGCCGCCAACACGATTTCCATTTCGATGTCTCCTCGTTCCGGCGCAGAGCGCCGGTCTCATCCACAGTTGGGTGAGCGGTGCGGCTCGTCGCCGCAAGACACCAGACATCGCCGGGAGCGGAGCGCGCGCCCTCGCGGCGTGCGCCCGTGCTGCCTTCCCTATGGGCCCTCTCGAACGCTCCTTCCGAGAGGCTCAGGTCTCGTCCTCGCTGGTACGGTCATCGAATTCAGGCGATTTGCTCGTCTTTTGTCTCACGGCGGCCGTGCCGGCCGCGTTCACATGAGGGTAACCATCCGGGTGCAGCCTGACAAGCGCCGGCCGACGGCCGCCCAGGGACCACGCGATCTACGTTGACGACAACTATTGCGGTCAACGTAGATAGGACGGCTGACGGCTCCGGCGACGGGCCGCGGGCGACCCCTCAGGCCGCCCGGGAGCGCCGCTCGAGCGCCCGCACGGCTTCGTACGCGAGCTCGGACGAGTAGCCCCGGCGGACGAGCAATCGCCAGGCGCGGTCGCGCTCGCGGTCGTCGCTCGGCGGCGTCGGGAAGCGCTGCTCGAGGAGCAGCACCGCCGTTTCGAGCTCCGCCTGGTGGCTGCGGTCGCAGAGGGCCGCCTCGATGAGCTCCGCGGCCACGCCGCGGCGGCCGAGGTCGCGGGCGATCCGCTCCGAGCCCCACTGCTCGAGCTCGCGCTTGTCCTCCGCGAACCGGACCGCATAGCGGGCGTCGTCGAGGAACCCCGCGGCGGTCAGCTCCTCCACGGCGGCATCGATCGCGACCGGGTCGACCCGCTTGCGCTCGAGACCCGTCCGCAGCTCGGCCACCGTGCGCTCACGAGTGGCGACGGCCTTGTAGGCGAGCTCGATCGCCCGCTCGGTCTCGGAGCGTCCGGGCGGCCTGCTGGGCCGGCCCTGCTCGGCCTCGTCCACGTCTCCGTGTGCTCTCTGCCCGCTCCGCGCCCGAGGCTCAGGCGGCCTCGCGGCCGTCGTCCGCCGCCCCGGCGGCGGGAGGCTCGTCCTCGGCCTTCTCCGGCGCGTCCTCGGCCTCCCCGACCGCCGCCAGCGGCGCCGTCGCCGGCTCCACCCCGAGCGCGTCGTAGATCTTGCGCTCGATCTCGCTCGCGACGCTCGGGTTCTCACGCAGGTAGCCCTTCACGTTGTTGCGCCCCTGGCCGAGCCGCTCGTCCCCGTAGGAGAAGAACGAACCCGACTTCTGGACGATGCCGTGCTCGATCCCGAGGTCGAGGATGCAGCCCTCGCTCGAGATCCCCTGGCCGTACTCGATGTCGAACTCGGCCTGCCGGAACGGCGCCGCGACCTTGTTCTTGACGACCTTGACCCGCACCCGGTTGCCGATCGCCTCGGTGCCCTCCTTGAGCGTCTCGATGCGCCGGATGTCGAGCCGCTGCGAGGAATAGAACTTGAGCGCGCGCCCGCCGGGCTGGGTCTCTGGCGAGCCAAACATCACCCCCACCTTCTCCCGAATCTGGTTCGTGAAGACGCAGAGCGTGTTGGCGCGGTTCAGGTTTCCGGCGAGCTTGCGCATCGCCTGGGACATCATTCGGGCTTGGAGGCCGACCGTCTGGTCGCCCATCTGGCCCTCTAGCTCGGCCTTTGGGGTGAGCGCCGCCACCGAGTCGATCGCCACGATGTCGACGGCGCCCGAGCGGATCAGGAGGTCGGCGATCTCGAGCGCCTGCTCGCCGTGGTCGGGCTGGGAGACGAGCAGCTCGTCGACGTCCACGCCGATGCGCTTGGCGTAGGCCGGGTCCATCGCGTGCTCGGCGTCGATGAACGCGCAGATGCCGCCCATCCGCTGGGCGTTGGCGAGCACGTGGTAGAGCAGCGTCGTCTTGCCGGACGACTCCGGGCCGAATATCTCCACGATCCGCCCGCGCGGCAGCCCGCCGACGCCGAGCGCCAGGTCGAGCGACAGCGCGCCCGTCGGGACGGCGGCCACCCGCACCTGGTAGGCGTCGTCCCCCATCTTCATGATCGATCCCTGGCCGAACTGGCGCTCGATCTGCGTGAGTGCGCCCTTCAGCGCAGCCTCGCGCGCCTGGGCGGCCTTCTGCTGCTCCTTGTCCATGCTGTGTTCTCCTCGAAGCTCTTGAGGTCCACAACGTAGGAGTCGGATCGGACAGACGTTCGCCCCCGCGGCCCGCGATACTGCCCGCTTCGATGGGCGCCTCTCGAGCAGCTCGCCTGGCCGCGCTCGGATCCCTCGCCGCGGTCGGCGCGGCGGCGCTCTGGTGGCGCCGGAACCCGTCCGCCTGCCCGTACAGCCAGCGCTTCTGGGTCGAGGCTCCGCACCCGTTCATCACGCGCGAACGGCTACGCGAGGCGCTCGACCCGCAGCCCGGCGAGCGGGTTCTCGAGGTGGGCCCGGGCACCGGCTACTACACCCTCCCAGTGGCCGGCTGGATCGCTCCGGCCGGGCGACTCGACATCTTCGACCTGCAGCAGGAGATGCTCGACCACACCATGCGCCGAGCCCGGGCCGACGGGTTCGAGAACATCCACCCGTCGCGAGGTGACGCGCGCTCCCTGCCCTATCCCGACCACAGCTTCGACAAGGCCATCCTCGTTACGGTCCTCGGCGAGATCCCGGACCAGACGACGGCGTTGACCGAGCTGCGACGCGTGCTGAAGCCCGGTGGGCGGCTGGTGGTGGGAGAGCTGTTCGGCGATCCGCACTGGGTCAGCCCGGGGGCTCTGCGCCGGCGAGCGGAGGAGGCGGGGCTGCGCTTCGAGCGGAGCACCGGCAGGTTCCTGGGCCGGTTCTCGTCGTTCGTGAAGGACGACGGCGCGCGATAGGCGGAGAATCAGCGCACGTGTACGGCTACCAGCAAGCGAACCCGCTCCACCGACTCGTGCGCCGGTCGGGCGCGTGGCCCGGGGTGCGGCAGTTCTACGTCCACACCCTGCACCATCTCGACCGCTTCACCTTCCGCCTTACGCGGGGGCGTGCGACCTTCGTCTCGTGGATCACGGGCATGCCGATCGTGTTCCTCACCACGACCGGCAGGCGCAGCGGCATGCCCCGCACGCTGCCGCTCGTGGCGATCCCGGACGGTGACGCTCCTGGTCGTGATCGCGTCCAACTACGGCCAGCGGCACCATCCGGCCTGGTACCACAACCTGAAGGCGAACCCGCGCGTCACCGCCACGCTCGACGGAGTGACCAGCCCGGGGCCGCTGCGCTCGCCGCCTACGGCCGCGATCCGGCCGACGCTGCCCTCGGCGAGCCGAGAAAGCCGGCGACGTCGACCTCGCGTGCGAGCCAGTCGAGGCCTCCCCCGCGCGCGGCGGCCGTGGTCGTCGCGACCCGTCCGACGACCGGCGACGGCCGCAGGTGGACGAGCAGATTGCTCAGGTCGCGCAGCACGAGGGGCTCGTCGACCGCGAGCCCGTGCGAGCGGGCGAGCGACACCGCCGCCTCGAGCGGCTTCATTCGAGGCGGTCGCACATGTGGACTCCGGTCCGGTCAGCGGCACTCACGCCTGATTGCCGGCCGGAGTGCGCGCGAGCGGCTCGTAGAGCGCGCCCTGCGGGCGCAGCGTCGAGCGGTAGAGGGTGAGTGTTTCTCCCGGGAACGTCCTCGTGGGGGGCGCGTCGTCCGGCAGCGGCGGCACACGCCGCTCACCCCGCTTGACGCGCGCGAGCGTGATGTGCGGCCAGAAGGGGCGCTTCTCCGGCCGGTACCAGCGCCCGGCCTCGAGCGCGCCGGACACCGCGTCCTGCAGCGCGCCCGCGCGGCCTCCCTCGTCGTCCAGATCGAGCGCGAAGAGCCGTGGGTCCCGCGGTGGGAGCGGCCGCACCGCGGCGGGCGTCAGGAGCGGCGCGGTGGCGGCGGGGCGGGCGTCGAAGGCCGCCCGCGCGATGTCCTCCGCCGCCGACTCGTCCTGCCAGCCGAGGAAGACGAGCGTCACGTGGAGCGCCTCGGCCCGCACCGGGCGCAGGTCGCGGCGCCCGTCGATCAGGACGTCGCGCCACTCGGAGAGCTCTCTACGCGCCTCAGCGGGAAGGTCGAGCGCCACGAACATGCGCGCCCGCGGACCGCTCACGGGATCCCGTCCGCGCCCGTCAACGCGCGCCTCAGCAGATGCATGCCCACGGTGGTGGCGCGGTCACGGATGTCGGCTCGGTCGCCCGGCAGGACGGCGCGCCGGGTCAGGCTCTCGCCCGAGCCGAGCCTGACGCTCCAGACCACCGTCCCCACCGGTTTCTCCTCGCTGCCCCCGTCCGGGCCGGCGATCCCCGTGATCGCAATCGCCGTGTCGGACTCGAAGCGCTCCAGCGCCCCGGCGGCCATCGCCTCCGCAACCTCCTCGGACACCGCCCCGTGCGCCTCGATCAGCGCTGGGTCCACGCCGAGCAGGTCCGTCTTGGCCTCGTTCGCGTATGCCACAACCCCGCCGGCCACGTACGCGGACGATCCCGGCCGGTCGGTGAGCCGCGCCGCGAGCAGCCCGGCCGTGCACGACTCTGCGGTCGCCACGCGCCGGCCCGCCAGCAGCGTCGCCAGCTGGTCGTCCACCCGCGAGCCGTCCTCCGAGAAGATCTCGCGCGCATGGCGCTCGCGCAGCAGCCCGAGCAGCTCCCCATATGCGTCCGCGGCGTCCGGCTCATAGCGCGTGACCATCTCGATCTCCCCGCGCCGGAGGCAGGTCGTGATCTCGAGCCGCTCGAAACCGGCGACCTGGCGCTCCGCGTCGCGCAGCGTCTCGGCCAGGGCGGACTCCGGCAGCCCGAACATGCGCACCATGGCCTGGTCGTAGGAGGTCCGTCCCGCGATCGCGGCCTGAACGGGCTCGCTCTCCACGGCCACCGCCCACATCGGCTGCAGCTCGCGCGGCGGCCCCGGCAGCACCACGACGGTCGGCTCCCCCGGGACGATCACGCCCGGCGCCGTTCCGACCGGGTCGATCACCGTCGCGCCCTCGGGGATCAGTGCCTGCTTGCGGTTGGCGGCCCTCATCGCCTCCGGATCCCAGTGCCGAAACCGCTTCATGAGCGGCACGAGGATCTCGTGGATGCGTTGCTCGAGCCGCTCGTCGAGCACCAGCGGGCGGCCGCTGAAGCGGGCCACCACCTCGACGGTCATGTCGTCGGCGGTCGGGCCGAGGCCGCCGCTCGTGAGGATCAGGTCGACTCCCTGGCCGGCGAGGAAGCGCAGCTGAGCCTCGATGTCCTGCGGGCGGTCGCCGCAGATCGTGATGTGCGCGAGCTCAACGCCGAGCTCGAGCAGACGGTCTGACAGCCACGGGCCGTTGCGGTCCCGGACCCGCCCGCTGAGCACCTCGGTGCCGGTGACGACTATGCCGGCCCGGGCGCTCACGCGCAGGGCCGCTCGCCGAGCGGCAGCGGCCGCCGGCCGCGGACGGTGAACTCGAACCCGACCGGGTTCGGCCCCGTCGCGACCGGCACCGGCCGGCCGTTCTTCCGGATCTGCACGTCCGTCTTGCCGAGGTTCACGCGCAGCAACTTGCCGCGGAACGTCTGTGGCGCGTCGATCGTGTTCTCGAAGAGCACGGGCGTGCCCGCACCGCGGTCGACACACACGTACGTCGGCGTGATCGGGGCGATCCTGAGCACCACCCGCCTCGGCCGGCGCCGCTCGGGGCGCTGGTCGCGGCGCGGCGTCGTCTCGGTCTGGGGCGTCGTCTCGGCCGCCTCTCCCCCGCTGCCCTCGTCGTCGCTCGAGAGCAGGCCGATGCCGACCAGCGCCGCCACCACGGCCACCAGGATCAGCAGGAGCAGCGAGCCCGGGCCCGGCCGCGGCCCCCGCCGGCGCCGGTCGCGAGCGAGCCCCGGCGGCCCCAGCGACTGGATGTGCTCGACCTCGTCGCCCGACTCGTAGTTGGCCCGATACTCCTCCAGGAGCAGGTGGGGATCGAGCCCGAGCGCCTCCGCGTACGTGCGCAGGAAGGTCTTGACGAAAGTGGGCCCGGGGAGCATCCCGAACTCCTCGTTTTCGAGCGCGCGCAGGTACTTTGCCCTGATCTTCGTGCGTGCCTCGACGTCGGCGATGTCGAGGCGCTGCCGCATCCGCGCCTCGCGCAACGTGTCGCCGATGGTCGCCATGAGGCGCGTAGTGTGATGGATCGCCCCTGGGCCGAGGCGTTAGTCCTCGGTGGGGGCCCCGACGGCGGCCTCGCCGAGATTCTCGAGCACCCTGGGCAGGTCGGCCTCGGTGATCAGCACCTGGCGCGCCTTCGAGCCCTCGTAGCCCGAGATCACGCCGCGGCGCTCCATCATGTCGATCAGCCGTCCGGCACGCGTGTAGCCGACCCGCAGGCGCCGCTGCAGCATCGACGTCGAGGCGCTGCCCAACTGGACGACGGTCGCGATGGCGTCGCCCAGCAGCTCGTCCTGGTCGGGATCGAAGTCGCCCTCGGGGGCGCCCTCGTCCTCCTCGGGCTCGACGGCCTCGAGCAGCTCCTCCTGGAGCTCCGGCTCACCCTGGCGGCGCCAGTGGTCGGTGAGCTTCTCGATCTCCTCCTCGGCGATGAAGGCGCCCTGGATGCGCGCCGAGCGCGACTCGCCGGACGGCCGGAACAGCATGTCGCCCTGTCCCAGAAGCGACTCGGCGCCGTTCTGGTCGAGGATCACGCGCGAGTCCGTCTGGGAGGAGACCGCGAATGCGATCCGGGCCGGGACGTTCGCCTTGATCATGCCCGTGATCACGTCCGCGCTCGGGCGCTGGGTGGCGAGCACGAGATGGATGCCTACGGCGCGCGACTTCTGCGCGAGCCGGATGATCGAGTCCTCGACGTCGGCCGGCGCCACCATCATCAGGTCGGCGAGCTCGTCGATCACGCACAGGATGTAGGGAAGCGGCGCCTCGCCCTCCCTCACGCGCACGCGGTTGAGCTCGACGAGGTTGCGCGTCTTGGAGCGGCTCATCACGCCGTAGCGCTCCTCCATCTCCTTGATCAGGTTGCCGAGCACGTTGGCGGCGAGCCGCGGGCTCGTCACCACCGGCGTGAGCAGGTGCGGGATCCCCTCGTAGTGGTTCAGCTCGACCCGCTTGGGGTCGACGAGCACCATCCGAACGTCGTTCGGCGACGAGCGCAGCAGCACGCTCGAAAGCATCGCGTTCACGCAGCCCGACTTTCCCGACCCGGTGGTGCCGGCGATCAGGATGTGCGGCTGCTTGGCGAGGTCGGTGCCGATCGCCTTGCCGGCGATGTCCTTGCCGAGCCACACCGACAGTGGGGACCAGCCCTGCGGCGCTTCCTGGAAGACGTCGCCCAGGTGCACCATCTTGCGCACCCGGTTCGGCACCTCCACCCCCACCGCCGTCTTGCCGGGAATCGGCGCCAGGATGCGCACCTGCTCGGCGGCGAGCGCATAGGCGATGTCGTCCTTCAGCTGGGCGACCTTGGACATCTTGATCCCGGGCGCCAGCCGCAGCTCGTAGCGCGTCACGTGCGGGCCGCTGACCGTCCCGATCACGCGCGCGTCCACGCTGAAGTGGCCGAGTGCCTCCGTCAGCTGCGCTCCCGTGCGCTCGATTCCCTTCGTGTCGAGTCGCTGGGGCCCGTTCGAGCGCTTGAGGAACGCCGGCTTCGGCATCCGGTAGTCGAGGTCGTCCGACTCGGTGACCGGCGAGCGGCGGTTGCCCATGGGGGTGAGCTGCTCCGCCGTGGGTCTCGGCGGCCTCGACCACGTGCTCGGCGGGCTCTGGGAGCGGCGGCACCTCATCCTCCGCGAGCGGTTCCTGATCCTCCTCCTCGTCCGGGAACAGCTCGTGCTGCCGGGTCGCGGCGTCGAGGGCCGGCGCCTCCACGTGGGTCGCGCGCACTACGGGCTCCCGGTTCTCGGGCTCGGGCGGCTCCATCCGCTCGGGGTCGGGAGGAAGGTGGTCGACGAGCCTTGGCAGCGGCTCGGTGGGCAGGTTGAGCGTGTGCGCGGTCCGGCGCATGCGCTCGCCGGTCCCCGCCGCGACCACGCGTGTGCGGCTCGCGAGCCCGGCGATCGAGGCGCCCGTCAGGAGCAGCAGGCCGGCAAGCAGCAGGAACACGAACAGGATGTGCGAGCCGGCCTCGGAGAACAGCTTGCTCGACGCCCAGAAGAGCGACTCGCCGGCCAGCCCGCCGTGGCGCTCGAGGTATGCGGCGTCCAGGAAGCCGTCGCGCGGCGTGTCCCCCGGCCCGAGGCCCAGCGACCCGGCCGCGAACCCGAGCGTGAGCCCGGCGGCCAGGCAGAGGGCGCCCGCCTTGACCGGATGCAGGCTGGGCAGCGCCGGGCGCATGATCAGGAGCCCGCCGGCCGCCAGCAGCGCGACCGGGAGCGGCGTAGGCGACCACCCCGAGCAGGAACAGCAGCGCGTCCGTCAGCGCCTCGCCCACCTCGCCTCCCGCCCAGCCCAGGTAGAAGATGCAGCCGAAGAAGGCCGCCAACGCGACGAGGCCGAGCCCGATCAGGTCATAGTGGCGCTGCTCGAGCCGGGGCAGTTCGAAGCTCGACAGGAAACCGCGCGAACGGCGGCGCTTGCGGCGGCGGGATGCAGCCATCCAGGGGAGCTTCGACGGCGGCGCCGCGCTCCCTCCCGGATCAGGGCGCCCGGCGTCCGCGCCCGAAGCCTGGCGCGCTCGGACGCCCGCTCCCTACCATGAACCTGATGAGTGGTCGCCCACGAGTGCTGGTCGTCGAGGACGACCTGGATATCGCCGGCGTCCTGCGCCGCTCGCTCGACAAGGAGGGCTACGAGGTCCGGATCGCGGCCGACGGCGAGGCGGCGCTTGACGAGGCCGGCGTGTTCGAGCCGGACGCCGTCGTCCTCGACCTCGGGCTCCCCAAGCTCGACGGCGTCGAGGTGTGCCGCCGGCTGCGCGCTGACGGCGACGTGCCGATCCTCATCCTCACCGCCCGCGATGCGATCGACGCCCGGGTCGTGGGGCTCGACTCGGGTGCTGACGACTACCTCGTCAAGCCGTTCGAGCGCGACGAGCTGCTCGCGCGCATGCGCGCCCTGCTGCGCCGGCGGCCGCCGCGCGGCAGCGCCTTCATGGTCGTCGGTGACCTGCGCCTCAACCCCGACACGCGCGAGGTCTTCCGCGGCGAGCGGCAGCTCGACCTCACGGCGCGGGAGTTCGAGCTCCTCGAGTACCTCATGCGCAACGCGCGGATCGTCGTGTCGCGCCAGGCGCTGCTCGACGAGGTGTGGGGCTATCACCCGTTCGCCGAGACCAACACGGTCGACGTGTTCATCTCGAACCTGCGCCGCAAGCTCGAGGAGGGCGGCGAGCCGCGCGTGCTCCACACGATGCGCGGGGCGGGCTACGTGATCAAGGAGCAGCCGTGAGGACACGGCTGCCGATCAAGGTCAAGGTCGCGGTCGTGACCGCGGCGCTCACCTTCGTGATCCTCAGCCTGTTCGCGACCGTGATCGGCGCGCTCGCCGAGAACCGGATCAGCGCCGGCTTCGAGGACGACCTGCGCGCCACCGCTGCCGACCTCGAGGACCAGCTCCGAGACCACATCGTGCGCGACGACGAGGGGAATATCCGCCTCGACAGCTCAGCCGCGGACCTCATGCGCGGCTTCGCGGCCGGCGGCGCGCTGGTCAGCGTCCTCCGCCTGGACGGCAGCTTGCTCTTCGCGACCGGCCCGCGCGACCTCGGCCCGCCCATAGAGGGGGCCACGGACGCGGGCGACTTCCGCGTCGTCTCGCGCCAGATCGTGGTGCCGGACGTGGAGAGCCGCGGCCCCTTCGACCCGATTCCGCTTCCGGTCGCCCGCGAGATCGGCTGGGTCCAGTACGCGAAGACCGAGTCGAGCATCCAGACCACGGTCAACCGCGTGCGCCTCTTCCTCGCCTTCGGCGTGCTCGGTGGCACCGCGCTCGCCTTCCTCGGCGGGCTGCTGGTGGCCCGGCGCGCGATGCGCCCGATCTCCGGGCTCACGCGCGCCGCGCGCGAGGTCGCCCGCACGCGCGATCCCGACGTTCGGCTGCCCAAGCCGCTCGCCAACGACGAGGTGTCGGAGCTCGCCTACACGCTCGAGGACATGCTGCGTGAGCTGAGCGCGGCGCGCGCCGAGACCGAGGCGACCCTAGAACGACAGCGGGCGTTCGTGGCGGACGCCTCGCACGAGCTGCGGACGCCGCTCACGAGCATCCTCGCCAACCTCGAGCTGCTCGAGTCCGAGCTCGACGGGGAGCAGAGCGAGATGGCGGAGTCCGCGCTGCGCTCCTCGCGCCGCATGCGCCGTCTCGTGGCCGACCTGCTGCTCCTGGCGCGCGCGGACGCCGGCCGCCAGGCGCCGCGCGTTGCGATCGACCTCGCGGCCGTCGCACGCGAGGCAGCCACGGAAGCGACGGCGCTCTCCGCCGACCATCCGGTTTCGATCGATGCTCCCGAGCCGGTGATGGTCGACGGCGTGGCCGACGATCTCCACCGGCTCGCCGGCAACCTCGTGGAGAACGCGTTCATCCACACGCCCGCGGGCACCCCGGTCACGGTCTCGGTGCGCCGCGACGCCGACCGGGCCGTGCTCGAGGTCTCCGACCGCGGCCCAGGCGTGCCGCTGTCGATGCGCGAACGCGTGTTCGAGCGCTTTGCGCGCGGGGACGGCGATGCGGCGCCAAGAGGCGGCAGCGGGCTGGGTCTCGCGATCGTGCGCGCGGTCGCAGACGCGCACGGCGGATCGGTCGAGCTTGGCGATGCGGAGGGCGGCGGGGCCCGCTTCACCGTCACGCTCCCCTTGGCGGCGGCGCGCTCCGATCTGCCCGCTAGCGTGTTGACGCGTAGAGAACCGATCCCGGATTCCTGAAGGAGCCTCCCCCGTGCAGTCGCTTGTGCGCCGGCGCCCGTCGCCGGCCCTCGTCATATCGCTGATCGCGCTGTTCGTCTCGCTCTCGGGCGTCTCCTATGGCGTCGCGACAGGCTTCATCGACAGTCGCGAGCTCAAGAACAACGAGGTCCGCAGCATCGACATCCGCAACAACGAAGTACGCACCCGCGACGTGCGCAACAACGAGGTGCGCGGGCTCGACATCCGCAACAGCACGGTCCAGGGCCGTGACGTGGCGCTCAACACGCTCACGGGCGACGACGTCAACGAGTCCCGGCTTGGAAAGGTGCCGAGCGCTGCGGCCGCGGATACCGCCGCAGCCGCCACCACTGCCGGGAAGCCTGAACGGTGTGCGAGTGCTGCCGATCAAGCACCGGAGCGGCAACGTGACCGGCCAAACGGTCTTCGACGCGGGCGGTCTTCAGCTTGTTGTCAGCTGTGCCGCAGGTGACGAGAACGTCGTGGCCCGGACGACGGTCGCCGGCGGCGAGATAGCGGTGACATCCGACGACGCCAACATTGCGGACGGGATGGCGACCGGCCTGCTCCACAACACCAACGACACCTTCGACTCCGGTGAGGATTTCGCGCTCCTGGAACCCCCGGCGACCGCTGACGACCGCATCTATCAGCTCCACTACCTCGGCGGTGACGGCGGCAGCGTAACGGCGAGCCTCATCACCGACGACAGCCTGGGTGCGAACAACTGCATCGTGAGCGGGTACGCGGTCGTCGTGCCCTGAGACAGGCCTGAGTCAGACCTCCACGACCACCGGCAGGATCATCGGCCGGCGGCGCAGGCGCTCGTAGACGAACTCGGCGATGTCGTCGTGGAGGTGGTCCTGGAGCAGGTCGATCTCCCTGATCTCCTCGTCGGCGGACCGGACCAGCGACTCCTCGACGGCGTCGCGCAATTCCCCCACGAAGCCGTCGTCCTCCTCGAGGAACGGCACGCCGCGGAAGATCACCTCGGGTGGCACAACC
This sequence comes from uncultured Thermoleophilaceae bacterium, assembly GCA_963757815.1. GTDB lineage: Bacteria > Actinomycetota > Thermoleophilia > Solirubrobacterales > Thermoleophilaceae > JACVRW01. The sequence continues at coordinate 173,996 of CAVWSN010000035.1, read as the reverse complement.
GAGCGGCCGTCCTGCTCGGAGATCGTGGCGACGACGATGAAGATCCCGTCGGCCGACAGCATGCGCCGGTCGCGCAGGGCCACGTCCTCGATGTCGCCCACGTCGACGCCGTCGACAAAGATCATCCCGGCCTGCTCGCGCTCGCCGAAGCGCGCCCCCGTCGCGTCGATCTCGAGCGGCCGGCCATTCTCGCCGCGGAAGATTGATCCGTCCGGTATCCCGACCGCCTCGGCGAGCTCGCCGTGCAGCCGCAGTCGCCGGTGGTCCCCGTGGATCGGCATCACGTATTCAGGCCGGGTGAGGTTGAGCATCAGCTTCAGCTCCTCCGCATAGCCGTGTCCCGACGCATGAACGGGCACGTCCATGGCCGTGATCACGTTCGCGCCGAGCCGGTAGATGCGGTCGATCGTCTCGTTCACCGCCCGCTCGTTGCCCGGGATCGGCGTGGCGGAAAAAACGACCGTGTCGCCGTCGTGAAGCTCCACCTGCGGGTGGTCACCGTGGGCCATGCGGCGCAAGGCGGAGAGCGGCTCGCCCTGGCTGCCCGTCGAGATCACGACGAGCTTGTGGTCCGGGAAGTCCTCGATCTCGCGGGCCCCCACCAGCTGGCCCTCGGGCACATCGATGTGGCCCAGCATCCGGCCGATGTTGATGTTCTTGCGCATGGAGCGGCCCACCAGCGAGACCTTGCGCCCCTGCTGTGCGGCGGCGTCTACCACCTGCTGCACCCGGTGGATGTTCGACGCGAAGCACGTGACGACGATCCGCCCGCGGCAGCGCGCGAAGACCTCTTCGAGCTTCGGGCCGACGGACGACTCGGACGGCGACATGCCGGGCCGGTCGGCGTTGGTCGAGTCGCCGCACAGGAGCAGCAGCCCCTCGCGGCCGAGCTCGGCGAGGCGGGCTACGTCCGCGGGCACGCCGTCGACGGGTGTCTGGTCGAACTTGTAGTCGCCCGTGACCAGCGTCGTGCCGAGCTCGCATGTGAGCGCCACCGCGAACGCGTCCGGGATCGAGTGGGCCATCTTGACCATCTCGATCGAGAACGGCCCGGCCTCGAACGTCTGCGTGGCCAGCACGTCCTCGACCGGCGCGTCCCTGAGCCGGTGCTCGTCGAGCTTCGAGCGCACCATCGCGGCGGTCAGAGGGCCGCCGTAGACGGTCGGCGCGGGGTCGAGCTCGCGCAGCACGAACGGCAGTGCGCCGACGTGGTCCTCGTGGCCGTGGGTGAGCACGATCGCATCGATGTCGTCGGCTCGGTCGCGCAGGTAGGTGAAGTCCGGCAGCACCAGGTCGATTCCGAGCTGGTCGGGCGCCGGGAACATCAGACCGGTGTCGACGACCACGATCCGGCCGCCGTACTCGACGACCGTCATGTTCTTCCCGATCTCGCCGAGCCCGCCGAGCGGCAGGACCCGAAGCGCCTGTGCGCTCAAACCGCCGCGAGCAGGTTGTGGCGCTCGAGTCCGGCGCGGATCACGGCCTTCTCCTCCTCGTTCGCCTCGACGAGCGGCAACCGCAGCCCCCCGACCGAGTGCCCGGCCATGTTCAGCGCTGCCTTGACCGGGATCGGGTTGGTCGTGACCGTGAGCGCCTCGTAGAGATCCTTCAGCGAGTCGTGGATCTCGGCGCGCGCGTCGGGCTCGTCGATCATCCGGCGCATCTCCCGCCCGACGAGGTGCGAGGCCACCAGGATGCCGCCGGTGCCGCCCATGTCGAGCACCTTCGGCAGCACGTCGTCGTTGCCGGCGAGCAGATCGAGCCCCTCGACCGGCGCCATGTCCTCGTAGCGGGCCTGCTTGACGGCCTGCACGTTGTCGATCTCGGCGAGCTCGGCGAGCACGTCGTTCGGCATGTCGAGCGCGGTGCGGCTCGGGATGTTGTAGAGGATGATGGGCTTGTCGGTGGCGGCGGCGACGGCCTCGTAATGCGCCCGCAGGCCGCGCCGGTTCGGCTTCACGTAGTAGGGAGTCACGACGAGCATCGCGTCGACACCGATGTCGCCGGCGCGCTCGGTCAGCTCGACGGTGTGGCGTGTGTCATAGGTGCCCGTCCCGGCCACGATCGTGGCCTCGGCAGGGGTCTCGCTCACCGCGAGCTTCCAGAGCCGCGCCTTCTCCTCGTCCGTAAGCGTGGCCGCCTCGCCGGTGCTGCCGGCGATGACCAGCCCGTCCGAGCCGTTCTCGAGCAGGTGCTGCATCAGCCGGACCGTCGCTTCCTCGTCGACGTCCCCGCTCGCGTCGAACGGCGTGACCATCGCAGTGAGAATGCCGCCGATGCTCATGGCGACGCACCTTAGCGCTCCTGCAGGCCTACCGGAACCTCCGCCGCTAATGGCAGAATTCGATGCGATGGCAACGACGCAGGAACGTGACTACAGCCACCGGACCGCGGTCCAGAAGCTCGGCGTGGCACCCGGCCAGCGGGTCGAGATCGCGGGCGACGTGGGCGCCGGCCTGCGCCGGGACGTCAAGGACGCGATCGGGCGCGGCCTGGTCCGCTCGGGGAAGCTGGACGGCGCGATCGTGCTGGCAGAGTCCGAGGACGAGGCCAAGCAGCTGCTCCTCCGCTACCGCGCCCGCCTGCGTGACACCGGCTACCTGTGGATCATCACCCGGAAACGGGGACACGAGAACTACCTCAACCAGATGGCGCTCGTCCCACACGCCAAGCGCCTTGGCCTGATCGACAACAAGACCTGCTCGATCGACGAGGAGCGCTCGGGGATCCGCTTTGTGGTGCCCCGCGCCCTGCGCCGCGGCGAGGGCGACGGCGCGGACTGAGCGGCGGCCTACATCGGCCCCCGGGTCCCCGACGACAACGAGACGCCACGCCGTTGTCACCGCCAGCACCGTCATCAGCACGGCACTCACGACGCACCACTGGCAGATCGCGTCGATCTCGAACAGCTCCACCCAGGTCAGGTAGAGGCTGAAGCCGAAGCCCGTCAGCGCAAGCAGCGCGCCGCTCACACGTCCCGCGTCGCCAGGCACCCAGAGCGACGCGAGTATCAGCGCGTAGCCGGCGAGTCCCAGCAGGGCCACCGGGACGCCGGCGAGCTCCGCGTAGTCGGAGGCTTGTACCTTCTCGCAGCCCCCGCCGCCGCCCACGCAGAGCGGCTCGAGCTCGGCGTAGTGGACGTAGGTCAGATAGCCCGCCACCGCAAGGCCGAGCACGCAAACGAGCGCGGTCGCCAGGCGCAGCCGGCGCTCGGTCATTGGCCGCCGAGCGCCTCCTCGAGCTGCGCGGTGACGGGCGCCGCCTCAAGCGATTGGACCTCGAATGGCTCCGGCGGGCCGTCGCCGCGCTGGAGGTAGAAGGTGGGCGTGCCCTCGACCCCGAGCCGGTTCGACAGCAGCTCCGCCTGGCGGATCAGCCGCTGCGCCGGAGGGGTGTCCAGGTCCTGCCGGAGCTGGTTGACGTCGAGGCCGGGCGTCGCCCGCGCGAGCCGGCGCAGGAACGCGTCGGTGGCGTAGCCGGAGTTCTCGGGCCCTTGGTTGCGGAAGAAGAGCTCGCTGAACTCCCACACGCGGTTCTGGAGGGTCGCGGCGGCCGCCACCTCGGCGCCGCGCTCGGAGTCCGGGCCGAGGAACGCGAGCAGGCGCAGCTCGAGGCGCAGGCGCCCGTCCCGGACGAAGCGGTCGACGACGCTCGGCAGCGCCTCCACGGCGTACTGCGCGCAGAACGGGCACTGCAGGTCGGCGAACTCGATCAGGGTCGCGGGAGCGTCCGGATCTCCGAGCGCCACCCCGTCCTGGGGGATGCCGCCGAACTGCTGTTCGACCTCCTTCGTCTGGGTCGCCTGCGGCCGGCCGCCGCCGGCCGGCGGCGGCTCCTCGTCCTCCGCCCCACCCTGGCTCACGGCGATCGCCACGACCACCGCCACGATGGCCGCGAGCAGGACCCCGCCGAGCAGCAGCAGGCGCCTGTTGCGCTCCGAGCTCACCGGGACCGCAGGCTAGAGCAGGTGCTCGAGCCCGACCGTCGGTGAGCGCTCGATCGAGTCGACCTTGCGCACGGCGAGCAGCACGCCCGGCATGAAGGACTCGCGCGCGATCGAGTCGTGGCGGATCGTCAGCGTCTGGCCGAGTCCGCCGAAGATGACCTCCTGGTGGGCGACGAGACCCGGGAGGCGAACCGAGTGGATCGGCTCGTGCACGTTTCCGCCCGCGTCGCGGACGAGCTCCGCCGTCCGGGCCGCGGTGCCCGATGGGGCGTCGACCTTGCGGTCGTGGTGCAGCTCGATGATCTCGCACTCCGGCATGTGCTTCGCCGCTTGCTGAGCGAACTGCATCATCAGGACCGCCCCGATCGCGAAGTTGGGGGCAACGAACAGGTTGGCGCTGCCGACCCCCTCGAGCTCGGAGAAGTCGGCGCCGGTTGTACCCACCACGCAGTGGACGCCGGCCTCGATGCAGCCGCGGGCGTTTTCGACCGCGGCGTCTGGGGTCGAGAAGTCGACGACCACATCGGCGTCGCCGAGCACGTCGGTGAGCGCCACGCCGAGCAGCGGGTCCGCGCGCCCGACAAGTGCCATGTCGTCCGCGCCCTCGACCGCCGCGCATACCGTCTCACCCATGCGCCCGGCGGCGCCGGAGACGGCTACGTTGATCACGCCGCCTGTGCCAGGGCGGGGCTGACGGCCTCGAGCGCCGAGCGGAAGCGGGTCTCGCTCCCCCCCACGCCCGCGGCGGACATGCGCGCCGGCTCCCAGAGCTCGCGGGCGAGCGCGTTCACGTCGTCGAGCGTGACCGCATCGAGCGCTGCGAGCACCTCGTCCAGGGTCAGGAGCGGTACGTCCATCAGCACCGAGCTCCCGAGCCGGTTCATGCGCGTGAGCGTCGACTCCATCGACAGCACCGTGCGGCCCTTGACGTTCTCGCGGGCGCGCTCGAGCTCCTCCTCGCTCACACCGTCAGCCTGGAGCCGCTGCAGCTCGGCGCCGATCACCTCGACGGCCTCGGTCACGTTGTCCGGACGGGTGCCGACGTACACCGCGACCTGGCCGCTGTCGCAGTAGTGGCTCGCGTAGGAGTAGACCGAGTAGGCGAGGCCGCGCTTCTCGCGCACCTCCTGGAAGAGACGCGATGACGTCGAGCCGCCCAGGATGGTGTCGAGGATTCGCAGGGCGAACCTGCGCTCGTCGGCGCGCGGAATGCCCGGACCGCCGAGACACAGGTGGTACTGCTCGGTCTCCTTCTCGAAGAAGCGCAGCACTGGCGCCATGCCGTTCGGCGAGCTCACCGCGGCGGGCCGCTCCGCCGCGTCGCCGACGACCCCCTCGACGAGCGCCACGATGCGCTCGTGCTCGAGGTTGCCCGCTGCCGCCACCACCATGTTCCCCGGCACGTAACGGCCGTCGTGCCAGGCCGCGATCTCGGGCACCGGCACCGAGGAGACGACATCGGCTCGGCCGATGATCGGCCGGCCGAGCGGATGGTCGCCGAAGATCGCGCCCGCGAGCACGTCATGCACCTTGTCCTGGGGCTCGTCCTCGTACATCGCGATCTCCTCGATCACCACCTGGCGCTCGGAGTCGATGTCGGGGTACGCAGGCCGCAGGACCATGTCCTGCAGCACGTCGAAGGCGCGCTCCAGGTGGCCGTCGAGGAAGCGCGAGTAGACGGAGGTCGTCTCCTTGCCGGTGCCGGCGTTGACCTCCGCTCCCATCGCGTCGAACGCCTCGTCGATCTCTCGCGACGAGAAGCGGTCGGTGCCCTTGAAGAGCAGGTGCTCGAGGAAGTGCGAGATCCCCGCCTGCTCGTGGCCCTCGTCACGGGAGCCGGTCCGCACCGAGAACCCAAGCGCGATCGAGCGGACCGAGGGCATCGCCTCGGTCACGACCCGGACGCCCGAGTCGAGGGTGGTGAGCTCGGCCGGCTGCGTGCTCAAGCGGCTACTCGGAGCGCTCGGAGCGGTCCTCGCGGTAGCGCGAGCCGCCGCGGTCCCTGTCGCGGTCACGCCCGCCGCCGCGGCCGCCGTTGTCACGCTCGCGCCGGCCACGGCCGCCGCGGTCGCCACGGCCGCCCTTGTCGCCGGTGCCCATCGAGGCGAGCTCCTCGGGCGACTTGCCGGCGATCTCCGGGTCGTCGGCGAGGCGCAGGCCGATGCGGCCACGCTCGCGGTCCACCTCGACCACCTTCACCGCCAGCTCGTCGCCCCGGTTCACGACCTCCTCGACCGTGTTGGGGCGCTGGCCGGGCGCGATGTTCGAGATGTGCAGCAGGCCGTCGGTGCCCTTGGCGAGCTCGACGAAGGCGCCGAACGTGGTCGTCTTCACGACCTTGCCGGTGAACTCGTCGCCGACCTCGACCTCCTTGGTCATCGAGCGGATGCGGTCGGTCAGGGCGTCGCCCTGCTCGCCCGTCTGCGCGTAGATGCGGACGGTGCCGTCGTCGTCGATGTCGATCTGGGCGTCGAACTCCTCCGACAGCGCCCGGATCGTCTCGCCGCCCTTGCCGATGACCGCGCCGATCTTCTCGGTGTCGATCTGGATCTGCGAGATCCGCGGGGCGTAGGGCGAGAGCTCGGCACGCGGCTCGGCGATCGCGTCGGCCATCTTGCCGAGGATCGTCATGCGCGCGTCCTTGGCCTGCGAGAGCGCGTCACGCAGGATGTCGAACGTCACGCCGGTGATCTTGATGTCCATCTGCAGGGCGGTGATCCCCTCGGAGGTGCCGGCGACCTTGAAGTCCATGTCGCCCAGGTGGTCCTCCACACCCGCGATGTCGGTGAGGACGATGTAGTCGTCGCCCTCCTTGATCAGGCCCATCGCCACGCCTGCCACCGGCGCCTTGATCGGCACGCCGGCGTCCATCAGCGAGAGCGTCGAGCCGCAGACCGACGCCATCGAGCTCGAGCCGTTCGACTCGAGGATGTCCGAGACCACGCGGATCGTGTACGGGAACTCGTCGATCTTCGGCACCACCGGCACGAGCGCCCGCTCGGCGAGCGCGCCGTGACCGATGTCGCGGCGCTTCGGGCCGCGCATGAAGCCGGCCTCGCCCACCGAGAAGGGCGGGAAGTTGTAGTGGTGGAAGTAGTGCTTGGTCTCCTGGAGGCCGAGCGTGTCGAGGCGCATCTCGTCACGGGTCGTGCCGAGCGCCGCAACCGAGAACGCCTGGGTCTGGCCGCGGGTGAAGATCGCGGAGCCGTGCAGGCGCGGGGCCCCCGGGACCTCGATCCAGATCTCGCGGATCTCCTCCGCGGCGCGGCCGTCGGGACGCTTCTTGTCCACCGCGATCCGGCGGCGGATGATGTCCTTCTCGAGCTTGTCGAAGGCGAGCTGCACGGCGGCGCGGCGCGCGCGCACGCCGTCCTCGTCGAGGCCGGCGTCGGTGCCGAGAGCCTCGAGCACCTCCTCCTCGACGGCCTTGGTCGCGTCCTGGCGCTCGAGCTTGTCGGTCACCTGGGTGGCGGCGTCGAGAGCGTCGCCGAAGCGCGACCTGACCTCGCCGAGGATGCCCTCGTCGACCTGCGGCGGGGTGATCTCGGTCTTCTCCTTGCCGGCCTTGCGGCCCAGCTCGCGCTGGGCCTCACAGAGGCGCTTGATCTCGGCGTGGGCGATGTCGAGCGCGTCGAGGATCTCGGCCTCGGTGATCTCGTTGGCGCCGGCCTCGACCATCAGGATGGCCTCCTCGGTGCCCGCGACCACCAGGTCGAGCGGGGACTCGAGCAGCCACTCCTCGTCCGGGTTGACGAGGAAGTTGCCCTCGCCGTCCTGGCCGATGCGAACGGCGCCCACGGGCGCCGGGAAGGGGATGTCGGACACCATCAACGCCGCGCTTGCGCCGTTCATGGCGAGGATGTCGTAGGGATGCTTGTGGTCGATCGACATCGGGATCGAGACGAGCTGCGTCTCGCGCGTCCAGCCCTTGGGGAAGAGCGGGCGCAGCGGCCGGTCGATCATGCGGGCGGTGAGCGTCGCCTTCTCCCCCGCGCGACCCTCGCGGCGGAAGAAGCTGCCGGGGATCTTGCCCGCGGCGTACATGCGCTCCTCCACGTCGACGGTCAGGGGAAGGAAGTCGACGTCGCGCTGATTTCCTGCGGTCGCCGTGCAGAGAACCTTGGTCTCTCCGGCGGTCACCACGACGGAGCCGCTCGCCTGCCTGGCGAGCTTGCCGGTCTCGAACTCGATCGAGCTCCCGCCCATTTCGAGCGAGACCCGGCTCACGTCAATACTCATGTGTTTCCTTTCAGCCGCCTCCGGTTGGCGGCATGGCTTCTTTCATACGTTCCTTTGCGAACCCGGGCAAGGCTAGCAGTGGGCCCGCTCTCGCTTTCCGCTCAGGGCGCCAGATGCAGCGCCGCCAGCAGGCGCTCGCCCGGCACGCCGGGGTGGGCCTCGCCCGCGACGAACTGGGTGGGCGTGGTCGTGACGCCGGCCCGGATGCCGCCGCGGAAGTCGCGCTCCACGCGCTCCGCGACCGCGGCCGAGCGCCGGTCGGCCTCGAAGCGCTCGAGGTCGAGGCCGAAGTCCTGCGCCCGTCGCCATAGATGCGGGTCGTCGAGGTGGCCCTGGTCTTCGAGCAGCGAGTCGTGCATCTCCCAGAACCGCCCCTGCAGGCCGGCGGCCTCCGCCGCCGCGCTCAGCACGCGTGCGCGCGGATGCTTCGAGACGACCGGAAAGTGACGGAACACCCGCTGTACCGGCAGCTCCTTCAGGATCAGGTGCGCCCTCGCGCAGTACGGGCACTCGAGATCGGCGTACTCGATCACGACCGGGCCCGAGCCGCGGACGTGGTCGTCCGGACCGGGCTCAGGCGGGGGTGCGCTGCTCCAGTGCGTCAAAGATGAGGTTGGCGCCCGGCACCTCGAGCGGCGGAGACAGGTGGGACCAGTCCACGCGGCCGTCGGGCCCGACCATCACCAGCGCCCTTCCCGAGACCCCGTGCTCCTCGGACCAGACACCGTACGCGCGCGACACCCCGCCCTTCGGATGGAAGTCGGCCAGCAGCGGGATGGTCAGGTTGAGATGGTCACGGAAGGCCTGGTGGCAGAACGACCCGTCGACGGAAATACCGATGAGGGTCGCGCCGCGTTCGCCGAGCTCGCCCAGCACCTCCTGGTAGACGCTCAGCTGGTCCGTGCAAACCGGGCTGAAGTCCGCCGGGTAGAAGACGAGCACCACGGTACGCCCGCGGTAATCGGCCAGCGAGACCTGGTTTCCGTCCTGGTCTGGAAGCGTGAAGTCCGGCGCCGGAGAGCCGGCCTGGATCATCGGCGGAGACCGAGCTCCTGGATCAGCGACCGGTAGCGGTCGATATCCGACTTCTGGAGGTACTTGAGCAGGCGGCGGCGCTTGCCGACCAGCATCAGCAGCCCGCGGCGCGAGTGGTGGTCCTTCTTGTGCTCGCGAAGGTGCTCGGTCAGCTCGTTGATGCGCGCGGTGAGGAGCGCCACCTGGACCTCGGTGGAGCCGGTGTCGGCATCCCCCCGGCCATGCTTGGCGACGATCTCGCGCTTTGCCTCTGCGGTCAGTGACATTCGGCGGAAAACCGTAGCAGCAGTCGGGCGGAGGCCAGGTAAGAACCCCGGGGCTCGCGACGCAAACCGAACATGACCATGAACGCGAACGAAGACGGCGGCTCCGCCCTCGCATTGGCAGCGCCGCCCGACGCCGATACCCATTCACGCCACTTTGACCACGCCGCCGTGGAACGCGCGGCTCGCGACCTGCTCACCGCCGTCGGCGCCGACGTTGACGGCGGGCCTTTGGAGGAGACCCCTCGCCGGGTCGCCGCCGCCTATGCGGAGCTGCTCTCGCCAAAGCCGTTTCGCGCGACCACGTTTCCCAACGATGACGGTTACGACGAGTTGATCGTCGCGCGCGCGATCCCCTTCCACTCGCTGTGCATGCATCACCTGCTCCCGTTTCAGGGGATGGCGCACATCGCCTATCTGCCCGGCGAACGGATCATCGGCCTCAGCAAGCTCGGCCGCGTCGTCGAGTACTTCAGTCGTGACCTGCAGATCCAGGAGCGACTGACCACGCAGATCGCCGACTGGCTCCAGCGTGAGCTCCAACCAAAGGGGGTTGGCGTCCTGATGGAAGCGGAGCATCTGTGCATGTCGCTACGCGGCGTGCAGAAGCTCGGCGCGAAGACCGTGACCTCGGCGTTGCGCGGCGTGGTCCGCGACGACGCGCGCACGCGCCAGGAGTTCCTGGCCCTGGCCAGCGGCGGCTCGCATGACCAGTGACAGGACGTTCGTGATCGTCGGCGCCAGTCTCGCCGGCGCGAAGGCAGCCGAGACGCTTCGCGAGGAGGGCTTCGACGGGCGCCTGGTGCTGGTCGGCGCCGAGGGCGAGCGGCCCTACGAGCGGCCGCCGCTGTCGAAGGACTACCTGCGCGGTGAGGTGGGCCGCGAGAAGGTCTACGTCCATCCGGATGGGTTCTACGCCGAGCACGACATCGAGCTGCGCCTGGGCCGCACGGTGGACGGCCTCGATACGTCGGGCGGACGAGCTCGAGCTCGACGGCGGCGAACGGCTGCGCTACGACCGACTCCTCCTCACCATGGGCGCCGAGCCGCGCCGGTTGTCGATTCCGGGAGCCGAGCTGGAGGGCGTGCTCTACCTGCGCAGCGTCCGGGACTCCGACGCCCTGCGCGCCAGACTGGACCGGGGCGGCCGGGTCGTCGTCGTCGGAGCGGGCTGGATCGGCGCCGAGGTAGCCGCCTCGGCCCGCCAGCGCGGCCTCGAGGTCACCGTGCTGGACCCACTCACGGTCCCGCTCGAGCGCGTGCTGGGCACCGAGCTGGGCGCCGTCTACCGCGACATCCACGCGGACCACGGCGTGCAGATGCTGATGGGAACCGGCGTCGAGGCCTTCGAGGGAAGCACGGAGGTCGAGCGTGTCCGGACCAGCGACGGGCGCGAGCTCGAGTGCGACTTCGTCGTCGTGGGCATCGGCGTACGGCCGCGCACCGGGCTGGCCGAGCGGGCGGGTCTCGCGGTCGACAACGGCGTGCTCGTCGATGAGCGCCTCGAGACCAGCGTTCCCGGCGTGTTCGCCGCCGGCGACGTCGCGAACGCCCAGCACCCCTTCTACGGCGAGCGCATCCGCGTCGAGCACTGGGCCAACGCGCTCAACCAGGGCCCGGCGGCAGCCCGCAACATGCTGGGCGAGGAGAGCGCCTACGAGCGCCTGCCGTACTTCTTCTCCGACCAGTACGACGTCGGAATGGAGTACACGGGCTTCGCGCGCAGCTGGGACCGGGTGGTCTTCCGCGGCGATCCCGCCACGCGAGAGTTCATCGCGTTCTGGATCGTGGAGGATCGCGTCGTTGCCGGCATGAACGTCAACGTGTGGGACGCAACCGACTCCATCAAGCGTCTCATCACCGATCGCGTTGCCGTCGACGACCGGCGCCTGGCGGATCCGGACCTCCCGCTCGAGGCGCTCGCGCTCGACGAGAAAGGCGGCGTGCAGCGATCCGGGTAAGAACGCGACACTCGGTTTGGCGAGCCGCCGACTGTTACGCTCGGGCCGGGGATGAGCCCGCGCCTGGCGACCAGCGCGACGACGAGTCAGCCCGATTCGGCTCGATCCGAGTCGCGGGAGTGGCTCCGGGCCCTGCGCGCAACGGGTGCGGAGCGCGACGCGGCGGTAGGGCGGTTGCACGACCTGCTGCTGCGGGCGGCCCGCTTCGAGGTCTCCCGCCGGCGCGCGGGGCTATCGCAGGTCCGTGGCGAGGAGCTGGACGACATCGCGCTGCAGGCCGCGGACGACGCCCTCGTCGCAGTGCTCGCCAAGCTGGGCGACTTTCGCGGCGCGAGCCGGTTCACCACCTGGGCCTACAAGTTCGCGCTGCTGGAGGCCGGGGTGCGCCTGCGCCGACGCGCCTGGCAGGAACGCGAGGTGATGCTCGAGCCGGAGGCCTGGCCGCTGATGGCCGACGCCGGGCAGAGCCCGCAAAGCCAAAGCGAGACCGGCGAACTTCTTCAGGCGCTCTCGCAGGCGATCGACGGCTGCCTGACAGAGCACCAGCGCGGGGTACTCGTCGCGCTCACGCTGAACGGCGTGCCGATCGACGTGCTCGCCGGCGCGGCTGGGCACGACACGCGGCGCGCTCTACAAGACGCTTCACGACGCGCGCCGAAAGCTGCGCTCGGAGCTCGCCGAGAGGGGATTCACGCTCGACTCGAGCTAGCGGAATAGCACCATGAACACGCGGAAAGACACCAACGCTCTCAACAGACTGCTTGGACCCGCCGAACCGGAGCTTCTGTGTGACGAGTGCTTCGAGAAGCTCGACGAGTACGTCGAGCTCGAGCTCCAAGACGCGCCGGCCGACGACCGGATCCCGGGGATGCGCGCGCATCTCGAGGGCTGTCCCGCCTGCCACGAGGACTACGAAAGCCTCCGCGACCTCGTGCGAGAAGGCGGGCGAGAAGCCGAGTAGAGCACTCGCGTAAGAAATCCCGTCGCGTGGGCGCTAAGCCCGGTATGAGCACTCACGCAAACATCAACCGACGCCGTTCGAGTCTGTCGCTTGCAGCACTCGTGGCAACGGCGAGCGCCGTTCTCGCCCTGGCTCTGACCGGCGGACCTTCAGCCCAGGGTTCCGTCGAGCACGCCGATTCGGCCGCGCAGCGCGGTATGAGCGAGCCGCGACTCGCGCTGCACGACGAGATGCGCCGTCTCTGGGAGGACCACATCACGTGGACGCGGCTGTTTATCGTCAGCGCCGCCGCCGACCTGCCCGACGCCCCCGCCACCACGCAGCGCCTGCTCCGAAACCAGAAGGACATCGGCGATGCGATCAAGCCGTTCTACGGTCGCGCCGCCGGCGCGCGGCTCACCTCGCTGCTCCGCGAGCACATCCTCGTCGCCGCCGATCTGGTGCTGGCGGCGAAGGCGGGCGATCAGGCCGCCGTCGAGCGCCATAGCGGCGCGTGGTACCGCAACGCCCGTGAGATCGCGGATTTCCTGAATGCGGCGAACCCACGCCATTGGCCCCGCCGCGAGATGCGCTCGATGATGCGTTCGCACCTCGACCTCACCCTGGCCGAGGCGGTCGCCCACCTCTCGGGCGATCACCGTGCCGACATCCGCGCTTACGACCGCGTTCATCGTCAGATCCTCGCGATGGCGGACATGCTCAGCGACGGGATCGCGGCCCAGTTCCCGGGGCGGTTCAGGTAACCGGGCCCGTCAAGCGCCCGGAGATCTCGAGCGCATCCTCGACGTCGCGGTGCATCTGCAGCACGAGCTCGTCGACGGAGTCGAAGCGCTTCTCCCCTCGGAGGCGTTCGAGGAAGGCGATGCGCAGCGTCTCTCCGTAGATGTCGGCATCGAAGCCGATCAGGTGCGCCTCGACGAGCAGGCCGCGGCCCGTCTCGAAGGTCGGGCGCACGCCAACGTTGACGGCGGCGGGCAGGACCGAGGCCGCCGGCAGCACACGGGCCCACGCCGCGTACACGCCGTGGCCCGGGCAGACGTAGTGGTCGTCCGGGACGAGGTTCGCCGTGGGCATCCCGAGCGTGCGCCCGCGCTTGTCTCCTTCCACGATCTCGCCCTCGAACAGGAACGGGTCGCCGAGGAACTCGGCGGCCTCCTTGACCTCGCCGGCGGCAACCAGCCCGCGGATGTGGCTGGACGAGATCGTCTCGCCCTCGGCCTCCACGAGCGGGACTATTCGCGTGTCGAACTCGGAGTGCCCGCGCAGGAACTTGGCCGTGCCCCTGGCCCCCTTGCCGAAGCGGAAGTTCTCGCCGACCGAGACCTGCTCCGCGCCGAGGCGGCCGATCAGCACGTCCTGGACGAACTCCTCGGCACTCCGCTCGGAGAAGCTGCGGTCGAAGGGGATGATCACGAGCTCCTCGACGCCGAGGCGGGCGATCAGGTCGCGCTTGATCGGAAACGGGCTGATCAGCTTGGGCATCGCCTCGGGATGGATCACAGCGATCGGGTGGGGATCGAAGGTCAGCACCGTGCTCGATCCCTTGATCACCTCGCGGTGGCCGAGATGCACGCCGTCGAAGGTGCCGATGGCGACGCTCCGCGGGCCGGAGCCGGGCTCGACGTCGGGTAGCGAGACGACCTTCATGCGGGCGCGAACACTATGACGGGCTGCAGCTCACCATCGCGCGGCTCGGCGACCGCGAGCAGCTCGCCGTCGTGCACGAGCCGCACGTGCGGCTCGGCCGCCGCGCCGGTGGCCGCCACGCGGCGCCCGTGGCGGACAGCCGCCGCCTCCTCCGCTCGACAGCGGCCGCTCGGGCAGAAACCCGAGGGCCTCGGCGGGCGGAATGAGGCGCTCGCCCGCGTCCTCGAGCAGGAAGGGCCCGATCGCCGTGCGCTCGAGCTCGTCGCAGTACGCATCCCCGAGGTCGGCGATCAGCGCGCGCACGTAGGTTCCCGAGGAGCATTCGATCTCGAACGCGGCGCGCTCGCCTTCGTGCCATAGGAGCTCCGCCCGGTGGACGTTGACGCGCCGCGGCTCGAGCTCGACCCGCTCGCCGCCGCGGGCCAGCTCGTAGGCCCGCCTCCCTCCCACGCGCACCGCCGAGTACTCCGGCGGGCGCTGCAGCTGCTCCCCGACGGGGATCGCGAGCCGCTCCGGCATCCGGCCCGTCCGTGTGAGCCGGCCGTCGCGGTCGCCCGTGTCCGAGACCCAGCCGAGCCGTGCGACGGCGCGGTAGGTCTTCGGCAGCACCATCAGCAGGCGCTGCGCCCGCGTGGCCCTTCCCACGAGCACCAGCAGCAGTCCCGTCGCGAACGGGTCGAGGGTGCCGGCGTGCCCGACCTTCGTGCCGCGCGGCAGCGAGCGCCGCACGGACGCCACCACGTCGTGCGAGGTCATCCCCGCCCGCTTGGCGTGGAGAAGGACCCCGTCGGGCGCCGCCACTAGCCGTGAAGCTGCCGGCGGACCTGGGCGCGGAGCCGCTCGATGAGCTCCGGGTACGGAACGGGGGTCGAGAAGCCGGCCGCCTGCGGATGCCCGCCGCCGCCGAACTCGCGCGCCACCTTCGACACGTCCACGCTGCCGTCGGTGGCCCGCAGGCTCACCTTGCGCATGCCCTCGCGGTCCTCGGACAGGAGCTCGCGGACGAGCACCGCCACCCGCGTGCCCTCGACGGCGCGCATGTGGTCGACGACGCCCTCGGAGTCGGTCTCGAGCGCGCCGGTCTCCTCGTAGTCGCGCTTGACGAGGTGGGCGATCGTGATCGCGCCGTCGTCGTGGCGCTCGACGCTCGCGAGCGCGCGCTGCAGGAGCTGCAGGCGCCGGAACGGAAGGTCCTCCCACAGGCGCCGGTACACCTGGTGCGGCTGCACGCCGGCCTCGATCAGCTCGGCTGCCATCCGGTGCGCGTCGGCCGAGGTGTTCTCGTACATGAAGCGCCCGGTGTCGGTGACGAGGCCGACGTAAAGCGCGTCGGCGATCCCGGGCGTGATCTCCACGTCGAGCTCCTTCGAGAGCCGCCAGACGATCTCGGCGGTGCAGGACGCGATCGGGCAGACGAGGTTCACGGTCCCGAAGCGGGTGTTGTCGTGGTGGTGGTCGATGTTGAGGATGTGGAGCCCGTCCTCCTGCAGGAAGTCGACCGGCATGCGGTCGATGTTCCCGCAGTCGAGGAAGACGATCGTTCGCTCGGACACGTCCGCGGGCGGTGCGCCGACCAGCCCGTCGAACGAGAAGCCGCGGTACTCCCAGGGCAGCGGGAACTCGTCGGGCGACATGAACATCAGCGAGTCCTTGCCGAGCTGCTCGAGCATGCGGTGCATCGCGAGCAGCGACCCGAGGGCGTCGCCGTCGGGGTTCTCGTGGGTGGTCAGCAGAAGCTTGTCCGCCTGGCGGAGCTCCTGCAAAACCTGGTCGTGCTCGGTGGTGACGGTCATCGCTCGTCGTCCAGGAGCTCGGTGATGCGCATTCCCCTGTCTATCGACTCGTCGAAGACGAACTGAAGCGAGGGCGTCCGCTTTAGACGCAGCTCGGTGGCGACCGACTGCTGCAGGACCCCGTGCGCGGAGTCGAGCCCCGCCAGCGTCGCGGCGCGTTCCTGGTCGCTGCCGAGCACGCTCACGAAGACGCGAGCGTGGCGCAGGTCGGGGCTTGTTTCAACGCCGGTCACGGTGACAAATCCTATGCGGGGGTCCCGAAGGCCTTCGGCGATCCTTGCCGAGACGACCTCACGGACCGCCTCGTTGACCCTGCGCATGCGGTCGGCCATCCTAGCTACCGCTCCAGGAGATCCCGCGCGGACACCACATGGCATTCCACGGCGGCGCTCTCGGGAAACATCGAATCCACGAAGCGCGCCACCCCCGCGCCGCGCTCGCGCACCGTCCCGGCGTCGCGCCCCACGAGCGCCGCGGTCAGGGTCGCCCGCTGCCAGAGCTCGTGGTGGTCGGTCTCGGCCACCGAGGCGCCGAAACGGCGCTGAAGCTGGGCCTTCAGCGAGCTCAACTCCTTGCGCTTGCCCTTCAGGCTGCCGTTGTCGGGAAAGTGCAGGGAGATCTCGATCAGGCAGACGAAGCTCAAGAAAGCGTCTGCTCGACGCGCCTTGTCTCGTAGACCTCGATCACGTCCCCCTCCTTCGGGTCGGGGTAGTTCTCGAGGACTATGCCGCACTCCATGCCGGCAGTGACCTCGCGGACGTCGTCCTTGAAGCGCCGCAACGAGCCGATGCGGCCGTCGTAGACGACCGTCCCGTCGCGGACGAGCCGGCAGCGGCCGCCGCGCCGGACCGTCCCGTCGACGACGTAGCAGCCGGCGATCGTGCCGACGCGCGAGGCCTTGAACGTGGCCCGCACCTCCACGGTCGCCACCTGTTCCTCGACCTCGACGGCCTCGAGCAGGCCCTCCATCGCGTTCCGCAGATCCTCGACGATCTTGTAGATCACCGAGTAGGTGCGGATCTCGACGCCCTCCTGATCGGCGACCTGCGCCGCGTTGCCGACCGGGCGCACGTTGAAGCCGATGATCACGCCGTCGGAGGCGGAGGCGAGCATGACGTCGGACTCGGCGATGCCTCCCACGCCCTCGCGGATGATGTTGACCTGGACCATGTCCTGCGGGAGCCGGGCGATCTCGTCCGCGAGCGCCTCCAGGGAGCCCGCGACGTCCGCCTTGAGCACGAGGTTGAGCTCCTTCTCGCCGCGCTCTGCGCGGGCGAGGACGTCCTCGAGCGAGACGCGGCGGCGGGCCTGGCGCGCCAGCGCCTCCTGCTTCATGCGGATCGCGCGCTCGTTCGCGACGCGCTTGGCCTCGCGGTCGTTCTCGACCACGTGGAAGTGCTCGCCCGCGTCCGGGACCCCGTCGAAACCGAGGATCTCGACCGGCATGCCGGGCGTGGCCTCGTCGACGCGCTGGCCGCGGAAGTCCTGCATCGCCCGGACGCGCCCCCAGGTCTCGCCGGCGACCACGGAGTCGCCGACCTTCATGCGGCCGCGGTGGATCAGCAGCGTGACCACGGGGCCGCGGCCGGGATCGAGCCGCGACTCGATCACGAAGCCGGACGCCTCGGTGTCGGGGTTGGCCTTGAGCTCCTGGATCTCGGCCAGCGTGACCAGCGTCTCGAGCAGGTCCTCGAGGTTCTGATGGGTCTTGGCTGACACGTCGACGAACTCCGTGTCCCCGCCCCAGTCCGCCGGCGTGAGCCCCTGTTGGGCGAGCTCGCCGCGAACCCGGTTGGGGTCGGCGCCGTCCTTGTCGATCTTGTTGACGGCCACCATCACGGGCACGCCGGCGGCCTTGGCGTGGTCTATCGCCTCGACCGTCTGGGGCATCACCCCGTCGTCCGCGGCGACGACGATCACGGCGATGTCGGTGACCTTGGCACCGCGTGCGCGCATCGCCGTGAACGCCTCGTGGCCGGGGGTGTCGAGGAAGGTGATCGTGTGGCCGTCGTGGTGGACCTGGTAGGCGCCGATGTGCTGGGTGATGCCGCCGGCCTCTCCCGCGGCCACCTCCGTCTCGCGGATCGCGTCCAACAGCGAGGTCTTGCCGTGGTCCACGTGACCCATGATCGTGATCACCGGCGGACGCTCGATCAGTTCGTCGGCGCTGTCCTCGTACTCCGGCTCCGGCTCGACCTCCTCGGCTGCCGACACGATCTCGACGCGCTTGTCGAAGGCATCCCCGAGCACCTCGATGGCCTCGTCGGAGAGCGTCTGCGTCAGCGTGGCCATCTCGCCGAGCTCCATCAGCTTCTTGATGACCTCGGGCGCGGTCAGCTGCAGCGACTCGGCGACCTCCTTGACCGTCGAGCCCGAGCGGACCTGGACCGCGGGGTCCTCCTGCTGCTCGGCCTCGAGCTTCGCCTGCGCCTCGGCCTCGAGATCCGGCTCGACCCACTGGGGACGGCGCCGGCGCCCGCGCCCGCGACGAGGGGGCTGTGACTGCTGCGGCGGTCCGGGACGGTCGCGCCGCGACGCCTGCGAATCGATGACGACACGGCGGCGGCGTCCTCCAGCGCCCGCGGCGCCTCCGCCCTCGCCGGCTCGCCCTCCGCGTGTGGGACGGCCACCGCGGCCGCCCTGGGCCCCGCGGCCACCGTCGGCGGCGGGGGCGGGACCGGCATCCGGCCCGGGACCTCCCGGCCCGCGGCCGCCGCCTGGACCGCGGCCGCCCTGCGGCCCGCCCGGCCCGCGACCGCCACCGGGTCCGCGGCCGCCGGAGCGCTGCTGGCCGCCGCTGCGCTGCCCCGGCTGAGGCGAGCGCTCCTGTGGCGGGGGAGCATCCTGAAGGATTCGTGGGCCGCGCCCGGCGGGCCCGGCGCGGCGCACCTCGCCCTCGGGCGCCGGCGGCCGCTGGATCGACGGGCGATCGGGTGCGCCCGGACGCTGGCCGCCGCCCTTCGGGGCCTCGCCGCCACGCGGGCGCCGGCGCTCGCCGGCCTGGGGGCGCTGACCGCCGCCCTGCGGGGCCTGGCCGCCGCCGGTGTCCTTCGGCGGAGAGGCGGGCGCCTGCCCGTCTGGGCGTGGGCGGCTCTCGGCGGCCGGCGCCGCAGGGGGCGCCGGCTCGGCCTTCGCGGCGGGCGCATCCGGGGTCGCCGGCTGGGGCGCCGCGGCCTGGGCGCCGTTGCCGAAGGCGCGAGCGGCGTCGGCTTCCTCGACGCTCGAGGAGTGGGACTTCACCCCGAGGCCGGCCTCCTGCAGGATGGCCACGGCCTCCTTCGAGGTGATCCCCCTCTCCTTCGCTATCTCGTGGACGCGCTTCTTTGCCATTCGCAAACTAAGTCTATGGTCTCGGGTTCGACGGTCACGGGCGCCCTCAGGCTGCGAGCGAGGGGCCGCCCACTGGCGAGACTAGCGGCGCAGTCGGGGCTGTCACAGACGTAGGCGCCACGGCCCTCGGCCCGGGCGCCGGGGTCCGGGCGGATCTTTCCGTCGTCGCCGCGCACCAGCCGCAGCAGCGCACGCTTCGGGAGCGAGCGCCCGCAGCCGACGCAGCTGCGATACGGCTCTACGACTCCTCGGCTTCCTCGGCCTCGGCCGGCACCTCGCCGATCTCGACGTCGGCCTCGACCTCGGCGCCCGCGCCATCGAGGCCGACCTCCTCGGCGACGACGCTCTCGGCGGCGGCCTCGTCAGCGACCTCCTCCTCGGCAGCCACCTCCTCGGTGGGCAGCTCGTCGGCGGCCGGCTCCTCGGCGACCTCGGCCACGGCGACCTCCTCCTCCGCGGCCTCGGCCTCGGCGACCTCCTCCTCCGCGGGCAGCTCCTCCGCCTCGCCCGCGCCGTCGCCGTCCTCAGGCGGCACGAGGTAGTCCGTGCCCTTCTCCGCGAGCTCCTGGTGCGCCGGCAGGCCGCAGTAGCGCGAGCCGGGCAGGGAGGCGTTCGGGCAGCGCTTGCCGTTCGCGAGGATCGCGGCGCAGCGGCCGGAGACCTCCTCCTCCTGGTAGCCCATCTGGGCCTCTTCCTCGGCGAACTCGGTCTCGGAGCGGATGTCCACGCGCCAGCCGGTGAGGCGCGCCGCCAGCCGGGCGTTGAGCCCGTCCTTGCCGATCGCCAGCGAGAGCTGGTCGTCCGGCACGATCACGGTGGCCTGCTTGGCCTCGTCGTCCACGAGCACCTCGCGCACACGCGCCGGCGAGAGCGCCTTCGCGACGAAGCGCGCGGGCTCCTCGTTGAACGGGATGATGTCGATCTTCTCGCCGCGCAGCTCGGACACGACCATGCGCACCCGCGAGCCGCGCGGGCCGACGCAGGCCCCGACGGGATCGACGCCGGAGGCGTGCGAGACCACGGCGATCTTCGACCGGTAGCCCGGCTCGCGAGCGACGTTCTGAATCTCCACGAGGCCGTCCGCGATCTCCGGCACCTCGAGCTCGAACAGCGCGCGGATCAGCTCGGGCGAGCGCCGGGACACGATGATCGAAGGCCCCTTCGCCTGGTTCGAGACGTCGGTGATGATCGCCTTGATGCGCTGGCCGTGGTCGTAGCGCTCGCCGTGCACCTGCTCGCCGCGCGGCAGCAGCGCCTCGACGCGCTCGCGCAGCTGCACGAGCGTGTAGCGCGAGTCCGACTGCTGCACGATTCCGGTGATCAGCTCGCCCAGCCGGTCCTCGTACTCATGGAAGACGTTGTCGCGCTCGGCCTCGCGGATCCGCTGGAGGATCACCTGCTTGGCGGTCTGGGCCGCGATGCGACCGAAGTCGTCGGGGGTGACGTCGTGCTCGTCGATCTGGTCGCGGTACTGCATGAGCCGCTCCTGATCGATCTCGGGCGGCTCGGGATAGACCATCTCGCCCGTCTCCGGGTCGACGGTCGGCTCGCCGGCCTCCTCCTCCACCTCGTCGAGCAGCTGCTCCTCGAGATCGGGCGGCAGGATCAGCTCGTAAACGCGGAAGTCGCCGCTCGAGCGGTCAACCTCGACGCGCGCGTACTTGGCCGCGTCCTGTGTCTTCTTGTAAGCCGAGAGCAGCGCGTCCTCGAGCGCCCCCATCAAGCGGTCGGCAGAGATGCCCTTCTCGCGCTCGAGTACACCTACGGCCTCGACGATCTCCTTCGTCATCCCTCCCCCTCAATTTGTCCCGACGACGCCGCCGGGCCGGCGGCTTCGGGCAGCAGGTTGCTCCTGTTGATGTCCGAGTACGGGATCGACACGATCCCTTCGCCGGCCGCCACGGTGACTTCGTCGTCACTGGCGCCGACGAGCTCCCCGGTGAAGCTCTTGTGGCCGTCCCTCGGCTCGCGCAGCCGCACTCGGGCGCGCCGGCCGAGGAAGCGCCGGAAGTGGTCCGGCTTGGTGAGCGGCCGCTCCGGTCCCGGCGACGAGACCTCTAGCGAGTAGTCGACGAGCAGCTCACGCAGGTGGTGCGTCACGCGCTCGCAGAGCGCGAGCGACACACCGTCCGGATGATCGATGAACAGCCGCAGCCGGTCCGCTCCCACCTTCTCGCACGCGAGCAGCTCGACGTCCGGCTCGAGGCCGGCGAGGCGCTGTTCGATGTCGATGGTGAGGTGATCGGTCTGCATGAGATATGAAAAAAGGTGGGCTGCGAAGCCCACCTCCAGGCGCGGCGCCACGGGGCGCCGCGTACGACTGAAAGTCCTAGCGACCGACGATTATAGGGGGCTGAGGCCCGAAGCAGCCGGCTCGGCCGGCTGCGCAGGGAATGGTCTACCGCAGTGTCCTCGGCAGGCCGAAAGACCGGAAGACCGCCGTGTCGGGGAACCCGGTGATGCCCGCGACATGGTCTCCGCGCAGCGTCAGGACCATGAGGCCGTAGGCGCGCGCCGGCCCGCCGCGCGGGATCGCGCAGGTAGCAGCCGAACGCCGGCTGGCCGTTCGCGCGCGTCGCCACCAGCCTGAAGCGCTCGAGGGCACCCGCGGCGGGAACGGTCGAGAGGAAACGGCCGATCGCCGCCGGGCCGTGGAACTCGAACGGCTCGGGCGGCATGGTGAGCCTGGCGTCCTGAGTGAGGAGCGCGACAACGGCGTCGACGTCCCCGCCCTGGAAAGCGTCGGCAAAGCGAGTGACGAGCTCCCGCTCGGCCGCCGAGCCCGGCAACGGCATCTCCTCGACCGATGCACGCGGGGCGAGCTCCTCCAGCCGCCCGCGGGCGCGCTGCAGCGCGCTCGTTACCGACGCCTCGCTCACCCCGAGCATCTCGGCCGCCTCCGCCGCCCGGAAGCCGAGCACGTCGCGCAGCACGAGAACGGCGCGCTGCCGTGCGGGCAGGTGCTGAAGGGCGGTCACGAACGCGAGACCGACGGCCTCGCGTGTCCCGTAGAGGGCATCCGGGCCTGGGGCGTCGTCCGGGAGGCCGTCGAGCAACGCGTCCGGGTAGGGCTCCAGCCAGAGCGGCTCGCCGAGGGCGCTCGGCTTCGGCAGCTCGCCCGGCGGCTCGGGCGGAGGCGCGATCGTGCGCGAGCGCCGCATCATGCCGAGGCACGCGTTCGTCGCGATCCTGTAGAGCCAGGCGCGGAGCGTCGAGCGGCCTTCGAACGAGTCGAATCCGCGCCATGCCGAGAGCAGCGTCTCCTGGAGCATGTCCTCGGCGTCCTGGGCCGAGCCCAGCATCCGATAGCAGTGCACCCGGAGCTCGTGTCGGTGGAGCTCGACCAGCTCATCGAACTCCCGGTTGGTCACCGCGCCATGGTCTCAGGACGGCCCACACCCGTTGAGATGCCTCGGAGGCCCGAAACTCATCGATGAGTTTCGGTGCACGGCTGCATCTCAACACCCCGAAAAGCGACCGCAACCAGGAGGGCGAGATGGGCGACTACACGGTCAAGCGGGTGGAGGACATGGAGCCGATTTACGAGGGCATCGTGCGCCGGGCGCGCGCGTCGCTCGGGGTGAGCGCGTTCGGAATGCAGGTGATGGACCTCCCGCCGGGCTGGGAGGGCTATCCGAACCACGACCACGTGCACGACTTCTTCGACGACAACGACCTGCGCCAGGAGGAGGTCTACGTCGCGCTCGGCGGCTCCGCGACCCTGAGCCTCGACGGCAGCCCCCACGAGCTCGTGCCGGGCATGGTGGCCCGAGTGGGCCCGGGACAGAAGCGCCGCCTGCTGCCGGGGCCGGACGGCTTCCGCATGGTCGCGGTCGGCGGCCGGCCCGGAGAGGCGTACACGCCGCCGGCGTGGACCGAGCTCGGCGGGCCGCTGCCGACGGGGTGAGCGCCGCTCAGAGCTGCAGCGACTTCGCCACGAGGAACTCCTCGAGGCCGTAGCGCCCAAGCTCGCGGCCGTGGCCGGACTGCTTGTAGCCGCCGAAGGGCGCGAGCGGGTTGAAGGCGCCGCCGTTGATCTCCACCTGGCCGGTGCGGATACGGCCGGCCACGCGCTTCGCGCGCTCCTCGTCGGCCGACCACACGCCGCCGGCCAGGCCGTAGATCGTGTCGTTGGCGATCCGGATGGCGTCTTCCTCGTCCTCGTAGGGCATGATCGCGAGCACCGGCCCGAAGATCTCCTCCTGCGCGATCGTCATCTCGGTCGTGACCCCGGAGAAGACGGTCGGGCGCACGAAGTAGCCCTGCTCGAGCCCGTCGGGAGCCTCGCTGCCGCCGGTCACGAGCTTCGCCCCTTCGGCCGTCCCCTTGTCGATGTAGCCGCGCACCCGCTCGAGCTGGGTCTCGGAGGCGAGCGGGCCGAGCATCGTGCCCTCGGTGAACGGGTCGCCGGGGGTGAACGACTCGGCCACCACGGCCGCGATGCGCTCGGCCTGCTCGAGCTGGTCGCGGGGAACCAGCATGCGCGAGAGCGCGCTGCAGGTCTGGCCGGAGTTCAGGAAGCACTTGGCCACGCCGTCCGTCACGGCCTGCTCGAGGTCGGCGTCGTCGAGGATCACGTTCGGCGACTTGCCGCCGAGCTCCACGGACACGGGCTTCACGCCCTGCGCCGCCAGCTCGGAGACGCGCCGCCCGGCGCGGGTCGAGCCCGTGAACGAGACCATGTCGGTCTCGGGATGCGAGACGATCGCCTCGCCGACGACCGGGCCGGTCCCGGTCACGAGGTTGAAGACGCCGGCCGGCAGGCCCACCTCGTCGCAGATCTCCGCGAGCACGAAGGCGTTCAGCGGCACCACCTCGCTCGGCTTGAGCACGACGGTGCAGCCCGCCGACAGGGCCGGCGCGACCTTGTTGGCGATCTGGTGAAGCGGGTAGTTCCAGGGCGTGATCGCGGCGACCACGCCGGCGGGCTCGCGCACGATCAGCGAGTTGCCGACCTCCTCCTCCCAGGCGATCTCCTCGACGAGCTCGGGCTGGGAGGAGAACGTGACCGACGGCAGCCCGGCCTGGATCATGCGCGAGAGGGTGAGCGGCATCCCGAGCTCGCTGGTGATGAGCGCGGCCAGCTCGTCGCCGCGCTCGGCGAGCCGCGCGCCGATCGCGCCGCAGAGCGCCGCCCGGTCGTACGGCGACACCGCGGACCAGGAGTCGAACGCGGCGCGCGCGGCTCGGACGGCGCGGTCCGCGTCGGCGGGGGTGCCGGCGGGGATGTGTGCGATCGTCGCGCCGCTGGAGGGGTTGACCACGGCGATCGTGTCCTGGCCGGCGGGCTCGACCCACTCACCGCCGATGTAGAGCTTGTCGCGGACGATTGGTTCGGTGGCGGTTGCCATGCGGTCTCCTCAGGCGGTCGCGGTGGTGGCGGCGGCGGGGCTCGCCGCCAGGATCGCCTCGCCGGTGCGGTGGGCGAGGGCCATGATCGTGATCATCGGGTTGGTGCCGGAGGAGGTCGGGAACGCGCTCGCGTCCCCGATCCACACGCCCGGCGTGTCGTGCAGCTCGCCCCACGGCCCCGCCACGCTCGTGCCCGGGTCGGCACCCATGCGGCAGGTCCCCATCTGGTGGGCGGCGAACAGCTTGAAGCCGCCCGGCGCGGAGCGGCACCCGCTCGAGCCGGGCGATGAAGCGGTCGACGTCGTCGCCGAGGCGCCAGCGGGGCATGCCGGCCGCCAGCGCGCCCACCTCGTGCGCCCCGGCGGCCACGTGCAGCCGGACCTGGGCGGCCAGGGCACGGTGCATGTTGGCGACGTCGAGCGGATCGTCGAGTGAGTACCAGGGCACCGCCTGACCGTCCTCGTCGATCGTGACCCGGCCGCCGCCGCGGTCGCGCACGAGGCCGATGAACGTCGCGCCGTAGCGAAGCCGCTGCATGAGCCGCTTGTGATCCTCGCCGCCCGCGAACGGCGTGGCCGAGGCCGCGGTGCCCGGCGCGTACTGGGTGGCCTCGATGAGGAAGCCGTGACCGTCCTCGACGTTCGCGAACTCGTCGACGAGCCCGGCGTGCGGCGCGCCCCACCAGGCGCGCTGGTCCTCCGCGTAGCTTCCGATCGTGGCCGTGCACGGGATGCAGGCGCAGGTGCCGCCCCACCGCCGGGCCGCCGATCCCCGAGCGCAGCAGCAGGGCCGGCGACTCGAGCGCCCCGCAGGCCACGACCACGCGCGGCGCCCGCACTGTTACGCGGGCGCTGCGCCCGCTCTCCGGGTCGCTGTAGACGCCCTCCACCCCGGCCGCGCGCCCGCCCTCGACCAGTACGCGCTCGGCGAAGCAACGTACGATCGCCTCGGCGCCGTGCTCGACGGCGTCCGCGAGGTAGGTCTTGGCGGTCGACTGCTTGGCGCCGCTCTGGTCTCCGAAGCCGATGTAGCCGGCGGTCTCGGGCGTGTAGCGGGACTCGTCGACGTTGCGCGTGACGGTCCTGAACGACCAGCCGAGCGCCTCGGCGCCGCGCCGCATCGACTCCTGGGTTCCGTTCAGGTGCGAGCAGCGGTCGTTGACCGCGAGCCGCTCCCAGACGGCGTCGAGATGGCGGTCGAAGTCGGCCGTGTCGAGCCCCTCGAGGCCATGCTCGCGGGCCCACTGCTCTCGCACCCAGGGCTTGGTCCGCAGGCAGTTGGTCCAGTTGATCGTCGTCCCGCCGCCGAAGCTCGAGCCGGCATAGAGCGAGATGTTCATGTCCGCGGTGGGGTTGGGGCCGCCGCGCCAGTAGAGGTTCTGGTAG
Source organism: uncultured Thermoleophilaceae bacterium (assembly GCA_963757815.1). GTDB lineage: Bacteria > Actinomycetota > Thermoleophilia > Solirubrobacterales > Thermoleophilaceae > JACVRW01. The sequence continues at coordinate 148,084 of CAVWSN010000035.1, read as the reverse complement.
GCCCAGAGCTCGTACTGGTTGAAGTCCGACTCGTCGAAGAGGCCGCCCATGTCGAGCACGATCACCCTCTGGCCGGCCTGGGCGAGCGCCGCGGCGATCACGCCGCCGCCCGCGCCCGAGCCCACGATCACGGCGTCCGCCTCGTAGCCGGCCTCCTCGCCCTCCGGCACGATCGGCGTCACGGTCCGCTCGCGCGGCTGTGGGACGCCGCTGGGGCCCGGGTAGCCGAAGGTCTGCCAGAACGGGTTGCGCCCCGACTGCGGGTCGGGCAGGCCGTAGGAGAGGAACAGACCGAGGGCCATCAGCGCCCCGCCGCCGGCGGCAGCCTCGGGACCGAGCGCCTGCAGGTTGCGGAGGATCTGCTCGCGCGAGCGCCGCGAGGCCGCCAGGAAACCCATCCGGGCGAGGCCGTCGAGGAGCTGCTCGAGGCCGTCGCGCTGCAGGGGCGGCATCGCCTCGATCGTCTCGGCGAGGGCTTCCGGTGCCCCCACGTCGCTGCCGCGGCGAGCCCAGAAGCCGTCCGGGTCGTCGGCGCGCTCGATCGCCGGGCAGACCGTGTCGCAGATCGCGCGCAGCACATCGCGCCGGGCCTCGTTCATCTGGGTGCCTCCTCCAGAGCCAACACCTTCAGGGCGACCCTATTGGCCGATCAAGCCTCCAGCAAGAGACGATCTGCCACGCGGCCGGAAGCTCAGTCGGCCTTGGCGGACTGGAGCCGGGTGAAGCCGGCCCAATGCACTGGGTGGAGGTTGAACGCGACTCCCTGGCTCACGCGCGGGATCCATCCTTCAGCGGTGGGCTCGCCGTAGAACTCGGCTCTCGAAGTCCGTGAACGCGAACGTCTCGCGGATACGTCGACTTGCTCAACTCCGCTGCTCACGGGTCGATACGCGTCTGCCTTACCGGGATGGATTCTCGAAACTGACCTGACGATGAATGGTGCGCTCACGGCGACCTCCTGTCTGCCTCTGGGTCGATGTCAAGGATGATCGTCACCGGCCCATCAAGCGCAAGCGAGATCTCCATGCGCGCGCCGAACACGCCTCCCTTCGCGCCGAGCGCCGCCCGCACGCGCTCGTAGAGAGCCTCTGCCTCCTCGGGGGGCGCGGCCTCCACGAAGCTCGGCCGGTTGCCCTTGCGCGCATCGCCGTAGAGCGTGAACTGGCTGACGCAGAGGATCTCGCCGCCGGCTTGGCCGACGTCGAGGTTCAGCTTGCCGTCCGAATCGTTGAAGATCCGGAGCGCCCGCAGCTTGCGCGCCAGCCGGTCGGCTTGCTCGGGGCCGTCGTCGCGCCGCACGCCCAGCAGCACGAGCATTCCTGGTCCGATACGGGAGCGCTCGCGTCCGTCGACGCTGACGGCGGCCTCGCTGACTCGCTGGACGAGGGCCCGCACTCAGCCGAGCACTTGGGCAAGAACCCGCCGCCGCGTGGGCAGGGCCTCGGCGTGGCGCTCGCGGCCCGCGTCGGTCAGGCAGGCGAAGATGCCACGCCGGTCATCGGGGCAGATCTTGCGCGAGACGAGGCCCTCGGACTCGAGCCGCCCGATGAGGCGCGACAGGGCGCTTTGGCTCAGGTGGACGGAATCGGCGAGCTCCTGCATCCGGTTCTGGTCCTTGTCGGCCACGGCGAGCCGATCCAGCACCTCGAACTCGCTCACGCCCAGGCCGTGCTCGGCCTGGAGCGCGCGCTCGAGCGCGCCGCTTACCCGCGCGTGACTGTCGAGAAGCTCTCGCCAGCGCCCGGTGAGCGGGTCTTCCCTCGTTTTCGTCGACACAGCTTTCGTAACGGTAGCGAACGCGAGCAAATATTGCTCTTAACAAAAGATGTACAAACATTACATGCGCATGCATGTAATCTCTTCCGATGCCTTCTCTCAGCACCACTGACGCAGGGCAGCAATGGGATGCGCGCCTCTGGGGCGCCCTCGTCGTGCTCTGCGGTGTCCTGTTCCTCGACGGGCTCGACGTCTCGATGGTGGGCGTCGCGCTCCCCTCCATCCGGTCGGATCTCGACCTCTCCACCTCGGCGCTCCAGTGGGTCGTCTCGGGCTACGTGCTCGGCTACGGCGGTCTGCTGCTGCTGGGCGGCCGCTTCGCCGACCTGCTGGGCCGCCGGCGGGTGCTGCTCGCGGCGCTCGTGGTGTTCACCGGCGCCTCCGTGATCGGCGGCCTCGTCAACGACGGCACGCTGCTCGTGATCACCCGCTTCCTCAAGGGTGCGGCGGCGGCGTTCACCGCGCCGGCCAGCCTCTCGATCATCACGACGACCTTCGCGGAGGGACCGGCCCGCAACCGTGCGCTTGCGATCTACACGGCCTGCGGAGCGAGCGGATTCTCGCTCGGGCTCGTCTTCGGCGGGCTCCTGACCGAGCTCGGCTGGCGCTGGACGTTCCTGCTGCCCGTGCCGATCGCGATCGCCCTGCTGATCGCGGCGCCGCGCGTGCTGGCCAGCGACCCGCCGGCGACCGGCCCGCGGCGCGGCTTCGACTTCGCTGGAGCCGGGGCGATCACGGCCGCGATGCTGCTCCTGGTGTGGACCGTCGTCGAAGCGCCGGAGACCGGCTGGGGCGCTCCCGAGACGCTCGGCGGCTTCGCGGTGACCGCACTGCTGCTGGCCGCGTTCGTGGCCATCGAGCAGCGCTCAGCCACTCCGCTCGTGCGCCTCGGCATCCTCCGGTCCGGCTCGCTCGTCCGGGCCAACCTGGGGATGGCCGCCGTGTTCGGCTCCTACGTGGCGTTCCAGTTCGTGGGCACGCTCTACCTGCAGCAGATGCTCGGCTGGTCGCCGGTCGAAACGGCCCTGGCCTTCCTGCCGGGCGGCATGCTCGTGGCCCTCGGCGCGCCGCGCATCGGCCCGCTCGTCGACCGCTTCGGCACCGCGAGGGTCATCCTGGCCGGCGCGATCTCGTTCGTGATCGGCTACGCGCTGTTCCTGCGGATCGGCGAGTCGCTCACCTACGCCACCGTGTGGCTACCCGCGATGCTCCTGATCGGGCTGGGCTTCGCGCTCAGCTTCCCGTCGCTCAACATCCAGGCGACCGCGGGCGTGGCCGACCATGAGCAGGGCCTGGCTTCCGGGCTCGTCAACACCTCGTTCCAGGTAGGCGGCGCGATCGGGCTGGCGATCGTCACGGCCGTGGTCAGCTCGAACACGGGCACCGGCACCGACGCCTCCTCGCTGCTGGACGGCTTCCGGCCGGGCCTGGCGGTCGTGGCCGCGGTGAGCGTGCTCGGCCTGGGCGTGGCGCTGGCGGGCGTGGTGGCCGGCGCGCGCGAGCGGCGGCTCGCGGTGGCCCCGGCGCCCACCGAGGTTGCCACGGAGCGCGAGGCTGCGTAGCGCCCGTCTCAGTCCGGACGGCGGCCACCGGCATCATCTTTAGCCGGTGGCCGCCGTCGACGCCGAGCTATGGCGCGGGGTTGGTCTCCGCCGGCCGGGTCTGGGCTGGGGAAGGGGTCGTGGACAGCGGCCGCAGCGATCCTCCTGGGTGACAACTTCGGCCCTACCGTCCTGCCCTAGTGGTCTCCTGGACCACCAAACCAGGATCGTTCCAGTTTCCAGAGCGCGGCAGCCGAACGATCTTCGATCAGGCCCGGCCAACCGCGGCCGACGAGCACCACCCCCTTCCCCAGCCCAATCGCGAGACCGACCCGGCGCCACCACACCGAGCGAAGCCGCTCCGCCTAAGCCGCCCGCAAACGCTCCCTGAAGGCCTGATAGTCCTTGCGGTCCGGGCGCATGTGCGCCGCGAGGGCGGCGTGGCGGCTCGCCTCGGCCCTACGGCCGGTCTTCTCGAGCGAGCGCCCGAGGCAGAAGTGCGCGTAGTCGTTGACCGGGTAGCGCTCCACCAGCGCCGCGAACTCCTCCGCCGCCTTCTCGAAGCGCGACGAGCGGAAATAGGCGCGCCCCAGCGCCTCGCGGATCGAGCCCTTGTCCGGCTCCAGCTCACGCGCCCGCTCGAGCGGGACCGCCGCCGCCATGAAGTCCCCGCGCTCGAGAAGCTCGCTGCCCTTCCGGAATAGGTCGTAGACGCTCTCGCTCATGGCTTGCCCTCTACGGTACTCCGCCCACCGGCGCGCGTCCTGAGCTCCTGCACCACGTCGAGGATCGCTGCCGCCACCTCGGCCTTCGGCGCGCGCCGGACGGTCTGCTCGCCGGCCGCAAACACGATCTTGACCTCGTTTTCCTCGCTGTCGAAGCCGATCTCGGCGCGTGAGATGTCGTTGACGACGATCGCGTCGAGCCCCTTGCGCGCCAGTTTCGCCCGCCCCCGCTCGACGGCTCCCTCGCCGTGCTCGGCCGCGAAGCCGACCAGCGTCTGGTCCGGCCGCCGCTCGCCCGCCAGCGCGGCGAGGATGTCGGTCGTGGGCTCGAGCTCCAGCACGAGGCCCTCGCGGCCCGCCTTGGCGATCTTGTCCGCCGCCGGGCTCGCGGGACGGAAGTCCGCGGGCGCCGCCGCCATCACCAGCACGTCCGCGGCCGGGAACTCGGCTCGCAACGCCGCCTCGAGCTCGGCCGCGCTCTCCACGTCGAGCGCGCGGATGCCCGCCGGCACCGGCAGCGAGACGTTCGCGCGCACGACCGTGACCTCCGCCCCGCGCCGGGCCGCCTCCTGCGCCAGAGCCATGCCCATCCGGCCCGAGGAACGGTTGCCCACGTAGCGCACCGAGTCGATCGGCTCGCGCGTCCCGCCGGCCGTGACGAGCACGCGCAGCCCGTCGAGCGGGCCGCCGACGGCGAGCGTGGCCTCCAGGGTCTCGAGGATCGTGGGCGGCTCGGCGAGCCGGCCCACCCCCCACTCCCCCTTCGAGGCGAGGCTGCCCGTCCCCGGAGCGACGATCCGCGCGCCCCGCTCGCGCAGCAGCTCCAGGTTGCTCTGGGTGGCGGGGTGCTCGTACATGCGGTTGTTCATCGCCGGCGCGATCACGAGCGGCGCGGTGTTGGCAAGCGCCGCGCTCGAGAGCAGGTTGTCCGCGAGCCCGTGGGCGAGCTTCGCGATCGTGTTCGCCGAGGCGGGCGCCACGCAGAGCACGTCGCAGCGCGCCACCAGCTCGAGATGCGAGATCGGCTCGTGCTCGGGGACTGGATCGCCGGGGAAGGCCCCGCGGGCGGGATCGCGCTCGAACTCGTCGACGAGCACCGGAGCGCCGGTGACGCCCTCGAACGTCGCGCGGCCCACGAACTCGAGGCTCGTCCGTGTTTGGATCACTCGTACGGCGTGGCCGGCCTTGGTGGCCAGGCGAACCAACTCCACCGCCTTGTAGGCGGCTATCCCGCCGGTCACGCCGAGCAGGATGCGCGCCACCGGCGTTCCCTACCGGTAGCGGTACTTGATTTTCCCGGCGGCGATCTCCTCGAGGGAGATCTTGAGGTAGTTCTTCGACCCCGTCTCGACCATCGGCGGCGGGTACTCGTCGAAGGTCCCCTCGCCGAGGTTGTGGTAGTAGGAGTTGATCTGCCGGGCCCGCTTGGCGGAGACCAGCACGACGGCGTAGTGGGAATCGACCTGCTCGAGCAGCTTGTCCAGTCGGGGCTTGATCACAGCGAAGACATGGTAGCGATCAGGTCCGTGAGCTCCCCCAGGGCGCGTTCCAGATCGTCGTTGACGACTCGGTGGTCGAACTCGCGGGCGGCCTCGAGCTCGGCGCGCGCCGCGCTCAGGCGGCGCTCGATCTGCTCGGGCGAGTCCGCCGCACGTCCCTTCAGCCGCTTCTCGAGCGCCTCCAGCGAGGGAGGCTCGATGAAGATGCGCTTGGCATCGGGCAGCGTCTCACGCACCTGGCGCGCGCCCTGGACGTCGATCTCCAGCACGATCGCGCGGGCGGGACGTTCGAGTTCGGAGCGCAGCGTGCCGTAGCGGTGCCCGGCGTAGACCGCGTGCTCCACGAACTCGCCCGCCGCAACCCTGCGATCGAAGTCCTCCTCGCTTAGAAAGTGATAGTCGATCCCGTTGACCTCGCCCTCGCGCGGGCTGCGGGTGGTGGCCGAAACGGCCAGCTGCAGGCCTGGAATCCGCTCCAGGAGCGCCCTGATGAGCGTGCCCTTGCCGACACCCGAAGGGCCCGTGACGACGATGATCGGGGTGCCGGAATCGCCTATCGCCGCAGGTACGAGACGAGCTCGTTGCGCTGCCGCTCGGAGAGGCCGCCGATCGTCTTGCTGGGCGAGATGCGGCAGTGGGTGAGAATGCGATTCACCTTGACGCGGCCGTACTTGGGCACCGCCAGGAGCAGGTCGAAAACCTTCGCGGTGAGCAGGTACTCAGGGGGGTCGAGCAATAGGCCGTGGATCTGGACGCGGCCGGCCTTCAGATCGCGCTTGAGGCGTGCCCTGCGGGTCCGGATCTCGTTCGCTCGCTTGAGCGCTTCCATCCGCTGGGTGAGCGAGCGCTCGGGCGCTAGACCCGCGGATTGACCCTTCGCGGGCGATTGCGACGCGGCCGGCATGGGCGGCGATAGTACACGCTCACCCGAGCCTCGCGGGCCGGAAGACGCAAAAAATCCGCGAATTTGCCTAGACCTCGACCTGAGCTTCAGGACGGTTGGGGGTGGTTAAGCGTTTTCCCAATGTTTGCAGGGATTTTGAAGTGGGCCCGATCCCTCGACCCCGACGTGGCCGGGAAGATCCCGCTTGTTCCGTGAAAATTTTGTGCAGGTGTCACCCGTATGGGGACAGCCGAACATCAAGTGGAGGGCTGGAGGGCGCGAGCTCCCCGAGCTCGGCCGCCACCCGCCGGCCGGCGGCGGGGTCGCGGAAGCTCTCGGTCCCCACGGCCACGGCCGCGGCGCCCGCGGACAGGAAATCGGCGGCGTGGCGACCGCTCGCGATGCCGCCCATGCCGATCACGGGGATCTCGACGCGCGCCGCCACCGCCTGGACCTGCTGCAGGGCGATCGCGCGCACGGCGGGCCCGGAGACGCCGCCGGTGGTGCCCCCGAGCCAGGCTCCGCCGCCGTCCGGGTCGAGCGCCATCCCCTTCAGCGTGTTGATCAGCGAGACCGCGTCGGCTCCCGCGTCCTGGGCGGCGGCCGCTACGGCCTCGGGCTCGTTCGCGTTCGGGGTGAGCTTGACCACGAGCGGCTTCTCGGTGAGTGGGCGCACCCGCTCGACGGCCCGGGCGGTCTCCGAGGGGTCCGCGCCCATCACCAGCCCGGTCTCCACGTTCGGGCAGGACACGTTCAGCTCGAGCAGCGCGACCTCATCGCGCTCGCCGACCGCCGCCACGAGCGTCGCGAGCTCCTCGCGGCTGAACCCCATCACCGAGACCACGAGCGGAACGGGCAGCTCTGCCAACTGCGGCAGGTCCTCGGCGAGAAAGCCCTCGAGACCCTTGTTGGGGAGCCCGATCGAGTTGATCAGCCCGGCGGGGGTCTCCCAGAGCCGCGGCGGCGGGTTGCCGCTCGCGCGGCGCGAGCGTGATCGTCTTCGAGACGAAGGCGTCGAACGGGAAGCGCTCGAGCAGGGCGTCTCCGAAGGCGCGCCGTGCCGCGATGGCGTCGAAGGTGCCGGAGCCGTTCAGGACGGGGCCGCGCAGAGCCACCCCGCAGAGCTCGATCGAGCGGTCCGCGCCGCCGCTCTCTCCGCGGCGCGTGCTCAATGCCCCGCCCCCGGAAACAGCGCGCTCTCGAGCCGGCGGGCGTCGAGGACCGGGCCGTCCACGCAGAGGCGCAGGTAGCCCTCGTGCGTCGGCACGACGCAGCCGAAGCAGGCCCCGAAGCCGCACGCCATTCCCGACTCGAGCGCGAGCTGGGCAGGCGTCTCGCGCTCGGCGCAGAGCGCGCGCACGGCCTCGAGCATCGCGGGCGGGCCGCAGGCGTACACGTGCGCGTCGGGGTCCGAGTCGAGCTCCTCGCGAAGGGGCTCCGTGACGAACGCGCGGCGCCCGACCGAGCCGTCGTCGGTGACCACCAGCGGCGCCTCCGCAAACAGGGCCGCGGCCTGCGCGTGCGCGGCGCTGCGGAAGCCGAGCAACACGCGCGGCCTGGCCCCCGCCCTCAGCAGCTCCTCCTCGAGGCAGAGGAGCGGCGCGGCGCCGATCCCTCCCCCCACCAGCAGCGGGCGGCCTTCGCCCGGTTCCAGGTCGAAGCCGATCCCGAGCGGCCCGAGCAGCGCCAGGCCCTCCCCCGGCTCGAGGCGCGCGAGCCGCTCCGTCCCCGGGCCGATCGCCTCGAGCAGGAAGTCGAGGCCGAGGGCGTCGTCGTCCGCGCGGGCGCGCGCGTAGGAGAACGCGCGCGGCAGGTAGGGGCGCTCGTCGTGCTGCCCGCCCCAGCCGCGCTCGGCGGCCAGCATGTAGAACTGGCCGGGCCTCGGATCGCGGGGCCCGTCGGCGTCCTCGGCGCCGATCACGTGGTAGGCGCCGAGCCGTTCGACGCCGGCAACGCGGGCCACGCGCCGCTCGGGCGGCGCGAGCGTGCGCTGCTCCATCAGGCGCTCCGCGGCGTATCGGCCGAGAGCTCGTCGTGCCCGGCGGCTCGCGCTGCGTGCAGTTCCTGCAGCGAGATCACGGATCCCTCTCCCGCCCGCCGCGCCCGGATCGCCCGCTGGGCGGCGCTCGCGCCCGACATCGTGGTGATGCAGGGGATTCCGCGGCCGATCGCCGCGCGGCGGATCTCGTAGCCGTCGGCGCGGGCGCCGGAGCCGGTCGGGGTGTTGATCACGAGCTCGACGTCCCCGGACTCGATCCGCTCGACGACGTTCGGCGACCCCTCCGAGAGCTTCTTGATCCGCTCCACCGGCACGCCCATGCGCCGGATCGCAGTGGCCGTCCCGCCCGTGGCCAGCACCCGGAAGCCCATGTCGTGGAAGCCCGCCGCGATCTGGGTGGCGGCCGGCTTGTCCCCGTCCGTGACCGAGATGAACACGGTCCCGGAGGCGGGCAGCTCGGCGCCCGCGGCGGCCTGGGCCTTGCCGAAGGCAGCGGGATAGTCGGAGGCCACGCCCATCACCTCGCCCGTCGACTTCATCTCCGGCCCGAGCAGCGCGTCCGCGCGCGGGAAGCGCCCGAACGGGAGCACCGCCTCCTTGACCGACACGTGGCGCGGGTTGCGCGGGATGTCGAGCTCCAGCTCGGCCAGCCGTTCGCCCAGCATCAGCCGGCAGGCGATCTTGGCGAGCGGCACGCCGGTCGCCTTCGAGACGAACGGGACGGTCCGCGACGCCCTCGGGTTGGCCTCGATCACGTACAGCTCCTCGTCCCCGTAGACGGCGAACTGGATGTTGATAAGGCCGACGACCCCGAGCCGGAGGGCCACCCGAGCCGTCGCCTCCTCGACCTGATGCAGCATCTCGGGGCCGAGGGACATCGCCGGGATCACGCAGGCGGAGTCGCCCGAGTGGACGCCCGCCTCCTCGACGTGCTGCATGATCGCGCCGATCTCGACGGTCTCGCCGTCGCAGAGGGCATCGACGTCGACCTCGATCGCGTTCTCGAGGAAGCGGTCGAGGAAGATCGTGCGGCCCTCGAGGCCCCCGTTCGTGCGCTCGAGGTAGCCGGCCAGCGCGTCGCGGGAGTAGCAGATCTCCATGGCGCGGCCGCCGAGCACGTACGAGGGGCGGACGAGCAGCGGGTATCCGACCCCGGCGGCCACCTCCAGTGCCTCGGCCGGCGACGCCGCGGTGGCGTACGGCGGGCTCTTCAGGCCGAGCTCCTCCAGGAGGGCGCCGAAGCTGGGCCGGTCCTCGGCGAGGTGGATCGACTCGACCGGCGTGCCGAGCAGCGGCACGCCGCGGTCGGCGAGCCCCTGGGCGAGCTTGAGCGGCGTCTGGCCGCCGAACTGCACGATCACTCCCTCGGGCTGCTCGAGGTCGATCACGGCGCAGACGTCGTCGAGCGTCAGCGGCTCGAAGTAGAGCCGGTCGGAGGTGTCGTAGTCGGTCGAGACGGTCTCCGGGTTGCAGTTGATCATCACGGCCTCGCGGCCGCAGTCCCTGACCGTCATGGCGGCGTGGACGCAGCAGTAGTCGAACTCGATGCCCTGCCCGATCCGATTGGGGCCCGAGCCCAGGATCACGACGGACGGCGCGCTACCGGACGGCACCTCGTGCACGGCGCGGCGCTCCCAGCCCGAGTAGAAGTAGGGCGTCTCGGCCTCGAACTCGGCGGCGCAGGTGTCGACCGACTTGAAGGAGCGCTCGAGGCCCGCCTCCGGATCCTCGCCGCGGGCCAGCGCCGCGAGCTCGGCCATGAACCAGGGGTCGATGCCCGTCGTGGCGCAGAGCTCGGCCTCGCTGTGGCCGCGCCGGATCGCCTCGAACAGCAGCTCGTAGCGGTCGTGCGACGGCTGTGTCAGAGCCGTGAGGAGATCGTCCGGGAAGCCCGGCGTCACGTCGAGCTCGCGCGAGCGCATCGCCTTGACGAACGCCTGCTTGAAGGTGCGCCCGATCGCCATCGCCTCGCCGACGGACTGCATCGAGGTGTGGAGCTGGCCGTCCGCGCCCGGGAACTTCTCGAAGGCGAAGCGCGGCCACTTGACCACCACGTAGTCGATCGTCGGCTCGAAGCTCGCCGGCGTCTTGCGCGTGATGTCGTTGTCGATCTCCTCGAGCGCGTAGCCGACCGCGAGCCGGGCGGCGATCTTCGCGATCGGGAAGCCCGTGGCCTTGGAGGCGAGCGCCGACGAGCGCGAAACGCGCGGGTTCATCTCGATCACGACGATCTCGCCGCTCGCCGGGTTGACGGCGAATTGGATGTTGGAGCCGCCCGTCTCGACGCCCACCGCCCGGATGACGGCGATCGCCTGGTCGCGGAGCGTCTGGTAGAGCGCGTCCGAGAGCGTCTGCTGCGGCGCGACCGTGACGCTGTCGCCGGTGTGCACGCCCATCGGGTCGACGTTCTCGATCGAGCAGACGATTACGACGTTGTCGTTGCGGTCGCGCATCACCTCGAGCTCGAACTCGCCCCAGCCGATCACCGACTCCTCGATCAGCACCTGGCCGATCGGGCTGGCGGCGAGGCCCTCGGCCACCACCTGGCGGTACTCGGTGCCGGTGCGCGCGATGCCGCCGCCGGCGCCGCCCATCGTGAAGCCGGGCCGCACGATCGCCGGCAGGCCGACCTCGGGGAGGGCACGCTCGGCGTCGCGCATCGACCTGACGGCGGCGCTCCGCGGCACGCGCAGCCCGGCGCGCTCCATGGTCGCGCGGAACAGCTCGCGGTCCTCGGCGCGCCGGATCGCGTCGTAGTCGGCGCCTATCAGCTCGACCCGGTGCTTGGCGAGCGTGCCGTCCTCGGACAGCTCGCGGGCGAGGTCGAGCGCGGTGCCGCCGCCGAGCGTCGGCAGTAGCGCGTCCGGCTTCTCGCGCTCGATCACCTTCGCCACCGAGGCCGGCAGCAGCGGCTCGATGTAGGTGGCCGTGGCGAACTCTGGGTCGGTCATGATCGTCGCCGGGTTCGAGTTGACGAGCACGACCTCGTAGCCCTCCTCGAGCAGCACCTTGCAGGCCTGCGCGCCCGAGTAGTCGAACTCCGCCGCCTGGCCGATCACGATCGGGCCGGAGCCGAGGACGAGGATCTTCCTGATGTCGTCGCGCCTAGGCACGGGCAGCCTCGAGGGCCTCGTCGCGCGACCGGAACGCCTGGAGGCGCACGGCCTTCCCGTCCCGCACCCAGTAGACGAGCGTGATCTCCTCCTCCAGGTTCACGCCGCTCCCGCGCCCCTGTGCGGTGGAGCGGGCGCTCACCACCACCGCGTCCCCGACCGACTCGCACGAGCGGACGTGCACCTCGCCGCCGCCGAACGCCTCAGCGCGCTCCTCGTAGTAGCGCCGCAGCCCTTCGCGGCCGTGGTAGGTCGCGCGCTCCAGCGAACTGACCACCCCCACCGTCATCGGGGTGAACGCGAAGTCCGGGGCCAGCAGCTCGTCGTAGTCGTCCAGCATCGAGTCGCCGCCGCGGTTGTGGGCGTCGATCAGCCGTCGCACGAGCTGCTCCTCCTTCTTCACGCGGCCAGGCGTTCGATTGGAGGCGAGTCGGGGGCGCGAAAACCGAGCCAGGCAAGGACGCAGGTCCGAAGGCATGCTGGGCATGCCGAGGGCCGAGGACGCCGCCTGGCGAAGGTTTGCAGCGTCATCCGACCGCCTCCAGGAAGCGGTCGAACAGATGGAGGGCGTCGTGCGGCCCCGGCCCGGCCTCCGGGTGGTACTGGACCGTCGACCCGGGCACGTCACGCAGCACGAGCCCCTCGACCGTGCGGTCGTAGAGGTTCAGCTGCTGCAGCTCGGCCGTGCCGAAGTCCGTCTCCCAGCGGACCGGCTCGTCGCTTTCGATGCTGCGCTCGCCGCCCGGCCCGAGCACCGCGAAGCCGTGGTTCTGGGAGGTGATCTCGATCCGGCCGGTCTCGAGGTCCTTGACCGGGTGGTTGGCGCCCCGGTGGCCGAACGGAAGCTTGAAGGTCTCGAGCCCCACAGCACGGCAGAGCAGCTGGTGGCCGAGGCAGATGCCCCAGACCGGAACCTTCCCCACCACCCCGCGCACCGTCTCGACGACGTAGTCGAGCGCGGCCGGGTCGCCCGGGCCGTTGGCGAGGAAGATCGCGTCGGGATCGCGCGCCAGGAGATCGTCCGCCGAGGCGGTGCAGGGATGCAGCTCGAGGTGCGCTCCGCGCTCGCGCAGGTTGCGGACGATCGAGGACTTGATGCCGGTGTCGAGGCCGATCACGCGCGGTCCGGGGCCCGCGAGGACCTGCGGCTCGGCCGGGGTGACCTCGCGCGCGAGGTCGCGGCCGCTCATCGAGGGCTCGGCCAGCACCCGCTCGCGTGCCTCGGCCTCAGGGACCTGCGCGTCGAACACGCCGCCGCGCATGGCGCCGCGGTCGCGGATGTGGCGCACGAGGGCCCGCGTGTCGACCCCGCTCAGGGCCGGGATCCCGCAGTCGGCGAGCCAGGTGAGCCAGCCGCCCTCCGCGTGGGGCGCGTCCTCGCGGTCGATCCCCTCGCGCATGATCACCGCGCGCGCGTGGATGCGGTCCGACTCCATGTGGTGCGCGGACACGCCGTAGTTGCCGATCAGCGGATAGGTGAACACGATGATCTGGCCGGCGTAGCTCGGGTCGCTGACCGCCTCCTGGTAGCCCGACATCGAGGTGTTGAAGACCACCTCGCCGAGGCCCTCGCGCGGGCGCACCCACCGCCTCGCCGTCGAAGCGCGTGCCGTCCTCGAGCAGCAGGTAGGACGCGCGGCTCACGCTCAGGCCACCGCCCCGAGCGCGAACGAGCGCTCCCGGTAGGCCACCGCGCCGTCCGCGATCGTCATCCGCACCCGGCCGGTCAGCCGCCGGCCGCCGAAGGCGCAGTTCTCCGAGCGGCTCTCGTAGCCCGCCTCCCCCGCCTGCCACTCGGCATCGAGGTCGACGAGGCAGATGTTGGCCGGGGCGCCCGGGGCGAGGGAGGGGGTGACAAGGCCGAACGGCTCGCCGCCGGCGGTCATGCGCTCGACCAGCAGGGCGAGCTCGACGATGCCGGGCAGCACGAGGCCGGTGTGGAGCGCCGCGAACGCGGTCTCGAGCCCGGTGACCCCCATCGGCGCAAGCTCGAAGGGCTGCTCCTTTTCCTCGCGCGCGTGAGGGGCGTGGTCCGTGGCAACGCAGTCGATCGCTCCCGAGCGCAGCGCCTCGATCAGCGCCTGACGGTCGGCCTCGGCGCGCAGCGGCGGGTTCATCTTCATGTTGGTGTCGAGATCGCGCACGTCCTCGTCGCTCAACACGAGGTGGTGCGGGGTGGCCTCGCAGGTCACCCGCACGCCGCCCGCCTTGGCGCGCTCGATCGCCTCGACGGTCTCGCGCGCGGACACGTGCTGCACGTGGATCCGCCCGTCCTCGTAGAGCGCGAGCGCGCAGTCGCGGGCGACCATCGTGGATTCGGACACCGACGGGATCCCGGTCACCCCGAGCAGCGCGGAGACCTCGCCCTCGTGCATCACGCCCGTGCCCGACAGCGAGGGATCCTCCTCGTGCAGCGCGAGCAGCCGCCCGGCCAGCCGCTGGTACTGGAGTGCCTGGCGCATGACCCCCGCGGAGCGGACGGGCACGCCATCGTCGGTGAAGCCGGCCGCGCCGACCTCGGCCAGCTCGGCCATCTCGGTGAGCTCCTCGCCCCGCTGGCCGACGGTGATCGCCGCCATGAAGCCCGTGGGGATGCGCGCCTCCGCGCGAGCCCGCTCCCGCAGCGACCGCAGCACCGGCGCCGAGTCGACCACCGGATGCGTGTTGGGCTGGGCGAGGATGGCGCAGAAGCCGCCGGCCGCGGCTGCGCGCGTGCCCGAGTCGATGTCCTCCTCGTCCTCGCGCCCCGGCGTGCGCAGGTGAACGTGCGGGTCGACGAAGGCGGGGAACGCGTGCAGCCCCTCGGCGTCGACCACCTCGGCGCCGGCGGGCGCCTCCAATCCGTCGCCGAGCTCCGCCACGCGGCCGTCGCGCACGAGCAGGTCGGAGAGGCCGTCGAGGCCGGTGCGCGGATCGAGCAGCCGTGCGCGCCGCACCAGCACCGTGGCCGGCGGCGAACCGGCGCGGTCGAGCTCGACGGCGGAGCCGACGCCTGTGGGGGTGGGTGCGCGGTTCATGCCGGCTGCGGCTCCGTCTCGAGCGCAAGCCGCGCGCCGCCGGGTGCGCCGCGCCCGGCCAGCAGCTCGTAGAGGACCGCCATGCGGACCACCACGCCCGACTCGACCTGTTCCGTGATCAGCGCCTGGGGCGAGTCGATCACCTCGGCGGACAGCTCGACCCCGCGGTTGACGGGGCCCGGGTGCATCAGGAGCTGGTTCGGGCCGAGGCGGCGGCCGTCGATCTGATAGCGGGCGGCGTACTCGCGCAGCGAGGGAACGAAGCTGCCCTTCATGCGCTCGTGCTGCATCCGCAGCGCGTAGACGACGTCGGCCGACCCGAGCTCGTCGAGCGTGTAGCGGACCTCGCAGCCGAGCGACTCGATCTCGCGCGGGATCAGCGTCGGCGGGCCGCACACGGTCACCTGGCAGCCCATGCGCGTGAAGGCCAGCACGTTCGAGCGCGCGACGCGGCTGTGGAGGACGTCGCCGACGATCCAGACCTCGAGCCCCTCGAGTGAGCCCGCGCGGCGCTTGAGCGTGTACAGGTCGAGCAGCGCCTGGGTCGGGTGCTCGTGCTTGCCGTCCCCCGCGTTGATCACCGAGGCGCGCGTCCAGCGGGCGACGAGCCCGGCGGCGCCGGCGTGCGGCGTGCGGATCACGATGGCCGTCGGGTCGTATGCCGAGAGCGTCTGGACGGTGTCCTTGAGGGACTCCCCCTTGTCCACCGCCGAGCCGCTCGACTTGACGGTCACGAGGTCTGCGGAGAGCCGCTTGGCGGCCAGCTCGAAGCTCGACTGTGTGCGGGTTGACGCCTCGTAGAAGAGGTTGATCACGGTGCGGCCGCGGAGCGTCGGCACCTTCTTGATCTCGCGCCCGGACACCTCGGCGAAGCTCTCGGCGCGGCCGAGAATCCGCTCGATGTCCTCGCGCGATAGGTCGTCCACCGACAGCAGGTGCCTATGCATCGCTTGCCTCCTCCGTGCGTGCGGCGGCGATCTCCACCGCGTCGACGCCGTCTATCTCGTCCACCATCACGTTCACGCGCTCGCCGCGCGCCGTGGGAAGGTTCTTGCCCACGTAGTCGGGCCTGATCGGCAGCTCCCGGTGGCCGCGGTCGGCGAGCACCGCGAGCTGCACGCGCCGGGGGCGCCCGTAGTCGAACAGGGCGTCGATCGCGGCCCGCACCGTGCGGCCGGTGTAGAGCACGTCGTCGACCAGGACGATCGTTGCGTCCTCCACCGGGAAGTCGATGTGCGAGGCGTGAACGACCGGCTGGCGGTCCGCCCCGCGGATTGCCACGTCGTCGCGGTAGAAGCTGATGTCGATGTCGCCGAGCGGCACGGGCTCCCCGACGAGCTCCGCGACCAGGTCGCGCAGTCGGGCAGCAAGAACGGCGCCGCGGGTGTGGATGCCCACGACCGCGACCCCCTCGCCCCCTGTCTTCTCGACGATCTCGTGTGCGATCCGCACCAGCGTGCGCCGCACGTCCTCCCGATCGAGGACCGTCTTCTCCTGCACTTCACCGCCCCTTCTGGCCTCTCTGGACCTGGTTAAAGGAACCTGGGAGCGAGACTACCAGCGCCCTCCGACGAACAGTTTCAGCAGCATCCGGCCAGGGCAGCTAATCTCGCAAGAGGTGACTCCCGAACGCGCCCAGGCATACGGCAGGATCATGCGGATCGTCGCGGC
This sequence comes from uncultured Thermoleophilaceae bacterium, assembly GCA_963757815.1. Lineage (GTDB taxonomy): Bacteria > Actinomycetota > Thermoleophilia > Solirubrobacterales > Thermoleophilaceae > JACVRW01. The sequence goes on along the minus strand of CAVWSN010000035.1, from coordinate 131,860 downwards.
GGAGGGCCCCGAGGCCCTGGAGCCCGATGAGCGCGAGCTCCTGCGCGAGGCCGCCGACTCCCTGCTCTTCTGCGAGGACATCTCGCTCGACGAGGAGGCGCGCGAGGCGCTCGGGCATGTGGGCGACCTGACCGGCACGCTTGTCGGCGCCGAGCGCTGGGATCCGGCGCGGGCGGAGGAGGTCCTCCAGGACCTCGAGGCCTGCGGCCCCGCACAGCTCGTCCGCCTGGGTCGCTAACTCAGACCGTTTCCTCGGCGATCGGCTGGGGCGGGCTCTCCGAGGCCCGCACGAGCACCGGCGGGCCGCGCTCCGGCAGCGGGATCTCGATGCGGTCGAAGTCGCGCGGCACGACGACGTTGTCGAACACGCTGCGCGCCTCATCGCGGACCTGCCCGCCCGAGTAGCGCGGCGAGAGGTGCGTGAGCGCGAGCAGGTCGACGCCCGCCGCGGCCGCGAGCCCCGCCGCACCCGTGGCGGTCGAGTGCCGCGTCTCGCGGGCGCGCTCCGCGTCCTCGTCGAGGAAGGTCGCCTCGTGCACGAGCACGTCGGCCTCCCAGGCCACGAGCCGGGTCATGTCGCAGGGGGCCGTGTCGCCGCTCAGCACGAGCTTGCGCCCGCGGCGCTCCTCGCCCATCACCTGGTCGGGACGCACGCCGTCGACGGTTTCGCCGCGCTGAACCCGCCCGAAGTCCGGCCCCGGCGTGAGCCCCAGCTCGCGCGCCCGCTCGGGATCGAAGACCCCCGGCCGCGGCTCCTCGACCAGGGCGTAGCCGAGCCCCTGCCCCCCGTGATCGACGTCGAAGGCACAGATCCGGTAGCCATCGCGCTCGAGCTCGTCGTTCGGCTCGAGCTCGACCAGGGTCAGCGGGAACGTCAGCCGGCCGACCACCGGCTGCAGCAGCTCGAACAGCCGCCGCAGCCCGCGCGGCCCGTACACGGTGAGCTCGCGCTCGCGCTGGCGGAGCGCGAAGGTCTTGAGCATGCCGGGCAGCCCGAGCACGTGGTCGGCATGAAAGTGCGTGATGAGCAGCTCCTCGAGCTCGATCAGCCCGACCGAGCGCATCAGCTGCCGCTGCGTCCCCTCGCCGCAGTCCACCAGCAGGCGATCGCCGCCGCGCCGCACGAGCGTGGCGGGCAGCCCGCGGCGCGGGCTCGGCGACGAGCCGGCGGTTCCCAGGAAGAGGACGTCGAGGTCCATGGCGGTCTCTATGTTGACTCGCGCGCCTCGGCTTCGAGCTCGCTCATCCGTCCGCGTGAGAGCCGCGATGTCGAGCCGGTCCTGCTCTCGGCCGGCAGCGCGCTTCATGCGAAGCAGATCGTCCAGCCCCGCCACGCGGATCTCGATCCCGATCGAGCGTGATCGGCGAGCGCGCGGGATCGAGCTCCTCGTAGGACGCCGGCGCACCTGCGAGGTGCTCGATGTTCAGCAGATCGAGCCGGCCATAGCGGGTGATGAGAGGAACCATCGGGACTCGCTTGAGCAGCTGCGGGTCTGTCACGTTGATCGTGGCCGTCGTGCGGCGCGGGGCGGCTTCAAGCTCCACCAGGGTCTCGCCGAGCCGGCTCAGGTTGAGCAGCGTCGGGCGCGGGACCACGTCCAGGTCGGCCGTGGCGCGAATGTAGCCGTGCGCCTGGACGGCGACCCCGCCCACGACGATGAACTCGACCCTGCCTTCTGCGAGCGCGCGCAGGATTGCGCTCGGCCGGAGGACACGGTCAGGAGCGTTCACGAGCGCGCCGGCCGGCTATCGCGAGCTCGGTTGCGAACTCGTCGAAAGCGAACCCGTTGGCCAGCCTCGCCTCCGGCGCCAGCCCGCGGTCGGCGAGCAGGTCGAGCGGCTCGTAGCGGCCGTTGAGCGGCCGGCTCGAAAGCACCGGCTCCTCGCCCATCGAGATCATGAGCGCCCGCAGCCGGGGCCAGGTCACCTCCTCGGCGCCGCTCTCGATGCGGGCGATCGCACTCTGGCTGGTGCCCGCCCGAATGGCGAGCGAGCGCTGGCTGATGCCCTTGCGCGCGCGTGTTTCCTTTACAAGCTCCGCCGGAGTCATGATGCCGTAAACGGTATCAGCTCGAATGTGATCCGGCCGCCGTCGATTCGCGCCATGCCCATCGTGTGGACGGGCGCGCGGCGGCGCTCGGTCGGGCTGCCGGGGTTGAAGATCTGGAAGCCGTCGTCGGCTTGCTCGTGGAGCGGCAGGTGGGAGTGGCCGAACACGACCGCGTCGGCGTCGGCGCCGAAGCGCCCCCGAAGGCGGGCGAGCCGTCCCGCCCGCGGGCCGGAGTCGTGGACCATCGCGATGCGTGCGCCCTCCGCCTCGACGATGCGCTCGGCGGGCAGCAGCGCGCGCAGCTCCGCGCTGTCCACGTTGCCGTGCACGCCGATCACGGGCGGCCCGATCGCCTCGAGCTCGCGAAGCACCTCGAGCGTCGAGAAGTCGCCGGCGTGAAGCAGCAGATCCGCGCCCGCGATCCGGCGTACGCACTCGTCCGGCAGCCGCCGCGCGCCGCGCGGGAGGTGGGTGTCGGAGATGACCGCGATCAGCACAGCTCGGCGAAGAAGGCGGCGATGTCCTCGGCGAGCAGGCGCGGCTCCTCCAGCGCCGCGAAGTGCCCGCCGCGCGGCATCACGGTCCAGCGCCGGATGTCGTAGAGGCGCTCTGCCCACTCGCGCGGCGGCACCCCCTCGGACACATGCTCGTTGGCGAACACGGCCATGGCCGTCGGGACGGAGATGAAGTCGCCGGGGCCGATCGAGTGGCCGTGGCGCTGCTCGTCCCAGTACCAGCGCATCGAAGAGCCGATCGTGCCCGTGACCCAGTAGATCGTGAGGAGGGTGAGAAGCAGGTCGCGGTCGAAGCGGCTCTCGAGCTCACCGCCGGAGTCACTCCAGGAGCGCCACTTCTCGAGGATCCAGGCCGCCAGCCCCGCGGGCGAGTCGTTCAGCGCGTAGGCCAGCGTCTGCGGCTTGGTGCGCTGGATGTGGCCGTAGGCGTACTCCTCCTCCTCCCAGCGCGCCACGTCCCGCAGGTAGCTCTGCTCCGTTGCCGACAGCGGCCGGCCGCCGGTCCACGGGGCGTCCTCGAGAAAGGTCAGGTGGATGCCGAGCAGAGAGTCGGGCTCGTCGAGCGCCATGAAGTTCGCGACGCCGGCGCCGAAGTCGCCGCCGTGAGCGGCGTAGCGCTCGTAGCCGAGCCCGCGCATCAGGCGGTGCCAGAGCGAGGCGGTGAAGCGCTTCGTGACCCCCTCGCGCGGAGCCATGCGGGTGAAGCCATACCCCGGGAGCGACGGGATGACGAGGTCGAACGAGGGGCCGTCGATGCCGTTGGAGGCGGGATCGGTCAGCAGCGGCACGAGCTCGAGGAATTCGATGAAGCTGCCCGGCCAACCGTGACTGCAGATGAGCGGCACCGTGTCCGGTCCCGCGCCGCGGGCGTGCACGAAGTGCACCTCCACACCGTCGAGCTCCGCCTGGAAATGGTCGAACCGGTTCAGGCGTCGCTCCTGCGCGCGCCAGTCGAACTCCTCGGCCCAGTATCGCGAGCAGCCCTCGCAGGGCCTCCGGCGGCATGCCCTGCTCCCAGCCCACACCTGGAATCGCGTCGGGCCAGCGCGTGCGGCGCAGGCGCTCGTGCAAGTCCTCGAGGACTTCGCTCGGAACCGAGATCTCGAACGGGCGTACCTTCACGGCCGCCTCTATTTCAGCGCCGTCGGTACGCCTGCCGTGTATGCCTGCCCTCGGTCGGGGTACCCGCTTCCGACGAACGGAGTACGGTGGTGGCATGGCCACACAGAAGCAACGCCAGGCGGCACGCAAGAACGTCAAGAAGGCCCAGTCGGGGGCCCGCCAGAAGAAGACCATCACGAAGCTCCCGAAGAAGACCCGGACGGCGCTCGGCCGCGAGGGAGCCAAGGCGGCGGCCCGGAAGCGCGGCGCCTCCAAGGGCACCGGCACCGGCGCCGGGGCGATGACGGTGACCGAGCTGCGGCGCGAGGCCTCGAAGCTCGGGATCGAGGGCCGCTCGAAGATGGGCAAGGCCCAGCTGGTTCGGGCCGTGGGCCAGAAGCGGCGCAAGCGTTAGGCCGAGGGCTACTTCGCCACCCTGAAGCGCAGATCGGTCAGCTGACCGGACTGATCCACCGCGGTCCGCTCGAGATCGACTCGCCCGACCCCCGGCCCGCCGTGGAGGCGGACGCCGTCGCCCAGCAGCACCGGGGCCAGGTGGATGACGATCTCGTCGAGGAGGCCCGCGTCGAGGCACTGGCGCGCGGTGTTGGCTCCGAAGATCACGAGGTTCCTGCCGCCGGCGGCCGCCCGGGCGGTGGCGACAGCGTCCTCGAGGCCCGTGGAGAGAAAGGTGATCTCCGGGTCCTCCGGGCTTTCGGGCGCCCGGTGGGTGAGAACAAACACGGGTCCGTTCCATTTCCCGCCGTAGATTCCCTCCCGCCCGCGGTACTTCCGGGTCGCCGCGTCGTACCAGTTACGTCCGCCGAGGATGGCGCCCGTGCTGTTCATGACCTCGTCCGCCATCGTGTTCGGCCCGCCGTGGTCGAATGCCCACTCCATGGCGTGGTCGGGACCGGCGATGAAGCCGTCGAGGGACATCGTGATGTGCCAGACAACTTGGCCGTTCGTGCGCTCATGGTGGATATGACGCCGCTGAGGCAATCCAATCATCGGCTGCGCGCGGAACGGACCCGACTCGATGTCGCCAGGCGACACCAAGGCGGGATCGTTAGCGTCTAGCCTTCGGGTCCGGCGCCCGTAGCTCAGTGGATAGAGCGCTCGCCTCCGGAGCGAGAGGCCGCAGGTTCAAATCCTGCCGGGCGCGTTCGACTTGAGCCGGCCGTCTGCGCCGGACAACGAAGCTCGCGCGAAGGCCGCGAAGCGTTCCGCGCTACCGCTGCGGTCTCGGTCCGCCTCTCTGCTCCCGCTGAGCGCTCAGGGTACCACTCCCACGCCGTCGCAAGCCCTCGTCGAGGTCGAACCGCGGCGCCCAGCCGAGCTCTCGCGGATCGGCCGTGGAGTCGAGGAACTGCCGGTCGATCTCCCCGTGGGGCGGTCCCTCCCCTCGCATCGTCGGGCTCGACATCGCGCCCTGACACCTCGATCAGGCTGCGCACGACTCGAGCACCGAGACCGGCTCGCCGCAGCCGGCGTTCCAGGCCCGTCCGCGCAGCTCTGGCCGGTCGAGCGAGGCCGGCCACGGCCAGGTAGGCGTCGACGGCGTCCTCGACGTAGAGGTAGTCGCGCTCGGGGGTGCCGTCGGAGCGGATCACCGGGCGCTCGCCCCGCAGCCAGCGCCCGCGCCGTGTCGGGGATCAGCCGCGACCAGTTGAGGTCGCCCGGGCCGTAGACGTTCGCGAGCCGGGTGACCGCCACGGGCAGCCCGTACGTGTCGGCGTACGAGCGCGCGATCAGGTCGGTGCACGCCTTCGACACGTCGTACGGGTAGCGCGCGCTGCAGCGCGAAGTCCTCGCGGTAGGGCAGCTCGTCGTGGGCGCCGTAGGCCTTGTCCGAGGAGGCCACCACGATCCGCTCGATCCGGCCACTCCGTGCGCCCGGCAGGCCTCGAGCAGGTTGTACGTGCCGCGCACGTTCGACTCCCAGGTCGACGAGCGGCGAGCGGTTGCGCCGTGCCCACGATCGCCTGCGCGCCGAGGTGGAAGACGGCGCTCACCTCGTGCTCGTTCAGCATCCGCAGCAGCGACTCGTAGTCGGTCAGGTCGGCGAGAGCGACCACGCAGCGCTCCTCGATCCCATCCGTGACGAAGCGCGACTCGGGGTCGATGTCGCGCCGCAGCGCCACCACCCGCTCGCCCTGCGTCGAGCAGCCGCTCGGCCAGCGCAGAGCCGACGAAGCCCTGCGCCCCGGTGACGAGGACGCTCGAGGCGGCTAGCCGCCCGCGACCGCCGGCAGGATCGTCACCTCGTCGCCGTCCTCGACGCCGGTGTCGAGGCCGTCGAGGAAGCGGATGTCCTCGCCGCCCACGTACACGTTGACGAAACGGCGCAGGTCGCCGTCCTCCGCGATCCGCTCGCGCAGGCCGTCGTAGCGCTCGTAGAGCCCGTCGAGCACCTCGCCGACCGTGGTGGCGCCCTCGACCGACGTCTCGGTGTCGCCGCTCGTGACGCTCCGCAGCTGCGTCGGGATCTTGACCGTTACCGCCATCGGGGATCGGGCAGATTACACCGCACCGACCGGCGCTCCGGCCACCACGTTCTCGAAATCTTCGACGGACGCGTCGATCTCGTGCTTCTCGAACGTCCCGCGCACGGCGTCGAGCGTCTTCAGGCCGTCGCCGGTGATCACCGCCACCACCCGCTCGTCCGGTCCGATGTCGCCGCGCTCGGCTAGCTTCCGCAGCGTCGCGGTGGTGACCCCGCCGGCGGTCTCCGTGAAGATGCCCGTCGTCTGGGCGAGCAGCCTGATGCCGTCGCGGACCTCGTCGTCGGTCACCGAGTCGATCGAGCCGCCCGAGCGCCGCGCCAGGTCGAGCGCGTAGGGCCCATCGGCCGGGTTCCCGATCGCGAGCGACTTGGCGATCGTGTCCGGCTTGACGGGACGGCAGAAGTCCTGCCCTGCCTCGAACGCCTGCGCGACCGGCGAGCAGCCGGCCGCCTGGGCGCCGTTGAACACCGGCAGCTCACCCGACACGAGCCCCACCTCGCGCCACTCCTCGAATCCGCGCGCGATCTTCGTGAACAGCGAGCCCGACGCGATCGGCGCGACCACGCGGTCGGGCAGCTCGAAGCCGAGCTGCTCCGCGATCTCGAACGCGATCGTCTTCGACCCCTCCGCGTAGTAGGGCCGCACGTTGACGTTCACGAACGCCCAGTCGCGGTCGGCGGAGAGCTCGGTGCAGAGCCGGTTGACGTCGTCGTAGGTGCCGCGCACGGCCACGAGGTGGGTGCCGTAGACGCCGGTGGCGAGCACCTTCTGCTCCTCGAGGTCGGCCGGGATGAAGACGTACGAGTCGAGCCCGGCGGCCGCTGAGTGCGCGGCCACTGCGTTGGCGAGATTGCCCGTTGACGGGCAGGCCACCACCTCGAAGCCGAGCTCCTGCGCCTTGGCCACCGCCACCGCGACGACGCGGTCCTTGAACGAATGCGTCGGGTTGGCGGTGTCGTTCTTCACCCACACCTCCCCCAGCCCGAGCGCCTCCGCGAGCCGCGGCGCCCTCTGAAGCGGGGTCAGCCCCACGGGCAGCCCGGGCGTCGGCCGGACCTCGAACGGCAGGAAGTCCGCGTAGCGCCAGATCGTCTGCGGGCCGGCCTGGATCCGCCGCTTGACCGACTCGGCGTCGAGCCCGGTCAGGTCGTACGCGACCTCGAGCGGGCCGAAGCAGCGCTCGCACACGTAGCGGGCCTCGAGCGGATAGGTCTCATGACATTCCTTGCACTGGAGCGCCTGGACGGGCAATGGATTTCCTTTCCCTGTGAAAGAGCCTCCGCCGCTGCTGTGACGACGGAGGCCTCTTCGAGCGCTCCTGTCACATCTGCCGGACACGCTGGTCCGATGGACTTGGCACCTTTCCTACGGCTGTCGGGTCGACTGCCGGCGGCGGTTGCCGGGGCTTCACAGGGCCATATCCCTCCACCCCTCTCGATGCAACGGCTATGTCTGGCCGCGGAGGATACCAGCGCCTGGAAGTAGAATGGACAGGGTGAACGTGCTGGACGACCCGCTCAGACCCTATGCCGAGCCTCCCGAAGCCACGTCTCAGGCGTTCCGCTCGCGCGCGGGGCGATTCAGCCCATCCCGCACCGCCCACTGAGCCCAACGTCGAGGTCGTCGAGTGGGACGGCCTTCGCTGGCTGAACGTCGAGCGCCCGCGGCCGATCGACCGCGCCTGGCTCGAGGAGCACTTCGACTTCCATCCCCTCGACTACGAGGACGTCCTCTCGCGCAACCAGCGCCCGAAGATCGACGAGTACGACGACTACCTGTTCATCGTTCTGTACTTCCCGGTCTTCGACAAGACGGTCGGCCGGCTGAACGCCGCCGAGCTCGACATCTTCATCGGGCCCGACTACCTGATCACGCTGCCGAACACGCCGATCCCGCCGGTGGAGTACCTGTTCGAGCGCTGCCGCTCCTCGGAGGAGGTGCGTGAGCAGCTCTTCTCGAAGGGGTCCGGCTACCTGCTCTACAAGATCGTCGACGACTCGTTCGACTACTGCTTCCCGATGCTCCGCAAGATCGGCAACAAGCTGGAGCGGCTCGAGGAGGACATCTTCGAGGGCCGCTCCGAGGAAGTCGTGCGCGACATCTCGAACGCGAAGCAGGAGATCATCAACTTCCGCAAGGTCATCCGCCCGGAGCGCCCAGTGCTGCGCGACCTCGAGCGCACCAAGCAGCGCTACCTGGCCGAGGACCTCGAGGTCTACTTCGACGACATCGTCGACGCCTCGGAGCGCATCTGGGACATGCTCGAGAACTACAAAGAGGTCATCGAGGCGCTCGAAGACACGAACGAATCGGTGCTGTCCCACCGCGTGAACGAGGTGCTGCGCGTGCTCACGGCCTTCAGCGTCGTGATCCTGCCGCTCACCCTGTTCGCGAGCATCTGGGGCATGAACGTGAGCTTCCCGTTCGAAACGGGGACCGGCGGCGTTCTGGGCGATCCTCGCGGCGATGATCGCGATGCTCGTGGGGATGATCGGGCTACTTCCGGGCGCGCGGCTGGCTGTAGCCGTCAGCTCAGCGGCCGCTCGCCCCGGCGGCGACCCCCAGCCACATGTAGCCGTAGCCCGTCCAGCTCGACGTCGAGTGTCCCGTCCCGGTTCGGCCGGTGCTCGCGCTCCTCGAGCAGGTCGTCGATCGCGACCTTCTCGCCCTTCTCGCACGCCGAGGTCCAAGCGTCGCGCGGGCCTTGGTCGGCGACAGGTTGTGCACCGCCGCGACCGTCGAGCCCTGCCACTCGCAGCGGTGGGCGAACAGCTGTGGGGCGGCCGTCTCGATCAGCGTGCTCGAGCCCCAGCCGAACTCCGGCGTCTCCTTGCGCCGGCGGATCAGCCGCTCGAGGAAGTTGAGCAGCGAGTCGGGCTCGCGCCGCTGGGCGGCCACGTTCACGTGCTTGGGCCCGAAGCGTCCGGTCTTGACCGGGCGCACGAGGTCCTTCGGCGCCGCGCTCGAGAAGCCGCCGTTTCGCTCGTCCGACCATTGCATCGGCACGCGCACGCTCATGCGGTCCGGTAGCGCCAGGTTCTCCCCCATGCCGATCTCGTCGCCCATGAAGATCACCGGGGTGCCGGGGAGCGAGAGCATGAGGCTCCACGCCATTCGCAGGCGCGGACCGTCGCCGCCCAGCATCGCCGCGGTCCGGCGGCGCAGCCCGTGGCCGTAGAGCTGCATGTCCTTCCTCGGCCCGAACGCCGCGAAGACCTCCTTGCGCTGCGGCTCGGTGAGCTTGTCGAGGCTCAGCTCGTCGTGGTTGCGCAGGAAGTTCGCCCAGGTGTTGTCCGGCGGCGCCACCGGCAGGCTGCGGATCACGGCCTCGAGCGGCTCCGCATCCTCGCGCGCGAGCGCGAGCCACAGGTGCTGGTTCAGAAGGAACGCGAACTGGACGTTGAGCTGGTCGCCGTCCTCGTCGCCGAAGAAGCGCGCGAGTGCCTTCAGGTCGGTGTTCACCTCGCCCAGCAGCATCGTCTCGCCGCGGCGCCGGGTGGCGAAGGCGCGCAGGCTGCGGAGGAAGCCGTGCTGGTCCTCCGCCGACCGCTTCCGCGATGCCCTCCGTCTCGAGCAGGAACGGCACGGCGTCCATCCGGAAGCCGGCCACGCCGAGCTGGAGCCAGTACCCGACGATGCGGGCGATCTCGTCGCGCACCGTCCGGGTTGCTCACGTTCAGGTCCGGCTGGAAGCGGTAGAAGCGGTGCAGGTAGTACTGCCCCGAGCCGTCCTCCCGCTCCCAGTTGCTCGTCTCCTTGTCGGGGAACGAGATGCCCTTGGGCTCGTCGGAAGGCTCGTCGCGCCAGACGTAGTAGGAGCGGAAGCGCGAGTCGCGGGTCGGCGCGGGCGGCCTTGAACCAGGGGTGCTCGTCCGAGGTGTGGTTGACCACGAGGTCGACGATCACCTTGATCCCGCGGTCGTTTGCGGTTCGGACGAGCTCGACGAACTCGCCCGGGTCCCCGAGCCGGGGATCGACCCCGTAGAAGTCGCTCACGTCATAGCCGTCATCGCGGTTCGGCGAGGGGTAGAACGGCATCAGCCACAGGCAGGTCACGCCGAGCCCGGCCAGGTAGTCGATCTGGCGGATCAGGCCCTGGAAGTCGCCGACGCCGTCGCCGTCGGAGTCGAGGAAGGTCTCGACGTCGAGGCAGTAGACGATCGCGTTCTTCCACCACAGGTCGCTCGTGTGCTCGAGGCGCACGCTCAGCCCGCTTCCTGGAACTCGGGCAGCACGTGCTCGCCGAAGCTGTCGATGAAGGCTCGCTGCTCACGGCCCACGTGGTGGAGATAGACCTCGTCGAAGCCGAGTGCCGCGAGTTCGCGGATGAGCTCCACGTGCTTCGCGGGCTCCGAGGAGACCAGCACGGTGCCGCGCACGTCCTCGGGGCGCACATGCAGGGAGGCGGTGTCGAACTGCTCGACGGTCTCGAGGTCCCAGCAGAGGGGCGGCGGAAAGACGTTGGTGCGCCACTGGTCGTGAGCGATCTCGAGCGCCGTGGCCTCGTCATCGGCGATCGACAGATGCACCTGCACGGCGAGTCGCTTGCCGTCACCCCCGTTCTCCCTGAAGGCGGCGATCATGCGCTCGAGCTTCTCGCGTGGCTGATTCACGGTCACAAGCCCGTCCGCCCACTCGCCCACCCAGGCGGCGGTCTCGACGCTGATCGCGGGGCCGATCAGCGGCGGTGGCTCGGGCGGAAGCGTCCACAGCCGCGCCCGGTCGACGACGACCCGCCCGTGGTGATCCACGACCTCGCCGGCGAGCAGCGCGCGAATCACCTCGACGCACTCTTGCAGGCGCGCGTTGCGCTCCGCCTTCGAGGGCCAGCGCCCGCCGGTGATGTGCTCGTTCGATGCCTCGCCGGTGCCGAGGGCGACCCACAGGCGGCCCGGGTACATCTGGCTCAGCGAGGCCGCGGCCTGCGCGACGATCGCCGGGTGGTAGCGCTGCCCCGGCGCGTTGACGACGCCGAAAGGCAGGCTCGTGGCCTCGAGCGCCGCGCCGAGGAAGGACCACGCGAAGCCCGACTCGCCCTGGCGCTCGCTCCAGGGCGAGAAGTGGTCCGACGACATCGCGGCGGCGAACCCCGCCTGCTCGGCGTGGCGCACGGCCGCGAGCAGCTCGCGGGGCGGGATCTGCTCATGCGAGCAGTGGAAGCCGATGCGTGGCATGCGGCGGTCTCATACCCGCCTTCTGCGCGCGCTATTCCACGCGTTTAGTGCCAGTCGTCGCCGAGCACGTCCGCGAGCCTGTCCCGCGCGCGGTGGAGCCGGCTCATGACCGAGCCGATCGGGATGCCGAGCGACTGGGCGGCCTGGCCGTAGCTCATGCCCGCCATGTCGACCGCGGCCACGACCTCGCGATGGTGCTCGGGCAGCCCTGAGACCGCGCCGTAGACCTCGCCCGCGAGCGCGGCCAGCACCGGGTCGCCGGTGCTGCGGTGGTCGGGTGGGTCGACGACCTCGTCGGTCGCGTGCGATGGGCGCTCGCGCGTCTGCTCCGCGCGACGGTGGTCCATCGTCACGTTTCGCAGCGTGCGCGCGAGGTAGGCGAAGCTGTCCGAGTTGCGTAGGCGCCGCGGCCGCGCGAGCACGCGGAGGTAGGTCTCCTGGACCAGGTCCTCCGCCACGTGCGGAGAACCGCACAGCGACCAGGCAAGCCGGTAGAGACGCGTCAGGTGGGCGGCGGCCTCATCCGGCTTCAGCACCTGCTGACAGTCGGGCCTGCGTCGAGCCGCCAGAACGGCGGCACTCATTGAACTGCGGGCTTTCGGGCGGCTGGGCCGGCCGCCCGGGCGAATCCAAACCGGTGCATCGTCTGCTTCCTTGCGTTGGAGTCCAAGTTATTGCTTGCGAATGCAAAGGATTCCGGTCTTTGGTCGGTGTAAATCTCAAGCGAAGTCGTTGATGCCGCTGATAACTTGGGTCGATGCTCGATGTCGCGCGTTTGCGGGTGTTTCGAGAGGTGGCGGCACGAGGGTCCTTTACCGCGGCTGCGAACGCGCTCCACTACAGCCAGCCCGCCGTGTCGCATCACGTGGCGCGGCTCGAGGAGGAGCTGGGCGTCCAGCTGCTGCTGCGCCAGTCGCGGGGACTCGCGGTCACGCCCGCAGGTGAGGAGGTGCTCCGCCACGCCGACGCGGTGCTCGAGCGGCTAGACGAGGCCGAGCGCGAGCTCGGCGAGCTGGCTGCCGCAGCGCGCGCGACCGTGAGGCTGGCCGCGTTCCCGAGCGCGTGCACGACGCTCGTGCCCGAGGCCGTGGCCGCTCTCACCAGGCGCTACCCCGAGATCACGCTCGATGTGACCCAGGCCGACCCGAGCGAAGCGCTCCCCGCGCTGATCGACGGCCGGCACGACCTCGCGCTCACCTACGACTATCCGTTGCTCGAGCAGGAGCTCGAGCCGGATCTCGAGTACGAGCTCCTGTTCGAGGACCACCTTCTGCTGGCGCTTCCCGGCGGCCACCCGCTGGCGAGCGGGGCGCGCGGTCGACCTCGGCGACCTCGCGGACGCCGACTGGGTGACCCCGAACCCCTGCCTGTGCCGGGACGCGATCGAGATGGCGTGCGACATGCGTGGCTTCGAGCCGCGGGTCGTGTCGCAGACGAACGACTACCTCGCCATGCAGGGGCTCGTCGCTGCGGGCGTGGGCGTGGCGTTGATCCCGCGGCTGGCGGTTGCGGCCGGCGTGCGCGAGGGCGTCGTGTTGCGGCCGATCGAGGAGCCGGCCCTGATCCGCACGACCTCGATCGTGAGGCGAGCGAACGGCCACAGCCCGCTGGCGGCCGAGCCGCTCCGCGAGGTGCTGCGCGAGCTCGTGCCCACCCTCGGGACGAGCGGGCTGCCGCTGCGCCGGGCCCAGCCGGTCGAGGGCTGAGGGGCCGCGCCGGGCGCGCGAGTCCGGCTAGTCTCCGCGCCGTCGATGGACGAGTCGATCTTCAAGGCCTACGACCTGCGGGGCATCTACCCCGACCAGATAGACGAGGAGCTCGCCTACCGCCTCGGGCGCGGCTTCGCGCGGGTCCTGTCGGCTTTGCAGGACGTGCCCGTGGACGAGCTGCGCGTGGCTCTCGGCCGCGACATGCGGCTGTCGGCGCCCGCGATGGCGGCGGCCTACGCGCGCGGGATCTCGGACGAGGGCGCGGACGTGCTCGACATCGGGATGGTGGGCACGGAGATGCTCTATTGGACCGTCGGCTCGCGGGAGCTCGACGGCGGGCTGATGTGCACGGCGTCGCACAACCCCCCGGCCTACACAGGGGCCAAACTCGTCAAGCGCGGCGCTATTGCGCTGTCTGGCGACTCCGGCATCGGGGAGCTGCGCGAAATCGTGACCAGCGGGGAGCCGGGTCCGGCGTCGCCTACGCCCGGAGAGATCGCGACCGAGGACGTCGCCGAGGAGTTCCGCGCGGCCGCGCTCGGCTACATCGACGCCGGCTCGATCAAGCCCTCGAAGGTCGTGCTCGACGGCGGCAACGGCATGGCCGGACCGATGGTCGGACCGCTGCTCGACACGTTTCCGATCGAGCAGGTGGCCACCTACTGGGAGCCGGACGGCGAGTTCCCCGACCACGAGCCGAACCCGCTGCTCGAGGAGAACCGCCGCTTCATCATCGACAAGGTCCGCGAGACAGGCGCCGACCTCGGCATCGCCTGGGACGGCGACGCCGACCGCTGCTTCTTCATCGACGACACGCGGCGAGTTCGCGGCCGGCGATTTCTTGACTGCGCTGCTCGCGAAGTCGATCCTGCGCAAGGAGCCGGGCGCCACGATCCTCTACGACGTGCGGGCGTCGCGGGCGGTTCGGGACGTCGTCACGAAGCTTGGCGGGACCGCTCTGGTCAACCGGGTGGGTCACGCCTTCTTCAAGACGCGCATGCGTGATACGGGCGCCGCGTTCGGCGGCGAGGTGTCGGGGCACTACTACTTCCGCGACTTCTACTGCGCCGACTCGGGGACGCTGCCGGCGCTGCTTGATGCTCGAGCTGCTCTCGGTCGAGGGTTCGCCGGTTGAGCGAGCTGCTGGCCCCGCTGCGTGCGTCTTACTTCATCTCCGGCGAGATCAACTCCGAGGTCTCCGACCAGGAGGGCAAGATGCGGGAGATCGCATCGACGTACTCCGACGGGGAGATCGGTGAGCTCGACGGCATCTCGGTCGACTACGACGACTGGCACTTCAACGTGCGGCCCTCGAACACAGAGCCGCTGCTGCGGCTCAACCTGGAGTCGGTGAGGTCGGAGGAGCACATGCGCGAGAAGCGGGACGAGGTGCTCGCGCTGATCCGTTCCTGAGGCCGGCCACGTCGGCTGAAGGAAGCGACGTCGCGGCGGGTCCTGCCCGCCGCGACGTCACTCCCGACTCATGCCGCTCGCCGCTGAGCCCAGCGGCTCGCAGCGTCATCGGCGTGCGCGTCAGGGCGCGGTTGCCGGACGGGTCCCGAGCGGTCGTGACCGCAAACACCCTCAACCGCCGGCGGGTCTGCAGCGCAGCGCGGGCGAACGGCTTGAGGCGGAGGCTGACCGCTCGCCGTGCGCCCACCCCGCACGATCACTCGCTTGCTGGCAATCGTCTCGCCTCGATAGCGGACCCTGAGCATGATGAAGCAGCGCGTCTCGTTGCTCGGGCAGCGCAGTCTGACGGTGAACCTGCCCCTGCTGGATACGCTCACGGACTTTGGCTTGGGCCGCACCTTCGGAGCGGTGTTGTCGCCGTTCGGGGCGGCGTGGCGGCGGACCTGGCGGCGAGGAGATGACAAAGCTCCTCTCTGCGGCCGGCCCCACATTGCCGACCTGGTCGATCGCCCGCACCCTCACCACGTGCGTGCCTGGCCGAGAGGCCCGTGTACTCCCTCGGACTCGTGCAGGCCTGGAACGGCCCGTTGTCGAGGCTGCACTCGAACCTGGCCCCGGCCTCGCTCGAGAACGTGACCCGGGCGGTCGTGCCGCTCACCGTCACGTCTCCGATGGTCGTCGTGGGTGCCGTGGTGTCGACCTCGTAGCCCAAGGTGACGCTGTCCACGAACGGCGTGAGGCTGGTGTCCGTCGTGGTCAGCGTCGCCCGGTACTGGAGGTAGCGCCGCCCGAGCGGCCCTGAAATCTGCGCCACCAGGACCGACCGGCTGAAAAGCCGGTCCACGATGCATCCGGGGTCGGGGTGCTTCCGGTGCGGGCCTCGAAGCTCACGCCGGTGCCGGGCGGTGTATCCAGCACGGCGGTCAGGGTCCTCCAGGTCGCGCGGCTGTCGCCGGCGTCGAAGACGCGCGACGTGAACGTGCCGGAGGTCGGATACACGAATGGAGCGTCGGGTAGAGGTCGACGTACGCCACCTCGACGCTGCCGCCGCCGACGTTGAAATCGCTCGCGATCGGCCGCATCTGTGCAGTTATCGCAATGGCATGCGTGGCTACCAAGTTGCCGTCGACGAAGTAGCGGACCTCGGTCGGGGTCCACTCGATGCTGTAGTCGTGCTCGACCAGCGGATCGATGCCCGGGATTGGCGTGTTTTCCGCCGGTGCGCCACCCGGGCGCGGCGGTCCGCGCGTAGAGCCCCACGGCGAGCGCACCCCCGCCCGTGCTGAACATCGCCCATGGCGGATTCTCGAACGCTACTCCGAAGCCAACATGCTGGAACGGGTCCGCCGTGAACGTGGCGGCGAAGTCGAGCGAGCGGCCAGGATCGTAGAACGTCGTCGGATTCGCGCGCGCCCCGTCGACGGTGAGCGACGCCGCCGGCAACGGTGGCCGTTCCTCCCGTGGCCCAGGGCGTCATTTCCCACCCTGTGGGCAACGTCGGTCCCGTCGAACTCCTCGGAGATATCGAAGACCGGACTTAGCGCCAAGTCACCCGGCGGGACCACCTCCGTGTTCGCGTCGGGGTCCCTCCGCTGAAGTCAGTGTCCTGCTGAGTCTGTGCACCTGCTGTCGCCGCCCCTGTCCATCCGACGGCGACGATCATGGCCACCAGGGCCATGGTCAATCTCTTTATGAAACGTGTTTGGCTCAAGGCCGAGTCCCTCCCTGTTACTCGGGGTTTTCCACGTGCTCCTGCTGCGAGTCCTTGCAACGTCATCTCCTCTTGGGTGCCAGTAGGCGGATGGGGGTGCGGGTCGTGGCCCGGTTGCCGGCGGCGTCGCGGGCCGTCGCCAGCGCCATCGCCCGCAGCGAGCCTGAGCGCGACAGCCGGCGCCGTGTGCCTCGGTTAAGGCGCAGCGACACCCGCCGGGTCTTGCCCCCCGCCACTTCGAATTCCTTGCGAGCCACCGTCACGTTGGGGCGGCGCACCCGCAGATCGATGCGGCAATGCAGCTCGCTACGCGGGCAGCTCACCGTCAGCTTGATCAGTCCGCGGCGCGAGGCGCGCACGCGCCGGGGGCGCACTCGCACCCGTGGGGCCAGCCGGTCTTCCGCCGTCGCCCCGCCCGGGGGCGGGACCGTTCCGCCCACGGGCGGCGCCGTCCCCCCGCCGCCCGTCGCGCCTCCGGACGGATAGTTTGCGACGTAGGCGCCCGGCGCGGCCGCGAAGACCAGGTACTCGATCCCCTTGACCACGCGCGATGCCGTCGGGACGGGGACGCCGTCGCGGGTCAGCGCCGGACAGCCGCCCGCTGGCCGCGACGCCGGAACCATCGCCTCGAGGCCGCGGGCGCCGGCGGCCTGGTTGAGCGTGAAGCGCAGGCGGCTTCCGTCGAAGCTGAGTCCGGCGAAAGAAGAGTTGTTGCGGCCCTCGACCCACTCGAGCAGTTGCTCCGCTGAGACCACGGGCACCCCGCGCGCCTGAGCGGCGGCCACGATCGCGTTGGCGCCCAGCGTGACGGGCCGGTCGCTGTGCATGTTCGCGGTGAAGGCGCCGTAGTAACCCTGCGGGCCGAGGGCGCGGTCGAGCAATGCCGCGATGTGCGCCGGGATGTTGATCTCCGACTCGTCGGTCAGCTGCGTCGTCGCCTGGTAGACGTCGATCAGCGATCCGTCGAGATCCGCAAAGCGCATCGGGATGCCGGAGCCGGTGAACATCCCGGATCGGTTCTGCACCCAGCTGCCGGGCCAGTAGTAGTAGTTCGTGTCCAGCCGGATCCCGAACTCATGGCCCACCTTTGGCTCGCTGGCCCAGTCGCTCCAGGCGATGCAGTGGGTGCGGTTGGTGCGCGGCGCCTCAACTACCCCCGCCCACCTGGCCAGGAAATCGGGTCGCTGGGCCTGCCAGTCCGCGCGCAGCGAGTCCTCGGTGAAGTCGGCGCAACCGGTATCGAGATGCAGGGCGATCTCGAAGCCCTGCGCCTGGTAGGCCGCCACCTGGGCGTCGGTCATGTCGTTGAGCGTGTAGACGTACGACGTTGAGCGCACGCAGTCCCAGTCGGCGACCGAGCAGCCGGCCGGGCTGAGCTCGAGGAAGCGATTGAAGTGCTCCTCCGTTCCAGCGGCCGTGTGGTCGTCGCCCGTCATGACCACGACCGCCCGCTCGCCGCGCGGGAAGTACCAGAAGCGCGGCATCGGCATGCGGTCGGCGCTCATCTGCGTGACGAGGTTCGCCAGCAGCCGCTGCTGCTCGTCGGCCTGCGGGATCGCGACCTTGTTGAGGTTGACCCAGTCGGGCTGCATGTCGCCGGGCGTTGCCCCGAAGAACAGGTCGTCGGACCGGATCGGCGGGATCTGACCGTCACGCTTCTGGCCCGCCCACGCCGGGTTGCCCTGGCGCGTCTGCACGATCGAGCGGGCGAGGTCGTAGGTGAACGCGGCGGCCTGCCCGCCGGCCGAGCCCACGCTTCGGAGTGTCACGGCGGGGTTCGTCGTGGCCGTCGTCGGGCTGCCGTAGAGGTCGGCCACGCTCGTGGCGCCGGCCAGCGACCAGCGGTCCGCCCGGTCGTGGAACTGCATGGTGTCTGCTGTGATGCCCGCGCCGGGGCCGGACCCCGTGTTGACCCTGACGTAGCCGTTGTCGAGGTCGCCCGTGTCGCTCCCAAGCCCGAGCAGCCCTGCGAGCGCGCCGCCGGGCCGGATAGCGATCAGGTTGCCGCCGCTCTGGACCCAGATGGACAGGCTCGATGTCTGGGACGCGGTCAGGGCGGTCGGCGCCAGAATCACCACGCTGTAGCCGCTCAGCGTCGCGTCGGAGACCTGACTGATGTCCCGAACCTCGAACGCATTCAGGCCCTCCGCCGTGAGCATCTCGGCGTAGTAGCGACTGAAGGGGTCTCCGTTGCTGACGACGAGAATCGGACCGCCGGGGCCCTCGCCCGGAGGGAACGCGGTGGCGGTGCCTGCCGAGCTAGCGACAGCGGCAGTCGTCAGGAGGATCACGGCGAGCGTTGCGAAGCGACGCGTCACCTCATGCCCTCCTTGGCGCCAGGATGCGGATGCGGGTGCGGGTCGTGCCACGGTTGGCTGCCAGGTCCCGGGCGGCGGCTAGGGCGACGACGCTCAGGGAGCCCGAACGCAGCAGGCGGCGCCGGGCGCTAGGCGTCAGTCGCAGGGATACCTCCCTGGTGCTCCCGCCCCCCACCTCTAGCGTCTTGCGCGCCACAATGGTGCCGGCCCGACGCAGCTGTAGATCGACGCTGCACATCCCTTCGCCGGCAGAACAGGTCACCCGCAACTTGACCACGCCCCGTCTCGAGGCGCGCACGCGGCGCGGGCGCACCCGAACCCGCGGCGCCACCTGGTCCGCGGCCGGCGTTCCCGGCCCTGTGGCGGGCGGCGACGTCCCGCCCGCCGGCGGCGTGCCCGGCGGCACTACACCGCCCGAGGAGCCACCGCCGTCCCGGCCCTCGAGGTTCCCGCTGTCGTCGACAGCGCGGCTGCGGACCGTGACATGGCCGCCGACGGTCGGCGTCCACGTATAGCTCCAGCTCTCCAGTCCCGTGGCGGGGTGCCAGGTCATACCGCCGTCCACGGAGACCTCGACGCCGCCGACTCGCCCGCCTCCGGTGTCGGCGGCGGTGCCGCTGACGGTCACCGGAGTGCCCGGGGTGACGATCCGGGTCGGCGTGTTGGGCGCCGAGCTGGCCGGGGTCGTATCGGTCGAAGCGCCCGCCGGCGTCAGGCCGGCCTGCAGCGTCGCCGGCTGGAGGACCATGTCCGCGAACAGGTTGACCGTGGCCTGCTGCATCGCGACGCTTGGGGTCGATCCGCCGTTGTCATGCTCGCCGTCGAGCCCCCAGGACCACTGCACCGTTCCCGCGCCGAACACGAGCGCGTCCGGACCGCCGCCGTTCGCTTCGCGGTACAGCGTGAGTCGGTGCGTGGCAGTGCCAATTCCGTAGGTCGAGCCGAAGTCGAGCAGTTTCTCCACACCGGAAGCCGTTGTGGCGGACAAGCGCACCAGCCCCGGCGGCCGCGCACCGTTGTCGAGGTCCTCATCCCACTCATAGCCGACCGTGTCGGCCGCCAGTGTCGCCGTCGCAGTCGGCGGCAGGCCGGCGTTGCGCCAGAGCCGGAGCCGGCCCTCGGCAGCCGGCACCTGGAGGGCACGGTTGCCGGAGTTGACGCTGAAGATCGTTCCCGTGAGCGCGTTCTCGGGCCGGCCGCCGTCGGCCGGGGGACTGAACCGCGGGTCGCGCCAGGTGCCGGTCCAGACAGGAGTGGGGTCGATCTTGGCGTTCGCGTGGGTCTCCTTGTACGAGACGAGCGTGCGGTGCCCGTTCTCCCAGCGCGTCTTCCAGAAGACCTCGTTCCCGCTGAAGAACGCCAGGTTCACTCCGGCGTCGCGCGCCGCCTCGACGTTCGCGCGCTGGGCGCCCGACCAGTACTCGTCGTGGCCTACCGACAGGAAGGCCCTGTGCTCGCGGATCTCGGCGCCGAGACGGTCGCTGTCGACGTCCGTGAAGTACGAGACGTCGTAGCCGTTGCGCTCCAGCCAGCGGACCATCGGGTATTCGGCGTTGAAGACCCAGTCCTCGGCGGCGTACTGGCGCGTGGTGAACGGCCGGTTGTAGCTGACCTTGTAGGCCCGCCCCGCCGGCGAGCCCGTGTAGAGGCTGTTGCCGCCGTATCGGTTGTAGGCCTGCCAGGTGGTGTCCGAGGTCTGGAAGAGAAGATCGGACCGACCGTCATCGTCGCGGACAATGAAGGGGACGTGGCTCGCGCCGCCCGTGTCCTCGCGCACGAGCCGGGCGAAGTAGATGCCCGGAGACCGCGGTGCCCGGCACATTCCAGAATGCTGAGGCGGCCCAGTTGCCGCACTCGATCAGGCCGGTCGCGTCGTCGGTGAGACATTCGGGCTGGCTCTGCGGAATCGTTGCGGAGGACGGGACGGTCGCTACCAGCCGCGCCCCGTCCCCGCCGTACCAACCCATTCGGTAGATGTCGACGCGGTAGGCGGCCGTAGTGTCCACCTTGAACTGGACGGCTTGGCCCTGATCGACGCTGATGTCCGTGGCGAAGCCCTGGATGCTCGAGTCGCCGGCCCCGTTGATATCCCACTCGCTTGCCGGATCACCAGGCCTGCAGTTCTCGGCAACGATCTCGTTCGCCGGCGCTGCGCACGGGTCCGTCTGGGCCCACGCCGAGTCGGTGAAGACCGTCAGAGCCAGCGCGCCGAGAAGCGCCGCGCAGCGCAGAGGCATGGGCCGACAGCTGGCCGCGCGCTCAGCGCGACAGCCGAGCGCGCTGGAGGATCAACGGGCCGGGCACGCGACCCTCTTGATCGTGCCCGGCCGCAGACACGCATCGGTTCGCTTGGGGAATGCGGTTCTGCCGGATCTCGAAACGGGTGTACTTGCCGATCCGGTCGCCACGGCGGACGAATACCTCGAGGACCACGCCTGGGCCCAGCTGACGCTCGAGGGCGCCGGAACCGAAGACGCGCCTTGCCCGCGACCTTCTTCACACGGCTGACTGGGCAGCTCGCGCCCCGTGCAGCGGACGAGGACCAGCGCGCCGGCAGGCGCACGAACCAACAGCATCCGAACGATCGTCTCTCCCGACACAATGCTGCCGATCAGCCGCACGACCGGGAACGGGCTAAGCAGCCTCGGTGTCGGTGGAGGAGCGGCTTTGGGCGGGGAAGGGGCGGGAGCGCTTGCGGCGAGCGGCTGTCGCACCTGTAGCGTGCGCGACACGGTGGCGGACGCGCCCTTGTCGTCCGTGACGCGCAGGGTCACCTGCCTGTCGCCCGCCGTTGAGAACTTGCGCGTAGCGACGCGCTCCGACCTCATCGAACGTTCCGTCGCCGTTCAGGTCCCAGGCGTGCTCGCTGATGCGGCCGTCCGCGTCCTCCGAGTAGGAGACAAGGTCACCTCCTCCCCGACGAGCGGGGACGCAGGAAGAACCGCAAGGGCTGGAGTGGGAGGTTGATTCGCGGGCGGTGGAGGCGGAGGCGGCGGTGGCGGTGGCGGTGGCGGCGGTGGAGGCGGCGGCGGCCGGTTGGACATTGATCACCTTTGTCACCTCGCCGTCTTCGCCGATGCGGTCCCAGACATGGAGCCGAACCGTCCACGGGCCGGCCGCGGGGGCGGTGACGGTTACCTGGTTGCCGGTAAAGGTCCCTGCACCTTGAATCGTCCACTCAGCCCTCGTGATGGGCGTATAAGGCTCATGGAACGGCGTCGAAGTGGACGTGAATGTCACCGGCGTGCCGGCAACCACCGGCTTCGGCGCCCAATCGAAGTCGGCGGTGGGGCGCGCGAGGGCGACGCTCTCGCTCCAAGCGGTGACACCACCGCGCCGACAGTCAGCAGGCAGGCCGTGAGCAGCAGCCTGATGCGCCTGGTCAACATTTGTTCTACCCAACGTCGGGGACGTCGTTCTACTTGCGGTAGCGACAGGCAGATCGAGGGGGTAAGCAGAAAGACCTCTTCGGGTCAGCGGCAAGGGCTTCACGGCGACCGCCTGATCGGAGGCATCCAGCCCCTCGTTGGCGCGACATGACTCACCTCGAGTCCGGCTGGCTACGAGTTCTTCAGCCAACCCTCGACCTCTGGGCGGTGGACGGGTGACCTGCTGTTCGGCCTGCGTGTTGCCGAGAGCGTCAGGGCGGTCAGGACCGGCGATCGGGGGCGGAACCGGTCTCCTCACCAGATAACGGTCCTCACCCCCGGCACTTTTCGCGCAGTCGGGGATGCCCGCGAAGTAAGTGGCCCGGCGACTTCGGCAGCGCCCTGACCGCGATCCCGCAGCGAGATCCACGCCGCGACGATCCGGCGCCTCTTCGGCAGGTCGGCCCGCCGCGCCCGGCTACACGCGGCCGCCGCTGCGGCTCAACCTGAGTCGGTCAGGTCGGAGGAGCACACGGCCAGAAGCGGGACGAGGTGCTCGCGCGGATCCGTTCCGAAGGCCGTTGTGGATGAGGGCGAGAGCCGCGCCCAGCGCGAGCCCGGCCAGGCCGCCGAGGGCGGACCAGCCGAGCGGGCCGAGCTCGGGTTGGGCCTCCCCCGCTCCGCGGCCGCGCACGGGCAGGCCGCGGTCGTCCGGGATCGCGCGCCGGAAGGCCTTGGCGTAGCCGGTCGCGAGTGCCGTGGCGGTCTCGGCGTCGGGTGCCTCGACCGTGAACGCGAGGTCGAGCCGGGAGGTGAGCTCGGCGGTGGAGTGGCGGCGGAGCCAGGCGGGTGTTGTTTGTCCGACCCCGGACAGCACGACCGCGTGGCGCAGGACACGCTCGTCCCGGGCGAGCTCGACCCCCGTGTCGCCGCCGAGGTCGGAAGGGACCTGGATGACGAAGGCGCGCGCCCGGTAGTCGCGCTCGTTGCCCAGCGCGAGGCCGCCTGCGACCGCCGCCGCGGCCAGCGTGCAGACGAGCATCACCCTCACGTGGAGATCGTGACGGTTGACCGGCGCAAGCGCGTTGCGGTCCGGGTAAGGTCACCCACCTAACTCGGGAGGTTGGTCCGCATGCAGGGTGCGTCGACCGTTGCCGTTGCTTTCGTGCTGGCGGCCGCAGTACCGGCCGCGTCGTCCGCGCAGCAGAGCGCCGGGCGTCGGCCTGCCGCCGGTGCCGCCAGTCCCCGCACCGCTGCCGCCGGTTGCGCCGTCGCAGGCCCCCGCTCGGTCCCTGCCGGCCGTGCCGGCCCCGGCGCCGTCCGTCCCGGTTCGCCCGCTCCGGCGCCGAGCGTCCCGGCGCCGACATTCCCGGGGTCCATTCCCGAGGTTCCGCCGCCGAGCGTTCCGACGCCTCGCGTCCCGGCGGCGCCCGTCCTCCGCGCGCCCTCGGTGGATCTCTACCGTTCGGTGACCGGGGCGAGTGGCACGGTGGCGCCCGGGGCGTCGGGTAGGGCAACAGGAGCGGAAGTGCCTGGCCAAGAGCCCTCCGAAACCGCCGCCCGTCTCGGCCCGCCAGGCACGCCGCCCGGCCCAGCCCGGCACTCCGCACGGGCGGCGGCAAGGCTGCGCGGCGGCAAGGGAGTCCTCGGCACCAACTTCAGGACAGGTGGATGGCGCCGGAGGTGCTTCGGCGCCGCCCGGCTACGCTCGCATCCGGTCCGGGCTCGATCGGACGCGCGCTCCGTGCGGCCCCGGCCGATTCCGGCCCGCAGCAGGAGGCGATCAGCGGGCTGAAGGAACGCTCGTCCAGAGGCGCGCCGCGGGAGCGCGAGCGGCCCAGCGGGTTCAGCACCCCTCTGGCTCTGGACGCAGAAAGAGCGGGCAGCTCGATGATCGCCGCACTCGTCCTCATGGCGGCGCTGGCCGGTGCTGGGCCGTCGCTCTTAGACCGCTGCTCGCGGCAGCGCGGCGGCGCCGCGGCGATCCCCTGACGGCTAGGTCACGGAGTGCCGCCGGTCAGGCGGCCTCGGGATCGGCCGCATCACGCCGGACCGCTTCCTCACCCTCGAGAACTGCCTCGCTCGCCGCGCGGTAGCCGGCCTCGTCGGCGTCGGCGGCGGCGTCCGCCAGCCGGCCGTATGCGCTCGCGGTGAGTTGAAGGGATCCCACGAGGTCGTCGAGGTCGGTGGTACCGGCGGGCGGCTCACCCTGCGCCAGGCGGGCCGCGGCCTCCTTGTAGGTGCGCTCGAGCTCACGGGCGGCCTCGCGCCTGGTCCGCGGCGAGCTCGACCCCGGCCAGCCGGCGGCGCTCGCGAAGCCGCTCGCGACGCAGGCTCGCCATCACCGACACGAGTTGCTCCCCGTGGCGGGTCACGGCAGCGAGCGACGCCGGCCGTTCACCCCGCAGGGCGACCCTGGACGCGATGTCCTCGCACTCCGCCAGCCTCGCGCGGGCGTCAGAGCGCGGGGCGTGGCAGATGAAGAGCAGCGGATCCCCGGTCGTCGGCGCCAGGTAGCGCGGTGGCGACGACGCCCCGCTTTGCGCGCAGGCCGGCGTAGCGCCAAGCCTCGAGGCGACCGAGCCGGACCTCGGTGCGCCTGCCCTGGGCTGCCGAGCTCGCCTCGGAAGCGCCGGTCGAGCGTCACGATGTCCGGCACCCGGGCAACCACCAGCCCCGCGCCGCCCTCGCCGAGCGGCGCGGCGGCGACCGGAGCGGACAGCTCGATCCCGCCCGCCTGGACCACCTTCGTCTCTCCCCACCCTGCCGGGAGCTGGACGGTGAAGGAGGAGCGTTCGATCAGCGCCGGCTGTGGCTCATCCTTTGCATTCCTGCCGAGCAGCATGGCGGCTATGAAGAAGCCGACCACCGCGAGTGCGAAGGGGATCGCCGCGGCGCCGAGGCGGCGGGTGCCTGCAAGCGCGCAAGGCGGGCGCACGCAATCGAGGAAGAGTGGGCGCGCTGACAGCGAGGCATCAGCCGTCGCGCGCAACCTGGGCAGCTGACGGGGCTCGCAGCCGGGGCAGAGACGGTGCTCGCAGCCGAGGCAAGGACAGGCACGGACAGCCGAGGCAAAGACGGTGCTCGCAGCCGAGGCAGGGTGGGCGCGGACAGGCGAGGCGCGGTGGGTAGCCGCAAGCGAGGCCGGAAGGGTCGGGTCCCTCCTCCGGCAGAGCCTCGCTCCGTTCGGGGCGAGACCTGACCGTGGCCGGGACTCGGGTGTGACGGGCCGGTCTCGGACCGCGGCCGTCTTGCCGGTGCGCGCCTTGGCTCGGCTCGGAGGCGGCACGGCTTGGTCCACGGGCAGGCCCGAGACCCGTTCTGATCAGGAGAGCCGTCGCGGTCGGGTCTCGTGGGACCCGGACTCGGCCCGGGCGGGCTCTGGCGCCGCGTTACCCGCCGCGGCGACGCGACGGTCTGCGCACTCGGCTGGGGGCTCGGGGACGCTCGGACGCTCGGTCACGGCGTGCAGCCTCGCCCTTCGGCGTCGCCGCCGAGATCGCTTCCCGCCGTTGCCGGCTCGCTGCGGGAAGCCGAACGCGGAAGCCAGGGTGACGATGAATTCGGGAGGGCTGGCATAGCGCCGCTCCGGCTCGATCGCCATCGCTCGCCCAACCACAGCCTTGGCCGGCGCCGGCAGGGCGAGGCGCTCTCCCGTCGGGCGCGGTCATCGTGGCCAGGAACACCGCGGCCAGGGAGTAGACGTTGCTCCGCCCGTCGATCGGCAAGCCGGCCTGCTCCTCCGGCGAGCGAAACGGCGAATCGGGATCGTCCGGGCCGGAGTCGCGGGGCAGAAGCTCGAGGGGGATGCCCGGATCGGCGAGGATCCCTCCCCGGCGCGGACAGACAAGGATGCGGTCCGGCTGTCAGGTCGCGGGCTACGAGACCGGCTTTGCTGAGGGCGTCCACCGCGGTCGCGACGCCAAAGAGAAGCCGGAGGGAGGTCCGGACATCGAGCGGGACCCGACGCGAGAACCTCGCTGAGTGTCGGCACCGGTTGGCGCTGCAGCAGAATCCGCACGCGCCCGCGGTCGTCTCGGACGACGCGTGCCGGAATCAGATGAGGGTGACTGATCGACGTCCGAGTCTCGGCCGCCAGAATGAGCCTCTTGTCTGCGATCGTTCGGAGACCCTCATCCCGAGTCGTCGAAGAACGTCGGGGGCGGGTCTGGTGCGGGAGTTGCGGGAGGGGGCGGTGAAGGTTCGGCGACCGGCTGGCTCGGTGCGGGAGGCGTCGGCGGTGGCGGCGGTGGCGGTGGGGCCGGTACTGGGACGGACGGCACGGGAGGCGTCGGGTCGACAGTTGCCGGAGGTTCGGCCGGCGGGACCGGCTTCCGCGGCCGCGGTCTAACGACAACACGTACCGGAGGTTCGCGGCCGAGCTCAGGCAGGTCGTGAGCTCGACCGAGGCCCGGGACGTCGGTCGTCTCGACGTGCGCCGCGGGTTGGATTCCGACGGGACCGACCACACGGCGGCCTGGCTCGCTACCCGAGCGCGTAAGGGCGAAAACCCCAACGAGTGCAAGCACGCACGCGGTCGCACCGGCCAAAAACCACGCTCGGATCGATGGGCTGGGCATGTCAGCGCCCCCTAGGTGTGCAGTAGTAGGCGACCGTCTTGAAGTGTTGACCGGCTCTGCTCCCGCCACTGGGAGTGCAACCGGCCAGACGATGACCAGTGCTCTGGAAGAACCCGTGGACCACGTCCGTATGAAGAACGGACGAGTGGCGGCCCAGCTTGTGCACGGGTTAACACCACGAGCCGACGTGACGAATCCGGCTGCGCTTTGGCACAGCGGCGGCGCGCAAGCGATGCGTTGCGCGTTCCGTTCATTTGTAGGAGTAAGGAATGCAGACTTCCGACCGATAAAGACTTGATGGGCATCTTCCGAAGGCGGAAGCCGAACGTGAAGTCACTGGCCAAAGCCGGCAAGGTTGACGGCTTGGTCGAGGCTGCGCAGTACTGCGATGTCTTCCCCGATGGCGACGGCGTCCCGGTGGACGCTGGAGCGCCAATCCGCGAGGAGGCCGTCCTGGCGCTCGCTGACGCGTCCCAGAATGGGGACCGGGAAGTCATCGTCAGCCTGCTGACCGAGGCATTGACCGATCAGGTCGATCGTGTGAGATGCGCCGCGGTGATGACGCTCTACCGGCTCGGCGAGTCCGGCCCGCTGACGATCGCGGTGACGAGACTGCCCACACACGAGGGCCGGGCACGGTCGATGGCCGTACGCGCACTGGTAGCGCTTCGCGAGCCGGGCAGCAGCGCCACGCTGGCGGCAGCTCTAATGAATCGCGACGACGAGCTTGCGCTGGGCAAGACCGACACGGACCTGGTAGCCACTCTCATCGACGAAGAGGGAACTCCGGAGTCAGAGAAGGCCGTGATCGAACTGGCGGTTGCGGGCCTCGGGCACGAGCGGTCTGCGGTCGCGTTCCGGGCTGAGGAGCTGCTGGAAGAGCTTGCACCGGCGAGCCTCGACGTGCTGGTCGGCGAGCTCGAGAACGGGGCCGCGTCCTACCGCGCGGCCACTCTGCTCGGCAGAATGAAGGACACGAGAGCGTTCGGGCCGCTCGTGGCGGCCCTCGGACACCCCGATCCCCGCGTTCGGAGCGAGAGCTGCGCAGCTCTCGGCGAATTGCGGGACCCGGCTGCGGCGGAACCCCTTCTGGCCGCCACCCGAGATACGGAGTACGAGGTCCGGGCGCGCGCCGGCGAGGCGCTCGACCGCCTCGGAACGGCTGCAGTCGCCGTGAGCGTGGCCAGCTTGCTCCGACCGCTGATCGCGCCCCCGGCACCGGGGCCACAGGCACTTGACTCGGCGACGAACGGGTCTGATCAGCCAGAGGGAGAGGCCTCGCTCGAGTGGGAGCTCGTGCTGACCGAACCGCCACCGGCTGAGGCTCGCGCTGACGATCCGCCACCGGCTGAGGCTCACGCTGACGATCCTCCACCTGCCGAACGCACGACTTAACGTCGCCGCAGCCAGCGCCGGCAGTAGGGATCTCCGGGGCCCCGCTAGGGTCCCCGCCAGTGATCGATGATGATCCCTTCGCACCCGCGAGCGACGCCGGGATCCATCGACTCGCCATTCCGACGCCGTTCGCCGTCGGCCGCGTAAACGTCTACCTGATCGAGGACGAACCGCTCACGCTGGTCGATGCCGGGCCGAACTCCGGCACATCCTTCGACGAGCTGCAGCGCGGGATCGCGGAACTCGGCCACGCACTCGAGGACATCGAGCTGGTGCTGCTGACGCACCAGCACATCGACCACCTCGGGCTCGTCTCGCTCGTGGCGGCGCGCTCCGGCGCAGCGGTCGCGGCGATCGATGCAGCCGTCCCATTCGTCGAGAACTTCTCGACCGAAGCCCAGGCCGACGACGACTTCGCGCGCGAGATCATGCTGCGTCACGGGATCCCAGCGGACGTGGTGGCGGCGCTGCAGTCGGTATCTCAGGCCTTCCGCGCCTGGGGCGCCCGGGCCGAGGTCACGCGACCGCTACGCGAGGCGAGGTCGTCGCCCTACGTGACCGCGCGCTGCACGTCCATCACCGCCCCGGACACTCTCCCACGGACACTGTCTTCCACGATCGCGACAGGCGGATCCTCATCGCCGCTGACCACCTGTTGGGGCACATCTCGTCCAACCCCCTTATTACGCGGCCGCGAGACGGCTCCTCCGGGCGCCCCCAGGCGCTTATCCAATACCTCGAGTCTCTCGCCGCAACCCGCGAGATGGACGTTGACCTGGTTCTCCCCGGCCACGGCGACCCGATCACCGACCACCGCCAGTTGATCGATCAGCGCTTTGTTCTCCACCGCCGTCGCGCAGACAAGATCCTGCGGCTGATCCAGGAGCGGCCGCGCAGCGCTTACCAGTCGCTCAGGCGCTATGGGGCAACATCGCCGTCACTCAGGCCTACCTGACGCTCTCCGAGGTGCTGGGCCACGTCGACCTGCTGAGGAACGAGCGGCGCGTGCGAGAAGTCGACCGGGAAGGAGTGAGCGTCTTCGAGCGGGCCTAGCCGCCCCGTCAGCCGGGAACGGTTCGATGGACCAGGGCGGACTCGTTGCCACGCCGGTCGAAAGAGGGCCGGTACCGCTCCCGCCTTGCCTCGCTTAGCTGCGCGCCGCATTGCTCGCAAATCCAGTGAAAGACGAGCAGACCACGACGGCTGTCGTAGGACGTCTGGATCGTGTGGAAGCCGTCGTGACTGCAGCCATTCCAGAAATGAACGTTCCGGCAGCCCTTTCTTTCCCCGTACTCCTACGAAAACTCGTCCTGCCGGGCGGGCCCGAGCGGCGCGAGCGTCAGCGCGGAGCGGAAGACCCGGCTACTGCCGCTCGTTCATGCGGATGGTGGATTTGGAAGTGGTCATCGTGTCTCATTGCGACGAGCGGTGGCTTGAGCCGTGCCTGAACTCGCTCGAGGCCGCGACCGGCGCATGCGCGTATCGGGCAACCATCGTGGAGAACGGCGGATCCCCCGTCTCGCTGCCCGAGAGCCCTAATCGCCGCCTGCTCTACACGGAGAACAGGGGGTTCGCCGCGGCGAACAACGCGGGCGCCCGCGGCTCGGCGGCGGATTTCCTGCTGTTCCTGAACCCCGACACGGAGCTCGTGGAGGGGACGCTGGAGGCACTCGTGAAGGCACTGCGCGACCGGCCCGACGTGGGTCTTCTTGCCGTGCGCCAGGTCACGAGTGACCGCCGACTATACCCGTCGCTGTACAGATTCCCCTCCGTACGAAGCGCGCTGGCCCAGGCGTTTGCGAACGAGAAGTGGCCCGGGCGCGGCAAGCGGCTCGGCGACCGCGTCCTGGACCCGGAGCGCTACTCGCAGCATGGGCAGTTCGACTGGACCATGGGAGCGGTGCTCGCCGTCCGGCGGGAGGCGTTCAACTGTCGGCGGGTTCGACGAGCGATTCTTCCTCTTCTCCGAGGAGACCGACCTCTGCAAGCGTCTTCAGGACGCCGGCTGGAAGGCCAATCTGGAACCGGAGATCACGTTCGTTCACCACGCCGGCAAGGCGGGAGTGCACCCGCCGCGAGAGGCGCAAATGGCGTATGCGCGGCTCCAGTACGCCCGGAAGCACTTCAGCCGAACCAGGGCCGCTGCCTATCACGCGATCCTCGTCGTCCACCATCTGCTGCGGCTCATGGCTCTGCGCTTCCGGGGCCCCACTGGGTCCTCCAGCGCGCCGGCTTCTGCGCTGGCGCTCAGCGTGCTGCTCGGCAGGTCTGAGGCCCCGTTCCGGCGGGGCGAGCGCCACGAAGACGCCAACGGGACATCACCGCACAAGGTCGCGTACGAGGGCTCGTCGCCGCTGTAGCGTCGCAGGCCGGGACGGCACGTGGCGAGGTCGCTCGACGACCATGTCGCGGACGGTTCCCGCGCCATCGGCTGCTGTATCCGATGAGTTGACGGGTTAGAGCGCACCGGGCTCCACGACGTGTGCACGGGGCGCGAGCGGGCGCGACGCGAGTTGGAAGAACGGTTCCGCGATGCGGGCTCCGGGGGCCGTAGTTTGGAAGAAGTCCCGAGCAGATTCGTTCTGTCGGGCATGGGACGAACTCGTCAGCGTCGTCGACCCCCCAGATCGTGACCGCCGTTCCAGGCGCCTCGAAGGCCGCGTCCGAGCCGAAGCCCGGCGCTCCTGCCCACATGGAGCAGCTGGTCGGCATCGGAATCTCGTGGAAGCTGGTCGGCCAGATCGCAATACAGGTCACGCGTCTTCTGACGGTTGCGATCCTTGCGCGTTTCTTGACTCCTGCCGACTACGGTGCGGCGGCGATCGCCTTCGCGCTCGCGACGTTCGCTCCGACCGTGGCCGATATGGGCTTTGGGTCGTCGCTCGTGCAGGCCAAGGCGGCGCCGCGAACGGTCCGCTCGACGGCCTTCTGGGCGTCGGTCGGATTCGGGTTCGGACTCTTCGCCGTCATCGTGGCCGCCGCGAATCCGATCGCACAGTTCATGGACGAGCCGAAGGTCGCTGAGATGGTCGTCGCCGGCGCTCTCACGTTTGCGATCTATTCCCTGGGTTCAACGAGTCAAGCCGTGTTCATGCGCGAGATGAGGTTCCGCAGCATCGAACTGCGCATCTGGCTTGCGCTCCTTACGGGAGCCGTCGTCGCAGTCATCGCAGCGGCCAGCGGGGCGGGGCCCTGGGCCCTGGCCTTGCAGCAGATCGCCTACATGGCGGCCCTGGTCGCCGCGCTCTGGTGGCGAGCCGGGTGGCGTCCTACCCTGAACTTCTCGGGCTCGGTGTTCCGTGAGCTGGGTTCGTTCGCGATCCGAATCGCCGGCGGTCGCTGGGCGCGATTGATCGAGTTGCTCGTCCTGTCGCTGCTGATCGGAAGGCTCGCGGGCATCCCCGACCTCGGAGCCTGGACGTTCGCGATGAGCATGGTCATCCTGCCAATGTCGCCTGATCGTGATCCCTACCTCAGAGGTCCTCTTTTCGGCCTTCTCACGTCTCCGGGACGAGCCCCAGCGCATGTCCGCTCTCTGGCTCGACAGCATCGGATACCTCGCTGCCGTGCTGCTGCCGCTCCTGCTTGGGCTCATGATCGTCAGCCCTGATCTCATCCCGGTCTTGTTCGGGTCGCACTGGGAGGTCTCGGTCGGCGTCTTGCAGATTCTGTGCGTCTACGTGCTCATCCGCGGCCTTCAGTCCTGGGGCAGCGTGTACATGGATGCGGTCGGTCGCCCGGAGGTGACCCTCTGGACTCAGCTCGCGTCCCTCTGCCTGACACCGGTTGGAGTCGTGATCGGCGTCAACTGGGGGATCGAGGGCGTCGCCGCCTGCTTCGTGGCCTGCCAGCTGATCGCGGTCGAGATTCCGATGTTCGTCATCGTCCTTTCGCACATGCGGCTCTCGCCGAGAACCCTGGCCGCACGTCTGGTGGGCATCGTCGCCGCATCACTCGTGATGGCTGCCGCCTGCCTGCTCGGACGCTCGGTGCTCGACGCGATCGGCGTCGGCATGATTGGGCGGGTCGCGGCGACGATCGGCCTCGGGGTCGACCGTTTACGTGATCGCCCTGTGGTGGCTGGCTCCGCAGATCAGCAGGCGAGTCGTCGAACTTGGCAGGAGCCGCCTGACGAACCTGATCAACGCCCGCCGACGGCCCGCCCTGCAATCCTGACCCCGGATGGACCCAGCCGACACCCCGCCCACTATCTCGGTCGGTCTGGCCGTACGCAACGACCCGCAGCGCGTCAGGCGCTGCATCGAGTCGGTGCTCGGCCAGGACTTCACCGACCTGGAGCTCGTGATCTGCGACAACGCCTCAGACGACGGGACGCTCGAGACGCTCGAGGACTACGCTCGCCAGGACGCTCGAGTGACGGTCGCGGTCAACCCCGTCAACATCGGAGTGCACGAGAACATGAACCGCGTGCTCGAGTTGTCGCGCGGAACGCTCTTCCGCTGGATCAGCTCCGACGACTGGCTTGAGCCCTACGCGCTCTCGGTCGCCGTGCAGGCGCTCGAGCGCCACCCGGACGCGATCGGGGTCACCTCGGGGTTCACGATTCACACGCCTGCGCCGCGCCATGAGCGGTACCAGGGAGAGTTCCCAAGCTCGCCCGATCCCGCCCAGCGCTTCGAGCGCATGCTCTGGTTCTTCCACGCCGGCGATGCCAAGCACGATCCGATGTACGGGATCTATCGTCGCGAGACGCTCGTGCGATCGGGCCGCCTCCGTCCGAATGAGCACGCCGACTGGTTGTTGACCACCGAGCTGGCGCTGCTTGGCCCGATCGTCCACATCGACGAGCTGCTCGCCCACCGCACGAGCAGCTACCCGGTCGGCAGAGACCGGGCCGCATACAGGCGGCGCCTGGATCCCGTCCGGGCGGAGCGGCTGAAGACGGGACCCGCACGACTGTCTCGTGACCTCTACGCGCTCGCGCGCTCGGCGAACTTGACGGACGCGCAACTGCGTCGGTGCACGCGTCCCGCGGCACGCTTCTGGGCCCGCGAGGTCATGCGTTGCACCCGGCAGCGGTTCTCAGACACGATCCATCGAGCGTCTCCGAGGCTGCACGCCCACCTGCTGGACCTGAGGGCGCGCTTCCGAGCTCATAGCGCCGGTAGTCAGTCGAGCTTCGAGCGGTAGGAATCAAGGCCCGGTCGACGTCGCCTCTGACCAGGGAGATGGCATGGCTCTGGTTCAGCCCTGCAAGCGTAAAAGGACCGGCGTCCTGCCGCCGTTGATTACGCGTGGAACGACTGCCGGTATCCCGGACCGACTCCCTGACCGCACGTTGCGTCGCAGACGCCGCGCCGCCGGCATGCCGCCACTCCGCAGCCCCGGTGCGCTCAATGGCGGGTTGACATGCAGGCCTCCGTCTCTCGGGCCGGCCGGAGCATCGACGGGATACGTTGGATGCCCTCGCGCTCGCACGCGGTGCCAATCCTGCAGCTGTTCGCGCTGGCCGTGATGGTGATTCCATCGGACACGGTTATCGAGGCAATCGGCGCCGAGGGCTACGCCGCCGCTCTGGTCGGCTGGTTCGCGTTCGCCGCCTTCATGGCCGCGACCCTGCTCGGGCTCCACGATCCGGCGCGACACCCACATCCGATCAGGGGCGTGCTCAGCGTGTTCTGGATCTCCGTCCTCGTCTCCTACGTTGTGATGGACCGCTCGGCACTAACGGCGATCCAAGCGGCGGCCGCGGACCGCACGGTGATGCAGCTCGCGGTGATCAGCGGGGTAGCGCTGGTCGCCGCTGAGTGCCTCACGTCGTTGCACGACGTGCGCAGAGTGCTGCGCGCGCTGACCTGGGGAGGCGCGTTCTGCGGGATCGTCGCCGCGCTGCAGTTTTGGATGAGCCTCGACATCGCGCCTGCGCTACGTGAACTGCCGGGGTTCTCGATCAACTGGGAATGGGATGGGATTCAACAGCGGGCGGCGCTGAATCGCGCCGCCGGCACGGCCATTCACCCGATCGAGCTCGGGGTGGTGGCTGGGATGCTGCTGCCGCTCGCGGTCTACCTTGGCCTGTACGACACCGAACGGACCGCGTGGAAACGGTGGACTCCGGTCGCGCTGATCGCGCTAGCTATACCGACATCGGTATCGCGGTCAGCGATTATCTCCGCGGGACTCGCGCTCTCAGTGTTGATCGTTCTGATGCCCGCGCGGCAGCGGCTGGTCGCCCTGTGCATTGCGCCGCTCGGCGTGGCCGGAGTCTTCATGGCGGCGCCCGGGGTAATCAGCACCCTCACCAGGTTCTTCGAAGCGGGCACCAGCGACGGCTCTGTGTGGGCGCGGGTCTATGACTATCCAGTGGCCGAGCGGCTCGTGTCTCAGGCGCCCTGGTTCGGCCACGGCGGTGGGACCTACGTGCCCGAAAACCTCATCAACATCCTCGATAACCAGTTCCTGAAGACCGCAATCGAGCTCGGGCTAGTTGGAGTCGTCGCGCTGACCGCCTATTTTGTGGTGCCGCTGATCTCCGCCCTCGTCGCCAGGCGGCGTACAACCGACGCCGAGCTGCGAATCCTGTGCGCGGCGCTCGCGGGCGCCGCGCTCTCCGCGGGCGTCTGCTCCCTGACATTCGACTCACTCTCGTTTCCGATGTTCTCCAACGTCTACGCCCTGGTGATCGGCTTGATCGGGGCTTCGTGGCGACTCGCCACCGTCGCGAGAGCGCCGGCGGCACCCGGCTCCCGTCGCGGACCGGCTGCCGCTTACCCCGGGGCCGGTCAGCCGGCCTCGACCACCCGACCCGACCTGCCGACCGGAGGCTGACATGGACCTGCTATCAATTTCACGAAAGATCTGGCGTTACAAGTTCCTGACGCTCCCCGTCGTCCTGTTGACCCTCTGCGGTGCGGTCTACGTCGTCCAGGTCAAGGACCCGGTGTACGAGGCGTCGTCGAGCTACATCCTGGCCTACCCGCCCGAGCCGCCGACGGCGGAGGAAATTGCAGGCGACCCGGCCCTAGCCGGTATCAACGCCGAAAACCCGTATGCCCGCTTCAGCGACCAAGCGGTCATGGTCGAAGTGCTGGCGAGTAGCACGGCCAACGAGTCGACGCGGCGGGCGCTGCGCGACGTGGGCGCGGATCCTCGGTACACGGTGAAGCCCGCCGCGGAGTCCGGGACCGCTAAGCCCCTTCCGATTGTAAGGATCACCGCCCAGGGTTCGACTCCCGAGGTTGCCATCAGGTCCGCCAAGCTCGTCGGCAACGCGGTCAGCCGCCAGCTTCAGCTTATGCAGCAGGCAGAGGGAGTCGACCCCGAGTACCAGATCACGACGAACAAGGTGGATACCCCTACGCGCGCAGAGCTACAAGCATCCGGCCAGTTGAGAGCACTGGTCGGAGTGCTCGGGCTTGGGACCGTCTTCCTGTTCTTGGTCGTGTCCGTGGGGGATGCATTGACCACCCGTCGGGTGGAGCGATCCCGAGGCTCGGCGGCGTCCCCGCTGGCGGCGGACGAGGCGGCGTGGTCTCCCGAGGGGGGGCGTTCCCGCGACCTTTCCGCTCTACACCCAGAGGAATGGTCCGAGTTTGACGACCGTCCGCTGGGCGGCGACGAGCTGGTCCAGCTCTTCCCCGAGCCCGACTCGGACGCGATGGCCAACGCCTCGTCCGCTAGGCGATTGCAGCACGGCCGAAATCAGCACCGATCCCGGCGCAGGCACGGTATGTCGTGACCTACCCAAAGGCAGCCGCCAGGTCGGTCCGCAGGTGGAGCCTGCGTGCGTAGCTGCTGGCTGCACGGCGAGACCTGTCGATCGAGCAAGTAGTCGGTCTCCGGGCCCGTTAATGGTGTGCTTGGATCCTCTCCCGACTGCCCCAACAGGAGATTTCAGTGAGCTCTGTGAATTCTGGGCGTGAACGGCCCTTGCGGCCAGGCGACGTCGTCGAGGTCAAGTCTCCCGCCGAGATCCTCTCCACGCTCGACGGCGGCGACGCGCTCGAGAACATGCCATTCATGCCGGAGATGCTCCGCCACACGGGTCGGCGCTACACGGTGTCGCGGCGAGTCGACAAGATCTGCGACACCGTCACGGCCACCGGCAGCACCGGCAGCCTTCGGATGGGTTCGACCGTATATCTGGACGATCTGCGCTGTGACGGATCGGCCCACGGCGGTTGCCAGGCGGGCTGCAGGCTGTACTGGAAGGAGGACTGGCTGCGCCGCGTGGAGGGGAACACGGATTCGCCCGCCGTACCCCAGGAGCCGTCCGCGGAGCTCGAAGCGGCCCTCGCGGAGGGCACGCACACTGTGCGCGACGGAGAGGAGCGCTGGCGCTGCCAGAACACCGAGTCGCTCAAGGCCACCTCGCACCTGCGCGTGTTCAAGGACCCTGGCCAGTACTGGCGCGAGTTCCGCAACGGCAATCACGACCGCCTGCAGTTCATCTGGCTCATGGTGCGGACGCTCGTGATGGAGGTGGCGTTCCGGCTGGGCTTCATGAAGCAGCTCCCGCTACGCGGCCCAGAGGCGAAGGCCCCGGAGGCCGAGCCGCTCGACCTGCAGGCGGGCGAATATGTCCGGGTCCGCTCGCCCGAGGAGATCCAGCGCACGCTCGATGACAAGGGCCACAACCACGGGCTCTCGTTCGACCGCGAAATGCTCCGCTACTGCGGCCAGACGCTCCGCGTGAAGGCCCGGGTCAGCCGGATCATTGACGAGACGAGCGGCCGACTGATCCACATCCGCAGAGACGCGATCATGCTCGAGGGCAGTGTGTGCTCGGGCGAATGCAGCATGGGGCGTTGGTTCTGCCCGCGGGAGATCTTCCCTTACTGGCGCGAGGCATGGCTGGAACGCGTCGAGGAGCCGGGCCACGTGCCCCCGGCGACTTCCGGGGAGCCGCTCCCGATGGTAGTCACGATGGGCGCGCCGCAGCGCGACAGCTTGCGCGGACCGCGCTGACGGTCTACGCGACGGGGTCAGCGCCGACCGGTCGCAACGGCTCTTCCGCGATCGTGGTTGCCGGCTGGGCAGGCGTTGTGGTGGGCACGGGCGGCATCGTGCTCGTCAGGGGTCAACGTCGGTTCAAGATTTCGCGTCGCCGAATCCGCCAAGCGTCGCCCGCCACGTCTCATCAGCGATGCGCTGATAGTCGTCGCGGCGCTGTTTCATATCGGGCGGCGAGGACGCGGTCGTGGTGATGGTGTCGAACCACTCGTCTGCCGTGCCCGGCGGCGGGACGAGCGCAGGGTAATCGTCGCCCAGGAGCAGCTCCAAAAAGGAAGTTCTGAGCCCGACTGTCGGAACACCCAGCTCGAGGGCGCGGATGGCGACGCCACTCTGCCAGTAACGCGTATAGGGCACCAGCAGGGCGTCCGCGCCCTGAAGCGCCGCCTCGAATTGCTCTTCGGTCACGAACTCGGACACAACGTCCCATCCGGGGATCGTCGGCCAGCCCCGCCCTCGGATCGTCGGACGAAAACCGGCGTCCCGCAGCTTCGGGCCGAGACGCTCGAGCAGCTGCACGTCGCGCGTCGGCTTGAACTCCCCTGCGACCAGAACCACGCCCTCGCGATACCCTCGGGTCACGGCTGGCCTGTGGTCGGCGATCGGGTGCAGCATCACACTCGGCAACGCAGCCAGCCCGAGACTCGCCTTTGCCGCGGCGGCCGCTTCATCTGTGTGGCACACGAGCACGAGGCGACTTCGATCCATAGCGAGCTTCCCGACTCGGCGGAGAACCGGCCCGTGACCGTACTGGTGGCGGATCGCGATGGGGTCGTGCACGATGACGCGCACTGCGCCCTTGCTTCCTGCCCACAGCAACGGCTCAACCCACCCGAACGTCGGCCACAGCACGATGCAGTCACGATGCTGTCTGCGTGCTGACAGGACGGCTCGGAGATGCGATCCGGCACGCGCAAGCCGCGAGGCGTCCTTCTCGTCCGCCGGCGTCGAAGGCGCAATCGAGCCCGAGGAATACCCCAGCCTGGTAAGCGTGGCGGTGCACTCATACTCGTAATGAGCGAGTGCCGTGGGCAGAGGGTTGAACAGCTGATAGTTGCGGCTAGAGGCCGTCATTGATCCTTCCCTAGGCCAGCGTCGCCGACGCGTTGCCGTCCTGCGCCGTCCACGAGGCGGGCTTCAGCCGGCGTGGGTCACAGCTCCCAGTGCTCGGCGACCAGTTCCCGCGTGTTGCCGGATGTTCGCCGGCTCGAGGCGCCGAAGACGATCGACTCGATGTTCGGCTGCGCGCACACCCACTCGATCGCCTCGCGCGGCGGGATCGCGCCCGAGGCGAACACCGACATGGCGATGGCCCGGAACTGCCGCTCGCTCGAGCGCGTCGCTGGTAGGCGTCGATGCCGCCGCACATCCGGAAGCCGATCTTGTTGATGTTGGAGCAGACGATCGGGTTCTCGACGCCGACCTCGTCGAGCGCGTCGAGCAGCTCGGGCAGGTTCATCGTGATGAAGCCGGGCTCGGCGCCGTAGCGCGCTCCGGACGTGGTCGGCGAAGATCGCGGAAGGCGTCGTCGAAGCCCAGGCCCGAGCAGCAGGTCGACGACGACGTTCTGCAGGAAGATCACCGGCGTCGCGAGGCCCTCGGAACATCTTCATCTCGGCGTCGATCAGCAGCGTGGTGATGCCCTCGATGTCCTTCTTGGCCAGCGACCGGCCGCCGCGCATCGCGGCGTCGAGCAAGCCCTCGTCCGGCAGGAACCGCCGCACCGCGCCGAGCATCCCGTCCTCGGTCACCGCGTTGGCGTACTTGTGGGCGTACGGCATGCACGGGATAGAAGGTGAAGTCCGCGTAGCGCTCCGGGTTCGCGCGGACGTGGTCGGCGACCTCGGCGATGCGGTCGTGCGTGGTGCACATGAAGGTGCGGATGCCCTCGTCGTAGGCGGTGTCGAGCACGTCGATGACCGCGCCGAGGTCCTGGAACCGCATCGCCTGGGCGCGGGCCTTCTCCTCGGACATGTGGTTGACGCCGAAGAACTGGTTGTCGCCGAACAGCAGGCGGTCCATCGTCGCGCCTGCTCGTCCAGTTCGGCTCGAGTCGCGGCGCCGCTCGAGCGACCGCGCACGGCGCGAGCCGCGTCGCGACCACGGCCTGCGTCGTCGCCGACGGCGACGCGCGGTCGACGCGGCGCCGAGCGTGGTCGGGACCTCGGTCGGCGGCGTCCGCGACGCATCATCGCGACCACGCCGGTCGGTCGACGGCAGCGCTCGCGAAGGTCGTTGATCGCCGCTCGACGGTTCGCGCGCCTCCGCGATCCGCTGGACGAAGTGCGTCGAGCTGCGCGCTGTACTCCTCACCACGCAGGTAGAACCAGACCGGCTCGGTCAGCTCGGTCGTGTACCGGACGTTCCAGCCCGTCTGGTAGCCCGCGGGATGTCGGCGCGTGTCGCGCAGGTAGACCTGGCACTCCTGGCGGTCGGCGTAGATCCGGCCGTTCGTGCCCCAGATCGTGAGCTTGGTCGTCATCTTGCGCTGCGACTCGTCGGACCAGTTCACCGAGAGCTGGGCGGTCGCGCCGTCGGGTAGTACAGGGTGCGTGAAGACCTCGTCCTCGGTCTCGCGCGAGAAGACCTGCCGAGCACCGTGCCGCCGACGCCGGTCGGGCTCGCCGAAGTACCAGTTCAGGAGGTCGAGCGGGTGGGCGGCGTAGTCGTACAGGCAGCCGCCGCCCTCGTCGCGCTTGCTGCGCCAGGTGCGGCCCTGCGCTTGAGCACGACCGGCCCGTACGCCTCGGCGAGCGACGTGGGTGACCGCGCCGATCGCCCCGGTCGAGCAGCCGCTTGACCTCGGCGAACGCGCCGACGAAGCGGTTGTGGTAGCCGACCTGGGTCACCAGGCCCCGCTCGTCGGCGAGCGCGGCGAGCTCGCCGACTCGGCCGGGTCGAGGCAGAACGGCTTCTCGCAGAAGACGTGGATGCCCGCGCTCGAGCGCCGCGCGCACCATGTCGGCGTGCAGGCGTCGACGGCGTGGCGATGACGACCGCGTCGAGCTCGACCTGCGTCGAGCATCTGCGTCGTAGTCGGTGAATGTCGGCAGCCCGGTGTACTTGCCGAGCACGTCGAGCACGTAGCCGGTCGAGTCGCAGACGGCGACGACCGTCGACATCCGGATGGGCGCTGATCATCGACAGGTGGGACAGGCCCATCTTGCCGAGGCCGACGACGCCGACTCTGATCACGTGCATCTCCTCCTCGGCGACTCGCGTCGAGCTCCGTCCGCGGTGCGATCCGGCGAGGAAGCGTCGAGCAGCAGCTCCTCGTACTGCCCGGCGACGTGCTCCCAGGTGAACTCCTCCGCGTGCCGCGCGCGGCTGCGCCGCCGCCATCTCGGCCGGCGCGGCTCGGATCGTCGAGCAGCTCGGTCGATGCAGCGCGTCGACGTCGTCGCGCCGTCGTGAAGTACGACGGCGCCGTCCCGGGCGACCCAGCGGTTGTACGCGTTGTCGTGGGCGATCACCGGGTTGCCCGCGGCCATCGCCTCGACGAGCGACGGGTTGGTGCCGCCGACGGTGTGCCCGTGGAGGTAGCGCGGCGAGTGGAAGCGCAGCGCCTGGACGCGTGTCGGGTCGTAGATCGGCCCCGAGGAAGACGACCTCGTCGCTCGCCGCGTCGACGACCGCCCGGTGGTACGGATCGTCGTCCGGCGTGTAGGTCGCCGAGCACCGCCAGCTTGACGCCTCGCGGCGGGCGCGAGAAGCCCTGCGACGAGCTCGAGGATCGAGTTCTCCGGGATCGGCCGGCAGATCAGCGTCAGGTACCGCGCCGGGCTCGAGCCGCGTACGGCGACCGGAGTCCGGTCGGCGCGTCGTCGACGGCGTGCGGCGCCGTACGTGATCGTCGTGATCTTGCGGCGCGGGCGCCCGCGTCCGCAGGTAGCGTCTCGATCTCCGGGTGGTCGGCGATGAGGTGGTTGCCGACGAAGCAGGCGATGCGCTCGTTGACGTACAGGATCGCCTGCTCGAGCGAGCCCCCAGCGCGACCGCGACCACTCGATCCCGTCCATGTTGATCGACGTTCGGGATGCCTCGCAGCCGCTGCAGCGATGTTGAAGACCGCGGTGTTGTAGCCGAACGTCAGGCAGACGTCGCGCGTGCCGGACGGCGTGCCGGATCGAGACCAGTCGAACTGCGACGTGCCCAGCCAGCCTCTCGGGTCGATCGGGATGATGACCCGCTCGATGCCGTGCCACATGTCCTCGGTGATCGGCCCGCGCCCGTCGACCTGGCAGTACACGACGACCCGCCAGCCGTGGTCGCGACCAGGAAGCAGGCCGACGTTCTCGGCGGCCGTCTCGAAGCCGCCGTAGGCGGCAGGCACGCCGTGGGTGCCGAGGATGCGGACTGTCTTCTGTGTCAACGGCGGTTCAGCGGTCGCGGTGCTACGGGCAAGAGCGAACGTGCGTGGCCGTGACGTGCATTGCTCCGCATCTTAGACACCCTGGGTGCCTGAGCCTCCGGGGTGGGCCGTACGTTCCGCCGGTGCCCTCAGGCAAGCTGCACGGGGACCCGGATGTGCAGCTGGACACCGCCCGGGTTGCGCGAAGCACAATAAGGGGTAGCGCGCCCCAAGCTTCGGATGAAATCCGGCGGAAATGGCACGTCTCCGGCGTAACCTCGACGAGAATCACAAGGTCTCCTTGCGCCGCACAACTCTGGCCCTTCTCGTCGTCACGGCGAGCCTTCTTTCGTTTGCCACGCCGTCCGTGGCCGACCCGGCGCAGACCAACTTCGTCGAGAGCCGGCTCTTCGGGGGGCCTGACCCAGCCCACGGACATCGGCTTCTCGCCCGACGGGCGCGTGTTCGTCGCCGAGAAGAGTGGGCTGCTCAAGGTCTTCGACAAC
Source organism: uncultured Thermoleophilaceae bacterium (assembly GCA_963757815.1). Classification (GTDB taxonomy): domain Bacteria; phylum Actinomycetota; class Thermoleophilia; order Solirubrobacterales; family Thermoleophilaceae; genus JACVRW01. The sequence continues at coordinate 90,189 of CAVWSN010000035.1, read as the reverse complement.
CTGAACGACACGTCGGCGACCGTCGTCGCCGATCTGAGGACCAACGTCCACAACTTCTGGGATCGCGGGATGCTGGGCATGGCCCTCGACCCGCAGTTCCCCCAGCGGCCCTACGTCTACGTCCTCTACACCCACGACGCGCTCATAGGCGGCACGGCCCCGCGCTGGGGTACGCCGGGCGCCACCGCCGATCCCGTGCCCGAACCCGCCGGGCGCAACGGGCAACGGTTGCGTCGTCAGCGGCCGCCTGTCCCGGCTTCAGCTGTCGGGCAACATGGTGGTCGGCGGCGAGCAGGTGCTGATCGAAGACTGGTGCCAGCAGTTCCCAAGCCACTCCGATCGGCGGCCTGGCGTTCGGCGCGGACGGCGCGCTCTACGTGACCGGAGGCGACGGCGCGAGCTTCAACAACACGGACTACGGGCAGATCGGTCGCCGGAAACCCGTGCGGCGACCCACCCGTCCCGGCGGGCGGCACGCAGTCGCCGCCGGGCGCGCAAGGCGGCGCCCTCCGGAGCCAGGACCTCCGCACGCCGCTCGATCCCACCACGCTCGACGGAAGCGTGCTGCGCGTCGACCCCGACACCGGCGCCGGCCTGCCCGACAACCCGCTTTCGGGCAGCACGGACCCGAACGCGCGCAGGATCGTGGCCACCGGCCTGCGCAACCCGTTCCGCCTGGCCTCGCGGCCGGGGACCTCGCAGATCTTCGTCGGCGACGTTGGCTGGACCGCGTGGGAGGAGATCAACCGCATCGACAGCGCGACCGACGGCTCGGTCGACAACTTCGGCTGGCCCTGCTACGAGGGCAACGGGCGGCAGGGCGGCTACGACGGAGCCAACCTGACCATTTGCGAGGACCTCTACGCACGCCCCGCCGCCCCCGCAGCCGCCCGACGCACGCAACCCTTCTTCACCTATTCGCACGGCGGATCGGTCGTGTCGGGCGACGGCTGCGCCGACGGGCGGCTCGTCGAGCAGTCCGGGCTCGCCTTCTACCAGGGTGGGGCATATCCCGCCTCGTACGACGGCGCCCTCTTCTTCTCCGACTACTCGCGCAAATGCGTCTGGGTCATGTTCGAGCAAGGCGGCCAGCCGCTGCCCTCGACCCGCCAGCTCTTCGCCAGGAACGTCGATCCCGTCAACCTGAAGATCGGACCCGGCGGCGACCTGTTCATCGTCGACTTCAACGGCTCGATACGCAGGATGAGGTACTCGAGCAACAACCAACCGCCGACCGCCGTCGCCCAGGCCACTCCCACGACCGGGCCGCTTCCGCTCACGGTCACCTTCGACGGACGCGGCTCGACCGACCCCGACGCGGGGGACAGCCTGAGCTACGCCTGGGACCTGGACGGGGACGGCCTGTTCGACGACTCCTTCTCGGCCCAGCCCAGCCGGACGTACACGTCTCAGGGCGCGGTGACGGCGCGGCTGCGCGTGACCGACTCGAGCGGCGAGTCCGACACCGACTCGATCGAGATCAACCCCGGTGGCGATCCGCCGCAGGCCACGATCGCGACTCCCGCTCCGACGCTGAGATGGGCGGTGGGCGACACGATCACGTTCAGCGGCTCGGCCACCGATCCGCAGCAGGGCACGCTGCCGGACAGCGCGCTCAGCTGGAGCCTTGATCCTGCAGCACTGCACGACCGTCGACGACTGCCACAGCCACCCGCTGCAGACCTGGGAGGGCGTTCTCCGGCGGCCCAACCGCTCGTTTCGACGCGCCGGACCATCCCTACCCGTCACACCTGGAGCTCAGCGCTTACCGCCACCGACTCCTCGGGGCTCACCGACACGGAGACGGTGCGGCTCGACCCGCGCACCGTCGACCTCACCTTCCGAACGCAGCCCTCCGGCCTGAAGCTCACGGTCGGCCCACCGAAGAGGCCACTCCCTTCACCCGCACCGTCATCGTGGGCTCGAAGAACTCGCGTCAGCGCGCCCGACCTCCCAACCGCTGGGCGCGGCCACGTACCAATTCGCCTCCTGGTCGGATGGCGGCGCACAAGCCCACGAGGTCGTCGCCCCTTCCTCGGCGAGCACCTACACGGCGAACTATCAGGTGGACTCGCCGCCTGCCGTCGGGGTTGGTGGCGGCGTTTGGGTTTCAATGAGGGGGCGGGTGTTTCGGTGGGGGATGCTTCGCCGGAGGGCAATGGGGGGACGGTGTCGGGGGCGAGTTGGTCGGCGGCGGGGCGGTTTGGTGGTGCGTTGTCGTTTGACGGGGTCAATGATTGGGTGACGGTGGCGGATGATCCGTCGTTGGATCTGTCGGGGGCGTTGACGGTGGAGGCGTGGGTGCGGCCGACGGCGTTGTCGGGCTATCGCACGGTGGCGTTGAAGGAGCATCCGCCGGGCGCTCTGCCTATGCGCTCTATGGCTCGGATGGGGCAGGCCGTCGGGCGAGGTGTGGACGAACAACTTCTATCTTGGCGACGGGGCCGGCGTTGGCGGCCGGTGCTTGGACGCATGTGGCGGTCACCTATTCGCAGGGCAGTCTGCGTCTGTATGTGGATGGCGTCTGGCCAACACCACGCGCGGTGCCGGGCACGATGCGCCGACACCAGCGGCCCGTTGCGGATCGGCGGCAACGCGATCTGGAGCGGCGAGTTCTTTGCCGGCCTGATCGACGAGCTGCGCGTCTACAACCGCGCCCTCAGCGCCACCGAAATCCAAACCGACATGAACCTGGCGGTGGCGCCGGACAACAGTCCGCCGGGGGCGCCGCCGAACCTGACGGCCAGCGGCGGGTTGGGCCAGGTGGCGCTCGATTGGGACGCGGCGAGCGACAACGTGGGCGTGACCGCTATCACGTGCACCGCGGCACGAGCGCCGGCTTTACGCCCGGGCCTGGCAACCGGGTCGCGGTGGTGAGCTCGGGCACCGCCTACGTCGACACGGGGCTGGCGCCGGGCGACTACTTCTACCGCGTGATGGCGGTGGACGCGGCCGGCAACGTGGGCCCGCCCTCGAGCGAGGTGCGCGGCACCGCCACCGGCCGACACCGAGCCGCCGACGGTGGCGCTGAGCGCTCCGGCCGGCGGGGCGACCGTGTCGGGCACGATCGATGTGCGCGCGAACGCCTCCGACAACGGCTCGCTGGCCGGGGTGCAGTTCCTGCTCGACGGGCAGCCGCTGGGGGCGGAGGACACCAGCGCCCCCTATGAGCGCAGCTGGGACACCAGGACGGCGCCCAACGGCGCTCACCAGCTCAGCGCCCGGGCGCGCGACGCGGCCGGCAACCAGCGCACCTCGGCCGCGGTCGGGGTGACCGTGAACAACAGCGTCGCTCCGCCGCCGTCGGGTTTGGTGGCGGCGTTTGGGTTTCAATGAGGGGGCGGGTGTTTCGGTGGGGGATGCTTCGCCGGAGGGCAATGGGGGGACGGTGTCGGGGGCGAGTTGGTCGGCGGCGGGGCGGTTTGGTGGTGCTTTGTCGTTTGACGGGGTCAATGATTGGGTGACGGTGGCGGATGATCCGTCGTTGGATCTGTCGGGGGCGTTGACGGTGGAGGCGTGGGTGCGGCCGACGGCGTTGTCGGGCTATCGCACGGTGGCGTTGAAGGAGCATCCGCCGGGCGCTCATGCCTATGCGCTGTATGGCTCGGCTGGGGTCGGGCCGTCGGGCGAGGTGTGGACGAACAATTTCTATCCTGGCGACGGGGCCGGCGTTGGCGGCCGGTGCTTGGACGCATGTGGCGGTCACCTATTCGCAGGGCAGTGTGCGCCTGTATGTGGATGGCGTGCTGGCCAACACCACGGCGGTGCCGGGCACGATGCGCCAACACCAGCGGCCCGTTGCGGATCGGCGGCAACGCGATCTGGGCGGCGAGTTCTTTGCCGGCCTGATCGACGAGCTGCGCGTCTACAACCGCGCCCTGAGCGCCACCGAAATCCAAACCGACATGAACACCTCCGTCGGTCCGTAAAACCGGTCGCGAACCGGGAGAGTCCGTCCGCCGCCGCCAGCCGATGGAAAGGACCACGTCCCCGGACTGGTAACAGTGAGATCATGCGAAGGGTTGCTGTCGTTGCTGGGCTCGCCACCGTGCTCGCCGGCCTCCCGGCCGTGGCGCTCGTCTACCCGCCCGCCCAGCTCACGCCCCCGCCACCCCCAGGTTGCGTTCCGGGGCCCGTCACCACCATCGTCGGCAGGCAGACCGATCCGCCGAGGAGGGAGCTGCTCGGCAACGCCTACCACGTCCATCCGAACGAGTGGGGCTCCTCCGCACCATTCGCAATCACGAACGATGGCTGCCTGAATTTCCGGATCTCGCAGTCGGAGATCAACGTGCCGGTCGGTGGCCCCGTCGGCGCCTACCCCAGCATCTACAAGGGGTGCCTCTGGAGGTTCTGCACCTCAAACAGCGGCCTACCGCTGCCCGTCGCGCTTGTCCGCAGCCCGGGGACCGTCAAGACTTCTACCCAGACCACGCTGCGCGCCCCCGGCAAATGGAACAGCTCCTACGACATCTGGTTCAACCTGGACCCTGACCCGAGGTCCAGCGACTGCAGTTTCCAGCCGTACAGCAGCTGCGCCAGCATGGAGATGATGATCTGGCTGTCGCAGGACGGCTCGGGGAACCCGGCGGGCAAGTTGGTGGCCAGCAACGTCAACCTCGGCGGGCGGACCTACAACGTCTGGCGGGTCAGCGGTGGCCGCTGGCAAGGCGACAGAGGGATCGTCACCTACGAGATGACGAACCGCGTCAGCTCGGTGAAGGATCTCGATCTGGCCCCTCTCGCTACCGACGCGGTGAACCGCAGCTACATGACGAACGCCTACTACCTCCTCACCGTGATGGGCGGGTTCGAGATTGTGCAGAACGGTGTCGGCCTAAGCGTGGACTCGTTTGACGTCACGGTCACCCCGCCGTAATGGCATCCCGGACGAGGTTCTGGCCGACTCGCCGCTGGGTTTCTGGCGGCTGGCCGGCAGTGCCGCCGCCTACGACAGGCCGAAATGGGCGGCCTGCTGGGCGCGGAGATCGTCGATCAGGCGTCCCTCGGGCAGGGTGACGTCGGCGTTCCTGATCGGCTGGTCCTTGGCGACCGCGCGGGTCAGCCGGGCGCCGGCGGCCAGGCCGATGGGCAGGACGTCGTCACGGCGGGCGTCCTCGAGGTTGTCGATCAGCCCGTAGCAGTTGTAGCCGCCGATGCCGTCCAGCTCCTCGCCCGCCTCCATGTCGCGCTTGGCGATGGTGGCGACCTCGCACACCGGCCCGCCGGCGGGCGCGATGGCGGCGTCGCCGAACAGCACCGCCCTGGCGACGCTGAGCGGCGCCTCCACGTGGGTGAGGTGGAACGGCCGGTAGAACATGTACAGCGGCCCGTCGCCCATCTTGAAGTAGGACATGTAGGGCATCAGCGATCGGGTCGTCGTTGTAGCCGACGACGAACGCGCCCGAGCCCGGCTCCGCTCCCAGCACGTACTCGACCAGCCCCTGGTCCAGCAGCTCCTTCGGGTCGTAGAGGTCGAGGAGGTCGCTGACGTGGTCGAGCCGGGGCCCTCCATGCCCGGCTGCCTGACCTTGAAGCCGGTGGCGTTGGCGAGCGTGGCCGCCTCGAGCGACAGCTTGGTGCCGTCGGCGAACGAGGTGACCATGAAGGGCCGCTGCCCGTGCGCGTCGGCGAAGCCCTTCTGCGTGTCGGGATTGCGGTGGTGGTCGAGGAAGCCCTTGACGTTCCCGGCGAGGACCGGCCGGTAGCCGATCGTCCGGACGAAGCGGAACATGTTCATCGCCACGCTCGGCTCGTCGCCGTCGGCGTTGGTGATCACCACGCCCGCGCGGTCGGCGAGGACCTTGAGGATCGGGCCGACGGTCGCGTCCAGCTCCGCGTTGACGAGCAGGACGTGCTTGCGGTTGGCGATCGCCTCGGTGGCGACGCGGGCGCCGAACTCGACCTCGCCGGTGCACTCGATGATCGCCTCGATCCCCGGCGCCCGGCACAGCAGCAGCGGGTCGGAGGTGACCGCCCGCCCGCCGCGGTCCAGCAGGCTGTCCAGTGCCGTCCTGGTCGCGCACCTGCTGCTGGTGCCGATGCCGGCGTCGGCGAAGACGCGCTCGGCGGTCTCGACAGTGCGGTTGGCGATCGCCACCACGCGCATCCCCACCATGTTGCGCTCGATCACCGCGGCCATGCCCTGGCCCATGTAGCCGGCCCCGACCATTCCGATTCTGATGGGGTTGTCGTCCTGCTGGCGGCGCTCGAGCGCCTTGTCCACGATGATCACTGCGCGTACCTCTCCGGTCGAAGGTCCCCGTTGATGCTCGATCGCGGCCACAGGTCCCAGCCGGCATCCTGTTCGGAGATCACCTCGACCGGGAGCGGCCACTCGATCCCGAATGCCGGGTCGTCGTAGCGGGCACCGGTGGCGGCGTCCCGGGCGTACCTGGCAGTGGTGGAGTAGACGATCTCGCTGTCGTCAGCGAGCGTCTGGTAGCCGTGGGCACAACCCTCGGGGATGTACAGCATGGTGTGGTCGTCGGCGCCGAGCGTGACGCCGACCCATTTCAGGTAGCTGGGGGAGGAGGGGCGCAGGTCCAGCGCCACGTCGTACACCTCCCCGCGGGTGCAACGCACCAGCTTCACCTCAGCGTGGGGCTCCGCCTGGTAGTGCATGCCCCGCAGGGTGCCAGCCCGGACGCTGCGCCCGACGTTGGCCTGGACCCAGTTCGGCTCCAGGCCCTGCTGCGCGAACTCGTCCTGGCACCAGACCCGCGCGAAGAAGCCACGATCGTCGCTGATCCGGTCGATCTCGACGACCACCACGCCCTCAACTGCCGTCTTCGTGAACCTCACACCCCGATCCCCGCGTACGAGGGGACCGAGGACCTGTCGAGCATGCGCCGCCCGTCGACCACCAGGGGCGGCGGGTCGAGCTGGCCGACCAGCTCGGGAAGCCGGCGGTAGTGGTCCCAGCGGGTGACGACCACGACGGCCTCGGCCTGCTTCACCGCGTCGGCCAGGTCCTCCACGTAGGTGACCTCGCCGAGCCCGTCCAGCACCTGCGGGCCGACAACCGGGTCGTGCACGCTGACCTCGGCCCCGGCCTCGCGCAAAAGCCGCAGCACCGGGAGGGCCGGGGAGGACCGTACGTCGTCGGTGTCGGGCTTGAACGCCAGCCCGAGCACGGTGACGCGGCGCCCTCGCAGCTCGCCGAGCTCGCGGCGCAGCAGGTCGACCAGCCGGGCAGGCTGGCGGTCGTTGGTTCCCGCTACCGCTTCCAGCAGCGGCAACGGCGAGCCGACCTCTCGGCCCCTGGCCGCCAGCGCGGCCACGTCCTTCGGCAGGCAGCTGCCGCCATAGCCGCAGCCCGCCTCGTAGAAGGAGCTGAGCGGCGCAGTGACCGACGTGCCCTCGCTCCAGCCGGGTGGTGAGGTAGCGCGACAGGTGCACTCCGTGCATGACCTCGACGACGTCGATGCCGCCGATGGCGGATCCCAGGTTGGCGATCTCGTTGGAGAACGAGATCGCGGTGGCCAGCATGGCGTTGGAGGCGTACTTGATCATCTCGGCTGTGGCGGCGTGTGGTCTCCACGATCGGCGCGCTGCCGAACCCGGCGTACAGGTCGCGTAGCGCCGCCACCGTCCGCTGGTCGCCGCCGACGACGATGCGGTCGGGCTGGAGGAAGTCCTCCACCGCCGTCCCCTCGGTGAGGAACTCGGGGTTGACGCCGACGCCGAAGTCCACCCCCGCCCGCTTCCCGGAGGTTCGCTCCAGGGCCGGCCGGACCACCCGGTCCGAGGTGCCAGGCACCACCGTGCTCTTCACCACGACGGCGTGGAACTCGGTGGTGGAGCTGAGCGCGGCGCCGATCTGCTCGACGGCGTGCTGCACGAAGGACACGTCGATGCTCCCGTCGGGCCGCGAAGGAGTCCCCACGCAGACGAAGGTGAGCTCGCTCGACTGCACGGCGGCGGCGAGGTCGGTGGTCGCGCGCAGCCGTGCCGGCAGGTTGCGCCGCAGCAGCGGCTCGAGGCCCGGCTCGAAGATGGCCGGCTCGCCCCGGTTGAGGGCGTCCACCTTGCGCTCGTCGATGTCGGCGCAGGTGACGGTGTGCCCCAGCTCGGCCAGCCCCACGGCGGTCACCAGGCCGACGTAGCCCGTCCCGACAACCGTGACCCGCATCAGCGTTCCTCCCCGGCCTGGTTCCCGCTGTACCACACCAGTGTCCTCCTGAGCCCCTCCTCGAGCGTCACCCGCGGTCGGTACTGCAGCTCCTGCCTGGCCTTGGTGATGTCCGGGCAGCGCCGGTTGGGATTGTCGACCAGGTAGTCCGTCTCGGGACTCCGGCCCCTGACCACCTTCAGGTCGTGGCCGAAGAGGTCGTTGGCGAGCCCGGCGACCATCTCCGCCAGGTCGAGCATGGAGATCTCGGGGCCGTCGACCCCGACGTTGTAGGCCTCGCCTCGGTGGCCCCGCAGCAGGGCCAGGTAGTAGCCGGTGATCGCGTCGGAGACGTAGCAGAAGGTGCGCGTCGGGGATCCGTCGGAGAACAGCACCAGGTCGCGCCCGCCGAGCGCGTCGCGGAAGAAGTCGGCGATAACGCGCCCGTCGGTGATCTTCATCCCCGGGCCGTAGTTGTTGAACGGGCGCGCCGAGGTGACCGGGATGCCGTGCTGCTGGGCGAAGTTGACGCACAGCGTCTCACCGTAGCGCTTGGACTCGTCGTAGCAGGCCCGCGGTCCGGTGCACGAGACGTTGCCGCGGTACGTCTCCGGTGTCGGGATCGCCTCGGGAGCCGGGTCGCCGTAGATCTCGCTGGACGAGTAGAACAGGAAGCCCTCCATCTCCAGGCCCGCCTCGAGGCGCTGCCTGGCGTAGTCGAGCAGGGTCCGCAGCCCGTTGATGTTGGCGTCCATCGTCTCGATGGGATGTGCCCGGTAGTAGGTCGGCGACGCAATCCCCGCCGCGTGGATGACGTAGGCGAAGTCGCCCATCCGGTCGGGCAGCGGCCCGCGCATGTCGTGGACCACCAGCTCGACCTCGGGCCGGCGCTCCAGCTCCTGCAGCCATCCAGGGACGCCCCGGAAGTAGTTGTCGAAGACGGTGACCCCGATGGGCGGCTCGCCAGGATGCGCGTCGTTCCAGGCGAGCGGCAGCTGCACCAGGTAGTACCCCAGGAAGCCCGCTCCTCCGGTGATCAGCACGCGCCGGCCCGACATGCGCCGGAGGTCGGCGTCGAGGTCCTCGGCCATGACGGCGAGGTCGCCGTCGCGCACCCCGGCGGCGCCGAGGTCTGGTTGGACGGTGGTTACGGCCACGTCGATCGGTCCTTTCACAAGCGTCACGCCAGCACGGCCTTGCGGCAGTAGAAGGCCTCGGCGTACGAAGTCGGCGACTGGCACTCCATCCCGCGCAGCCGCAAGAGGCCCGAGAACAGATCCTCTCTGAACCAGCGCCTGTCACGCTGGGACGCGAAGTGCTCGAGCAGATGGTCCACCTTCTGGCGACAGACATCATCCTCGAGCGGCACGAACACGTTCGGTGACCCCATGTCTCCGTCGTACTTCGGTACCTCGTACTCGAGGATGAGGTGATCGCGGAACGTGTTCCACGTCAGCTCACAGCTCAGACGATGGTCCTGGTGAAGGTCCTGCCGCTGGTGGGTGAAGATGATGTCGGGGGAGAACTCATGCTTCAGGGTCTCGAAGAAGGCCTTGATCTCGCCGCCGTCGTACGGGAAGAAGCCGTCCTTGAAGTCGCGGACGATCACTCGCTTCTCCACAGCTCCGTTCAGCAGCGCGTGCGCGCTGGCTTCCGCTTCGGCCCCGCGCTCGCCGTTCCCACTCAGCACGACCCAGCAGATCGCGGAGATCGCGCCTTGTTCGACGAGCTTGAGGATGGTCCCCCCGCAGCCGATCTCGATGTCGTCCGAATGGGCCCCGATCACGAGCAGGCGTGCCGGGCGCGCCTCCGGGCCTCCCATCAACAGCGGCAGCATCAGGCGGATGCGGCCTTTACCGCGTCGACGTCAGGCCGGCGGTCGACGTTCCAAAGCTGCCACGGAGCCTCGCCACTTTCGTGAAGGCTCTCCAGCCACTGCTTGTCCTTGAGGGTGTCCATCGGGGACCAGAAGCCATCGTGTCGCTGGGCGAGCACCTGGTCCCTCGCCATGAGACGCTGAAGCGGCTCCTCGACCAGGTCCTCGCCGGGGCCGCAGGTGTGTCGAGGAACTCCGACCGGAAAACGAAGTAGCCGCCGTTGAGCCAGATGTCGGAGCGTGTGACGTCGTGGAGGCCGCGGACGCGGCCCTCGTCATCCATTGAGATGACGTGAAAGCTGTAGTTGGGATGTGCCGCGAGGAAGCTTGCGGTCACGCCGGCCTTCTTCGTCCGGTCGATCATCGCCGGGAGATCGGCGTCGGTGAGGGTGTCGCCATAGTTCGCGAGGAACATCTCGTCATCCCTGAGGAGGTGGCGGACGGAGCGCAGCCGCTCCCCGATGGATGAGCGCTGGCCCGTGTCCACGAACGTGATGTTCCAGTTGTGGATGTCCGTCCTGAGGAGGTGGACACTCGCCCCTCCGTCGGAGAGGACGAAATCGTTGGCCATCGCCTCGCTGTAGGTCAGGAAGAACTGCTTGATGGCCTCGGCCCTGTAGCCAAGGCAGAGCACGAAGTCGGTGAAACCGAAGTGCGCGTAGTACTTCATGACGTGCCACAGGATCGGCCGGTTGCCGATGGGGATCATCGGCTTGGGTAGGACCTCCGAGGCCTCGCGCATTCGCAGCCCCTGACCTCCGCAGAAGATGACGACCTTCACGGACTACCTCCTGCTGGATCGGAAACCGGCAGTGGCCACGAGCAGCTCGGCCGGTCAGTGATTTGGACGTGCGTGGTCATTCTTCAGTCCACCAACGTCGCCCGGCCGCGACTTCTCACGCGGAACTTCCGAGTGTCGCGCGGTTGGGAGCTCGTCACACGCGACGAATCGAGCCGCACAGAAGTGCCGCGCGTCGATCGGCCGTTCTGTGGGCATGCCGCATGCCCGACCTGTTTGTGCACGTCCTAGCCTCCGGCGCGCTTCGCAGGAGCGCATCGTCGGGACGCTCGAAGCCGGCGCCATCTCGATGCTCAACGGCGACGCCACAGCTTGACTCCCGACATCCGGGTGATAGCCATCGATCTCGCGCAGCCCATCTCGCTGCGGCGCCTGCGCGCGACGCTGGACCAGGCCGGCGGGGCGCGCGTTGTAGCTGTTTCGCCGGCGTGCGGCCGGCTCGGAGCACGCCGTGCCCTCCGCGCCGGGGCCAGCTCCCTTGTGCTCGAGGACGAACTGGAGGGCGCGCTGGTCCCGGCCGTGCGCGCCGTCGCCGCCGGCTTCAGCGTCGTTCCTGCGGTGCTGCGCGACGGGGTCGATGGCCTTAACTTCTCCCACAGGGAGCGCGAGGTGCTTCGGCTGGCGATCGCGGGGCACACCAACGGAGCGATCGCGACCAGCCTTTTCCTCGCCGAGAGCACGGTGAAGAGCCACCTTTCCTCGGCGTACCGCAAGCTCGGCGCCGGCGGCCGCAAGGAAGCCGCCTCGATGATCCTCGACCCGGACGAAGGTCTCGTGGAGATGATTCTTCGGGCGAGGCGCGCTTGACGGAGACCTCGGGCGAGACGTGCTCCTCGCCCGCAAGGCCTCAGCCTCAGCCTTTTTTCCGCCCGTCGCCGCGCCAGCCATCGCACTTGCCGGGCGTTCATTAAGCATTCCATGGCGACGAGCACTACGAGGTCCGAGCTCACGCCCGCCGTGAGCGTGGAGGCCGACGCGGGCGGTTCGGCGGCAGCGGTTGCCGCACTTCCGCTGGACCTCCGGCTCAGCCCGTCCGGACGCCCGGCCGCAACAGTCCCGACCAGCGCGGGCGCCTGCTACGGCGGCTGCTGCTCGGCGCCGACGTGACCGCGCTCTGCGTCGCCTTCCTCGTCACCGAGTTCGCGTTCGGCACGCTTCCGCCCGGCGGACATACCTGATGCTGCTGCTCACGATCCCGCTCTGGGTGCTGGTCGCATACGGCCATCGCCTCTATCACCTCGACAGCCACCGCGCTGACTACGGCGCGGCCGATGAGATCGGCCCTGTACTCCAGATGGCCACCGTATGGAGCTGGGGCACGCTGATCGCCGTCTCCGCCGTTCAGCCCGAGCATCTGCCCGTTCAGCGAATCGCGCTCTTCTGGGTCCTGACCGTGGTGGCGCTGATGGTGTTCCGTTCCGCGGCCCGGGCCTACGCTCGCACGCAGGTCTGGTACCTGCAGAACACCCTCGTGATCGGCAGCCTCGCGCAGTCGGCAACGATCGTGCGCAAGATCATGCGCCACCCCGAGTGGGGCATCAACGTGGTCGCCTGCATCGACCTTAAGCGCTCCGCGCGCCTTGCGAAGTCCGCGCACCCACCTCTTCGACGTCGTGCCGCTGCTGCCGGGTGACACCGACGCAAGGACGCTCATCCGGCAACTCGACATCGACCGGGTCATGCTCGCGCCCGCTATGAGCGAGTCGCAGCGCCGCGTGGACCTCGTCTGCGAGCTGTCCGAGCTCGGCGTGCACGTGGACCTCATCCCCAGCTGGTCGGACGCCGTCGGCGCGCGGCTCGACCTCCACGAGATGGAGGGAATGCCGCTGCTCACTCTCCCGCGCCCACGCCTCGGCCGTTTCTCGCTGCGGCTCAAGCGGGCGATGGACCTGGCCTTCGGCATCGCGGCGCTTATCGTGCTCTCGCCGGTTCTGCTCGCATGCGCCGTGGCGATCAAGCTCGACTCGCCGGGACCGATCCTTTTCCGGCAGCGCCGTGTCGGCAAGGACGACCGCACCGTTCGAGGTCTACAAGTTCCGCTCGATGTCCGCCGACGCGGATGCCCGCAAGGATGAGGTGGCGCAGCTCAACTTCCACGGCGGCGCGAACGACAACGGCATGTTCAAGATCCGCGAGGATCCGCGTGTCACGCGGGTCGGCCGCATCCTGCGGCGTTACTCGTTGGACGAGCTGCCACAGCTCTTCAACATCCTGCGCGGGCAGATGAGCCTCGTCGGACCGCGGCCCCTGATCGAGAACGAGGATCGTCAGATCGAAGGCAGGCTCCGCCGGCGTCTCGACCTGACACCGGGGCTGACCGGCCTGTGGCAAGCCCACGGTCGGTCCGAGATCCCGTTCGAGGAGATGGTGAATCTCGACTATCTCTATGCGACGAACTGGTCTCTGTGGGGCGACATCAAGTTGCTCATGCGGACCTTCTCGGTAGTGACGCGAGGACGAGGGGCCTACTGATCCTCTGAGGAGCACCTCGTACGAACTTCGTCCTCCTCCCGACGAGATCCCGCCCGCCCCCAGCGTTAGTACCCCGTGAAGCCCTCCAAGGCGGTGATCCTCGCCCGCGAGCCGGCCGTCGCAGCACACGGGGACGGGTCGGCACTCCGGGTGGGGAACTGGGAGGCCCCGGCGCCGGCGCTCCTGCCGGTGGCGAATCGCCCGCTGCTCTGGCATGCGCTCGACTGGCTGGCGGGAGCAGGTATCCGCGAGGTCGCGGTCGTCGCCGGAGACCGGCTCGCGAACGAGGCCCGTGCCGCGCTGGAGGGCCGGCCGTTTGAGCCCGACTGGCTCGTTCAGGCCCCCGGTGAGAGCCTCGGCGAATCGCTGGCGGCGCTCACGGGGTTCCTGGACGGCGAGCCCTTCGTTCTTCACCTGGCGGACAGCCTCGCCAGGCAGAGCCTTCCGAGCCTGCTCGGCAGCGACGAGCCGGGCGATCTGGAGGCAATCGTCGTCGTGCACCGCGTCGGGCGACGGGCGCCAGTCCGTGGTCGACATCAGCGAGCGGCTGGGTGGCGCGCGCGGCACGGCGCCGCCCGAGCTCGGGCGCTCCGCAACCGCGGGGGTCGCTGTCCTCGGCGCCAAGGTCGTCGAGGAGGCGAGCGACCTGGACGCCTGGCCCGGCCGGGAGCTGAATGTTCTGGCCGAGCGCGTGAACCAGCTGGGCGGCAGCGTCCGGCTGCGACGGGCCACCGGCTGGTGGCGCTTCGGCCACGGCGCGGACGCCGCGCTCGAGGGCAACCGCTTCGCGCTCGAGGCGCTGCGCGAGATGCCGCTGTGCGGCGAGATCATCGACAGCCGCGTCCAAGGCGCCGTCTCGATCCACCCGACCGCGCGGCTCGAGTCGAGCATTGTGCGCGGCCCGGCGGTGATCGGCGCCGGCGTGAGGCTGCGCGACGCCTACGTCGGCCCCTACACCTCGATCGGCAACGACGTCGTCATCGAGGGCGCTGAGGTCGAGCACTCGATCGTGATGCCGGAGGCCGCGATCCGCCACCTGGGCGGGCGGCTCGAAGCCAGCATCGTGGGACCGGGTGCGCGCGTGTGTCGCGACTTCCGGTTACCCCGAGCGCTGCGGCTCAGTGTCGGGCGCGGCGCCGAGGTCTCGCTGCCCTAGCGACCCTCCGACGCCGCCAACTACCCGCTTGGGTTACAACACTCGTCCGAATCTCAACCTTTCTCACCCGGGCCGCAAAAAACTAGGGTGCCCACCCCAGCGCGGGGAAACTCCGCAGGCCTTAGGGTCGGATCTCGTTGGCGGCTTGCTGGCCCGGCCGCCTCCAAGGGTTCGAGATCCACCAGAATGCCTCCCAGTCACGCAGCGACATCCCCAGTCGCGGACGCCTCCGTGCGCCCGCCCGCGGCCCCTAGCAGGGCCGACGAGTCCGAGCTCGTTCGCCGGGCGGTCGTCGCCCTCAAGCAGGGTGACCGCAGCGCGCTCCACTTCCTCTACGTTCGCTACGCCGACGACGTCTGCGGCTTCGTCAGGAGCATCGTCCGCGACCACCACGAGGCCGAGGACATCACCCAGAACGTCTTCGCGAAGCTGATCACCGCGATCCACAGGTACGAGCCGCGCGAGGTGCCGTTCGCCGCCTGGATCCTGCGCGTGGCGCGGAACGCCGCGCTCGACCACCTGCGCGCGCGTCGCCAGATCCCCTTCGAGGAGGTCCGCACCACCGACGACGGGCACGAGCAGGTCGGCTTCGATCGCTCGCAGTCGCTGCGCGAGGCGTTTCATCGCCTCCCAGAAGACCAGCGCGAGGTGCTCGTCCTAAGGCATATCGCGGGGCTCTCGCCGAGCGAGATCGCCCGCCGGCTCGGCAAGACGGAGAGCTCGGTGCACGGGCTGCATCACCGCGGCCGCGGCGCCCTGCAGGCCGCCCTGCGCGAGCTCGACGCCGCCCCCGTCGTCGCCTGAGCGCCCAGCTCGGCCCGCGTCAGCCGCCGAGAAGCTCGCGCAGCTTCGCGCGCGAGTCCACGTCCAACTTGCGGAAGCTCTGTCTCAGGTGCCACTCGACGGTCTTGAGAGTGACGACGAGCGAGTCTGCGATCTGCCGGTTTGACATGCCGCGCGCCGCCAGCAGCGCGACCTGGCGCTCGCGCTCGGTCAGCGAGTCGACGCCGGAGACGGCCGTGCGGCGCGGCTTGGCGCCCGCGATCTTCGCCTCGTCCTTGGCGCGCGCCGCGAGCGCGACGGCCCCGCAGCGTTGGGCGAGGTCGAGGCCGTGCCGGAGCGGCTCGCGCGCGTCGCGGCGGCGGCCGGAGCGGCGCAGCGCCGCCCCGAACTCCACCAGCCCGCGGGCGCGCTCCAGGGCGGCCTGCGAGCTCTCGAGCCGTTCGACGGCGGCCTCGAGCGCCTCGAGCCCGCGCTCGGGCCCCCGGATCGTGCCGAGCGCGCGCAGCGCGCGCCCAATCGCGCCGGGTGCCCCGAATTCCTCGGCCAGCTTGAGCTCGGTCTCGGCGAGCTCGCGGGCGTCGTCCGCCCTGCCGAGCAGGCTGCAGGCGATGGCCGCGCTCGAGCGCCAGGGCGATATCGCCGGGTTGTCCGCCCCGGCGGCCGCGCCCGAGCTCTCCACAGGCCAGGTAGTCCGCCAGCGCCTTCTCGACCTCGCCTTCGAGGAAGGCCAGGCGGGCGCGGGTGAGCAGGACCGCGCTCCAGGTCGGGGCGTGCTCGTGGGGCAGCTTCTCCGCGGCGACGTATGATGGCGGCGGGCGCCCGTGTGGTCGCCCCGCTCGAGGAGGCAGTTGGCGAGCACGGTGCGGGCCCCGCTCAGGCTGAGCCGCCAGCCGTGGCGCTCGACGGCCAGCGCCTGCCGGGCGTCCGCGGCGGCGTCGGGGATCCGCCCGCGCAGCAGGATCGCGACCGATCGCATGTGCGAGGCGTTGGCGAAGCCGAGCACCGAGCCGCGCGTACGGGCGTCCTCGACGGCGGCGGTGAGGGCGGCCTCCGCCGTCTGCAGGTCCTCGGCGATCGAGAGCGCGAACGCCGGCAGGTAGTACACGGGCCCGTCGGCCGTCTCCTCCTCGATCAGCTCGCCCCGCCCGAGCGCGCGCACCGCGAGGTCGCGCACCTCCTCGCTCGGCCGGCCGCGGATCGCGCCCTCCATTGCGTGGACGGCGAGCATCGCGCGCTGGCCGGCGGTCTCCCCGCTCGCGGGCGGCTCGCCGAGAACGGGGAAGCGGTCGGGCGCTCCGAACAGATCGGTGCAGGCGCGCGCCGCCCGCAGGCGCTCGGCGAGGTCCGGTCGTCGTCGCCGCTGCCTGCTCCAGGCCCAGGTCGAGGATCGCCTTGGCCTCGTCCTGGCGGCCCAGCGCAATCAGCGCGCGCCCGGCGTCCAGCGGGCTCTCCACACGCTGGGGCGACTCGGCCACCGCGCCGACCGCCTCGCTCAGGCGCCGCGCCGCCTCCGGCACGCCGGCCGTGGCCTCCGCGCACCCGAGCTCGAAGGCCACGTGGGCGCGCAGGCGCCGCGGCGGTGGCTCCTCGAGCGCGCGGCGCAGATAGCGCACGGCGTCCGCCGGACGGCCCTGGCCGAGCGATCCGGCAGCTGCCGCGCTGAGAGCCTCGGCGGCCCAGCCGCTCCCGGTCCTGGTGGATTTCATCAGGTGCGATGCCACGCTCTCGGCCGGAGCGTCCTCAGCGGACATGAGCCTCGACGCGCGCCGGTGGAGGGTTGCGCGCTCGAGGGACGAGATGCTGCCCTCGATCGCCGCGGCGACGACCGGGTGGGCGAAGGAGAGCGGGTTGTCCGCGCTGAGCAGCCCGATCTCGATCAGGCCGTCGGCGATCGCTGCGGTCTGCTCGGCGTCGCGGCCCGCCAGTGCCGCCACGTGGCGCAGCTCCGCCCCCGGGCCGAGAATCGCGACCGACTGGAGCAGCTTCGGTGCGCGGCGGTCAAGGCTGGCGGCGTGCATGAGCGCCCACCCGGCGACCGCGTCGGGCGCGAGCTTCCCCACGCCGGCCGCCGTGAGCTCGGCCAAGCCGTTGGCCGAGACCAGCTCCGCCGCCAGCTCGTCGATCAGCCGCGGATTGCCGGCGGTCGCGTGGTGAATCGCGCGGCAGGCGCTCTCCGGAGCGCCCGGCAGCCAGGCCTCGCGCACCCGTTGCGCCGTGGCCTCCCGGCCGAGCGGGGCGAGGCCCGAGCACCGAGTGGCCGGATGGCGGGCGATCTCCCCGACCAGCGACGAAGCCTGGCGCTGGGCGACCGAGCCGGCCGTGAGCACCACCGCGACCGGCAGGTCCTCGACCCTGCCGGCGAGGTGGAGAAGAAAGCGCAGGCTCGCCTCGTCCGCGAAATCGATGTCGTCGACCGCGAGCAGCAGCGGTCGCTCCTCGGCGAGCCGGGCGCACAGCCGGTAGACGCCGTGGAGCAGCTCGAACGATGGCTCGCTGAGCCCTGCGCGCGGCCCGGGCTCGAAGAGCGGGCGGGCATGGCACGCGGGACCGCCGAGAAGCCTCGCGCGCTCCTCCTCGCCCGCCCGGGCGAGCCTGGTCTCGAACAGCTGGAGCACAACGCCGAACTCGAACTCCCGCTCGTGGCGGCGCCCGACCGCGCCGAGCACGTCCATCCCGAGATCGCGGCTCGCTTGAGAGCCGCACGGCCGCGAGCAGATCGCTCTTGCCCAGGCCGCCCGTGCCATTGATGAGTGCGATCGCACCGTTCCCGGCGCATGCGGCCGCAAGCGCCTGCGTGGCGACTGCCATCGGCTCTTCTCGATCGATCAGCGCGGGGGCCGGACCCGCGGCGACTTGCTCCTGGGCGCGAACCCGCACCCAAAGCGATAGGGCCTTCTCACGCGACCAGACTAGGGGCGGTCCCCAAACCGCGCAAATTGCGCGGTTAGCTTGGCGGCTTTCGTCGTCCTTCCACCGCCCCGCCGAGCCGGTCGGTGAGCCGTCCGCCGTCGAGGTCGGCGAAGAAGTAGAGGAGCGCGTGCTCGGCGAGCCGCGCCGGCTCGACTCCCTGGCCGCGGGCCTCCTCGGCGAGCGCCGTCCAGGTCTCGTCGTCCAGGTCGACCTCGAGGCGGTCGCCGTCGGGCGGCGACGCCTGCAGGAACCCGGGCACGCGCCAGGCCGAGCGGCCGCTCTCGCGGTCGGCGAGGTAGTAGAGCGAGGCGGTGCGCACGACCACGCTGGCCGAGTCGTGTCGTTCCTCCGCGAACTCGGCGAGCGCCTGCCTTCCGAATCGATCCAGCCGCAGCGTCATGCTCTTGGTCATCCGCCTTCTCCGTGGGAGGAGCGCGCTTTCGAGGGGCGTCGACACGCGCTCGTCCCGACATTGTCCACGACGCCGGGGAAGAAACGGGTCCAGACCGTCCGCGCGCCTGCGAATGGGCCGTTTCCCCTACCTCAGAGCCGGCCCGCGGCGACCTGGATTGGGCGGGGGGAACTTCCATCCCCCCCGCCCGACGGGTCCAGATCAGGGTGCCATGACACCCTGCCAGAGCTGTGGGCCCGGTGGCTGTGCCGCCGGCCTGGCGGTACAAGGGCCCACATCGAAAAAACGGCGCCACGAAGCGGTTTCTTGCGCCTGGCCGTAACCCGGGCGGCGAGTAGGGTTGTAGTCCCACGTGGCCGTCGAGACCACCCTGGAACGCGCGGAAGAGCTCGCCGAGCGCCTGCTTCCGGACCGGACGCCCAAGCGGCGGATGCTCGTCATCGTCAACCCGTACGCCACGACCGTCTCGGACCGCCTGCGCAACCTGGTGGTGTACGCGCTCCAGTCCCGCTATTCGGTCGAGGCGATCGACACCCAGGAGCGCAATCACGCCACCCAGCTCTGCCGGGAGGCCGCGCGCGAGGGCTACGACGTGGTCGTCGCATTCGGCGGCGACGGCACCGTCAACGAGGCGGCCAACGGGCTGGTCGGCTCGGACACCCCGCTGACGGCGCTGCCCGGCGGCTCCACGAACGTCTGGGCCCGCACGCTCGGCATCCCCAACGACGTGGTCGACGCGACCGAGCACCTGCTGCGGATGGCGGACGAGTGGGAGCCGCGCCGGGTCGACCTCGGCCGGGTCGGAGACCGCCACTTCGTGTTCGCGTCGGGGGTCGGGCTGGACGCGAGCGTGGTCGAGCGGGTGGACGCCCATCCCTATCGCAAGGCCCGCTTCGGCGCCTGGTACTACAGCCTCGCGGGCGTGTCGATCTTCAACCGCAAGTACCTCGTGAACCCGCCGCGGGTGCGCGTGAGCGCAGGCGGGCGGACGCTCGAAGGCGTGACGGTCGTGGTCCAGAACTCGGACCCCTACACCTACTTCCGCGAGCGCCCGATCCGGGTGGTCGAGCCGGCCGGGCTCGAGACGGGCTCGCTGGCGGTGGGCGTGCTGAAGCACGCGACGCCGCTCGAGCTGCTGACGCTGGTCCCGCGGCTGATGTCCGGAAAGGCGAAGAGCGTGATGCGCCACCGGCAGGTGGAGCCGCTGCCGGGCTCGACGGCCTGCGCGTGGAGGCGATCGACGACCGGCCCTTCCCGGTGCAGGTGGACGGCGACTTCCTCGGCGAGTTCTCCGAGGTGGAGTTCGGGGTGAGCCCCGGAGCGCTGCTGGCGGTTTCCTGAGCGGGGCGGTTCAGCCCGTCGGCGTGACCCGGTACGCGTCGAAGACCGAATCGATGTTGCGGATACGCGTGATGCAGGTCTTCAAGGCGTGGGTGTCCCCCACCTCGACCACGAAGCGGTTCTTGACCATCGGGTGCACGACCGTGCAGCGCGCCTCGAGGATGTTGATGCCGGTCTCGGCGAAGGTGCGCGACAGGTCCTCGAGTAGCCGATGGCGATCCCAGCCGTCGACCTGGAGCTCGACGCGGAAGGACGACGTGGTGTCTCCCTCCCACTCCACCCTGGCGAAGCGCTCCGGGTTCTTCCTGAGGGCGACCGCGTTCGGGCAGTTCTCGTGGTGGATCGTGATCCCCTTGCCGAGCGAGATGTAGCCGACGATCGGGTCGCCCGGGACGGGGCGGCAGCACTTGGCGATTCGGAGCATCACGTCGTCGACGCCCTCGACCTTGATGCCGTAGGTGGAGGAGGCGGCCGTCTTCTTCGGCGTCTCCTTGCGCTCGAGCAGCTCGGTCGCGGGCGACGGCGCCTCGACCGCCGACTCGCCCTCCTTCAGACGGTGCATCAGCTTGTTGACGACCGTCTTCGACGAGATCTTGGCCTGGCCGAGCGCGATGTAGAAGTCCTCGCCCTTGCGGAAGCCCATCTCGCGGATCACGTCCGCGAGTAGCGGCGAGCCGGCGATCTTCTGCGGCGGCAGGCCGGCGCGCTTGAGGTTCTCCTGCAGCATCTCGCGGCCGGTCCGCTCCGAGTCCTCGCGGCGCTCGCGCTTGAACCAGGCGCGGATCTTCGACTGGGCGCGCGTGGTCTTGGCGAGCGCGAGCCAGTCGCGACTGGGCCCACGCTCCTTCTTCGAGGTCAGCACCTCGACGATGTCGCCGGATTGCAGCGTGTAGTGGAGCGGCACGATCTTGCCGTTGACCTTGGCCCCCACGCAGCGGTGGCCGACGTCCGTGTGGATCTCGTAGGCGAAGTCGAGCGGCGTGGCGCCCGCCGCCAGCGACTTGACCTCGCCCTTGGGCGTGAACACGAACACCTCGTCCTCGAAGAGGTCCGCCTTGAGCGTCTCGGCGAACTCCTGCGGGTCGTTCGTGTCCTGCTGCCAGTCGAGCAGCTGGCGCAGCCACTCGACCTTCTGCTCAACCGGCTTGCCGCCGTCCTCCTTGTAGATCCAGTGCGCGGCCACACCGAACTCGGCGGTGCGGTGCATCTCCATCGTGCGGATCTGGATCTCGAGCGGTCGTCCCTCGGGCCCGATCACGGTCGTGTGGAGCGCCTGGTACATGTTGAACTTGGGCATCGCGACCATGTCCTTGAAGCGCCCTGGCAGCGGCTTCCACAGCGAGTGGATGACCCCGATCGCGCCGTAGCAGTCCTTGACGGACTCGACGATCACGCGCATCGCCGTGAGGTCGTAGATCTCGTTGAACTCGCGGCCCTTCTTGGTCATCTTCGAGTAGATCGAGAAGAAGTGCTTGGCGCGCCCCGAGATGTCGGCGTCGATGCCGACAGCGCCGAGCTCCTTGCGCAGGTACTCGCCCGCGCGGCCCACGTAGGCCTCACGCTCGTCGCGCTGCTGTGAGACGAGCTGCTTGATCTCGTTGTACTTGCGCGGGTGGAGCGTCGCGAAGGCGAGGTCCTCGAGCTCCCACTTGATCGCGTGGATGCCGAGCCGGTGCGCCAGCGGCGCGAAGATCTCGAGCGTCTCCTTGGCCTTCTCCTGCTGCTTGGGCTTCGGCATCGCGCCGATCGTGCGCATGTTGTGCAGGCGGTCGGCCAGCTTGATGAGGATGACCCGGATGTCCTGGGCCATCGCGACCATCATCTTGCGGTAGTTCTCAGCCTGGCGGTCGTCGCGGCTCTGGAAGGTGACGCCGGAGAGCTTCGTGACGCCGTCGACGAGCTGCGCGATCTCCTCGCCGAACTCGTCCCGGACCTCGTCGAGCGACGCGCTCGTGTCCTCGACGGTGTCGTGCAGGAGCGCCGCGCAGAGCGTGGCCGTGTCGAGGCGCATGCCCGCGCAGATCTTTGCGACGCCGACGGGGTGGACGATGAAGTCCTCTCCGCTCGCCCGGCGCTGGTCCGCGTGGCGGTCGCACGCGAAGACGTAGGCCCGCTCCACGAGCGTGCGGTCGATCTCCTCGGCGGCCTCGTCGGCGTGCTCCTCGACTACGGCGAACAGGTCCGCGAGCAGGACGCGCTGGTCGTCGCTCAGCCGTGCCCGGGGGCCGGTGGGCGCGAGCGACCCGGCGCCGGTGTGCTGGTCGACCGGGTGATGCTCGAAGTCCGTAGGCACGTTGCGGGCGACGGCGGCCTGGCCGCCGTCCGAGGCCTCCGCGGCGGCGCGGACCGGCGTGGCCGGCGCCCGGCCCTCTGCCGTTGGTCCCACGTTGCCTCGCGGTAGCTTGGGCATCTCCCCTACGAGTTTAGAGTCGGTTCCGGAACGGCTCCGGCCGGTCCGCGCTACGTTGACGGCAATAGTTAACGGCAACGTAGCTCGGGTGAGTCGATCGGGCCGCTCGGGGGCTACGCCGCCCGTGGGATCGGCTCGCGCTCCACGTCCGCGGGCAGCTCGCCGGCCAGCGCGCGCTCGATCCTCGCCAGCCGCTCGCGAGAGGCGCGGTAGGACGGCGATAGCTCGAGGTCCGCGCGGATCCCCTCGACCACGACGCAGCGGGGCTCGTCGACCTCCAGCTCGACGAGCCCGAGCTCCCTCAGGACACGTAGCAGCCGGGCACAGCTCTCTGCGCTTCGCGGGTAAGCGCCGGCGCCGCGAAGAGCGCCCTCGAGCTCCTCGGCGGAGGCGCCCGGGCCCAGCGCCCGGAGCGCCCTGAACGCGTCGGCGAGCGCCGGCCGCAGGTCGAGCTCCGCCCTCCACACGTTCAGGGCGAACTCGACCTCATCGGGGCCCCAGGCCGCGTAGCCGGCCGGAGCCAGGCGCAGCGACGGATCGGCCATGCCTAGGGGCGGTGGGTCGAGCGCCACGAGGTGGCCGACGACGGGCGCAGCCCCCACGTCGAGGGCGCTCCACGACGCCACACCGAGGCGGAGGTCCGGAGCCATGCCCGCCACGAGCGCCTCGAGCGACGCCCGGCGCCGCTCCACGTCCGCCACGGCAACGAGCACGTTCTCGCCGCTCGACAGCAGGTCGCCCGCGAGCCCGGCGACGCCGGCGCCGCGGTGGTCGAGGACGCTGCCGGCAGCCGACCGGGCAACCGGCGCCCCACCCGAGTCGCGCGCCAGCTCCGCCCGCACCCGGCTCCAGAACGGCTCCCCCTCCCCCGCCACCACCAGCTTCCCCGGCGCCGAAGGACACAAAGCGCGCAGCAGGAGGCGCGGCTCCACGGTGCCGTTCCAGCGGTTGCGCTCGAGCCGCACCCCCACGTGGTGCGCCGCGCCCGCGGCCGGCCCGAGCGCGGCCTGCGTCATGCCGAAGGCCACGCCGCGCGCCCGCGCGCCGCCCGTGACGAGGGTGAAGCGCGCGTGCTGGCGCTCCTCGCCCATGCTCGTCACGTTCTGGATGCGGGCGGCCGGCACGAGCAGCGTCGGCTGCGGGTTGCCTACTCCGAACGGCCGCAGCAGCTCGAGCTCCTCGGCCAGCTCGAGGCCCAGCGCGCCGCCTGGCACCACCGCGTCGACTCGCTCGACCGGGATCAGATCGTCCGGGGCCAACACTGCGCCGGCGTGGGCGGCGAGGGCACGGCGGAATCCCTCCACAGCACCGGAATCGAGCTCCACCCCTGCCGCCATGCGGTGCCCCCCGAAGCGCGTGAGGTGGGCGGCGCACGCGGCCAGTCCCGCGTGCAGGTCGTACGCCGCGATGCTGCGGCCCGACCCGCGCCCCGCCCGACCGTCCTCGTCGAGCGCGATCACGACCGCCGGCCGCCGCCATTTCTCGACCAGGCGCGATGCCACGATCCCGACCACGCCCGGATGCCAGCCCTCCCCGGCCACGACGAGAGCCGCCTCGCTCGCCTGGGGCGCGCAGGCGGCGTCGGCCGCGAACAGGATGCGCGTCTCCGCCTCCTGGCGGTCGCGGTTCAGGAGGTCGAGCTCGCGCGCGATCTCGCCGGCCCGATCCTCGTCCTCGGTGAGCAGCAGCTCGAGCGCGGCGTCCGCCCGCCCCATCCTTCCCGCGGCGTTGATGCGCGGCCCGAGCCGGAATCCGAGCGCGTGCTCGGAAAGCTCCCCCGGCTCAACCGCGGCAACCGCCAGAAGCGCCCGCAGCCCCGGCTTCTCGCTGCGCGCAAGGGCGCGCAACCCCTCCTTGACGATCCGGCGGTTCTCGCCGCGCAGTGGCACGAGATCGCACACCGTTGCGAGGGCCGCCAGATCGAGGTCCTCCTCCGCCGAGCGCGGATCGCGGCCGGCCGCCTCCACAAGCGCCTCGGAGAGCTTCAGCACGACCCCGGCGGCGCACAGGTCGGTGGGGTAGCGCTCACCCGCGCCCGGCGCCGGATGCACGACCGGGCAGTCCGGCGGCTCGGCGCCCGGCCGGTGGTGGTCCGTCACGACCACGTCGAGGCCCGCCGCGCGGGCAGCGGCCACCTGCTCGACCGCGGTGATGCCGCAGTCCACGGTCACGAGCAGGCCGGTGCCGCGCCGGGCGAGCCGCTCCACCGCGCCGGTCGAGAGGCCGTAGCCCTCGTCGAAGCGACTCGGGAGCGCCCAGGCGGGGTCGGCGCCGAGCGCGCGCAGGGTCCGGACCAGCATCGCCGTCGAGCACACGCCGTCCACGTCGTAGTCCCCGAACACGGCGATCGGGGTCCCGCGCCGGACGTGCCCGAGGATCAACTCACAGGCCGCGGGGACGCCCGGCAAGGAGCGCGGCTCGTGCCGCTCGTCCGCTGCCAGGAAGCGCCGGG
The DNA here is from genome assembly GCA_963757815.1 of uncultured Thermoleophilaceae bacterium. Lineage (GTDB taxonomy): Bacteria > Actinomycetota > Thermoleophilia > Solirubrobacterales > Thermoleophilaceae > JACVRW01. The sequence goes on along the minus strand of CAVWSN010000035.1, from coordinate 65,465 downwards.
CGTCCTCCGGCTCGCGGAACCCGCGCCGTGCCAGGACCGTCCCCACGGTGGGCGACACCCCGAGCCCCTCCGCGAGCCGCCGCGCCGCGGCGACGTCGTAGGGCTCGCACGCCCAGCGTGACGGTCTCGCCTGCATCCGACGCATCCTCGGAGGAGAAGCGGACGGAACGGTTGCTCTCTCCCCCTGGGTGGAGAGCGCGTACCCCCAGGTGCACCACGCCGGGGCCAGGGTGCCCTGGCCCGGCGGCCGCTGCGTTCGGATACTCGAATTGAGATGACGGCTGGCCCCCGACTCGCACCCACCGCCTCGACGCTGTGCACCGCGCTCGCCGAGCTGGCCGAGCTCGAGTTCCGGCTCGGGGACTGGACAGGCCGCCCACGAAACCGCACGCGAGGCGCTCCGGAGCGCCCGGGCGGCCGCGGTCCCGCGCGAGGTCATGAGCGGCCTCGTCCGGTTGGCTCTGATCGAGGCCGGGCTCGGCCATGCAGCACGCCTGCCGCGGCCACGCGGCCGAGGCCGTGTCACCTCGCGCGCGGGCTCGCCGACCGGCCGGCCGAGGCGCTGGCCGGCGAGGCGCTGGGGCTGCTCGAGCTCGGGCTCGGCCGGGTCGACGCCGCCATCGAACGGCTCGAATCGGTGGGCCGGATCTGCCGCGAGCACCCGCGCGCCGAGACCCAGGCGGTCGCCTGGGCATCGGATCTCGCCGACGCGCGCCTGCGGCGCGGCGACCGCCTCGGCGCGCAGCGGGCGCTGGCCGACGTCGAGCGCGGCGTCCGCCGGCGACCCGGAAGCTTCGTCCTCGTCGCCGCGTCGGAGCGCTCACGCGCCATGCTCGCGGCCGACCACGCCTACAGCCGCCTGTTCACACGTGCGCTCGAGTGGAGCGGCTGGTCACGGCAGCCGTTCGAGCTCGCGAGGACGGAGCTGTGCTACGGCGAGCGGCTGCGCCGCGCGCGCAGGCGGCCCGAGGCCCGCGAGCACCTGGCGGCCGCGCTCCGGACCTTCGAGGAGCTCGGCGCCCGGCCCTGGGCCCGGCGGGCGAGCAGCGAGCTGGCAGCGGTCGAGGCATGAACGCGCGCGATCGCTACGTGGCGGAGCTCGTCGAGGCCGGCTGCGCGCTGCGCCTGCCGGAGCTCACGCGCGGGCGCTGGCCCGACGCCCTCTACCGGATCCGCGACCGGCAGGGCGTCGGGGTGCTGGCCCTCGGCAGCGGCGCACTCAGCGAGCACCAGCGCGACGCGCTGCTCCGCTTTCGCTTCGCCCAGTACCTGGACGTCGGCTTCCTGGACCCAGAGCTCGTCCACCGCGAGCGGCTGGACAAGGAACCCGCCCCAGCGACTGAGCCGGCCGCCGTCGACTTCGTCGCGTTCTCGAGCGACGAACGGCAGGCTCCTCGCCTCCCTCTCGCTGCGCGCGGCGCCCGACGCCCCGCCCGGCACTACGCTGCGCACGCCTGAGCGCCCGCTGCTTCCGTTCGAGGAGCACTTCGGCTGGGGAGCCCTCAACCGGCTCCGGATCCTGCCCGACCTGCCGCTCGGGCGCATCCGCGAGCTCGGCCGCTTCGTCAAGAACCGGCGGCTCGGATCGCTGGGCGAGCTCGGCACGAGGGCGGTCGTGGAGGTCTGCCTCGCCGCCTTCCACTCGCTCACCGGCCCGCTCAGGCTCGACGTCGAAGCCTTCGTGGGCGAGTTCGAGGACGCCGTCGCGCGCCGCCACCTCGAGCTCCTGCACACGCCCTTCGCGATGGTCCGCGGCGGGCTCCCCGCGTTCGAGCCCGGCCACTTCCTGTCGCCCGCCCTCGACGGCCGCGCCCGCTACCCGTTCGCGGTGCTGGTCTCCGACATGGCCTCCATGGCCGCCCGGCTGCGTGCGGTCGAGATCGCCCTTGCCGCGCCCGGGGCCCACCCCCTGATCGCGCTGGCGGCGGCGAAGGAGCGCCCCGTGACCGCCAGCAGCCTCCTCCCAAGCGGAGGGCTCGCTGCCCTCGCCGACACGCCGCTCCCCCAGCGCGAGCTCTCGGCTTCGGAGCGCCGCCGCGCCAGGGCGCTCGGGGGCCGCCTGCGCCGCTTTCCGCCCCTCGCCACGCTGTCCGACAGCGAGTGCACGACCCTGCACGGCCTGCTCGACGAGCTGCGGGTCCCGCGTCGGCGCGACGGTCGTCGCCCGCGGCGAACCGGCGGACGCCCTCTATCTGATCGAGCGCGGCGAGGCGCGCGTTCACGGCGAGACGCTGCGCCGCGGCGACTGCTTCGGTGAGATCGGCCTGCTCACGGGTGGGCTGCGCACGGCCGACGTGGTGGCCTCGACGCCGCTCCACCTCCTCCGCCTGAGCCGCGCGGCCTACCGCCGCTACCTGCATCCGCTACCCGACGTGGAGGGAGCGCTCGGCCGCCTGGGCCTGATGCGCGCCGCCGCGCAGCTCCAGCCGTCATGACGCTCGGGCTCGGCATGGGCTCCCGGCTCGCCGCCAGCACCGCGGAGGGCGCTGCCGCTCTCCGCGCGGCCGGCGCCCGCGAGCGCGACGAGCGGATCCGCGGGACGGACCACCTGGCCGCGCGCTTCGTCTCTGGCGGCCTCAGGCTGACCGCGATCGTGAAGGTGCCGCTGCTACGCGGAGTCGCCCCGCGCCTGGCCGAGCGGGTGCTGCCCGGGTCCTACTGGTTCGAGATCGCGCGCGTGAGGCATATGGACGCCCTCCTCCGCAAGGAGCTCGAGGCGGGCGCGCGCCAACTCGTGATCCTCGGCGCCGGGTTCGACACGCGCGCGCACCGCCTCGCCCACCGGCTCTCAGGGGTCACGACCTTCGAGGTCGACCACCCTGCCACGGCCGCGGTCAAGCGCGCGCGCGTCCGGCAGGTCTTCGGCGCGCTGCCGGCCCGGATTCGCTACGTGGAGGCCGACCTGAACGCGGGCCCGCTCGAGCGCTCCGCTCGCCGACGCGGGCCACCGGCACGACCTGCCGACGGTGGTCCTGTGGTCGGGCGTCTCCCCCTACCTCCGGCCCGGCGGCGTCGAGAGCGTGCTCGGCTGGGTCGCGAACCGCACCGCGCCGGGCAGCGCGCTGATCTTCGACTACGTCTTCCGGGAGGCCCTCGACGACACGGCCTTCTTCTACGGCGCACCGCAGCTTCGCCGGCGCGTGGCGGCCGGTGGCGAGCCGCTCCTGTTCGGGATCCCGCGCGGCTCCTGCGCGGAGTTCCTGGACGCGCACGGCCTCCGGCTCGTGTCCGACCTCGGTCCCGAGCAGCTCGAGCGCCGCTACCTGCTGCGCGGTGAGCGGCTGGCCGGACGGCCCTACGGATTCGTGTCGATCGCGCACGCGCGCGTGCGCGAGGTTGAAAAGCGCTTCTGATCCCCCTACAACAGCGGGGAGTGGCCACTCCCGAGCAGCTCCGTGCAGCCGGGTCACGGATCGCAAGGCCCATCCTGGCCGAACGCCTGAACCGCGCGCTCGATCGCGGATCGCTGCTGCTATTGGCGGGCGCGGGCTGCGGAAAGACCGTCGCGCTCGAGGAGGCGCTCGCCGCGCGCGAGGCTCGCTCTGCCTGGCTGCGCTGCACGCCCGCCGACACCGATGCAGGCAGGTTGCTGCGGCGACTCGTACAGGCGCTGAGCGATGCGACCCCGGGAGCCGTCGACCTGCTCGCCGAGCGGCTCGCCATGGCCCAGGAGCGGATCGACGCGCGCGCCCTGGGTCAGGAGCTTGTGGCGGAGCTCGACCGGCTGCTGCTCGACCAGCTTGTGATCGTGATCGATGACGCCGAGCACCTGGCGCACGACGGCGACTCGGCCGCCCTCGTGGGCGACCTCCTCGGGGCCGACTCCGAGGTGCTGCGCGTTGTGGTGGCCACCCGCACGGCGCTCCCGCTGCGGCTCGCGAAGCTGCGCACCGGCGGCCGGCTGACCGAGCTCGGCGCCGAGGAGCTCGCGTTCAGCCCCGACGAGTGCGGCGAGCTCCTGCGGTCCCTGCGGCGTTCCGACGCCGACGCGGAGCGGCTCTTCGCGGCCACGGAGGGCTGGCCGCTCGGCAGCTCACTCGGCGCGCTCGGCGCCGACATCCCCTCGCTCCGCGGCGCCGCCTCGCGCACGCGCCTGTTCGACTTCCTCCGCGAGGAGGTCCTCGACCCACTCGATCCCGGGCTCCGGGACTCCCTGATCGACTCGAGCATCACGCCCGAGCTCAATCAGGGCTGCATGCTCGCCCTCGGGCTCCCGGGCGACTTCCACGAGCGGGTCGCGCAGGCTGGACTGCCCCTACGTCCCGCCGGCGGCGAGGGAGACTGGCTCGCCTACCACCCGCTCGTGCGGGAGTTCCTGCTCGAGCGCCTCGATCTCGAGCGCGAGCACCAAGCCCGCCGGAACCTTCACGCGCGCGTGGCGTCCGCGCTCACCGAGGCGGGACGGGTCGAGGAGGCGATCGAGCACTGGCTCGCCGCCGAGTCGTGGTCCGACGCACACGCGGCCATCGCCGTGGCCGCACTGCCGCTCCTCAACACGACGCCCGCGACGGTGCAGCGCTGGATCGACTCTCTACCGGATGAGCTCCGCGGCGGCTCCTGGTGCCTGCTGCTCCAGGGCGCGCTCGACTGGGCTGAAGGGCGCCAGCCGGACGCGGTCGCACGCCTGCGGGAGTCGGCGCGACTGTTCACGGAGGCCGGCGACCCGGTGGGCACCTGGCTCGCTCGCTTCACGCTCGCCGATCCGCTGTTCGTGTCCGGCGACATCGAGGGCGTCGTCGAGCTGGGCGACGGCTTCGACGCCGCGCCAGCGCTCGCCGCGGGCACCACCCCGCCGGCCGTGGCGGCCTACGCGGCGGCGGCCCTGGGGGCGCTCGGCCGCATCGGCGAGTGCGAGGAGCTCTCGCGCCGCCTCCTCGCACACCCGCATGCCGACCCCGTGCGGCCGCTGCACCTCGTCTGGGAGTGCTACGAGCACCTGCTCGCCGGCAGCTTCGACCGGCTGGTGCCCGGCGCGGAACACGCGATCCGCGAGTTCGAGCGAGTCGACCCCTTCGACCGGCTTCCGGTGATCGCCGGCATCCTGGCAATCGCGCTGGGCGACCAGGGCCATGACGCCGAGGCTCTCTCGCGCTGGCGCCGGGTCGAGGAGCTCGCCCGCGAGCGGCACTCACGGGCGATGCTGAAGGTGAGCCTCGTGTGGCGGGCCTTGCTGAATGCGCGCGCGGGAGCGGCCGGTCCTGCCCAGGAGCTGCTCGCGCGTGCCGACGACAGCACGGGTGTCGGCTGGCGAGAATACGCCGCGGAGCTCGCGCGGGCGCGCGTGGCGACCCTGCGCGGGGATCCTGGCGCGGCTGTCTCCGCCTGCGACCGTGCGCTCGCCCTCGCGGCGCAGGCACCGCTCTCGGAGCGCTTCCAGGCAGTGGTCGACGCCGCGCCTGTGCTCTTCGACGCCGGGCTGTCCGCTCGCAGCCGGGCGCTCGTCGAGGATGCCCTCGCCGTCTGCGACGCGCGCGTACCGGGTGCGCCGGGCCGCTACTCGCGCGCGCTCCTGCTGGGACTGCGAGCCTGGCTCCGAGATGCCCAGGGCGACGGGGCAGGCGCGGCAGCGGACCTCGAGGCGATATGGGCGGGCGCCGGCGCGAGCGCCTCGGACGTCGTGCGGCGCGAGTGGGGCCTCCTCGAGCGGCCACTCTGGAGGGCGCTCGCCGCGGGGACGCTCGATCCAGGCGCCGTGATCGCCGCGATCGAGGTCGCCTGGCCGGGCGGCGACGCGCTGCTCGCGTTCACCTCCCATCCGAACTCGCGCGTGCGCCGCGCCGCCGTGGCGCCGGCGGGGGTGTCCGGGCATCCCGACCTGCCGTCGAGGCTCGCCGAGCTCGCGGCCGACCCGGACCCGGAGGTCGCCGCCGCAGCCGTTTCGGCCCGCGAGCGGCTCGTGACCAGGCCGCCCCCGCTCGACTTCACGCTGCTGGGCGGCTTCGAGGTCCGGCGCGGCAGCTGGCGCGCGGACGACTCCGCCTGGGACCGCCGAGTGGCCCAGCGGCTCGTCCGCTTTCTCCTCGTCAAGCGCGGAAGCGCCGTCTCCGAGGACCTGCTGCTGGAGGCCTTTTGGCCCGACACGCCGGAGCCCTCGGCGCGCCGCAGCCTCAGGGTGGCGGTGTCCTGCGCCCGGGCCGTGCTCGACGTGCCGGACACCCCAAGCGTGATCGAGGGTGCCGAGCGGACGCTGGCGCTGAGGCTGCGCGAGCGCGACTCGGTCGACGCCGACCGCTTCGAGCAGGCCGCGCGGGCCGCCCTCGCCGCCGAAGGTCCCGAACGCCGGCCGCTCCTTGAGCGCGCCGCCGGGCTGTGGGCCGGGGAGCCGCTCCCCGAGGAGCGCTACGCCGACTGGGCGGCAGCCTGGCGCGAGAGCCTGACGGTCCGCTACGCAGAGGTGCTCGCCGCGCTCGTGGCGGCCTGCCACGAGGACGACGACCAGCTCGCCGCCACCCAGGCCGCCCGCAAGCTCGTGGAGCTCGAACCGCTCGACGAGTCGGCCCAGCGCGAGCTGATTACCGCCTACGCGCGCTCCGGGCGCCGCGCCCACGCCCTCCGACAGTTCCTGGAGTGCCGCCGGCGGCTGGTCGACGAGCTCGGAATGGAGCCGGCCGCGGAGACCGTCGAGCTGCAGCGGCGCGTCCTCGCGGGCGAGCCGGTCTGACTCCGTAACGCCAGCGTAACCGCCGCGCGTAGCGTCGCCTCAAGCATTCGATCCGAGGAGGACAGCATGCGACGCAATGCCAGGTTGCGCCCGTCGCCGTCGATGGCGGTGGCATTCCTCGCCCTCTTGGTCGCTCTCGGGGGCACGTCGTACGCGGTGGCCCAGCTGCCGGCCAACAGCGTCGGCGCCAAGCAGCTCAAGAAGAACGCCGTCACCGCGGCCAAGGTCAAGGACCGCTCCCTGCTCGCGCAGGACTTCAAGTCGGGCCAGCTGCCCGCCGGTCCGCGCGGAGCGCAGGGGCCCGCGGGGCCCGCCGGCCCGAGCGGGGCTCCCGGAGCAGGGGCCCTGCCGGGGCCACGAACGTGACGGTGCGCTCCGGGCACCGAGGGCTCGGCCGCTCCACGGCTAGACTGCTTCGGCGGACGAGCGGGCGGTCGGCGGCGGCGGCGTCACACCCGATCCGGATTCCTTCCTGTACGTCTCCGCCCCCGCAACGTGCAGGACGGCACCCCGACCGGATGGATCGCCTAGGCCGTGATCGCAGACGGGCTGGGGACTGACGCCAACGTCACCGCCTACGTCGTCTGCGCGGCCCCGTGAGGGCTCCCCTCCTGATCCTGTCCGGCCTGGCCTGCGTGGCCGCCTCCCCCGCGGCGCCGGCCGGTGCGCAGACCACCGTCGGGCCGCCGGTCACGCTGCCGGACAGCGCCTCGGCGCCGGCGCCGGGCACCCCCTACCCCTCCCCGGTGTCGGCCGCCGGGGAGGGGATCGTCACGGACGTGAACGTCCGCATCTCGAACCTCAGCCATGACTTCCCCGACGACGCGGACATTCTCCTCACCGGGCCAGGGGGTCAGTCCACGCTCCTGCTCTCCGACGCCGGGGGCTCCGCTCCCGCCACGAGCGTCGACCTCACCTTCGATGACGAGGCCGCCGGTCCCGTGACTGACCCGCTCGTCTCGGGGGTCTACCGGCCATCCGACATAACCGATCCCTTTCCGGATCTGCTGCCCTCCCCCGCGCCGGCCGCTCCGTTCGGGTCGACTCTCTCCGTTTTCGACAACACGGTCGGCGATGGCGTCTGGAGCCTGTACGTCGTCGACGACGACCCCGGTGGCGGCGGCCAGCTCACCCGCTGGCAGGTCTCGATCGCCAGCCGGTCGCCGAGCCTGGTCGTTCCGGCGCCGGTGGTGCCCACAGTTACCGAGGAACCTGGTGCCGTCGCAACTGTGACGTTCGAGCGGTTCGCAGGCGGCGGGGCCGGCTCCGTCGCCTACGCCACGGGCCCTGCGCCCGCGACAGCCGGCACCGCCGGCCCGGGAGAGGACTTCCAGCCCGCGTCCGGCACTCTTTCGTTTGCGCCCGGCGAGACGGCGAAGACCATCTCCATACCGATCGCCGACGACCCGGGCTTCGAGCTCGACGAGCACTTCGACGTGACGCTCGCGAACGCCCAAGGCGATGCTCGGACCCCCTCTCGAAACAGCGTCCGCGTGAAGATCCGCGACAACGATCCGCCGAACCTGACGCTCGGGGGGAAGCGGTTGCAGCGCCCGCTGCGGCGCGGGGCGGTGACCGTCCTGGCCACGCCGAGCCCGAGCTCCGGACTGACGGCGACCGGAACGATCGCGCTGCCGCGTGGCGGCAAGGTCCAGTTGGCGGGAGTGCGCGACTACGTGCCGTATGGAAGGCCGCGACTGCTCGCCTTGGGGCTGCGCCGGGCCGGCAAGCGGAAGCTGAGGAAGGCCTTCGGCGTCCAGCGCCGCCTGACCGCCCGTCTCACGGTAACCGCCGCCGTGTCCGGCAGGTCGACGGTCAAGGACTTCCGCGTGAAGCTGCGGCGCTAGATATCATTTCCGATCAGCGTCCTTGCCTGGGGGCAACCTTCTCCTTCCCCGAGGGCAGGTAACTCAGTACGCCCCGGCGATAGCGGTGCGGCTTGGCCGTCGCCATGCTCGCGACATGAGACCAATAACAGTGGCGCGAGTGGTGATGGCGGTGGCCGTGCTCACGGCCATCGGCTGTGGCGAGGAACGCGAGGAACCCCAGAACGCGTCGGCGAGTCGGTTCTGCGATGTATCGCGGCAGTGGGCGGTCCACGAGATGACGCCGGTCGACGAGTCGGATCCGAGTCGATCGAGGCGCACTTCAAGGATTACGGGCGTTGATCGAAGAGTCGTTCGCGAGGCGCCGCCGGCTGTCGCCGATGACTGGAAGGTCTACGGCGGGGCCATAAAGTCCGTCCGCTGCCCGTCCTGGAGAAGTTCGGGTTCAGCTACGAGGAGGTCGGCGGAGGGCACGGAGGCCGAGAAGGCGATCTTCGATGGCGCGCCGAGCGAACGTGTCCAGAAAGCGTTCGTGGCCATCCTGACCTACGAGGCCAATGTTTGCGGATCGCAAGGACTGCCGCCGGCGCACGTGTCGTTCAAAGGCGAGGGCCGGGTGCGTACTGCGAGCTCGACGGGGAGATAAACGAACTGATCGGCTCCGCCGTTGGGAGCGGCCCGTCGACCGCGCAGTGAAGAAGCTGCTCGACGGGGAACAGCTGTGGCGTCTCCAAGAGCAACAGACTGACGCGGCACCGGGCGCGATCCGCGCTGACGTGGGCAAGCTCGCCGAGTTCGACCGGACGCAGCAGCGGCGGGTGATCAAGAAGTACGACTACGATTTGCCGAAGCTCGTACTGTCCGGCACGGCGCACGACCGCGCGATCTTCCAGCACACGGACGCATCGATCCGCGAGGCGAACAGTCGCATCGACGCGTACGACGAGCAGATCTGCTCTTGACCTATACCGAGGGTTCGCCGCGCAGGTCCGCAAGCCTGACGGCACCCCGCCGGATCGCCTCGTTCGCGAGGCGCGTCCGGCGGTGGTCTGCGGCGGCCACGCCGAACTTGTCGTACAGGTTCTGGAGATGCTGCTTCACGGCGGCGTCACTCACGACCAGCTCCGCAGCGATCTCCTTGATCGAACTGGGCTCCGTGAACTGGTCGCGCGCGAGGAGCGGCTTGCACAACACGACGAGCACATCACGTTCGCGAGGCGTGAGTCGCGGGGCACCCTCGTCGGTCTCGGTGACGGTCCTGCCGAGGTCGTCGGCGTCGCGGAAGAGCAGCCGGGTCCTTCCGACGCGAATCTCGTCGCCGTTCCGAAGCCGCTGCGCGGCCCAGATGCGCTCACCGTTGAGGTACGTGCCGTTCGAGGATCCGAGGTCGCTCACGCACCATCCCGGTTCGAATCGCTCGATGACGGCATGCAGACGACTGACCGTCGGATCGCCGGACAACGAGATCTTGTTCTCGCCTCCCTTGCCGATCGTCGTCCGGTCGTCCGAGAGATCGACGTACGTGCGTCCGGATAGTGCCCATACCTCGATCTGGCTCACCCGAAAACTCTACCTAGGCGACCGACCGGCATTAAGGTCGGTTCTGGTGACGTCGTGACCACGGACCGCATCCGGGATCGTTCGAGCCGCTCGAGGTGCTCGGCGAAGGCGGGAGCTTCGCGTCGTGAAAGCGCTCGACCACCACATGAGCGACTCGTCGCACTCAAGATCCGGACGGTCCGGTCCGGCGGTGCTCGAGAGGATCTCCTGGCAGAGGCCCGGATCCTGCTTGGCGTGCCACCGCACGAGCATCTCCCGCTCGTGCGAGAGGACTTCTTCGACGGCGACCGGTACATCGTCGCGATGGACTGGGTCGAAGGGACGGATCTCGCGCGACTCCTCCGTACGCAGGGACGACCCGGACTGTCGCCGTCGAGCGTGATGCGCTGGCTGTCCGATGCGGCGTCCGCGCTCACGCATCTCCACACGCTCGAGCGCCCGGTGATCCACGGGGACGTGAAGCCCGCCAACTTGATCCTCACCCGGGGCGGTCGAGTCGTTCTCGTCGACTTCAGTCTCTCGTCATCACCCGATTCCCCCATGCGTCGCGGCGGCACGCGCGGTTACGCCGCGCCGGAGCTCATGGCGGGCGAGCGGCCGAGCAGAGCGAGTGACATCTATTCGCTCGCCGCCACAGGCTTCGCGCTGCTGACCGGTTCGGCGCCGAGCGGGATCCGTCCCTCATGGGACGGGCTCGACCCGGCGGAGGCCGAGCAACTCGAGGAGGCACTGCGGCTCGGTCTCGCCACCGACCCGGCACGACGGCCGCAGACGCCCGGGGAGTTCCTAGAGCGGCTCCGCGCCGGCTGGGGGCAGACACTTCCGACCGGCGTCCTCACGTTCTGTATGACGGACATCGAGGGATCGACGTCGATGTGGGATGCCCAGCCCGCGGCGATGGGCCAAGCCCTCGTCCGGCACGACGAGCTGATCGCCGCCACCGTCGAAGCGGGAGGAGGCCGGTTCATCAAGTCGATGGGCGAGGGCGACGCGACCGTGTCGGTATTCGCCGACCCGGCGAACGCGCTCGCCGCCGTGCTCAACATGAATCGACGGCTGGGGGCAGAGGAGTGGCCGGAGGGGCTCCAGCTACGGGTGCGAACGGCGCTCCACACAGGAGAAGCGGAGCGTCGAGACGAGACCTACTTCGGTGCAGCACTCAACGTCGCCGCGCGGATCCGCGGGCTCGGCGACGGCGGCGAGGTACTGCTCTCGCACGTCACGGCTGACCTCGTCCGTAGCCGGATGACCGACGGCGCATCCCTCGTCGACCTCGGTCCCCATCGGCTGCGCGGTGTCCGCGAAACCGAGCACGTCTTCGCGATCTCCGCCCCGGGCATCAGCACGCCGAAGCCGGCGACCGAATGTCCGTATCCGGGACTGCTCCCGTTCCAGCCTGATGATCGCGAGCTGTTCTTCGGACGAGAGGACGTCGCCGGCGAGCTGCTGGGCCGCGTCCGCGATGGGGGCTTTGTCGCGGTCGTCGGCAGTTCGGGAAGCGGGAAGTCGTCCGTGCTTCGGGCGGGTGTGCTGCCCGCGTTCGGCCCGGGCGAGGTTATGACGCCGGGCGAGAGTCCCTCCGTCCCCGACGTCGCCGGGCTCCTCGTCGTCGACCAGTTCGAGGAAGTCTTCACGCTGTGCGACGACGAGGATGTGCGCACTCGCTTCATCGACAGCCTGCTCGCCCGCGAAGAGCCCGTCGCGATCGGGCTCCGAGCGGACTTCTACGGCAGTTGTGCGAACCACGCCGGACTGGCCGAGGCGGTCGCGCGAGAGCAGGTGCTGCTCGGTCCGATGTCCGCCGACGAGCTTCGTCGCGCGATCACCGAACCGGCGCGGGCCGCCGGGCTGCGCGTCGAAGTCGGGCTCGTCGATGTCCTCGTCGCCGAGGTCGAAGGTGAGCCGGGTGCCCTTCCACTCCTCGCACACGCGCTGCATGCGACGTGGGAGCGGCGGGACGGTCGCCGACTCACCCTCGAGGGCTACCACGCGACCGGCGGCGTACGCGGCGCGATCGCGTCGACGGCGGACCGCGTGCTCGACGAGCTCGACGCATCCGACCAAGAGTTGGCCCGCGCGGTGTTCCTCCGGCTCGTCGAGCCGGGCGAGACGGTCGACATGCGCCGTCGTGCGGCACTCGACGAGCTCGGTGGCGACCGCGCCTCAACCGTTGTGGGGACGCTGTCGGCCGCGCGCTTGGTCATCGTCGACGAAGGTGCAGTCGAGGTCGCGCACGAGGCGCTGATCCGAGAGTGGCCGCGCCTCCAAGCGTGGATCGACGAAGGACGCGAGGGGCTGCGCATCCATCGGCACGTCACCTCGTCAGCGGCGGCATGGGACTCGCTCGGACGGGTGCCCAGCGAGCTCTACCGGGGGCCGCGACTGGCCGCGGCCGCAGACTGGCTCGCGTCCGACCCCGACCTGTCGCCGCTCGAGCGCGATTTCCTCGACGCCAGCCGCAAGGAGGAGGTCCGATCGACGCGCCGGCGCCGGACGTTGCTTGCCGGCATGGCGATCGCGTTGGTCGTCGCCATCGTCGCCGGCGGGCTGGCGCTCGTGTCGCGCGAACGTGCGGCGGACGAGCGCGACCGAGCCGACGTTGCGCGGGTCGCAGCGGTGTCGCGTTCGGTCATCGAACGATCCCCTGACCTCGGCATGCTCCTCGCCGTCGAGGCGCTTCGACTGCGCGACGACGCGGACACCCGAAGCACCCTGCTGGCGGCGGTCGAAAAGCACCCACAACTCCTTGGTCTCCTCCAGGGCACAGAGTCGGGCCTCGAAGCGGCGATCTTCAGCCCGGACGGGAAGCTCCTTGCAACACCGACGTCCGACGGCTCTGGGACGTTGCTTTGGGACGTCGAGACGGGTGAACGGATCGCCGTGCTCCGCCGCGGGAAGAACGTCATCCTCGGCGGTGCGATCTCACCCGACGGCCGCTGGTTGGTGCAGCCCGCAATCCGCGAGACGGACGGGGACGTCATCGGGCTCCTTCAGGTTTGGGACCTCCGCTCGCGTCGGTTCGTCCGCGAAACCCGTAGCCCTGGAGGCGCGCTTAGCTCGGCGGCGTTCAGCCGCGACGGGCGCGTGCTCGTCACCCAGGGCGGACCGCGCCTGGGCGGGCCGTTCCCGACCATCGCGATCGCCTGGAACACGCAGACGTGGGAACCGAGGGGGAAGCCGTGGGTGCTGATCGACGAGTACGTCGGCGACCGGCGGATCGCCCTGTCACCCGATGGACGGTTCATCGCGTCCCCGACACCGGCCGGTGGCGTGAGGGTGTTCGACGTCCGCAAGCGCACCGCGGTCGGCAAGGACATCCCTGCGGCGAAGCGGGCCGGCGGGCTCGCCACCGAGGTCACGGCGCTCGCGTTTAACCCGGACGCATCCGTCCTCGCGGTCGGGACGGACACCGGACCGATCCTCCTCGTCGACCCGTCGACCGGGAAGTCGTTGGCGACACTGTCGCAGGAGAGGTACTCAACGAGTCTCGAGTGGAGTCGCGACGGGACGCTTCTGGCCTCCGGACGCAACGACGGCCGTACGCAGTTCTTCGATCGGGAAGGTACGCCGGTGGGCCTACAACTCGCGGCGAATGCATCGGAGATCAACGACGTGTCGTTCTCCAAGGACGGCACGATATTCGCGACCGCGGGTGTCGACCGCACAGGCGCGATCTGGGCCCTCGACGGAACCCGCACCATCGGCAAGCCCTTGCGCGGAGGCGACGCGGGCATCACCCAGGCCGCATGGATCGACAAGCGACGTTTCGTCACTGCCGAGACGGACGGAGGCATCGTGTTCCGTGATGCGGCGGGTGTTCCGAGTCGAACGACCCGGGTGCCCGGCGAGGCCCTGGCCGTCGCCGTCGACACGGAGCGTCGTCGCATCGTCGTCGGCGGAACCGACGGGGTGACATCACTGGGCCTCGACGGCGAGCGAGGGTCGCATCTCGACCTCGACGGTGGATGGGCGCACAGCGTCGCGGTTGATCCGGCCACGGGGTTCATCGCGGTTGCAGTGGACAACACACGCGGTCAGGGCGACGAAGCGATCGAAGAACAGGGCCACGTCCGCATCTGGGATCCGGCCACCGGAGAAGAGATCGGGTCGCGCATCCCGACCGAACAGGATGGGGTTCCGTTGGCGGTCGCGTGGGCACCCGACGGGAACGTCTTGGCCGTCTCGGCAGACGGCAACTTCCTGACGTTCCATGACGGAAAGACCCATCGTCGGGCGGGCGATCCGATCGAGCTCGCGGACGCGAGCATCCCGTCGATCGCTTTCTCGCCAGACGGGAGGCGGATCGCGGGCGGCACGTCCGTGGGCGCCGTTCGGCAATGGTCCGTTCGAACGCATCGCGAGATTGGCCCCGCCCTTACCGGACATGCGGGCCCCGTGGCCGGCGTCGCTTACAGCACCGACGGCTCGCTGCTCGCGTCGACGACCGCCGGCACGGCGCGGACGCGCCTGTGGGATGCCGATACCGGCACATCCATTGGCGACGAGCTCGTCGCGGGCACCGTGCCGTATACCGAGCGCACGTACTCGTCCGAGCATTTCCTTGCGAGCCGTCCTGCGTTCTCGCCCGACGGCACGCACCTCGCGACCGCCGGACCTGCCGGCGCTTCGGCGATCTGGGAACTCCGTCGGGGATCGTGGGCCGAGGCGGCGTGCTCACTGGTCAGTCGAGACCTCACGAGCGCGGAGTGGACCCGGTACCTGCCGGACCGCGAGCCACATCGCATCTGTTAGGAGCCGAGCTGTGGTGTGGGCTCTTGACCGAGCCCTCGCGCGTATGCCCGTGATCGAGGCCGTGCGCCACGTCGGCGCGCGAGCCCCAGAGGTACGACGCCGCGAGCGCGAGCACGGCGCCGGGGATGGCGAATCGAGGCCTGCGCCACGTCGGCGCGCGAGCCCCAGAGGTACGACGCCGCGAGCGCGAGCACGGCGCCGGGGATGGCGATGAGAGCCTGGACGATGTCGGTGTCGTTCTGACCCGGGATCGTCAGGCCGTTGGCCAGGTAGCCGAGCACGACCGCGCCGAGCGCGGCGACCAGGAACGCTCCGACGATCCCGCCCCAGAAGCGGTCGGGCACGAAGACCGTGAAGTGCCAGATCGAGATTCCCATCATCACCCAGACGACCATTGCCATCGCTAACGCCTCCCGTGCTTCTTGCGCGCGCGCTGGCGGCGCTTGGCCTTGCCCGGCCCCGACGTGCTCGTGACCCGTGACTGCGCGCGGCCCGCGGGCGGCGCGCCATCACCGCCGTCCGCACCGGCCTCGCCACGGGCGGAGGCGGGCTCGCCACGGGAGGGCTCGGGCGACGGCGCGGGCTCGGCGCCGGGCTCGGGCTCGGCGCTCGGGCTCGGGCTCGGCGGCAGGCTCGGGACGTGCACCGGCCGCTGCGTCCTCGACGGGCGGCGCCGCCGGCTCGGGCCGCGGCCGGGTCGGCTCCTGGGGTGCAGTCGGAGGCGGTTCCGGACGCGCCCCGCTCGGCTCCTGGGCTGGGGCGGCGGGCGGCTCTGGCAGCGCCCCGGGGGCGCGCCGAGCGGCCCTGCGGCCGGCACGCTCGCGCCGCCGGCCCGGAGCGGGGGCCGACGCCGCGGTCGCGGCGACCGCTCCGGCTGCCGCGCCGGCCGGGGCGGGCTCGCCGATCACGCCGGTCGGGAAGGCCGGGATCTTGCCGCCGAACTCCTTGAGGAGCAACCGGCGCCGGCGCATGTAGGTCTGCTCGCGCTCCTTCCACTCCACCAACACCGGGGTGGCGATGAAGATCGACGAGTACGCACCCGAGGCCACGCCCACGAGCAGCGCGAACGCGAAGTCCTTGAGCGTCTCGCCGCCGAACAGGAGCAGCGCGCCGACCGGCATCAGCACCACGAAGCTCGTCGCCAGCGATCGCGTGAACACCTCCGACATCGACCGGTTGGCGATCTGCGAGAAGGTCGCGCGCGGCATGCGCGGCACGTTCTCTCGTATTCGGTCGAACACGATGACCGTGTCGTAGAGCGAGTAACCCATGATGGTGAGCAGCGCCGCGACCGTCGACGTCGTCACCTCCCGGTCGAACAGCGCGTACACGCCCGCCGTGATCAGCAGGTCGTGCGCGAGCGCAATCAGCACAGGTATGGCGAACTTGAACTCGAAGCGGAAGCCGATGTAGAGCGAGATCAGAAGCAGCGATGCGATCACCGCGAGCGTCGCGGTCCGCGCTATCTGCTCGCCGAAGGTCGGGCCCACCGAGGTGGCGGAGAACTCGTCACCGGCTACCCCGAAGTCTGCGTCGAGCGCCTGCTCGACCTCGTTCACCTGCGCCGGGTCGAGCTGCGGCACGGCGATCTGGACCACGTTGTCGCCCAGCTCGGGATCGTCGACCTCCTGGATCTTCGCGTCGCCGTAGCCGAGCGGTTCGAGCGTCTGGCGCACGTCGTCCACGCTCGCCTGACGCTCGAGCGGAGTGGTCATCCGCGTGCCCGACTCGAAGTCGATGCCGAAGTTGAGCCCGAGCGTGGCGATCGCGATCGCCCCGACGGCGAGGATCGCGCCGGAGAACGAGAAGAACCAGCGCGCGTTGCCCATGAAGTCGAACTTCCAGCCGCCCTTCTCCCTCGGGTTGACGCCGAGCGCGCTCGGCCGCCCCAGGAACCGCGTGCGCGCCAGGCTGCCGAGGATCGCCGAGGTCACGAGCACGGCCGTGAAGAGGGAGACGAGCGTGCCGACACCCAGCGTGAATGCGAAACCCTTGACCCCCGCGGTGGCGAGCGTGAAGAGGATGAACGCCACCCCGATCGTCACGACGTTCGCGTCGATGATCGTCCTGAGCGCCTTGGAGTAGCCGGCGGCGATCGCGCTCGGAATCGAGCGCCCGGTTCTGACCTCCTCCTTTATTCGCTCGTACATGACGATGTTGGCGTCGGCCGCCACCGCCAGTGTCAGGACGAGACCCGCGATGCCCGGAAGCGTGAGCGTGATCGGGATCAGCTTCACGAGCGCGAACAGGAAGATCGCGTAGATGATCAGCGTGACGGTCGCGACCAGGCCGAGCACGCGGTAGAAGACGAGCAGGAAGAGGATCGTCAGCGCGAGGCCGACCGCTGCCGCGGTCAGGCCCTGGTCGAGCGCCTGCTGGCCGAGCGTGGCCGAGACCTGGGTCTGTGAGATCAGCTTGAGCTCGATCGGGAGCGCGCCGATGCGGAGGCTCTCGGCGAGGTCCTGCGTCTCCTCGATCGTCCCGATCCCCTCGATCTGCGCGCCGGTGCGGCCGTCGATCCCCTCGGGGTTCTGGATGAAGTCGATCGTCGCGAGCGAGACGATCTTGTCGTCAAGGGTGATCGCGAAGCGCTGGAAGGCCTGCTCGCGGTCGCTGCCGGGCGGCACGATGATCTTGGAGCCGCGGTCGGCCAGCCGCCGCGTCACGCGCGCGAACGCCTCGCGGCCCTGGTCCGTGAACTCCATCGTCACGACCGGCGCGTTGGTGTTCGGGTCGAACTGCTGCTCGGGGTTCGTGATGTCCTTGCCCGAGAGCTCGGAGTCGTCCTCGATTACGAAGAACCGCTTGATCTGCGGCGGCTGGTTCTCCGCCCGCTCCCCCTCGACCACCACAACGCCCTCGGGGACCTTGATCACCTGCGAGCCGCTCGGCGGCCCGCCCGATCCGAGCGCCTCGAGCTCGGACTTGCACTCCGTGTCCTTCGGGTACTCGGGTGACGGGCCGGGCGCGGGCTCGTAGTCGGCGAGGAGCTCGTCGCAGGAGCCCGACGGCTCGTAGTCGCCCGTCCGGACGGGCTTCTTGTCCGGCCCTATCGGGAGCCGGTCAGGGCCGAACAGGTAGTAGCGGTCGCCCGCGGTGTTGTTCGCCTTGTCGGCCTGCGCGGGCGTGTCGTCGGAGCCCTCCGGGACGTCGCTCTGCTCCGCCTTGCCCTCCTGGGTCGAGGCGAACTCGACCGCGTCGAAGAGCGCCTTCGTGCCCCTGAACGGGTCGTCGGGCCCGCGCTCGCCGAGGACGTTTGCCTCCCAGTCGTAGAACTGCAGCTGGGCGGTGGTGCCGACCTGCTCGATCGCCCGCTCGGCGTTCTGCACGTCCGGCAGGCCGATCGAGATCTGGTCGCGGCCGGAGCGCTGGATCTCGGGCTCGGAGACGCCGAGGGCGTCGGTGCGCTTGCGGATCGTCTCGGTGGCGTCGTCGAGCGCCTGCTGCGTGACCTGGGGAACCTGCGGCGTGGGCCGCCCTTGGTAGACGAGCTCGACGCCGCCCTTGAGGTCGAGGCCGAGCTTGGTCGGCTTGGTCAGGATCACCGCGATCGCGGCGCCGAGCAGCACGGCCACGAGCCCGAGGATCGTGAGGTTGCGAACCTTGCTGGTCATCGGGGAGTGAGCACGAGGAGAAGCCCCCCGTCGTCGTCATACGCGGGGAAGATGTCCGCCTTGGCCGCCTCGGGGCGATCCCCTTCGGCGTGCACCACCACCGGCTTGTCGAGCACCCGGACCCCCCACTCGAGCGCGGTGGCGATGTAGTCGTCCCCGTTCTCGAACCGCAGCTTCAGGACCTCCTGGGCAGGCCGGCCCATCACGTCGAGATCGCCCAGCCCGGTCAGCTCCCGCGCGCCCCTGCCGGTACCGATCAGCCGCCCCTCCTGGTCGAGTATGAAGAAGGCGGCGTTGGGGGCCGGGTAGTAGTCGTCGAGCAGCTCGAAGAGGAAGCCGAAGCCGCACTTCTTGCAGCCCTTGGCGCGGCTCTGGAAGCCGGCCGTGCGCTCAGATGACTCGCTGCGGTTGCCGCAGTTCGGGCAGATGAAGATGGCCATGCGAAGGACTTAGGGTAGGCGGTCGCCTTAAGGGCAGGTTAGTCGGCCCCTCAGAACAGCTGCTGCGCGGCCTGGCGCGGCGCCGCCAGCCCCACGTGAGCAAACGCGGCGGCGGTGGCGACTCTTCCGCGCGGAGTGCGCATGAGCAGGCCCTGCTGGAGCAGGTAGGGCTCGTAGACGTCCTCGATCGTGTCGGCCTCCTCCCCCACCGCGACCGCCAGCGTCGAGAGCCCAACCGGCCCGCCGCCGAACTTCTCGCAGATGGCCAGGAGGATGTCGCGGTCCAGCCGGTCGAGGCCGGCGGCGTCCACCTCGAGCAGCTCGAGCGCCTCACGGGCCACCGGCTCGTCGATGTGGCCGGCGCCGCGTACCTCGGCGAAGTCGCGCACGCGCTTGAGCAGGCGGTTGGCCACGCGCGGCGTGCCGCGCGAGCGGGCCGCGATCGTCTCGGCGCCCGGGTCGTCGATCTCCACCTCGAGGATGCCTGCCGAGCGCAGGACGATGCGCGCCAGGTCGGCGGGCTCGTAGAGCTCCAGCCGGTGGCTGACCCCGAAGCGGTCACGCAGCGGCGTGGTCAGCAGTCCCGCGCGCGTGGTCGCGCCGATCAGCGTGAACGCCGGCAGGTCGAGGGTCACGACCGCCGCGCCGGCGCCCTGGCCCACCGTGATCGGCAGCCGCCGGTCCTCCATCGCCGGATAGAAGGTCTCCTCGAGCGCGCGCGGCAGCCGGTGGATCTCGTCGACGAAGAAGACGCTGTGCGGGTGGAGCGCGGTGAGGTAGCTGGCGATGTCGCCCTTGCGCTCGAGCGCGGGGCCGGCCGTGGGCACGAAGTCCACGCCGAGCTCGTTCGCGACGATCTGGGCGAGCGAGGTCTTGCCGAGGCCCGGCGGGCCGGCGAACAGCACGTGGTCGAGCGCCTCGCCGCGAGCCTTGGCGGCCTCGATGAAGACGGCGAGCTGCTCCTTCACGCGCTCCTGGCCGACGAAGTCCTCGAGCCGCTTCGGGCGCAGCGAGCGGTCGAGGTCGTCCTCGGCCGGAAGCGGCGCGGGGTCGTGGATGCGCTCGACGCCGGGAGTGCGGATGCCCGCCGCTCACCGGGCAGCCCTCAGCGCCTCGGAGATGAGGTCCTCGGGCGTCTCACCGGCCGCCTGGTCGAGCAGAGCGTCCGTCTCCTGCGGGCTGAAGCCGAGGCCGATCAGGCCCTCGCGCGCGAGCGTGCGCGGGTCGTCCGAGGCGGTACGGCGCACCACGATCTCGTCCGAGACCCGCCCCGCCACCTTTTCGCGCAGCTCGACGATGATGCGCTCCGCGGTGCGCTTGCCGATACCGGGGACGGCCTGGAAGCGGGCGCTGTCGCCCGAGGCGATCGCATTCAAGAGCTCGCGCGGGGTGCCGCCGGAGAGCACCGCGAGCGCCACCTTCGGGCCCACGCTCTGGACGCCGATCAGGAGCAGGAAGAGCTCGCGCTCGGCCTGGGTCGAGAAGCCGAAGAGGTGGATGCCGTCGTCGCGCAGCACGAGGTGCGTGAAGAGGCGGCCCTCCTTGCCGGCGGCGGGGACATCGGCCAGCGTGCCGGAGGAGACGGCCATCCGGTAGCCGACCCCGGCGGCCTCGATCACCACCTCGCCCGCGAGCCGGGTCACGACCTCGCCGCGCACGGAGGCGATCACGCGAACGCCCTCCTGCGCTTCCGGGGGAGCGACAGCCTGCGCCTGAGCCGGCGCCGCCACCTCATCCCAGGGCCTCCTTCAGCGGCGCGGAGTTCGCGTGGCAGATCGCGACCGCGAGCGCATCCGCCGCGTGGTCGGGCCGCGGGAGCTCGGGAAGCGATAGCAGCGCGCCCACCATCCGCTGCACCTGCTCCTTGCCGGCGCCGCCGCTCCCGCACACGGCCTGCTTGACCACCTGCGGGGTGTAGGAGAAGCACGGGATCCCGGCCATGCCGGCCGACAGCAGCACCACGCCGCGCGCCTGCCCCACCGCGAACGCGCTGTGGGCATTGCGCCCGAAATAGAGGTCCTCGATCGCGAGTGCGGCGGGCCTGTGCTCCCGGATCAGGTCGCAGACGCGGGCGTGGATGTCCGCCAGCCGCCGTTCGAGCGGGGCGCCGGGACGGGTCTGGATCACGCCGCCGTCGAGCGCCGCCAGCCTGCGGCCACGGGAGAGCACCACGCCATATCCCATGTGCGCGGTGCCGGGGTCGATGCCGAGTACCACCACCTATGGGTGGGATTCTGCGCGCGGGGGCGGACGCCTTCTCTAGCGCGTGCCGCGCCAGGTCAACCAGCCGAACAGGAACTGGCAGGGCAGGCGGGCCCACAGCGCCGGGGCGGGAATCTGCGGGAACTCCTCCGAGTTGACGGCCATATGGATATTCGCCGGGTAGACCGCGGCGAGGGTGGCCAGAAGCCACCAGCGCGCCGCGCGGCGGGTGCCGTCAGGCAGCACCGCGACGCCGCCTGCGATCTCGGCGATGCCGCTGGCCACCACGAGCTCCTTGCGCCAGCGCGCGATCGGCGGCGGCACGATCGCCTCGTACTGGCGCGGGATCACGAAGTGAAGCGTGCCGGCGACGATCCAGCAGAGCGCCGTTCCCAGCCGGGCCCGGCGGGTCCGTCCGGGCATCTAGCCCGCCGCCGCCACCCGCTCGAGCACGTCGGAGTCCACGTCGAAGTTCGCGTGGACGGCCTGGACGTCGTCCGAGTCCTCGAGCGCCTCGATCAGGCGCATCAGCCCGGCGACCCTGTCCTCCCCGACGGGCGTGCGCGTGGTGGGCCGCTGCACGAGCTCCACCGACTCGATCTCGACTCCCTCGGCGGCGAGGGCGTCGCGCACAGCCGAGACCTCGGTCGGCGCGGTCACGATCTCCCAGACGTCGCCGTCGGCCACCACGTCCTCGGCGCCGGCGTCGATCGCGGCGAGCAGATCATCCTCCGAGTAGCGCGAGCCGTCGACGACGATCTCGCCCTTCTTCTCGAATGTCCACGCCACCGACCCCGGCTCGCCGAGGCTGCCGCCGTGCTTGGTGAACGTGTGGCGCACCTCGGAGCCGGTGCGGTTGCGGTTGTCGGTGAGCGCCTCGACGAGGATCGCCACCCCGCCCGGGCCGTAGCCCTCGTAGAGCACCTCCTCGAAGGAATCCGCGTCCGAGTCCGCTCCGGTCCCCTTGGCGATGGCGCGCTCGATGTTGTCCTTGGGCATCGAGGCGTCGCGCGCCTTCTGCACGGCGAGCGCCAGCGCGGGATTGCCGTCCGGGTCCCCCCCACCTTCGCGCGCCGCGACCGTGATCGCACGCGTCAGCTTCGTGAACAGCGCCCCGCGCTTGGCGTCGACGGCCTTCTTCTTGTGCTTGATCGAGGCCCATTTGGAATGCCCGGCCATGGCCGGCAAGGGTATCGCCGCGGATCAGCGGCGAGCCACGCCCAGGACGCGCGGTCGCAGACCGCTACGGAGCCGAGTTTGTGTCGTGTGACGACATCAAAGCGGCAACGTAGAGTCCCCTCGCGGGCTACGCTCGAACTTATGCTGCGGCGGCTCACGCTCCTGGCGTGCTTGATGCTCGCCTGCATGACGGCGGCCACTGGGACGTCGAGCGCGGCCGTGCCGCCGATCGGCGACGGCGCCTGGTCCTGGTTCGGGGACCCGCGTGCGGTGACGCACAACGACCGCACCTATGTCGGCTGGGTCGATCTCGAGGGCGACATCAAGGTCAGCTCCTTCGACCACGCGAGCGGCGAGCGTGTGACCGCGGTCCTCGCCGCGCGGCTGAACCGCGACGACCACGCGAATCCCTCCATCCACGTGCGCCCTGACGGGCGCCTCGTCGTGTTCTACTCCCGCCATGTCGGGCCGGCGATGCACTACCGCGTCTCGTCGCAGCCCGGGGACGTCAGCTCGTGGGAGGCGCCGCAGACGATTCCCGTGAACGTCCCTGGCATCCGCGGCTACACCTATCCGAACCCGATCAGGCTCGCGGACGAGGGCCGGACCTATCTGTTCTGGCGGGGCGGGAACTACAACCCGACCTTCTCCGTCCAGGCCGACGGCTCCGGGGCGTGGTCGGCGGCGCGCAACCTGATCGTGATGCCGGGCGAGCGCCCGTACGCGAAGTTCGCCCAGAGCGGCGGCGACACCATCCACGTGGCGTACACGAACGCCCACCCGAACGAGTACCCGAGCGTGAACGTCCACTACGCGCGCATCCGGGCGGGCCGCATCGAGCGGGCGAACGGACAGCAGATCGGCAGCCTCGACGGTCCGCCGATCGCTCCCGAGGCCGGGGACCTCATCTTCGACGGCGCTGAGCCCTCCTGGGTGCACGACGTGGCCGCCGAGCCGGGCACCGGGCACCCGGTGATCCTGTTCGCGCGCTTCCCCGCCGTGGCCGACCACCGCTACCACTACGCGCGCTGGACCGGCAGTGCCTGGGACGTGCACGAGATCACCGCGGCGGGCGGCTCGTTCCGGGAGGACGGCGGTTCGCCCTACTACTCGGGCGGTCTCACGCTCGACCACGAGGATCCCTCGCGCGTGTATCTCTCGCGGCAGGCCGGCCCGGGCGACTGGCGGGTCGAAACCTGGACGACCGCGGACGGCGGCGCATCCTGGACCTCACAGTTGGTCAGCGCCGGCGCTCCCACCCGGAACGTCCGCCCGGTCTCTCCGCGCGGCATGAGCCCCTTCGGCGGCGACCTGAGCGTCATCTGGCTGCGCGGCTCCTACCCAAACTACGAGGAGTACGACACCGAGGTGGCGGCCTTCACAGACGACGCGAACCTGCCCCCGCTGGCCGACGCGGAGCCCGCGCTGCGCAGCGGACCGGCCCCGCTCGAGGTGCGCTTCGACGGATCGTTCGCCCGCGACCCCGACGGCTCGATCGCGACCTGGCAATGGGACTTCGGAGACGGGACGAGCGCGAGCGGGCCGCAACCCACCCACACGTACACGACCGGCGGCCGCTACTTCCCGAAGCTCACCGTTACCGACAACCAAGGCGCCCGGAGCGTGTTGGTGGAGGAGATCGCGGTCGGCATTCCGGCGGCGCCGGTCACGTGGACCGGCGGTGCGAGCGGCGCCACCGCTCACGGCGCCGTCGACCCCGAGAACCAGACCACCCAGTGGTTCTTCGAATACGGCCCCACCGACCAGTACGGCGCCGTGACGCCCGCGGGCTCGCTCCCGGGCGACGACTCGCTCCACCAGGTGGCGGCCGGACTCCCCGGGCTCGTGCCCGGGCGGCTCTACCACTACCGGCTCGTGGCGAGCAACGCGTCCGGCACCACCGAGGGCGAGGACCGCGTGCTGGTGGCCGGAAGCACCCCGGGCTCCGATCCCTATCGCGACGCGGTGCTCGCGACCCCGGGCCTGGCCTCGTACCGGCGCCTGGGCGAGCTCTCCGGCGGCTCGTCAGCCGACCAGCTCGGCGGCGCGCCGGGATCGTTCGAGGGCCGCTTCGTGCTCGGGCGGCCGGGCGTGCTCGGGCCGCTGGACGACACCGCCGCCGGCTTCGACGGCGTGAGCGGCGAGCTCGCGGCGCCCGGGCCCGCGCTCGGCGCGAACGCCACGCTCGAGGGCTGGTTCCGCTGGAGCGCCGGCACCGCCGTGCTGCGTGACCACACCTCACTCGGTGGCAGCGGCTGGCTGCTCGCGTTCAACAGCGGCGGCACGCTTCGCTACCGGGTCGGCGGCACGGGCTTCAACACCGGGCTGCCGATCGAGGACGTGCGCGACGGCACCTGGCACCACCTCGTGGCGACGAAGAGCGGGCCGAGCGCCAGGCTGTACCTCGACGGGGCCGAGATCCACGCCGGCGGCGGGGCGGGCTCCGCTGCCGCGACGAACCCGTGGCACGTGATGCGAAACGGGACGAATCCCGTCTTCAGCGAGGGCGAGGCCGACGAGATCGCGCTCTACACGCGCGCGCTCTCGGCGAGCGAGGTGCGCGCCCATCACGACCTCGCCCGGACGCTCGCTGCGGAGCCGCTCCCGCCCGAGAGCCCGACGCCGGCTGTGGAGCCGCCCGCGGCCGGCTCCGGCGCCGGCGGGGGTGTGCTCCGGTCAGTCCGGCGCGCGCCCGCGGGGCGCGTGTTCGTGCGCGGCGGCCGGCTCGTCGTCCGGGCCGCGGCCGCCACGCGAAGCCGCATCGTCGCCCGCAGGCGCGCGCGGGCGTGGCGGGTGAGCGACGGCGCGGCGCGGCTCCGTCCCGGCACGGGCTGCCGCCGGCTGACGGCTCGGGCCGTGAGCTGCCGCGCTCGCGGCATAAGCAAGATCGTCGTCTACGGCGGGGCCCTGAACGACCGGCTCACGGTGGTTGGACGGATCCCGACCCGCTTCGTCGGCGGTGCCGGGACCGACGTGGTCGTCAGACGAGGAACTTCCCGTCGCGCTGGAGCTCCTCGCCGTCGACCGTGATCGAGCCGCCCTTGCGCAGGTCGCAGACCATGTCCCAGTGGACGGCGGAGCTGTTGGTGCCGCCGCTCTCCGGGATAGGACATCCCGATCGCCATGTGGACCGTCCCGCCGATCTTCTCGTCGAGCAGGATCTCCTTGGTGCCGGTGGCGATCCCGAAGTTGGTGCCGATGCCGAGCTCGCCGAGCCGGCGCGCGCCCTCGTCGGTGTCGAGCATCTCGAGCAGGAACTCCTCGCCCTGCTCGGCCGACGCGTCGACCACCTTGCCGTCCTCGAACCGGAAGCGCACGCCGGAGACGGTGCGGCCGCCGTAGCTGGCCGGGAACGAGAAGGCGATCTCGCCGTTCACCGAGTCCTCGACCGGGCCGGTGAAGAACTCCCCGTCGGGCATGTTGTGCTCGCCGACGCAGGGGATCCAGGTGCGCCCGGCCACGCCGAGGGTGATGTCCGTGCCCTCGGCCTGGATGCGCACCTCCTCCTTACCCTCGATCCACTCGGCCAAGTGGTTGACCTGGTCCGACTGGCGCTGCCAGGCGGTGACCGGGTCGCCATCCGTCGCGAGGCAGGCGGCGTAGTAGAAGTCCTCGTACTCGGACAGCGACATTCCCGCCTCACTCGCGTAGGAATGCGTGGGAAACAGCGTCACCGACCAGCGGTGCTCCCCCGCTGCCGCGCGCCGCATCGCAGTCTCCATGATCGGCTTGCGCGCCTTCTGCGTCCGGGCCTGCTTCTTCGGATCGGCCCGCGAGAGCTCGCGCGAGTTGACGTCGGCCAGGATCGCGATGCGCACGTCGGCGTTCTCGACGGCCCATTTGGTCGTCGGCGGGATCCAATCCAGCTGCTGGTCCGAGGCCAGCTCGTAGAAGGCTGCCTGGGCGCCCGAGGTCGTGAGCTGCATCACCGGCAGGCCGCCGGCGCGCAGCACCTCCTCATAGATCGCCTGGACGAGCGGCTCGGCCGCCGTTGTCGACTGGATCACGCACACGTCGCCCTTCTGGACGCCGCGTCGAGTACTGGACGAGGATCTTGGCGAGCGCCTCGGCGCGCTGGTCCCTCATGAGAGAACTCCCGCTCGGTCGAGCAGCCATCTGTGCAGGCTGCGGTCTTCGGTCAGCTCGGGGTGGAAGGCCACCGCGAGGATGTTGTTCTGGCGCACGGCCACGGGGTGGCCGTCGAGCTCGGCGAGCACCTCGACCTCCGGTCCGTGCTCGTCCACCCAGGGCGCGCGGATGAAGACCGCGGTAACAGGCCCCAGGCCATCGAGCTCGATCTGCGCCTCGAAGCTCTGGAGCTGGCGCCCGAAGGCGTTGCGCCGGGCGGTCACGTCGAGCAGGTCCAGGTGGTCGCGGTCGAGGATGATCAGGCCGGCGCAGGTGGCGAGCACGGGCGTGCCGCCGCGCACGAGCGCGCGCAGAGGCTCACCGAGCCCCTCGCGCTCGATGCCGAGCGTCATCGTCGTGGACTCGCCTCCGGGGAGCACGAGCCCGTCGAGCCCCTCCAGCCCCTCGGGTGTGCGGACCTCGCGGGCGTTCGCGCCGGCCTCGGCGAGCGCCCGTGCGTGCGCCTCGAAGTCGCCCTGGAGGGCGAGAACGCCTATTAGCGGTGACGGCATCGCTCCGGTCCGGGCCGAGCCCGGCCCCTCGCGCAAGGCGTTCACCAACCGCGGTTCTGCAGCAGGCCGCCGTTCTCCTGGAGCGTGCCGATCTCGATGCCCGGCATGGCGTCGCCCAGCTCGCGCGACGCTGCCGCCACGCGCGCGGCGTCCTCGTAGTGGGTGGTGGCTTCGACGATCGCGCGCGCCCGGCGCTCCGGGTCGGAGGACTTGAAGATGCCCGACCCGACGAAGTTGCCCTCGGCGCCGAGCTGCATCATCAGCGCGGCGTCGGCCGGCGTCGCGATGCCGCCTGCGCAGAAGAGCACGACCGGCAGCTTGCCGCGCTCGGCCACGTCGCGGACGAGCTCGAGCGGCGCCTGAAGGTCCTTGGCCGCGGCCGCCAGCTCCATCGGGCTGAGCGTCGCGAGCCTCCGGATCTCGCCCGTGATCAGGCGGATATGGCGCACGGCCTCGACGACGTTGCCCGTGCCCGCCTCGCCCTTCGAGCGGATCATCGCCGCGCCCTCCGCGATTCGCCGCAGCGCCTCGCCCAGGTTCGTGGCGCCGCAGACGAACGGGACCTTGAAGGCCCACTTGTCGATGTGGTGCGCCTCGTCGGCGGGGGTCAGCACCTCGGACTCGTCGATGTAGTCGACCTCGAGCGCCTCGAGCACCTGCGCCTCGACGAAGTGCCCGATTCGCGCCTTTGCCATGACCGGGATCGTCACGGCCTTCTGGATCGCCTCGATCATCGCGGGGTTCGACATGCGGGCGACTCCGCCGTCCGCGCGAATGTCAGCCGGGACCCGCTCGAGCGCCATGACCGCGGCCGCGCCTGCGTCCTCGGCGATCTTCGCGTGCTCGGCGGTGACGACGTCCATGATGACCCCGCCCTTGAGCATCTCGGCGAGGCCTGCCTTGACTCTGAAAGTCCCGGTTTCCATGTGGTTAATGAGAATAGCCCGCTCGCGGCGCCGAGCCGTGCCGTGCAGGGGAAGTTGGGCCCACGCGGAGCAGGATCCGGCGCGGGTCTGTACGGACGGGAGCCGGGGCGCTCAGGCCGTGAGCGCCGAGATCACCTCGTCGAGGTCCGCCGAGCG
This sequence comes from uncultured Thermoleophilaceae bacterium, assembly GCA_963757815.1. Taxonomy (GTDB): domain Bacteria; phylum Actinomycetota; class Thermoleophilia; order Solirubrobacterales; family Thermoleophilaceae; genus JACVRW01. The sequence goes on along the minus strand of CAVWSN010000035.1, from coordinate 37,509 downwards.
GTCCGCGATCAGCTCCTCCGCGTGCCCCCGGAGCGCCGCGAGGTTCTCCTCGCTCGCGTCGTCGAGATCGTCGCTCGCCCGGGAGAGCTCGACCTGGAAGCGCCAGTAACGCTCATCGCCAAGCACGTGCCGCACCTGATAGTCCACGGCGTCCGAGATCCCGTCGAACACGACATCGAGGATCGGGCGCGCCCACTCCACGAGCCCCCAGTCCTTGATCTCGTCGAAGGAGCGCTTGAGGGTTCGCTCCCCCGTCCCGAGCGACACCAGCGTGACCTCGGCCCCCGGCTGGCCGCGCAGTGCCTCTGCCAGCGCGCTCATCCCGGGGTTGACTGCGAACACGCCGCCGTCGACGAGCGCCTGCGCGTCCCGCGCGAGCGGCTCGAAATAGGTCGGTGCGGCGGACGTCGCGCGGGCCACCTCTGACAGCGGGGCGTCCTCGGCCGGATCCTCGCGGGCGTCCGCCGTCTTGAAGAAATACGGTCCCGGCCCGGCCATGTCGTAGGTGGGGACGATGAGGTCGGGCCGTGTCTCGCTCAGCCGCTTCTCGCCGAGAAAGCGCTCAAGTGCGCTGTCGAGCGCCGCGTCGTCGTATTTCTCGTCGATCAGCCCCTCGGCGCTTTGGATGCGCTGCCAGAGCGAGCGATCGAATATGCGCGGGCCCTCCTCCTCGTAGATCGCCGCCACCTCGGCCGCGGGCAGGGGGTCCGGGGCGCACACGGCGCCCGCGATGATCCCGCCCGTCGACGTCCCGGCGATCAGGTCGAATAGCTCGAAGACCCGCCGGCCGGAGCGCTTCTCGATCTCGGCCAGCACGAGCGCCGGAATCAGCCCGCGGATGCCACCGCCGTCGATGGCGAGGACGCGCACCTACCAGCTTCCAGGCGCCGGCTTCCCTGGCTCGTACAGCCAGATCTGGAAGAACTGGTCGAGCTGCTCGCCGCTGACGCGCTCGGACAGCGCAATGAAGTCGGCAGTGGTTGCGTTCCCGTACTTGTTCTCCGCATACCACGTGCGCAGTATCCGGAAGAACGCGTCGTCGCCGATCTTCTGCCGGAGCGCCTGGAGCGTCATGGCCCCGCGCGTGTAGATCGTGCCGTCGAAGAGGGCGGCGGCGCTGCCGGGATTGCCGGGCGGCGGGTTCCAGAACCCGGTGTTGGTGTCAAGCGTGGCGTAGAAGGTGTCGAAGCGCTGCTGCGCGGTCTGCGTGGCTGGCTCGCATCGTCGCGCTCGAACCAGATCCACTCCGACCAGCGGGCGAAGCCCTCGTTCAGCCAGATGTCGACCCATTCGACCGGCGTCACGGCATTCCCGAACCACATGTGCGCCATCTCGTGCACGAAGGTGGACTGGCCGGGTGTGTTGCTGTACATCGCCTTCGTCTGCGACTCGAGCGCGTAGCCGACCTCGGGCGCCCGGTCGACCACGTTGCCGATGCTCGAGAACGGATACTCGCCGTAGAGGTCGGAGTAGAAGCTGATCACGTCGTCGGTGGTCGCGATCCGGTCCTTGGCCACCTGAGCGGTCGGCAGGTCGGGATCGACGGCGTTGTAGATCGGCCTGCCGTCCACGCGCCCCGTGAAGTCCGTGTCGAACGGGCCGTTGGTGGCCGTCGCCAGGTACGGCGCCATCGGCGAGTCCTCGACCCAGCGCCACGTGGTGCGGCCATCCCTCGTCAGCGGCCGGTGCAGCAGCCGGCCGTTGGCGAGCGCCGTGTGGCCCTCGGGGACGGTGACCTCGAAGGAGTAGGTGGCCTTGTCGCGCGGGTTGTCGTTGGCCGGGTACCAGCCGGGCGAGCCCTGCGGCTCGTTTACCACGAACGCGCCGTCATCGAGCGGCACCCAGCCCTCGAGCGAATCATCGGGGTCGACGACCGCCTGCGGCTGGCCCGAGTAGGTCACGGCCACCACGAACGTCCTGCCCTTCCTGAGCTTCTGCCGCGGCGTGATCACGAGCTCGTGTACTTCCTCGCGTGTGTAGGTAGCGCGCCGGCCGTTGACCGTGAGGCTCGCGATCTCGTAGAAGGGCCGGAAGTCGAGGTTGAAGCGCGACAGGTTCTCCGTGGTCCGCGCCACGATCAACGCCCTGCCCTCGAGGAAGTTCGTGGGCCGGGGCGTGTAGTCCAGGTCGAGGTGGTAGTGGCGGACGTCGTAGCCGCCGTTGCCGGCGAACGGGTAGTACGGATCCCCGAGGCCGGGTGACCCCTCGACGTAGCGGGTGGCGGCGGCGGGCGCGGCGGTTGCGAGGAGCGCGGCGGCGGCGAGGACGATGAGACGGAGCGTCGAGCGGGTCATGACCCGGTTACTACCCAAATCTGCGAACGATCCTGCCTTGATGTCCGCGGCGACATCAGCTCAGGACGGTACGGTGATCCGGGGAGCAATCGGCATGTCCGACCCAGCGGCCGTCCATCTGCCACGCTCGGGCCGCTACGGCCCGGTCCAACCGGCCGCGTAGCACGGCTTCCCGCCGCAGGTGTCGACGAGCGCCCCTCCCACCTTCAGGAACTCGGAGAACTGCGCCGCGGCCGGGGCGGAGAACCCCGTCAGCGAGTGCGGGTCGACGCCGATCTCGGGCGGCGTGTTCGTGAGCGGCGGCGGCGGGGTGCCGAGCGCGCCGCGGAGCGGGCCGATGTCGAACACGACGAGCGCGTTGCCGTTGTAAGGGAGGCGCGTGATGCGCGGGATGCCGTAGAGGGGGCGGCGGTCGCGGCTGCGGCCGGGGTCGAGCGCGGGCGTGCGCAGGCGGGCGCCGATCACGCGCGCCTCGACCTCCGTGGCCACGTTCGCCACCTGGTGGTCGCCGAACGCCTCGTGCAGCAGGACCGTGTGACGCGGGGTCTCCGGATACGGGTCGCGCGTCATGTGCCAGGCGTAGCCGTTGGCCTCGCCTCGGTCCCACAGGAGCTGGATCATCGAGTTGATGAGCGCACGCTCGATCTGGTCCGGATAGCTCGGGTAGAGCACGTCGGCGAAGCGGCCGAACTGGGTGCTGCGGGCGAGCAGGACGCTGAAGTTCATCGCCGGGACGATCAGCGCCGAGCGCTCGAAGTCGGGCGCCACCGCGGTGAGCGCGCCGCCGAGGATTCCGCCCTGGCTGGCGCCCGCGTAGAAGAGTCGCGTCGTGTCGATGCGGCCGCCGAACTCGGGGTGGGCGTCGAAGCCCTGCGCGTGCACCATCAGGCGGCCGAGGAACATGAAGTTGAGGAAGCCCTGCTGGTTGCGATCCGCGAGCGTCGGAAACTTCGACAGGTCGCGTGACAGGTCGAGCACGTTCGGGATGTCCTCCGCGGCCATCCCCGACCAGTCGGTTGCGCAGGCCACGAAGCTGCCGGCCACCGCGAGCGGCGCGAGCGGGAGCACGGCCTCCGCTCCGCCCAGGAGCCCGTGACCGAAGATCAGCGGGCGCGCGTTCTGCGCGGCGTTCGGCACCAGGCAGATGAAGCGCTCGACCTGGACGTTGCCCGGCATCCGCTCGATGAGCTGCCGGCCCCCCAGCTTGAAGCGCGAGCCCGGCGGGCAGCCCGGCCGGTTGAGGAAGCAGGGCACCGTGAAGGTGCCGTCGACGCGCCTGACGTCGGGGGTCATCTGCGTCGAGCTGTCGACAGTGAACCGCGGCGCCGACCCCTGAACCTTCAGGTCGCCGAGGTCACGGTCCCCGAGCTCGGCGAACGCTCGGTTGCGGATGTGGAGGAGGCGCTGGGAGAGGTTCTGCCTCGTGGCGACTGTGAAGTCCCACGCGAGGTAGAGGCTGCGGCGCCTGATGCCCGCCTCCTCGAGCCGGCGGAAGATGTCCTTGTAGCGACGGCCGGGATCGTCCCCGTCCCGCAGGCGGCGGAAGGCCCGCCTCGCCTCGAGCGTACGCCCGCGGGCGTCCTTCAGGTTGCGCAGCGCCACGATGTATCGGCGTCCCTCGCGCCAGTTCGCCCCCGGGTGCACGAGCAGGGCGCGTTTGCCGGGGTTCGTCGCCTGTGCGTCGAGCTCCGCCCAGATCAGCTGCCGCTCGCCACTCTTCGCGTCGATTACGACGATCGGCGCCCGCTTGGCGAACGCCTTGGCCATGTTGTTCACCGGAACGGCGCCGCTTCGCCTGAGGTCGAGCCCCGGGACGCGCGTGACGATGATCTGCCCTGGGCTGAACCCGTTCGAGCGGTTGTAGTCGGCGGCGCTTATCGGCTTCCCTTGCAGGTTGCGCGGCATCATCGAGTCGCGCAGCGCGAGCTTGCCGCCCTTGCGGAAGTGGTCGTTCGGCCAGGGCAGGAGGCAGTGGGCCGGATCGATCGGGTCGCAGCGGGGCGGCGCAGCGGCTGCAGGCGCAGCGGCGCCGAGCAGCGCCAGCGCGAGCGCACCGATCAGGCCTCCCCTCCTCACAGGCCGGGCAGCCTACCGCTCTCAGCCCCGTTTCAGGTTGAAGTGGAAGCTTGTCGCTCTCCCGGCAGGGTAGGAGTAGGGAGTGCTGCAGGCGATCTTCAGCTGTGCGAAGGACTTCGGGCTTACCGGCGACGAGGCCTGGGAGGAGATCGACCGCTGCCTCGCCGAAGTGGGCGAGGACGCGACGGTGGGCGAATACCTCGACGAGCTCAATGCGGCGCTCGCCGCGAGCATCCTCGCGAAGCAGCGGCGCACCCTCTCGGAGCAGCCGTCTAGCTCGCGCGCTTCCCAAAGCGCAGATACAGGGCAGGCAGCACGAAGAGGTTGAGCAGGGTGGCGGTGATCAGGCCGCCGAGGATGACTATCGCCATCGGATGCTCGATCTCGTGGCCGGGAATCGCGCCCGGCACCGCCAGCGGCACGAGTGCCAGGCCGGTAGCCGATGCGGTCATGAGAATCGGCGCCAGGCGCTCCTGAGCGCCGCGCAGCACGAGCCCCGGGCCGAACGGCTCGCCCTCGTGCCGCTCCAGGTGCTGGAAGTGGCTGATCATGAGGATGCCGTTGCGCGCGGCGATGCCGAACACCGTCAGGAAGCCGACCAGCGCGCCGAGCGAGAGAATGCCGTCGCCGAGCCACACCGCGAGCACCCCGCCGACGAGCGCCATCGGGAGCAGCAGGAACGTCAGGATCGCCAGCCGCAGGCTCCCGAACGCGGCGTGCAGCAGCAGGAAGATCGCTATCGCCGCGGCGATCCCGAAGATGAACAGTCGGTCCTGGGCGGCGTTCAGCTCGGTGGACTCGCCGAGCACCTCGGCGTGGTACTCGCGCGGGAACTTGACGCCGTCGACGGCGTCCTCGACGTCGTCGACGACGGCGGCGAGGTCGCGGCCCTCCACGTTGGCGCCCACGTCGATCCGGCGCGACTGCAGCTCACGCTCGATGTGGTTGGGAGTCGGCGCGACCCGGACGTCGGCCACCTGGCTGAGCTGCACGTGGCCGCCATTGGGGGTGTCGATCGGAAGCTCCTGTACGTCGGTGAGGCTGTCGCGCGCCGACGGGATGCTCCAGACGTGCACGTCGTAGGCCTTGCCGCCGACGAAGATGTCGCTGACCTCCTCGCTCGCCAGCAGCGTCGAGGACTGGCGCCGGACGTCGCCCGGCTTCAGGCCGTGACGCCGCGCCGCGGCGAGGTCGAGCTCCACCTCGACGTGCGGCAGGTCCTCCGCGAAGTCGGGTGACACGTCGATCGCGCCCTCGACCCCTGAGATCGCATCGGCCACCTCGTCCGCCTTCGCGCGCAGGACCTCGAGGTCGGGGCCGAAGATGCGCACCACGATCGACTCGCTCGTGCCTGTCAGCACCTCCTTGATCCGCTCTCGCAGATAGGTCTGCACGTCGCGATAGAGGCCTGGATATCCCTCCACCGTCCTGTGCACGCTGTCGAGCGTCTTGTCGTAGTCGACGTCCTCGCTCACGCTGATCCAGTTCTCGCCGAAGTACACGCCGTAGATCTCGTCGGACAGCAGCGCCTGCCCGATGTGGGAGCCGCAGTTGCGCACACCCGGGATCTCACGGAGGTCGCGGCAGGCCCGGACCGAGATGCGCTTCTCCTCCTCCGCACCGGTGGCCGGCTCGGTCAGCCAGTGCATCAGGAAGTCGCGCTCCTTGAAGTTGGGAAGCAGCTGCGACCCGAGTGTCGGGTAGATCAGCAGCCCCGCGAGCAGGAAGACGGCCGCCGTCGCGATCGCGGGGCTCGGCCGGCGGATGACCCGTTCGAGGATGGCGCCATAGCCCCGCTTCAGTACGCGCAGCAGCGGCGAGTCGCCGTGCCGGATGTGTCCCTTCGACAGCAGCAGCAGGCACAGCGCCGGCGTGACCGTCAGGGCGACGATCATCGACACCAGCACGGCCAGCCCGTACGAGAGCACGAGCGGCTGGAAGAACGACCCCGACAGGCCCTGCAGGAAGAAGACCGGCACGATCGCGACGACGTTGATCACGGTCGCGTAGGTGATCGCGCTGCGCACCTCGACCGACGCGTCGAGCACCACCCGGAACGTCGATACGTCGATACCACCGGACCGCGCGCCCCGCAGCCGCCGAACGATGTTCTCCACATCGATGATCGCGTCGTCGACCACCACCCCGATGGCCACCACCAGGCCGGCAAGGACCATCACGTTGATGCTCCGGCCGGCCAGGTCGAGCACCAGGATCGCCGCGATCAGAGAGAGCGGGATCGCGATCAGGCTGATGAACGCGGTCCGCCACTCGAACAGGAACGCGACGATGATGAGGATCACGAGCAGCACGCCGATGAGGAGCGCCGTCGTCAGGTTGTCGATCGACTGCTCGATGAACGTGGCGGGCCGGAAGATCGTGGTGTCGATCTCCATGCCGGGTAGGCCGGGGCGCAGCTCGTCGACCGCGTCCTCGACCCCCTGCGTGACCTCCATGGTGTTGGCGCCGCGGAACTTCTGAACGATCAGCAGCAGGCCGTCGCCTTCGTTGACGACGCCCTCACCCCAGACCGGCTGGTGGTCCTCCTTGACCGTGGCGAGATCGGACAGCCTCAGCACGCGGCCGTCGCGGCTCATGATGGGTACCTCGCCGAGCTCCTTCGGCCCGACGATCGGCTGCACGTGCCGGACGTTCATCCGCTGGCCGCCCGACTCGACGAAGCCGCCCGTACCGACGGCAAAGCTCTCGGCGAAGGGCAGCACCCCGGCATCGACCGCGTTCGCGCTGACCTCCATCACCCGCTCGAGCGGGACGCCGTTCGCCGCCAGCTTGGCCGGGTCGACCTGGATGTGCCGCTGCTGCAGGCGCTCCCCGTAGATGTCCACCGCGGCGACGCCCGGCACGCGCAGCAGGCGCTGCCTGATCTTCCAGTACGTGACCGAGGACATCTCGACGAGGTTCAGCTCGTCCGAGGAGAGCCCGATCTTCATGATCCGGCTCGTGGCCGAGAGCGGCGGCATCATGAACGGCGGGCTCGCCCACGTCGGCAGCGTCGGCGTGACCTGCGCGATGCGCTCCTGCACGAGCTGACGGGCTCTCAGCTCGTCCGTACCGCGTTCGAAGATGAGCTGGATCGCGGACAGCTGCGAGACCGACTTCGAGCGCAGCTCGTCGAGGCCGGGGATGCCGTTGAGCTGCTGCTCGATCGGCACCGTGATGAGCTCCTCGACCTCGGTCGAGGAGTTGCCGAGCGCGATCGTCTGGATCTCGACCCGCGGCGGCGCGAACTCGGGGAAGACGTCGACCCTGGCGCTCGGAATCTGGGCGATCCCGAACACCAACATCGCCGCGGCGGCGAACAGGACGAGCCAGCGGAAGCGCAGGCTTCTGGAGACGACCCAGCGCATCAGAGATGTCCCCGCCGCGCGATCAATGGCTTGGGACCTCGAGCTCGGTGCCGTAGACCTCGGTCACACCGACGGTCACGACCTTGGTGCCGGCGGGCGGGCCGTCCGTGAGCAGCACCCGATCCCCCTCTATGCGGTCCACCTCGACAGGGGCGCGCAGGTACTCCAACGGCTTGGGGTTCGTGTAGACGTAGGTCTTGCCTTCGGGGTCGTAGAGCAGCGCGGCGTAGGGCGCCACCAAGCGCTTCCCGTTCCGTGAGACCTCACCCGTCTCCAGGCCGACCCGCCTCGCCCCCTCCTCGGTGAACGTCACCTTCTGGAGGTCCTCGCTTCCCTTGACCGGCTCGAGCGCGGCGGGCTCGTAGCCCGTTGCCGACTCCGTCTCGACCTCGGTGCAGCTTCCGAGCGCGACCGCGGCGGCCATCGACACCAGGCCGGCCAACGCCAGGGGCGACCGCCGCGCTACACGGCCGGCTCACGCTCACCCGCCTTCGCAGGCGCCGTCTCGACACCGGCCCAGCGATGCATCAGCTCCTCCTCGGGCGAGACCTCCGGCTGGCCGCCGCCGAAGCGGAGGTAGACGGCCGGGAGCACGAACAGGCTGAAGAGCGTCGAGGTCACGAGTCCACCGAGGACGACGATGGCCATCGGATTGACGATCTCGAGACCGGCCTCGGCGCCGGCGATGACGAACGGGAGCATCACTGCCGCCGTGCCGAACGCGGTCGTCAGGATCGGCGCGAGCCGCTCCCGCGTCCCGCGCTCGACGAGGCCGGGCCCGAAGGGCTCGCCCTCGTGCTCGAGGTCCTGGAAGTGGCTGATCAGCACCACGCCGGTGCGGACCGCGAGCCCGAACAGGGCGAGGAAGCCCACGTAAGACCCGAGCGACAGCTCGGCGCCGCCGATGAGCGCAGCCAGCACGCCGCCGACGAGGGCCACGGGCAGGCACACGAAGACGGCCGCTGCGAGGCCCCAGCTCCTGAAGGCCGCCTGCAGGAGCAGGAAGGCCGCTATCGCGGCGGCGACGGCGAACGCGATCATCTGCGTGCTGTCGATTTCCTCGGCGGTGGTCTCCTGGAGCACCTCGGCGTGGTACTCGAGCGGGAAGTCGACGTTCTCGAGGCGAGCCTCGATGTCGCTCGCCACCGACCCGAGGTCGCGCCCGTCCACCTCCGCGACGACGTCGAGGCGCCGCGAGACCGCGTCCCGGTCGATCGCGATCGGGGTGGGCGTCACCCGCACGTCGGCAACTTGGTCGAGCTGGAGGTGACCGCCGTCGGGCCCGTCGATCAGCAGGTTGCGCACGTCCGACACGCTCTCGCGCGTGGCGGGCGCGCCCTGCACGATCACGTCGAACACCTTCTGCTGCTCGAAGATGCTGCCGACGTGGAGGCCCTGCAGCAGTGTTCCCTCTGCGCGGCGCACGTCGCCGGGCTTGACGCCGAAGCGCTGCGCCCTGTCGAGGTCCGTCTCGATCTCGATGGTCGGCTGCGTAGCCGGCAGCTCGACGCGCGGATCGACGACACCGTCGACCTGGGACACGAGTCGCCGCACCCGCCTCGCCTCTCGTCTCAGCGTGGCGAGGTCCTGACCGTAGACGCGCACGACGAGGGGCTCGTCCACCCCGGTAAGCACGCCGAGGTCGTCGCCGGCCGCCCTGTTCTCGCCGTCGTTCAGGGCCCCGATGTCCCTGATCCTCTGGGCCGAGTAGCTGACGACGTCACTCGCCGACGCCGCGCGTACCGTCGACCGCGTCCTCGATCGACGCCACGGTGGCGTCGTAGTCGGCGTCCGACTCGACGCTGACCCAGAGCTCGCTCGAGTTGACGTTGACCACCTGGTCGCCCGTCTTGGCACGGCCAACGTGCGCGCCGACGTTCTCGACACCCGGAATCGAACGCAGCTCGCGGCTCAGGCCGGTGGCGATCGCGGTCATGCGGGGGTTGGAGGTCCCGGGCTCGGCGTCGAGCCGGACCAGCACGTCGGTGTCCTTGAACGAGGGGATCAGCGAGCTGCCCATCAGCGGCAGCGCGGCGATTCCGAGAACCAGGGCCACTCCCACGGCGATCAAGGCCGTGCGTGGCCTGTGAAGGAACCGCGAGAGCAGGGACGCGTAGCCCGGCGCCGCCCGCCGCACGAGTGGCGGGTCACCCGCTCCGAGCGATCCCCTCGAGAAGAGCAGCACGCTGAGCGCCGGGGTTAGGGTCAGCGCAACCACCATGGCCGCAACGACCGCGAGCGCGTACGAGAGCGCCAGCGGTTCGAAGAACGCCCCGGGCCGGCCCTCCATGATCGCGATCGGCACGACCGCGAGAAGTGCGATCAGCGTCGCGTATGTCAGCGGGCTGCGCATCTCCCGAGACGCCTCGAGGACGACCTGCCCGACAGGCCTGCCGCCGTCCTGCGCGCGCAGGCGTCTTGCGACGTTCTCGACGCCCACCACGGCGTCGTCGATAACCACGACGATGGCGACGGCGAGACCGGCGAAGGAGATCGCGTTGAAGGTCTCGCCCATCAGGTCGAGCACGAGAGCCGCCGCCACGAGCGACACCGGGACCGTCACGAGGGCGATGAGAACGGTGCGCCACTGGAAGAGGAAGGCGGCCACGACCAGTGCGAGAAGCAGGAAGGCGATTGCGAGCGTCAGCGTGAGGTTGTCGATCGCGTCCTCGATCAGGGTCGCCGGGCGGAACACGGACGCGTCCGCACGCATCCCGGAGAGCCCGGGCTGCAGCTCGTCGAGCGCGTCCTCGACCCCCTTCGTCACCTCTGCCGTGCTCGCGCCGGGGAACTTCTCGACGACCAGGAGCAGGCCGTCGCTGTCACCCACCACGGCGTCGCCGATCAGCGGCTGGTGACCCACCTTGATGTCCGCCACGTCGGTGAGGCGCAGCTTCCCGCCCGTCTCCTCGACGGGCACCTTGCCGAGCTCCTCCGGGTTCGCGAGCTTGTCGAGCACGTTGCGCACCTGGAGCCGCTGCTGCGGGGTGTCGATGAAGCCGCCGGTGCCCGGCGTCGACCCCTCAAGGAAGCTGAGCGACGACACGGCCTGCGCGTTCCCGGCCGTCTCGACGACCTGATTCAGCGTGACGTCCTTGTCACGCAGGGTCTCGGGGTCGACCTGGACCTGCAGCTGCTGGTCGCGCTGGCCCCAGATCGCGACGTTCGCCACGCCCGGCACGCCCATCAGGCGGGGCCGCACGGTCCAGCGGGCGATCACCGACCGCTCGATCGGCGAGACGCGCTCCGAGGACAGCCCGATCATCATCACGCGGCTCGACGACGAAAGCGGCGGAAGGAGCGTGGGCGCCTCGGACACGTTGGGCAGGGCGTGAGCCTGGGTGAGGCGCTCCTGGACGAGCTGCCTTGCCCGGTAAACGTCGGTGCCGGGCTGGAAGACGAGCACGATCGACGACAGGCCGGGCACGGACTGCGAGCGGATGACGTCGACCCCCTCCACCCCGTTCAGCAGGTCCGCCTCGAGCGGAACCGTGATGAGCTGCTCGACTTCCTCGGCGGAGAGCCCGAGCGCCTCGGTCTGGACCTCGGCGTACGTGGGCGTGAACTCTGGGAGCACGTCCACCGGGGCGTCGCGGAGCTGGACGATGCCGAGGGCGATGACGCCCACGGCCGCCCCCACCACCAGCAGGCGGAACCGCAGGCTGGCACGAACGATTGCAGCGATCATCTACTCGCCTTTCGCGAAGCCTTGACCTTGACCGTCTTGGATGTCCGCTTACCGGCCTTGGGCGACGTCGAGACGACCCTGCCCTTACCCTCGGACCTTGTACTTGCAGCGGGCCTTCTTGAGCTTCTTGACCGCCTTCTTGATGGTGAGCCCGCGCACCTTCGGGACCTTGCACTTGCGCTTGGGCTTGGGCTTCAGCGAGACGACCGGCGGGGGAGGCGGAAGCACCACCGGCGGTGCGGTGACGACCCGGCCGATCTTGTTCGCGAGGAACTCGGTGAACCAGAGGTTCTTGTCGGGACCGAGAGTGATGTCCGAGGGCTCGGCGCCGGGAGTGGGCACCGGGAAGTGGTTGGTGATGATCCCGCCGGTGGTGATCCGCCCGATCGCGTTGGAGCGGGACCTGACTCGGTGTACCAGAGGGCGCCGTCCGGGGCCGCTGCGATCGCCGAGGGCTGGTCGCCGGCCCCGGCGTACTCGGTGATGACGCCCTGCGGTCGTGATCTGGGCGATCTGGCCGACGCCGGATTCGGTGAACCAGAGTCCTGCTCCGGTGTTGGTGATTCCCGACGGCTCGCTGGACGTTGTCGGGACGGCGAATTCGGTCGTGATGGACGCCCGTGGTCGTGATCCGCCCGACCTGTGTTGGAGGCTCTCCGGTGAACCACAGCGCCCCGTCGGGCCCGCGGCTATGTCGGACGGCCCGCTCGATGCGGTGGGAAGGTACTCAATCGATCGATCGGTCCCGCCCGTGTCGATCGCGCCGATCCCGTTGCATTCCGCCTCGGTGAACCAGAGCCTGCCGTCGGGGCCGACGGTGAGCCCCTCGGGCTCGGCTATCCGGAGTGTCGATCGGATGGATCGGCCATGCGCGCCGGCGGTCTTCATCTGCCCGATCGCGTTGGAGCGCGTCATCGTGAACCAGAGGTTGCCGTCGGGCCCGGCGACGATCTGGTCGACCGGCGGCATCGAGCTCGAGCATGGCACCCCGAGCATGCGGGGAGCGGGAATGTGTTCGTGTGCGACGCCCGCCCGTCGTCATCCTCCCGATCGCGCCGTCGCCTCCCTCCATCGTGAACCAGAGCGCGCCGTCGGGCCCGGCGGTGATGCTGCCGGGGTTGGTGCCGGCGATGGGGTACTCGTCGATCGCCGCCGCGGCCGCCGGCATCGCCAGTGCCGCCAGCGCGCCGGTCAGGAGGGCGAGGAGCGTGCGTCGCCGGAGGCCGTTAGAGCGCAGGGGTACCCCATACCTGCCACCCCTGCCGTCCTCTGTCCGCGTGGAGACAGACATGGGCACGGCTCCTTTCGGTGAACCCCGCCGGTGCTCGGGCCAAATCCGCATCCGGCGATGTGCGCCTAGTTGACCACGAACCGTCCCCCAATGCAAGTAAGTGGGCGCGTCGGCCTTGCCTATCGGTGCCCATATGAGGCACACTGGACGCAAGAAAGGAGGCTTCGACGTTCCACGAGCAGCGAAGCCGCTTGGCCCTCCTTGCGATAGCCGTCACCCTTGCCGTGCCCGCGTGTGGCGGGGACGATGACGACGAGCCCGAGACGGGTGGCGAGAGCCGGACCGGCACTCGACCCGGCGCAGTTCTCGGCGCAGGTCGACCATCCGCTGTTCCCGCTGTCGAGCCTGCGCTCGATGGCCTACGCCGGCATCGAGGGCGACCCGGACTCGAAGGAGCGCGCGAGGGTGCGATCGGTGTCGCGGGTGCTCGATGAGCCCGGCGAGGTCTCCGGCGTCCCGGTCACGGTCGTCGAGGTGCGGGAGTTCGAGGACGGGGAGCTCGTGGAGCACACGTTCGACTACTACGCCCAGGACGACGAGGGCAACGTCCGCTACATGGGCGAGCGGGTCGACGACATCGAGGACGGCAAGGTCGTCGCGCACGAGGGGCAGTGGTTGGCCGGCAAGGGCGACGCGAAGGCGGGGCTCTTCATGCCCGCCGACCCGCAGGTCGGTGACGTCTTCGAGCAGGAGCGCGCACCGGGGGTCGCCGAGGACAGGTCCGAGGTGGTCGAGACGGGCCTCGAGCTGACCGTGCCGGCGGGGCGCTTCGAGGACTGCATCAAGACCGAGGACTTCGCCCCGCTCGACAACAACAGGGAGTTCAAGTTCTACTGCCCCGGCGTCGGGCTCGTGCGAGAGCAGTTCGAGATAGGACGGATGGACCTTGTCCGCTACCGCTGACCTGGGCGGACGTCGCTTGCGCGCTCCCGCTGAGCGGGCATACACTGGCCGCAATGTAAACGCCTCGAAGCGCGAAGGAGGCTGGCCCGTGTTCTTGCGCCTGGCGGCAATTCGCCGACGGCTGAATTGCGGGATGGTCTGCGTCCGAGGACGGGCCCGGAGGCCGCGCGGCGAATGATCGTCCGGCGTCGCAAGCGGATGGTTGCCGCCGGCCTCGGGGTGGCGATCCTGCTTGCGGTCGCGGCCTGGCTGGCCGGCAACCAGGTGCGCTCGCCGGCGCAGGTGGCCGCCGACACCGCGCCGCCGCCGCCCTCCGAGATCACCGCGCCGGTCGAGCGCCGTGTGCTGTCCAGCGAGGTGATCGTGCGCGGCACCGTGCGCTACGGGAGCCCGCAGCCGGTCGTGCTGGCCACCTCGAGCGTCAAGCAGGGCGGTGGCGCCGACAGCGACATCGTCACCGATCCGCCTCGCCGTGGCACGACGGTCGGCGAGGGCAGCGTGGTCATGTCGGTGTCCGGACGCCCCGTGTTCGTGCTGAGCGGCGCGCAGGCGTCCCACCGTGACCTGGCTCCCGGCACCGAGGGACCGGACGTGGAGCAGCTCGAGGCGGCCCTCAGCCGGATGGGCTTCTCCCCCGGTCCCGTCGACGGGCGCTACGACGGGCGCACCGCCGCTGCGGTGGCGAGCTGGTACGAGGACAACGGCTGGGCGCCGTTCGGTCCCACCGACTCCCAGATCGACCAGCTCCGTGCCGCCAACGCGACGGCCGCGGCGGCGCGCGACGCGTTCCTGCAGAGTCGGCTCGCGATACAGAGCGCGCGCGAGGGCGTGACGCCCGGGGAGATCGAGCAGGGGCGCATCGACCTGCAGACCGCGCGTGACACTGCCGCGACGGCCCGGGTCACGCTCAGGACGGCCACCTTCCGGGCGCGGTCCACTGCGGATCTCGCGAGCCAGACCACCGCCGTGACGACGGCGTTGACCGCGCAGCGGCGCGACGACGCTCTGGCAGCTGCCGACGTCGCCCTCAAGCGGGCCGCCCAGAACCGCGCCAACGACGCCCTCTACGAGGCCCAGCTGAACCTCGCCCAGGCGCCGCCCGACACGTCGCCGGCGGAGCGGGCCGTGCTGCAGGCCGCCGTGCGCGCGGCGACCGATGACGTGACCGTGGCCCGGCTCGACGCGAGCGCTGCGCTGAGGTCGCAGAGCGCCACGCGCGCGGCGGGTATCGACGCGGTCGCCAAGGCGCGCTCCGACCATCGCCTCGCGATCCGCGACGCCCGCACTGCTGCGGCCGAGCTTGCTCATGCGCGGCAGGCGCTGCCCGCCGCGCGGAAGCAGGTGGTGCTCGCGGAGCGGCGCCTGCAGGTCCTCCGCACGCCGGGCGACACGGAGATCCAGGAGCTGCTCAGGGACGCGGCGTCCAGCGAGGCCGACGAGACCGCCGCGGACGCGGCCCGGCTCGCCCGCCGGATGGGCATCCAGGTACCGGCCAACGAGGTGCTGTTCTTCCCAATCCTCCCGCTGCGTGTGGACACGGTGCGCGCCAAGCGCGGCGACAGCGCCTCCGGCAAGGTCATGACGGTCAGCAACTCGCGCCTCGCCGTCGACTCCTCGCTGTCCCTGAACGACGCCGAGCTGGTGCGGCGCGGCGCCGAGGTGCGGATCGACGAGCCCGACCTGGGGGTCGAGACCACGGGCACGGTCACCCAGGTGGCCGACCGCCCGGGCACGAACAAGGTCGATCCCTCGCGGGTGTATCTCGAGGTCAGGCCGCACAGCGCCCCAGCTCAGCTGGTCGGGGCCTCGGTGCGGCTGACGATCGCCGTCAAGAGCACCGGGAAGGAGGTGCTCGCCGTGCCGGTCAACGCGGTGTCCGTGGGCGCCGACGGAAGCTCGCGCGTGCAGGTGGACGGCGCCGGCACCGGAGGCGACTACGTGACCGTCGAGCCCGGGCTCGCCGCGCAGGGCCTCGTGGAGGTTCAGCCTGTGAGCGGGCGCCTCGAGCCCGGCACCCAGGTCGTCGTCGGCAAGCGAACCGGAGCTCCATCCCCCTAGCCGGGAACCCCATGGAAGCCGAACCGACCCGCGAGCCGGACACACTCTCCGTTATCACCACCCCGATGGAGGAGCAGTGGCCCGCACCCGACGAGGCTCCGCCGGTCGTCGAGCTGCGCGGCGTCAGCCGCACCTACGGCGGCGAGAGCCCAGTCGAGGCCCTCCGGGGGGTCGACCTCGCCATCCACGCCGGTGAATGGCTCTCGATCGTGGGCCCGTCCGGATCGGGCAAGTCGACGCTGCTCAACATCCTCGGCTGCCTCGATCGCCCCACGGCCGGCTCATACCTGATCGACGGAGTGGACGTCGGGGCCCTGAGCGACAGCGAACGCACGGCCGTGCGGGCGCGCAGCATCGGGTTCGTCTTCCAGTCGTTCCACCTGCTCGCCCACCGCACGGCGCTCGAGAACGTGATGCTCGCCGAGCTGTACGCCGGCGGAGACCGGAGCGGCCGCGAGGAGCGGGCCGCCGCCGTCCTCGACCGGGTCGGCATGTCCCACCGCCGCGACTTCCTGCCCACGCGGCTCTCGGGCGGCGAGCAGCAGCGGGTGGCGATAGCACGAGCGATGCTCGGCTCGCCCAGCCTGCTCCTCTGCGACGAGCCCACCGGCAATCTCGACTCCGCCAGCACCGAGTCGCTGCTGCTGCTGTTCGACGCGCTCGCACGCCAAGGGCTCACGCTGGTCGTCGTGACCCACGACGAGCACGTTGCGGCCCACGCGACGCGCCTGGTCCGGATCGTCGACGGCAAACTCACGGAGGAGGCTGCGTGACGTCCGAGCCTCCACCGCGGGCGCGCCTGTCGCTTCGCGACCTGTTCGCGGAGGCGGGAGCGGGACTGATGGCGCGGCCCGCGCGCGTCGGGCTCACCGTGCTCGGCACGGTCGTCGGCGTGGCCGCGCTCGTGGCGACGCTCGGCCTCTCGAAGACCGCGGGCAGCCAGATCGTGGGGCGCTTCAGCACCGTGGCGGCCACCGACGTCGTGATCACACCCGTCCCCGGCACCCTCGGCGGCAGCCGCGCGGCCACGGCCATCCCCTGGGACGCGCAGGAACGGCTCGAGCGGCTGAACGGCGTGGCCGCGGCGGGCACGCTGTCCGAGGTCGACGTCCGCGGGGAGCTCGTGCGCACCGTCGCCATCAACGACCCGCTCGCCCAGCCCGACGTCCAGCTGCCGGTGAGAGCGGCGTCGGACGGGCTCTGGCGGGCGGTGCGGGCCGACCTTTCGTCGGGCCGGCTCCCCGACAGCGGCCACTCCCAACGCGGCGACCGCACCGCGGTGCTGGGGAGGAACGCCGCCCGGCGGCTCGGTATCACGAACCTCGACCAACAGCCCTCGATCTTCATCGGCGAGCGCCTCTACCAGGTCAGCGGGATTGTCGACAGCGTCGAGCGCCAGCCCTCGCTGCTCGGCTCGCTCACGATCCCGAACGGCACCGCGCGGCGCGAGTTCGGACTGGTCGCGCCCGCGACCGTGCAGATCGAGACGGACATCGGCGCGGTCGACCGCGTCGTGCGCGAGGCCCCCATCGCGCTGAGCCCGAACGCACCCGAGCTGCTCAGGGTGTCGGCGCCGCCCGACCCGGAGTCGCTCAAGGCCGGCGTCGAGAGCGACCTCAACGCGCTGTTCCTGCTGCTCGGCGGCGTGTCGCTGCTCGTGGGAGCGCTCGGGATCGCGAACGTCACGCTCGTGTCGGTGCTCGAGCGGGTCGGCGAGATCGGCCTGCGGCGGGCGCTGGGCGCCTCGCGGCGCCACATCGCCGCGCAGTTCCTGGTCGAGAGCACGGTCATGGGCCTGCTCGGCGGCGTCGTGGGAGCCGCGCTCGGCACGCTCGTGGTCGTGGCGGTGTCGGCAAGTCGCGAGTGGACGCCGGTCATGGAAGCCTGGGTGCCGCTCCTGGCCCCGCTCGTCGGAGGGCTGATCGGCCTCCTGTCCGGAACCTACCCGTCGCTCAGGGCGGCGGCGATGGAGCCCGTCGAGGCGCTCCGGGCGGGGACGGCGTGAACGCCCGGCGCCTCATCGCGGCGCTGGCGCTCGTGGCGGCCCTGGCGGCCGGCTGCGGCGAGGACGAGCCCTCGACCGAGCCTCCGGTCGAGCTCGAGGACCAGCTCGGCTTCAGCGAGTCCGGCGTGATCGAGCGCCAGACACGGGTGGAGAACCTGATCCGCGACTGCATGAAGGCGCAGGGATTCGACTACGTCCCCGTCGACCCGCTCGCCCAGCAGGCCGCGCTGACCGGCAAGGCAAAGCTGACCGACGAGGAGTTCCTCGAGCAGTTCGGCTACGGCATCAGCACGCTGTTCGGCCGCGGCAGCCCGCAGGCGGATCCGAACGAGCGGCTCCGCAAGAGCCTCGGCGCCGCCGACCGGTCGGCGTACGACCGCGCGCTCTGGGGCGAGAACCCCGGGCTCACGTTCGCAGAGGCGATCGATTCAGACGCCGCGACCGAGCTCGGGGGCTGCACCAAGAAGGCGACGGAGCAGGTGTTCGGGGGTGCAGCCGTGCTGGCGAAGGTGCAGGGGAAATTCGATGAGCTCGAGGAGCGCATCACGCAGGACCAGCGTATGGTCAGAGCAGTCGAGAGGTGGTCGAAGTGCATGGCGGATGACGGATATCGCTACGAGGAGCCCGAGGAGATCGACA
Organism: uncultured Thermoleophilaceae bacterium; assembly: GCA_963757815.1. Lineage (GTDB taxonomy): Bacteria > Actinomycetota > Thermoleophilia > Solirubrobacterales > Thermoleophilaceae > JACVRW01. The sequence continues at coordinate 19,187 of CAVWSN010000035.1, read as the reverse complement.
CGGACATGATCCAGCGCTTCCGGTCGATCGCGGGAGCGGGGGTCCAGCCCGGAGCCAGCGCGCCGCCGGTGGCGGGAGCGAGCTACGACCGCAGCGCCCTGGCCGACCTCCAGCGCGAGGAGGTGCGGATCGCCCGCGCCGACCTGGCCTGCGAGAAGCGCCACATCACGCCGGTCGAGCTGGAGGTCCGCCCGCAGTACGAGGAGAGCTTCCGCAAGCAGAACCGCGCGCTGCTCAGCCAGGTGAAGCCGGTGGCCCAGTGAACTCGCTCAGGCGTCTCCTGGCCCTGCTCGCGCTGGCTGCCGGGCTGTCTGTGCTCGCGGCGGCCCCGGCGCAGGCCCAGGGCCCCGGACCCGCCTGCCCGCGCCTCGTCGACTACGACTCCGCGGCGTTCACTCAGTCGACGACGATCGACAACCAGTTCCTCCCACTCGTCCCCGGCACCCAGATGGTCCTCGAGGGCCGGGCCAGCCGGACCGGCCCACCGCTCCCGCATCGCGTGACCTTCACGGCCACGGACCTGGTGAAGGTGATCGACGGGGTCCGCACGCGGGTCATGTGGGACGTCGACGAGCAGGACGGGGAGCTCGCGGAGGCAGAGCTCGCCTTCTTCGCCCAGGACGACGACGGGAACGTCTGGAACCTCGGCGAGTACCCGGAGGAGTACGAGGACGGATTCTTCATCGGCGCCCCCAGCACCTGGATCCACGGCGTGGCCGACGCCGAGGGCGGCATCCACATGCTCGACTCTCCGGTCGTCGGGGACCGTCTACCTCCAGGGCTCCGTGCCGTCGATCCACTTCCTCGACTGCGCTGAGGTGGTCGACGAAGCACCAGCAGGTCTGCGTGCCCACCAGGCTGCTACGAGGACGTGCTCGTGACGCACGAGACGAGCCCGCTCGACCCAGCGGGCGGCATCCAGACGAAGGCGCACGCACCCGGCGTGGGCATCGTCGAGGTGGGCGCCATCGACGACCCGGAGGGCGAGACGCTCGTGCTGATCGAAAGGAACCAACTCGACGCGGCCGGTCTCGATGCTGCCCGCGAGGCCGCGCTCACGCTCGACGTGCGCGCCTACCGGACGGCGAGCGCGGTGTACGGCGGGACGCCGCCGCTGGGCCAGCCGCGGCAGCCGCCGCCGCCCGCCCGTGCCGCCGGTTGTCCCACTCCCGCCCGTCCCGGCCGCACTCCCGGCGGCGGGTGTGCTGCCGGCCGCGACGCCGCCCGCCTCCACCACCAAGCGCAAGAAGGCGCGCTCCAAGCGCCGCAAGTGCAAGCGCAAGCGCGCCCAGGCGCGCGCCCGCGGGGACAACGTGCAGCGCAAGAAGAAGCCCCCGAGGAGGTGCCGGCGCAAGCGCCCCCGACGCTGACGCCTACTTCAGCCGGAAGGCCTTGATGCGGTCCGCGTAGGCGGACTCGTCCAGCGCGTACACGCCGTACGCGAGTGCCTGGATGACCCCGAGCAGGGCCGCGTGTGAGCGGACGTACGCCGGGCTGTTCGAGGAGTAGTAGAGGCGGTGGTCGGCGAGCTTCGCGACCTCGGAGAGGGTGGCGTCGGCGATCGCGATCGTGGCGGCGCGGCGGTTGCGGGCGAGCTTCATCGCCCGCACCACGAGCGGGTGCGGCCGGCCGGCCGAGAAGCCGACCATCACGGTCTTGTCGTCCACCCTGCCGAGCTTGGCGAGCCCCTCCTGGCTCGGGGACGCGACGACCTCGGCGCGCAGGTCGAGCAGCATCAGCAGATGGCGCAGGTAGCTCGCGAAGAACGCCATCTGGTCGGTGCCGCAGAGCAGGATCCGCTCCGCGCGCGAGATCAGGTCGACGGCGGCCGCGACCTCGTCGCGGTCTATCCGCTTCGCCGTCTCGGCCACGTTCGAATGGTCGGCCGCGAGCGCGGTCTCGAACTCGGTCTGGTCGATCGGGAAGAGCGGCGGCGAGCCCAGCTCCGCGGCCGTGGCGCCGTTCTCACGCGCACGCCGGTACTCGTCGCGCGCCGCGGCCTGGAGCTCGGGGAAACCCTCGAAGCCGAGCGCCTGGGCGAAGCGGACCACGGTCGAGCTCGACGTGTTCGCGCGCCGCGCCAACTCCTCGGCGGTGTGAAAGGCGGCCTCCTCGAGGTGGTCGACTATGTACTGGCCTACGTCCTTCTGCGAGCGGCTGAACTGGTCGAAGCGCTGGCGGATCTCCTCCGACAAGGTGAGGGCGGTCGTCCCGGTTCGCGTCACGGACCCCGTTTTCGCCGGAGCCGCCGGAGTTCCTTCAGGACCAGAGCTTCCAGGGGGCCCGGCGGGCGGCCCAGAGGTCGTTCAGCAGAACGGCGTCCTTGTAGGTGTCCATGCAGCCCCAGAAGCCGAGGTGGCGGAAGGCGCTCAGCTCGCCGGCGGCCGCGAGCCGCTCGAGCGGCTCGCGTTCGAGGACCGAATCCGTGCGCAGGTAGTCGAGCACTCCCGGCTCGAAGACGAAGAAGCCGCCGTTGATCCAGCCCTCGAAGCGCGGCTTCTCCGTGAAGCCCTCGACGCTCCCGTCGCCGTTGAGCCGCGCGATGCCGAACTGCAGCTCGGGCTGCACCACCGTCATCGTCGCGAGGCGGCCCTGCTCCTCGTGGTAGTCGAGCAGCGCGGCCAGGTCGAGGTCCGCGACGCCGTCCGCGTAGGTGGCGCAGAAGCGCCGCCCGCCGAGCCGATCGCCGACCATCGCGATGCGGCCGCCGGTGGGCGTGTCCTCGCCCGTGTCGACGCACTCGATCTCGAGGCCTGCCGGGAGTCCGTCGTGCGCCACGAACTCACGGATCAGCTCGCCCTTGTGGCCGGTGCAGAGCACGAAGCGCACGAAGCCCTGCTCGGCGTAGATGCGGATCACGTGCCACAGGATCGGCCGCCCGCCGATCTCGACGAGCGGCTTGGGGATCGTCTCGGTGTGCTCGCGCAGCCTCGTCCCGCGCCCGCCGCAGAGGATCACCACGGCATCCATCTGCGCGGGCAGGTTAGCGTTCCGGCGGTGATCCTCTACGACCACCCCGCCTCCGGAAACGCCTTCAAGCCGCGCATCCTCCTCCGGCAGCTGGGGCTTCCGTTCGAGCGCGTGACCGTCGACCTGTTCAAGGGCGAGACCCGCACGCCCGAGCACTTCGAGCGCAACCCCGACGGACGCATCCCGGTGCTGGAGCTCGACTCGGGCGAGACGATCTCGGAGTCGAACGCGATCCTGCTCTACCTGGCCGAGGGCACGCCGTTCCTGCCGCAGGACCGGCTCGCGCGGGCGCGCGTGAACCAGGCGCTCTTCTTCGAGCAGGACCGGATCGAGGCAGAGCTCGGCTATGCACGCTTCCTGCGCCTGTCGGGCCGCGGCGAGCGGGCGCCAGAGGTGTACGCCGACCGGCTCGCCCGCGGCAGCGACGCCCTGGCCGCATTCGAGCGGCTGCTCGGCGCCCGCGGTGACGCCTTCGCGGCCGGTCCCGCCTACACCGTGGCCGACATCTCCCTCTACGCATACGTCCACTGCGCGAACGACGCGGGCGCCGATCTGTCGAACCACCCCGGCATCGGCGCCTGGATCGAGCGGGTGGAGGCCACGCCCGGGTTCGAGAACGACCTCGAGCCGATCCCGGCGCACGCGGCGGAGCGCCCGGTCTAGTCGCTTAGCCCGTGGTGCAGCTCTGCCGGCTGCGGTCGAGCAGCCGGCCGGCGGTATCGCGGAACTCGAACGTCGCGCGGCCGGGCTCGAGCACGATGCGCAGCGCGCCGAAGCGGCTGTCGTCGCTCCACGCCAGGCGCGTGTCGCTCTCGTCGACCGCGTAGGGGCTGGCCCCTCCGGCGCCTGCGATGTACTGGGTGATCCCGTTCCGGGGCCGCAGCCGCTGGAGGTTGTGGTCGTGGCCGCTCAGCACGGCCTTTGCGTCGCCGCGCAGGGCGTCCCAGAACGGGGCGAGGTCGGGCGCGTCGTCGTACTTGCCGGCCGTGAAGCGCGGGCGGTGCCAGAAGGCGATCCGGCAGTTGCCCTCGCGGCTCCGCGAGCGCGGTGCGCAGCCAGCGCAGCTGGCGCGAGCCGCGATCGTGCGCCGCCTGCGAGTTGAGCGCCAGGATCTCCCAGCCCGCGAGCGTCGTGCTCGACCACGGCGGTTGGCGCCGGCCCTTCTGCGCGCGCCAGTAGGGGTAGTAGCCGCTGAAGCGGTTGTCCCACTCGTGGTTGCCGGGCGTGGGGTCCGTGACCGGCGCCAGCGAGCCGTACAGCGGGTGGTAGTGGAGCTGGAACTCGCTTGCGGTGCCGTCCTCGTAGACGTCGCCGAGGTAGAGGAAGCGGTCGGGCGTGGCCGCACGGATATGGGCGGCGAGGCGCCGGGCTCCGTCGTTGGGGGTCGCCGCGTCGCCGACCGCCCACACGACCGCGCGCTCCGACTGGTCGCCGGCCGTATGCGCCGTGGCGCCGGCGGCGCCGGCGCCGGCCAGCAGCGCGAGTGCGAGCAGGATCCTCACGGCAGCACGAATATCCCGTCGCTCACCGCGCGCTCCCCGGAGCGGTCCGATGGCCGGTTCACAACCTCGCCGCGCACCACCATGCCGGTCGAGCCGCCGCCGTCGAGATTGAGCGCGTCGCGGGCGCCGAGCGAGCGCATCACGCGCGCGGCCTCGGAGAGAGTGACCCCCGCGCTCCAGCCCGGCCGGCGGCCGTCAACGGTCACGAGCAGCAGGCTGCCGTCGCTCCGCACGCCCGCGAGCGTACGGGGCTGCCGGGATGCCACGAACGAGCCGAAGAAGGCGGGCGCCTCGAGCGGCGCGAAGCCCTCGGGCCGAGCCGCCACGCTCACCCGGCCGCGTCTGAGCAGGCGCGGACCACCGCCCACGACAAGCCCGTGCTCGGCCAGGACGACGGGCGCGCCGGCGGCCAGCACCGACAGGTCGACGAGCGGGCGGCTTCCGGGCGGCAGGGCATCCCGAAGAAAGCGCGCGGCGTCGCCGCTCGCCGAGAGGACGTCGGTGCCCGGCGCGACCGTCGTTCGTCGGGGCGACCCCACTCGCACCACCACTCCTCCGCGCACCTCGGCCTCCATCCCACCGGTCGCTCGCGCCGCCCCGAAGCGCGGCGAAATCAGGACGAGCTCGCTTGAGTCGAAGCAGGTGAGCGCCGAGTTCGGCCGCTCGGTCGGCAGGTCTCCGCCACGGCCGCCGCAGGCGGGGATGGCGCCGCGGCGCCGCTCCACCCCGTCGAGGATGCGGGTCGCGCCCGCCGCTCCGGCACTGACCGAGCCCGCGAAGCGGAGGCGCTCGACGCGCGGCGGGCGTGCCGGGTCGGACGGCACGAGTAGCGCCGAGCGTCCGCGCACGGGCTCGCTCAGAAGCTGCCCGTCGATGGCGAGCGCCCCCACAGGATCGCCGTCGACGGCGAAGAAGCCGCCGTTGACGCCGGCCGCCGCACCGGTCCGGCGGGCCATGGCACTCGGGCGCTCGAGGCCCGCGATGCGGTCGTTGGCGAGCACCCCGCCGAGCCGCCCGTCGAGTGCGGCGCGGTCGATCGCGAGCACGTTGACGCGCCAGGGCCCGCCCTCGCGGACGATCGACGTCCAGCGCACACCGGGCGCGACCGTCGCCCGCTCGCGCCGTTCGTCGAGCGAGCGCGAGCCGAGCGGGAGCTCGGCCGCCGTCGCAGCGCCCGGCGTGCTCGCCAAAATCAGGGCGAGCCCGATCGCGAGCCGGCTGCGTCGCCCGGCGGTCACGGCCCGCTTACCGCCGCGCGGCCGATGCGCGCGCCCACTTCCACGAGCACGGGCTTGGGCACCTCGGGATTGTCGATCCACCAGAGCGCAAGGCCGGCGAGGCCGCTCCTGAGGGCCTCGGCGGTCGGCTCGATCTCCTCCGCGGGCATGCGCGAGCCGGCCTGCTCGGCGACGAAGCCGACAAGCACCTCGCGGGCGCGCAGGCTCACGCGCCGGCGCAGCCGCTGGATCTCATCGTCCCCGGACCGGTCGCGAAACAGCATCAGCCAGGCGTGCTGGTTCTCGCGCACGTAGTCGAGCCAGTGCTCGAGGACCAAGCGGAAGAGGACGTCCACGTCTGGCGGTGGGCTCGCAGACGCGCTCCGGACGGTCTCGAAGAAGGTCGGCAGGTCCTCCTCGTGCTTGGCGAGCAGGGCCATGTAGAGCGCCTGCTTCGAGTCGAAGTGGCGGTAGACGATCGGCTTCGTCACATCAGCCGCGGCGGCGATGTCGTCGATCCTGGTGCCCGCGTACCCATCGCGGGCGAACAGCCGGCCGGCGGCGCGCATGATCAGCTCACGGCGCTCGCCGGCCGAGATGCGCGTGCGCGTCTTCGATACCGCCGCCACTAGTTACCGGAGAGTAACTTATGTGATAAGTTACCGCCAGGTAACACACGAGCCGCCGCCGAAAGGAGCCACCGATGCCAACCCGGGTCCACGATCCCGTACACCGCGTCAGCTACGCCTTCGAGCCGGACGGCGAGAACCTCTTCGTCGAGTCCTGGCTCGAGCCGGGCGGGGCGCTCCCGCCGCACCAGCATCCGCATCAGGAGGAACGCTGGTCCGTGGTCGAAGGCCGCGCCCGGATCCGGGTTGGCCGCGAAAAGCGCGAGATCGGCCCGGAGGACGGAGAGGTGGTCGTCAGGCCGCGAACGACGCACGGGCTCGAGAGCGTCGGCGAGGAGGCGCACCTGCGCTGCCACGTGATCCCGGCGCTCGACCTGCAGGACTTCCTGACGGACAGCGCCGCCGCCGCCCGCGAGGGCCTCTTCCTGCGCGGCGGCATCCCCCGCAGCCTGCGCGGGGCCCGCTGGGCGGCCGGCTTCCTGAAGCGCCACCGCGAGACCGTCGTGATGACCTTCCCGCCCCGCTTCGTGCAGTCGGCGATGATCGCGCTGCTGGGCCGCTCGGGCTGACCTACTCCCGCTGTCCCACGGCTTCGAGGGCGTCGCTGGGAGACCCATAGAACAGCATTCGGCGCAGTCGCCGGTCGCGGAACTCATAGACCCAACCCATCCGCTCAGCCATGTCAATGCCACTCTCTCTTGCCCGAAAGCGGATTCCACCGAATGCGAGAACCCGATCATCTCCTGCGTCGCGGGCCTCGTCGACCCACGGTTCAAAACGGTCGAAGTTCTCCTGAACCTCGGCGAGCCAAGCGCGCAGGCCATCGTGTCCTCGGTATGGCTCACCGCTGAAGCCGCCGAACCGCGAGTAAATCTCGACATCCGGAGCGGCGTTTGTGAGGAAGAAGTCGAGCAAGACGTCGTAATCGCCCGCTCGCCAGAGAGCGTAGCCCTCGCGTACCAGTTCCAGGTTCTGGTTATTCATTCGCGAGCCGGGCGAGGACGTCGGCATGGCAGGGCTCGTCGAGCTTGCAGTAGCAGGCGAGTCGCTTTCCCCTGAGGCCGGGCAGCTGGGCGAGCAGTTCGTCGTTGGCCAGCAGCCATCGCTCGTACATCTCGATCGCCTGCTCGCGGCCGTACTCCTCGATCGAGTACGGGTTGCCCCAACGCGAGGGCCGGGCTACAAGCACGGCGCCGTCGAGTGGTGCCCGCATGTTCCGCCGGCGGACGCGGAGTGGATGTGCCGTGCTAGGCGTCCCGGCCGGCGAGCTCTGTCAGCGCGTCAACGGTCCGGGCGCTTTCCCTGAGCAGGCCGCGGGCATCGTCGAGCGCTGCCGGGTTGCCGGTCGTGAAGTACTCGTCGAGCTTGTCGACGGTGGCCTCGCACACGTCTTCGAGATTGGTGACGATGCCGCGGAGCAGGACAGCGTCACGGTCGAGTCCGCTGGGCCGGGCAAGTTCGGTGACGCTCATGAGGCCGCCTCCTGGTGGGCCGCGCCCTCGGTTCGGTGACAGCCGGCGCGAGGGCTTCTCCGTCGACAGGTCGTATGTACCCCGAAGGGTCAGGTCTTACGCCCGAGCGGTGAGCCGATCCAATCGGCCGCTCGCTGCGAATACGTCGCTGAAACGCAACTTCGGGCGCACCGCCTGGACCGGGCGACGCTCGACCAGAAGGGAGGAAGACAATGCGAAAGATCATCGGAACCATTGGAGCGACGCTGGTGGTGGTGGCAGCCGTGGCGGCCTCTGCGACACCGGCGAGCGCCGGCTTCCACTCCGGCGGGGTCAACGTCGGCATGGCCGATGGCTCAGTGCGGTTCATCCGCGACTCCACGTTGTCAGTTCAGACCTGGCGCGCCATTGGCACTCGGGCGGGCGGCGAGGTGCTGTCCTCGGACTACTGATTGGCCGGGAACGGACGAGCGCCGCGGCTGCTGCTGCACGGCAGGGGATGACGTGGTCGACGGTGTCGGTGCTGCCGCAGATTCAGCACCTAGCGGTGTAGTGCACCGCGCTCCTTCCACTCCATCCGCTGGCGGCGTTCGAGCGGGCCAACACGGGGAGCCTTGGGAAAGAGCAGGCTCAACAGCGCTCGCCGGGCGCTTGCCCGCCAATGACCGTCGTCCAGCAGCGCCGACCCGAGCGCGCGGCCGGTCGCGGCAGCAAGGGGCCAGCCTTCACGAACCGTCCGATATTCCTTGGTTAGTTGTCGGGGTAGGACGCACGAAGGCCCGCCGTATTGGCGGGCCTCCATGAGATCCCGTGAACGTTCGGTCTAGGGGGTGACCGGAACGTAGACCGTGAGCTTGACGCTCTCGCTCGAGCACTCCCCGTTCAGTCCGAGGCGTGCCTTGCCGCTCTGCCCATTGGGCACGACGCAAACCGTGGCGATCTGCGTGCTGACGGGCGGACCCTGATCGCCCTTGTCGCCCTTCGGACCCTGCGGTCCCTGCGGCCCCTGAGCGCCGTTAGAGCCGTCCTTGCCGTGCAGGCTCTGAACCCACTGGGGGAACGTGCCCTGGTAGCCCTCAGCGACAGCCTGCTCGTAGGCAGCTACTTGCCGTTGACGCCATTGGAACCGTTGGTCCCGTTGGACCCGTCTGTCGCCCTTCTCGCCCTTCAGTGAAGCCTTCCACTCTTGGAACGTGCCGACGAAGCCGGAATCGAGCGCTAGCTCGTAGGCACTGCGACCGTTCGAGCCGTTCTGGCCGTTCTGACCATTCTGGCCGTCCTGACCATCATCGCCCTTGTCGCCCTTGGCACCCTTGAGCGAGTCCTTCCACTCTTGGAACGTGCCCTGGTAGCCAGCCTCGACGGCTAGCTCGTAGGCGGACTTGCCGTTGGAACCGGCCTTACCGTCAAGGCCGTTCAGGCCGTCCTTGCCGTTGTTGCCGTTGGTCCCGTTCTGGCCGGTGTCGCCCTTCTCGCCCTTGAGTGAAGCCTTCCACTCTTGGAACGTGCCGACGAAACCGTTATCGAGCGCTAGCTCGTAGGCGCTGCGGCCATTCGAGCCGTCCTTGCCGTCCTCACCGTTGTTGCCGTTGGCACCGGTATCGCCCTTGTCACCCTTGTCGCCCTTGTTGCCGTTACAAATGGTGAAGCCTTCCTTGGCGGGATCGGTCCAAAGGAAGATGCGGCAGCCGTTTTCGAACACGGTCGTCGGAACGATTCCGAGGCCATCCTTGCCCTCGTAGCCGTCCTCTCCGTCCGTGCCGGGATCGCCCTGCACGCCCTGTATGCCCTGAGCGCCAGTGGCACCGGCCGCGCCGGTATCACCCTTGGCACCCGTGGCACCGGTAGCGCCCTGAGCGCCGGTAGCGCCCCCGTGGCACCGGTCGGACCGACAGGGCCGGTCGCGCCGGTCTTGCCAGCCTTCGGCCTCGACTTGCAGAACTTCTTGATCTGCTTCGCCGAATGCTTCTTCTTGGCCTTCTTGCACTTCTTCGCGTTGCTCACCTTCGCACTGGTGGCATGCGTGGAGGCGCTTGCCTCCATTGAGACAGTGGCGAGAGATGTCGCCGCGATGGTGACCATGACTGTCATCAAAATCGAACGCTTGAGCAGCAAAAGATTCTCCTTTGGTGGGGTTGTTTGAACGCCAGGCGGCACAGCCCCCCGGCAATGGGTCGGTCGTCCCGTCCGGATTCGTCACCGGCCGGTCAGCTGGAGCGCTTGCACCGCCCCACTGCGACTGGCCGAAGGAGCCGTGCCAACACGCACAGCAGCTCCACAGTCCTTCTATCGGCGCGAATCCAATAGTTGTTGACTGTCGCGCTGGCTCGACTGGACCGAGCAGAACCGCACGATCTGGCTCGCCACGGACTACTGATTCTCGAGTCCATAGCATCGCGGCGGTGTCGTCGCCGGACAGCCTGGACTTCTACGATGCCGAGTTGCGCGCTCACCACGAGCACCTTCGCGCCGCCTACGGGATCAGCCCCGGTGACGAGGTAGTCGACATTGGCTGCGGGACCGGGCTGACTACTCGCGAGGCGGCGCGCGCCGCGGCGCCGGGCCGCGTTGTCGGCGTCGACGTGTCCGAGCGCATGCTCGAGCGCGCCCGTCAGCTGACGGCGGCCGAACGGCTCGACAACGTCCGCTACGAGCTAGGAGACGCTCAGGTGCATCGTTTCGAGCGCGCCGGCTTCGACGTGGCGATCAGCCGCTTCGGGACGATGTTCTTCTCCGATCCGGCCGCCGCGTTCGCCAACATCGCCGCCGCGCTTCGACCCGAGGCGCGGCTGGTGCTGCTCGTCTGGCAGCGACACGAGCACAACGAATGGGCGCGGGCGATCGACGCCGCGCTGGGCGACGCGGCGCAGCCCCCGCAGCCGGGCGCGGACCCGTTCTCGCTCGGCGATGCCGAAGCCACCGCGGGCATCCTCGAGGGCGCCGGCTTCGACGGCATACGCTTCGAGGACGTCCACGAGCCGGTCCTCTACGGACACGACCTCGACGCCGCGCTCGCGTTCGTCCGGGGGTTTCAGGACACGAGCGCGGCGCTCGCGAGCCTGAGCGACGGCGAGGCGGCCCGTACCGTCGAGCGCCTGCGCGAGACGCTCGCGGCGCACCACAGCGACGAGCGCGGCGTAGTCCTCGATTCGCGCTCCTGGCTGATCACCGCCCGGCGACGCCGCCACGACGTTGACAACACGCGCCAAGCGCCCAGGCTCGGCCCGCTCGGTCGGCACACCTGACCCACTCCGCATGTGCTTTCTCGATTACGCCGGTTTGAATACGCCTCGGCATGCACGACAGCGACGGGACTCGCGCTAGGCAGCCGGGTGACCGCTGGCAGCATCGACACAAGGGCAAAGCCGCGCGATTCGCCGGGACGCCCGCTTCGGACGACCACCGGCAGCGGCGCTACTCGCGCGGACGGCCCTCGTAGCCGCCGCTCCTTGCGAGTTGCGGTCGTCGGCTTCACGCTGTCGCCGGAAGTGCCGGATCTGACTCGACCCTCTGGCGTCTTCGGGGATAAGGTCGGGCGCGTGCATGTCGTCGTCAATCACCTGCACCTGCGCGACCCTCTCACGGACGCGACAGTGCAGGCAGCGCAGGAAGCTGTGCGGCTTGTCGTCGATGCGGGCGCGCTCGCGGCCCAAGTCGCGAGGGTCGATGACAGGCATCTAATCCTTATCCTCGTGTTCGCCCAGCCGGAAGACGCGGATCGAGTCGCACGCGAGGTTGGCGGGCCATGGATGCGCGAGAACATCGTGCCTCTTCTCGCACGCGATACCGAACGCAGCATCGGCGAAGTTATCGCCTCGGCTCAGGCCTAACGCGACGAGATCCGTCGCAGGAGCGCGTTTGTAGCCGCGGTCGGCCGTGCCGTCGATCTCGACGCGGCTCGCCTCGAAGCAGAAGCGCTACGTGCTGCCCGCAGCGCGATCCACAACGTGTGCAAGCAGCCGATCCGCGACCTCTGCCACGGGTGAGGTAGTGCTCAGGACCAGGTCAGCGGAGCGCCGAAGAAGCGGTTCGATGTGCGCGAGATCCGCAAGCACCTGCCTCCGCTCTGCCGGCTTCCGTCCGTACGCGTTTGAGGTTCGCGTCCCCAGCCGCATCACAATCTCGTCTTCGGGCACCGTCAGCACGACTCGATAGTCGAACGGCAGCTCGATCTGCTCTTCAGAGCACCCGGCGAAGAAGAGCAGGTCTCCATCCGGGATCTGAGCGAGCAACGACGCGACCGCATCAGCGCGCCAGCCCCACCGACCGTCTGCACGCGGCTCGCTGAAACCGTCATCGTCGGCGTCGTAGGCCGCATAGCCTCGCCGTCGCAGCTCCTGCACAAGCGTCGACTTCCCGGATCCGGACATCCCGGTGAGCAGGACGCGCATCGCCGAAGGGTACGTGCCAGTACTGCCGCGTCCGCCTGCGGCTTCACATTGCCGTGCCGGGCTGCGGGCCGGGTCGTTCGTGACCCGAGTCCCGCGCCCTGGCGAGGCCCGGCCTGGCTGGATGCGCCAGGCCGGGCAGGGCGTGACGAGCTATTTGCACTTCGGGCCGAGGTCGCCGAGGTGGACCCGCTGAGCGAGGCGTTCCTGGCAGTGGCCGCCGCCGCGTTGCGCGGCGGCGGCCGTGATGCCTACTCGCAGCGCTGGATCGTGTCGAGGTCCGGCGCGTCGAGGTCGGGGTCGTTCGCGCCCAGGCACTCGGCGTCGAAGCCGGGCCCGCCGTCGAGGAGATCGTCACCCTCGCCGCCGCGCAGGCTCACGTCGTCGCCCCTGCCGGCCTCGAGGCGATCGTTGTCCTCGTCCCCGAACAGCGAGTCGTTCCCGCCGCGCCCGGCGAGCCGGTCCACCTCCTGGCCGCCGTGCAGCAGGTCCCTGCCCGAGCCGCCGATGAGGACGTCCGCCTCGTCGCCGCCGAACAGGTCGTTCTGGCCGGGGCCGCCGTAGACGACGTCCTCGTCGTTGTCTCCGTGCAGCGCGATGTCGTCGCCGCCACCGCCGCGCACGACGTCGTCGCCGAGCCCGCCGTGGACGATGTCGTTGCCGCGACCGGCGCGCACGACGTCGTTGTCATCGCCGCCGAAGATCGTGTCCTTGTCGCCGCCGCCGAGCACCACGTCCTCGCCCCCGTCGGCGCAGATCGTGTCCTCGCCGCTGAGGCCGATGATCAGGTCGTTGCCGGCCTTGCCCTTGATCACGTCGGCAACACCTGCGTTGCCGACGAGGACCTCGGGATTGTCGGTGCCGAGGATCGTGACCACCTGCTCGTTGCAGAACTCGACCGGCACCGCGATCGGCCCGCCCGGGAACTCGATCTCGGGATCCAGCTCGACGCCCGGGTCGGGAATGGCGAACGCCGTCGCCGGGACCATCGCCGCCGCCGCGATCACCGCGAGCGTGCCAACCAGCTTGTTCCTGCGCATGATGATTCCCCTTTCTTGGGGTGGGTTGCTTGTCGGCGGGTATGACCCCGGACCCACCGCGCAGGTTGGTCACATGCGAACAACCGGCGTCCGACCCGGAGTAGCCTCGGCGACCGTGCCCGTGCCGAAACGCCTGACCGGGGTCGTCTACGGCGAGGGCAGCATCGAGGTGTTCCGCAACCGCGAGGACCCGCACGAGGAGAGCTTCGAGGTCACTGACGAGGAGGCCGCTGAGTTGCTCCTCAGCATCGAGCCGGTGCCCGACGCGCCACCCGACGAGCCGCCCGAGGCCGCGTGATGGAGACCCCCGCAGAGTCCGGCGGGGCACCCCGACCTACCCGGACCAACGATCGGCTCGGCCCTACCCGACCGCAGGCTGTCTCTCGCTACCGCTGGGGTCTGTGACCCGGCGCCCGCCGCGTCGCCGGTAGTCCTGCAGAAGACACCCGCATGAGCGGGTATGCCCGCGCTTGAGGTTGGAGCCACGCACTGTCGTCTCCTGACCGCATACGCAGACACAGACGTACGCCCGCGCGCCCCTGGAGGTCGGACGCTCCGCCTCGCGCAACACGACCAGCCGGCCGTAACGCTCGCCGGGGTGGATGGCGGGCGGCGGGACCGGGCCGCGTCCGCTTCTGTCTCGACGCAGACAGCCGCACGAGCGCGTCTTTCCCGCACGCAGCTCGACGGCCCGCACCGCGCTGGGTGCTGCCGCAGTCGCAGCGGCACAGGAAGGCCCGACCGCCGCGGTCGCGCTCGGCCAGCTCGGCGATCACGGTCAGCAGGCCGTAGACCTCGCCGGGCTTGACAGCGGCCGGTCTGCCGAGCCGGCCCTTGATGCCGAAGCGGCGCAGCGCACGCGAGACGGTCGCGTCGTCACAGCCGAGCTCCGCCGCGATCGTGTAAGTCGACCGGCGCTCGAGTTCGTACCTCTGGCGCAGCCAGTCCTCATCGTGCAGTTCCCGATAGCGGAGCGCCACTAGGGCGACGTCTTAGCACGCCACCAGGCCCAGCCGTACGCTGGCGGCAGCGCAGAGTCGGAACCTCGACATTCGCCACCGCTGCCGCATCGAGGGCATTTTCGAGTGTGGAATGCGAGCTCGATGACGGGCCGACGAACGCCGGTCCTCCTCCGCCTCAAAGCGATCGCCGCGCTGGCGGGTGCCGCTTCTGCCTCGAAGCAGCGGCGCGACGAGGACGGTGGCCCCTCGCCTTACTCGATTAGACGGCGTCACGCTCCCAAGAACGGGAGACCGTCGCGTGGAGTGCGACGTCCGCTGGTCGGCCGGGGGCGCATCATCTAGAGCGGGTGATGCAAGCGGTCGCCGGATAGTCGAGAGTTCGGGCCATGGCCACCCAACCTGACAATCGCGATCGATCGATTCTGCCGCCCCCCGACCCGCCCTTCCGGGGCGAGATCAATGTGGCCTTCACGGACTCGAAGGCCGATTTTCCCGAGCCGCTGCGAGCGCCGGAGGGCGCACCCAATGTGCTGATCATCGTGGGCGACGACATTGGCTACGGGCACATGGGTGCGTTCGGCGGGCCGGCGCGTACGCCGACCTTCGACCGGCTGGCCGAGCAGGGCCTGAAGTACACCAACTTTCACGTCACGGCCGTGTGCGCGGCGTCGCGTGCCTGCTTGCTGACCGGGCGCAACGCCCATTCCGTCGGCATGGGCGTGATCCCGGAGACCTCGACCGGGTTCCCGGGCTACAACGCGATGATCCCGCGCAGCGCCGCGACCGTGTTCGAGATCCTGCGCCAGAACGGTTACGGCACTGCCTGGATCGGCAAGACCCACCTCACCCCGCTGCACGAGGCCACGGTTGCCGGACCGTTCGATCGCTGGCCGAGCGGCATGGGCGCCGAGTACTTCTACGGGTTCTTCGGCGCCGGCGTGAGCCAGTGGCATCCGCCGCTGTGGGAGAACACGACGCCGCTGGAGGCGCCGAGAACGCCGGAGCAGGGCTATCACCTGGAGGCCGACATGGCCGACAGGACGATCGCCTGGATCGAGCGGCAGAAGTCGATCCATCCCGAGAAGCCGTGGATCGCGTACTTCGCGCCGAACGGGCACAAGCCGCCGGTCGGCGTGCCGAGCGAGTACATGGAGCGATACCGAGGCGAGTTCGACGACGGCTATGACCAGCTCCGTGAGCGCATCCTGGCACGCCAGAAGGAACTCGGGATCGTCGCGCCCGACACCAAGCTCGCGCCACGCCCCGCGGGCATCCCGCCGTGGGAGGAACTGAGCGACACCGACAAGAAGGTCGGCGCCCGCTGGATGGAGATCTTCTGCGGCGCGCTCGAGCACACCGATCACCAAGCCGGCCGCATCGTCGAGGCCGTCGAGCAGACGGGCGATCTCGAGAACACGCTGATCATCTACATCGCCGGCGACAACGGCCCCTCGCCCGAGGGCGGCCTGCACGGCACGCTGAACAAGCTGAGCTACTTCAACGGCGTCGCGGAATCGCTCGACGAGGTCGCCGGCCACATCGACGACTTGGGCGGCCCGAAGTCGCACGGCGCCTATCCCGCCGCCTGGGCCTACGCCACCGCCACGCCGTTCACCTACGGCAAGGGGGTGACCTCGGGCGGCGGCTGCAGCACCGCCGCCGTCGTCTCCTGGCCGGCGCGCATCAAGGACCACGGCGGTATCCGCCGCCAGTTCCATCACCACGTCGACATCACCCCGACCATCCTGGAGAGCGCCGGCGTCCCCGCGCCGACGCGCGTCAACGGCGTCGACCAGATGCCGATGGCGGGCGTGAGCATGCTCTACACCTTCGACGACGCGGAAGCCCCGGACCGGCACACGACGCAGTACTTCGAGCTCACCGGCACCCGTGCCATCTACCACGAGGGCTGGTGGGCCGGCACACGCCACGGCCAGGACGGCCTCACCGCCTCGGCCGGCACGGTGCCGTTCGACGAGGACGTCTGGGAGCTCTACGACATGACCACCGACTTCGGCCACGCCACCGACCTGGCCGCCGAGCACCCCGAGAAACTCGCCGAACTACAAGCCATCTTCGACCGCGAAGCCCGCAAGTACAACGTCTACCCACTCGCCGACAACGTCCTCGCGCTGCTGTCCGCCGAGCGCCCAGGACTCGTCTCCGGCAACAAGGCCAGCTACCGCCCGGGCACCGTCCGGATCCCCGAAGACGCCGTCATCAACATCAAGAACCGCTCGTTCACGCTCACCGCGGAGCTCGAGAACCCCGACGGCAACGCCGAAGGCATCCTCGTCACCGTCGGCGGCGAGACCGGCGGCTACGCGCTCGTGGTGCAGAACGCCAAGCCCACCTTCCACTACAACTGGCTCGGCCGCGAGCGCTACACGATCACCTCCACAGAGCCGCTGCCCAACGGCCCCTGCACGATCCGCTTCGACTTCGCCTACGACGGCGGCGGCGCGGGCAAAGGCGGCACCGGGACACTGTCGGTCAACGACAAGCAAGTGGCCGAAGGCCGCATCGACAAGACCGTCCCGGTCGTCTTCTCGACCGACGACACCTTCGACGTCGGCGCGGACTGGGGCACGCCAGTCTCGCCGACCTACCAACCGCCGTTCGAGTTCACCGGCACCCTGAAGCAGGTGACGGTGGAAGCCCACTGACGGCCCTTCCACCAGACCTCGGCGCGGTCGGCTCGAGCAACGACACCACGCGTCGGACGTCACCGACGCCACAGATAGCACAGCAAGCCTCGACGCAGCAGCACCATCCCTCGTCTGAATTGAAGGGGAGGACCGCACACGCGGGCAGGCTCAACGCGCGTATGGTCTGCTGCTGTGGACCGGAGCGCGAGCTTCGACATCCTGGTCGTGGGTGGCGGTTCTGGCGGGCTGCGTTCTGGCCGCGCGTCTGGCCGAGCGGCTCGCGGACACCCTCGTCCGCGTCTGACGGGGCACTCGTGGATCGGCCATTGGGGTTGCCAGCAGGCGCCACGATACGAGAGAGTCAGCTCAGACGAACGGCATGTCAGACACGACCTCCACGGTCCCTGCGCTCGGTTCGCGCTTTGCGCAAGCGTTGGCGACGAAGAGCTCCGAAGCACTCCGAGCGGTCCTGCACCCTGACATCGACTTCCGCGGCCTAACACCGAATCGCTTCTGGGAGGCTCACGATTGCGACGCGGTGCTCGACATCGTCCTCGGCGTCTGGTTCGGGCCGCACGACGCACTGGAGGAGCCCGTGCTCCTGGAATCCGACGCCTTCGCGGACCGCGAACAGATCCGCTTCCGCTTTCGCGGGCGCAACCTTGACGGGCCTATGATCGTCGAGCAACAGGCGTACCTCGCCGAGCGCGACGGTCTGATCGCTTGGATGCGCATCGTCTGCTCAGGCCAGCGGTCCCACGCCTGACTCGCGCATCACCGAGATGGCGCTGGATTCACTCAGCGCAATCAGTCGTCCGGCCGCTCCTGCCGGAACGCTGTCCTGCTGTCCCGGAGCGCACATGGCTAGGCACCCTTCGGCCCCCCACGCCGCGGTCTAGCAGCGTGCAGCCGCCGCCAGTCGTCCAGGTCCGCGAACGCCGCCGAGCTCTTCGACTCGGGCAGCTCGTCGCCCTGGAGCTCGCGCAGCGTCCTGATCGCCGTGCACTTCGCCGTCGCGTTCGCGCTCTCGTCGAGGATCAGCTCCTCCAGGATCTTGATCATCTCGCTCCTGTCCATCACGGCTCCCTCCGGACTCTTGAAACGTCGCCAACGTCACCCCGCTTCGGGGAGCGCTCTTCTTTGTGCCGCGTTACGTGGCGGTCCTCTGAGCGGGAAGTTCTCCGTTCGCACCCTCCCCTCTGGCGGGGGATACTGGGCCGGCGATGTCGCAGCAGAACGTGGAGGTCGTTCGTCGGACCATGGACGCGTTCAACACGCGTGACCTGCCCGCCTATTTCGACATGATCTCGGAGTCGGTGAGGTTCCGGTCGCGGTTCAGCGCGATGGGTCGCGTCTATCGCGGCCACGGCGACCTGCGCCGCTACTTTGCCGAGCTGGACGAGGTGTGGTCGCGGTACGAGATGCGAGTACTGAGCCTGGTCCCCGCGGGCCGTCAGGTGGCCGCGCTGTGTCACCTGTACGCGGTCGGCCGGGGGAGCGACCTGCAGGTGGAGGAGAACTCCGCCATCGTCTTCACCGTGGAGGCGGGGAAGATCGTCCGGATCGACGCGTACCCCACGCACGCCGAGGCCCTCGAAGCTGCGGGGCTGCGAGAGTAGGCGGTGTCGCAAGAGAACGTGGAGATGGTCCGCCGCATCTTCGACGAGGCCCAGCACCACCCGGAGGGCTTCTTCGAAAGCCTCGATGAGGACGTGGAATGGGACGCGCGGGCCATCGACGTTCCCGATGTGGGAGCGTCGTATTGGCGCGGACGGCCGGCCGTTAAAGACTTCTTCCGCCGCTGGGTCGGCGCATTCGACGAATGGAGCGTCGAGCTCGTCGAAGCGATCGACGTGGGAGATTCGGTTGTGGCTCACGTCCACCAGTCGGGCCGAGGGAAGGGCAGCGGCGCTACGGTCGACGCAGGCCACTGGCAAGTGTGGACCGTCCGCGATGGGAAGGTCGTACGCTGGACGCTCCACGTCGATAGGGCAGAGGCCCTCAAAGCCGTGGGACTGTCCGAGTAGGCGAGACACCCTCAGACCTCGAAGCTCTTGATCCCGGGCGGTGCGTGCGTTCGCCCTTCATTTGGTCGCCGAGGTCGGTGGCGGCGGTGGCCGCCTTCATTGGTCAAGTGCTCCATCTTGCCTCGGTGGTGACGATCAGAGCCTCGAGGTCTCGTGCTGTCAGCACCTCGACGCGCTCCAGTTCGTCGGCGATCGCCACGGCGAGACGCCGGAACTCCGGGCGCCGCGCCAGCTGGTTGGCCTTCCACTGCACAGCCGCGGTCGTGAGGCGCCTCAAACAATCGTGCTCAATCCCGCTTTTGGAGCGGGACCGCGGGATGGGCCGGGCAGGGATCGAACCTGCGACCGATGGA
>CAVWSN010000034.1:0-162608 GCA_963757815.1 uncultured Thermoleophilaceae bacterium | reverse complement strand
GGCAGTTCCCGTCTAGGCCACGGGGTTGCTGCATCTCAAACGTCCAAGCACTTGGCGCCGCCGCGTTTCGCGGAAAGCGGACAGTCAGCCCGCTATCGGCGAAAGAGAGCGACGGCCATCTCCGGACTGCGGAGTTGGTTGACGCTTTCCGGACGACCCTCGGTACTCGTCTTCCAAATTAGGCCTTGCTCGCCCGCCACGGCAACTGGCGTAGTTCCTCCGCAAGAGCCTGGGCTCCCGACTCTCCATAGCGACCCGCCCACCGGTTGAGCCAGTCCTCGTCGTCCAGGAAGAACTTCCAGTCGCTGACCACGCCTTGCCTCACGAACAGAAACGGCACGGGTGATTGGAACGGGCGAAACCTCGAGTTGTATATCGCAGTCCCCTCGTTGCCCTCGTAGAACGGCCCGAACGAGATTCCATCTTCCGCATACGATGGAACTGCAAGCTGCTGTAGGACGTCGTCAAAGACGCCCTGCGCACGATCAGCCGACAAGTCGGTGAAAACGACGACGATCACCTTGTAGTTCACGTCGTCGCCGTCAGTAGGTTCGGCGTCCAGGAACAGGCTCTTGTAGCCGTTCATAAGCTCGACAACATGGGGCACGCCCCGGTCGGCGAACTGCTCAGGAGCGAGCCAGAGTGTCTTACGTTCCAAGCCCCCAGGCACGAAGGGACAGACGGGCCCAGCGCGGCCGAGATCCTCGTGAGGCCTGACCACGAAAGTCTTGATCCAGTCTGCGACGGCGTGAAGCGCATCTAGATCGCTTTCCGCAAGCTCACTCGTCCTTCCGACGTCCTCGAGATCCTCGAGGAGGAAGAGATTGGTGGTCTGGGGTCGGGTGGCTTCCATCGGTGCCTCCGAACGGTCGAAGAGCAGGCAGTTCAGGCTGCTGCGACGGGCATTCGGCCGCGCCCGTAAACACCCTGGTCTGTTCCCTGGCCCTGGCGATCAGCATCCCATTTCGGCGAAACGCCGTCAATCGCAGAGCACCGCGTCCATGGGACGTGCCTTTCGCGGCGGAAGGGCTGGGACGGCTGGCTGTCGCCTTCGCGTGGTTGGAGCACTCTCGCCGCAGCGCCGACTGACTGCCGCAGCGGACGAGAGCAAGCGCGCAGGGTCGGAGTGCTGCTTCTCGACGTGGCTGTCGGGAAAACCCCTGGCGAGCGCGCTGGATGGCCTGTAAGGGTGGGTTCCGAAAACGGCCATGTCGTCCGTCGCACCCACGCGGTCCGTCGCGAGGGCGTCGTGCACCGCGCGTCTGAGGTGCATCTCCGCAAGCGTGCTGCGCGTTTTCCGGAACGGCTTTATCCGACAGCCACCGACGAATGGAGCAGTCTCCGCGCGTCGTCCGGCGCTCCGATCCCTCAGGCCGTCCAGAGCGTGGGCAGCGCCCGCCAGGGTGCGCTCGAGGTCAGCACCGAGCGACCAGCGGCTGGCGAAGATCCGCGCCACATCTGCGCCACAAGCCGCAGCAGGGATCGGCTTGGTGCCGCGGTTTGCAGACCGAGTTGAACCCACCCTCTCCCGCCTTCGAACGCCCTGGATGGCGGAACCAGTTCGGCCCCGCGCTTCGCACGACCGGCGCTTGGCATCTCGCGCCGACCGCCCGTGGGCTGCTTCGCTGCTGCTTTTCCACAATCTCAGCACTCGCGAGGACGCCGGTCGCAGGCCGGCGCGCACCTGCTGCTCGTCCAGGGCAGGAGCGGCTGAGTCGGGCTGCGAGGCGCTCGCACGCGCCTCAACACGGGCGTGGCGCGGTCCCGGTTGTGGTCCCCTCGCCGGCACACATCACCGAACCAGTCTTACGGCACACTTCCCCTCGGCCAGTGCTCAAGGAACTGGCTCCACGTGACGGTGTGCCGGTGCCGGTTCGGCTAGCGAGACGACTTCTTCGCGCTCGTTCGAGGGCTCGTTGAGCGTGCATGCGGCTGAGCGGGACTGCCGCCCACGAATGGCATCCCGGCTTGCCCTGCCGCCGCAGCCGGTGGGTGACCATGTGTGCGAACGCTCGCTATGTTCTCCTTCTCCAACGACGACCGCAGAACGTCTTCTGCGCCTATTGTCCGCCCGCCCGAGCGTCCGGCCCAGTGCACACCTTGGAGAAGCTCGTGAAGTACATCGCGCTCATCTACGGCAACGACGAGATCTGGAGCAGCGTTCCGCCGGAGCGGTGGCGGGAGATCGTCGACGACGTCGACGCGTTTAACCGGCGCTTGGAGAAGTCCGGCGAGCTGGTGGCAGTCGACGGGCTGGTCTCGCGGGCCCGGTCGGTGCGGGCGCCCGACGGGGTGCCTATCGTCTCCGATGGCCCGTACCTCGAGGCCAAGGAGCACGTCGGCTCCTACTTCATCCTGGACGTCGACTCCGAGGAGCGCGCGCTGGAGATCATCCGGTCCTACCCCGCGCTCGGGCCCGAAGGCGGCGGGATCGAGCTGTGGCCGCTGATGAGCAGCGATGCCGCTGTGTGAGCGCCCGCGAGGCGATCGAGGAGGAGCTGCGCGCCCAGGCGCCGCGCGTGCTGGGCGCGCTCGTGCGTAGGCACGGGCAGTTCGAGCGCTGCGAGGACGCGGTGCAGGAGGCACTCGTGGAGGCGTACCGCACGTGGCGGCACGTGCCCGAGCGTCCTTTCGGCTGGCTGTTGACCGTGGCCGAGCGCAGACTGGTCGACGAGCATCGGCGCGACGCGGCACGCGCTCGGCGGGAGGAGCGCGTCATCCGCGAGGAGCCCGTGGCCGTCGCCGCGGGGCCCGACGAGGACCAGCCCGGCGAGCAGGACGACACGCTGTCGCTGCTGCTGCTGTGCTGCCATCCGGATCTCCCCGCCGCCTCCCAGATCGCGCTGACGCTGCGCGCGGTGGCGGGTTTGACGACCGCGGAGATCGCCCGGGCGCTTCTTTCCTCCGAGCAGGCGATCGCCCAGCGCATCGTCCGTGCCAAGGCGCGGCTGCGCAGTGTGTCGTTCGGAATGCCGCCGGCGCCTGAGCGCGGCGCCAGGCTAGCCGCCGTGCTCCAGGTCCTCTACCTGTTGTTCACCGAGGGCCACGTGGCGAGCATGGGGCCCGACCTGCAGCGCGACGACCTGGCCGCCGAGGCGATCCGGCTCACCCGCCAACTTCGCGCGGCGCTGCCCGACGACGGCGAAGTGCAAGGCCTGCTCGCGCTCATGCTCCTCAACCACGCCCGGCAGGCGAGCCGTGTGAGCGACGACGGCGAGCTCGTGCCGCTGGCCGAGCAGGAGCGCTCACGGTGGGACGGCGCGCTGCTCGCCGAGGGGTTGGCGCTCGTTGAGGAGGCGCTCGCGCGGCGCCCCCTCGGCCCGTACCAGTTGCAGGCCGCGATCGCCGCGGTGCACGTCGAGGCGCCCGACGCCGAGTCGACCGACTGGCCGCAGATCTTGGCGTTGTTCGACCTGCTTCGGCGTTTCGGCGACAACCCCGTCGTCGCGCTGAACCGAGCCGTGGCAGTGGGCGAAGTGCAGGGGCCCCACGCAGGCCTGGCCGCCCTGGAGGGCCTGGAGGGCGATCCGCGGATTGCCGCCGGGCACCGCCTCGACGCGGTCCGCGGCCACCTCCTCGCGCAGGCTGGCGACGTCGCCGCCGCCGCCGAGGCCTACGCGAGGGCGGCCCGGCGGGCGCCGGCGCTCGCGGAGCGCCGGTACCTCGCCAGGCGGGCGGCCGAGCTAGTCGCCGGTAGCGCTGAGCGCGCCTAGGAGTCGGCAGACCGCAGGGCGCCCCCGCGGTCGTCGAGCAGGAGCGCTTCGCGCCCGGCGACGCGGTAGCGGAGGTGCAGCACCTCGGGCGTGTCGATCACCCGCAGCGGCTCCAGCTCGACCCCCACCTTCTCCGGCAGGTCGAGGTCCAGCAGCCGCATGCCCCGGCCGAGCACCACGGGAACGATGTGCAGCTCGAGCTCGTCGACCAGTCCGAGCTCGAGCGCCTGGCGCAGCAGCGTGCCGCCGCCGGCGATCGCGACGTCCTTGCCGCCGGCCGCCTCCCGGGCGCGCTCGATCGCCCGCGTGATCCCGTCGGTCACGTAGGTGAAGCTCGTGCCGCCCTGCCGGTGGAGCGTCTCGCGCTCGCGGTGCGTCACGACGAACACCGGCGCGCGGAAGGGCGGGTCGTCGCCCCACGGCACCTCGCCGCCGTCGGCCATGCGTCGTCCCATAACGTACGCGCCCGCTGCGGCGAAGCTCTCCTGCAGCACGTCTGAGTGAACCGACGCCGCACCGCCGGTGATGCCCTGGCGGTCACGCCAGGCCATCGTGTCGACCACCCATCGCGTGACTCGGAAGAACCCGGCGGCCTCCTCGCTGTCCATCCAGGTGGCCGGGTCGTCGTGGCGACTGCCGGCGTAGCAGCCGTCAAGCGAGATGGACATCTGTGCGGTGACCTTGGTCATGGCTTCCTCCTTCGAGGATCGATCTTGCCTGTCATAGGCAGATCGGAGCCGGCGCGCACGGATCGACATCCCGATCTCTCGTCGCGCGCGAGCTGCGGCGGCGGTGAGCTTGTGCAGGACGATCTCGCGAGCTGACCCGCTAGTGCGCACCGGCCCGTCGCTGCGCAACCCGGGCCGGGTGGCGGGCCAGCGCAAGAACCGGATCCCCGATCGGCCAGGCAGCTACGGCACAGATCCGGCGCAGCCGAGGTGGCTCACCGTCCCGGCCCTGCGCGCATTCCTTTAGTCCGAGCCGTGACGAGCCTGATCCGCACACTTTCTTGACGCGACCACTCTGCGGCTGTGCTCCGTGCAGTCGTCTCGCTGAGCGATCGCCTTACGGAACCCCGCGCTCGTTGTCCCACGGATGCGAGCGTCCGCGGCAGTTCCTCCCAGGCGCTCGCTCGGGACGACCTCCGAGTGCGCCCGATCGACCACGCGCAGACTTCTGCTTAGCCATGGCGGAGCAGTTGTCAGAAGAGACCGCTCCGGTGCAGCTGGTGCTCGTCCGCAGCGACTGTGCACGCGGCGCGCGCCGAGGCCGCTGCAAACCGGCCGGATGCAGCAGTCGTCGTCGCGAGCGGGCGCCGCTTCGGGCGGTGCTGCCGAGGACCCAACTTGCCGCGCCGTAGGGTGGTCACCTGGCGAGCGCCGTGGCGGCGGTGAAGGCCGGCGTCGACATCGAGGTCGTCAAGAGCCTCGAGCCGGGGCGCGCCGCGCGACCCCGACAAGCATTCGTGCTTCGTCTTTGTGAGCGGCGATAGGCACTCCGCGATGGGCATTCGATCGTGCCGCCGAGCACGTCGATCTGGACGGGAGGCGGGAGCGGGGCCTCGGTCGTCGAGGCGGGTCGCTATGTGTGGGCGGTGGGCGCCTGCTTGGCGAGACTCGTCATGCCGAGTTCGTCGGCGGCGGTGAGGGCCTGCTCGAGCAGCCGGCGGCCCTCGATCGACGGGTGCAGCAGCGCGCCGAGGTCGAGGCGGGCCATCGCGAGGAAGGCGCGAGCGTCCATGCGCTCGCACAGCGCGATGGCCTCGCGCAACCGTCGTTCGGCCTCGTCGCGACGCCCGAGAGCCAGCTCGAGCAGGCCGACGCCTCGCCCGACCGGGCCGTACGTCCAGGTCATGACGCCCGCGAAGGGGGTCAGCAGCTCGAGCAGGCCCGTCGCGGTCGAGCGATCGTCGAGCCACGCGCAGATGGCGGCGGCCCAGGTCAAGGTATGCGTCCATGTCGGGCCGCGCGGCATCTCGAGCAGGCCCAGCGCCAGCGCGCGCTCGAAGGCCTCGCGGGCCGCCCTCGCGGTCGTCCCGTTCGCGCGCCGCGTGCGCTCGCACGACGTAGAACGTAGGCGGCAGGTTGGTCACGTCCTGTGCCATGGTGCTGCGCGCCGGCTCGTGCTCGCGCAGGCGGCCCTGGATCAGGCGGATGCACGACACCAGCCCGAACGAACGCGGACTCGGCGAGTGCCGGCGGGGCTCCTTCTCGCGCGCCGCCTCGCGCAATCGTGCTGCGGCGGCCTCGGCGTCGTTCAATCGCCCGGCGAGCAGCGCCCTGGCCGCGTCCATGAAACCGACGTCCAGTGCGACCATATGGTCCGCACCGCCGCGTGCGCGGCGGCCAGTGCGGCGTCGGCTGCCTCGATGTCGCCTAGCTCGACGAGCGCGTGGAACCGCGCTCGCTGCCCGTTGCACTCGGCGTACGGTAGGCGGGCGTCGCGGCCTACCGTTACCAGCTCGTCCGCCACCGCGAGGCGCTCGGTGACGCTCTCGGGGCCGGCCACGATCCACGAGTGCGAGGTGAACACGGAGGCGAGCGCCGCGGGGTCGCGGACACGACGCGCCATCGCGAGCGCGCGGGCGACCATTGCGCGGCGCTCGCGATCGGGCATGCTGGAGAACGCCTCGTTCGCGAGGGACCCCTCGAGGGATGCCCTGATCGCGCTGTCGCCGGCCGGCAGCAGCGCCAGCGCGCGGCGCAGCAGGGTGACCATCTCGGCGTCCTCCTCGACGAAGTCGGCGTATTCGAGCCGGATCGTCAGCAGTGCTTCGGCCATGCGTCCGCCGTCGCCGGCGGCGTTGGCGGCGGCCGCGACGCCGCGCAGGACTGTATGCGCGCGATTGTCGCCGGCGAGCGACAGGGCACGCCCGCGGGCGAGCTCGAGGTCGAGCCGCTCGCTCTCGGGCGCGTCCGGCAGCCGCTGGTGCGCGCGCACGGCGCGCTCGTACTGCGCGGCGGCAACGTCGAATGCCAGCCGTGCCGCCGCCTCGTCGCCCGCCCGGCGTGAGTAACGGACGGCCTGTGCAGCGTCGACGAGCGCTCCAGCGGCGTGGAAGTGCGCCGCCAGGTCGCCCGTCGGCACCGCGCGTCGGGCTGCGACACGCTCGAGCGCGCGGAGCAATCCGCGCGTGAAGGCGCGCGCGCCGCGCGCCCGGCAGCTGGTCGACGATCGACTCGGCGCACGAGCGCGTGCGCGAACGTGAACCGATCCGGGGTGTCCGCGGGCCGCACGAGCCGCGCCGATTCGGCGGCCTCCAACGCGTCCAGCGCCTGGCGTCGAGCTCGACGCCGATCGCGCCGGCAAGGACGTCGGCGTCGAACTCCGTGCCGGCGACGGCCGCGATCGCCAGCGCGTCGGCGGTCCGCTCGGGCAGCCGGGCAAGCCGCCAGCGCACGACGTCGCGCACCCGCGGGGTGAGTGCCGCACCGGGATCGTCACCGTGGTCGAGCGCGCGAACCGTTTCGCCGACGAAAAACGGATTCCCCGCGGTGGCCCGCCGCACGGGGCCGGCCTGCGAGGGCTGGCGGCCTGCGTTCGCGAGGATCGCCGCTATGTCGCGCTCGCGCAGCGGGCCGAGCTCGAGGCGGGCGACGTCCGGCCGCCGCGCCAGACCGGTCACGACGTCGGCGAGCAGGGGCGAGCGACCGGGCTCGGTGTCGCGGTAGGTGGCCAGCACGAGCATGCGCGCGGCGGCGTCGGCGCGCAGCAGGTGGCGCAGCAGCAGCAGCGACAGGTCGTCGGCCCAGTGCAGGTCGTCGAGCACCAGCAACACGGGCACCGCCTCGCCGGCGGCCTCCAGCAGCGCGGCGGCGGCCTCGAGCGTGCGCAGCCGCTGGATCTCCGGCTCTGCGGGAGCCGGCTCGGCGACGCCGCCGGGCAGGCGGGCCGCGAGCTCGGGCAACAGCTGGACCAGGTCGCTTGCACGCGCGCCCAGCTCGACGCGCAGCTCGTCGACCGGGCACGCGGCGACGTAGGCGCCAAGCGCCTCTGCGAACGGCTGTGCAGCCGCGGACAGGCCGTCGTCGCAGCGGCCATAGAGCACCACGCCCTCGCGCGCGCGTGCGTGCGCGGCGATCTCGGCCGCCAGGCGCGTCTTGCCGATGCCCGGCTCGCCGCTGATCAAGACGCCGCGGCGGCTCCCGGAGACCGCGTCGGCCCACGCCGCGTGCAGCTCGGCGAGCTCCTCCTCGCGGCCCGCGAACGCGGTGCCGCCTTCGAACTCGAGCGATGAGGGGAACGGGACCGTCACGGCGCGCCGCGCGGTCCAGCCGACCGACCACGCGCGTACCGGACGCGCCAGATCTCCCAGCTCCAGCTCGCCGGCGTCCTCGAGCTCCGCCTCCGTTCCCGGCCCGGCGAGCAGGCGCACGGCGTCCGCGACGAGGATGCTCCCCGCCGACGCGGCAGCGCACAGCCTCTGCGCCTCGATCACCGGCGTGCCGGAGTAGTCCTCGCCCGCCCACGCGACGTCGCCCGCGGCGACCCCGACGCGCAGCTCGAGCGGCACCGCGCCGCGACGAGCCTCGCGGTCGATCGCCCGCTGCATCTCGACGGCGCAGGCGATAGCGGCGCCAGCCGACGCGAACGCGGCCACCAGCGCGTCGCCGACGGCCTTCACCGCGCTCGCGCCGTGCGCCGCCAGCACGTCGCGCAGCCGGCGATCGTGCGCGGCGCGCACGCCGTCGGGGTCCGCGTCGCCCACGCGCGCCCAGCCGGCGACCTCGGCGACCAGGATCGTGGCCGTCGCGCGGCGACGCTCCACCTCGCGCGGCTCCCCGCCGGCAGGGGCACGGAGCAACGCGCGATCGTGGGCGAGGATCGCCTGCTGCAGGCGCTCGAGCTCCGGTCCGGGACGCAGGCCGAGCTCGCTATCCAGCGTCCGGACCGCGTCGCGGTAGGCGTCCAGCGCCTCGCCTTGACGCCCGGCTCGATACAGGGCGAGCATGAGCTGCCCGCGCAGGCGCTCGCGCAACGGCTCCGCCGCCACGAGCCCCTCCAGCTCCGCCACGAGCTCGGCACCGCGGCCCATCGCCAGATCGGCCTCGACGCGATCCTCGACCGCGGCCGCGCGCAGGTCCTCCAGGCGCGCGACCTCGGGCGCCGCGAACGGCTCGAGCACCACGTCGGCCAGCGGCGGCCCGCGCCACTCCGCCAGCGCCGCGCGCAACCGCGCCGCCGCGCGCTCGTGGCGCCCGGCCGCCAGCGCGCGCCGCCCGTCCGCGCACAGCTGCGCGAAGCGGCCGAGGTCAAGTTCGTCCGGCTCGACGCGCAACCTGTAGCCGGCCGCGCTGCTGACCAACCGCGCCGCCTCGCCGCCGAGCGCGCGTCGCAGCCGCGAGACCACCGCCTGCACCGTCTTGACCACGCCGGCGGGCGGCCGCTCGCCCCACAGGTCCGCGATCAGGCGTTCGCGCGAGACCGGCTCCCCCGCGTGCAGCAGCAACACGGCCAGCAGCGCCCGCTGCCGCGCGCCGGCCAGCGCCAGCGGCCGACCCTCCGCCCGCGCCTCGACCGGTCCCAGGACCCTGAAATCCACCGCTCAAGGTTCCCGCCGTCAGACGCGCGCTGCAACCGCTGTCACCGCGTCGCAAATGCGGCGCAACCGCCCGAGCGCATGATCGGCGCAGCCAATACGGCGACACGGCTCACGACGAAGGAAATTTCCATGACGACGCTCACCAGGACATATGCCACCGAGGTCGCGGCGCGCCGCGCGGTCGAGGCACTGCGCGCGACGGGCGTGCCGGAACGCGACATCCGTCTGCTCGCGGGCAGCGCACCACGCGACATCCGCCGGGAACCGGTCGGGGGTTCGCCGGACCGGTCGCGCCCGATGCCCCGGTCGGCACCTACGGCGGCCGAGCGGTCCAACGTCGCCAGGGCGCCGGCAGCTTCGCCGGCGATCCCGATCAGCAGCGACAAGGCTCGTTCGCGGACAACGACCATGTCGTGATCGTCACATACAAGGGCGACGCCGAACGCGTGCGGATCACCGGCCTTCGCGGAGCCCGGCGGCTTCTGCGCCGGGCCGCACTCGACGACGACGCCGTCGACCGCGCGGTGGGCGAGCTGCACAAGGGACAGGCGATCCTCCTCGTCGACCTCCGCGAGATGGCCGCAAGCGAGGCCGCCGCGCGGCTCGAGAAACTCGCGCGCGCCGCCTGAGCGCGTGCGCCGCGCCGCGCGCAGCCCTCGATCTGCGCGCCTGGGCGTCCGGCAGCGCTCCGCTGCTCCGACTCCTGCGCGAGGCCGAGCAGCACGACGTGGCGCATGCTTCCCTCGCGCGAGCAGGAGTCCGCGCCGAGACTGATCTCGCTGCTGCTGCGGACGAGGAGCGAGTCTCATCGGCGTCCGGCGGCGAGCTTCCGCTTTGCGCGAAGGCCTCCAGACCGCGCTGAGCGCCGTCGGGTCCAGAACCCGAATGCTGCGGCGGAAAGCCGCTGCCAGAGCGGAATCCGGATCGCCGTGGTGACATTTCGGCCGCTCAAATTGGCACCACGAACGGAACCACGGCGCTCCCCTAGAAGCCGAAAGCCCTGCGTATGCAGGGCTTTCGTATAGCGGGGGCGGGATTCGAACCCGCGACCTTCGGGTTATGAGATCGCCCGAACCGCCTCACCTCCAGGCCTGCAGCCGCATGACAGCTCGGCTGAGGTGCTCTCAGATCAGCCCATGTCCACTCAACATGGAACCACGAATGGAACCACGGCACGGCGCAGGATCTGCCCGGCACGACGCAATGACGGAGGCGATCGCTCCCCCCACGCGAAAGCGCAAGCGACGGTTTCCGCGTTCTCTCCCGCAGCAGCACGGATGCGTATCGAGCCCGTCGTCGCGATGCTCCAGCGGATCGTCGTCGAGTGCGCCTCCGATGCCTCTGCGAGCACGGTGGCGGTGGCATGAGCGCGACGGCCTTCGACGTGCCATCCGTGCGCGGCCTAGGGGCTTGACCCTGTTGTCGCATCGGGCCACAGACGGGCGTGCCTCAGATAGTAGGGTCGCGGCGTGGCGAGCGTGGCCGAAGATCTGAAGCGGGTACCGCTGTTCAGTGGGCTCAGCCAGCGCCAGCTGCGCGGGCTCGCCAAGGACTTCAGGGACCGTCGCGTTCCCGCCGGCTCGGTGCTCACCAAGCAGGGTGAGATGAGCGGCGTCGATTTCTTCGTGATCGCCGAGGGCGAGGCTGCCGTCATCGTCGACGGCACGCGGGTCGGCACGATGGGGCCTGGCGACCACTTCGGCGAGCTCGCGATGATCAGCGAACGCGAGCGCACGGCCACCGTAGAGGCGGTGACGCCGATGCGCTGCCACACGATCCAGTTCTGGCACTTCCGGGCGTTCGCCAAGAAGAATCCTGACGTGACATGGAAGCTCCTCCAGCACGTCGCGGGGATCCTGCTCACGGAGCAGAGCCGTGACGCGTGAGGGGCTTCTGTTGCCGGCGCCTCGCCCGGGACGGCGCGCCCGACCCTGCGCCGCTAGTAGTAGCGGATTCGGGGCATCGGATCGTGTCGGCCCCTGACGGCAGACGCGCGCTTCCGTCCGCGAGAACGGCGTGATTTCGCGGGCGTGTGGGGACGGACCCGGCTGAGGATTTCGGTGATCTTGGTCGCCTCGGGTGTCGTGCTGGTCTGGCGCCGGCGCGCGGCGACGGCGGGGATCAACTGCCGTATCCGCGCGCGGGCGCTGCGTCCATCCTCGAGGCCGCGCAGCTGCGCCGCCCGTAGCCCGAGCAGGCTGACCAGCGCAGAGGTCGAGCGGAACGGGTCGGCGATCGCCGGCCCACCCGCGATCGGCACGGCCGCGACAGGCTCGCCATCCAGCTCGCCGATCAGGACGCGGCCGCTCGGCGCCCGCGTGTCATCGAGCTCCGCCAGTCGGCGCAGTGCGTGGTCATCGGCGGGACGGGCTTCGCGGATCGTGAAGGCATTGAGGTCGATGGACATTTCATTCGCTCCTTGTGGTCGGTTTGCGGTTGCGAAATGAGCATCGCCCCGAACCGGCACCGCTCCCATGCCCCTGACACCCGAGCCGCGGTGGTGCCAGTACCCGTCGTCCATGGCGCCGCCACGGCGGCCTCCCCGCTGGGAGTTGCCCAGGCGGCGTGTGGTGCGCCAACCAGAGCACCACCCGAATACTCGCCGCGCGCAAGTCCGATCCGACACGCGAAAGCGCGAACGCCCCGGCAGCTGCCGGGGCGTTCAATCCGAGGACGCCTTACCCCTCGTGCGGGTATCGCGGTCGACGTCACCTATGGGCGGCGATCGCGGCGTGGCGATCCTGATGCCCGCGCGGGCTCGCCGCCGGTCTGGGCTTGCCACCGAACCCTCGCCGTCCCTTGGGGACCCTCCTCTGGTGACTCCATGCGCCGGAGTCCTCTCCGGGTGCGGGGAGGCGGCGGCCCGCGTGTGTGCGGCCACGGCCGAGCGAGGCTCGGTCGTCCACACGCGTTGACCGTGGTCGGCGCCGTGAGTAGGGTCGATCGAGCAACCAGGAGGCTGAGCCATGTTGGCCCTTACTGCGTCGGTCACCGTCGTCTCGTGCTCGCTTGCGTTCCTGGGTCCCGCCGCTGCCGCCGAGGCGGCGGCCGGGCCACTGGACCCGCTGACCGGGGAGGAGATCACGACCGCGTTCAGAGTGATCGAGGAGTCCAGCGACCTCCCGGCTACGGCGTTCTTCCCGATCGTGGCCCTCCAGGAGCCGCCGAAAGCCGAGGTCCTGCGCTGGTCGCCCGGCCAGCCGTTCCGGCGCGAAGCGTTCGCCCAGGTCTACGACCGGGCCGCCAACAGGCTCTTCGAGGCCGTCGTTGACCTGCGCAGGGAGCGACTGCGTTCGTTCGTCGAGCGCCCCGGTGCCCAGCCCGCCGTCTTCGGCGACGAGTACGAGTCTGCCGACGCCGCCGTACGCCGCGATGCCCGCTGGCGCCGGGCGATGGCTCGCCGCGGCATCGACCCGGACGACGTCTTCCTCGACATCTGGGCGCCAGGCGAGCTGAACCTGCCGATGGCGGCCGCCGGCGTGCGGTTTCTGCGCGCCCTCTCGTTCTTCGCCGGCGATCTCCCGAACGCCTACGACCGCCCGATCGAGGGTGTTCTGGTGACCATCGACGCCAACCGGATGCAGGTGGTCGACGTCCAGGACACCGGCAGGCGGCCCGTCAACCGCACCGCTTCGGATGACCCCGGCGGCACACGTCCGCCGCTCGCGCCGCTCGTCATCACGCAGCCCCAGGGGCCCGGCTTCACGATTCGCGGCAGCGAGGTGACCTGGCAGGGGTGGCGCTTTCGGGTGGGCTTCAATCCGCGTGAAGGTGTCGTCCTGCACCAAATCGGCTTCGAGCGCGGTCGTCGCGTGCGGCCGATCATCTACCGGCTCGCGCTCGACGAAATTTATGTCCCGTATGCCCTGCCGGACCCGACGTGGTCATGGCGCGCGGCGCTGGACGTCGGCGAGTACAACCTGGGCCAGTTCCTAGAACGACTCGAGCCGGGCGTCGACGTGCCGACGAACGCCGTATTCCTCGATCAGGTCACGCCGAGCGATCTGGGCAGCGCCGGCGATCCGCCGGTGATCCCGCTCGAGAACGGCGTCGCCCTGTACGAACGCGACTCCGGCGTGCTGTGGGACCGAATCGACCCGGCCACCGGCGACCGGAAGGCGCGGTTCGGGCGCGAGCTCGTCGTCACGTCCACTATGCCGAACGGCAACTACACGTACACGGTCGAGTACGTCTTCCGGCTCGACGGCGGCATCGACGTGCTGGCCGGCGCCACCGGGACGCTGCTGACGCGCGGCGTGGCCTCCGCGGCGGCCGGCAACGCGTTCGGGACGCTCGTGGCGCCGTGGGTCGCGGCGCCCAGCCATCAGCACTTCTTCAACTTCCGGGTGGACTTCGATGTCGACGGCGTGCGTAACCGGCTCGTCCAGGCAGACACGCGAACGGTGCCCAGCGCCGAGGGGAACGCCTTCGATACCGATGAGTCGGTCGTCGGGAGCGAGGGCTTCCGCGACGCCGCCCCGACGGCCGACCGGCACTGGATCGTGGAGAGCACGACGGCGCACGGCGCGCTCGGCAACCACACCGCCTACGAGCTGCGGCCGCATGCCAGCACACCTCCCTACTCGGACGCCTCATATCCACCGCTGCAACAGGCGGCCTTCGCCCAGCATGCGCTGTGGGCGACCCGCTACGCCGACGGGGAGCTCCATGTGGTGGGCGATCATCCAAACCAGGGCGTCGCGGGAGAAGGCGTCCCGAAGTACGTGGCCCAGCAGGCGAACATCGACGCCCGCGACTTGGTCGCGTGGTACACGGTCGGGATGACCCACAAGCCGACGATCGAGCAGTACCCCGTGATGCCACGCGAGACCGTCGGCTTCTCGCTGCACCCGCACGGGTTCTTCGACCGCAACCCCGCGCTCGACCTGCCGTGAGCGGCTAGACAGCGCCCTGCGTGGGAGCGAGCCTCCCCACCGGCTCCGACGGCGAGCTTCCGCTTTGCGCGAAGGCCTCCAGACCGCGCTGGGCGCCGTCGGGTCGAGAACCCGAATGTTTGTGGCGCAAACCCGCTGCTGGAGCGGAATCCGCAACGCCATGGTTCCATTTGAGGCACTCAGATTGGCACCACGAACGGAACCACCGTCGGCCGCCAGAAAGCCGAAAGCCCTGCAATTGCAGGGCTTTCGCATAGCGGGGGCGGGATTCGAACCCGCGACCTTCGGGTTATGAGATCGCCCGAACCGCCTCACCCCGGGCCTGCAGCCGCATGACAGCTCGGCTGAGGTGCTCTCAGAACAGCCCAGATCCGCTCAACATGGAACCACGAATGGCACCACGGCGCAGGTGATGGTTAGTCCCAGCGGTGCACGAACGATCGGCGACGTCGCGCTGCTGCTTCCACGCGAAGAAGCACCGCGCGTCTAACAAGCGCGGCGGTTACTAGCGGAGGTGATCGTTCACGCGAACCTGCTCGCGGGCGATCTGGTCGCGAGAGGCGGCATCCGTGGCCTCGACTTTGCGTGCCTCGGCGAGCACCTCGTCGATCTGGCCGTCCGGAATCAACACAGCGCCGGAGGAGTCGGCGAACACGTACTGGCCGGGCACCACGCCTACGCCCTGGAGGACTACTGGAACATTTGCCTGAAACGGCGTCAAGCTATCCCCTCCCCAGCGAGTCGCCTCACCTGAGCAGTAGGCCGCGAAGTCGTAGCGCGCAAGCTCGTCGAAGTCGCGCAGGCGGCCGTCCGTGAGCACCCCGGCGCACCCGTTCTGATGGAGCCGCATCAGCTTTGTGCCCCCGCCCATCGAGGTGTCGGTGTAGCCGTTCGACGCGAGCACGATCACCTTGCCGGCCGGCTCGTCGCCGACCGCTTCGTAGAACAGGTTGGCGAGGTTGTAGCGCTCGGGATCGAGCGCAGCCGAGCAGCTCGGGAAATACGAGATGGTCACCGCTGAGCCGAATAGGACCCGCCCCGGCGTCGGAGTGACGAGATCGAGGATGTGACAGCGGTGGCGATGCAGCCGCCCCATCGCGTCGACTAGGTCCGCGCACTTGAGGCCGTGTACGGCCGACGCTTGGTTCGGTCGAGCTGTCATTCGCTGTGGCTCATCGGGGTTCGTGCAGGATCTCGCGTGCGTCTTGCGCGTCCTGCGGGCTGACCATGATGTCGTGCGCCCCCAAGGCCAGCCCGTCTCCAGCCCCGGCCCCGCTGTTCGTTACCCGGGTCAGGCACTCGATGCCGGAGCCACGCAAGACCGAGCAGAGCAGCTCGGCCTCGGCCTCGCTACCGGCAACCTCGACTACGACCCAGTCGTCCACCTCGGCCACCCGAACGTGAAAGCGAAGTGCACGAGGACGACGTGGCCGCGCAGCTCGGCGGGGCCGAGTGGCTCGGAGTTGAGCCACCCGGTCGCCCCGCCGAGCGAGGGCATGTGCACACGTGCGGACACGGTCACCTAGCGAAGCGAGCGCAACCCCGCGCGGACCTCGTCAGACGAACAGCTCCGGCTGCTCCCAGGCCGCGAAGTGCCCGCCCTTGTCGACCTTGTTGTAATGGATGAGGTTGGGGTAGGCCTCCTCCGCCCAACTCCGCGGCGCCGGATAGATCTCGTCAGGGAAGACGCTCACGGCCACCGGGATGTCACGACGCCCTTCGGGTCGAAGAAGCCGACCCTTGTTTTCCCAATAGAGACGTCCCGAAGAGACCCCCGTGTTCGTCAACCAGTAGTGGGTGATGTTGTCGAGCACGTCGTCTCGGGTCAGGCCTTCCTCGGCCCGTCGACAAAGACGCGAGTGATCAGCGCCAAACTGGTCGCGTCGTGGTCGAGCATCCAGGCGGCCAGGCCGACGGGTGAATCCGCAATTCCGTACAGCGTCTGCGGGTGGGTCGCCCTCTCGATTGCATAGCCCGACGTCCGTCGCGAAGAAGTCCCTCAGCTTCTCGTAGATGCGGGTTTCCTCGTCATCGAGACCGGGGGGCGGCCGCCGGACTGGACCCCCGCTGCGACGTCGGGTCGAACAGCACCAGGGAAGTTGGTGTGGATGCCGAGCAACCCCGGAGGCGCCTGCGCACCCATCAGATCCACGATTTGCGCGCCCCAATCGCCGCCCTGGGCGACGTAGCGGTCGTAGCCCAGGCGCTCCATCAGCTCCGCCCAGGCACGCGCCATGTGCTCGGGGCCCCAGCCGGGAGTGGTCGGCTTGCCTGAGAACCCGTAGCCCGGCATCGACGGGATCACCACATGGAAAGCGTCCGCTGCGCTCGCGCCATGTGCCGTCGGATTGGTGAGCGGATCGATGATCTTCAGCTGCTCGATGACCGAGCCGGGCCATCCGTGCGAGACGAGGAGCGGCAACGCATCCTCATGATCCGAGCGAACGTGAATGAAATGGATGTCCAGCCCATCGATCTCGGTGATGAAGTGCGGTAGGGCCTTCAGTTTCTCCTCGCACTTGCGCCAGTCGTACTCTTCCGCCCAGTAGCGCGCGACCGCCTGCATCGTCGCGAGCGGCACGCCTTGCGACTGATCGTCGACGGTCTCCTTTTCGGGCCAGCGCGTGGCCGCGATGCGCGCACGCAGGTCATCGAGGTCCGCCTCGGGAGACTCGATCGTGAACGGGCGGATCGCTGTGCTCGCCCGCTGACTTTTCGGTCGTGACAGCCATGTGGCTCCTAACGTTGGTGGTTTTGGCGCAGACCGTTGAGGTCGATACGCCCATACACCGACCGAGTGTCGGAGCCGGAAAGAAATCGCCCGCCGAGGGCTGAGGCAAAGCGAATCACTCCACCGTACACCCAGCGACGCAAGCGGCCGTCGGCGGCCCCTGGAGAAAGCCGCAATTAGCGGGTATTGAGCATCTCCGGGTCGGGGTAGTCGACCCGCGCGGCGAGCATGCCGAACGCGACGTTGAACGCCACCGGCATGACGATCAGGAGGAGTCCGGCGAACGTCGCGGTGCTCATCGGCGCTCACGCCGGGACAGCCAGCCGAGCAGCCCGCCGAGCACGGCACCGAGCTCGGGCGCGAGCGGCACGCTGGTTGTCACGCTGACCACGATGCCCAGCGCCAGGCCGACCACCGCGCCGATTGCGATGGCGGCGCCCACGCTGCGAGCATGAGCGCGGGCGCTGGGCAAGGTCAAGCGTCGATGTAGCGCGCCCGAAGTTCGCCGGACTGACGCACATCCAGCTCCGAAGAGGAGGGTCATGCCGACTTTCACCGAGATGCAGGAACGGCTGTCCGCGGGGTCGCGGTGGGACTTCAGCGACCTGAGCGCGGTCTACATCAACTGCACGCTGAAGCGCTCGCCGGAGCCATCGCACACGCAGGGCCTCGCCGACCGCTCGATCGCGATCATGGAGCGGAACGGCGTGTCCGTGGAGGTCGTCCGCGCGGTCGACCGCGAGATCGCGACCGGTGTCTGGCCGGACATGACCGAGCATGGCTGGGAGCGCGACGAGTGGCCGGCGATCTTCGACAAGGTCATCGCCACCGACATCCTGGTGCTGACGTCGCCGATCTGGCTCGGGCAGAAGTCGTCCGTCTGCGCGCGCGTGATCGAGCGCCTCTACGGCAACAGCCATCTGCTGAACGATGCAGGCCAGTACGCCTACTACGGCCGGGTCGGCGGCTGCCTGATCACCGGCAACGAGGACGGCATCAAGCACTGCGCGATGGAGATCCTGTACTCGCTCGGGCACCTCGGCTTCACGGTGCCGCCTCAGGCCGACGCCGGGTGGATCGGCGAGGCCGGGCCCGGCCCTAGCTATCTCGACGACGGCTCGGGTGGGCGCGACAACGACTTCACCAACCGCAACACCACGTTCATGACGTGGAACCTGCTGCACCTCGCGCGCATGCTGAGAGACGCGGGAGGCGTGCCCGCGCACGGGAACCAGCGGACGGAGTGGGACGCGGGCTGCCGGTTCGACTACCCGAACCCAGAGCACCGCTGACGGGCTTCGGCCGGATCAGGGAGGCCTCCATCTCCTCCATGTTCTTGGTCACGACCTCCATCGTCCGGCCGAG
Source organism: uncultured Thermoleophilaceae bacterium (assembly GCA_963757815.1). Taxonomy (GTDB): domain Bacteria; phylum Actinomycetota; class Thermoleophilia; order Solirubrobacterales; family Thermoleophilaceae; genus JACVRW01. The sequence goes on along the minus strand of CAVWSN010000034.1, from coordinate 144,362 downwards.
CTCCTCGCTCGGGCTGACCTCGACGACCTCGGTGCCCGCGTACAGGATGGGCGTGTGTCCCGGGCCGACGTAGTAGGCGTCGCCCGCCTCGAACAGCTCCTCGTTGCCGCTCGAGCGGAAGCCGACCTTCCCGCCGATCACGTAGCCCAGGTGCTCGCACTGGCACTCGTCGTTCGGAAAGCCCCTCGAAGAACGGGGCGAGGTCGGCGTCCTGCGAGTACGCCTCGAAGCCGACCGCCTGGGCTTCTTGAATCCGTGGGCGGGCTCGCTCATCGGCTCAGACTTAGCCGCTGAGCGATCGACCGCCGCTCCTGATCTCCCGCGATCGCTCACATGCATTTCAAAGTCTCCGCGTCCGGATGATTGAACCGCTCCTGGTTTTGCGCGATAAGCGTAGATCTGCCCTATTCGGGTCCAGAACCCGAATGTTGCGGTCCGTAAACCGCTACCGGAGAGCCAAATCCGGATCGCCGTGGTGCCGTTTCGGCGCTCACAATTGGCACTACGAACGGCACCATGGCGACTCGCCAGAAAGACGAAAACCCTGCATATGCAGGGCTTTCGAGTAGCGGGGGCGGGATTCGAACCCGCGACCTTCGGGTTATGAGCCCGACGAGCTACCTGACTGCTCCACCCCGCGGCGTGGGCACCGAATTTAGCCGTCGGCGGCGGGAGCGTCAACGGCCGAGGGGCCGGCGCGGATCAGCAGGTCTTGCGGCTAGGCCGCCTGCCGGGCGGCGTATGCGGGATCGACCTTTGGCGGCGGTGCCGGGCAATAGGCGCGGGCGAGGCCGGCGCTGACCTGCCGCAGGTCGCCGCCGCGGGCGTCCGCGAGCTGGCGCGCGGCGCCGTTTTCCGCAGCGAGCGGCCGCAGCGAGGCGAGTTCGCGCTCGCAGCCGAGCAGCTCAGCGTGGCGTTGGCAGGCGGCAAGTGTCAGCTCCAGCTGTCCGATCGCCGGGATGCGCTCGCCGGAGACGACGTCGATCAGGAGCGCCTCCATGCCGTCGCGGGCCGCCAGGAAGCGGTTTTCCTCGATCACCTCGACCGGCGTCAACTCCTCCTCGGCGGTGGAGGCTGGCTCGAACTCGAGGCGGGCGAGCGACTGGACCAGAGCGACGAGGGCGGCCACGTCCTCGACCGTCGCCTGCGCGTCCATGATGCGCACCTCGACCGTGCCGAAGCGAGGCTGCAGGCGGACGTCCCACCAGAGATAGGAGGGATCGGCGATCGCGCCCGAACGGATCAGCGGCTCCACCGCGCCGGCCCAGTCGCGGTAGCCGCGGAAGCTGCGCGGGACGCCCGACCGGGGGAAGGCCTCGAACAGGGTGGTGCGGGTCGAGGCGAATCCCGTCGCCCTGCCTTGCCAGAACGGAGAGTTGGCAGACAGCGCGAGCAGCAGCGGCAGGTGCGCCCGCAGGCGATTCTGGATCCGGACCGCGGCCTGGGGTGTCGCGACGCCCACGTGGACGTGCAACGCGAGCGTGGGTTCGCGCCGGGCCAGCACGCGCATCGACTCGCCGATGTGGCGGTAGCGGGGATGGGACGAGACGACGGTGTCCTCCCACACCGCGGCTGGATGTGTGCCTGCCACGGCCGCGTGGAGTCCGTGCCCGGCCAGCGCACCCGACATTCGGGAGCGAAGGTCGGCGAGCTCCGCGACCGCGTCCCCCACTCGGCGGTGTACGCCGGTGGCGATCTCCATCACGGCCGCGTGCGTCTCGAGCGTCACCCGATCGCGCAGCTCGGGCGGCAGGTCGGCGATCACCTCGTCCGAACGGAACGCCAGCGACCAGTCACGAGGATCCAGGAGCATGAGCTCCTCCTCGATCCCGATCGTGAATTGGGTGGACCGCTGGTCAGCCTGCCACGCGGACCACTCAGGGAGCGGCTTCTGAAGGTGCGCCCTCCCACCCCCTGTCCTTCCGGTCATCTCCGCTCCTTCTGCTTCAGGCATAAGCCAAAGGACGCAGCGCCAGGCCTTGTTATTCCCCGAGAGCCCGCCTCGGTGGCTGGTGTCACACGGCAGCGTGTACGGTCCCGGGCCATGGCCGAGCTGACGGTCTACGAGAAGCGCACCTGCACCACGTGCAGGAATCTCGCGACGCTTCTCGATGAGAGGGGGATCGAGTTCGAGCGGGTCGACTTTCACGTGGAGCCCCTCACCGAGGACCAACTCCGCGAGCTCGTTCGCAAGACGGGCGGGCCTGCGCGCGCTCTCTTTCGAGAGCGGGAGCCGGTGTTCGCCGAGCTCAAGCTGGGCGAGCGCGAGGTGGCTGACGACGAGGCGATCGCCCTCATGGCGGAGCACCCGGCGCTGCTGCAGCGCCCCGTAGTGGTCCGAGGCGAGCGCGCCGTGCTCGCTCGTCCGGTCGAGCGCGTCAACGAACTGTTCGACTGAGCATGCGCGTCGCGGTCGTCGATCTGGGGACGAACACGACCAGGCTCCTGGTGGCCGACGTCCAGGACGGTCGGCTTGAAGAGCTCGAGAAGCAGACGACGATCACTCGGCTCGGCCAGGGCGTCGATGCCACCGGTCGGCTGGCTGACGAGGCGATGGACCGTGTTCGGGAGACGCTGGACGAGTACCGCCAGACGATCGACAGACTGAAGGCCGAGGACGTGATCGCCGTTGCAACCAGCGCCATGCGCGACGCGGACAACGGTCCGGAGTTCCGGGATGAGCTCAACCGCCGCTACGGAATCGACGCGCGGACGATCTCGGGTGACGAGGAGGCACGCCTGACCTTCCTCGGCGCGACGAGCGGCCGGACAGCGGCGGTCGAGAGTCCCGCCTCGGCGGTGGTCATAGACATCGGCGGCGGCTCGACCGAGTACGTGGTCGGCTCGAACGGCGCCGATCCCGACTTCCATGTCTCGGCGCAGATGGGCTCACGCCGCCACACCGAGCGCTTTCTGCAGTCCGATCCGCCGACGCACGAGGAGCTCGAGGCGCTCGCGGCCGACGTGCGCCGGATCATCGAAGAGAGCGTTCCCGAGGAGATTCGCGAGCGGACGGCGGAGGGCATCGCGGTGGCCGGCACCGCCACCACGCTCGCGGCGATCGACCTGGAGCTCGACCCCTACGATCCCGAGAAGGTCCACGGCTACCGCTTGGGCCTGGCCGCGGCCGAGCGCATCCAGGCAATGCTCGCCGCCCTGCCCGTCGAGGAGCGAAGGGAGGTCACCGGCCTCCACCCCGATCGCGCACCGGTGATCGTCGCCGGCGTGACGATCCTCGTGGAGTCGATCCGCGCGTTCGGTCTCGACGAGATCGAGATCAGCGAGTCCGACATCTTGCAGGGCGCCGCGATGGCCGCGGCGCACCGCTGAAAAAGAACCGCCCGCATCATGCGGGCGGCTCTCAAAACGGCCCCATCAGGACGGGCAGGGGTACGTGCCATGAAAGGGCCTGGCGGTTCGGACGGCGGGAGGCGCCGATACGATGCGGCTTCGCCCGAACCTATGCACCGGTTGGAGGCCGACGGGTTTGCCGCACGGACACTCCACCCAGCGCGCACACTATAACCGACCACGCCCGATGATGAAAGGGCGCCGCCCGAATGCCCTACGGGCGCTGCGCGGGCGGAACCGCTAGGCCAGATTCGCCTTTCGCGGGTAGACGACGCTCGGGTCGGTGAGCACGTTCACGAGCGCCGGCCTGCCAGAGGCGAAGGCGCGTTCGAGCGCCGGGCGGAGGTCCTCGGGCTTCGAGACCAGCTCACCGTGGCCGCCCAGCGCGCGCACGACCTCGTCGTAGCGGCAACCGGGCTGAAGGTCGGCGGCGACCGAGTAGCCGTAGATGAACTCCATCGGGTGCTTCTCGAGCGCCCAGATCCCGTTGTTGCCCATCACGCCGACGACCGGGACGCCGTGGCGCACGAAGGTGTCGAACTCCATCCCGGCGAAGCCGAACGCGCCGTCGCCGAGCAGCAGGCAGACCTGCCGCTCGGGGTGCGCGAGCTTCGCCGCCAGGGCGAAGCCCGGACCGGCCCCGAGACATCCGTACGGACCCGGGTCCATCCAACAGCCCGGCTCGTAGGTCTCGATCATCCGGCCCGCGAACGACACGAAGTCGCCGCCGTCCCCGATCACGACCGCGTCCCGGTCGAGGATCTGCGCGAGCTCCGCGTACACGCGCATCGGGTGGAGCGGCGAGCGGTCGTCGGCAAGGTCCCCCTGCTCCCCCGCCCGCTTTTCGTTCTCGGTCTCGCGCAGCGACGCGGCCCACTCCGCGCGCGCGGCCGAGGCGCCGGCCGCGCCCTCGCGCAGCGCGTCGAGCGAGCCGACCACGCTGCCGTACAGCTCGGCGGCGACCTCGCGCGGATGGGCTCGCTCCGGACGCGCGGAGTCGATCACGACGAGCTGGGTTTCCTCGCCGAACGAGGCCCCGAAGCCGAGCCGGAAGTCCATCGGGACGCCGACCACGAGCGCCACGTCCGCCCCCTTCAGGCCGGCGCTCCGGGCGCGCGAGAAGAACATCGGGTGGTCGGCCGGCACGCAGCCGCGGGCCAGACCGTTGAGGAAGACAGGCACCGAGTGCTCCTCGCAGAGCGCGCGCACGGCGTTCTCGGCGTGGGCCCAGTAAAGCCCGGTGCCCGCCATCACCACCGGCCGCGAGGCCTCGCGCAGAAGCGACGCCGCGCGCTCGAGCGCATCACCGTCCGCCGCCGGCAGCACGACCGGGTCCGGCTGCGACGCGGGCGCGTCCGCGTCGACCTCCGACTCCATGAACACCTGGTCCAGCGGGAAGTCGATGAAGGTCGGGCCCGACGGAGGCGTGAGCGACGCCTTGAGCGCCTCGTCGATCAGCCCCGGGATCTCGTCCGTCGTCGCCGCCGTGCGTGCCAGCTTCGTCACAGGCGCGACGAAGGGGACGTGGTCGATCTCCTGCAGCGAACCCATCCCCCAGCGCAGCGCCGGCGCCCGCCCGCCGAGCGCCAGCAACGGCGACCCGTTCATCTGCGCCGAGGCCATCGCGCTCATCCCGTTGGTCACTCCCGGGCCGGCGGTGAGCGCACAGACCCCGGGCTCACGCGTGGCCTTCGCCCACCCTTCCGCCGCGAACGCGGCCGACTGCTCGTGGCGCACGTCGACGATCTCGACGCCCTCCTCGCGGCAGCCGTCGTAGATCGAAAACAGGTGCCCGCCCGAGAGGGTGAACAGCTTCGACACGCCGTGCGCCTTGAGACGCTTGGCGACGAGCCGACCGCCGTGGAGCGCGGTTCGCTGCTCTGCCTCGGTACCTGTGGACACGGGGTCGCGAGCCTACTGGATCGGGTATAAGCGAAGAGCCGATGCCGGACGGACTCGACGGCGACTTCCACGGGACCTTCCCTTTCGAGCCGCGCTTCGCGAGCGTGGGCCGCGTGCGCCTGCACTACGTCGACGAGGGCCCGAGCGAGGCACCGCCGCTGCTGTTCGCGCACGGCAACCCGACGTGGAGCTACCTGTGGAGGCGCCAGATCGCCGAGCTGTCGGCCGCCGGGCGCCGCTGCGTCGCGTTCGACCACATGGGATTCGGCCGCTCCGACAAGCCCCCGTACCTGTCCGGGTACTCGCTTCAGGCCCACATCCACAACGCGATCGCCCTGATCGATCAGCTCGACCTGCGCGACCTCACGCTCGTCGCGCACGACTGGGGCGGGCCGATCGGGCTCGGGGCGATGCTGGAGCGCGTCGAACGGTTCCGCGGGCTCGTCCTCATCAACACCTGGGCCTGGGAGCTGCCGAGCTTCCTGCCGCCCTTCCTGCGCGAGTTCCGCACCGAAGGGCTGGGCGAGATCCTGGCGCTGGGCGGCAACCTGTTCGTGGAGTCGATCCCCGGCGGAATGGCCAAGCGCGAGATCGACCCGCTGATGATGGAGGCCTACCGGGCGCCGTTCCCCGACTACTGGTCGCGGGTCGGCACGCTCGCCTTCCAGCGCGAGATCCCGCTGACCGAGCGCGACCGCAGCGCCAGGCTGATGGGCTCGATCCACGAGAGCCTGGACCGGCTCGAGGTGCCGGTCAAGCTCGTCTGGGGCATGCGCGATCCCGTGTTCCAGCCGGTGTTCCTCGAGCAGTGGCTCGAGATCTTCCCGGGCGCCGAGGTGGTGAGGGTCGAGAGCGCGGCGCACTTCGTCCCGGAGGACGAGCCGGACGCGCTCACCGAGGCGCTGCGCAGCTGGCCCGACGAGAGCTAGCGCGCCGCGGCGGCGCGCCGTGAGGCCGCCTCGATCGACTCCAGGTTGCGCGGGAGGACCTCCACGCGCACCGGGTTGCCGAACACCACGTGCAGGATGACGCCGCCGAAGCGCTCCGCGAGCCCGCGCGCCTCGCGGATGGCCGCGTCGGCCTCGGCCTTCGGGATGCCGCAGGACTCGAGGAAGCGGGGCGCAATCGGGCCGTCGAGCTCCCGAGCCGTCAGCTCGAGCTGCTCGGTGCGGAACATCCCGGCCGTCGCTCCCGCGGTCGGCTGGATGACGACGGCCGCGATGTCGTCGGAGAGCAGGCGCGCCTCGTTGTCGACACTCGCGATCAGCGCACCCGCGGTCACGCCCGGACCGAGATCTTCCAGCAGCGTCTCGAGGCGCTCGCGTCCCAGGATGCCGCCGTCCACGCGCGCCTCCATGAGGCCGTCGGTGAAGAGGGCAGCGACCGCGCCGGGCACCAGTGGCACCGTCGTCTGACGCAGTCCCGTCCTGACCCCGACGCCGATTGGCGGGGAGGATCCCGCGGTCACGGGGTCATGGGCCTGCGGGCCTACGACGATCGGTGCAGGGTGCCCGGCGCTCGCATACGTCAGCGAGCCCGTCTCCGGATCGTGCACGGCCAGAAGCACGGTTGCGAAGTCACCACCCAGGTTCTCGTCGATCACGCGCCCGGCCACCTGCAGCGCCACGCGAGGCTCGAGCCCCGCCTCGAGGTAGGCGCGCAGCGTGTAGCGCATGAAGGCGGTGCGGGCGAGCGCGCCGCGCCCGTGGCCGGACACGTCGCCGAGAATGAAGCCAACTCGCCCGCCCGCCAGCGGGAGCACGTCGTAGAAGTCTCCGCCCGCGCCCGGTCCCTCGGCCGGGCGGTAGGCCACCGAGGTCTCCAGCGAGCCCACGCGCTTGGGCACGGGTGGCAGCAGGGCGGCCTGAAGCAGTCCGACCTCCTTCAGGAGCTCGCCGCGCTGGCGCTCCAAGCGGCGGTTGCGGAGGGCCGAGAGGAGGTAGGCGAACCCGAGCAGGATCGTAAGGGCCGCGAGCAGGGCGAGCGCGATCTTGACCTCTTCGGGCACGAACGAGAGGGCATCGCCAAAGCTGGCGAATACGGGGCCGAATGCCTGGTCCGCCCCGGCGCTTGGGTCGGCAACGAGCTCGTCCTCCGGTGCGCTGTCGCCCCCGTTGCCGGCAGAGTCACCCGATACGGCAGACAGCACAGCGGCCACGTCCACGGGTGCGGCCGTGGCGGTGGCGCCGAGCACAGCTCCCGGAGCGGCGCCGGTCCCGGCTCCGGTGCCGCCGCCGACGCTCTGGCCGGCGGGGCCGACTGCGATCGGTGGAGCGGACTTGGGACGGGAGCCGCCCTCTGGGATGAGGGCCTGCGGGGCCAGCGTGCTCGGATCCGTTTGAGTCACTGGGGTCGTCCCCTGGTTCGCAGAAGGCTGGCTGCCGGGCGCCTCCCCCGGGATCTGCACTGCCCCGGTCTGACCCGCGGGTAGGGGGGCCGCCGGAACGGGCTCAGCTACGTCCGGCTTGCCCGCGCCGCTCGGCGCCGGCGGACTGCCCGGCTCCTCGCTGCCGGGCTTACCGAAGAACCCCAAGAAGCCCCTGCGGCCCGTGTTGCCGGACGGCGCGGGGCCGGGATCCGGCGCCGGCTCTGCCGGGCTGGGCGTGGTGGGTGGAGTCTCGGGCTCTTCCGGGTCCTCCGGCTCTTCCTTCGAGCCGCCTCCGGGCGGGATCTCGCTCGGCGCAGGATCAACCCCCTGCAAGGGATCTTGCACCGGCGGGGCAGCGCCCTGACCCGATGGCTCCGGCGTGGCCGGTGTGGTTGGTGTGGCCGGGGTGGCCGGTGTGGCCGGGGTTGCCGGTGTGGCCGGCGCGGCCGGGGTTGCCGGTGTGGCCGGCGCGGGCTCCGGCGGCGGCGCCTCCGCCTGGGCTGCTACCGGCTCGGTCGGAACCGCGACCGGCTCAGTCTGCGCGACCGCTGCAGCGCTCGGGACGGCCTCGTCGGCTTCCGCGCTTGCAAGCGGCCCATTGGCGCTTCCACCAAGCAGCACGAGCGCGATCGCAAGGAACGTTGCGACGCTCGCAAGAGCACGGGCTGCTCGGACCCGTGCGCTGTGACGCAGGGGGTGGAAGGGGACCACGTGTTCTATCTCGGCATTTCGGGGCGCCGGCTTGAGTCGGATGCGAAATTTTCATCCGAAAGTCCGCCCAGCTCGAACGGCAGCGAGTAGGGCGCCACCGAGCGCGCGTGCGTCATCCGCATCCTGCGGCGCCTCTCCTCCGTGAGCAGGACCACAGCTCCAGTATGCCCCGGGCTATGCCTACGCGCTAACGATTCCGCCTCCAAACCGGGCTACAACGCCCGAATTTGGGCCATTGCTCAGTCTGGGGGTTCGGATCCACTGCCCGCGACGCGCCGGCGTTGCCGCGCGGCGCCGGGACGGACGCGCGTGTCCCCCGCGTCGAAAAAACTTGCGCCTACTCCTTCTCGGGATGTGCCTCGCCCGGCCAGGAGCCGGTCGTGCGGTAGAAGGCGCGCCTGGTGCCGTGGTCTATGGACTCCTTGACCATGCGGAAGATCGCGCCCTGGATGGCGCCCGCGATCAGGAGTTTGCTCCAGGGGATGTCGCGGTGCTTGGAGTCCGGCGGCTCCTCCTCGTCCACCAAGCCCCAGATCTGATCGAAGATCTTCCTCGAGATGGAGCCGGCGATCAGACCCGCGGCGATCGACACCGGGATGAAGAACGCTTTGGCCATGCGGGGTGTATACCCGACCGCGCGAGGCGCAGTCGGGCCCCGCCTACCATTGCCCCTGCCCGGGTAGGCGAATTGGCACAGCCCGCGCCCTTAAAAGGCGCCGCTCGCGAGAGCATTGTGGGTTCGAGTCCCACCCCGGGCACTCGGCCCGCTCCTCACTCGGCGTCCGCGAGGATCCTGTACAGCGACTTGCGGGCGTCGCCCAGGATCCGCTTCGCCTCGGCCACCTGCTGCTCGTCCCCGGACTGGGCCACCTGGATCGTCGCCATGCCGACCTGCGCGATCAGCGTGCGCAGGTCGACGAAGTCGCTCGGGACTTCCTCACCGGCGTCCTCCCACGGGCTGCCGAGCGCATCGCGGTTCTCGTCGACGTACGCCCTGCCCTCGTCGGTGAGCTGGAACGACCGGCGCCCGGCGCTCTCCTCAGCCTGGATCAAGCCCTCGTCCTCGAGCTGCGCCAGCGCCGGGTAGATCGAACCAGGGCTGGGGCGCCAGGCTCCGTCGCTGCGACGCTCGATCTCCTCCATGAGCTGGTAGCCGTTGCGGGGCTCCTCCTCGAGCAGCAGCAGCGTCGCCGCACGGACGTCGCCACGGCGCGCACGCGAGCGGCGCCCTCCGGGGCCGAAGCCCATGCCGCGCCAGGGGCCCTGCCAGAACGCGCGCGGGTCGTAGTGGCCGCCGTATCCGTGGGAGCCGTGCCTGCCGCGGTGGCGGGTCATCCGGTGGAAGCCGGGCCGGCCGAACCACCGGGCTGCAAATGCGTGCATCGTTGACCTCCTTCAGCGATCTGTCTCGACAGTCAACGATATATCAAGTTAGCTCGCAGATCAAACCTCGGGCCGTCAGGCGGCAGGGGCGTCGACCTCCCGTAGCGCGGTGACCTTGCCGTCGTCGCTCACCGTCCAAACGGCCATCACCGCCATGCGCTCGCTGGACCCGTCCTTGCGGTGCAGGCGCAGCGTGTATGCGGCAACAACCCGGTCCCCGGCCTCGAAGAGCTCGTCGAACTCCGGCCGGTCGATGCTCGCGTACTGCTCGCGATACTCGCGGCCGCGCGCGAGGTACCCGGACTTGTCCGTCGTAGCCCCGTTCGCGTGATGGACGAAGTTGTCCGCGTACGTCGACTCCACGAGGTCGAGGTCGAAATCGCGGTCAGACATCTTGTAAGTGATGTCCTTGATGAACTCGAGCTTGTCCATCAGCCGTGGCAGGTCGAGTCGGTCTGAAGCCGGAGGCGTTCGTCGTCGCAGCGGTCGAATTGACGCAGCGGAGGCATGGAGCGACTCCTTTCCTCGGGTGCCGGGAGCCTAACGCGCGCGTGCCTTCCGGGCGGACGTGCTGCGCTTGCCGGCCTTCGCCCCCCGCGTCCGCGCGGCCTTCCGAGCGGCGGTCTTGCGGTCGCCGCGGCCGATGTGGCCGCGCAGCTCCGTGACCGTTGCCTCGAGCCGGTCCACCGCCTCGCGCAGCGGCTTGGGCGCCCGCTTGCCGTTCTTCGAATGTGCGGGCAGCTCGGTCAGCTGCCGGGCGACCTTCTTGCGAACGCCGCTCTCACGCATTCGGCTGTAGAGCTTCTTGTCCCTGGTCTTGGCCATACGCTCCTCGCGTGTCTGGTCCCTCGCCGCTACCCGGCGCTCGACCCGGCTAGACATGTGACGGGAAGCGCGCGCGCAACTCACGCATTGCTACGGTGTTTCGGCGGCGGGTACCCACCCGTAGGGGTCATCACTTTGGAAGCTTCTGCTCTCAGGCATTCAGCCGGTATGCCCGCGCTCGCGGGGCGTTCGCCGCTACTGCGGCTACAGAGCGACGAGAGACTCGTCGCTCTGATTCGTCGTGGCCACCACGGCGCGTTCGAGGCCTTGGTCCAGCGCTACCAGCCGCGGCTGCTGGCCTTCTGCCGGCACATGCTCGGCTCCCAGGAGGACGCCGAGGACGTCCTGCAGGAGGTCTTCGCTGCCTCGTTCAACGCGATCTGCGCCGACGACCGGCCGATCAACGCGCGCCCGTGGCTGTACCGGATCGCCCGCAACCGCTGCCTGAACCACCTGCGCCGCCCTCAGCCGGCCGGTCAGGACTCGATGGACGTGTTCGAGCGTGACGGCGGCGTCAGCACCGCGGACACGGTCCACAAACGCGAGGAGTTCCGCCACATCGTCTCGGACGTCGGGGAGCTCCCCGAGACCCAGCGCACGGCGCTGCTGCTGCGCGAGATCGACGCGCTCTCGTACGACCAGATCGCCGAGGCGATGGACACGACCGTGCCGAGCGTCAAGTCGCTCCTCGTGCGCGCGCGGGTGGCGCTCGCCGAGGCCTCCGAGGCCCGGCTCCTGACCTGCGGGGAGGTGCGTCTGGAGCTCGGACAGGTCGCCGAGGGCCTGACGAGGTCCTCGCCGCCGGTGCGCCGTCACCTCAAGTCCTGCGACCGCTGCCGCACTTTCAAGGGCGAGCTGCGCGCCACCACGAAGGCGCTCGCGGCCGTCTACCCCGTGGCGCCGTTCATCTTCCTCAAGAAGCTCTGGGTCGCGAAGCTCGGCGTGGGCGGGGCTTCCGCCGCGGCCGCTTCCGGTGGCGGCGCGGGCGCAGGCGTCGCCGGCACCGGTATGGCCGGAGTGGCCGCAACCGCGGCCGGCGGTATCACCGCCGGAGGCGCGGTCTCAGCCGGAGTCGGCACGCTCGCCTCCAAGGCCGCCGCGGGCATGGCCGCCGCCGTGATCGTGACCGCCGGCGCCGTCGAGGTGAAGCACGCGACGCGGAGCCCAGTGGCGCCCGCCGCGCCCGCCGTCGTGGCCCAGGCCCCGGTCGCGCAGGCTCCGGCCGCGCCCGCCCCGGCCGAGCCGAAGCCCGCCAAGGCCGCGAAGGCAGACGGCAAGCCCAAGTCGCCGGCCGCGAAGCCCGAGCCCGCCGCTCCGGAGCCGGTCGCCGCCGCGCCGGTCCCCGAGCCGGTTCCGGCTCCCGCTCCCGCCCCCGTCCCGGCGCCCGCGCCGGTCCAGGAAGAGACCTCCACTGTGGTCCTGCCGCCGCGCGAGGAAGAGCCGCCGCCCACCGAGCCTGCACCCGGTGAGCCGGTCGAGCCGCCCCCGCCGCCCGGTGAGGGCACCGCAACCACTCCAGTGCCGCCGCCCGCCCCGCCCGCCGGGGAGCCCACGCTGCCGCCGGCCCCGCCGCCGCCTCCGCCGCCCGCTCCCTAGCGCCGCGCCAGCACGACCCCGCCGAGACAGAGCGCCCCGCCGGCGAGCGCCAGGACCGGAGGGGTCTCGGAGAGGATGAGCCAGCCCATCAGGATCGCCAGCGGCGGCACGAGATAGGTCGTGGCCCCCATCCGCCCCGCGGTCGTGTGCGAGAGCGCATAAGCCCAGGTTGTGAAGGCGAGAGCGGTCGGCACCAGACCGAGGTAGACCATCCAGCGAACCGACGAGCCGCCCGCGCTGCCCAGCTCCCCGACCATCGTGGGTGCGAACGGAAGGCAGGCAAACGCCCCGACGGCGCACCCGAGGAAGGTCACTTGGAGCGGCGAGACGCGCGTCAGCACCGGCTTCTGCGAGACCACCCCGCCGGCGTATGCGAGCGCCGCCAGCAGGCACAGCGCCGCGCCTCCGCCGGCAGCGAGGCCGCCGTCCGAGGTCGCCAGCCCGATCAGCACCGCGCCCGCGAACGCGACCGCCGAGCCGGCGAGCAGCGAGCGCGGAAATCCCTCGCGGAGCAGGACCCCGGCGAGCAGCGCGATCAGGATCGGGCCGACGTTGACGAGCATGGCCGCCGTGCCGGCGTCGATCCGCCGCTCGGCCTCGTTGAGGGCGACGCTGTAGATCCCGAACCACAGCAGGCCGAAGACCACGATCGCGGGGATGTCGCGGCGGGCCGGCAGCGGCTCACGGCGCACCGCGACGACGGCGCCGAGAGCGAGACCGCCGACCAGTAGCCGGCCGAGCGAGAGCGCGCCGGGCGAGATGTCCTCCCCCGCGGCGCGGATCCCGATGAACGCGGACGCCCAGGCGGCAACAGTGACCAGCGCCGCCGCGCCCGCGAGCATCGGCACGCGTGTGGCTGCGGGGGCGGTGACGGACACGGGTGAGGCCACGGCTGACGACGAAACGTCGCCGGACCCGGATCCGTGAGATGAGCGCCCCGATTACCCTGCTGCGCGTGATCGACTACGACGACTTCATGAAGGTCGACATCCGCGTCGGGCGCGTCACGCGCGTGGAGGACTTCCCCGAGGCGCGCAAACCGGCCTGGAAGCTCATCATCGACTTCGGGCCCGAGATTGGGGAGAAGCGCTCCTCCGCTCAGATCAAGAACTACTCGCGCGAGGAGCTCGAGGGCCGTCTCGTGCTGGCGGTCGTCAACTTCCCGCCGCGGCAGATCGGTCCGGTCCGATCCGAGGTGCTGACGCTCGGTGTGACGGACGAGGAGGGCCGGGTGATCCTATTGCGCCCCGACTCCGACGTGCCGGTCGGGGGCCGGATGCACTAGGCGGCCGCCGGCGCCAGGCCGATCACCTTCAGGCGCCGCTCGAGGGCCTTCATCGCGAACGCGCGCGTCTCCTCCATCGATGCCCCGAGGATCTCCGTCTCACCCTCGACATACCACTTGGGCTGGAGCACGGCGTCGGCGATCGGCGCGACCTCTGTGAGTGTGCGCGTGATCGCCTCCGCGTACCTCGGGGCCTCCTGCGCCATCTCACGCAGGAAGCGTGCCCCGAAGGCCACGTGCCGGTGTTCGTCGCGGGCGATTTTGTTGAAGCCCTCGCAGAACCCCGGGAGCGTGCCGACTTCCTCGTTGTACTGGAGGATGAAGTGCTGCCCGGTGAGGGCGAGCATGCCCTCGATCACCATGTGGTAGAGCGTGACCGCCTCGACGAGTGCCTCGAGGTCCTCGGGCTTGCGGGCGAGGTGGTCGACGCGGCCCTTCAGCATCTCGTCGAACAGCTCGTTGAACTCGGGGTTCACGTGCTCGCTGGTCTCGGCAAGTCGCCCTTGGAGCGAGTCGGCCTCGAGTACCCCCACCTCCTCGTAGAAGCGGTTGAAGAAGCGCACATGGCGCGCCTCGTCCGCGATCTGCGTGCATAGGAAGATGCGCATCTCCTCGGTCGGGGCGGCGCGCATCATCGGGCCGAGCTCCTCGGCGACCTTCTGCTCGCCGATGAAGAACGAGGAGAGCCCGTACATCCGCTGGAAGCGCTCCTGCTCGGGGATGCGCTCGTGCCAGTCGATCCGGTCCTGCGTGAAGTCGATGTCCTGGGTCGCCCACTGCTGGCGTTCCCAGAGCTCGTAGAGCTGCCCGTAGCTCAACAGGTTGACCTCGCCGCGGTCCGCCGACTCCAGCACGGCCGGGTCGCTCGTGGCCTGGAAGTCCTCGCGGTCGGTCCGCTGGATGACGGAGTCGCTGGCGTCCATCTCTCTCCTCGATGCTCGCTCGTGCTCGGACGGCCAGCGTAGCGAAGCTTGGCTGGCCAGCCAACTTCAGGCTCAGGGGCCGGGCTCCGCCGTCGCCTCGATCCGGACCCGGCCCTCGGCGCCCGTCAGCGTGCCCACGTACGCGTCTCCGGGCCGCAGCCCGTCGAGCGTTGACGACACCGACGAGAGCCCCCCGCTCACCTGGAGCGTCCTGCCGTCGATCTTTATCCCGTACGAGCCGTCGTCGTTCGTCCGCAGCTCGACTCTTATCGAGATGAACGCGGGAACCCTCACGACACGCGGCGTCACCCGGCCGTTCTCCCCCGTGAAGAGGGCGAGCGACCGCGCGGGCTCCTCGTCCCCCGCCCCGCCGGGCTCGTCCTCCGGCGACGTGGCAGGCGGCGCGGTCTCGGTCTCCGGCTCGGGGGCGGGTGCGGGCTCCTCCTCGGTCGGCGTCGGCTCGGTCGGAACCTCCTCGGTGGGCGTCGTCTCGGCCGTGGTGGGCGCCGAGGTCGCGACCGTCTCGGGCTCGTCGTCGTCGTCGCCACACCCCGCCTGCGCGAGCACGAGTGCGAGGGCCAGCGCGACTGCGACGGTGCGGAATGACACCGCGGGCCTAGATGCTGAGCGACTCGCCGGGCTCCAGCACCTCGACGGTCGATTGCCTGCGCCCCTCGCCGGCGGTGCGCTGCTCCACGTCCGCCTTGAATGCCTGGGCGTCCGTCTCGATCGGCGGGAACGTGTTGAAGTGGCAGGGGATAACCGTGCGGGCGGCGATCAGCTCGCAGGCCATCACCGCGTCCCGGCGGTCCATCGTGTAGTGGCCGCCGATGCACACGAGCGCCGCGTCGAGCTCGTCGCGCTCGGCAACCAGGCGCAGGTCGGAGAACAGCGCCGTGTCGCCGAGGTGGTAGACCGTCTTCCCGCCCAGGTTGATCACGAGGCCGGCGGGCGTGTTGACCGTCCCGCCCGGGGTCGTCGAGGTGTGCCAGGCCGGCACCAGCCGCACCCAGCCGCCGTCGAACTCGACGGTACCGCCCAGGTTCGGGTCAGCCACGTTCTCGACCCCGTGGCCACTGAGCTCGCCGGCGAGCTCCACGATCGCGACACACTGCGCGCCCGTGCGCTTGGCGATGTCGACGATGTCGCCCCAGTGGTCGCCGTGGCCGTGGGTGAGGAAGACGTGCGTGGGATTCACGTCGGAGGCCTGGACGGCCGCCTTCGGGTTCCCGGTGAGAAACGGGTCGACCAGCACGCGCGTGTCGCCGTCGCTCAGCTCGAAGCAGGCATGTCCAAGAAAGCGGATGTCCACCGTCAGGTCCCTCCGGATGATTCGGGTTCGTCTTCGACACTTCCCAGTTCACGGGCGAGCTCCCACCCCACCGCCACGCCGATGAGCATCCCCATGCGGGTCTCCTCGGCGATCAGCTCCTCGATCGTCGCGGCGCGCGCGGCCTCGTCGGGCTCGCGCGCCGCGGCGCGCACCCGGCTGGCGTGCGCCTCGCCGAACCAGCCGCCCTCGCTCAGCGCCTCGCCGAGGATCCGCTGGAGCTGAGGCGCCGCCGCCGACACGAGCCGCTCGGCGCCCTCGAAACGCCCCGGGTCCGACAACGCGCGTACGGCAGCATCGAGCTGCTCGTCCGTGAACATCGCGCGGGATACTAGGCGCGCGCGGCGCGCGCAGCCGTCAGTACGCGCTCTTCCTCGTGAAGAGCGGCAGCAGCAGGCCGAGCAGGGCACCGACCGCGGCGCCGCCCACGGCCGCCGCGATGTTCGCCTCCTCGGTGGTGAGCGACAGCAGCAGCAGGACGACCGCGATCACGTACACGCCGAGCAGGTCGTTCTCGCGGTCCTGACCGCGGCGCGCCGCTATGCGGTCGTCGACGAGCCAGGCGCAGAGCATCCCGAGCGCCGCGCCGTTGGCTCCGAACACGGGGTAGAGCGGGAAGTCCTCGAGGAGCGGCGGCGTCTCGAGGGTCACCGCGAGGCCGGCGCCGGCGGCGCCCGCGAGAACGAATATGGCAATGGGCACCAGCGGACCGAAGCGCCGCTCGAGGAGCGTGCCGAAGATCGCCACCGGCACCAGGGCGACGAACGCGTATCCGAGCTGGTCGCCGTGCAGGAACGGAGCGACGAACCAGCGCCACACCTCGTCCTGCGGCGGCAAGATGATGTAGCCCGGGTCGAAGTTCGGGTCGGCGGCGTACACGAGCAGCGCGGCCACGCACACGAGGAGCAGCGTGAAGGTCGCGTACGGGCGCGTGTCGGGCGCAATGCCTGCGATCTCCTCCGCGCGCAGACGCGGGAGCTTCGCACGGCGCCTGCGCTTGGGCTGTGCCTCGCCCCCAGACCGGTCGATCTTCGGCGCCCGCTTGCGGATCCGCTGGCCGCAGTACGGGCACTCGGTGATGTACGGGCTCACCTCGGACCCGCAGTTCTTGCAGACGACGAAGAGGTCGGGCTGCGACACGCCCTTTCAGAGTACCCGCCCGGAAAAGCCTGCTCGTTCGGCTACTCGCTCGGCGCCTCGGCCGTCTCCGGCACCGTCGCGTCGAGGATCTCCCGAACGACCTCGCGCAGGTCGTGGTTGGCCTCGTAGACCACAACCTGGCGGGAGGCGCCGTTGCCCTTCTCGAGGATGTCCTCGAGGCCGTCGAACTCCGCCGCGGAGCCGAGCTCCTCGGCGTGCGGGCGCAGGCGCTCGATCAGCCGCCGGGCGAGCTCGGGCACCGGGACGCGGCTCCTGTCGGGCAGATCGACCAGCGAGCCGGCCAGGCCATGGCGTGCGGCGAGCCACTTGTTCTCGTCGAGCATCTCGTAGGGGTAGCGCGAGAGCTCCTTGCCCGCCTCGTAGTGCTCCCCCAGCTCCTTGACCATCGCCTGAATGAGGGCGGCGATGGCGAGCGTGTGCTCGACCCGGGTCTGGGAGTCCATGCAGCGGATCTCGACGGTGCCGAAATTTGGGTGCGGGCGGACGTCGTACCAGAGGTAGGTGTAGTCGCCGATGACCTTTGAGCTCATCATGAACTCGATTCGGCGCGCCCAGTCGGCGAAGTCGTCGTATCGCGGCGGGATGCCGACGCGCGGGAAGGCGCGGAAGATCGGCGTGCGGGTCGAGTCGAGGCCCGTGGAGTCGCCGCGCCAGAACGGCGAGTTGCCTGACAGCGCGAGCAGAAGCGGGATGTGCACGCGCATCCCGTTGGTCACGTGGATCGCCTTGTCCGGATCGTCCAGGCCCACGTGCACGTGGATGCCGAAGATGATCTCCTGCCGCGCCACGAACTGCAGGCCGGAGATGAGGTCGCGGTAGCGGGTTCGGGCCACAACGCGCTGGTCCTCCCAGAGGGCGAACGGGTGCGTCCCCGCCGACCCGATCGAGAGGCCGCGCCTGTTCAGCGCCTCGTTGACGGTGCGCCGCAGCGCACGGAGCTGGGCGCCGGCCTGGGCGGTGTTCTTGACCGGCGTTGTCGAGATCTCGCACACCGACTCCATCAGCTCGGGCTTTACCTCGCCCTCGGCGATTGCGTCCCCGCTCACGTCCTCGAGCAACGTCTCGATCGCGTTGGCCAGGTCGAGCGTCTCGTTGTCGACGATCATGAGCTCCTCCTCGATCCCAAGGGTGTAGGAGGGGCCCCCGAAACGGTGCTCCACCTTGCCATCGTATCCGGAGGTCGCGGCGGCAAACGGGGTATAAAGCCGGTTGACCGATTACGAAGGAGAACCGATGGCACTCGGCTACGACGGCCTGCTCTACATCCTCGCGTTCGACCACCGCGGGTCTTTCCAGAAGAAGATGTTCGGGATTCAGGGTGACCCGACGCCTGAAGAGACCAAGAGGATCGCCGACGCCAAGCACCTCATCTTCGAGGGACTCGTGAAGGCGACCGAGCAAGGCGCCGAGGCGGGCGTCACCGGAGCCCTCGTCGACGAGCAGTTCGGCGCGCCGACCGGGCTGCCCGGCCAGGCGAAGGAGCGCGGCCTGCTGCTCGCGATGCCGGTCGAGAAGTCCGGCGTGGACGAGTTCGAGTTCGAGTACGGCGACGATTTCCCCGCCCACATCGAGCAGTTCGACCCGGACTTCTCCAAGGTGCTTGTCCGCTACAACCCGGACGGCGACAACGACGCGAACGCGCGCCAGGCCCAGCGCCTCGCCCGGCTTGGCAACTGGCTCCACGACAACGGGCGCAAGTACCTCTTCGAGCTGCTCGTGCCGGCCGAGGAGTCCCAGCTCGAGCAGGCCGGAGGCGACGAGGACCGCTACGACGCCGAGCTGCGTCCCGAGCTGATGCGCCGCGCGATCGTCGAGCTCCAGGAGGCGGGCGTCGAGCCGGACATCTGGAAGATCGAGGGTGTCGACCGTCAGGAAGACTGCGACACGATCGCCCGCACGGCCCGCCGCGACGGCCGCGACGGCGTGATCTGCGTCGTCCTCGGCCGCGGCGCCGACGACGCCAAGGTCGATCACTGGCTGCGCCAGGGCGCCCCCGTGCCCGGCTACGCCGGCTTCGCGATCGGCCGCAGCATCTGGTGGGACTCGCTCAAGGGATTCCTCGACGGAGGGCTTCCGCGCGAGGATGCGGCGCAACAGATTGCGGACAATTACCTGCGCTTCGTCCGCGTCTACGCGGACGCCGCCAAGGAGCCCGCTACGGCATGAGCCTGAAGGTGCGGAAGCGCATTTTCGCCCCGAATCCCGGTGGTAGCCTTCCGCCCACCATGCGGATGCGCCAATCGCTCGCGCAGTTCGAGGAGGCCTTCCGCGAGGAAGCCGCCGAGTCGATCGAACGCCGGGAGAAGCTGCGCAAGCAGTCGGCTCAGCGTGCCCGATGTCCGGCGCGTGCAGCGCTCGCGCAAGGCCGGCAAGCTCCGCTTCGTCCTGCTCGCACTGACGCTGATCGCCACGGCCGTGATCGTGACGATCGTCATGTTCGAAACGCTCGCGATGCTGGCGGGCTGAGCCCGTCCTCGCGGATCTCGATGTAGACCTCGCGCCGGAATACCGGCACCGAGCGCGGCGCCTCGATTCCGATACGGACCTTCTCACCCGTGATCGCGAGTACCGAGATCTCGATCTCGTCTCCGATCATGATGCTCTCGTTGGACTTGCGCGTCAGAACCAACACGCCGAGCGCCTCCCCTGCCGAAGGAATTGCCTCACTCACTAAAGCACCGCTCACCCGTGCGTGCAATGGACAACCGTTGGTGGCTCTAACCCCTTGCTAGTGTGCGCGCCGCTTGGCACGGAGATCGCTAAAGCCACAGCTGAACCAGATCCGGACCTGGGTCCGCCAGGGGCGCACGGACGCCTGGATCGCCCATCAGCTCGAGGTCTCCGTCGCCGACATCCGCGCCTTCAAGCGCGAGCACGAGCTGGCCCCGGCCGAGGCCGGCGAGGCCGAGGGCGAGGCCTCCGCGGCGAGCGCCGACCTCATCGAGCAGGACCTGCGCGCCGAGGACGACGCGCTCGTGGCCGCGGCGCTCGACGCCGAGCGCCGGGCCGAGGAGGAGCCCTCCGAGGACGAGGAATCCGAAGACGAGGAATCCGAGGACGAGGCGATAGAGGACGAAGGCGATGAGGACGAAGGCGCGGAGGAAGAGGACCGGGGCAGGCCTCGCCGGCGCCGGCGCGGGCGCCGTGGAGGGCGCGGCCGCCGCCGCAGGCCGAGGGCGCTCGAGGGCACCTTCGACCACGGCGAGGAGGGCTATGGACTGTGGCTCGATCCCGCTGTCCAGGACGACCCCGTCTACGCCGAGCACTGGGCGGGCCACCGTCCCGTGACCGTATCCGTCGAGCCCGACCGGATCGTCATCAGTCGCGCCGGCGAAGACGACCGCGACGAGGACGACGAGTCCTAACCGGCCCCGCGGCTACCCTCGGGACTCCATGGCGTATGCGCTCGAGAACGCCCTCTACCAATGGCGCGACGGGGAGCGGACCCTCGCCGGTACGCCCGAGCCCGCCCGCGCGGACCTGGAGCTCGCCGTCGACGCCGTGATCGAGGAGCTGCGCCGCCGGCTCGGCTCGAGCTTCGTGGTCGACGAGCTCGCGAACCTCTACGCGGCCGGTACGGACTGGGCGACCGACCTCGCCTGGCGGCACTCGGCCGGTGGCGACGCCACAGCGGTCGTGGACGCCGCCTTCAACCGCTACGCGCGCGAGGCCTCCGACTTCGCCGGCGGGCGCGCCCGCGAGACGCACTCGAAGCCGTAGAGCCCGGACCCTTCTATCAGGGCAGGTTCTCGATCACGTAGGCGCGCTCGCCCTCGCGCACCATCCCGAGGCGGCGCGCCTCGCGTTCGAGCGCGCCCGGATTGCCGAGGGCGCGCACGCTCCGCTTGAGCGCCCGGTTCTCGGCGGTCAGCTCGCGGAGCTCCTCCTGCTGCCGGCCGGCCGTGCGCGATTGCTGGATCCAGTGCTTCGCGGGCGAGATGTAGAGCAGGAGGATGAAGACGAGCGTCGCCAGCAGGGCGAAGCGCCCGAGGCGGTCCCAGCGGATTCCCGAGCGGCGGCGGCTCGGGAAGGCGGCGGCGCGTCCCATCCGGACTGGCTTCGCCGTGGAGCGCCGGCCTCCTGCCGGACGCCCCAGCCTAGGTGCGGAAGACGTCGCGCCCCGGATAGGAGGCGTCGGCCCCGAGCGCCTCCTCGATGCGGAGCAGCTGGTTGTACTTCGCGACCCGGTCGGAGCGCGAGGGCGCGCCCGTCTTGATCTGGCCGCAGCCCGTCGCGACGGCGAGATCGGCGATTGTCGTGTCCTCGGTCTCGCCCGAGCGATGGGACATCACCGCCGTGTAACCCGCACCCTGCGCGGTGCGGACCGCGTCGAGCGTCTCGGTGAGCGTCCCGATCTGGTTGACCTTCACGAGGATCGAGTTGGCCACCCCTGAGTCGATCCCGCGGCGCAGGCGCTCCGTGTTGGTCACGAAGAGGTCGTCCCCCACGAGCTGCACTCGCTCGCCGATCTCGTCGGTCAGCGCCTTCCAGCCGTCCCAGTCCTCCTCGTCCATCCCGTCCTCGATCGACACGATCGGGTAACGGCCGGCCATCTCGGCCCAGTAGGCGGCCATCTCCGCGGGCGAGAGCGAGCGGTCCTCGTACTCGAGCACGTAGGCGCCGTCCGAGTAGATCTCGCTCGTCGCGGGATCGAGCGCGATCGCGAGGTCCTCGCCGGGGCGGTACCCGGCGGCCTCGATGCCCTCGATCAAGGCCTGGAGAGCGGCCTCGTTCGAGTCGAGGTCGGGTGCAAAACCCCCCTCGTCCCCCACCGCGGTCGAAAGGCCGCGGTCGTGCAGCGTCCGCTTCAGGGCGTGGAAAACCTCGGCGCCCATCCGCAGTCCGTCGCCGTACGTTGCGGCCCCCACCGGGACGACCATGAACTCCTGGAAGTCCACCTTGTTGTCCGCGTGCGCGCCCCCGTTCAGCACGTTCATCATCGGCACCGGGAGCACGTGGGCGGCCTCTCCGCCGAGGTAGCGCCAGAGCGGCAGGCCCGCCTCGGCCGCCGCCGCCTTGGCCCCGGCGAGCGAGACTCCCAGGATCGCATTGGCGCCGAGCCTTCCCTTGTTGGGCGTACCGTCGCGATCGATGAGCGCCCGGTCGAGGCCGTGCTGGTCGGCCGGGTCGATGCCCCGCACCGCCTCCGCCAGCTCCCCGTTGACGTTCGCGACGGCCTTGCTGACGCCCTTTCCTCCCCAGGCGTCTCCGCCGTCGCGGAGCTCGACCGCCTCGAACTCGCCGGTCGACGCCCCCGACGGCACCAGGGCGCGGCCAGAGGCGCCCGACTTCAGCAGGACGTCGACCTCGACCGTCGGGTTGCCGCGGCTGTCGAGGATCTGCCGCCCGTGCACTCTCTCGATCTCGCTCAACTGCTCTCCACGTGTTCTCGGAAGCTGTCCGCCGCTCGCCGCAGGGCGAGCTCGGGGTCGACCCCGGCCTCCACAGCTTCCTGCACCGCGGCCAACAGGCGCTCTCCGGGCTCACCGGCGTCCCTGCCCGGACGATGGCCGGCGCTCTCCGCACGCTTCAGGATCTTCTTCGCATAGAGCGTCGAGGGGAGCGTCTCGGGGATGTGGCCGAAGATCTCGCCGCCGCGCTCGTCGTCGCGCTTGATCTCGTTCCAGTTGCGCACCACGTCGCCCGCCGTCTCCGCGGCACGATCCCCGAAGACGTGGGGATGGCGGCGGATCAGCTTCGCGCGGCAGTGGTCGGCCACCTCGGCGAGCGAGCCCTGACCCCGCTCCTCGAGGAGCAGGGCCAGGAAGTAGACCTGGAACAGGACGTCGCCGAGCTCGTCGAGCAGCTTGGCGTCATCGCCTGAATGAGCCGCGTCGGCGAGCTCGTACGCCTCCTCGACCGTGTGCGGCACGATCGAGCGCTCGTCCTGCTCCCGGTCCCACGGGCACTCCCTCCGCAGTCTGCGCGTGATCTCGTCCAGCCGCAGCAGGGCAGCGGACAGATCGTCCGCCACTACTGCTGCGGGGTCTGCGGCGTGGGAGCCGGAGCCGGCTGTGGCGTGCCCCCGGGGGTGCCTCCGGAGGCCGGACCGGTGTCCGTCTCCTCCTTCGGCGCGTTGCTGCACTCGGCGATACGGAAGTCGTCCGCGCAGCTCGTGTCGTCCTTGTACTCCTCGCGGAAGTTCTTGATCCACTCGTCGAGCGCCTCCTGCTGACCCTGCGAGCGAAGGAGGTTCCTGATCGTCTCCTTCGACTGCTCGAGCGTCTGCTGCGAGGCCTCGGTGATCTTGTCCACCTCGAAGACGTACCAGCCGAACTGGGTCTTGACGGGGCCGACGAGCTCGCCCTTGTCCGCGCTGAAGATCGCCTCGTCGAAAGCCTTCTCCTGCTGACCCTTGGTGATGGCCGGCAGCTTGCCTCCCTGCGCCTTGGACGCCTCGTCGATCGAGTACTGCTTGGCAACCTGCTTGAAGCTGTCGCCGTCCTCGAGCGCCTTCTTGGCCTCCTCGGCCTTGGCCTCGGTCTTGGTCAGGACCACCTGCAGGTCGCGGCGCTCAGGCTGGGCAAAGCGCTTCTTGTTCTTCTCGTAGTACTCCTCGATGTCCTGGTCGGTGACCTTCTTGGAGTCCTCGGTGATCTTCTGCGTCAGCTTCTGCTGCAGCTGGTCGAGCTTGACCCGGAAGAGGACGTCCTCCTCGGTCAGGCCCGAGCTCTTGAGGTACTCCTTGTAGGCCTTCTCGTTCGGGAAGGCCTGCTTCTTCTGGTCCTCGAGTGACTTCTGGATCTGGGCGTCGGTGACCTTGACGTCCTGCTTCTCGGCCTCCTGCTGGACCCACTCGGCCTGGATCAGGAACTGCATCACCTGCGTCCGAAGCGTCTCGTACTCGGTCTTGCACTGCTTCTTGAGCTCCGAGTCGGTCGCCTTGTCCTGACCCTGGGGCTGCGGCAGCTTCTTCTTGGCCGCCACGCACTTTTCGAAGTCCGGCGGATCCGGTTCGGCCACCTGACCGCCCTGCGCCTGAGCCGCCGAGGCGGTCTTGAACCACCTGTCGAACTCCTGCTGGCTGATGGATTCGTCGCCGACCGTGGCGACCGCGCCCGAGGGCACGTCGTTGCCGCAGGCGCTGATGGCCATCGCCGAGAGGCCGAGAAGGGCGATTCCGAGAGTGAACTTGATTGAGACGTGTTTCATCGCAGCCATGTCTAGGGCGTGTGAGTAAAGCTCGCTTAAGCGTTCCGGGGGCGGAGCGGTGGCGAAGGGTAGCGAACGCGTTTTCAGGCGCCTTCGGGTTCCGTCGCGACCTCGAGAATCGCCTCCGCCGCGGTCACGACCGCGCGGAAGCGCTCGCCGCCATCGTCGGGGAGCCGGACGCGCACGGTTTCACGGCCCGACTCGTACATCGCCTCGGGCACGCGCTCGCGCAGCGCCTTCGCGCCGTGCGAGTCCAGCTCGATCGGCGTGACCGCCATGCGCCCGCCGGTGAAGTCCACCGATGCCGCGCCCGCGCGGCCGAGCTTGATGCGGGCGTCCTGGAGCCTGATCAGGTTGTCGAGCGGCTCCGGGATCGGGCCGAAGCGGTCGGCGAGCTCCTCGCGCAGCATGATCAGCTGGGCTATCTCTCGCGCCCCCGCCACGCGCCTGTGGATCTCGATCTTGGCCGCCTCGTAGGGCACGTACTGGCCCGGGACGTAGGCGTCCACCGGCAGGTCCATGCGCACCGGCTCGGCGGCCTCCTCGGCCGAGTCGCCGCTGAGCAGGCGCACCGCCTCGTCGATCATGCCCACGTAGAGCTCGAAGCCCACCGCGGCCACGTGGCCCGACTGCTCGTCGCCGAGCAGGTTGCCGGCGCCCCGGATCTCAAGATCGCGCATGGCGATCTTGAAGCCGGACCCGAGCTCGGTGTAGTCGGAGAGTGTGGCAAGCCGCTGGCCCGCCTCCTCCGAAAGCGCCGCCGCGCTCGGGTAGAGGAGGTAGGCGTAGGCGCGCTCGCGCGAACGGCCCACCCGGCCGCGGATCTGGTAGAGCTGGGCGAGGCCGAGCTCGTCGGCCCGCTCGACGATGAGCGTGTTCGCGCTGGGGATGTCGAGGCCGGACTCGACGATCGTGGTGCACACGAGCACGTCCGCGTCACCGCGCAGGAACGAGAGCATGATGCCCTCGAGGCTCCCCTCGGCCATCTGGCCGTGCGCGACCGCCACGCGGGCGTCCGGGACGAGGGCGCGCACGCGCTCAGCGGTCTCGTCGATCGTGTCGATCCGGTTGTGGAGGAAGAACGCCTGGCCGCCGCGCGCCAGCTCGCGCCGGATCGCCTTGCCGACCAGGTCGTCGTCGTAGTCGCCCACGTACGTCCGAACCGGGCGCCGGCCCTCGGGCGGGGTCTCGATCACCGAGATGTCGCGCAGCCCTGCGAGCGACATCTGCAGCGTGCGCGGGATCGGGGTGGCGGAGAGCGACAGCACGTCCACCTTGAGGCGGAGCTGGCGCATCAGCTCCTTCTGCTTGACGCCGAAGCGCTGCTCCTCGTCCACGATCAGCAGGCCGAGGTCCTTGGGCCGCACGTCGCGCGAGAGCAGCCGGTGGGTGCCGATCAGGATGTCGACCTTGCCCGCCGTGAAGTCCGCCAGCGTCTCGCGCACCTCGGCCGGGGACCGGAAGCGCGACGCCACCTCGATCCTGAACGGGTAGTCGCGTAGGCGTTCCGAGAACGTGCCGAGGTGCTGCTGGGCGAGAACCGTCGTCGGCACCAGGAACATCACCTGCTTCCCGTCCTCCGCGGCCTTGAATGCGGCCCGCAGAGCCACCTCGGTCTTGCCGTAGCCGACGTCGCCGCAGATCAGGCGGTCCATCGGGCGCGCCTCCTCCATGTCGGCACGGACCGCCTCGATCGCCTCCAGCTGATCCGGCGTCTCGCGGTAGGGGAAGCTCTGCTCGAACTCGAGCTGCCACTCGCCGTCGTGCGGGAAGGCGTGGCCGGCCCGGCGCTTGCGCTCCGCGTAGAGGTTGATGAGCTCGCCCGCGAGGGCCTGGGCCGCGCGCCTGGCACGCAGCTTCATCCGTTCCCACTGCTTGCCACCCAGCTTCGAGAGCGGCGGGTCGCCGGCTTCGGCGCCGACGTAGCGGCTGATCTTGTGGAGCTGGTCGCTCGGCACGAACACGCGGTCGCCGTCGAGGAACTCGAGCTCGAGGTAGTCCCGGGTCACGCCCCCCACCGTCTTGGTCTCGAACCCCGTGAAGCGGGCGATGCCGTGGTCCTCGTGCACTACCGGGGCGCCCGCGCGCAGCTCGGTGAACGACGCGATCGTGCCCGCCTGGGGTCCCACCGGGCGCTCGGCCCGGCGCCGGCGCAGCAGCCGGTGCTCCGGCAGCACGGCCAGCTTGAGGTTCGGCGCGATGAAGCCGTCGCGCAGGCTCGCGTGGGCGAAGGTGAGCGAGGCGTCCTCCGGCGCGGGACGCCCGTCGAGGAACGCGGGCTGCATGCGGGCCAGGTTGAGGCGCGCCCGCTCCGCCTCCCCACGCCGCGCCCAGGCGACGAAGGTGCGGTAGCCCGAGCGGACGAGCTTCTCGAGCTCGGGCTCCGCGTCGCGCAGCGAGCGCGCGGCGGTGTCGGCGGACTGCGCCCGGAACTCGTGCGGCTGATCCTGCGCGATGCTCGACAGCCGGAGCGCCGCGCGCTCGCCGAGCGCGGCGTCGAGCTCGTCCGGCTTCACGTAGAGGTGGTGCGCGTCCTCGTCGTGGAAGCTCGTGGTGACGTCCTCCCAGTAGTCGCGCAGCGCGGGCGCCAGCTCCTCCTCGGCGGAAACGGCGACGAGTGCGCCGTCCGGGAGCAGCTCGAGCAGCTCGCGGAAGCGGCCGACCGGGAGCACGTCCGCGACATCCGGGCGCTCGGATTCCTCGGTCAGGGCCGCGATCTCTGCAAGCTCGCGGTGCTCCGGCCCGAGTTCCGCGGCGGGCGCGATCTCGACGCTGTCCGCCTCCTCCAGCGAGCGCTGCGTGAAGGTCGAGAACCAGGTCAGGCGCTCGACCTCGATGTCGAACAGCTCGCAGCGGACCGCGCGCTCCTCGGTGGCGGGGTAGACGTCGAGGATGTCGCCGCGGATCGCGAACTGGCCGCGCTCCTCCACCTGATCGACGCGCTCGTAGCCACACGCGACGAGCTGCGCCGCGACCTCGTCCAGGTCGAGCAGGCCGCCCTTCTCGATCTCGAATCCGTGCGGACGCAGGTCTGGGTCGGGCACCTTCTCGGCGAGCGCGACCGCGCTCGTGACCAGCACAGCGGGCTCACCGACGGGAGATCGAGTGCTCGCGCGCACCGCGCGCTCGCCGACCAGCAACGCGTCAAGAGCCGCGATTCGAAGGCCGACCAGGTGCGGCGGCGGTGCGAGGTGCGACTCGTAGCGCATGCCGCGCGCCGGGTAGAAGCGCACCCTGCGCGGGCTCAGGAAGGCCTTCAGGTCGGCGGCGAGGTCGCGCGCGGCGCGATCGTCCCCCGCCACCACCAGGGCCGGTCGCTGGGGCTCGCTGTCGATCAGCGCCGCGAGCAGGTAGGGCCGCATGCTGGCCGAGACGAATGCGCGCTGGGGCTCGCTGCGGGCGGCGTCGGCGAGCGCGCTGACCGAGGGGTCGTGCTTTGCGTATGTGAGAAGGCTCCTGAGCATGCGTCTTGGGCGAGCACCGGGCGTTGCCCGGTGCGAAGCCACGGCCACCGGCCGCCCGGAAGTCCGCGCGGCTCTTCGAGCGATTCTACGTAGGCCCGGTGACCAGCCGATCGAGCTCGTCGGCGGCCGCTTCCACGAGAGCGCGCACCTCGTCCTTCGGCTCCGAGAAGCGGCCCAGCACGTGGGCAGAGACGATGTCCGGGTCGGTGGTGTCGGGGCGACCGACCCCCACGCGGACGCGGCGGAAGTCCCCGCTGCCGAGACCGCGTTTCAGCGACTTGAGGCCGTTGTGGCCCGCGAGCCCGCCACCGAGCCGCGACTCGATACGGCCGAAAGGCAGGTCGATCTCGTCATGGACGGCGACGACGTGATCGAGATCGACGCCGAGGGCTCCCCTTGCCGGCCCCACCGCGTTGCCCGACTCGTTCATGTAGGTCTGCGGCAGCAGCACCGCGACCCGCGGGCCTCCGGGACCCGCGCGTCCGTCGGCGAGCAGCCCGCCGTACTTCTTCTTCGCCTTGGGCAGGCCCCAGCGCTCGGCTGCCAGGGCCGCGACCTCGAAGCCGACGTTGTGGCGGGTGCGCGCGTAGCGGTCGCCCGGGTTGCCGAGCCCGACGATGAGCCAGTCGACACGGCCGGAAGCACCCGGCTCGGCCGGGTGCGTACGGATCTTTTTCATTCCGCCGCGTTCCGAGCGGCGGAAGAGGCTCAGGACTCCTCGCCCTCCTCGGCGGCCGGCTCGCCCTCGGGCGCCTCACCCTCTTCGGCCGGAGCCTCCTCGCCCTCGGCGAGCTCGCCGACCAGCTCGGTCTCCTCCTCGATCTCGGGCTCCTCGACCTCGGTCGGCACGACGACCGTCGCGATGATCGTCTCCTCGGGATCGTCGAGGAAGGTCACGCCCTCGGGCGCGATGACCTCGGAGAGGTTCATCGTCGCCGCGATCTCCATGCCGGACACGTCGACCGACACGTAGTCGGGGATCGCCGTGGGCAGCGCCTCGATGTTGAGCTGGTGGGTCACCTGCTCGAGCACGCCGCCCTCCTTGATCCCGGGCGCCTCCTCGGCACCCTCGACGTGGATCGCGACGGTGGTCTGGATCTTCTCGTCGAGCCGGACCTCGAGCAGGTCGATGTGCACCACATTGCCGCGCACGGGGTGCAGTTGCTGGTCCTTGACGATCACAGGGAGGGTCTTGCCGGCGACCTCGAGGTCGATGAGCGCGGACCCGTCGACGAGCACCTGGCGCAGCGCGCGGCTGTCGATCTTGAACGAGGTGGTCTCGCCATCCTGGCCCCCATAGACGACGCCCGGCACGAAGCCGTCGCGGCGGAGGCGCCGTGCGGCGCGCGAGCCGCGCTCGGCGCGCTCGCTGGCGATGAGTGTGGGTCGCTGTGAAGAGGCCATGACGGCTGGCCAGTGTAGCGATGATGCCGCCTATCCTGGCGGCTGTGGCGCCGCGTGAGGAAGACACGATTCCGACCGGTTGGATTCGCCGCACGGCGCAGGTCGGCTCGGTCGTGGGTACCCAGGGCGCCCGCTACGCCGGCACCCGCGCGGCGAACATCGCCCGCTCGCCCGAGCAGGCCTCGGAGGCGCTCGAGCAGCGCCACCTGGAGGCGGCCGAGCGTATGGTCGAGACGCTCGGGCGCATGAAGGGCGCCGCGATGAAGGTCGGACAGCTGGCCTCGTTCATCGACACCGAGTTCCTGCCGCCCGAGTACCGCGAGCTCTACCAGGAGCAGCTCGCAACGCTGCGCTCCACCGCCCCACCGATGTCGTGGGAGACGGTGCGCTCGGTGCTCGACGAGGAGTGGGCAGACCCGGTGGAAGAGGTCTTCGAGGATTTCGACCATGAGGCAGCCGCGGCGGCCTCGATCGGCCAGGTGCACAAGGCGGTGCTGCCGGACGGCCGCCGCGTGGCCGTCAAGGTGCAGTACCCCGGCGTTGCGCGGGCGATCGCGGCCGACATGCAGAACGCAGGCCTGATCCTGCGAATGGCCAAGGCACTCGCTCCGGGACTCGACGCGGGCGCAGCGGCCGCCGAGCTCAAGGAGCGCGTGATGGAGGAGCTCGACTACGAGCTCGAGGCGCAGTCCCAGCGCGCCTTCGCACGCGGCTATCGGGGGCATCCGTTCATCTACGTCCCCGATGTCGTGACGCGGCTTTCGACCGAGCGCGTCCTGGTCAGCGAGTGGGTGGACGGCGCGGACTTCGAGGAGGTGCGCGCCCTGCCGCAGGAGGCACGCGACCGCTTCGGCGAGATCGTCTTCCGCTTCTGCTTCGGCTCGATCTATCACCTCCAGCACTTCAACGCCGACGCCCATCCCGGCAACTACCTGCTGATGCCGGACAGCCGCGTCGCGTTCCTCGACTTCGGGATGACCAAGCAGCTCGACAGCGACCAGATCGAGCTGGAGATCGCCGCGTTGCAGGCAATCTTCGACGACGATCCCGAGGAACTGCGCGTGGCGCTCCACGACCTCGGCTTCCTGAACGACCCGCGCAAGATCGACGCCGAGCTCCTCATGGAGCACGTGCGCGCGATCGGCGGCTGGTACATGGAGGACCGCGAGGTCACGATCGACTCGGCCCGGGTGATGGAGGCGATCGCGGCGGTCTCTGATCCGCGCTCCTCGTTCTACCGCCTCATGCGGCGCGAGAACCTGCCCGCCAACGAGCTGATGGGAAGGCGCATGGAGTCGGGCGTGCTGGCGGTGCTCGGACAGCTCGAGGCCACTCGCAACTGGCACCGGATCGGCCGCGAGTGGTGGTTCGGCGAGCCGCCCGCGACCGAGCTCGGCCAGCGCGAGCAGGCCTGGGTGCGGGCGCGGCTCGGCCGCTCCGCCGGCCCGTGGCGAACGCGCGGCCCGGCCTCGGAGCCTAGCTGCTAGGCGCCGGGCTTGACCGCCATGTCGACGATCACGAGCAGCAGGACGGTGATCTCGATCGAGTTGACGAGCAGGATGCGGCGGATGGTCGCCTGCGCCTCGGGCGCTGCCGGACCTCCGGCCGTGACCGCCGCCTCTACCTTGCGCGCCTGACGTGTGTAGAAGCCGATCCCGAGAGCCAGGCTGAACAGCCAGCCGAGGAAGCCGAGCGTGATCCAGAGGTCGCCGTAGCTGTAGCCCACCTCCTCGACCAGCAGGACCCCGGCGATGATGAGGACTATCGACAGGGGCGCGTAGAAGACGTTGCCGAGCTTCACCGCGTCGCGGTTGAAGGCGACGATCTGCTCGGGATCGCCGCGCTTGACCGTCCAGCGTCCCAGCACATGCACCGACACGCCGCCGCCGACCCAGATCACGGCGCACAGGATGTGGACGGCAAGCCAGAGCTCGTACATCGGCCCGGGAGCCTATGGAGGCGCTCCGATGCGCCTCCTCAGAACAACTGGTTCTCGCCCGCGAAGATCTCGGAGACGGAGTCGTCGGTGAAGATGCGCCGGATCGAGTCCTCGAGGATGTCGGCGCAGGTGAGCTGCGTGATCAGTTCGGGGGCGCCGGGGCGCAGCGGCACAGTGTCGGTCACGACGATGCCGGACAGCGGGCCGCTCTCCAGGATCTCGAAGGCGCGGCCCGAGAAGAGCCCGTGGGTCGCGACCGCGAACACGCGCTCGGCGCCCTCGTCGAGCACGGTCTGGGCAGCCGCGCTCAGGGTGCCGCCCGTGTCGATGATGTCGTCCACGATGACGGCGGTCTTGCCCTTGACGTCGCCGATCACGTAGCCGATCTCGGCCACCTGCTGCGCCGGGCGCTCCTTCTCCATGAGCGCGTAGGGGGCGCCGACCTTCTGCGCGAACTTGCGGACGAGCTTCACGCGTCCGGCGTCAGGGGCGATGATCACGAGCTCCTGGTCCCCGAGGCGGTCGATCACGAACTGGGTGAGGATCGGCATCGCGGTCATGTGGTCGACGGGCTTCGAGAAGAAGCCCTGCACCTGGCCGGCGTGAAGGTCCATCGTCACGAGCCGGTCGATACCGGCGCTCTCGAGCACGTCGGCTACGAGCCGGGCGGAGATCGGCTCGCGGGGCGCGGACTTCTTGTCCTGGCGCGAGTAGCCGTACCACGGGGTCACGGCCACGATCCGGTGGGCCGAGGCGTGCTTGGCCGCGTGGATCATGAGGAGGAGCTCCCAGAGCGCGTCGTTGACCGTGAGGCCCTCGCGCTCGGAGCCGCAGATCGACTGCACGATGAAGAGGTCGGCGCCGCGAATCGACTCGGCGTAGCGGCAGTAGACCTCGCCGTCCGCGAAGGTCTTGAGGCCGGCATCCGTCAGCCCGACGCCCAGCTTGTCGGCGATCTTGCCGCCGAGCTCCAGGCTGGCGCGCCCGGCGGTCACCATCAGCCGCTTCTCGTAGCCGGCGGGAATGCTCGACGAGAACGCCGGCGAAGTGGCCGTCTCGAGGAGCTTGCTCATTCCGGATCCT
Source organism: uncultured Thermoleophilaceae bacterium (assembly GCA_963757815.1). Classification (GTDB taxonomy): domain Bacteria; phylum Actinomycetota; class Thermoleophilia; order Solirubrobacterales; family Thermoleophilaceae; genus JACVRW01. The sequence continues at coordinate 112,485 of CAVWSN010000034.1, read as the reverse complement.
CCTCTACGCGGTCCGCGTAACCCTCCACGTTTGTCTGCCTCTCGCGGGCGATCCCTAGCGCTCCCTCGGGAATGTCGTCCGTGATGACCGAACCGGCCCCAGTGTACGCCCGATCGCCGACGTCCACGGGGGCCACCAGGGAGGTGTGAATGCCGGTCTTCGCGCTCTTTCCGATCTTCGTGCGGTGCTTGCGGCGGCCGTCGTAGTTCGCGACGATCGTGCTGGCGCCGAGATTGGCCTTCTCGCCCACCTCGGCGTCGCCGATGTAGGACAGGTGCGGGACCTTGGCGCCGGGCCCGATGTCCGAGTTCTTGACCTCGACATAGGTTCCGACCTTGGCGCCCGCCCTGACGATGGTGCCGGGGCGCAGGTACGCGAACGGGCCGATGACGGCGCCGTCGTGGATCTCGGATTCGACCACGTATGCCTGGCGGACGGTGGCCCCGTCGCCCACGCGCGCATCCTGCAGCGTCGTATGCGGACCGATCTCGCTCCCGCCGCCGACGGTCGTCTCGCCGAGCAGGCTCACGCCCGGGCCGACGGTGGTGTCCTCGCCGATCGTGATGCCCGCCTCGACGCGGGTCGTCTCCGGCTGGAGGAAGGTCACGCCCGCTCGCGCGTGAGCCTCGATGATGCGGCGCTGGGCGACCGCCTCGACCTCCATCAGCCCCGCGCGGTCGTTGACGCCCAACGCGACGGCCGGGTCATCGGTCGGGTGGATGGCGATGCCGCCGCCGCGAGCGAGTATCAGCGGGAACGCGCCCGTGAGGTAGAGCTCGCCGTCCGTGGGCTTCACGGCGTCCAGGGCCGAGAAGAGCTCGCCGGCCTCGAACACGTAGCTACCGAGGTTGATCTCGCGGATGTCGAGGATCTCGCTCGGAACCCCATCGACGTACTTCGTCTCGACGATCCGCTCGAAGCGCCCGCCGGCGTCGCGCACGATCCGCCCGTATCCGGTGGGATCGAGCCGGTCGGTGGTCAGAATCGCCGCCGCCGCGTCCTGTGCGTGCCGGGCGGCGCGGAGGCCCGCGATCTGCTCGGCCGTGACCAGTGGGTGGTCGCCCGACAGGACGACAACCGGGCCCTCGTCGACGGCCCCGCGGGCCGCGAGAACCGCGGCGGCCGTGCCCTCACCCTCGTGCTGCTCGACCGCCTCGACCCCGGGCTGCAGCCCCGCGGCAACACCGTCTCCCGGGCGGACCACGCACACGACCCTCTCCGCCCCGGCCTCCCGCGCGGCGTCCACGACCCACTCGACCATGGGCTTCCCGCAGACCCGATGCAGCACCTTGGGAGTGCGCGATCGCATCCGCGTGCCCTGGCCGGCGGCCATGATCAGGACCGTGAAGGACTCGGCCATGGGGACGTGAGCGTAGCGGTCCGCGGGACGGCTGAACGAGTACGCTCAACCGACACGTTTGGGGAGTGGTCTAACGGCAAGACGCCGCCCTTTGGAGGCGTGCAATTCCGGTTCAAATCCGGACTCCCCAGCTCCTCTTCCATCCGGCCGTGGTGCGAACATGTGTTCGATGCCGAGCCGGGTGAAGTTCACGGAAGCGGACCTGCGCGCGGCGGTGGCCCAGTCCTACTCCATCGCGGAGACGCTGCGCAACCTCGGCATGTCGGTCTCGGGTGGTAACCACGCGACGATCCGGAAGTACCTCGCCCTCTGGGAGATCGACACCGATCATTTTGATCCTCTTCGCGGCTTACGCGAGGCACGCGGGCGACCCAAGCCCCGGCCGCTGTCGGAAGTGCTCGTCGAGCACTCCACGTACTCTCGCGGGACACTCAAGCGGCGTCTTTACCGCGAGGGCCTGAAGGAGCGTCGCTGTGAGCTCTGCGGCCAAGGTGAGCGCTGGATGGGCAGCCGGATCGCGTTGATCCTCGATCACGTGAACGGCTGTTCGACCGACAACCGGCTCGAGAACCTCCGGATCGTGTGTCCCAACTGTGCCGCGACGCTCGACACCCATTGCGGGCGCAACCCAGCGCTCCGCGACGATCGTGTCTGCGAACGCTGTGGGCGTCAGTACCGGCCGAGGGCGCCCGGACAGCGGCATTGCTCCGCCACGTGCGGGCGACAATGGGATCGATCCCCCCTCCGGGTTCCACGTCCCGACACCCGCAAGGTCGAACGGCCGAGCCTCGAGCAGCTTCGGACTGACCTCGAGCACATGAGCTACGTCGCGGTCGGCCGCAAGTACGGCGTGTCGGATAACGCGATCCGCAAGTGGTTGCGCTGGTACGAGGCGGGGGAGGAACGGCGGGAGGCGGCCTGACCGGCCGGCTACGCGCGCTTCATCGTCCGCACGCCCTGCTCGGGCGTCCAGACCTCGATCACCAGTGCCTTGCGCTCGGCGTCCAGGCCGACCGTCGATGCCTCGTGGAGGTCGAGCCGGAACAGGTGCGAGGGGCCGGGCGGCGCGCCGTCGCCGTTGATCTCCTGGACGCGCTCGGGGTCGGTGATCTCCTCCGCCACGCCCGCGAGCTTGGCGTCGCCCTCCCACTCCGACGGCTCCGTCGAGCCGCTGTGCAGCGCGAAACGCGGATCGCGCTGAAGGTCGCGTGCCTTGACGGCCTGCCACATCGAGCCGATCCAGAGATCGCCGTCGACGAAGGCGGTCTCGATTCCGGAGATGCGCGGCGAGCCGTCGCGACGCAGAGTGGCGATTGTCTTGTGGGTGTGGGCATCGAGGCGCGCCCGGACGCTCTTTGCGAGCTCCGGCGCCGCGGCTTCGAATTCGGTCCAGGTCGACATGACCCGGAGCGTGACGCACGACGCGCGGGGCGTCCACGACCAGGTCGAATGCGATCAAGCGCGCGGCGCGCCAGGATTGTGCCGTGGCCGACCGCCTGCGACTCGGGAGCAGGCGCGAACGAGCGAGCGGCCGCCTCCCCGCGCTGAGCGCCGGGCGGATCAGCGGTCCTTCTGCTCCTTCGGCACCCGCCCGGCCTCGGTTCCCTTCTCCTGCATCGGACCGCCGGGGGCGACGATGCCGAGCACCCGCATCGCCTTGAGCCCGAGCGACAGGCGCTCGCGACCGTCGGTCGACGATACGTCGAGCTCGGTCAGCTCCTTCACGCGCTCCAAGCGGTAGCGGACGGTGTGGCGGTGGGTGAAGAGCTTCTCGGCCGTGCGCGCGACGTTTCCGTCGGCGTCGAGGAAGGTCTCCAGCGTGCGGACGAGCTCGGTCTCGTACTGGTCGTCATAGGCCACGAGCGGTGCGACCGTCTCGTCGAAGAAGCCCTGCAGCTCGCCCGGGTCCTCGCTCATCGCCGGGAGGAGGAGCCGGTAGGCGCCCGTCTCCTCGAAGGAGAGCTCGGGGTGGCCGCGCGCCTCCGCAACGTTGGCCGCCAACAGCGCCTCGGCGCCGGCGCGGTGCAGGTCCGCCGGGTCGGTGGTGTGCCGCGAGCGCGCCACGGTCACGGCAAAGCCGGGCAGATTGGCCTCGAGCTCGCGGAAGACCGCGCCCGCGACGCGCCGGCCGGCGTTCCCGGCCGGACCCGGTGCGAGGATCACGAGCTCGCGCTCGCCGCGCAGGCCCGTGTGCTCGTTCGGGCCGGCGCCCCAGCTCGACGCCACGAGCGCCGCCAGCGAGGTGCGCTCCACCGCGCGCGCTCCGCGCTCCGCGAGCGTCAGCACGCGGGCTCGCCAGTCGCCCTCCTCGGGGTGCTGGGGGCGCGCCCGGACCACGAGCGCCGTCGCGCCGCCGGCCAGGTCGCAGCCGAGCTCCGCCGAGCGGGCCGCGATGTTCTCGCGGTCGGTGATGCGGCGTGCGAGCAGATCGCCCAGGAAATCGCCGACCGCTTCCTCGCTCGCCCGCTCGGGCGCCTTGGCGCGGTCGAGCTCAAGGGCGATGAGGTTGGCCACCAGGCGCAACAGCGCCGCCGGGGGCGATTCGCCGCGGACACGGAAGCGAAGCTGGCCGACAACCGCCTCGGCCACGAGCAGGTCAACCGTCTCGGTGCCGCCCTCGCCGGCCATCACCGCGCGCTCGTCCTCGGATGACTCGCACGCCACGGCCAGGACGCTGCTCGACGAGTCGAGCACGATCACGCTCGCATCGAGCGCCCGCCCGGCAGCGCGGGTGACCGAGGGCAGTCCGGCACCCGACTCGACGGCCTCCGAGACCTCGTCGAGCGCTTCGAGGAGCGGGCGCGACTGACCGGCCACGCCGAAAGGTTGACGGCTCACGGCCATTAGGCGTAGGTGTCGTAGGTCCAGACGACCGCGAGGCCGATCGCGGCGCCCACACCCAGCAGCGTGGCGAGGATGAAGACCGTCAGGAAGCTCGCGGCGATCTTCTCCCACAGCCGGCCGTAGCAGCGCCACGCGGGAACGAGTATCAGCGCGATGTAGCAGGCACCGACCAGGCCGGATGCCAGCGCGATCGCGACCTCGGTGGTGGACAGATCCAGGTTTGTCATCGCTCGGCTTTCGCGAGCGGTGGCTCCTGCTCGCGTCGCTCGCCATTGTGGCGTATGTACTCGACGACGAGGACAATCGCCGCCAGCGTGGCGAAGATCCCGCAGCCGACACCCCAGCCGCCCGCCACGTCCGACCAGTAGTGCGCGCGCAGGTAGATCCGTGAGAGGCCGACCGCCGCCGCGATCGCGATCCCCACGATCACCAGGGCGGCATTGGCGACCAGCCCGAGCCGCCGGGTGAGAACGAACGCGACCGCGATCCACGCCGTTGCGTAGGCCGCGTGGCCGCTCGGGTAGGAGGACAGCGCGGTATCGACCAGCGGGTCCGCCGGGCGCGGGCGGTCGATCTCGGCCTTCGCGACGTGCACGGCGGCGTAGACGAGCCCGAGCCCGGCCACGAGCACGAGCAGCTCGGACCAGCGGCGCTTCGCGGCCAGCACGATCGAAGTGACGCCGATGAGGGCCAGGACGGTGGCAAGCGCGCCCAGCCCGCTGACGACCTTCGCGACGTCCACGAGCATCTGGTTGTTGAGCTTGTCGGCGAGATCGAGCAGCTCGGTGTCGAGGGGCGTGGGTCCGAGGTTGCCGGACAGCTCGACCAGGTAGAGCACATACACGAAGATCCCGACGCCTCCGACGGCGAGCGCGGTCGTCAGCTCGAGGCCGAGATCGCCGGGGGTAACGCGGTTCCACAGGAACCGCACCTGGGGAGCCACGACATGGACGACGGGCCGGACGACACCGCGATAGATGGGCCGGCCAACCGCGAACAGCGGCCGCATGAGCGGATGGCTCTCGTGGGCGAGTGCCCAGGCTTTGATCTCGGCGCGGCGCCTGTAGGCGACCACGACGCCCACGATCACCGCCACCGTCACGCCGAAGCCGAAGATCGCCTGGCCCGCGATGTGCGCCACGCGGTCGAACGAGCGCCAGAAGATGTAGCCGAGCACGCAGAAGGTCGTCGCCCAGAGGCCGGTCCCGACGATGCTGTAGGGGAGAAAACGGCGGTAGCTGAGCCCTGACGAGCCGGCGATGAACGGCGCCAGGGCGCGCACGAGGCCGATGAAGCGGCCGACCAGGATCGTCTTGCCGCCGTGGCGGTCGAAGTAGCTCTCGACCTGCTCCAGCCGCTCGTGGGTGATCTTCACGCGCGGGCCATGCTTTTCGAGGAAGCTGCGCCCGAGGCGGCGGCCGATGTAGAAGCTCGTGGTGTCGCCGAGCACCGCGCAGATCCAGACGAGCCCGATCAGCGGGAGGAGAGCGATCGTCCCCTCCCCGGCTACGACTCCGCCCGCGATCACGACGGTCTCGCCCGGCGCCACCAGGCCGACGAAGGCCCCCGTCTCGAGGAAGGCGAGCACGCCGACGAGCACATAGGTCCAGGGGCCGAGCGCCTCCGCAATGTCACCGATCACTTCCTTCGGATCGGGCAATTCGGAGAGGACTCCGCTGGCGTAGACGGCCAGCCCGAGCACAACCAGGATGCCGATCGCCTTGCGCTCGATGGCGATGCGCCGCCAGCGCCACACGACGTAGGCCGCGACCAGCACTGCCGCGACCGCGGCGATGACCTCCCGGGTATCCATCGGGCGTGAGGGTAGGGCAGCCCCGGGAACCGCTCAGCCGAGGCGCGGCCGGTCAGCCGGTCCGCGACCGCGTCAGCCGCTCAGCTTCGCAATCCGCTCACGATGGCACCCGGGATCGACGCGGCAGCCGCCTCGGCTGCCGCGCGGGTCTCGAACAGCCCGAAGCAGGTGGGTCCGGAGCCGCTGACGGCGGCGCCGAGCGCGCCCGCGTCTCGAAGGCGGGCGAGCGTGTCCTCGAGCTCAGGCCGCAGGGACAGGGCAGGCGGCTCGAGGTCATTCTCGACGGCGGCCGCGAGGTGAGCCGGGTCCGCGCTCGCGAGCCGTCGCAGCGGCTCCGGGTCGAGGCGCTCGCGCCAGCCACCGAGGCGGTCGAGCTCGGCGTAGACATCCGACGTGCGCAGGCCGGTGTCGCTGGGGACCAGCACCGCCGTCAGCGGCGGCAGCTCGACCTGCTCCACCCGCTCGCCCACGCCCTGCACGAGGGCGTGGCCGGGCTCGATCTGACTGGGGACGTCCGCGCCGAGCCGTGCGGCGAGGTCGCGTAGCTCGGCCGAGTCGAGCGGAGAGCCAGTCATGCGGTTGAGCATGCGCAGCACCGCCGCGGCGTCGGCACTCCCCCCGCCCAGGCCGGCCGCCACCGGGATGCGCTTCACGATGCGCACGGCCACGAAGCCGCCGGGAGATCCGATCCGCTCGCGGAACAGGTCGATCGCGTCGAGTGCGAGGTTCCTGCCCGGGACCCCCGGGCACTCGACGCTGTCGTAGCCGGCGGCCGTCGGGCTGCCGTCGATCTCGTCGGCGAGGTCGATCGAGGCAAACAGGGAGCAGAGGGGGTGGAGCCCGTCCGCGTCGCGGGGCGGCCCCACCTGCAGGATCAGGTTGAGCTTCGCGTAGGCGCGCTCGTGAAAGGGCACGGGCGGAGGCTAGACCGCGTCCAGGCCGGCGCGGACTTCGAGATGCGAGCGGCTCAGCGGGGCCTCAGCGCGTCGACGCGGTCTGGCCCGAGCTCCTGCGCCAGTCGAGTCCAATCGGCCGGCGCGAGCCGCTCGGCGCGGGCGTCCGGCGGGTGGCCGATTCGCTCCAGTGCGGCACGGGTGGCGTCACGGAGGTCGGCACCCGCCCCGGGTGTCAGGGCGAGCGAGCCGGCCAGCGCCTTGCGCCGGTGGGCAAAGCCCGCGTGCACGAGCGCCACCACGCCGGTGGGTGGCGCGGGCGCTTCGCGCCGCAGCAGCACGAGCGCAGAGTCGACGTTCGGCACCGGGTGGAACACCGTGCGCGACACCTTGCGAAGGAAGCGCACCTCGCAGGAGAGCTGGGCGAGCACAGAGGTGGCGCCGTAGCTCCGGCCGCCCGGCGCCGCGGCCAGCCGTTCGGCCACCTCGCGCTGGACCATGGCGACCCAGAGCGTGGCGCCGGGGAGCTCCGCGATCGACTTGAGCAGCACCGTCGCCGCCACCCCGTAGGGCAGGTTTGCTACGACCTTGCCGGGCGCCGGGTCGAGCGTCGACAGGTCGAGCTTGGCGGCGTCGGCCAGGTGCAGGTCGACGTTGGCGAACGGGTCGAGCGCATCGCGCAGCGGCGCCTCCAGCGAGCGGTCGACCTCCACGACGTGCAGGTGCCCGACTCGCGGCGCCAGGTACTCGGACAGGACCCCGAGGCCGCCGCCCACCTCGAGCACCACGTCGCCGTTCGTGAGCTCGGCGGCGGCGCCGATCAGCCGCAGGATGTTGTCGTCGATGAGGAAGTTCTGGCCGAGCTCCCGGTTGGGACGGACGGAGAAGTCGCGCAGACGACGGAGGCTCGCCTGCCGCGGGCCGGCCTCCGGCTCGTCGCTCACGGTCCGAGCACGCGCGCGGCGTTCGCTTCGACCGTGCGCTCGAGCTCCTCGTAGGAGACCTCCCGCAGCCCGGCGACGAAGCGCGCAGTGTGGACCACGTTGGCGGGCTCGTTGCGCTTTCCGCGCACGGGCTGGGGCGACAGGTAGGGCGCGTCCGTCTCCACGAGCAGGAGCTCGGGGGGGAGCGCGCGCGCCGCCGCCTGAAGGTCGGTCGCCTTTGGGTAAGTGACGTTGCCCGCGAACGAGCAGAGGTAGCCGCGCTCGACGCACTCCTCGATTCGGTCCGGTGCGGAGAAGCAGTGCATGATCACCGCGGGCAGCGAGCCGGAGTGCTCGCGGAGCAACGCGAACGTGTCGTCCTCGGCGGCGCGTGTGTGGATCACGACGGGCAGTTGCGTCCGGCTCGCAAGCTCGAGCTGGGCCTCGAAGGCGCGCCGCTGATCGGGCCGCGGCGCGTAGTCGCGGTAGTAGTCGAGACCGGTCTCTCCGATCGCGCGCGCCCACGGGTCGGCCGCGGCCTGCTCGATCTCGGCGAGATCGGCGTCGCCGAAGCCGGCCGTTTCGTGGGGGTGGCGACCGACGATCGCGATCACCTCCTCGTGGTCCCGCGCGGCTGTGAGCGCGCTCTCGATCGAGGCGGCGTCGGTGCCCACGGTTGCGAGCCGCGAGACGCCGGCCGCCCGGGCACGCTCGACGAGCCCCTCCACCGGCGGCTCGCACGCGTCGAGGTGGCAGTGCGTGTCGATCAACGCTCAGGCCGCTGGGGTCTCGGCCTCGACGCGCGGGAACAGCTGCCCCAGCTCGCCGATGCTCGCTCCTCCCCCAACCGCACCGAAGCGCGCGTCCTCGAGCGAGAGGTCCGGGCGCCCGAGCGCCTCGAGCAGCCGCTCGGCCGACGTGGGCATGAACGGATGGAGCAGCACCGACACCACGCGCAGGCCCTCGGCAAGGCCGTACAGGACCTCGTCGAGCCGCCCCGCCTGGGCCTCGTCCTTGGAGAGCTGCCACGGCTGCTCGTCCTGCACGTAGCGGTTGAGCAGCTTGATGCGCCGCCAGATCTCGTCGAGCGCGACGGTGATCTCGACCCTGTCGAGCGCGTCCCGAACCGCCTCGACCAGCCCCTCGAACTCGCCGGCCAGTACCTCCGGCGGGGGGGCCTCGGGCACGGCGCCGTCGCGATAGCGGTCGATCATCGCGAGCGTTCGGCTCGCCAGGTTGCCGTATTCGTTCGCGAGCTCGGTGGTGTAGCGCGTCTCGAAGCCCTCCGGCGAGACCTCGCCGTCGGCGCCGAAGCTCACGTCGCGCAGCAGGTAGAAGCGCAGCGCGTCGGCGCCGTAGAGATCCGCAACCTGAAACGGCTCGATCACGTTGCCGAGCGACTTGGACATCTTGTGCTCGCCCAGCAGCAGGAAGCCGTGGATGGTCACGCGTCGCGGCACCTCGATGCCGGCAGCCATCAGCATCGCCGGCCAGATAACCGCGTGGAACTTGAGGATGTCCTTGCCGATCAGGTGGACGGTCGCCGGCCAGAAGCGGTCGGTCAGGTCCTCGCCGGGGCGGGCGTACGAGAGCGCCGTGTAGTAGTTGAGGAGAGCGTCGATCCAGACGTAGATGACCTGGGACTCGTCCCACGGGACCGGGACGCCCCACTTGAGCCGCTGACGGCTGAGCGAGAAGTCGCGCAGCCCGCTCTTGATGAAGGCGAGCGCCTCGTTGTAGCGGATCTGTGGGGTGACGAAGTCCGGCCGCTCGGCGTAGAGGCGCTCGAGCGGCTCCTGGAACTCGGAGAGCCGGAAGAACCAGTTGTCCTCCTGCTCGATCTCGAGGACGATCTTGTGGATCGGGCAGCGGTTGCCGTCCTCGAGCTCGGACTCGGTCTTGAAGTCGGCGCAGCGCGGGCAGTACCAGCCCTCGTAGTGGCCGGCGTAGACGTGCCCGTTGTCGTGGATGCGCTGCACCACCTCGGCGACCTTCGCCATGTGCTCGGGATCGGTGGTGCGAATGAAGAAGTTGTTCGTGACGTTGAGGGTGGCCGCGAGGTCCTTGAAGCGGACGGCGTTGCGGTCGCCGAGCTCGCGCGGCGTGATGCCGAGCTTCTCCGCCGCCTGGGCCACCGGCTCGCCGTGCTCGTCGGTTCCCGTGAGGAAGAACACGTCCTCGCCGCGCTGGCGCATGTGGCGCGCGAGCACGTCGGCCGCGATGGTCGTGTAGGCGTGCCCGAGGTGAGGCTCGCCGTTCACGTAGTAGATGGGCGTAGTCACGTAGTACGACATGGGCATTCGATGCTACCCGTGCCGCGGAAACCGCCCGCGGATGTGCCGCCCGGCCCTTCATCGCCTGCCCAGCAGCGGCCGGATCGCCGCGGCGAGCCTGGCACCGCCGCGCCGGCTGGCCCGCCGGCCGTCGCCGTTCAGCGCGAGGATCGCCGCCGCGAGCAGGAGTCCCGCGCAGGCGACGGCCCAGCCGAGGTCGGGGCCGGCGCCTGCAGGGCGTTCTGCGAGGGACGCGCCGCGATCGCCGCGGGATCCCGGAGAAGCGGGCGTCGAGGCGGCGGTCCCAGGCGCCTCCCCGAGGCCGGGCATGAGCCGGCCGCCTGGAGCGAGGTCCGCTGCGTCCGTTGGAGCCGCTGCCCGCCGCCCGGCCGGCTCCCGCGCGTCCCCGGGCAATGGCCGCGGAGCGCGGTCGGCATCGGGGACCGGACGAGCGGCCCGGCCACCGGGCGCGGCCGGGACAGGCCGCGCGGCAGGCACACGGCGAGCGCCCGGAACCGGGCGGCCCGCCGGAACGCGCCGCCCCGCCGGCACCCGTCGACCCGCCGGCACGCGCCCACCCACCGGCACGCGACGGGCTGCAGGTACGCGGCGGGCCGCCGGGACACGCCGCGGCGCCGGAGCGCCCGTGGGCGCCGGGACTGCCGGCGGAGCAACCGGGACCGGGGCCGGAGCGGGCGCCGGGCTCGGCCCATCGGGCGCGGCCGGCGCCGGCGGCGGCAGGAAGGCGAGCGGGTCGAGGTAAGCGTGCCGCTCCCCGGCCTCCCGCACTCCGAAATGGAGGTGCGGCGCCTCCGCCGAGCGCGTGCCGGAGGTCCCGACCGCCCCGATCCGCGCGCCTGCGGAGACACGCTCCCCCGCCCGGACTTCGAGTGACGACAGGTGGAGGTAGGAGGTGTCGTAGCCCTCGGAGGTGCGGACGCTCACCGTGAGCCCCGACGAGCCCGCCGTGCCGGCGAACCTGACCTCGCCGCCGGCGGCGGCCACGACCGGAGCCCCGACCGCTCCCGCTATGTCGATGCCGCGGTGCTGCCCCGCCGCGTACGGGTCGTCGCCGTTCCGGTACTGCGTGATGACCTCGCCGTGCAGTGGCCAGACCCACGCCGCGCTGGCCGGCGCGGCGGCAAGCAAGACAACGATCAAGTGGGCGGCTGTGACGAGCAGAAGGCGGCGCATGGCCGGACCGTAAGGCCGCCCTGCCGCGGCTCGCCGCGGGCCGTCGCAGTCCCGTGACGGTTTGTGACGCGACCGTTACTCAGTCGCGCGAGGTGAGCGCCTTGTAGAGCGAGTTGGCGCTCGCGCCGGTCAGCTCTGCCACCACCGACGCCGCCTTGCGCGGGTGGGCGCCGGCGTCCACGAGCCGGCGCAGCGCGTCCAGCCCAGCCGGCTCACCGGCACCGGCATCCGCCGCGACCGCGGCCGGAGGCCCGATCACCAGCACCACCTCCCCCTTCGGAGGCGAGCCCTCGTAGCGGGCGGCCAGCTCCGCGGCGCTCCCCCGCACGATCTCCTCGTGCACCTTCGTCAGCTCGCGGCATACCGCCACCTCGCGCGCGGGGTCGATCTCCGCCAGCAGCGCGAGCGTCCCGGGCACCCGCCGCGGAGACTCGAACGCCACCAGCGTGCCTCCCGGCTCGCTCAGCTCGCGGCGCAGCTCGCCCTTCTTGCGTGGCAGGAAGCCGTGGAAGCGCCACTCGTCCGCCGGCAGGCCGGAGGCCACGAGCGCCGTGATGGCCGCCGACGGGCCCGGCAGCACCTCGACCGGCAGGCCCGCCGCCACGCAGCCGCGCACGAGGAGGTAGCCCGGGTCGGACACGAGCGGCATGCCGGCATCGGACACGAGCGCCACCACCGCCCCCTCGCGCATGCGTCCGACGAGCTCCGCCGAGCGGGCCTGCTCGTTGTGCTCGTGGTAGGAGACGAGCTTCGCCTTGACTCCGTAGCGGTCGAGGAGGATGCGCGTCCGGCGCGTGTCCTCGCAGGCCACCACGTCCGCGTCGCGCAGCGCCGAGAGCACGCGCAGCGTCACGTCCTCGAGGTTCCCTATCGGCGTAGGGCAGACGACCAGCCGGCCGCTCACGCGGATGCCTCGGCAAGGTGGTCGAAGGCGAGCAGCGCGGCGCCCATCATCCCCGCCTCGTCGCCGAAGTGGGCGGGCACGAGCCGCACCCCCTCGCGCACGGGCGGCATAGCCCGCTCGAAGAGCACCGCGCGAGCCGGTTCGAGCAGCAGCTCGCCCGCGCGGATCGCGCCGCCGCCGATCACGATCACCTCGGGGTTGAAGACGTTGACGACGCCGACCAAGCCGTAGCCGAGCCGGACTCCGACCTCCGCGAGCACGCCGCGCGACACCTCGTCTCCGCTGTGCGCCAGCTCCGTGACGATCCCGCCGGTTATCTCACGCCCGGCGGCCAGGCGCCGCCCCAACGCGGAATCCGGACGCTCCGCGGCCAAGCGCAGGCCCTCCCTCCCGATCGCGTTTCCGGAGACGAGCGTCTCGAAGCAACCCCGCCCGGGACAGGCGCTCGGGCACTCCGCGCCGTGGATGTCGAGCACCGAGTGACCGAGCTCGGCGCCCAGCCCCGTGGAACCCCGATATACGCGCCCGTCCAGGAAAAGCCCGGTGCCGATCCCGGTCCCGAGCGACACCATCACGACGTGCCTCGCCCCGGCCCCCGCGCCCGCCCGGCTCTCGGCGAGCACGGACGCGTTGCCGTCGTTGTCCACCACCACGGGCAGTCCCGAGCCGCTCGCTCATCAGATCGCGGAAGCGGACGTCCTCGAGCGGCAGGTGGTTGCTCCAGCGCGCCACACCGGTATCCCACTCCACCAGCGCGGGGATCCCGAAGCCGACCGCCTCGACCTCCGGAGCCGCGGCGCGCACCTCCTCGACCGCCTCCAGGAAGATGTCGAGCGTCTCCTGGCGATCCGCCCCGCGCCACACCCTGTGGACGCGGTGATGGACCACGAGACCCTCGTCGACCACCCCTCCCAGTAGCTTCGTTCCGCCGGCGTCGATCCCGATAACCCGCCTCGGTGGCATGGCGGGTAGATATACAGAGGGGGGTGAACGATTCGACTCCTGGCCCTCCGGAACCCCCGGAGTACAAGGTGTATCGCGCCCGGAAGCGGCCGCTGGCCCGCGCCGGCGACCTCGATGCGCTGCGCCGCCGCCTGTCGAGAAGCCGCGGCGACGAGGCCCCACCGCCGGCACGCGACAAGCGCCGAATCACCCCTGGGCGGGTAATCAAGTGGGTCGCGCTTGCGATCGCCGGCTGGCTCGCCCTCTCGCTTGTCCTGTTCCTCATCAGCGCGACGACGCAGGAGGGCGTGTCGCCCGCCTCTGAGAGGGCCCTCTCGTCAGGCGGCAACCTCATCACCGGCAGCACGATTCTCGTGCTCGGCTCCGACCAGCGGACCGGCGAGTCGATCGACCAGAGCGACCAGGGACCGGGCCGGTCCGACACGATCATGCTCGTCCATGCCTCGCTCGGGAGCGTGCGCAAGCTCTCGATACCGCGCGACGTGGAGGTCGAGGTTCCCGGCCACGGCGTGAACAAGATCAACGCCGCCTACGCGATCGGCGGCGCGGCGCTCACGATCGAGACGGTGGAGTCCTTCCTCGGGAACGGGCTCGAGATCAACCACCTCGTCGAGGTCGACTTCGAGGACTTCCCCGAGTTCATCGACTCGCTCGGAGGCATCACGGTCGACTCGAAGACGCGTATCTGCTCGCCCCCGTTCGACAACTTCTGGAAGGGCCTGAACTTCAAGAAGGGCGAGAACGAGCTGGACGGCACGCGTGCCCTCGGGTTCGCCCGCGTCCGGAAGAACTCCTGCGCGCCCGGCGAGGACGATCGCGACCGGGCGGCCCGCCAGCAGGAGGTGCTGAGCGCGATCGGCGACCAGATCAAGTCGCCGAGCACGTTCTTCCGGCTGCCGTGGGTCAGCTGGACCGCGCCGAAGACGCTCAAGACCGACATGGGCGGCATTCAGCTGATGGGGCTGTTCGCCGACATGGCGACCGGCAACTCGAGCGACACCGAGGTGCTCGAGGCCACCTGCTGCAACGGCAGCAACCTGTTCGTCACCGATGGCGCCAAGGAGGACGCCGTCGGAAAGCTGCTCGAGGGGAGCTAGAGCTAGTCCGAGCTCGAGGAGGAGCCGGACGAGCTCGAGCCGGACTCCTTCTTCGAGCTCTCCGACTTGGAGGACCCGAGCCCTCGGACGATGACCCGGCCTCCGACGTGGAGGAGCTCGAGGCGCCGGACTTCTTCTTGCCGTAGTCCGTGTTGTAGAAGCCGGAGCCCTTGAAGTGCACCGCCACCGGGTGAAACACCCGCTGCACGGGCGCCTCACACGTCGAGCAGCTGGTGAGCGGGTCGTCGGTCATGCGCTGCATGACCTCGAAGGTGTGCCCACGCTCACAGCGGTACTCGTAGATCGGCATGGCACTCTGAGTATAGGAGCGCCAACGGTCCACCCCCGGCGACGGGGGGCGCTCGAACCGCATAGCCATGCGGAAATCGGGCGGGTCGAGCGCCGCTGATAGACCCCCGACGCGGACCTGATGTTCGCGCTGAGTTCGCACGACGGGGGCGAACTCTCGCTGCCGGTGCCTTCACCCCGTGGCCGCTCACCCTTGCCGTGGCGGGCGCGAGCGGGGCGGCCATTGGCCGTTCCCGCGCCCGCGCCGAAGCCGTGTCCCGCCGCGCTGTACGCCGACCCCAGCGACGCCAGTAGCGGCAGCCAGATGAACGGCATGATGATCGACACGGCCATCACCCGAGGCCGACGCCGACGCGTTCCTTGGTCAGCAGGATGATCCCGATCGATTCGGTCGGGGAGTGACGCGAACGCCCGCGTCGTGGCGGGAGAGTGGCCGCTCCGCTGACGTGGGCCGGCGACTCGGTCGGCGCTCGACCCCCGCTCCCGCGTCCGCCTGCGTGGGACACGCCGGCCTGACTGGATGCGCCAGGCCGCGGTGGTCACGGACTAGTACATGTCACAGTTGTCCGCCATCGGGTCGAGCCCGATGCCGCCGCTTCCGTGGACGATGGGACCCACCGTGCCGACGCATGCCTGCGCGGGTGCCGTTCCGGTTGTCGCGGCGAGGGCGCCTGCCGCCATGAGGGCCGCGACGAGCGCGAGGGCGCGCCTGAGCGGGCGTGGGTTAAATCGAAGGATCATCTCGTTACCTCCCGTGTCGTCGTCGTAATGGTTAGTCGAGGGCGCTCGCTGTGATGCCAGCCATGGCGGCGCTGGCGGTCGGCAGCGAGACGAGCGCAGCCAGCGACAGGGTGAGCGCGATACGACGTAGGTGAGACATGGTTCCTCCTCCGGGGCTGGTGGCGAGCGGCCCGCCGACCGCAGGCTGCCTACGAGCCTGCTCGCGGGGATTGGTCGTGGTCACCTATGCGAAGTCGGCCTGCGGCCGGATCACACTGAGGGTGTGCATCTGGTAAGCCGATTCTGCGCCGACGCCCGCGTGAGCAGCTGGCGTAGAAGACGTGGCGCGGTCGCGTGCCGCCCCGGAGCTTGTCGAGCGTGTCGGCGACCTTCGCGCTCAGGCGGATCGTCACGCGCTCACTCGTCGTCACGGCGCGAGCCTACCCCGGCTGCCAGAACGCCCACCGTGGCAGCCGGCCGGCCTCAATTCGTGCATCACGTGCGCGGATGCTCGCTGGACCGTGGCGCATGTCGCTGCCGCCAGGCGGTCGAGGTGTCAGCACCCACGCCGGCGATCGTCACGCGATGCTCAGGGGAGGAGCAGGCGGCGATGTTCGCCGGCTACGCGAGCCCTGAGACGGCTTAGAACCCTGATTAGCAGGCCATTCCGGACGGATGACATGAGTCTAGGATGCCGAATTCCCCGCAGCATCGCCACTCGACCACGATCTCGCTCAGTAGAGCCGAATCCGGCCGCGCCCAAGCCGGCTCGGGGCCTCTCAGGGAAGCGGTTGCCAGTCCGGAAACAGATCCGCCCCGCGGTTGTCCGTGACCCTGATCAGGTCTCCCCCGCCTGCCGCCATCGTGTAGAGCTCGAAGCCGCGCCCGAGCCGCCGCTTCGACAGATTCCGGTTGTCGCCATCACCGGTGAAGGCGATCCGTGTCCCGTCGGGCGAGAAGACGGGGTTTGTCTCGAAGAACCTGGTCTTGGTCAGCCGCTGCTTGCCGGACCCGTCGGCATTCATGCGCCAGATGTCGGACTGTCTCAGGTCGAAGAGCTTGTTCACCTCGAACGCGATCTTTGTTCCGTCCGGGGACCAGTTCGGATTGAGCTCATCGGGCCCGCCGCGGGGGGTCAGGCGGCGCAGGTTGCCGCCGTCGTCGGCGTCGATCAGCGCGATGCCGGAGTCAAAGGCACGCTGGGTATCCCCGGCCTTGATAAGCGCGACTGCGATGGTGGCGCCGTCGGGTGACCACGAAGAATCGGTTGGGGAGTACGTGCTCGGGGGCTTCCGGGTGAGCCACTGCTGGCCGGACCCGTCGGCGTTCATGAGGCGGAGCCGGAGATGCTCGCCCGGCCCCTTGAGGGTCGAATAGACGATCTTCGTCCCGTCCGGCGACCAGGCGGGGGCGATGCTGAACGTGCGGTGGCGGGTGAGCTGCGTGAGGCCGCTCCCGTCCGCGTTTATGACGCAGATCTCGAACTGCCCCCGCTCCGGGTTCTTGGCACAGGCGAAGGCAATCTTGCTGCCGTCTGGCGACCAGCTCGAATCACCCTCGACGCCCTTGCGGTTGGTGAGCCTGGTCAAGCCCGACCCATCGGGCGCCACCGAGTAGAGATTCGCACCGTCCTTCGTCGGCTGCTCGAAGACGAGCTTGCCGTTCTTCCCTGGAAATGTGGCGGCGGCAGGCACCGCCAAGGCGGCGGCTCCAGCGGCAACGGCCACGAGTGCGGGCCAGCGCATCGCACGGCCGATCCTCTGCCACCCTGTCCACAAAGTCAAGTTGGACCGCAAATCGGCACTCTTGCGAGGCCGAATGGAGTGCCAACCGGAGGCTCAGTCGGCAGGCGGGCTGGGGCGCTCGAGATCGTGGAGGAGCGACACCCGCATGCTGTGCCACACGAGCCATGCGGCCAGGTGGCCGATCGGGCGCAGGGCCGTCGTGACCATCGACGTCCACCGTACCCCGCTCGCCGGCGTTCGAAGCGAGCAAAGGGCGGAATTACCGACCTCTTCGCCTCCGCGTGGGCTTTTGCCCGCGCCGGGTAGGGTGGCGGGCCGTGGTCACCATGGAAAAGGTCGTCGCGCTCTGCAAGCGGCGCGGCTTCGTGTTCCCCGCCTCGGAGATCTACGGCGGGATCGCCAACACCTACGACTATGGGCACTACGGCGTGCTCCTGAAGAACAACGTGATCGGCGAGTGGTGGAAGTCGATGATCCAGGAGCGCGACGACGTGGTGGCGCTCGACTCGGCGATCATCCAGCACCCGCGCACGTGGGAGGCGTCCGGCCACCTCGAGGGCTTCACCGACCCGCTCGTCGACTGCCGGGCGTGCCACCTGCGCTTCCGCGCGGATCACCTCGAGGAGGAGCGCGCCGGCGTGGGCAACAACCCGGAGATCCGCTGCGGCAAGGCGCCGTCGAAGCTGCCCGGCGAGCACCCGGACTGCGACCTCACCGACCCGCGCGAGTTCAACCTCATGTTCGAGACCACGATCGGCCCGGTCAAGGACGCCGGTTCGACCGTGTTCCTGCGCCCGGAGACGGCCCAGGGCATCTTCCTCGACTTCAAGACGACCCTGCAGTACGCGCGCCGCAAGCCCCCGTTCGGGATCGCGCAGGTCGGCAAGTCGTTCCGCAACGAGATCACGCCTGGCAACTTCATCTTCCGCACGCTCGAGTTCGAGCAGATGGAGATGGAGTTCTTCGTCCCGCCGGCCGATGCCGAGCGCTGGTTCGAGCACTGGAAGCAGGCCCGCATGGACTGGTACGTGGAGCTCGGAATCGAGCCTGACAACCTCCGCCTGCGGCCGCACGGGCCGGACGAGCTGTCGCACTACTCGTCGGCCACCAGTGACATCGAGTACCTCTACCCGATCGGCTGGTCCGAGCTCGAGGGGATTGCCAACCGGGGCGACTTCGACCTCACCCAGCACGCGAAGTTCTCCGGCGAGAAGCTCGAGTACGTCGACACCGCCACCCAGGAGCGCTATGTGCCGCACGTGATCGAGCCGGCGGCCGGTGTGGCGCGCACGATGCTCGCGCTCCTCTGCGACGCCTACCACGAGGAGGAGGTCGAGGGCCGCCAGCGCACGGTGCTGCGCCTGCACCCGAAGGTGGCGCCGGTGAAGGTGGCGGTGCTGCCGCTCGTGAACCGCGACGGCATGCCGGAGCTGGCGCGCGAGACCTACGAGGAGCTCCGTGTACTGATGCCTGCCGAGTACGACGCGGGCGGCTCGATCGGGCGCCGCTACCGGCGCCAAGACGAGATCGGCACGCCGTGGGGAGTGACCGTCGACGGTCAGACGGTCGAGGACCGCACCGTCACGCTGCGCGACCGCGACTCGCTCGAGCAGGTCCGCGTGCCGCTCGACGAGCTCGGCGAGGAGCTCCAGCGCAGGCTGGCGGGCGGGTGGCGCTCGCCGAAGCTCGCCGCCTGAGGACCGCTTTGAGGCTCCCGACGGCAGGTGCGCTGATCGACGGCGCCACCAACGCCTGGGACCTCCTGCCGGTCGTCGGCGGCGGCGTTGCAGACCTCACCAGGCAGCCCTCGGTGGTGATCGACGAGGGGCCGCAGCGCACGGTGCATCGCTTTCGCACCCGGGACGGCGCACGCAGTCGCCACGCGCCCGTGCTGCTCGTGCCGCCGCTCGCGGCCCCGGCGACGTGCTTCGACCTGAGGCGCGGCTGCAGCGTGGCCGAACATCTGATCGCGCTCGGCTACCCGACCTACCTCGTGGACTACGGGCCGATCGGCTTCGGCGACCGGGCGCTCGGGCTCGAGCACTGGGTAGAGGACGTGCTGCCGGCCGCGATTCGGGCGGTGTCCGAGGACGCCGGCGGCGCGCCGGTCCAGCCCGTCGGCTGGTGCCTGGGCGGGATCATGCTGCTGCTTGCCGAGGCGGGCGAGCCGGGCCTGCCGGTGAGCTCGATCGCGCTCGTCGGCAGCCCGTTCGACTTCCGCGAGGTGCGCGTCCTCGAACCCATCCGCCGCCTCGGCCGGCTCACCGGCGGCGCGCTCGGCACGGCGCTCTACCGCATGCTCGGGGGCGCGCCGGCGCCGCTCGTCTCGCTCGGATTCCGGCTCACGTCGATCGATCGCTACGCCACCCGCCCGCTGTGGCTCGCGACCCACTTGGACGACCGCGAGGCGCTGGCGCAGATGGAGGCGGTCGACGACTACATGGCCAACATGCTCGCCTACCCGGGGCGCACCTTCGGTCAGCTCTACCACGCCTTCTTCCGCGTCAACGACCTGGCCGACGGACGGATCGTCCTGTCGGACAAGACGATCGACCTGCGCGACGTGCGGCTGCCCGTCCTCTCCGTGGCGGGCAAGGCGGACGTGCTTGCCCCCGAGCCGGCCGTCCATCACGTCGGCACGCTGCTGGAGAACGCACCGCTGGTGCGCCTCGAGTCGGCGCCCGGCGGGCACCTCGGCGTGCTCACCGGCATGTCGGCGCGCCGCACCACCTGGCTCTATCTGGACGACTGGCTCAGCCGCCACGACGAGCCGGGCTAGCGAGGCCGGCTGACTAGTCCGTCGCGCCGAGCAGGCGCCGCGCAGTGGCCACGCCCAGCTCGAAGGCGGCCTGCTGGCCCCACTCCGGGTCGGACAGGACCTGGATGCCGAAGCCGTCTCCGAGCGAGAAGAGGATCGAGGCGATCGCCTCGGGCTCTGCCTGCAGACGAATCGCGCCCTCGCGCTCCTTGACCCGCAGCCAGCCGGCCAGCCGCTCGCGCGACTGGCGGTAGAGCTCGGCAAGCTCGGCCCGGATCTCCTCCGAGTGGCGGGAGGCCGAGAGCATCTCGTAGATGACCGCCTGGCCGCCCTCCTCGTCCTCGATGAACTCGTTGAGGCCGACGACGAGCGCGTCGAGGATCTCGTCGACGCTCCCAGCCTTGGCGAGGCGGTCGTCCATGTTGCGGTTGCGGGCCTCGCAGTCGTGGCGCACGACCTCGACCAGCAGCTGCTCCTTGGAGCCGAAGTAGTAGTGCAGGAGCCCGCGCGAGACGCCCGCCTCGCGGGCGACGTGGTCGAAGGTCGAACCGGCGGCGCCGCGCTTGCCTACGCTCGTCCGCATTGCCGCGATGATCCGCTGGGCCTTCTCGCCCTCGAGCCTCCGCGGTGCGTCGGTTGCCGCAGCTTCCATCCCTCGCGGCACATGCTAGCTGGCTGGCCAGCCGGATATCGGTCAGCGCGCGCCGGCTCCGACCAGCGGCGCCGGCTCGCGGATCTCCTCGGCCTCGAGCTCGTCGTACTCGTGTGGCCGGGTCTCGTCGAGGTCGTCGGCGCGGCCGCGCCCTCCGAGCACGACGGTCACGACGACCGCCACCACGAGATTGACGGCGAGCGCGGCGAGCGCGGTATAGGCGGTCACGCCCAGCACCGGCAGCTCCCACACGGGCACGAAGTCCTGTGACGCCGCGACCCAGGTGCCGAAGACCATGCCCACGGCCCAGCCGGCCAGGAGGCCCCAGCGGTGGAACCAGCGCGTATAGAGGGCGATCATCACCGCGGGCAGCGTCTGCAGCATCCAGACGCCGCCGAGCAGCTGCAGGTCGATCGCGAACTGGGTGGGCAGGAAGATCACGAACACGAGCGCGCCCACCTTGACGACGAGCGAGACGAGCTTCGCGACCTGCGACTCCTCGGCGTCGGAGCAGTCCGGGCGGATGAACTCCTTCCAGACGTTGCGCGTGAACAGGTTGGCCGCCGCAATCGACATCACCGCCGCGGGCACGAGCGCGCCGATCGCGATCGCCGCGAACGCCACGCCGAGGAACCAGGACGGGAACATGTCGACAAACAGCGCCGGCACGGCGTTGTTCGGCTCGCTCACGTTGAGGCCCGCCGCGATCGCCATGTAGCCGAGCAGCGCCATCAAGCCGAGCAGGAAGGTCCAGGCCGGCAGGAGCGACATGTTGCGGCGCACGACGTCCTGGGAGCGCGAGCTGAGCACGGCGGTCAGCGCGTGCGGGTACAGGAACAGCGCCATCGCCGAGCCGAGAGCGAGCGTCGCGTAGGCGACCTGGGCGTCGGCGCCCGGACGGGATCAGGGCGCCGGGCGTGTCGCGATTCGGGAGCTCCTCGGAGGCGGACGAGAAGATCGCGTCCCAGCCGCCGAGCTTCGACGGGATGTAGATGATCGCCACCAGCACGGTCGCGTAGATGAGCGTGTCCTTGACGAGCGCGATCATCGCCGGCGCGCGCAGGCCGCTCGTGTACGTGTAGGCGGCGAGGATCGCGAAGGCGATCACGAGCGGCCATTCGCCCTCGATCCCGAGCCCGCCGAGCACGAACTGGATGCCGACGAGCTGGAGGGCGATGTAGGGCATCGTCGCCAGCAGGCCGGTGAACGCGACGGCGCTGGCGAGACCGCGGCTCGCGTAGCGCCCCTTCACGTAGTCAGCGGCGGTCACATAGCGGTGCTTCGAAGCCACCGCCCAGAGTCGCGGCATGACGAGGAAGACGAGCGGGAACACGAGGATCGTGTAGGGCAGGGCGAAGAAGCCGCCCGCGCCCACGGCCCAGACGAGCGCCGGCACCGCGATGAACGTGTAGGCGGTGAACAGGTCGCCGCCGAGCAGGAACCACGTGATCACGGTGCCGAAACGGCGCCCGCCGAGCCCCCACTCGTCGAGCTGGCTGAGGTCGCCGCGCTTCCAGCGGGCGGCGACGAAGCCGAGCACGGTCACCAGACCGAACAGTGCGCAGAAGACGGCGATGGCAACGCCGTCGACAGGAAAGCCCTCGTTCACGTGCGCCTGAACCTCCCGCTGCCTTGAGCGGGCGCGCGCTCGGCCGGGCGTGTCTTCCTATAGACGAGGTAAGTCAGGCCGGCCGTGAGCGGGACCCACGCGAACTGGTACCAGTAGAAGAACGGGAAGCCGAACAGCTCCGGGTCCTCCGCCGCGTAGAGCGGCGGGTAGAGAAGCCCCAGGAACGGCAGGGCGAGAAGCAGGTACCAACGTCGCATCTCCCTCTGCTTCGAGGGCTACCCGGTCAAAACGAGGCCAAACGAAAAGGGCGCCCGGAGGCGCCCTTGTCGAAATTCAGGTGGTTGATTCCACCGGTTCGCCCGTACTCGGCGGTTCGTTGCCGCCGGGCGGTGTGCTGCCGGCCGGCTCCGGGGTGGTGCTCGCCGTGTACTCGAACTCCTCCTCGGCGCCGAACAGCGCGTCAAGGACCTTCTTGCGCAGGCCCTCGCTCGCGACGAGCGCCACGATCCCGCCCACGATGGCGAGCATGAGCAGCTTGCCAAAGCGGCCCTTCTTCTTCTCGGGTTCGCGCAGCGAGCCCGCGGCCTCCTTCAGCGCGTCGGCGGCGTTCTTGAGCTCCTTCTGGACCTTCTTGTCTTCCGTTACGGCCTTGACCGGGCTCTTGCCGTTCATCCGCCCGTACGCCTTGCGGGCGGACTCGAAGGCGTTGCGGAGGTTCTCACGCAGCTCGGGGTCGTCCATGACCTTCTGCACGTAGGGGTTGGAGCGGACGGCCTTGCCGGCGGCGGCCGCTCGTTCCGCCTTTGAGGCCTTCTTGTTTGATGCCATTGCTCTCCTCGATCCGCTTTCGGCTGCGGACACTCTACCCGGCCCCAGAAGACGCACGCGGTCGCGAGCGTTTCCCGCGCTCGAGCGCGGCGTCCAGCACCTCGTCGGCGCTGTCTACGAGGATGAACTTCAGGCGCTTGCGCAGGTGAGCCGGGATGTCGTCGATGTCCGGCTCGTTGCGGCGCGGGATGATCAGCCGTTTGATCTCCGCGCGCTGGGCGGCAAGCGCCTTCTCCTTAAGGCCGCCGATCGGGAGCACCTGGCCGGTGAGGGTTATCTCGCCCGTCATGGCCGTGTCGGCGCGCACGGGCCGGCCGCTGATCCGCGAGGCCAGCGCGGTGGCCATCGTGATGCCGGCGCTCGGGCCGTCCTTTGGGATGGCGCCCGCCGGCACGTGGACATGGATGTCGTGCTTGCGAAACCAGTCCGGCGACACCTCACCGTCGTCCGAAGACTCGGCGGCCGTCTTCACGTAGGAGAGCGCCGCGGCCGCGGACTCCTTCATGACGTCGCCGAGCTGCCCGGTGATCTGGAGCTTGCCGTCACCCGGGTAGGCGGTCGCCTCGACGAACAGGACGTCTCCCCCGACGGGCGTCCACGCCAGCCCGGTGGCCACGCCGGGCACGCCGGTGCGGCGCTGGGCGTCCGGCTGGATGCGCCGCTTGCCCAGCAGCTCCGTCACGGTCGCGGCCCTGATCGTGCGCTTGGAGCGGCGCTTGCCCTCCGCGAACTCGCGCGCCACCTTGCGGCAGACCGAGCCGATCTCGCGCTCGAGCCCGCGCACGCCGGCCTCGCGCGTGTAGCCGTCGATGATGAGGTCGAGCGCCTCGTCGATGAACTCGATCTTCGAGCGCCCCAGCCCGTTCCGCTCCATCTGGCGCGGCACGAGGTAGCGCTTCGCGATCTCGCGCTTCTCCTCATGGGTGTAGCCGGACAGCTCGATGACCTCCATGCGGTCGCGCAGCGCGGGCGGGACCGGGTCGAGCAGGTTGGCCGTGCAGATGAAGAAGCAGCTCGACAGGTCGAACGGCAGGTCGAGGTAGTGATCGCGGAAGGTCGAGTTCTGCTCGGGGTCGAGCACCTCGAGCATCGCGCTCGCCGGGTCGCCGCGGAAGTCCGCGCCCATCTTGTCGATCTCGTCGATCATGAAGACCGGGTTGTTCGAGCCCGCGTCGCGCAGCGCGCGCACGATCGTCCCCGGCATGGCGCCGATGTAGGTGCGCCGGTGGCCCCGGATCTCGGACTCGTCGCGCACGCCCCCAACCGAGATGCGCTCGAACTCCCGCCCCATGGCGTCGGCGATCGACCTGCCGAGTGATGTCTTGCCCACGCCGGGCGGGCCGACGAAACACAGGATCGAGGAGCGTGCGTCGGGCTTGAGCTTGCGGACTGCGAGGAACTCGAGGATGCGGTCCTTGACCTCCTCGATGTCGTAGTGGTCGCGGTCGAGCACCTCGCGCGCGTGCTTCAGGTCGAGGTTGTCCGTCGTCGACTTCGACCAGGGCAGCGACGCCAGCCATTCGAGGTACGTGCGGATCACGCCGTGCTCGGCGGCCTGCGGAGGCAGTCGCTCGAAGCGCCCCAGCTCGCGCTCGGCCTGCTTCCGGGCTTCCTCGGGCAGGTCCGCCTCGTCGAGCTGCCGGCGGAGCTCCTGCGCCTCGAGCTCCTGCTCGTCGAACTCGCCGAGCTCCTCCTGGATCGCCTTCATCTGCTGGCGCAGGAACCATTCGCGCTGGCCCTTCTCCATCTCCGACTGGACCTGCGTCTGGATCTTGGTCCCGATCTCGACGACCTCGAGCTCGCGTGCGAGCAGCTCGGAGAGCATGCGCAGCCGCTTTGTCACGTCGCGCTCCTCGAGCAGCGCCTGCTTCTCGTCGGTCTTGATCCTGAGCGCACCCGCGATCATGTGCCCGAGCTCGGCGGGATCGTCGAGATTCGCCACAGCCACCTGCAGTTCCTCGGGCAGGTATGGCACCTCCTCGATGATCCGCGAGAAGGTGCTCTGCACGTTGCGGTGGAGAGCCTCGAGCTGCGCGGACGGCGTGACTATGTCCGGGGCCTCCTCGATCCGCGCCACCAAATAGGGGTGGGTGGAGGTGAACTCCTTCAGGTCGACCCGCTGGGCGCCGTGTACCAGGATGCGGAGGGTGCCGTCGGGAACCTTCAGCATCCGGGCCACCACGCCCGCGACGCCGACCGCGTAGAGGTCCTCGGGCCCCGGCTCCTCGACCTCGGGGTCCCGCGAGGCGACCATCGCGAGCATGCGGTCACCGGCGAGCGCGTCGTTGATGAGCGCTATCGAGCGTTCCTGCCCGATGGCGAGCGGCGTGAGCGTCTCCGGGAACGGAACGCTGTCACGCAGCGGCAGGATTGGCAGCGCGTCCGGCAGCGCGGTCTTGATGGCGGGCTCGACGGGCTCGCCATTCGAGGACGGGATGTGGATGCTCATCAGCCCTCCTCGATCGGGACCCGCCGCGCGCTCTGGTCCGGCCGGGCGAGCGGGATCTCCACCGCGAGGATGCCGTCGTCGTAGGACGCGCGGGCGGCGTCGGCCTCGACCTCGGCGCCCAGCTCGACCAGCCGGCGGAACGGCCCGTGCTCGATCTCGATCTGCTGGTAGAGCCTCCCGGTGGCCGCGGTCGGCCGGCGCTCGCCCGCGATCAGGAGCTGCCGGCCGCGGATCTCGAGCGCCACGTCCTGGATGTCCACGCCGGCGAGATCGGCCTTGACGACCGCCCGCGGCGGATCATCCGCGTAGTACACGTCCACCGAGGGCGAGAAGCCACGGCCGCGGAGGCCCGTCTGGCGCTCGAAGACGTCGCCGAACAGCTCGTCGATCTCGCGCCGCATGCGCTCGAAGTTCGCGAACAGATCGCGCTGTGGGGTCACGGCGCCCGAGGATACCGTCAGACCGCTTCGCTCAAGAGCAGGCGGCAGCGGCGCAAGAGCTCCGCGAGGGTCGCGCCGCGGAGGGCGCCGAGCCGCCGCGTGACTCGCTCGTGCGAGAGAGTGCGGAGTTGCTCGGGCATCGCGAAGCTGCGTGCTCTGAGACCGCCTTCGGGCGGCCTGATCTCCATGTGCAGGGCGCGGAGAAGTTCCCTCAGGCGCGAAGCGCCGCGCGGGCGGCCCAGTAGCCGCACATGCCGTGCACGCCGCCGCCGGGGGGCGTGGAGGACGAGCAGAGGAAGACGCCCGGGAGCGGGGTCGAGTATGGGACCGGGCGCGCGACCGGCCGGGTGAAGAGCTGGCGCAGGTCCTGCCGCCCGCCGATGATGTCCCCGCCCACGTAGTTGGGGTTGCGCCGTTCGACCTCGATCGTGTCCATCGCGGAGCGGGCCAGGACCAGGTCGCGGAAGCCGGGCGCGAAGCGCTCGACCTGGGCCTCGATGGCGTGCGTCATGTCGCGGGTCGAGCCGTTGGGAACGTGGCAGTAGGCCCAGGCGGTGTGCTTTCCCGGAGGCGCGCGCGAGGGGTCGAACAAGCTCGGCTGGACGAGCAGTACGAAGGGCCGCTCTGGATGCCCGCCGCGCGCGACCGCCTCCTCGGCCGCGGCGATCTCGTCCAGGGTTCCGCCGAGGTGCACGGTGCCGGCACGGGCGGCCTCCGCCGCAGTCCACGGGATCGGGCCGTCGAGCGCCCAGTCGAGCTTGAACACGCCGGCGCCGTAGCGGTAGCGCGTCAGCCCGCGCTGGTAGCGGCGCGGCAGACGCTCACCGGCCAGGCGGAGCAGCTGCCGGGGAGTGACGTCGAGGAGCACGGCGCCGGCCGGCAGCTCGTCGAGCGACACAACGCGGCGCCCGGTCTCGACGGTGCCGCCCAGCTCGCGCAGGTGTGCGGCGAGCGCGTCGGCGAGGCGCTGCGACCCGCCCCGCGCCACCGGCCAGCCGACGGCGTGGCCGCTAAGGGCCAGGACGAGGCCGAACGCCGCGCTGGCGGGGGCGCTCAGCGGGAGTATCGAGTGGGCGGCGCAGCCGGCGAACAGGGCCCGGGCGCGCTCGCCCTCGAAACGGGCGCGGGCCAGCCCGACGGCCGAGCGGATCCCACTCATGCCGAAGCGCCCCAGCAGCAGCGGACGGCGCGGTGGCCGCAGCGGGCCGAGCAGCTGCCTCAAGAGCGGTTCGGCTTCCCGCACGAGCGGCCCGAACAGGCGCCGGTAGGCGGACTCGTCCGTCCCCAAGCCGCGGGCGGTCTCCTCGACCGCGCGCTCCAACAGCACCGCCGACCCATCGTCGAGCGGATGCGCGAGCGGCGCCTCCGGGTGCGCCGGCTCGAACCCGTGGCGGGCGAGCGGCAGCCCGCTGAGGAACGGCGACACGAGCGCCAGCGAATGCACCGTCGAGCAGGTGTCGTGCACGAACCCGGGGAGGGTCAGCTCGGCGGAGCGGCAACCGCCGCCGAGGCTGTCCTCGCCCTCGAGCACGGTGACGCTGCGGCCGGCCGCGGCGAGCACGATCGCCGCCGCGAGCCCGTTCGGCCCTGAGCCGACGACGGTGGCCGGGCCGGCCTCAGCCAACCGGGCGGTCGCGCTGGAAGAGTCGGACGGGCGCCCCGAGTGTGTAGAGCGTCGAGCGGATCGCCGCACTCTGCCAGACGTTGCTCCACCTCGACCATTGCCGCTTCGTGTCGACGCAAACGACCTGCGTGTCGACCTCGGCCTCGTGGCCGAACGCGGCCGCGAGCTCGGTGAGGGTGTGCTGCCAGAAGCGGTCCTCCTGGCGGTGGCCGCCGAACGCCAGCCCGAGCTCGTAGATCGGATCGCTGGCGCGCATGAGCACCTGGGCCTGGGCTACGGTCTCGCCGCTCGTCTCGGCCGCGCTGAAGGTGATCCAGCCCGCGAACATGTGGCCCTGCGGGGTCATCAGGGTGAACGACTCCTCGTCCGCGTAGAGCACCATCACGCCCGTGGAGAGCTTCATGCGGCCGGGCAGGGTCATGTTGAGCAGCGCGACCTCGCCGGGCGCGATCCCGGTCAGCGGCGCGTAGAAGCGGTTGCCGTCCGGCCAGAAGTCCGGGAAGCGCTGTTTCCAGGTGGCGATCAGCTCGGCAGCCGGGACGCGGTCGGCGGGCAGGCGCACCCGGTAGGTCTTCTGCCACATCTTCCCGAAGCCCTGGATCGGCGACGTGAGCCGGCGGCCCTCGACGTTCAGGTTGAGCGCCCCTTCGGGCGCCTGCTCGACGGTCAGCCGCGAAATGTCTCTGGCCCAGTTCTCCTCGCTGCTCATCGCGCCGCCTCCACTGCCTCGGCCTCGCTCTCGTGGATCCCGACGGCCTCGTCGAGGCGCGTGAGCTCGAAGATCTGCCGATAGTGGTCGGACAGGCCGTAGGCGAGGACGCGCTGACGCTGGCGCTGGGCGCGGACCAGCAGTGTCACCAGCAGGCCGATGCCGCCGCTGTTCATGTAGTCCAGCCCCTCGAAGCTGAGCACGATCGCTCGCACGCTGTCACCGCTGGCTCGGCCGTACGCGTCCATCAGCACGTCCTCGCTGGCCGCGGTGATGTCGCCCGTTATGTCGATCACGCGCACAAGGGGCGACGCCTCGCGCACCTCGAAAATGGTCGCCGCGTCAGGCATCGTCGGTCCTTTCCGCGCCTTTCACGGCGCCGTCCTCGTTGTCAGCGATCCTCATGAAGTCGGCCAGCCGCGTGATCTCGAAGATCTCGCGGTAGTGGTCGGACAGCCCGCAGGCGGTGATGTCGATCCCGCGCGCGCGAGCCTGTGCGAGCAGCCCCACGATCAGGGCGATGCCGGTGCTGTTGATGTAGTCGGCGCCGGCGAAGTTCAGGATCACGGGCCCGTCGCCCGTCGCCGCCTCGTCGTAGCCGCGCTGCAGGGCGGCCTCGGCGGAGGCGTCGACGTCGCCGGCGAGGTCGATGACCGCCGCGCCCTCCCGCCGTCGCACGGTTACCTCGAGCTCACGCGTGGGCATCGTCGCCTCCTTGCAGGCGCATCACGAGCTCGAGGGTGTGGCGGCCCCCCTCGCCCGTCTCGCGCGCCTCGTCGACCATCTTCTCGATCAGGAAGAGGCCCCAGCCGCGGGGCCTCTGGCGCCCCGCGAGCTTCGCCTCCAGGTCGGGGATCTCGGCGGGCGGGAGCTCCCCGGCGGCGCCGAGGTCACTGACCTGCACGCGCACGGCGTCGGCCGCGCGCAGCACGCGAATCGAGACCGGCCGGTCGGGCCGGTACTCGTTGCCGTGCTCCATCGCGTTCATCGTGGCCTCGGCGACCGCGGTCTTGAGCCGCTCGAGGCGAGCCGCGTCGAGATCGACGCCCGCGAGCGCGCGCTCGACCCGCTCGGTCGCCTCGCGCTCGTTGCCCGGCGCGCTGTCCAGCTCGAACTCGTCGAGCACGCTGCCGTTGGCCGAGGCGGCGAGCCTTGCCGCGCCCGCGGAACGCTCGAGCGTGACCATCGTGATGTCGTCCTCCTGCTCGGCGTCTGGGCCCGTGAAGGCCTCGAGCTCTTCGATCACCTGGTCGATCAGCCGCTGCCCGCCCGGGGTCCGTGCGACCGTCTCGTTGAGCCGCGGGGAGCCGAACATGTCGCGCTCCGGGTCGTGCGCCTCGACGATGCCGTCGGAGTGGAGCAGCACGCTGTCGCCGGGCTGGAGCAGCGTCTCCTTCTCCTCGTAGGACATGCCGGACATCAGGCCGAGCGGCATACCGCGGGCGCGCAGCTCGAGCACGCCTTCGGCGGTCTTGACCTTCGGCAGGTCATGCCCCGCGTTGGCGAACCGGAGCAGCCCGCTCGCGGGGTCGAGGACCCCGTACAGGCAGGTCACGAACATCTTCTCGGGCATGTCCGGGCACAGGTGCTCGTTGACGCGCTCGAGCACGGCGCCGGGCTCGATCAGGCGCTGGGCTGATGCGCGCAGCACGCTGCGGGTGGCCGACATGACGAGCGCCGCAGGCACGCCCTTGTCGGTCACGTCGCCGACCACGAAGGCCACGCGGCCGTCGGGCAGCGGGATCACGTCGTAGAAGTCCCCACCCACCTCGCGGGCGGGGCGGTAATACGCGGACACCTGCCAGCCGGGCAGGTCGGGCAGCTCCTTGGGCAGGAAGTTCTGCTGGATCAGCCGGGCGACCTCGAGCTCCTGCTCGAAGCGCTGCCGGGTGGCGGCCTCGGCCTCCTGCTCGCGCACGAGCTGGCCAACCCGCAGCGCCGGCGCGGCCTGGGCGGCGAGGTTGTCGAGCAGCTTACGGTCGTCCGAGGAGTACTCCTGTTCGGACAGTCGCGGGCCGAGATTGAGCACGCCGATCAGCTCGCCCTGGCTTACGAGCGGCACGGCCAGCTTGACGCCGGCCGCCTTGAGCTCGCTCAGTGCCGGCGAGTCGAGCTCGAGCGCCTCGATGTCGACGGCCTCGGCGGCGGACTGGAAGTAGGCGAGCAGCGGGTCGTTCGGCGCGATCTCGACGGGCGCCTGCTCGGGAGGGGCCTCGGCATGCGTGGCCGCCTGTTCCCGCGGCTCCGACTCGGCCGCCGCGCGCCGGCGTCCCAGGAACCTGCGCCGGAAGGGTCTGGTCAGAGCCGTCATGCGATCTCCTTTGTACGGCGCCGGCGTCCAGGAAGCGTTACGGAATAGACCGGCGTTGCCTCTGACTTGCCGCGCAGCTCGAGCGCGCCGCGAGGCTCCATGTCGGGCTCGGCATCGAGCAACACCCGCGTCGCCTCGGTCAAGAGCAGCGGTTCGCCGAGCTCGCGCGTGGCGTCCTGCACGCGCGCGGCCACGTTCACGGGGTCGCCGACGACGCCGAGCTCGACCACGTCCCCGGCGCCGATCGTCCCTATGAGCACCAGGCCCGAGTTGACGCCGATTCCGACCCGGCAGCGCCCGTCCACGGCGTTGAGCAGACCGGTCGCGGCCGCCAGCGCCCGGTCGGCGTGATCTGGAGCGCTGAACACCGCGAGCAGGCCGTCGCCCAGCAGCTTGTTGACCTGCCCGCCGTGCTTCTGCACGACAGGCACGGCCAGGTCGAAGAACTCGTTCAGATAGTCGACTGCCTCGCGGGCCGTGCTTCGGTCGGCGAAGGCGGTGAAGCCGCGGATGTCGACGAACAGGACCGTGACCATCGCCCACTCCGGCTCGACGTGCGGCGTGCTCATCGGCCCCGCACCCACAGGGACACGTGCGTGGGCTGCATCGTCTCCGCGACCACAGTCCGCAGCTCGACGGCGATCGCGTCGAGGGCCACCTGGTTGCGCATGCGACCGGCGAACGACTCCAGCGTGCGCTGCGCGTCGTACCTGCGCCGGTAGAAGCGCCGGTCCACGGCGGCCTGGATGCGCGCGCGAGCCGGGCGGAACAGCGCGGCCACCGCGAGCGTCGAGCCGGCGATCGCCAGGTCCGACCCCGGGCTCAACACGAGCTGCAGCAGCAGCACGCTGCCCACGTACGCGCCCGCCAGCGTCGCCGTCAGCGCGCCGTAGACGAGCGTGCGGTTGATGACGACGTCGATGTCGTAGAGGCGGTAGCGCAGCAGGGCGATCGCCACCGCACCCGCCATTGCCAGAAGGCCGAACAGCATGAGGAACCAGCCCGCGTCGCCGAGCCAGGGGCTCAGCGCTCCGTTGGCGACGAAGCTCAGGAGCAGCACGCAGGCGGCCGTGGCAACCCACCTGAGCTGCAACCGCTCGATTCCGCGGGAGCGGCGGTAGCGAACCACGAGCGACGCGATCGCGGCCAGCGCCGCGGCTGCCCAGACCCAGAACGAGACGTCGGCGAGCGTGCCGAGGGGGAGCCCTTCGATTCCGAGCGGGTTGTCGATCCACCCGAAGTCGGCGTTCGCGTAAGGGGCCGGGCGTGAAAGCGGTACTCACGAGCGCCACCACGCCTGCCACAGCCGCCGTCCAGCCCACCACGCGCCAGCGCGGGCTCGGTGGCGCGCCAGTCGGGAACAGCAAGGGGATGAAGCTCCACACCGGCAGGACGGCCGGTATCCAGGACCAGTTCCCGAACCAGGCCAGCAGATCGGCCGCGGCGCTCGCGTGGGGGTCGCCGAACGCGATCTGCCAGTAGAGCGCGTTCGCGACCTCACCGAGCGCAAAGAAGAGCGCCGCGACGCCGAACAGCCACCCGACCGCATTGCGGGGACGCCGCGCCGCCACGACCGCCCCCACCAAGGCGAACGCCAAGAACACGATCGCCTGGACGAGTGCGAAGGGGACGTCGACCTCCGGCACCCGATCGTGGACTGTCGGCCCGGAGGGGCCGAGATCGACCGGACCCGCGGACTTGGGATCGGCGATCGCGAGGACCGTGGAAGTCAGGACGAGCGCAGCGGTGACCGCGAACACCGACCAGGCGACCAGGGCAGCGCGGCGACGGCTCACCGTCCCGTCTCCCGCAGCCAGAGCGAGACGTGCGCGGGCCGCATGGTCTCCGCCACCACGCCACGCAGTTCGCCGCCGAGGGCGTCGAGATCGACCTCCTCGCGCAGTCGCGCCCCGAACCGCTCGAGGGTCCGGGCCGCGTCATACCTGCTCCGGTAGAAGCGCCGATCAACCAGCGCCTGGATGCGCGACCGCGCCGGCCGGAACAGCGCCGCCACCGCAAGGGTCGACGCAGCGATCGCGAGGTCGGAGGACGGGCTCAGGACCAGCTGCAGCAGCAGCACGCTCCCGAGGTACGTGGCTGCCAGCGTCGCGGTCAAGGCGCCGTAGACAAGTGTGCGGTTGACGACGACCCCGATGTCGTAGAGCTCGTAGCGGAACATCGCGACCGCGAGGCCCCCAACGATCGCAAGGGCCTCCAGGACCTGGAAGATCGAGCTCACGCTGGGCACGGCGCCGATCACGGACATCAGCACGGCCACGGTGGCGCCGTAGACGACCCAGGCGATCTGGCGACGCAGGACCGGGTCGGCGCAGCGATAGCGAGCCACGAGGGATCCAAGCGAGACGAACGTGAGCAGCGCAACCACGAGGACGCCGGCCGTGTACACGACGGCCACGGACGGCGGGCCGTTGCCCGACTCGTCGTAGATCCCACGCAGCGGCCAGGTGACCCCAGCGAAGGCGACCGTCACCGCCGCGACGCCCAGCGCGTCCACCCAGGCCAGCCGCCGGCGACGCCCGGTCGGCCGCCCGTCCGGAAAGAGCGTGGGCAGGAGTGTCGTGACAGCCACCCAACCGGGGAACCACAGCCACATTCCGACCCAGTGGGCGAAGTCCCCCCAGGGAAGCGACCCGGGGTTGTCGTGCGCTGTGCTCTGCCAGGTGTCGACGAGGTTGTGCAGCGCGATCGAGACGCCGATGCCGCACAGCAGCCATCCGACGGCGTGGCTGCCGCGCTGACGGACAACGAAGGCGCCGAGCACGGGGAAGCAGATCGAGAAGACGAGACCGATGTCGGCGACATTCCCGAGGGCGTCGCCGAGAGACTTGCCGCCAGCGGCCATCTCGACGACGGGCGCTGCCAGGATGCTCGCGAACGCCAGGCCGACGAGCCCCCAGGCAAAGAGCTCGGCGCGGCGGTTCACCGGCCGACCTCTGGACCGCGCAGCCACAAGGACACGTGGGCGGGCTGCATGGTCTCGTGGACGACGGTCGCGCAGCTCGCCGCGCTGAGCGCCGGCAGCTCGACCTCGTCGCGCAGACGAGCCAGCGAAGGCCTCGAGCGTCCGCTGCGCGTCGTACCTTCGCCGGTAGAAGCGCCGGTCGACGAGCGCCTGGATACGCGAGCGCGCAGGCCGGAACAGCGCCGCCACCGCCAGCGTGGAGGCGGCGATCGCCAGATCGGACGACGGGCTCAACACGAGCTGCAGCAGCAGCACGCTCCCGACGTACGCGCCGGCCAGGGTGGCCGTCAGCGCGCCGTAGACCAGCGTCCGGTTGATCACGACGTCGATGTCGTAGAGGCGGTGGCGCAGGATCGCGACGCCCGCGGCCACCGGCAGCGCGACGACGCTGAGCATGATCGCGGCGTTCGCCACCGGCTCCGTCAGGAGGTCCCAGGCGACGACGGCGATCATGAAGGTGGCGGCGGCCACGGCACCCGGCCAGCGCGAGCCACTTGATCTGCTGGCGCTCGTCGCGGCCGGCGCGCCGATATCTGACGACGAGTGACAGCGGCGAGCCGACGAGGGCGACGAGGAGGAGGAGCGCACCGATCCCTTCGATCAGATCGAGCACGGGGCTGTCGACGCCGTACGCGTTCACGACCTCCGGGTAGTCCTCCAGCGGGCCGGGGCTGGTGAAGTCACCGACGAAGACCAGTGCGATCCCGAGCCCCGCGCACCACGCGACTAGCCGCCAGCGGCGCGAAGGCAGGCGACCGTTCGGGAAGAGGAGCAGGAGGAAGGTCGCGGCGGGGAGGATGGCGGGAACCCAGCTGACGTCGCCATAGGAAGCCGCCAGCTCCCCGAGGCTCGTGGACGCGGCCTCGCCGTCGAGCCAGTATTCCGCGTACCCGCGCGAGAGGCTCATGAACGACCCCGCCACGGCGATGCCGCAGAAGAGCCAACCGATCAGATTGCCGGGGTGGCGCGACGCGATCAGCGCTCCCACCCCCGCAAACCCGATCACAATCGCGGCTACGAGTGCCGAGAGCGTGCTGGCCTCGAGGCTCGAGCCCGCAAGCGAGAGGCCCCAGCCGGCGACGAGCACGAGCACCGCCAGCGCGGCGCTGCCCCAGGCCAGGCGCGGAGCAGTCATCGGTCAGGCCTCAGCCACAGCGACACGTGAGCGGGCTGCATGGTCTCCGCCACGACCTTGCGCAGCGCCGCGCTGAGCGAGTCGAGCTCGACCTCGTCGCGCAATTGGCCGGCGAAGCCCTCGAGCGTGCGCTGCGCGTCGTACTTATTCCTGTAGAAGCGCCGGTCAACCGCTGCCTGGATACGCGAGCGGGCGGGCCGGAAGAGCGCTGCCACCGCCAGTGTCGAGCCCGCGATCGCAAGATCCGATCCCGGGCTCAGCACCAGCTGCAGCAGCAGCACCAGCCCCACGTAGGTCGCCGCCAGCGTCGCGGTGAGCGCGCCGTAGACCAGCGTGCGGTTGATCACGACGTCGATGTCGTAGAGGCGGTGGCGCAGGATCGCGATGCCCGCCGCGACAGCCATCGCCACGATGCCGAGCGGCGCCATGCCTTCCCAGACCTCCCAGAGCAGGAAGCAGGCGACGAGGACCACGCCGGCCGCCGCGACCCACTTGAGCTGGAGCCGCTCGACCCCGTGAGACCGGCGGAAGCGCAGGACCAGGGAGGTCGCCGCCGCGATGAGCGAGAGGATCAGCAGCAACCAGCCAAGTCCCTGCATGGCGCTGAAGGCGTCGCCGGCTGCACCCCCCACTCCGTACGGGTTCTCGACTTCGGGGAAGTCATCAAACGGGCCGGGAGCGAACGCGATGCCGACGGCGAGGCTCACGAGCGCTGCGATAGCGGCCCAAACCACGGGTCGCCAGCGTGGGGACAATAGCTTTCCGTTTGGGAAGAGCAACGGGAACAACGCGATCAGGGGAACTCCGCCAAGCACCCAGACCCACACGGAGATCCAGGCCATCGTCTCGCCGCCCCCGAGCAGTCCGCCTGGATCGGCGAACAGCGTGTAGACGGCATAAGACTCCGCAAGTCCCGAGAGGCTGAAGGCCAACGCGCCGCCGCAGAAGATCCACCCGACCGCGTTGCCAGGCTGCCGCGAGGCGACCAGCGCGCCGACGAAGGCGAATCCGAGCACCGCGAGGGGCCACACCAGGTCGCCTGTCCCAACGTCGAGATCAGCCGGCACGTCGTGACTCGCTCCGGCGGTCAGGATCCGGAGCACCGAGGCGAGCAGGGTCGCCGCCGTGGCGAGTCCACAGAGCGTCCAGGCCAGCCGCGCAGGGCCGCGCGAGCTCAGTCGCATCATGGCCATTCTCTCCGCGACTCTCGTCCCGCGCCACCGTTCATTGGGTCACGCTCTCAGCCGCCCGTCCGGGGATCGTTACGGCGCCGCCCCGCGCCGGGGCGCGCGGGGCGGCGCGATCACACCGGAGGACCAGATGGGTCAGGCGCTCGCGGTGCTCTGACCACGAGTCGGGATCGAGCGCCGGCCGAGCTTGCCCGTGCCGGTGAACGCGGCGATCAGGACCAGCAGCAGGCCCGCGCCGGCAGCCGCACCGATGGCGGCCGACGTCCAGTCGAACCCGTCGGACGCGGGCGACGTGTCCGCCAGCGGCTGCGCAGCCGTCGTCGGGCCAGAGCCGGTGGCCGCGTCGCGCGTGTCCGGCGAGCGCAGGTCCTGCGTTGCCGCCAGGACGGGCGTGCCGTGGGAGCCTTCGGGCGCGCGCAGAGCCTGATACTCGTCCGCCGCCGAGGCCGCGATTGAGGACGCAGGCGGCACCACGCGCGTCGGATCGGCCGCCGCGCGGGCGGCGTCGACGGCGTCCGGCGAGCGCAGGTCCTGGGCCCCGTCGCCGGCCAATCCCGCGATCGGGGCCGCGCGCGGCACAACGCGCGCGGGATCGCCCGCCGCGCTCGCGGCGTCGACGGTGTCCGGCGAGCGCAGGTCCTGCGTAGACGCCGCATCGCGGGTGTCCGGCGAGCGCAGGTCCTCGTACGGGATGGCGGTCGCGGCGGGCGCGAGCGCCGCGCCGGCGAGCGCTGCAACACCCAGCGCCACGGCGAGCCTCGAGGTCCTGAAGGTGCGAGTCATGTGAGCTCCTTGCTCTGGGCGACCGCCCGATGCGGTCGATCGGGGAACAGCCTCCGCCCCCTCGGTAATCGGGCGCCCATTTCGCCGTAACAGCAGATGGCTGCCGGGCCACCGCGCCGATTGCGGAGCCGATCGACCGCTGCTACGTTCGCCGCAGGTTGGACTTCCGTCTGCTTGGCCCGCTCGAGGTGGCCGACGACCGTGGGTCGGAGATCGCGGTCAGGTCCGGGCAGCAGCGTGCGGTGCTTGCGCTGCTGTTGCTGCGGGCGAACGAGCTCGTCCCGACCGAGCGCCTGGTGGAGGAGCTCTGGGGTGAATCGCCCCCGCCCACCGCCAACAAGATGTTGCAGAACCAGATGTCCGGGCTGCGCCGCGCGCTCGGCCACGACGGGCGACTCGAGGCGGAACGAGGCGCCTACCGGCTACGTATCCGCCAGGGTGAGCTCGACGTCGACCGCTTCGAGCAGTTGCTGGACCACGGTCGGGCGCTCGCCGCCGACGACGACCCGGCCGCCGCGGCCGCCGCCTTCCGGCAGGCGCTCGACCTGTGGCGTGGGGAGCCGCTGGCCGAGTTCGCATATGAGGCGTTCGCGCAGCCGGAGATCGCGCGTTTGGAGGAGCGGCGCCTCGTGGCGTTCGAGGAGCGGATCGAGGCCGACCTCGCGCTTGGGAGTGACGCGGACCTCGTCGGCGAGCTCGAGGCAGCCGTTGCCACACAGCCCCTGCGTGAGCGCCTGCACGCCCAGCTGATGCTCGCCCTCTACCGCTGCGGCCGGCAGGCCGAGGCGCTCGAGGCCTACCGCCGTGCACGCCAGACGCTGGTGGACGAGATCGGCGTCGAGCCCGGCGCGGAGCTGCGCACACTTCAGGCGGCGATCCTGGCTCAGGATCCGGCACTCGATCTCGTCGCCCCCACGCAACAAGCGACGTCGCCGGCTCTGGAGATCACCCTGCTCGGCCCACCACGCGTGGCACGTGACGGCGAGCCGGTGGCCTTCGACACGCGCAAGGCGACAGCGCTGCTCGCGCACCTCGCGCTGGCCGAGCGGCCCCGCTCGCGCGAGGCGCTCTGCGAGCTCCTGTGGCCGGCGCACGACCCCGAGCACGCGCGCGGGGCGCTGCGCCGCACGCTCTCGGCGCTGCGCAGATCGATCGGTGAGGAGTGGATCGAGACCGTTGCCGACAGCGTGGCCCTGCGGGCCGGCGACGGCCTCGAGATCGACGTGCGCCGCTTTCGCTCGCTCACGGCGGATGGGGCCTCGCCGGACGAGCTCGGGGCGGCGATCCAGCTCTACGGCGGCGAGCTGCTCGAGGGGTTCTCGATCCGTGACAGCCCCGAGTTCGACGCCTGGCACATGTACGAGGCGGACCTTCTGCGCCGCGAGCTCGCCTCGGCGCTCGGCCGCCTCGTCGCGGTGTTACGGGAGCGGGGCGACCACGCGCGCGCCATCCCCCACGCCCGCCGCTGGCTCGAGCTCGATCCGCTCCACGAGCCCGCGCACCGCGAGCTGATCCGGCTCTACGCGCTGAACGGAGACCGGGCAGCGGCCCTCACCCAGTACCGCGACTGCGTCAGGACGCTCAGCGAGGAGCTGGGCGTGGCGCCGGTCGAGGAGACGGCGGCGCTGTTCGAGCAGGTGAGCGAGGGGGCACCGGCGCCCGCGGCGCCGAGCGCACCGAGCCCCGCGGCCGCCGCCTCGGCCCCGGTCACGCCCTCCGAGCTGCCGTTCGTCGGGCGCGCGGATGAGTTGGCGGCGCTGGTCGCCTCGTGGCGCGCGGCGCTCCCGGACGGCAGGCTCGCCGTGATCGAGGGCGAGGCCGGGATCGGGAAGACACGTCTCGGCCGGGAGCTCGGCGCGAGCGTCGCGGCGCAGGAGGGCGCGATGCTCGCCGCACGCTGCCACGACGACGAGGCGGGGCTCCCCTACGGCCCGATGGTGGACCTGCTGGGCGAGGCGCTCCGGGTAGCGCCGGATGCACTGGCGGAGGCGGTCCCACCTCAACGCCTTGCGGATGCCTCGCTGCTCCTGCCGGAGCTCGCATCGCTGCACGCGCAGCCACCGGCGCCGGTCTCACTCAGCGGCCCCGGGGCGCAGGCCCGGCTGCTCGAGGGCGTGGCCGCCGTGCTCGCCGCCGCCTGCCGCGGACCGGCGCCCGGCCTCGTGGTCGTCGACGATGTCCACGCCGCCGACGAGGCCACCCTCGACGCGCTCGGCTACCTCGGTCGCCGGCTTCGCGGCCGGCCGCTGCTCCTCGTGCTCGGCTGGCGCAGTGAGGGCATCCCGCCCGGGCACCGGCTCCGCCGGCTCGTCACCGAGCTCGCGCGCGAGGGGGCGGCCACCGTCGTGAGGCTCGAGCGCCTGGACGAGAGCGAGGTGGCCGTGCTCGTGGATGCGGTGCAGCCGTCCGCGGCGCCGGAGCTCGTGCGGCGGATCTATGTCGAGAGCGAGGGCCTGCCGCTCTTCGTGGCCGAGTACCTCGCGGTGGTGCGCGCGGGCGGAGAGCCGGCGGAGGAGCCGCTGCCCCACGAGATGCGCGGACTGCTCGAGGCCCGGCTCGGCGGGCTCGGGGCGATGGGGCGCCAGCTGCTCGAGACGGCCGCCGTCATGGGGAGGTCGTTCGACCTCGACTCCGTGCGGGTCGCGAGCGGTCGCAGCGACGAGGAGGCGGCCGAGGGGATCGACGAGCTCATGGGCCGTGGCCTGGTGCGGGAGCTCGCGGGCCCCGAGCCGACCTACGACTTCACACACGAGAAGCTGCGCACGCTCGTGTACGAGGACGTCGGCCAGGCCCGGCGCCGGCTGCTCCATGCGCGCGTGGCGGACGCGATCTCGCGGTCGACTCGTGGCCCCGAGCGCGCGGCGCTGGTGGCACAGCACCTGCGCCTGTCGGGCGACTTGGCCGGGGCGGCGGAGCAGCATCGCCTGGCGGGCGAGCAGGCGGCGTCGCTGCTCGCCCACGCGGACGCACTTGAGCACTTCGACGCCGCGCTCGCTCTCGGCCACCAGGACACGGCCGGCCTGCACGAGCGCATCGGGGACCTGCGCACGCTCGTCGGCGATTACACCGGCGCGCTTGCGAGCTATGAAAGCGCGGCCGCCCACGGCGACGCCGGAGCGGTCGCGCGGCGAGAGCACAAGCTGGGCGGCGTGTACCAGCGCCGCGGCGAGTGGGAGCGGGCCGAGGCGCGCTTCGCGGTGGCGCTCGAGGTGCTCGCCCCCGGTGAGGACGGGCTGCGTGCCCGCATCCTCGCCGACCTGAGCCTGACGCTCCAACAGGCGGGCCGGTCCGCGCGGGCCGAGGAGCTCGCCGAGGAGGCGCTCGCGCTCGCCGAAACAGCCGCCGACGACCGCGCCCAGGCCCAGGCGCACAACCTGCTCGGCGTGCTCGCCCGCGGCTCGGGCCGCCTCGAGCCCGCCCGGGCCGAGCTCGAGCGGAGCCTCGCGCTCGCGGAGCGGCTCGGGGACCCGGCGGCGCGAGCCGCCGCGCTCAACAACCTGGCGCTCGTGGCCCGCGATGCCGGCGAGCCCGCGCGTGCGCTCGAGTTGACCGAGCGGGCGCTGGCGCTGTGCGCCGAATCGGGCGATCGCCACCGCGAGGCCGCGCTCGAGAACAACCTGGCCGACCTCCACCACGCCGCCGGCCGCAGCGGAGAGTCGATGGAGCACCTCAAGCGCGCGCTGGCGCTCTTCACGGAGGTGGGCGCGGACGAGGCCACCCGCCTGCCGGAGATCTGGAAGCTGGTCAGCTGGTAGCGGCGCTCAGGCCAGCCTCGCCGCCAGCCCGCGGGCGTTCATGTGCGCGAGCGCCTCGATCGTGACCATCGGGTTCGCGCCAGTGGCGGTCGGGAAGGCCGACGCGTCGCACACGTACAGGTCGCGCACATTCCAGGTCTGGCCGCTCGGGTCGCAGACCGAGTCGTGCTCCGAGCCGCCCATGCGAGCACTCCCCATGATGTGGAACGAGACCGGCTGCGACTGCCCGGGCCCCCAGCCGCAGGCGTCGGCGTCGTCCATGAAGCTCGTCCGGTCGCCGCGCCGGCCAGGCTCGTAGGCCACCCATTTCGAGTGCGACGAGTAGATCAGCTTCGCTCCCATCGCCTCGGTCAGCTGGGCGGCGCCCCAGATCCCGATCCGCAGGTGGCGGATGTCGTCGTCCGTGAACGCGTAGCGCACGACAGGCTCGCCGTCGCGACCCACGCGCACCTCGCCGCGCCCGTGGTCGCGCAGGAGGATCCCGATGCCCGCCGTGAACGGGAGCGCCTGCATCAGCTCCTGGTGCGCGCGCCCGCCACGCCAGGGCGAGAAGTAGAGCAGGATGCTCGGCGGGAGCGCGACGTGCTCGTACTTCAGGCCGTAGCCGTTGCCGTCGAGGTCGGCGTGGTGGTCCGAGAAGGTGGACGCGAGCATCCCTTCCCAGGGCCGCAACGCTTCGTCCATCTGCCCCCATACCACCATCACGGGGTGCAGGCGCAGGTACTTGCCGAGCGCCTTCGAGCGAACGCCCGACCGGGCCAGCAGGGCCGGCGTGTGGAGCGCGCCGGCGGCGCTCACGACGGCGCGGGCGCGCACCGTCACGCGGTGGCCGTCGTCCGTGCGGGCCTCGACTCCGCGGGCGGCCCCGTTCTCGACGATCACGCGGTCGGCGCGCGTTCCGACCAGGATCCGCGTACCGCCGTCGTGGGCGTCCTGCAACCAGGTCTTGAGCGTCGACTGCTTCGCTCCGAGCTGGCAGCCGTAGTGACAGAGCCGGCAGACCTCCTCGCGGCAACCGCGGACGTTGCGCTTCATCACCTGCCAATCCCAGCCCAGTTTGTCGAGACCACCCCGGATCACCTCGTCGCGGGAGCTCGGCACGCTGTGCTCCTCGTTGACAGAGATGCGCTCCCAGACCGCGTCATGGCTCTCGTCGAAGGCCGGCCCGTCGACGGTCGCCACGCCCATCTCGGCCCATTCGCGACGGACGTGCTCGGGAGTGCGGAACGAGAACGTGTAGTTGACCACCGTGCCGCCGCCAAGGCATGAGCCCGCCAGCAGGCCGATGCTGCCGTCGTGCGAGGCCATCCCGCCGGAGTTGAGGTAGAGGCGCGAGAAGCCGGACAACTCCTCGCCGTCGAAGTCCTTCTCCGAGTAGTAGCCGCCCGCCTCGATCACGACGACGTCGAGCCCGGCCTGCGCGAGGACGGCCGCCGCTGTCCCGCCACCCGCTCCTGAGCCGACGACGACGACGTCGCAGTCGAGGTCGGTGTCCGCGCTGATCTCGAGGGGCTCGATCCCGGGCGGCGGCGGATTCTCGGGTGGCCCAAGCGACCCCGGGTAGCCCATCGCCTCGAGCACCGGGTTGTCGCCGTTCCGGCCGTAGTAGGCGAGCAGCGTGCCCTTGCGCAGAGCCTGGAAGGCGGCGCGCCGCTGTGGCACGCGGCTATCCGCCCAGGAGAGCAGCACCTTCTCGCGCTCAGCCTGCGACAGGGAGCTGAAGTTCCTCGGCCCCCCGCCGGCGACCGCGCACAGCAGCCGGGTGTCCCACAGGCCGAGCAGCTGGCCGACCTGCTTGCGCTCGGCGGCCCGCGGGTTTCGCGCCACCAGCTCGAGCAGGGCGTCCGGCACACCGATGTCCGTGGCGGAGGGCAGGCCCTCTCCGCCGGGCGCGAAGGTGTCGGCGATGGCGTCCAGCGCGCGGCGGGCACGCGCGTTCAGTTCGACTGCGCTCATGCGTGCATGTTTCCATGCGGGAATAGGAGCCCCGCAGCGAGCATCCTTGGGGATATGAGCGAACAGGCCGACCTCGACCGGGAGCGTTTCGCCGTTGCCGCATTGCGATCGGTCGAGCTCCGCGCGCCCATGCGGCTGCGGACGCGGATCGAGGCCGAGCGCGAGCGTGCCCGGCGCCCGGCGCGGCGAAGGCGCTTCGGGCTCGGCGGCGCGCTCGCGGGAGCCACGGCGGCGGCGGCCGTGCTGGTGGCGCTGCTGCTGCCCGGGGGCGCGGGCGGGCCGACCGTGGTCGAGGCGGCCGAGCTCGCGACCCGTCCGCCGACGGAGCCCGCCCCCGAACCGGGCCGGCCCAAGCTGCTCGCCACCTCGGCGTTCGGGCTCCCCTACCCCGACTGGGCCGAGAACTTCGGCTGGGAGCCCAGCGGTCGCCGCGTCGACGAGCTCGACGGCCGCCGCGCCGTGACCGTCTTCTACGAGAAGGAGGGCCGCGAGATCGCCTACACGATCATCTCGGGCGAGGCGCTCGACCCGCCTGAGCCGTCCGCCGCCGCCACGCGCGAGGGCACCCGCCTGCGTTACGTGGCCGACGACGGCCGCACGATCGTGACCTGGAAGCGCAACGGACTCACCTGCGTGCTCAGCGGCAGCGGCGTGCCGGCGTCGAAGCTGCTCGACCTGGCCGGCTGGAAGGGACTCGGCGCCGTACCTTTCTGAGCGCGCCCGTGGACCCTCTCCGGCCGCTTGATCCCGCCCGCCTGGGCGATCACATCGACCGTCTCTACAGGGCGGCGGTGGGCCTATGCGGTTCGCACGCGGACGCCGAGGACCTGGTGCAGGAGACCTACGTGCAGGTGCTGCGCAAGCCGCGCCTGCTGCGCTCGGACGACGACCTCGGCTATCTCATGCGCGTCCTTCGCAATACCTTCTACTCGCGCTACCGCACCGAGGCGCGGCGCCCGCGCAGCTCTCCGCTGGAGGAGCACGAGGAGATCATCGAGGGGCGCGCGGTCGCCCACCCCGCCGACGCGGCCGAGGCGTCGGAGGTGCTTGCCGCGGTGGCGGCGCTGCCGGAGCCCTTCCGGGAGGTCGTGGCCGCGGTCGACCTCGCGGGGCTCAGCTACCGCGAGGCCGCGCGGGCGCTGCGGACCCGCGAGGGAACGATCATGAGCCGGCTCAGCCGCGGGCGCGCGCAGGTGGCGGACGCGCTCGGCTACACCTCGTAGGAGACGCCCTCGTGGGCCACCTCGACCGGCCCGCCGAACGCCTCGGCGGCCTCGGCCCGCGCCCACTCCCAGTCGAGCTCGTCCGAGATGTGCACGAGCACCACCCGCTTGACCCCGCAGGCGCGTGCCTGAGCGCCCGCCTCGGCGGGGGTCAGGTGCCCGCGTATGCCGGTCCGCTCGGGGCGCGGAAGCGTCGCCTCGACGAGCATGAGATCCGCGCCCTGCGCGAACTCGGTAAGCACGTCTGTCGGGCTGCTGTCCGCGCCGTAGATGATCCGCCTGGACCCGCCCGCGGCGCCGATGCTCATCGCGAAGGTCTCCGTGAAGTGCGGGACCGGCTGGAAGCGCACCTGCAGCGGACCGATCTCGATCTCCCCCGCCGGGTCGTACTCGCGCAGGTCGAAAGCCTTCTCGATCAGGTCCTCCTGGCCCCAGGTGCCGACCACGCGGCGGAAGGCGTCGCGGCTCCCCGGGGGCACGTGCAGCTCCGGCCGGGCGGGGTTGTCCGTGCCGGGCCAGCGATCGACCGGCACCGGCTGCTGGCGCGGCGCGTACGTGAGCGCGTACGCAAACGGGACGAGGTCGAGGAAGTGGTCCGCGTGCAGATGCGAGATGACCACTGCGTCGACGTCGACGTAGTCGATCCGCTCGCGCAGCTTGCCGAACACGCCGTTCCCGCAGTCGACCACGACCGCGCAGCCGTCCTCCTCGATGAGGTAGCCAGAGCATGCGCCGCCGACGTCCTGCCACGCCGGCGACTTACCAAGCACCGTGAGCCGCATGAGCGGAGACTATCCGGGCGCCGCCGGCTGTCCTAGGCGTTCGGCTGGGGGAAGGCGTACGCGGCGGTCGTCCGCTCGGACCTGAAGACGAACGCCAGCTGGCGCTCGGGCTCCAGTCCGCGCTCGGCCGGGCGGAACGTGGTGCAGGGCTTACCCAGGTTGAGCGCGCAGAGCTGGTTCTGATGGAAGAAGCAGT
Organism: uncultured Thermoleophilaceae bacterium; assembly: GCA_963757815.1. GTDB lineage: Bacteria > Actinomycetota > Thermoleophilia > Solirubrobacterales > Thermoleophilaceae > JACVRW01. The sequence goes on along the minus strand of CAVWSN010000034.1, from coordinate 68,103 downwards.
CCTCGCAGCGGACGGGCTTCGTCTTCGCCACGGCAGCCATGCTGCAACAACAGCGGCCGGGATTCCAGTCGGCGTTTGTCGCAGTTTGCAGGCTCCCTTTGGGCACGCCCCGCTCCGAGCGGGTTTTTCAGGGGGGCGAACTTCCGGCAGCATGGAGAGCCATGGAGCTGATCACCGGAGCCACCGGATACGTGGGCGGGCGGCTGCTGCGCCGGCTGACGGCGGAGGGCAGGCAGGTCCGGGCGCTCGCCCGCCGCCCGGAGCTCCTCGAGCCGCTCCCGGGCGTCGAGCCGGCGCGCGCCGACCTGCTGAGCGGGAAGGGCATCGAGGCCGCGCTCGAGGGGATCTCGAGCGCCTACTACCTCGTCCACTCGATGGAGCCCGCGAGCGACGGCGGGTTCGCCGCGCGCGACCGCCGCGCGGCCGAGGCCTTCGGCCGCGCCGCCGCCCGTGCCGGTGTCGAGCGAATCGTCTACCTGGGCGGGATCGAGCCGGCTGGCCACGTGTCGCCCCACCTGCGCTCGCGACTCGAGGTCGAGGAGATACTGCTCTCCGCCGTCCCCCGCTCGACGGCGCTGCGCGCCTCGATAGTCATCGGCGCGGGCTCGTCATCGTTCCGGGTGCTCGTGCGGCTGGTCGAGCGCCTGCGCGTGCTGCCCCTGCCGCGCTGGCGGGTGAACCGCACGCAGCCCGTCGACGAGCGCGATGTGATCGAGTATCTCGCCCGCACCCCCGCGACCCCGGCCGCCGAGGGCCGCTCGCTGGACGTGTGCGGGCCCGACGTGATGACCTACGCGGAGATGATCGGCCGGATCGCCGACTGCATGGGCGTTGGCCGCATGCCGCTGGGGCTGGGCGTCTCGCTCACGCCGCCCGCCAGCGCGCTTGTGGCCGCGGTGAGCGGGCAGCCGCTCGAGCTCGTGCGGCCGCTGATGGAGAGCCTCGAAACGGACGTCCTTCCGCGTGACCCCGAGGAGGCCGCCCGCCTGTACGGGCTCCAGCCGCGCGGCTTCGAGCGCGCTGTCGAGCATGCGCTCGGGGAATGGGAGGCGAGCGAGCGGCTGGGTGCGCGATGAGGGTCGAGCGGAGCGTGGAGATCGCAGCTGCCCCGGGCGAGGTCTACGAGGTGGTGATGGACCCCGCCCGCCTCGATGACTGGGTCACGATCCACGACCACCTCGAGGACGCGCCGAACGGGCAACTCAAGCGCGGCTCGAAGCTGACCCAGACCCTGCGCGTCGCGGGTCAGCGCTTCAAGGTGCGCTGGACCGTCGCCGAGATTGACTTCTGCAGGCGAGTCGTCTGGGAGGGACGCGGGCCGCTGGGCTCCCACGCGCGCGTGGTGTACCGCTTCGACGAAAACGAACACGGAACCCGGTTCTCCTACATGAACCAGTACGACCTGCCGGGTGGAGTATTCGGGCGAATGGCGGGGCGCGCTGTGTCCCGCGTTACAGAAAAGGAGTTGGACGGTTCGTTGCAGAAGCTCAAGTCATTGCTCGAATAACAGTTACAGTACGAGCATGGCTGACTTCCTGGACGAGAAGCGCAAGGAAATAGACGCACGGATGCGTGAGCTCCGGCCGCTGGTGGACGAGTACAACCGCCTCGAGAAGGCGGCGGCCGCGCTCGCCGGCGTCGGCGGCACCGCCGCCAGGCCCACGCGCCGGCGCGGTCGCGGCCGCGGGAGACCGCGAGGCAGCGGGACGCGTGCGAAGGAAGCCCTGGAGCTCGTGCGCACGCGCCCCGGGATCACGATCTCGGAGATGGCCGATTCGATGGGCATCAAGGCGAACTACCTCTACAGGGTGATGCCGACGCTCGAGTCCGAGGGCCAGGTGGTGAAGCGCGACCGGGGCTGGCACCCGGCCTAGACAGCCGCTAGATCAGGCCGAGCTCCTTGACGGCGTTTCGCTCCTCCTTGAGCTCGTTCACCGTGACGTCGATCTTCCTCTGAGCGAAGTCACCCACCCCTAGCCCCTGCTCTATCGAGTATTCGCCTCCATTGACACGCACCGGGAAGCTCGACACGAGTCCCTCCTCGACGCCGTAGGAGCCGTCCGACGGCACCGCCATCGAGCGCAGGCCGTCCGCCCCCAGCACCCAGTCACGCATGTGGTCGATCGCAGCGTTCGCGGCGCTCGCCGCGGACGACGCGCCGCGCGCCTCGATGATCTCGGCGCCGCGCTTGCCCACGCGCGGGATGTACTCGTTCTCGTACCAGTCCATGTCGACCTGTTCCGCCGCCGGCTTGCCGTCCACCTTCGCGTTGAACAGGTCGGGGAACATCGTGGGTGAGTGGTTCCCCCACACCACCAGGTCCTGGACGTCTTCTACACCGACGTTCAGCTTCCCGGCGAGTTGGGCAACAGCGCGGTTCTGGTCGAGGCGGGTCATGGCGGTGAAGCGCTCACGCGGGATGTCGGCGGCGTTCGACATCGCGATCAGGGCGTTGGTGTTGGCCGGGTTGCCGACCACCAGGATCCTCACGTCATCCGCGGCGCCGGCGCTCAGCGCCTCGCCCTGGGGCTTGAAGATCTGACCGTTCGCCTCCAGCAGGTCGGCGCGCTCCATGCCCTTCGTGCGCGGGCGAGCCCCCACCAGCAGCGCGACGTTCACCCCGTCGAACGCCTTCACCGGGTCGTCGAATATCTCGACGGAGGCGAGCAGCGGGAAGGCGCAGTCCTGCAGCTCGAGCGCCGTGCCCTCGGCGGCCTTGACCGCCTGTGGGATCTCCAGCAGACGCAGGTCGATCTTCTCGTCCGGGCCCAGCATCTGGCCCGAGGCGATCCGGAACAGCAGGGCGTAGCCGATCTGACCGGCGGCGCCCGTGACGGTGACTTTCATGCCATCTCCTCTATGACTGCATCCGCAAACTCGGAGGTACCCACAGCGGAGGGATCGTCACGCGTGGGCTTGAGGTCGTAGGTGACCTTGTCGCCCTTGCGGATCACCTCCGCGATTCCGTGCTCCATGCGGTCGGCCGCCTCGGTCTCGTCGAGGTGCCGCAGCATCAGGACGCCGGACAGCAGGAGGGCGGTCGGGTTGACCCTGTTCTGACCCTTGTACTTGGGGGCCGAGCCGTGTGTGGCCTCGAAGATCGCGCCGGTGGTGCCGATGTTGGCGCCCGGCGCGAGGCCGAGCCCGCCGATCATGCCGGCGCCGAGGTCGGAGACGATGTCGCCGTAGAGGTTCGGCAGCACGACCACGTCGTACTCCTCGGGCCGCGACACCAGCTGGTTGCAGAGGTTGTCGATGATCCTGTCCTCGAACTCGATGTCGGGATGGCGCTCGGCCACGCCGCGGGCGACCTCGAGGAACAGCCCGTCGGAGAACTTCATGATGTTCGCCTTGTGCGCCGCCGTGACCTTTCGGCGCCCGTTCTCCTCCGCGTACTTGAAGGCGGCCTCGACGATGCGCTCCGAGCCGAACACGGAGATCGGCTTGATTGAGATGCCCGACTCGTCGCGGGTGGGCGAATCGAGCTCATCGGCGAGGAAGCGGCGCAGCTTCTCGACCTCGGACGAGCCCCTCTCGAACTCGATCCCCGCGTAGAGGTCCTCGGTGTTCTCGCGGACGATCACGATGTCGGTCTCGGGGAAACGGGTGCGCACGCCCTCGTAGGCCTTGCAGGGCCGGATGCACGCGTAGAGATCGAACTCCTTCCGCAGGGCGACGTTGATCGAGCGGAAGCCTGAGCCGACCGGCGTCGTGGTCGGCCCCTTGATGGCCACGCCGCGCTCGCGGATCGACTCGAGCGTGCGCTCGGGCAGGGGATTGCCCTCCGCCTCGTAGACGTCGACGCCGGCGTCCTGGAAGTCCCAGTCGAACTCGACGCCGGTGGCCTCGAGGACTCGCCGGGTTGCCTCGGCGAGCTCGGGCCCGGTGCCGTCGCCCGGGATGAAGGTGACTCTGTTGGTCAAGACTGTCCTTTCAAGGAATCAGGTGCGGAGCCGGAAGCCTGCCACCATTTCAGATCAATGTTCGGCGGCGGCTCAATACAGCTCGGACGGATCTTCGGGATCCGGATCGGCGTAGACGTGAGCTGGTTCATCGTCCTGTTCCTGATCATCTGGTCGCTGTCCGGCTACTACGAGGACGTCGCGCCGGGGTCGAACGCCTTCGTGCTGGCCACGCTCAGCGCGCTGCTCTTCTTCCTCTCGATCCTGCTGCACGAGCTCGGCCACGCGCTGGTGGCGATCCGCAACGGCATCCCGATCGAGGGCATCGACCTGTGGATGTTCGGCGGCGTGGCCAAGCTCGGCACGGGACTCGAAGTCCGCCGGCGAGGAGTTCCGCGTGGCCGTGGCGGGCCCGGTCGTGACGCTCGTGATCGCCGCCGTCTGCCTGGGCCTCGGCATCGGCGATCTCGAGCCCGGAGGAGGTTCTCGAGAGCTCGAGCTTCGAGAACACCACGACCGGCGCCACGCTCGCGGTGCTCGGCTACCTGGCCTCGATCAACCTCATCGTGCTCGTGTTCAACCTGATCCCCGGCTTTCCCGCTCGACGGCGGCCGCATCGCTCGGGCCGATCGCGTGGAAGATCACCGGCGACCGCAACCGCGCGACGCGCTTCGCCGGCATGCTCGGACGCTTCGTGGGCTGGGCGATGATCGGCTTCGGCATCTTCATGTTCGTCGCCTGGGGCAGCCTGATCGGCGGCCTCTGGCTCGCCTTCATCGGCTTCTTCCTCGCACAGGCGGCCGGCTCCGCGGTCGCCCAGGCCAACTTCTCCGACCGCATCGGCGGCATTCTCGTAGCTGATGTGATGGACACGGAGCCCGTGGCGATCCCGGAGTCGCTCACCCTCGACCAAGCCGAGCACGAGTTCTTCCTGCGCTACGGCTGGCCGTGGTTCCCCGTCGTGGACCCCTCGGGCCGGCTCGTCGGGGTCGTCTCCCGGGAGGCCGTCGAGGGCGTGCCCGAGCAGCTGCGGGCCTCGCGCCCCGTGGCCTCGGTGATGGCGCGCGACGACGGCGACAGCGGCCTCCGGGCCCAGCTCGAGGATCCGCTCGAATCGCTACTCGGGCGCGACGGGCTGGCGCGGCTCGGGGCCGTGATGGCCGTGGACGGCGACGGCGTGCTCCAGGGGATCGTCACGATCGAGGCCGTGCGCCGGGCGCTCCGGACGGCGGCACCGGCCTGAACGACTCGGGCTTTCCATAGAATCGCGGCCCCGACCGATGCCCGAGCACGACGTCCTGGTCATAGGGGCCGGCCTCGCCGGCCAGCGCGCTGCCCTCGCCGCCGCGGAGAAGGGCGCCTCGGTGGGCATCATCTCGAAGGTCCACCCCGTCCGCTCGCACTCGAACGCCGCCCAGGGAGGCATCAACGCGGCGCTCGACCCGCAGGACTCGTGGGAGTCGCACGCGTTCGACACCGTCAAGGGCTCGGACTACCTCGGCGACCAGGACGCGATCGAGATCATGTGCCGCGAGGCGCCCGAGGAGCTGCTCGATCTCGAGCACTGGGGCGTGACCTTCCACCGCAACGAGGAGGGCCGGCTCGGCAAGCGCGCCTTCGGAGGCGCGAGCGCGGCGCGCACCTACTACGTCGCCGACATCACCGGACAGGCGATCCTGCACGTCCTCTACGAGCAGCTCATGAAGTTCGAGGACGTGTACCGCTACGAGGAGTGGTTCACCACTGCGCTCGTGGAGGACGACGAGGGCCGGATCGCGGGGGCGGTCACGCGCAACATCAGGGACGGCACGATGGAGCTGTTCGTCGCCAAGGCGGTGATCCTGGCGAGCGGCGGCAACGGGCAGATCTACGACCCCACCACGAACGCCCTGATCTGCACGGGCGACGGGATCGCGATGGCCTACCGGGTCGGCGCGCCGCTCATGGACATGGAGATGATCCAGTACCACCCCACGACGCTGGCGGGGCTGGGGCTGCTGATCACGGAGGGCGCCCGCGGCGAGGGCGCCCACCTCTACAACGCCCAGGGCGAGCGCTTCATGGAGAAGTACGCGCCGAACAAGATGGAGCTCGCGTCGCGCGATGTGGTCTCGCGTGCCGAGCAGACCGAGATCGACGAGGGTCGCGGCTTCCCCGACGGCACGGTCGCGCTGGACATCACGGTCGTGCCGCGCAAGCGCATCCACGAGGCGCTGCGCGAGATCGTCAACGTCGGCCGCGACTTCGCGGGCGTCGACATCACCCGCGAGCCGATCCACATCAAGCCGGGCAACCACTACGTGATGGGCGGGGTCAAGACCGACATAAACGGTCAGACGCCGGTCCCGGGGCTGTACGCCGCGGGTGAGTGCGCCTGTGTCTCCGTGCACGGCGGCAACCGTCTCGGCGCCAACTCGCTGCTCGACACGCTCGTGTTCGGGCGCCGCTCGGGCGCCCATGCCGCGGACGCGGTGCGCGGCCTCCACATGCCGGAGCCGGGCCGGGCGGCGCTCGACGCCGAGGCCGCGACGGATCGACGCGATCGTCCGCCGCGACCGCTCGGGCCGCAGGGTCTCCGAGATCAAGGCCGAGCTCGGCCAGGTGATGGACAAGTACGTGGCGGTGTTCCGCGACGAGGCCGGGCTGCAGACCGCTCTCGAGACCGTCCGGCGCCTCAAGGAGGAGGCGGAGAACGTCGCGATCGACGACAGGGGCGCCGTGTTCAACCAGGACGTGCTGGGGGCGCTCGAGCTCCAGTTCATGCTCGACAACGCCGAGTGCATCGTGATCTCGGCGCTGGAGCGCAAGGAGAGCCGCGGCGCCCAGTACCGCACCGACTTCCCCTCGCGCAACGATGAGGAGTGGCTCAAGCACATCAACGTCGCCGTGAACGGGAGCGAACCCGAGATCTCCTACTCCAAGGTCACCATGACTCAGTGGGAGCCCCAGGAGAGGACCTACTGAGGGGGCCATGGCCGACTACACGCTGAAGATCCGCCGCTTCGACCCCGAGTCGGGGGAGGCGGCCTACTGGAAGGACTACACGGTCGAGCTTCCCCCGGAGCGGTCGGTGCTCGACGGGATCCTGCAGGTCAAGGACCGCGAGGACGCCTCGATCGGCATCCGCTGCTCCTGTCGGGCGGCGATCTGCGGCTCCTGCGGGGTCAAGATCAACGGGCGCTCGGCGCTCGCCTGCAACACGCGCATCGGCGTGGCCGCCGAGCGCGCTCGCGACGGCGCGATCACCGTTGAGCCGATGGGCAACATGCCGGTGGTCAAGGACCTGATCACGGACATGGAGGCGGTCCACTGGAAGAAGGTCCGGCGCGTGACGCCCTGGCTGCTGCCTGCCGAGGAGCCGCCCGAGAACCAGGAGTACATCGTGCCCGCGGAGGCGATGCTCGACGTGACGCAGGCGATGGCCTGCATCCACTGCGGCGTGTGCGTCTCGTCCTGCCTCTCGATGGAGGTCGACCCGGAGTTCATCGGGCCCGCGGCGCTCGCCAAGGCCTACCGCTTCGTCGGCGACCCGCGCGACGGCGAGCACGAGGCCCGCCTCAAGGACCTCGCCGAGGACCCGCACGGCATCTACGACTGCACTCACTGCTTCGCGTGCGTCGAGGTCTGCCCCAAGGACGTCGCGCCGATGGACCAGATCATGCGGCTGCGCCGGCGTGCGACGGCCGACTACGAGATCAAGGACGAGAACAACGGCTACGGCCACGAGAAGGCCTTCGTCAACATCATCGAGAAGTGGGGCACGCTGCACGAGGCGCAGCTACTGCCGCGCTCGTTCGGCGACGGCTCGCTCGTCAAGGGCCAGCTGAGTCCGCACGGCGCGAAGCAGCTGACCCAGAACCTGCCCACGGTGATCGACGGGCTGAAGTCCGGCAAGGTCAGCCCGAAGAAGGCGCTGATCCACCCGAAGCTTCCGGACCAGAAGCAGGTCCGCCGCATCATCAAGGAGATCGAGACAAAGGACGAGCGCCTCGAGCTGAACCTCTACATCGTCGGCGAGATGGCGGACGAAGCAACCGAGATCGGCGCGTTCGCCGAGGACACGGAGGAGCTGTGAAGCTGGCCTACTGGCCCGGGTGCGTGTCGCGCGGGTTCACCCCGGAGCTGCACGGCTCGGTGGCGAAGGTCGCGCCGCTGCTCGACATCGAGCTGGTCGAGCTCGACCGCGCCAACTGCTGCGGCGCCGGCGTGATCGCCGAGCACAACCAGGAGCTCGTCGACACGCTCAACGCGCGCACCTTCGCGATGGCCCAGCGCGTCGACGACGCGGCGGGCATGATGAACATCTGCTCGACCTGCCAGGGCGCCCAGTCGGAGTGCCAGTCACGGCTCGACGCGAGCGGCGACGTACCGGCAGGTGGTCAACTCGCACCTGGAGCCCGAGGGCCTCGCCTATGAGGCCGACGGGCGCTGGTGGAACAAGAACTTCCTCTGGATCCTCGTCGAGGAGATCGGCCTCGACGCGTTGCGCGAGAAGGTCAAGCGCCCGCTCGAGGGCCTGCGCCTCGCGCCCTTCTACGGCTGCTACATCGTGCGGCCCTCGAAGCGGCTCGGTTTCGCCGACAACCCCGACCGCGATCTCTATCTCGACTGGGTGATCGAGGCGCTCGGCGGCGAGGCGGTCGACTACGCGGGCGCCCGCAAATGCTGCGGCTTCCCCGTGATCACGATGAACCGGGCGACCTCGCTGCGCCAGGCGGGCCGCCACCTGGCCGACGCGATCGACGCCGGCGCGGACGCCCTCGTGACCCCGTGCCCGCTCTGCCACCTCAACCTGGACCTGCAGCAGCCCGCCGCCGCCAAGTTCGTCGAGCGCGACCTCGGCATCCCGGTTCTGCACCTGCCGCAGGCGGTGGGCCTCGCCCTCGGGCTAGAGCCCAAGGAGCTCGGGATGACGAAGCACGTCATTTCGACCAAGGAGGTCTCGCGGAAGGTCGCGGAGCTGGCGGCCGCGTAGCCGGCAGTGGCGGTGGGGCTCTCGATCGGGATCGAGACCGTCCGCACGCACGCGCGCAACATCTACAGGAAGCTCGGCATCGGCTCGCGGCGTGAGCTCGTTCAGCTGCAGGGCGGCCGCTCTATAGTCGAGAGCGATGGGAAAGACATGGGTACTCGACACCGAGACCAAGGGCACCGGGGCGAACATGGTGCCCCTGGAGAAGGTGCAGAAGAAGCCGGACTCGGAGGAGAAGCCGGCCGCGCGCCCACGCAAGGCGCCGACTGAGGCGCCGCCCGCCGGCGCCGAGAGCAGGCGGCCGCGGCCCAAGCGCGCACCCGCCGAGAAGACGTCCACCGCGTTGCCCGCAGGTCACGTTCGCAAGCGGGCGACCGGCGAGATCGGCCGCGTGGAGGCGGTCGACGCCAAGGCGGGCACGGCTCGCGTGCGCTGGCTCAAGCGCGGCGCCTCGTCGACGGTGCGGCTGAGCGAAATCTCGCGACGCTCGAGGCGCTGGCGTAGCGCCGGCGTACGGCTCAGGCCGCCCGGGCCGTCCGCAACAGGCCGCGCAGGTTCAGCAGCTCGGCCACCTGGACCGCGTTCGTCGCGGCTCCCTTGCGCAGGTTGTTGCCGACGATCCAGAGGTTGAGGCAGCGCTCGTGGGACGGGTCGCTGCGGATTCGGCCCACGAGCACGTCGTCGCGCCCGGCGGCGTCGAGCGCCGTCGGGTAGAGGGCGTTCGCCGGGTCGTCGATCACGGTCAGGCCCGGCGCGGCGGCGAGCAGCTCGCGGCACTCATCGGGCGACAGCGGCTCGCGCGTCTGCACGTTCGCGGACACCGAGTGACCGGTGAACACCGGCACCCGAGCGCAGGTGGCGGAGACGCTCACGTCGTCGCGGCCGAGGATCTTGCGCGTCTCGGCCATGCACTTGCGCTCCTCGGTCGTGTAGTCGTCGCCCTCCTTGAAGGTTTCGACCTGCGGCAGCACGTTGAAGGCGATCTGATGGGGGTAGACCGACGGCCGCGGCAGCTCGCGCGCCTCGATCACCGCCCCGGCCTGGTCGTGGAGCTCCTCGACCGCCTTCTGGCCGGTGCCGGACACCGCCTGGTAGCTCGACATCACCACCCGCTCGATCCCCGCCTGCCGCAGGATCGGGCCGAGCGCCACGACCGTCTGCATGGTCGTGCAGTTGGGGTTGGCCACGATCCCGCTGTGGCCGTCGAGCGCGTCGGGGTTGACCTCGGAGACGACCAGCGGCACGTCGTCGTGCATGCGCCACTGGGACGAGTTGTCGACCACGACCGCTCCCGCGTCCGCGAAGCGCGGCGCCCACTCCGCGCTCACGCCCGACCCGGCGGAGAAGAGCGCTATGTCGAAGCCCTGGATCGTCTCGTCGCCGAGCGGCACGCAGGTGAGCTGGGAGTCGCCCCAGTCGATCTTGCGGCCCGCCGAGCGCTCGGACGCGAACGGAACGACCTCGTCGGCCGGGAAGGAGCGCTCATGGAGGACCCCGAGCATCGTCGAGCCGACCGCCCCCGTGGCGCCGACCACCGCGACGCGCATGTCACGCCACCTTGGGGCGGTGGACGCCGGCGACGTCCTCGGGGAGCACTGCGTCCGCGCCCAGTCCGAAGGCGGTGTGCAGCCGCTTCACGGCGGTCTCCACGTGCTCCTCGCGGACGACGCAGGAGATCTTGATCGGGGAGGTCGAGATCATCTCGATGTTCACCTCGGCCTCGCCCAGGACGGTGAAGGTCTTGGCTGCCACGCCGGGGTGGCTCTTCATTCCCGCCCCGACCACGGACACCTTCCCCATGTGCTCGTCGGTGGCGATGGCGCCGAAGTCGAGCTCTGCCTTCAGCTTCTCGAGCGACGAGCGGGCTATGTCGAGATCGTCGCGCGGGACGGTGAAGGACATGTCCGCCTTGTGGCCGTCTGAGGCCGGCTCGTTCTGGATGATCATGTCGACGTTGATGTTGGCCTCGGCCAGCGTCGTGAGCACGCGGCCCGCGATCCCCGGCACGTCGGGGAGCCCGGTGAGCGTGACCCGCGCCTCCGCGGTGGAGTGGGTAACGGCTGTGACAAGCGGTCGTTCCATTGTCAAATCCTCGTCCTGGACCACGGTACCCGGTCCATCATCGAAGCTGGCTCGGCAGTGGATCGTGACGCCGTGGTTTCGCGCGTACTCGACGGAGCGCAGCTGCAGCACCCCCGCTCCGCTCGCGGACATCTCGAGCATCTCCTCGAACGTGAGCACGGGGAGCTTGCGCGCGTCGGGCACGATCCGTGGGTCGGCGCTGAACACACCGGCGACGTCGGTGTAGATCTCGCAGACCTGGGCCCCGAGCGCCGCCGCGAGCGCCACCGCCGTGGTGTCCGAGCCGCCGCGGCCGAGCGTCGTGACGTCGAGCGACTCCTGCGATACGCCCTGGAAGCCCGCCACGAGCACGATCTTGCCCTCGTCGAGTGCCGCCCGGATGCGGTGCGCCTTGACCTCGATGATGCGTGCCTTCGTGTGGCCGCTGTCGGTGACGATGCCGGCCTGCGAGCCGGTCAGCGAGATCGCCTCGTGGCCGAGGTCGTTGATCACCATCGCGGCCAGCGCGCAGGTCACGCGCTCGCCCGTCGAGAGCAGCATGTCCATCTCGCGCGGATGTGGCCGCGGCGACACCTCGTGGGCCAGCGACACGAGCTCGTCGGTGTGCTTCCCACGCGCCGAGAGGACCGAGACCACGCTGTTGCCGTTCTCGGCGCTTTGCACGATGCGCCGGGCCGCTCGCTGGATCCGCTCGGCGTCGGCGACGGAGGTGCCTCCGAACTTCATCACCACCGTTTCCGCAGCGGGCGAGGGCATCGGCGGCCAAAGATAGCCGCCCCGCCGACGGCTAGCGTTTCGCGCGTGCCAGCGAATCCGGCCCGGCGGCGACTAGCGGTCGCGGGCGTCACTGCCCTCGCGCTCGGGTCCGCCGTGACCGGGGCGGTGCTCGGCGCGGGTCAGTCGGACGAGGCCGACCCGGCTCCGCTGTCCGAGCCGGGGCGCGCCAAGCCGAGGGAGAGCGTGTCCTTCCTCGCGCGCATCGTGCCGCCGGCCGCGCCCGCGGCGGAGGAACGGGACCCGGCGGTGCCGCGCAGCATCATGGAACGCGCCCGTCAACTCCCGGTCGAACGCCAGGCGGCACAGCTCTTCGTATTCGGGTTCGAGGGAACCGACGCCGGCGCGGACATCTTCCCGCGCCTGCGCCGGCTCGACGTGGGCGGGATTCTGATCGGACCGAGGAACTACGCCGACCCTGCGCAGCTGGACGCGCTGGCCGGCGAGGCGACGGCGGTCGCCCGCCGTTCGAACCACCTGCCCCCACTGGTGCTGGCAAGTCAGCAGGGCGGGGACCTCAACTCGCTTCCCGACCTGCCCCCGAGCAAGGCCCCCGCGGATACGCCGTCGGCCTCGGCCGCCGCCGGCGGTGCGCTCGACTCGGCCCGCGCCCTGCGCGACCTGAACGTGACCGGCGTGCTCGGTCCGGTGCTGGACGTCGGGCTCGAATCGGGATCGCCCCTGGGCGCGCGGGTCTACTCGGACGACCCCGAGGAGGTCGCGGCATTAGCCCAGGCGAGTGTCGATTCGTACCGCCGGGCGCGTGTGTTCAGCGCCGCCGCCCACTTCCCGGGGCTCGGCGGTGCGGACCAGTCGACCGAGGAGGGGCCCGCCACGGTGGGCCTCGACCTGGCCGAGCTGCGCGAGCGCGACCTGATCCCCTTCGAGGCGGCGATCGATGCCGGCGTGCCCGGCGTGACGCTCGCGCACGCGCTCTACCCGGTCGGCGACTTCACCGTTCCCGCCTCGCTCTCGCACCGCATCGCCACCGGCGTGCTGCGCGACGAGCTCGGCTTCGAGGGTGTGGCACTCACCGACGATCTCGCCGACCCGGCGATCACGACGCTCTACACGGTCCCGGACGCGGCGGTCGAGGCCGTCCGCGCCGGGGCCGACATGCTGCTCGTGTCGGGGCCGGCCGGCGACCAGCAGGCGGCCTACGTCGCTGTTCTGCGCGCCGCGCGCTCGGGCCGGATCCCACGCGCGCGGCTCGAGCGGGCGGTCGGCCGGATCCTGGTCGCAAAGCGCAACTACGGGCTCACCCGCTGAGCGGCTCGACCTCCACGCGGTTGTCGTTGAAGGTCGGGGCATTGCCGATTCGCGTCAACCGTTGCGAGGTCGTGGCCTGGCTGCTGCGGCCGCCGTCGTAGTCGCCGTTCCACCAGCCCATCGGCGCCACCAGCACGCCCGGGCGCGCGTCATCGGACACCCGCGCCGGACAGCTGAACGCGCCGCGGTCGTTCCAGACGCGCACCCGCGCGCCGTCCTCGATGCCGCGGGCGTCGGCGTCGGCCGGGCTCAGCACCACCTCCGGCCGCGGCTGGGCGGAGTGCTGACGGCGCTGGTTCGCGAAGGTCGAGTTGAGGAAGAGGTGGGTCTTGGGGGTCACGAGCGCGAGCGGGAATCGCTCTGCCAGCGCGGCGTCGGCCACCTCGGCGGGCGGCAGGTATTCGGCGTGCAGCTGAGTCTTGCCGTTCTTCGTGCCGAAGCCGCCCTCGGCGTGCGGAGTCGGGCCCTGGCCGAGGTCGATCTTCGTCCAGCCGCGCTCGCGCAGGCCGTCCTCCTCGAAGCCCGCGAGCAGCCGGTCGACGAGCTGCTCGTCGGTCTCCTTGAAGAGCGGGTCGTCGAGGCCCAGCCGGGCGGCGATCAACCGGAACGCCTCGGTGTTCGGCTTGGCCTCACCGAGCGGCTCGATCGCGGGCGCGCTCCAGGTCAGGTAGTGGTGGCCCCAGGAGAAGATCACGTCGAGGTGCTCGAGCTGCGTTGTCGCCGGCAGGACCACATCGGCGTGCGCGGCGGTGTCGGTCATGAACTGCTCGAGGACGACCGTGAACAGGTCCTCGCGGCGGAGGCCCTCGAGCACCCGCTCCTGGTCCGGGGCGATCGTCGCCGGGTTCGAGTTCCAGCAGACGAGGGCCTTGACCGGCGGATCGAGCGCCGGATCGGTCAGGGCGGCGCCGACCTGGGACATGTTGATCTTGCGCACCGGCCCGGGCCGGAGCTCCGTGCCCCTCAGCGGGCGCGAAGTGACCGCGTCGGCGGTGGCGATCGGGTATGTAGGAGCAGCCACCGCCGCGATCGCGCCAGGCACCGGTCAGGGCGGGCAGCGACGCGAGCGTCGCGTATGCCGCGGGGGCGCCGAGGTGGCGCTGGGCCCCGACGCCCAGGCGCAGCAGCGCCGGGCGAGTTAGGGCAAACTCGCGGCCGACGCGCGCGATCGTGTCCGCGTCGACTCCGGTGATCGCGGCGGCGCGCTCCACGCCGAAGTCCGCGAGCGTCGCGAGCAGCTCGTCGTAGCCGTCGGCGTGGGCGCGACACCAATCCTCGTCCTGAAGGCCGGCATCGACGATCGCGCGCATCATCCCCATGCCGAGTGCGGCATCGGTGCCAGGCAGCGGGCGCAGATGCTCGTCGGCCACGCGCGCCGTGCGGCTGCGGAACGGATCCACGACGACGATCCGCGCGCCCGCCTTGCGGGCGTCGAGCAGCTTGCGCCACAGGTGGGGGGCGGTTGACATCGGATTCCAGCCCCAGACCAGCACGTAGCGCGCGTTCGGCCACTCCTCCGGGTCGACCTCGGGCGAGACCCCATGCGCCATCCTCGTGCCGGCCATGCCCGCGGTCGCGCAGATCGTGCGCTCGAGCTCGGTCGCGCCGAGCGCGTTCATGACCCGCGCGCTCATGGTGTCGCCCTGGATCAGCCCCTGCGTGCCGGCGTAGGAGTAGGGCAGGATCGACTCGCCGCCGTACTCCTCGCGCACGCGCGTGAGACCGGCCGCCACGCGATCGAGCGCCTCGTCCCACGAAACGCGCCGGAAGCTCCGCTCCCCCTTGGCGCCCTCGCGCACGAGCGGATGCAGCAGCCGCTCGTCCGAGTAGACGCGCTCCAGGTAGTTCGACACCTTGCCGCAGAGGAACCCGACGGTGATCGGATGGTCGGGGTCGCCGGCCACCTTGACGGCGCGCCCGTCCTCCACGGTCACGTGCATCGCGCAGGTGTCGGGACAGTCGTGCGGGCAGGCGGCGCGCACGAGGCGAGTGGCCATGCCCAGATGGTACGTCCGCCGGAGGCTTCTCATACCTGCGACGGATGCAGCACGCGCGGCGATGGGGCACGATCGGGGCATGCGGTGGCCCTGGAAATCGGCAAGTCTGCGCGGTTTCGCGGACGTTGCGGTGCCCTGGGCCGTCGGGATCTTCCTCGTCCTCGTCGCTCTCGGGGAGGGCGAAAGCGGGGCGCCGGCGGGTGTTGTCCTGCTGCTCATCGCGCTCGCCGTCCTCCAGGGAGTCGCGCTGCGCTGGCGGCGACAGCCACCCGATCCCCGTGACCGCCGTAAGCCTCGTCGGAGGGCTGGCCTGGCTGCTGATCGCGCCGGAGTCCGTGCTGCCGGTGGCGGGTTACTTCGCCGTCTTCGCGCTCGCATCGGCGGAACCGCCGCGGGTCTCGCTGTTCGGCCTGGTGGCGCTCACGGCCGTGACCTCGGTCAACTTCTTCACGACCACGGCGGCGGATGGGGGGTTCGCGATCGGGCTCGGCGTCGGGGCCTGGGCCCTGGGCGAGGCCGCGCGCAACCGAAGGGAAGTGATCCACGAGGAGGCGAAGCGGGCGGTCGCCGACGAGCAGGCCCGTATCGCCCGCGAGCTTCATGACGTGGTCGCCCACTCGGTATCGGTCATCGTGGTGCAGGCGGCCGCCGCGGACGACGTGTTCGAGGAGCACCCGGACAAGGCGCGCGCCGCGCTCCGGTCGATCGAGCAGACGGGCCGCGACGCGCTGGGTGAGCTGCGCCGCGTGCTCAGCGGCGTGCGACCGGTCGAGGAGGCCGGCCCGCATGAGCCCGCGCCCGGGCTGGATCGAGTCGAGGAGTTGGCCGAGCCGCTGCGGGCGGGCGGGCTCGACGTGGTGATGCGTCGTGAGGGCAACGCCGTCGAAATACCGGCCGGCGTAGACCTCTCGGCCTACCGGATCGTTCAGGAGGCGCTCACCAACACCCTCCGGCACTCGCGCGCCACACGGGTGGACGTCCTGGTGCGCCTCGGCGCCGACGCGCTCGAGGTCGACGTCCGCGACAACGGGCGCCCGGTCGCCGACGGCAGCGCCGGCGGCGGCCGCGGGCTCGTGGGCATGCGCGAGCGAGCCGCGCTCCTTGGCGGCACGTTCGAGGCCGGTCCCATGGAGGGCGGCGGCTACCGGGTCCACGCGCTGCTGCCTCTCGAGGCCGAGCGGTGAGCATCCGGGTCGTCCTCGCCGACGACCAGGCGCTGGTGCGCGGCGGCTTTCGCATGATCCTCGACGCCCGCCCCGATATCGAGGTCGCCGGCGAGGCGGGCGACGGCGACGAGGCCGTGGCATTGGTCGAGCGGGTCGTGCCCGACGTCGTCCTCATGGACGTGCGCATGCCGGGCACCGACGGCATAGAGGCCACGCGCCGGATCGCCGCGTCCGGCAGCCCGGCACGCGTGGTGGTGTTGACGACCTACGACCTCGACGAGTACGTCTTTGCCGCGGTGCGCGCCGGTGCGAGCGGCTTCCTGCTGAAGGACGTGCGGCCGCCGGACCTCGTCGAGGCGGTTCGCGTGGTGGCCCGCGGGGACGCCCTGCTCGCCCCCAGCGCCACCCGTCGGCTCCTCGACCGCTTCGCCGGGACGCTGCCGGACCCCGGCCCGCCGCCGGCGCAGCTCGAGGAGCTGACCGAGCGCGAGCTCGAGGTGTTCCGGCTGGTGGCGCTCGCGCTCTCGAACGCCGAGATCGCCCGGCGCCTCGTACTCACCGAGGCGACCGTCAAGACCCACGTGTCGTCCGTGCTGCGCAAGCTGGGGCTGCGAGACCGCGTCCAGGCCGTCGTGCATGCGTACGACGTCGGACTGGTGCGCCCGCGCTCATCCTGAAGTAGGAGGCCGAACACCCGACCTCGGCCCGATGTCACGGCGGGCCCCGAGGCCTAGCTTGGCGGACATGCCAGCGATCGAGATAGACGACCTCAGCAGGAGCTTCGGATCCGTCCACGCCGTGCGCGACCTCAGCTTCACCGTGAGCGCCGGGCGGGTTACCGGATTTCTCGGCCCCAACGGTGCCGGCAAGAGCACGACGCTGCGGATGCTGCTCGGCCTCGTGCACCCGGATGCGGGCGTCGGGACCTTCGACGGCCGCCGCTACGAGGAGCTCGAGCGTCCGAGCACGCACGTCGGGGCGGTGCTCGAGGAGGCCAGCTTCCACCCCGGCCGCACCGGCCGCAACCACCTGAGGATCCTTGCTGCGGCCGGCGGCCATCCCGACGGCCGTGTTGACGAGGTGCTCGAGCTGGTGGAGCTCACAGGCGCCGCCGATCGCCGGGTCAAGGGCTACTCGATGGGCATGCGTCAGCGCCTCGCGATCGCCGCGGCGCTGCTCGGCGACCCCGCCGTGCTGATCCTCGACGAGCCGGCAAACGGTCTCGACCCGCCCGGCATTCGCTGGGTGCGGGATCTGCTCCGGGCGGAGGCCGCACGCGGCCGCGCCGTGCTGGTCTCGAGCCACCTCCTTTCAGAGGTCGCCCTGAGCGTCGACGACGTCGTCGTGATCGCGAAGGGGGCGCTGCGCGCGAACGGCACGCTGGACGAGGTGCTCGGAGGCACGGACGGCTCCGTCACGCGCGTCAGGAGCGGCGAGCGGGAGCGCCTGGCCGGCCTGCTCCAAGAGGCGGGCACGATCCCCACGGAGGACGGCGCCGACGCCCTCGTTGTGCAGGGCATCTCCCCTGACGATGTTGGGGCGCTGGCCGCGCGGCACGGAATCGCGCTGCGCGAGCTGGCGCCATTGTCACGATCGCTCGAGGACGCCTTCTTCGAGCTGACTGCGGAGGCGGCATGAACGCACTGCTCAAAGCCGAGGTAATCAAGCTGCGGACCACCCGCACGTTCATAGCCCTGGCGGGTGTGGCCATCGGCCTGGGGCTGCTTCTGACCGCCCTCACGGGGATCCTGGGCGAGCACTCCAAGGAGGACGTCCTCGCCGCGGTCTTCGCCAACGACACCAGCAGCTTCTTCATCCTGGTGCTGGCGGTGGTCGGCATCAGCGGCGAGTGGCGGCACCGCACGATCACCTCCTCGCTGCTCGCCGCGCCCGATCGCCTCCGTTTCCTCGCCGCGAAGACGGTGGCGTTCTCCGTGGTCGGGGTGGTCCTCTCCCTCGTCATATCCCTGTCGGTCGCGGCGCTCGGCTTCGCGATCCTCGAGGTGCGCGACCTGCCGACGCCCGACACCGCCGACCTCATCGAGCTGATCGCCCGCAGCGCGATTCTTGCTGCACTGCTCGGCGCCTTCGGCGTGGCCATCGGCGCGATCGTCCGCAACCAGGTGGTCGCCGTGGTCGGCATCCTCGCAGTGACCTTCATACTCGAGCCGGTCCTGCTCGCCGTCTTGCCGGAGGTCGGGCGCTACGGGCCCTTGGGCGCGCTGCCGACGACCGCCACCGGCATCGATCCCGAGGCCATGGGCCTCGAAGAGGCAGGCCTGCTCCACCCGACGACCGCGATGCTCGCACTGCTGGCGTGGATCGGCGCGGCCTTCGCGGCCGGCGCGGCGCTGCTGCGGGGACGGGATGTGGAGAGCTAGCGCCGCTCGGCTGGTGCCGCCGGGTCGGTCTCGCGCATGAGCTGGGGAAGGGTGGTGCTCGCCGGCCGCGGCGGGCCCGCCACTTACCGAAGGTCGTTCGGCCGCTACTTCGGGAGTAGTCGAGCTGTCCTGGATTGGTGGTCCAGGAGGCCACCGAGGCAGGACGATTGCGCGAGATCCCGAGTTAGGGTTTCCCTGGGTCGATCAAGATTCGGGTGTGATTCGGCATTGGTCGGAGATTGTTCGGGACGGAGGATCGCTGGGGTCGCCCGTCCACATCCCCTTCCCCAGCCCTGACCCGGCCGGCGGAGACCACCCCCGCCGCAAAACGCCCCCTCAGATCACCTGGCGCCCACGCAGCGCCCGCCCCAGCGTGATCTCGTCCGCGTACTCGAGGTCCGAGCCCACCGGCAGCCCGCTCGCCAGGCGCGTGACGACCACGTCGGGCGAGCGCTCGCGCAGGGCGTCGGCCAGGTAGAGGGCGGTGGCCTCGCCGGTGGTGGTCGCGTTGGTGGCGATCACCACCTCGCGCACCACGGTGCCGTTGTCGACCCGCCCGAGCAGCTCAGTGATGTGCAGGTCCTCGGGATCGACCCCGTCGATCGGCGACAGCGCGCCGCCGAGCACGTGGTAGCGGCCGCGGAACTCGCCCGAGCGCTCGATCGGGATCACGTCGCTCGGCTGCTCGACCACGCAGATCGTCGCCGCCTCGCGGCGCTCGTCCTGGCAGATGCGGCAGGTGGCCTCGGTCGCGAGGTTGAAGCAGACCTCGCAGTGGCCAACGGTGGCCTTGACCTCGCGGATCGCGTCGGCGAGCCCGAGCGCCTCCTCCTCCGACGCGCTGAGTAGGTGGAACGCGAGCCGCTGCGCGGTGCGCTGCCCGATGCCGGGCAGGCGCGCGAGCTCGGTGATCAATCGGTTGACCGGTGGGGCGAACAAAGGGCCGTCAAGCGTAGCTCCGGCCGCGGTCGGTCCCGGAGCCGGACAGGCCTCAGCCGGCTCAGAGGCCGGGCAGGCCCAGCCCTCCGAGCCCGCCGGGGCCGGCGAGGCCGCCCGCGGCCGCGTTCATCTTGGAGGCGGCCAGCTCCTGGGCCGAGCGAATCGCCTCGTTGACGGCCGCCTGGACCATGTCCTGCAGCATCTCGACGTCCTCCGGGTCGACCGCCTCGGGGGCGATGGAGAGGCCCTTCAGTTGGAGGTCGCCGCTCATTCGGACGGTGACCATGCCGCCGCCGGCACTCGCCTCGACGGTCTCGTTGGCCAGCTCCTCCTGCGCCTTGGCCATGTCGGCCTGCATCTTCTGGACCTGCTTCATCATCTGGTTCATGTTCGGCTGACCCATCTACTGCCTCTCTTCCTCGGGCTCCTCGAAGACTTCCTCCGCGCCGAACTCCTGGCGCAGGCGCTCGATGAGCTGATCGTGATCGAGTGTGGCAGGCCCCGCTGCCACGGCGTCCTCGCTCAGCTCGAAGACGAGCCCGAGCGAATGGCCCGTGAGGCCGCGCACCGCGGCCGCCACGAGCTCGCGGTTGGCCTCGGCCTTCTTCTTGACGAAAGCGGCGTCGGCGGGGAACGCAACCGTCAGGCGCTCGCCCTCGACCGCGGTCGGCAGGGCGGCGCCGATCGCCGCGCCGAGCATGCCGTTCTCCTCGCCGACCGTCTCCGCCACCGCCGGCCAGAGCGCCCTGACCTGCTCGAGCTCGATCGCCCCGGCGGGTTGGGGATCCTGCTCCGCGCGCGGCTCGACCACCACGGCCGCGGCCGGCCCGGCCCCGCTCCTCTGAGCGCGCGGGCGCGGACGCCGGCGCCGCGGCAGGCTCCGCCTCGTCGTTCTCCGCGGCCGGCTCGCCACCGAGCCTCCGCTCGAGCTGCTCGATCCTGAAGATCAGTGTCTGGAGCGAGAGGTCCGCCTGGGGCTGGGTGGCCTTCAGCAGCGCCATCTCGAGCTGCAGGCGCGGCTCCGAGCCGTCCTTGACCGCGGCGAGCGCAGCCGCCAGGAAATCGAGCGCGCGCAGGATCTCTCCCTGGGAGAGGCGCTCGGCCTGGGAGGCAAGCCGGTCGCCGTACTCTGCCGTAACCGAGAACGAGTCCGGAACCTCGCCGAGCGTCTGGACGACGAACAGGTGGCGCAGATGGGCCGAGAGGTCGCGCATGAACTGGGTGTAGTCGCGGCCGGAGTCGGACAGACGCTGGACCCCGAGGAGCGCCTCCTTCGGATCGCGCGTGGCCAGCGCCTCCCCCGCGGACAGCACCTGCTCGGCATCCGCCACGCCGAGGATGTCGAGCACGTCCTCGAGCTGGACCGTCTTGCCGCCGTAGGTGACGAGCTGCTCGAGCGTCCCGAGCGCGTCCCGGAAGGAGCCGGTGGCCGCCCGCGCGAGCATCCCGATGGCCGCGTCCGGGATCTCGATCTCCTCCTCCGCGGCCACCCGCCGCAGCACGCCGGCGATCTGCTCGAGCGAGGGGCGCTGGAAGTCGAAGCGGTGGCAGCGGTCCACGATCGTCGCCGGCACCTTGTGCGCCTCGGTCGTGGCGAGCACGAACACCACGTGCTGGGGCGGCTCCTCGAGCGTCTTCAGGAACGCGTTCCAGGCCGCGGTCGACAGCATGTGCGCCTCGTCGAGGATGTAGACGCGGCGGTGGCCCTGCATCGGGGCGAGCGCCACGTTCTCACGCAGCTCGCGAATGTCGTCGACCGAGTTGTTCGAGGCGGCGTCCATCTCGACCACGTCGAGGGAGGTGCCGGCGAGGATCGCGCGGGCGGCGGGGCTGTCGGGGTCGAAGTCGGCGCTCGGGCCTCCCTCGGCGTTGAGCGCACAGGCGAGGAGCTTGGCCATCGAGGTCTTGCCGGTGCCGCGCGAGCCGACGAACAGGTAGGCGTGATGGACCTTGTCCAGGGCGATCGCGTTGCGCAGCGTGCGGACGATGTGCTCCTGGCCGACCACCGAATCGAAGGTGCGCGGGCGGTGGCGGCGATAGAGCGAGAGCATCGGTCGCCCCATGCTAGCTGCGCGCCGGACGGTGGACAGCGCACCCCTGGGCGGAGATACTCGCCCGCATGATCTCCACTGTCGCCGTCGGCACGGACGGCTCCGATACGGCGAGCCGCGCGCTGGAGGTGGCGGCCGACCTGGCCCGCCGCTACGACGCGAAGCTGGTCCTCTTGAGCGCCTTCACGTCCTCCGGACGGGCTCCGGTCAACCTCAGCGGCTCCGCGCGCGAGGTCCAGTGGACCTTCAGCCCGATGGCCCAGCTCAACGAGCAGCTCGAGCGCACCGAGGCCGATCTGCGCGAGACCGGGCTCGACTGCAGCACCCTGGTCGCGGAGGGCGAGCCGGGGGACGTGCTTGTCCAGCTGGCCGAGCAGTGCGGCGCCGACGTGCTCGTGATCGGGAACAAGGGCATGCAGCGGCGGGTGCTGGGCAGCGTGCCCAACACCGTCACCCACAAGGCCGGCTGCTCCGTGTTCGTGGTGAAGACGACCTAGTCACCCTAATCTGCGCGCACCTTCCCGGCGTCTGGACGCGCCTGGCGCCACCCACGGGAATCGCCGATGCTCGGCATCGACTCATCCCGTGTGCGTCGCCAGCCACGCCCAGCCACTCGGGAAGCTGACGCCGAACTTCCGACTCGGGTCACTAACCGAGCAGGTCTAGCGCGCGCCGACGACGCTCTCGCGTCGATCTCGTGGTGGCGGTAGACGTCGGCGAGGTCGCCCGACTGCCCGAAGCGCGTGACCCCGAGCGGGGTGAGCGGCACCTCATTGACTGTGGCGAGAAAGGCCAGGGCGTGGGGATCGCCGTCGAGGACGGTCACGATCGGGGCGGCCCGGTCCCGGGGCAGCAGCTCGTCGAGGATGGCGTCGTCGTGCTCCCCGAACCCGGCCCTGGCCCGCAGTGCGCGGAAGAGGAGGTCGGCGCTCGTCACGCAGACCACGTCGACGTCGTCGCCGAGCACCTCGGCCGCCTCGACCAGCTCGGGCATCACGGCGCCCATGCCGACCAGCGTCACCCTTGGCGCCGCGCGCGCCCGCCGCAGCGGATAACCGCCGGCCAGGACGAGACGACGGCGCTCCTCGCTCGTGTCAGCGCCGGTCAGTCCCTGGTCGATCGGTCGCGTGGAGAGCCGGAAGTAGGCCGATTCGCCGCCCGGACGCCCTAGCCGCGACAACGCGTGGAGCAGCGTCCACTCGAGGTCCTGGCCGAAGGCGGGCTCCCAGGCCGTGCAGCCCGGCTGTCCGATCCCGATCGACGGCGTCACTATCGACTGGTGGGCGCCG
Source organism: uncultured Thermoleophilaceae bacterium (assembly GCA_963757815.1). Lineage (GTDB taxonomy): Bacteria > Actinomycetota > Thermoleophilia > Solirubrobacterales > Thermoleophilaceae > JACVRW01. The sequence continues at coordinate 45,281 of CAVWSN010000034.1, read as the reverse complement.
CCCTCGGGCGCGAGCGAGACCCCGGACGGGGTCCCGACGAGGATCGACTGGCCGCCCGCGTAGATGCCGAACGACCATGGCTCCAGAGCGCGGCCGACGAACGGGTCGTAGATCGTCCCGATCGGCAGCAGCGGCTGGCCGTAGCGGCTCCAGGTGGCGCCCAGCTCACCGAGCAGCCCGACAAGGTTGGTCTCGGCGATCCCGAGCTCGATATGCCCCCCGCTGGGCGTCTCGTGCCAGTGCACGAGCGTCTGCGAATCGTCCTCGAACCAGTCGCGACGCTCCCCGACCGACCAGATCCCCGCCTTGTTGATCCAGCCGCCGAGGTTGGTGGAGCTCGCGACGTCGGGGCTCACCGTGACCACGCGCTCCGCCACCTGCGGCGCGTCGTGGACCAGGTCCACGAAGAAGCGACCGAACGCCTGCTGGGTCGACTCCTTGCCGCGGTGCTTGCGGCCGAGCCGCACCGGCACCGCCGGGGGCTCGCGCGGCTCGGGCTCCTCCCGCGCGAGCGCGCCGGCCGCAGCGGCCGTGAGCTCCGCCTCGGGACTCGCCGGATCGAACGGCGCCCAGGGGTGGTCGGCATCGGCGCCGAGCTGCTCCGCCAGCTCCGCGAACTGCTCGACCGTGAGCAGCGCCGAGTGGTTCTCCGGGTGGCCTTCGATCGGCAGCGACCAGCCCTTGATCGTGTAGGCGAATACGACCGTGGGGCGATCGTGCTCCACCGCCCTGTAGGCCTCGATCAGCTTGCCGAGGTCGTGGCCGCCGAGGTCCCGGAAGCCGGCGCGCAGCTCGTCGTCCTCGAGCTCGCTCACGAGCTTCGCGAGCTCGCGGCGATCGCCCGGCAGGCGCTCGCGCAGCTCCTCCGGGGGCGCGCGCAGCAGGCGCTGGTACTCCTCGTTCGGCATCTCGTCGATGCGATCGCGAAGCTCCGGCCCGCCCGGCCGCTCGAAGAGCGCCCCGAGCCGGCGCCCGTACTTGACCGTCAACACCTGCCAGCCCGCCGCCTCGAACATCCCCGCGAGGCGGCCGAAGGCGATGTCGGGCACCACGCGGTCGAGCGACTGGCGGTTCAGGTCGACCACCCACAGCACCTCGCCGAGATGCGCCACCCACGGATCGGCGATCGCCTCCCAGACCGCGCCCTCGTCGAGCTCGGCGTCGCCCAGCAAGGCGATCTGGCGGCCCATGGGCGGCGCCTCGAGCCGGTGGTACTCGAGGTAACGGCGCGCGATGGCGCCCCAGATCGGCGCGGTGGCGCCGATGCCGACCGAGCCCGTCGAGTAGTCGACCGGATCCGGGTCCTTCGTGCGGCTCGGATAGCTCTGGAGACCGCCGAACTCGCGCAGCGACTCGAGGTACGGCTGGTCGAGCAGGCCGAGCAGGTAGTTGATCGCGTGCAGGACAGGCGATGCATGCGGCTTGACCGACACGCGGTCCTCGGCGCGCAGCTCCGAGAACCAGAGCGCCGTCATCAGGCTCACCATCGACGCGCTCGAGGCCTGGTGTCCGCCCACCTTCACGCCGGAGCGGTTCTCCCTCACGCGGTTGGCGTGGTGGACGATCGCGGTGGCGAGCCACAGCACGCGGCGCTCGACCGACCGGAGCACCTCGATATCGACGGGAGTAGGTGCTGGAGCAATCGCCATCGCGCACATTCTCCCCCGGATGGAAATGGACCGTGCACCCTTCCTCGAAATCCGGTCTTGGGCGTGCCCGCCGGTCTTCGGCTCCGGCCAGGCTGCTCCGCGGCGCACGAGCGGTATCGCTTAAGGCTGCTTCCTCCCGGATCTGACCTGGTTCGCGAGCGCTCGCCGCGCGGGACCCGGCCATCGACGCCTCTGTCCGGCGTACTGGCCCCAAGGCCGAAATCCCTCGGTCGGGAATTCAGCCCCGCTAGAGCGGCTTGCGGGTGACAGGGCACCGCTACCTCCCCGCCTAGCACGGTCCATGGCCAAGCCTAGCGCGCAGCGCGAATAGTCTGCGCGCGCAGCCACCAATCGAGAGGAGCTCCATGGCACTACGCATGCCCGTGTCCACCGAGAATGCCCCCGCGGCGATCGGCCCCTACAGCCAGGCGATCCGCACCGGCTCGCTGCTGTTCTGCTCGGGGCAGGTGGCGCTCGACCCGTCGACCGGCGAGCTCGTGAAGGAGGACGTTGAGGGGCAGGCGCGCCGCTGCCTCGAGAACCTCTCGGCGGTCTGCCAGGCGGCTGGGGCATCGCTGTCGCAGGCGGTCCGCTGCACCGTCTACCTGGCCGACATGGGTGACTTCACGCGCGTGAACGACGCTTACGCGGACTTCTTCGGCAGCGACGACCCGCCCGCTCGGGTGGCCGTGGGGTGGCCGGGTTGCCGAAGGGTGCCGACGTCGAGATCGACGCGATCGTGGCTCTCTAGGCCTGGATCCAGGCCTAAGTCACTCGCCGCCAGGCTGGGTCGACCTCGCGCTGCTCGCCTCGCTCGACCAGCGAACGCAACCGGTCGGCGGCGTCGTGCACGTCCACGAAGCGGGTGTACAGCGGGCGGCAGGCCGAGGCGAATCGAGTCCGGGCCGCGAAAGTCCGGGATCACCCGGGCGCGCTCGATGAGCGCGCGCGAGATCGGCCACGCCTCGGCGTGGCGGAGGCTCACGTGCGCGCCGCGACGCCCTGGGTCGCGCGGGCTCCCGAGCTCGAAGCCGAGCGGCGCGAGCCAGGCGTCGTGCAACTCGACGAGGTATGTCGTGAGCGCCTCGGCTTTGGCCCGTAGGCGTTCGATTCCGGCCTCCGCGACGAGCTTTGCCCCCTCCTCGACGGCGACGAGCGCCGGGATGTTGGGGGTGCCGGTCAGGAAGCCGCGCACGCCGGGCTCGGGATCGTAGGGGCGCTCCATCTCGAACTGCCGCTGCTGGCCGAACCAGCCCTGGATCGGTGATCGGAGACCCGGCTGGAGGTCCGCGCGCACGTACAGGAACGCCGGCGCCCCGGGACCCGCGTTCAGGTACTTGTAGGTGCAGCCGACCGCCAGGCCGATCCCCGCCGGAGCGAGCACGCCCGCCGAGTGGCTCAGGTCCCAGACGACCGGGGCGCTCGCCGCGCTCTCGATCGCCCGCGTGTCGGCGAGGGCACCGGAGCGGTAGTTCACGTGCGAGAGGCAGACGAGCGCCACCTGCCGTGTGCCGCACGCTCTTGCCACGTCCTCGGCGCTCGGCCCGTCGAGCGGATCGGACTCGAACAGCGTGAGCTCGCGCCCGTGTGCCGAGGCGAGGCCCTCGAGCACGTAGCGGTCCGTCGGGAACTCGTCACGGGGAGCGACGATCGCGCCGGGACGGCCGGCGAGCAGCGCGGCGGCGAGCTTGTAGAGGTTGACGGTGGTGGAGTCGGAGACGATCACCTCGCCCTGGCGGGCGTCGAGCGCCGCCTCGGCGAGCAGGTCCCCCACGCGCACCGGGAGCTCGATCCACTCGTCCCAGGCGGTCACGAGCTGATCGCCCCACTGGTCGACGAGCTCCGCGATCCGCTCGCGGGTGGCGCTTGGAAGCCGGCCGAGCGAGTTGCCGTCGAGGTAGATCGTTTCGGGGTGCCGATCCCTGCGGCCGGCCGAGCCCTGCTTCGGCCCCGAACGAAGCGCTCGCGAAACTGCGCGAGTGGGTCCTCCGCATCGAGCTGCTCGGCACGGGCGCGCTCGATCACCTTTCCTCCAGCCACGTCGTGACGACCCGCCACGCTTCGGAGCTCGGGTCGAGATGCTCAAAGTGGCCGCAGCCCGGAAGCTCGACGAGCTCGCACGGATCGCCGCCCTCGGCAGCCCACTGGGCGTAGCGGCGGGCGATCGCGATCGGGACGGTGTCGTCGGCATCGCCGTGGACGAGCAGCTGCGGCAGGCCGAGCGGCAGCCGCTCGATCGGCGAGGCGAGGTCGTAGCGGCCGGGGCGCCTTATGGGCGACCCACCGAGTAGCGACTCGGCCGCTCCTCGCGACAGCCCCAGCCGTGCCGCCTCGCGGAGGTCGACGACTCCCGCCTGCGCGACGGCGGCCGCTGGGCGGATTTGCGGGTCGCCCCCAGGAACGTCGGCGGGCAGGTCGCGCCGGGCGGCGGCCCAGAGCGCGAGCTGTCCGCCCGCCGAGTGGCCGATCGTGACGACCCGTGCCAGGTCGAGCGATTCTTCGGAGGCCACCGAGCTCGTCGATCCCCGCGGCGACGTCCTCGAACGTGGCGGGCCAGCCGCCGCGGCTGCGCCACCCGAGCCGGCGGTACTCGAGGTTCCAGGCAGCCCAGCCGCGCGCGGCGAGATCGCCCGCGAGCTCGTCCTCCTCGCGCAGGTCGTAGCGCTCTCGCCAGAACCCGCCGTGGATCAGGACAGCGACCGGAAAGGGCCCATGGCCCTCCGGAAGCGTCAGCTCGCCGAACTGGTCTCGCCGCTCACCGTAGGGGTACTTGCGCGACTCGATGCCGCGGAAGTATCACCGGCGCTGCGCGGCGGCCGAGCGGCCGCTCGGATCAGTCGTCGTTATCTCTGTCTCTGTCGCCCTTGCCGCCCTCGAGCTGGGCCCGGATCTCGCCTCCTGGGTACAGGCTGCTGTGGACATTGGCGTAGGTAACGCCCGCGCGGATGGCAGCAACGAGCTCGTCGAACTGGCCGGCGGTGATTCCCTGTCCGGCTGGGCCGATCACGTCGGCAGGCGTGATGGTGCCGCTGACAGTGGCCGGAGCCGCGGGACAGGCCTGCGTCCCGGCGGGTCCGTTGCCCAGGTTCGTGCAGAAGAACACGCTGATCCCGCCGCTCTGCCTCGGGCCGCCCAGGTGAATGTGCGCCTGGGTGACGTTCCCCTCGAGGTCCGCGTAGCGGAGCCTGTACGAGATCTCCTGCTGCCTCTCGTCGATGCGGGCCCTGAACGAGCCGTTACCGGTCGTCGAGAGGACGAGCGGGTCCTCCTCGTAGCCCGTGAGCTCCTCGCGGATGCTGTCCCCACCGCCGGCCACCGCAACCGTGCCGGCGGCGGCCACCGCTGCGAGCGCCGCAACCCCCACGGCGAGCTTGACACGCCCCTTCATCACCGAACCACCTCCTGGGATGAGACTGCGTGGGGTAGGTCTACCCCAAAACCGATACGCGCCGTGCCGCACCGACCAAAGCTGGCGCAAAGGCCTCAGCTTCTACGAGGCTCCCAGGTCGGGCCGATTGAGCGTCTCCGCCGGCGGGACCCCCTCGGCGATCTCCTTCTCGCGTTCGATCTCCGCGTTCAGCTCGGCCCCGAAGAGAAGCGCCACGTTCGTGAGCCACAGCCAGCCCACCAGCACGATCGCGGCCGTGAAGGTGCCGTACAGCGCCCCGACGTCAGCGATGCTCTCCAGGTAAGTCCTCAGCGCGATGGACGCCAGCAGCCATGCCAGGACGCCGACGATCGCGCCGGGCGTGACCCAGCGGAAGGAACGTTGCTCGACGTCGGGCGTGACGTAGTAGATGTAGGCGAACGCGAGCATCGCCGCGAGCAGGGCACCGGGCCAGCGGACGATGCTCCACACCTCGGCCACCGTGGAACCCAGCCCGATGAAGCCGAACATGTCGTCGGCGAAGCGGCCGCCTACGAACACCATCACCAGGCTGGACAGCACGAGCGTCATCAGGACCGCCGTCGAAAGCAGGTCGACGCCCTTGCGGCGCATGAAGCCACGCCCGGCCTCCACCTCGAACACGACGTTGAGCGCTCGCCGAGCCGCCTCGAGCACGCCGGTCGTCCCGTACAGCGCAACGACCACGCTGATGATCAGAGCTGTTGTGGCGGTCCCCTTGTTCTGGAGCGCCGTTCGCAGCGAACGGTCCAGCGGTTCGACCACCGAAGCGGGAGCCACTCCATCGAGGTAGTCGATGATCGCGTTGTAGGTCTCCGGGTACTGCCCGAGCAGGCCGAGCAGGGAGAGCCCGAGAAGCGCCGCCGGGAACAGCGACATCAGCGAGTAATAGGTGAGTGCCCCCGCGTGATGGGTGATCTGGTCCTCGTAGAAGGAGACCAGCGTCCGCTTGACGATCGTCCCGGCGCGGCGCATCGGGCGCACCCCAGTGCGCCGGGATATGAGCTTCGCGTCTTTGAGCACGGGCGGAGCCGACATGGCAAGCGACCTACTCGCCTGTTTTCGGAAAGCCCGCCCGACTAAACTCGTGTCCTCTCCCGGGCGCGTAGCTCAGCGGGAGAGCGCTCGCCTCACACGCGAGAGGTCGCTGGTTCGAACCCAGCCGCGCCCATCGGAAATACCTGCAAAACGCCTACTTTTCCGAGCCCCGCCGGCCGCTTCTCGGCGTCCCGGCTGAGCGCGTGTCTCATGCCATGTCACATAACGGCCGGTCGCTGGCCCGGCTCACCAGGACGGAGTGGTCGGTCGGGTGCTGCGACTTCTTGTCTGGAACGCGATGCCTCGCCTTAGGAGCCAAGCGCTCCGTCCGGAATTTCGTAATACAACTCTCAGGTGGAGATCCATCCGTCGGCGCGCAAGCACCGCATCGCCGACGAGGGCATCGAACACGCCATGAGACCCGCGCTCGCGATCGACGACCAAGAAGAGGACACCCGCCTCTACCTCGGCGCACCACGCAGCGCCGATCTGCTCGAGGTCGCCACGGCTCAGCGACTCGGCGCGCGCGCCCTCGCCGAGGACGACCTCGATCTCGGGCTGCTGCTCGCCCGCCAGGGCGTCGCCCTCGACGACTCGGTCCAGACGCGTGGCAGCCTGCTCGCCGCCCTGCTGAAGAGCCCGGCCGCGCTCGGCGTTCTCCGCGGCGACGGCGAGCGCATGACCAACGTCGTCCTCAGCCCCGACCAGCGCACGCTCGCCGCCGGCAACGCCGACAACAAGGTCTTCTGGAGTTGCCCCGTTTTGGAGGACACTTGAGTGCTTCCGGTCGTGAGCCGGGGGAAGTGAGGTTCGGGTGCCGAGGACGAGGCCGCCGTATCCGGAGGAGTTCCGTCGGGAGGCGATCAGGCTCGCCTTGTTGGGCGACAAGCCACAGCGCCGGCTGGCGAAGGATCTGGGGATCTCCGACGTCACGTTGCGTAACTGGATCAAGCAGGAGAGGGCCGAGCGGGGCGAGCGCCCTGGCGGCCTGAGCGGCGACGAGCGCGAGGAACTCAGGCGGCTGCGTGACGAGAACGCGAAGCTGCGGATGGAGGGGGAGATCCTGGCAAAAGCAGCCGTCTTCTTCGCGAAGGAGAGCGACGGGCGGTAGGCGAGGCGTTCTCGTTGATCGCTGGAGGCGGACGACGCCTGCATTGGTGAAGGAGCGAGCGCGCGCGGTGAGCTGCCGCCCGCGCTCGCCTCGGACGAGCAGCGATCCTGCCAGACGACGACGTGCGCGCTTCCGGAACTTCTGACGGAAGCGAGCGTGAGCCGAACGTGAGTCGACACGCTCGGAGCTCGTCCACTGCGGGCGCCTCACTGTGACTCCCTGGACCAGCTCCGCTTCGCGCAAGCCAGGAGTCTCGCCCGGAGCTTCCGGTGCTTCTGCTTTCGATAGGCGTCGTAGTCGGGTGACCGCCACGGACGCCGGGCTCATTCATTGGCCCAGGCCACGAAGCGCAACGGCTCGACGGGCAGCGTCCTGTAGCGATTGCACAACGATCCGCCGAGGCGACGCATACAGCCGCGTGACTGCTTCCACGGGCGAGGGGCAGGGCGTCTGGACGCGGGTCCGTCTGCCGTGGCGGGGGACGCACCGGCGCCCACTCGGCCTCGTGTGAGGCGCGGATCTGGACGGGCTCGACCCGCTGTTCAGCCTGCTCGCGGTTCGAGGCCGTATTTGGGAGCCAGTGCGGCAACGGCCTTCTTGAGCTCTTCGCCGAGATCGTCGAGACGATCCGCTTGTGCGCGATCGACGCCTGCACTGATCGTCGCGATCAGACCGCCGTCGGGGGTTAGCAGTGGAGTGGCCACGGCGAACGCGTCCGCGAACGTGGCCCCGCGGTTGAAGGCGAGCCCGCGGGAGCGGATCTCGGGGAGCTCGGCGAGGAACTGGCGGACGTCCTCGGCCTGCTCGGGACCGGCCAGGTCGAGGAGGCGATACATCTCGTCGTCGGAGACGTTGGCCAGGAGGGTCTTCCCTGCGGCGCTCGTGTAGAGCGGGCGACGGGCGCGCGTGCGCGCGACGAACGTCAGGCTGGGTGACTCTTCCCCCACGAAGTCGATGAAGACGATGGCGTCCCCGACGCGCACCCCGACGAAGACGGTGCAACCAAGGGCCTCGGCCACGTCGGCCACGAACTGGTGATCCAGTGACAGCGCGGCGAGCTTGTTCGCGCGTAACGCGAGGATGAACGGTCCCGGTCCGAGTTGGAAGCGGCGCTCCTCCTCGGTGAGATAGCCGCGCGCGAGTAGCCCGTTGGTGAGCTCCTGAACGGAGCTCTTCGGCGCGTCGAGGACGGCTGCCAGCTCGGCCAAGGTCACGCCGCGCGGGCTCAAGGAGACCGTCTCGAGGATCTCGACCATTCGGTCGACGGTGCGATGCGGACGCGGGGGCATAAGTGAAACGTCGCCGAGATGCCACCCAACCCGGCGATTCCGGACGGGGCTTGCATCTAGGCGCGCACCATAGTACAGTGTCCGCATATTCGGTTCACTATCCGTATGTACGGACACGAGGAGGAATACTCATGAGCGCAGTCGCTTCCCCCGGCCCCAAGACCACCAACAGCGGCGCCCCGCTGCCGCTCGTCGCCCAACCGCAGGACGACCTACTCAGCGTGAACATCGAGGAGATCCCGCTGCTCAAGGACGCCATCGCGCCTGGCATCCACATCCAGCCGCTGCGCCTCGATCCCGACCACGGACAGGCGGTGCTAATCGCCACCCTGGCGCCTGGCTGCGAGCTGCCGGTCCACTACCACACCGGTACGGCCGAGGTGTACACGTTCCAGGGCCGCTGGGAGTACCGCGAGTACCCCGCCCAGCCGCAGACGGCGGGCTCCTACCTGTACGAGCCGGGTGGTTCGGTGCACACGTTCTTCTGCCCCGAGGACAACACCGAGGACACCGTCGTGCTGCTCTGGATGGAAGGCGCGCAGATCAACTTCGCCGAGGACGGCAGCCTCGCCTCGATCGTCGACGCCACCTCCATTCAGTACGTCACCGAGCAGCTGTCGGCGGAGCGGGACACCGGCCCGGTGCCCTACATCTACGCCGGCGGTGCCGCCGCGATCAGCAAGTCCTGACGCGAGAGGAGTGACGGTCATGACGGCGGTGTTTGACGGCATCCGGGTCCTCGAACTGGGCAAGGTCTACCTGGGCCCGTACTGCGGCCTGCTGTTCGCGCAGCTGGGCGCCGAGGTCATCAAGGTCGAGCCACCCGGCGGTGAGCCGTTGCGCTTTCGCTCGCACGATCCGGTCGAGTCGCACGAGTTCGTGATGCTCAACTCCAACAAGCGCAGTGTCGTGCTCGACCTGAAGTCCGACGCCGGCCGCGAGGCGCTGCTCGACCTGGTGGGCACCGCCGACGTCGTGATCGAGAACTTCGCGCCGGGCGCAATGGAGCGCCTCCACCTGAGCCCGGAGCGACTCCTCGAGCACAACCCGCGCGCGGTCGTGGCCTCGGGCAAGGGCTACGGGACCACCGGGCCCTACGCCCACATGTCGGCCATGGACATCACCGTCCAGGCGATGTCCGGCGGTGCCGCGGCCACCGGCGAGCCCGACGGGCCGCCGACCAAGGCCGGCGCGGCGTTCGTGGACTTCTCCGGCGGCGCCCACCTGTTTGCGGCGATCACCGCCGCCCTGTTCCAGCGCGAGCGGACGGGCCGGGGGCAGATCGTCGAGGTATCGATGCACGACACCGTCTACCCGATGCTGGCCTCCAGCTTGGGCGGGCTGCACAACAACCCCGACCGCGAGCTCCCCGAGCGCACCGGGAACCGGCACACCGGCATGGCGGTCGCGCCGTACAACATCTACGAGACGAGTGACGGATGGCTCGCGATCATCTGCATCGCAGAGCGGCACTGGCGCGGCCTATTAACCGCGCTGGGCCGGCCCGAGCTGATCGACGACCCCAGGTTCGCAACGCAGAAGGACAGGGTCACCAACATCGATGCCGTCGACGAAGCGGTCTCCTCCTTCACCAGGAGCCGGACGCGCGACGAGCTGGTGCGGGACCTGCAGGCCGCGGGCGTGCCCTGCGCGCCGGTCAAGTCGATCCGCGAGGTCGACACCGACGAGCACCTGATCGAGCGCGGCATGATCCAGTACGTCGAGCACCCGGCCGGGGGCGGGTGCCGGTCCCAGGATGCCCGCTGAGGCTCAGCGACTCGCCGGTGGGAGCGCTGCAGGCCGCCCGGCCACTGGGCGAGTCGACAGACGAGGTCCTCGCGGAGCTCGCCGGCCACGAGGACCCCGCAGACGAAGCCGGCACGGAGCCCGAGCATGTCCTTCACTCCTGAGCCCGGCACGCCTCTGGCGGCGTACTACGCCGAGACGCAACCGCGGACCGGAGCCGTCCTCTCGCGACGCAGCCTTGGCACGCTGGACGCGGTGACGATCGGCCGCTACGCGATGGCGATCGGCGCCACCGACCCGAGCCACTACGACGCCGCCGCCGCGCGGTCGGCGGGTTACGCCGACGTCGTGGCACCGCCGAACCTGCTCGCGGCGATGGTCGAATGGGGTGTCGGCACCCCCGAGGCCGAGCTCGGGTCCGACGGAACGCCCCACGACGGTGAGATACCCCTCGGAGACGGACTCCGCGTGATGGGTGCCGGCGAGGAGATGGAGATTGTCAACCCGGTGGTCGCCGGCACGGAGGTCGTGCTCGAGACGACCCTCGAGTCGGTCACTCCCAAGCAGACGCGTGCCGGCACCTGCGTGTTCGTCACCACCCTCAACACCTTCGCGTCCGCCGAGGGCGCCGTCCTCAACCGCAACCGGCGCACCGTCGTGTTGCTCAACCCCCTGGAGGAGTCGTGATGTCCACCACGTTCGAAGTCGGCGACGAGCTGCCGCGGCTCGGCCACACGGCGACGCCCCTGCAGCTGTTCCGCTACAGCGCGGTCACCTGGAATCCTCACCGCATCCACTTCGACGAGCGCTACGCGCGCGAAGAGGGCCACGCCGGGGTCGCGCTGCACTCCCACCTCCGGGCGGCGCTCGCCCTGCGCTGCGTCACCGAGGGCCTCGGCCCGGAGTGGCAGGTCGCCAACGCCGCCTACCGGCTGCGCAAGCCCGTCTACGCGCCGGTCGAGCTGGCCTACACCGCCCGCGTGAGCGCCGTCGAGGACGACCGCATGACCCTCGAGCTCGTCGAGGAGCAGCCCTCCGGCGAGGTGGGCTTCGAAGGAACCGTGCGGGTCAGCAGGACCGGCACAGCGCGCACCAGCGCGCGTCCGGTGGCGACGGCAGGAGCGAGCGCATGAGATCGGCACCGATTCGCATCGGGAACTGCTCGGGCTTCTACGGCGACCGGGCTTCGGCCATGGCCGACATGGCGCAAGCCGGCGGCGTCGACGTCCTCAGCGGTGACTATCTCGCCGAGGTCACGATGTTGATCCTCGGGAAGGCGCGCGCCAAGGACAGCACGACGGGCTATGCGACCACCTTCCTCCAGCACCTCGACGCGGCGCTCGAGCACCTCGTGGCGAACGGGATCCGGCTCGTGGTCAATGCCGGCGGACTCAACCCCGGCGGACTGGCCGCCGCGACCCGCGAGCTGATCGCACGCCACGGTCACGACCTGCGGGTTTCGCACATCGAAGGCGACGACGTCTCCGGCCGCCTCGATGCCCTCCAGCAGGCGGGGCATTCGCTGCCCCACCTGACGAGCGGCGAGCCGCTGTCGTCCTGGCCGCACCAGCCGCTGACGGCCAACGCGTACCTGGGCGGATTCGGCATCGCCCGCGCCCTCGACGACGGCGCCGACATCGTCATCACCGGCCGCGTCGCCGACGCCGCACTGGTGGTCGGTCCCGCCGCCTGGTGGTGGGGTTGGAGCCCCACCGACCACGACGCCCTCGCCGGCGCTGTCGCCGCCGGGCACGTGATCGAATGCGGGCCACAGGCCACCGGCGGCAACTTCTCCGGGTTTCGTTCCATCGCGGACCTCGTGCAGCCAGGGTTCCCGATCGCCGAGATCGCTGCCGACGGCTCGTCGGTGATCACCAAGGACCCGGGCACCGGCGGTGCCGTAACCGAAGACACGGTCACAGCTCAGCTGCTCTACGAGATCGGCGAGCCCGCCTACCTCAACCCCGACGTGACGGCCCACCTGGACACTGCGGAGCTGACGGACCTCGGCGACGACCGCGTCCAGATCCGCGGGGTGCGGGGCTCGGCGCCCCGCTCGACGAGCAAGGTCGCGATCACAGCGGTGGGCGGATGGGAGAACAGCGTGATCCTCGCGCTCACGGGGAACGATCTCGACGCGAAGGCCGAGCTCGTCGAGCGATCCGTCCAGCGCTACACCGAGGCCGTCGACGGTCTCGACGCGGTGGCGATCGAGCGCATCGGGCAGGCCCAGGAGGATCCCGACAGCCAGAACGCGGGAACCGAGCTGCTCAGGATCGCCGTTCAGGGGACGAAGGAGGCCGCCGGACGCGCCTTCTCGTCGCGGATGGTCGAACTGGCGCTGTCCAGCTACCCCGGGTTGTACGCCCTCGGTCCTCCGCAATCAGGGTCCGCTTTCGGTGTCTATTGGCCCGCCCTGCTCGACCAGGCGATGGTCGACCACACCGTCCACCACCACGACGGCACGACCGAGACCATCGCACCCGGCGCCCCACACAGCGCGAGCGGCGAGGTGTCCCCGCCAGCCGAGCCGTCGGCGACGCCACCGGTGCGAGACAGTTGGACCGACGAGCTCGTCGTCGCCCCACTCGGTGAAGTCGTCCATGCCCGCTCCGGGGACAAGGGCGGCGACGCGAATCTCGGCGTCTGGGTACGCGACCGTGAGGCATGGGAGTGGCTCAGGTCGACCCTCACCGTCGACGAGCTCCGGCGCCTTCTTCCCGAGACACGCGACCTGGCGATCTCGCGCTACGAGCTCCCCAACCTCGGCGCCGTCAACTTCCTGATCCGAGGACTGCTCGGGACCGGCGCCACCTCGACGCTGCGCCTGGACGCACAGGCAAAGGCGCTCGGCGAATGGATGCGCTCGCGGAGCACCAGGGTGCCGCGATCACTTGTGAAGGCGCTAGACGCCGAGCGCACGATCGTTCTCCAGGGCTAGGGTTCCCCCCGGGGACGCCGAAGGCGCCGTCGGAGCGGGGCATCCGCCTCACCCCGTACCTCGACCGGGAACTGCGCGGGCCGACGCCGGGCTATGACCTCACAGAGCGCGCTCCCGGTCTGAATGGGAGCAGAAGCGCGCGGCCGCCTGGGCCAGGCACCTGCTCCCGCGTGAGCGCAGCGCTCTCGACCGCTTCCCGCTCGCACTCGCAAAGGACGACGCGCAGGCGTGGCAGCCGGGCGGGCACGGACGACCGCAATCGCATACGGAAGCGAGTGCGATGCGCTCGACGGGTCAGGCGCCTCCTGGTCGTCCCTTCCGATAGCGAAGACCGCCTCCGCGGAGACGCCCGCTTTTGGGACTACGAAACGCTGCTCGGCTGCCCTCGGCCCCGGAAAGCTTCTGGTCGTTCGTCCGATTCGACGGCGATCTCAACCTGACGGCGCGCTTCAGCCGGGCCTTCCTCGAGGGGCACGGTCCGCACTTCCGGCACGACCGTTCGTACGCTCCCGGGCCCAGAGGCGGCGATCCGTCAAGTCCCGGGACGCTCCGGCTGACGCGCCGCTGGTCGCCGGCGAGACGAAGCGGCCGCGTGCCAGATGCTGCGCGAGCGCGCTCGCGCCGGCAACGGCGGCTCATTGACATCGCCGCCGCCGTCGTCGACGTCACCGCCCGCTAACGACTCGGCGCCAGCCGCTCCCTACTAGTTGCTGGATACCCCCACCTTGCGTCGCGGGCCACTAATGGGGTATCGTCGGCTGACGAGGGTTGATCCGCCGTTCCAGTGGAACGCTCGCGCTTGGCCCGGCCGCCGCCGTCCGCAGACTCCTCGTTGTAGCGAGAGACGGCTTCCGCGGCGTCGAATGGACCTCAAAACGGACCGGCCGCGGGATGAAGTCGCCGCAATGGCCGAAGCGTCTAACGCACCGCTCGAGCTCCGAGAGCGGCTCGAGCGCGCGGAGCCCCGATGACCCGCGCTCGAGCTCCACCGGGCGCCGCCGGTCCCGTAAACCACCGAGGGCGAGGCCGCCTCCTGCCCCGCCCCCGGTCCTCACTGCCGATTGGAGCAAGCAGTATGACCCTTACCCGCGTTGCCCGCGAGACGGACGCGGAGAGCCTCGTAGACCCGCGCGTAGCGAAGCACGGCGGGACGCGCAAAGACGCGAAGGCGAACTACGACTTCCCGGGCATGATGGGACGCCGCGAGCTGGCGGCGGACCGAGGTACACAAGGCGACCCGTTGGTACGGGTGCGCGCATTGCGGGCGCAAGTTCGCGGACCGCATGCGGTCTACACGCACCTAGCCAAAGTGCCCGACCAGTGGCTCCATGCGGGGGGTTACGAGGCAGTGAGAGACCGCGTAGAAGGCCGCGACATAACCGATCACCTACTCACCGCCCGCGAGGTCGCCGAGCGGCTCGCGCTCTCGAGCGAGACGGTCCTGCGCTGGGCCCGCGACGGGCGCCTGCCTTCGCTGCGGCTCGGCCGGGCGATCCGCTTCCGCGAGGCCGAGCTCGAGCGCTGGCTCGAGGAGCGGGCGACGCCACGACGAGGAGTGCAACCGCCACGCCGGACGCCGCCCGGCGAGCACCCTAGGGCTCCCCTGGGAGCTGCAACCGCCACCGAAGACGAGGAGTGACCATGCCCGCCATGCAGCGCGGCCAGGCCTACCGGCTCGAGCGCAACCGCTGGGGCCTTCGCTACTACGACCGCGACGGCATGCGCCGCCGCACCGACGAGAAATTCCCGAGCAAGAGCGCCGCTCTCGCTCACTACCGGGAGGTCATCGAGCCGATGCTCAACGGCGCGACGTCGCGCCCCGAGCTCACCTTCAACGAGCTCGCCGACCTCTTCCTTGAGCGCCACGCGCGCAACGTCCGGCCGCGCACAATCGCCACCCTGGCCGACCGCTTGAAGCACGCGCGCAAGGCCTACGGCGACGAGCTGCTATCCGACCTCGAGCGCATGGTCGACGAGCTCGCCGGATGGCAGGCCACCTTGCCGCCGCGAGCGGGGCACGGCATCGCGCAAGCGCTGCGTCAATGCCTCGACGCCGCCTCGACGCCGCCGTGCGCTGGGAGTACATGAGCCGCAATCCGGCCAAGGCTGCGGGGCGCAATCCGAAGCCCGCGCCGCGCACCGTGCGCGTCTACAACTCGTCTTCGGCGCGATGCTGGACGCGACGCCGGAGAGTATCTTCGGGCTCGATCTCATCAGCGAGGGGGTGGCCCGGTGAGGACTCCATGATGGGCACACAGCGCCTGCGAGAGCTGAAGGCGGCCGAGGCGCTGCGCAAGCGCAGCAGCATCGCCTGGCAAGTAGCACACGGGAGCCTCGTGATTCGGACGGCGGAGCCCGGCGAGCTGCCAGCGCCGACCAAGCGCAAGCGGCCCACGCCGCGCGAGCGCTCGCGCTGGCTGCGCGAGGGCCACCGTGAGACGGTGCCACCGGACGACGACGCCGCCGACAACGCGGAGGCGGGCGGGGAGTAGCGCCGGGCCGGGGTGCCCTGGTGGCACTGTGCTATGAGGGTCCGGCGCGTTCAGCGGAGTACCATCCGTCTAGCTGGCCCTGTGGCCAAACGGGTCCCGGCCGAAGAGCGGTGGTACGCCGAAGTGGCGAACACGACAACACACGCTGAGTTGGACGAGTTTCGATAGCGCCGCTGGCGGCGCAACGACCCGCGCCTCGCTGTCGAGTTGAGGCAGAAGCGCGAGCGCCGACGCCCGTCTTGGCACTCCCGTCTTGGACGCTGGCTGTCGGGTTAAGCCGGAGCTTGAGTCGCGTGGGCCGTCGCCGTGCGAGGTCGTCGGCCATCCGCCGAGCACGAGCATCGAGCGGTGCGAGCGAGCCGTGGGGGCGGTTTGGGCGGTGCGAGCGAGGAGGTCTGCGGCCCGGTAGACGATTCCTCGGGCGATCGCGGCAACGGCCGGGACGCGGCGACGGGACTCGCCGCTGTCCCGGTGAGGCGTCCGCGCCGGCGTCCGGCGTTTCGCTAGCCGTCTTGCCGCACCCTCGCAGCGCCGGAGCGTCTGCGGCCGGCGTTCGCCCGCGGCGGCCCGGGCGGGTCGACCTCGGCGAGGCGGCGGACTTCGCGGGCGATGGCGAGCAGGTCGTGGGCGGTGTGGAGGGCCTCCTCGGCGGAGTCCAGCTCGTCGAGCACGGCGCGGATCAGGGCCGCCTCCCGGACGTACTGCGAGACGCTGATCCCCTGCGCATCGGCCGCGCGCGCAATCGCCAAATATGCGCGGTCCGCGAACCGGATCGTCGTCGCGTGCAGGGCCACGGGCGCAACTCTACCGGCGGCGCGCGCGCCGGCCATGAGACGGCCGTGCACAACCGTCCGATCACCGGCAGCGATCGACGCGATAGCATCTGCGCTATCGCGGTAGTGAATACATCGTCGCAAGCCGAGCTTGACTCATACTGGGCGCTAAGGGTGTGCCCGAAGGCGTCGGCGCCCGCGTGGTGGTCCGCGGCGCACGAGCGTCGCGATGTCCCCGTGGCGATCAGGGCGCTGATGGCCGGCCGGACGCGCGTCGAGCTCACCGCCGAGACGGCGGCTCAGGCGCTTGCGTGGGCCGAGAGCGTCGATGGTTGGGGCGCCGCCGACCCCAAGCCGCTGCTCATCCATCGGCCCGGCGTCGTCACGACTTCGGGACCGACACCGCAAGTGCCACCCCAGTAGCGAACCACGTGAAGCCGCGCCGCTGCATCGGGCAGATGCGATAGCGCGAGCAGTGGAGTTGCCCCGGTTTCGACGACACTTGGACGCTTCCGGTTGTAAGCCGGAGAAAGTGAGGTTCAGGTGCCGAGAACGAGGCCCCCGTATCCGGAGGAGTTCCGTCGGGAGGCGATCAGGCTTGCCTTGTTGGGCGATAAGCCGCAGCGTCAGCTGGCCAGGGATCTGGGTATCTCCGACGTCACGTTGCGCAACTGGCTCAAGCAGGAGCGGGCCGAGCGCGGTGAGCGCCCTGGCGGGCTGAGCCAGGACGAGCGCGAGGAGCTCAAGCGGCTGCGTGACGAGAACGCGAGGCTGCGGATGGAGCGGGAGATCCTCTCAAAGGCGGCCGTCTTCTTCGCGAAGGAGAGCGACGGGCGATAGGCGAGGTGTTCTCGTTCATCGCCGCGGAGAAGACCAGCTATCCCGTCGCCGTGATGTGCCGCGTGTTCGGCGTCAACCGCACCGGCTTCCACAACTGGGAGCGCCGGGCGCCGTCCGACAGGGCGCTCGAGGATGCCTGGCTGACGGAGAAGATCAAGCAGATCCACGCCGCCAGCCGCGGCGTCTACGGGGCGCCGCGGATCCACGCCGAGCTGCGCCTCGAGCACGGGATCCGGGTCGGGCGCAAGCGTGTCGCCCGGTTGATGAAAGCCGCAGGTATCGCGGGAGTGAGGCCCCGCAAGCGCTGGAAGACGACGATCCGGATCCCGGGCATCACGCCCGCCACCGACCTCGTCGAGCGCGACTTGCGGCCCGCCGGGCCGAACGTGCTATGGGTCGCGGACATCACCTACCTGCGGTCCGGGGAGGGCTGGCTCTACCTCGCCGCGGTGCAGGACGCCTACTCGCGCCAGATCGTCGGCTGGTCGATGGCCACCCACATGCGCGCGAACTTGGTCGTCGACGCGCTCACGATGGTCCTCGCGCGCCGGCGCCCGGGACCCGGGCTGATCCACCACTCAGACCAGGGCTCGCAGTACGTCAGCCTCGCCTTCGGCCGCGCCGCGCACGAGGCCGGGATCGCGATCTCGATGGGCTCACGCGGCGACGCCTATGACAACGCGGTCGCCGAGACGTTCTTCGCGACGCTCAAGAAGGAGCTCGTCAACCGCCGCGGGTGGCCGTCGCGGCTCGAGCTCCAGTCCGCCGTCTTCGAGTACATCGAGGCGTTCTACAACCGCCAGCGCCGCCACTCCACGCTCGGCATGGTCTCCCCGGCCGAGTACGAGCGGACCCAGACAACGGCCATATCCATGAAAATCAAACAACCAACGACCTAATCAACCGTGTCGTCCGAAACGGGGCAGGTCCACAGGGATCGTCGCGCTATCGCAAGGGACGAAAGGCGGCACTGGAGCTCCGCCACAGCTCCCCGAGGCTCCACCGTCTTGCCCCGAACCAGGTGGCGCGGATCGCGAACTCGTGGCGCACCGCAAGCTGCGGGATCGCGGCGTGTGTAACCGTGGAGTTCTGTCCTTCCGCCGTGGGGTCGTGCGTGGTGCCGCTTCCCCTTCCGCGTGCGCCCTGACCCGCTTGCATGGCCGGGGCTATGTGGAAAGCCGGGGCGTTGCGCCAATCGGCCCAGGACCAATCTACGGCTCGTCCTCCTCCTGCTCCACCGTCATAGAACGACTATCGGGTAATCGCCAGGGCGTACCGGGCCACCCCTTAGACGCCGCCACTCTCGGAGCATGAACGACACGATGACTGGACTGGACAATGCTGAGGAGCGCACGATGAGAATCGGAATCGTTGGCGCCGGGCGGATAGGCGGCAACGCGGGACAGCTGTTCGCCCGCGCCGGGCACGAGGTGTTCTTCAGCGGATCGCGCGACCCGGACCGGCTCGAGCAGCTCGCCGTCGATACGTTCGCGCGCAGCGGCTCGCCGCGTGAGGCGGTGGAGTTCGGGGAGGTCGTCTTCTTCTCTGTGCCGTGGCCCGCCGTCGACGAGCTGCTCGCCCAGACCGGCTCACTGGCGGGCAAGATCGTGATCGATACCACCAACCAGTTCGTGACCGGCGAGCCGGAGGGCGGCGTGGAGCAGCTTCCGAAGACCGTCGCCGAGACCAACCAGGAGCGCATGCCGGGCGCGCGGCTGGTCAAGACATTCAACACGCTGGCCGCCGACACCCTGGCCGAGGCCGCGGCCCGCGGCGCCGCCGTGTTCCTGACCGGCGAGGACGCCGCCGCCAAGGAGGTGGTCACAGGGCTGATCCGCGACGTCGGCTTCACGCCGGTCGACCTGGGCGGCTGGGCCGAGGAGCCGATCATTGAGGTTGGCGGCGCACTCTCCGGTTGGGAGTACTCGGGCGCAGACGGCCTCCGGATCGCCGCCGCCCTCAGCAGAGACCCGAACGAAGCGGCCCGGCTCGCGCGCCAACTGAGGGCACGGCCCGCCGCGTGACGACCTCGCCTAGATCTAGCTCCTCCTCCCTCGGCCGCGCGCCCCTCCCTAACCGAGGGGTAGCAAAAACACTACGGGTCGAATCCGGGGGCCTCCACGATGCGAGCCCGGCCTAACTCGAGCACGATCGGTCCACGGAATAGAGCGCAAGGCCGGGAACAGACGAAAGGAACATAGATGCCCTACGAGGTACCGCCCCTCCGCTATGACTTCGCCGCTCTCGAGCCACACATCGACGAGGCCACCATGCGCGTCCATCACGACAAGCATCACCAGGCCTACGTCGACAAGGCCAACGCCGCGCTCGACGGGACCGAGTGGCCGACAAGCCCATCGAGGACGTCATCGCGAACCTCTCGCAGCTCCCGGACGACGAGCGCGGCCCGGTCCGCAACAACGGCGGCGGCCATCTCAACCACACGCTGTTCTGGGAGTCCATGTCGCCCGACGGCGGCGGCGCCCCCGACGGCGACCTCGCGCAGGCGATCGACGCCGCCTTCGGCTCGTTCGACGACTTCAAGAGCAAGATCAAGGACGCCGGCGTCGCCCAGTTCGGCTCCGGCTGGGCCTGGCTCGTCCACCACGGCTCGGGCCTCGCGGTGGTCTCCACCCCCAACCAGGGCCACCCCATCACCGACGGCAAGACGCCCCTCCTCGGCGTGGACGTCTGGGAGCACGCCTACTACCTCAAGTACCAGAACAAGCGCCCCGACTACATTGACGCTTGGTGGAACACCGTCGACCGGGCGCGGACCGGGCCGCTTTCGAGCGGGTGGTGCAGGCGGAGATCGCGGATCTGGGCCTGCACATGCCGGGCCTGGTGGAGCGCCGTTTCCTGCGTGGCTACCTAGGGGAACGCGAGGGCGAATACGCCATGCTTTTGGTCCTCGAGAGTGTGGCGGCCATGGAGGCGCTGTACGGGCCGCGCGACGCGCTGCGGCGTGGGCCGGACGCCTTCGTGCGCTACGAAGACGCCATCGCGCCGTTCCTATCGGCGCCCACCCCCGATCTGATCCGGTTCACGGACTACCTGGAGATCGACGGCTACCCGTGAACGGTTTTCAGCCTTTGACGGCGCCGCCGTTGAGGCCGACGACGAGGGAGCGCCACGGCCGCCCTGCTTGCGCTCGGTTCCCAGGGCAACGTGCGGACGACCACGATGCGCGCTTACGACGCGGATCGTCGCCTCGCGCGCGGAGACCGGCGAGGTGCTGCACCTCCGGCTGCGCAACGGATCGGCGCACACGCAGCGCGGCATCCTGCGCTTCTGCGACAAGCTGATCGCCAGGGTCGCCCGGGCCGGCGCGACCGGCGCCCGGTTGCTGCGCGCCGACTTGGGCTTCTGGAACGAGAAGCTCTTCGGGCGCCTGGAGAAAGCCCGGCTGGCGGTTCTCGATCGCAGTGCGCATGACCAAGCCGTCCGCGCGGTCGTCGAGCAGATCCCCGAGGCGGCGTGGACGCCGATCGATGACTACCCCGACACGGCGATGCGCAGATCGCCGAAACGACGCTCGAAGGCCGCCGGGCCAGTTCATCATCGGCCTCGCCGAGCGCGCCGGGATTCATACGCTCAACGTGGTGCGCAGCCGAGAGGCCGCGATGCAGGTCAGCGTCGCGGGCGGCGACCGCGTCGTGATCGACGGCGGTGACCTGCCGGCCCAGTTGCAACGTGTGCTCGGCGGGCAGGAGCTGGCCCTCGTGCTCGACTCGATCGGCGGGCCGGTCGTGACCAACCTCGCCCACCGGCTTCGCTTCGGGGGCAAGATCGTCAGCTTCGGCGCGCTCAGCGGCCAGCCGACGGCGCTGGACGTCCGCCGTGATCTGATCTACCGGAACGTCAGCCACCACGGCTTCTGGACGTTCAACTGGCTAATGCGGGCGCCGCGTGGGGAGATCGACGCGGCCTATCAGGAGATCGTCGCGCTCGTCACCAGCGGCGAGCTGACCGCCGACATCGATTCAACCTTCCGCCTCGAGCAGTACGCCGACGCCCTGAGCCGCGCCGAGCGTTATCGGCGCCACGGCAAGGTCCTGTTCGTCTTCGGCGACTGACCTGCGGATAGTGGCGAGCAGCGGCTGAGACCGCCCGGCTTCAGGACTGCTGCTCGGTGTCGGTCGTCTCGAGGATGCAGATCAGGTCGACGAGGCCCGCGAAGGTGCGTGGGTCGTAGCCGGTTTTGGTGGCGATTTGCTGGAGTCGGTAGCGCACGGTGTTGGGGTGGACGTGCATTTGTTCGGCCGCTTTGGCGACGTTGAGGTCGGCGGTGGAGAAGGCGCGGATCGTTTCGACGGCCGCGGCGAGATCTTCGTCGGGGAGTGCCCGCAGGTTGTTGCCCTTGGAGGCGATTATGGCTTTGGTGGTGGCGGTCGCGCCGATCAGTGCGCATTCGAGTGCCGACAGTTCGTCGAGCGAAACGATCGGCCGGCCCGCCGAGGTGTAGGACAACGAGAGGGCTGCTTCGCGGTAGGCCTGCCGTACGCTCGCGAAGCCTTGCGATGGGACGCTGACGCCGTAGCGGACGTCGATGTTGTGTTCCTCGATGGTGCGTTGGCGTGCGGCGCGCAGGCTTGCGATTTTGGCGCGCGGCGCGGTTCCGCCCGAGATTAGGACGAGCTCGCCGTGGCGGATCGTCGCGAGGGGCCTGACGGTCCCGAGCGACATGTTCTCCTCGAGCGCGTCCCTGGCGAGTTGGAGGGCGTCGCCGACCGCGAGCGTTGTCTGCCCGACCCTTCCGACAATGGTTAGGAGCTCCCCGGTTGGGTCCAGGCCGGGGGCGGCGAGGTGGCGCCGGCCGGCGTCGATCGGCTGGCCGCCGATGAGGCGCTCGACCAGGTCTCGGGCCGCTCGACCGCTCTGCGTCCTTAGCCGGTTTTCTTCGCGCAGGTACGCCTCTGCGGCCTGGGTAGTGATGGTGTCGATCGCGTCGATCGCTGAGCGTGCGAGCGCGAAGCCGGCTTCCCGGGAGATCGTCAGGCGCGTGGCTTCGTCGGCGCACGCGTCCCAATAGGCGAGCAGCGCGACGCGGTAGGCGTGGATGAAGACCTCGAGGCTGACCCCTTGGTGGACGCGCCGCGCCGCCAGTTCGCGCACGAACCCGACGTCCTCGCGGCGTACTGTCGAGCCCTCGGCGAACGTTCGCGCGAGCACCTCAACGGTCGCCGTCGCCCCGGCGCGAAGGTCGTCGATCAGCTCGGGCGCGGCGTCCCTGTAGCCGGGGATCTCGTCGACGATCCGCGCGGCGATCGCCTGACCGATCTCGGCATACCGGCCGGCGAGCGCCTCACCTACCCGGCGCATCGCGCGTCCGTGATCGCGTGTGACTGGCACCGACTCAGAGCCCTGCAGATGTGCATCCATTGGCTTGGAGAATCGTACATAAGATCGCCACGAACATTGGAACTCTAGCTAAGGCCGGAACCCGCCACGGCTGGCACGCTGCTCACCACGCGAAACGAAGGAGCAGCAGTGTCAACGATGAGTCAAAACGGCCTCAAGGGGCAGCGGGCGCTGGTGACGGGCGCGACGTCGGGCATCGGTCGCGCGGTCGCGCTGCAGCTGGCCGGGGACGGGGCCGAGGTCCTGGTTCACGGCCGCGACGCCGCCCGCGGCGCCGAGACGGTCGAGGAGATCACTGCCGCCGGCGGCAGGGCGACCTTTGTCGCTGCCGACCTCGGCGACGCCGCCGGCGTTCAGCGCCTGGCAAGAGACGTCGGCGACGTCGACATCCTGATCAACAACGCCGGGATCGCGCTCTTCGGCCCGACAGCCGACCTCGACGTCTCCGCGTTCGACAAGATGTTCGCGAGCAACGTCCGGGCGCCGTTCTTCCTCGTCGCGGCGATCGCTCCCGGGATGGCCGCGCGGGGCGGCGGCAGCATCGTCAGCGTCAGCAGCATGGCCGGCGGCGTCGGGCTCGTGGGCGGCGCGGCCTACGGCGCGACGAAGGCGTCGCTCGAGGCGATGACGCGCGCCTGGGCCGCGGAGTACAGCGAGAGCGGGGTGCGCGTCAACGCGATCGCCCCCGGCCCCGTCTACACCCCGACACCCTCAGGCCCGGAGTTCATCACGGAGCTCGGAGAAACCACGCCTATGCACCGCGCCTCACAACCCGAGGAGATCGCCGAGGTCATCGCCTTCCTCGCATCCCCACGGGCGAGCTACATCACCGGCACCACCGTCGCCGCCGACGGCGGACGCAGAGCGATCTAACCGGAACCACAACCATCGATGCAAATCCCACCAGAGGAACCAACCGTGACCAGCCAGTCGAACCAGTGGCCGGAACCGAATCGAGCGGACACCGGGGCGATGGCAGCCACGGAGGTCGGCATGAGCCGTGAGCAAGCGAGAGCGGGCGGATCGGGCGCCGGGGAACGGGACCGCAGGCGGGGCGACGCGGGTGATGGCCCCGAGCGAGTCGTGGTCGTGGGCGGCGGCTACGCGGGGCTCTTCGCCGCGAGGCGCGCCTCCGGCCGAAGCCGGCGCGGCCGAGTCGAGGTGACGGTCGTCGACCCCGCGTCCCAGTGGGTGGAGCGGACCCGCCTGCACCAGGTCGCGGCCGGGGATGCGTCCGTAAAGCGGTGGCCGCTGGCGAGGCTCTTCCGTGGCACGGGGGTGAGCGTCGTCGGCGGCAGGGTCACGGAGATCGACCTGATGGGTGGGGCGGTGACCGTGGAGACCGGGACCGGGACCACGACGCGCCTGCCGTTCGACCGGCTCGTGTACACCCTCGGGAGCACGGCCGACACGGGCCTCGTGCCGGGAGCGCGTGATCACGCCTTCGTCCTGGACAGCACTTCGACGGCCGAGGATCTGCGGAACGCGCTGCGGGCGGGGGTGGCCTCGTCCGGGTCTACGGGGGCGCGCGTCGCGGTCGTCGGGGGTGGGCTCACCGGCGTCGAGGCGGCGACGGAGATCGCTGAGGCCTACCCCGAACTCTCCGTCACGCTCGTCACGGCGGGAGAGATCGCCGGGGGGCTCTCTGTGCGCGGCCGGGAGTACCTGCTCCGGGCCATGGGACGTTTCAAGGTGGAGCTCAGGGAGCGCAAGGAGGTCGAGGAGGTCGAACGCGGAGCGGTCAGGACCGCCGGCGGCGAAACGATCCCGGCGGACGTGGTCGTGTGGGCCGCAGGGTTCGCGGTGCCGGACCTCGCGCGCCGCTCCGGTCTCGCCACGGACGAGCAGGGAAGGGTGCTCGTGGACGCGTCGTTGCGCTCGGTTTCCCATCCGGAGGTGTTCGCGGCTGGTGACTCCGCCTGGCCGGTGAAGCCGGTGGGCGTCGGGGCGGTGCGGCCAAGCGCCTACACCTCGACCATCATGGGCGCCCAGGCCGGGACCAACGTCGCGCGGGAGCTCGCCGGGAAGTCGGTCAAGCCGCTGCGGTTCGGATACCTGATGCAGTCCGTGAGCCTCGGGCGCAGGGACGGGCTCGTGCAGTTCACCGACGGGAACGACAAGCCCCTGCCCATGGTGGCCACGGGCCGGGTGGCCGCGCGGATCAAGGAATTCGTCGAGCGGCTCGTCGTGGTGGGCTCCCTGCGGCTCGAACGACTCCTGCCCGGCGCATACGCCTGGCGGCCCGCACCCAAGCGAAAAGTCTGCGCGAAAGGCGCGGGCGAGCACGGCACGGCGGCCGCGCTGCTGAGCCCCCGCGGGCACGACGCGCACACACGCACACCGCAAGCGGGTCTGCCGGCGCCGTCCGGCGCTCCAGAAACCTCAGAACGGGAGACGCACTCCATGACCAGCCACTGCAAGACCTACCCCGACCAGGACAGCGCTCGCCGAGCCGTCGCGGCGCTCCGGGCGGCGGGCGTCCGTTCACGTGACATCCGGTTGCTGACCGGAAGCCCTCCGCACGACACGCGCCACGAGCCGGTCGGTTCGTATGCCGGATCGGTCGGTCCGGACGCCCCCGTCGGAACCTACGGCGACCGCGTGCTGCGACGCGATCGGGGCACGGGCGGCTTCGCCGGTGATCCCGACCGGCAGCGCCAGGGCTCCTACGGCGATGCCGACCGCGTCGTGATCGCGACCTACACGGACCGCGCCGAGCGCTCGCGCGTCACCGGCAGACGTGGGGCGCGGCGACTTCTCCGCCGGGCGGCGTTCGACGAGAACGCAGTCAGCCGCGCGCTCGACGAGCTCGCGTCCGGGCACGCGATCGTGCTCATCGACGTCGCGGAGATCACCGGCGATACGGAGGCGCAGCTCGAGCAGATGGCGCGCGCCGCGTGAGCCCCGCCGCCGATGCGGCGCGGGTCAGCGCTTGCGTCTGCAGCCGGAGTCGGTACCAAGATCGCGATGCCCTCGACGTGAGCCAGGGCGAGAAGAGGAGGCAAATATGACTGCACGAAACGGGAGCGCCGACTGGCGTGGAGATGTGGAAAGCGGATCAGGAAGGGTCACCGTCGGCAACGGTGTCTTCGAGGGCGCCTACTCCTACGAGTCACGCTTCGGCGAGGCGGAGGGGACAAATCCGGAGCAGTTGATCGCGGCGGCGCATGCCGGTTGCTACACGATGGCCCTCTCGGGCATCCTTGCCGCTGCCGGCCACCCGCCTCAGTTGCTGCGCACGAACGCGCGTGTCCAGCTGCGCAACATCGACGGCGCGCCAACGCTGGCACGGATCAACCTGAATACGGAGGGGCAGGTGCCGGGCGTCGATGAGCGGCAGTTCCAACGCTCCGCAGGAGAGGCCAAGGCGATCTGCCCCGTGTCGCGCGCGCTGGCCGGGGTCCCCGAGATCGTCGTGGCGGCCAAGCTGGTCCTCGACGAGGGCTCCCTCGCGAGCGCACAGAGCGAGCAGTGATGGACGTCGACGTTCTGGTCGACACGACCGTCGCCCGGTTCGGCCGTCTCGATGTCGCGGTGAACAATGCTGAACCGAAAGGCCAGGTTGGCCCGATCACGGACCAGACCGCGGAAACCTTTGCCGCGACGTTCGACACGAATTTCTACCGACTCGCAGAGAAATATGCCCGCACGCAGGCCTGACCCACCGACCAGCCACTCTCGGACAAAGGACCAAAAGATGAGTACGACAACCGACACGCAGAACACCAACAAGGAGGTCGTCCGCCAGGCGTTCGACGCTCTGTTTAACCAACGCGACTACGCGGCCGCCGAAGGCTTCTGGGCGGACGAGTACATCCAGCACAGCGCGCACATTCCCCCGGGTCGCGACGGCCTGTTCGGCCTGATCAAGGCCATGCCCCCGGAGTTCAAGCACGAGCTGGAGCTCGTCATGGCCGACGGCGACATGGTCCTCGTCCGTGGACGGTTCTCCGGTCACGGGCTTCCCGCACCATGGATTGTCGTTGACCTCGTCCGCATGGAGGACGCACAGCTCAAGGAGCACTGGGACGTCGTCGAGGACGAGGCCTCACGCGAGGCCTCCACCAGCGGCCTACCGATGTACGGCGACCGCTTCCCCGAAGATCGCTGAACCACTCACGCGCCCGCTGCCATGGCGAGCTCCTCGTTTCGGGGAAGCGGCAGCTCGATCTTACGGCGGGCGAATCTCTGCCGGCTGGCGGTCGAGCCTAAGCTTTCTTCATATGACGAAGACGAGTGTCGACTCTGGTGCAGCTCCGCTGGCGCCCGACACCAACGCACCGGACTTCGAGCTTCGCTCGACGCCCGACCAGACCGTGTCGCTCGCCGAGTTCCGGGGTCAGCCCGTGATCCTCGCGTTCTACCCGGAGGACTGGAGCCCGGTCTGCTCCGATCAGCTGGCCCTGTACCAGGAGGTGCTCCCCGAGTTCCGAGAAGTTCAACGCAGCAGCTGTTGGGCATCTCGGTGGACGGGGTCTGGTGCCACCTGGCCTTCGCGAGGGATCGAAACCTGCATTTCCCTCTGCTCGCCGACTTCGAGCCCAAGGGTGAGGTGGCGCGGGCGTATCAGGTCTACCGGGCCAGAGACGGCACGAGCGAGCGGGCCCTGTACGTGATCGATGGCAACGGCATCGTGCGGTGGAGCTACGTCTCGCCAGTGGGTGTGAACCCGGGCGCGGACGGGATCCTCCGCGCGCTCGAGAGCCTCGGGAAGGAGGGCGCCTCATGAGCACAACCCAGTGGGATGCGGCACTCACGATGCCTGTCACCGAAGACCGGGACCACATCCAGGGGCCGGCGGACGCGGCGGTGACGCTCGTCGAGTACGGCGACTACGAGTGCCCCTACTGCGGCGCCGCGTATCCGATCATCAAGGAGGTGCAGGCCCGGATGGGCGAGAGGCTCCGGTTCGTGTTTCGCAACTTCCCGATCACGACCTCGCACCCCCACGCCGAACAGGCCGCGGAGGCCGCCGAGGCCGCGGCGAGCCAAGGCAGGTTCTGGCAGATGCACGACCTCCTCTACGAGAACCAGAAGCGCCTGCGCGACCAGGACCTCCGCGCCTACGCCCGGGCGCTCGGGCTCGACGTCGAGCCGTTCGACAAAGAGCTCGCCGAACACGCCCACGCCGAGCGGGTCCGCGAGGACTTCATGAGCGGCGTGCGGAGCGGCGTTAACGGCACCCCGACCTTCTACATCAACGCTGCGAGGCACGACGACTCGTACGACATCGAGACCTTGCTCGCCGCCCTGGAGCGAGCCGCCGGGTCCTAACGAGGGAGGAGACGAAGGATCGCCACAGGACTCTCGGCCCCGGATCCTGGGCGACGCTTCCCAGAAGGGCTCGCGATGCCGGTGCCTCGCCTCCCCTAGGCCGTGATCGCCATCGACCGCAGCGCCTCGCCGTCGAGTTCGAAGGTGAAGCGGCTGTAGCCGTTGAAGCCGTCGGAGGCGACCCCGATGTCGACCGCGACACCGCCATCGGTGGGCTCGCTGCCGGTGACCTCGAAGCGAGTGTTGGCGCCGATCAGCTCGCGGTCGCTCCAGGCGCGCATCGCATCGTGTCCGCTGAATCGCCGGCCGTTGTCGTCGATACAGGCGCCGGCCCGCGAACTCGGACAGAAACGCATCGGTGTGGCCGGCGTTGACGGCTTCGATGGCGCGCATGACTGGCGCGGGTAGATCCTGCTCGGTCACCTCGGTGCTCCTCCCACTCGCGGTTTGCTTCGCGACCAAACGGGAAGCTCCGCCCACCTGCGATCAGAGTTTCGCATTCCATGAAAGCGAGCGTGTCGGCGCACGGTCCCAGGCGCTCCTGCCATGGACGAGCACCAAGTGCGCTGTACCGCGCTCCTCTGACGCCTGCTCCGCCAAGGCGAAGCAGGTGTCTGCGCGCGATCGATCGGCGCTGTCGGAGCTCGTCCTAAGCAGGCGTCCTGGGCGACGGTCCCGAGGCGCTCGCATTCGGCACGAGGCAGGAGCGAGGGATCGTTCCCGCGATCCTCTGAGACGGGTTATGGTCGCGTGGAGCGACCGCAGGAGCGATGAGCGACACGGTTCGGTGCAGCATCAACGGCGAGTGGCGCGAGATCGAAGTGCGCGCGGAGGAGTCCGCGGTCGATGTCCTGCGCGACCGGCTCGGCCTGACCGGGGCCAAGCTCGTCTGCGGCGAGGGCGTCTGCGGAGCGTGCACCGTGCTGCTCGACGGCGTGCCGGTCACGAGCTGCCTGCTGCCGGCGACGCGCGCTGGAGGGCCGTGACGCTCACGACCGTCGAGGGCCTCGGGCCGGACCTGCATCCGGTGCAGCGGGCGTTCATCGCCCACGACGCGCTGCAGTGCGGCTACTGCACGCCGGGGTTCGTGGTCGAGGCGATCGCCTTCCACGACCGCTGGCGCCGGGAGCGCGGCACCGACGCGCCCACGCACGAGGACGATCGCGCGAGGCGCTCGCCGGGCATCTGTGCCGCTGCGGCGCCTACGTGGGAATCCTCGCCGCCGTTCGAGATGCCTGCGCCGGCCGCTTCGACGCGGGCGACCCGGGCGGGCCCGCGCCTGGAGGCGCGGGAGAAGGTGACCGGCGCGGCGGTGTATGCCGCCGACGTGCGCCACGAGGGCCAGCTCGAGGGCGTCATCCTGCGCTCGCCGCATCCGCACGCGCGCGTGCTCTCGGTGGATCTCGACCCGGCTCGCGCGCACGCGGGTGTCGGGCGCGGCGGTCGAGCTGCTCGGCAAGGACGCGGGTGGTGCGCTACGTCGGCCAGGAGGTGGCGGCGGTCGCGGCCGTCGACCGGCAGACGGCCGAGCAGGCGCTCGCGCTGGTGCGGGTCCGGTACGAGCCGCTTCCGGCCGCGATCGGAGCTCGAGCCGCGCGCCGGGAGGGCGCACCCGCGCGTCTACAGCGGGCGCCGCAAGCAAGCCGCCCACGTCAGGCGGAGGGGCCGCCGGCGCCGGCCCGCTGGCACGGGAACCTGCGCGGTCCCGCGGCGGCGTTCTCGCAGCGGCGCCGCAAGGCGCGCCGGCTGATCGCGGAGGCGCGCGAACGCGGCGACCCGCTGCTCGTCGAGGGGTGTCTGGCGCACCGCGGCGCAGGTCCACACCGCCCTCGAGCCGCACGCGTGCGTCGCCCGCTGGGACGGCGAGACGCTGCACGTTTATGTCTCGACCCAGGCGCTGGGCCACCTCGCGAAGCAGATCGCCGAGCGCTTCGGGCTGGCCCTCGAGCAGGTGCACGTGGTCGCCGAGCACGTGGGCGGCGGCTTCGGCGCGAAGCAGAACCTGACCCTCGAGACGGTCGCGGCGATCGAGCTCGCGCGCGCCGCCAGCGCTCCCGTCGCGGGTCGCCCTCGACCGCGGCGAGGAGATCAGCGTCGCGGGCTACCGCCCCAGCGCCGAGATCGAGCTCGCGCTGCTCGCGAGCGACTCGGCGCGGCCCGCGCGCGCTCCAGGTGCGCGCCTACGGGGACGCCGGCGTCAGCGTGGGCTCGACGATCGCGGGCCTCTGCCGGATGGTCTACCCGGCGCGCGCCAAGGACCTCCAAGACTACGACGTCGTCAACCACATGCCGCCGGGCCTGCCCTTCCGGGGCCCGGGCGCGCCGCTGGCCTGCTGGGCGCTCGAGCAGGCGGTCGACGAGGCGGCGCACCGGCTCGGGCGCGACCCGATCGCGCTGCGGCGGCGCTGGGATCCGCTCCCGCAGCGCCAGCGGCTCTACGCGCTGGGTCGCAGTCGCTTCCGCTCTGGCGCGACCGCGCCGCGACGCGGTCCGCGACAGGGACGCTTCCGGCGCGGCGTCGGCGTGGCCGCGGCGAACTGGCTCTACATCTACCAGCTGGGCTGCGAGGTCGAGGTGGGCGTCGAGCGCGGACGGCTGTTCGTGGC
Organism: uncultured Thermoleophilaceae bacterium; assembly: GCA_963757815.1. Classification (GTDB taxonomy): domain Bacteria; phylum Actinomycetota; class Thermoleophilia; order Solirubrobacterales; family Thermoleophilaceae; genus JACVRW01. The sequence goes on along the minus strand of CAVWSN010000034.1, from coordinate 14,755 downwards.
GCACCGGCGTGCAGGACATCGGCACGGGCAGCCGCAGCGTGCTCGCGAGCACCGTGGCCGGCGCCTTCGACCTCGAGCCGGCGGCGGTGGAGGTGCGGATCGGCGACTCGCGGCTGTCGAGCGGCCCGAGCATCGGGCGGCAGCATGGCCACGGCGACGCTCGTCCCGACCGACGCTCGCGGCGGCCGACCGAGTTGCGCCGGCGCCTGCCGCGCGCGTCGGGGCCGGCGGAGGCGAGCCGGCGGCCGTCGACTGGGCGGAGCTGATCGCCTCGGCGCCGGATCTCAGCGCGCGCGCCGACCGTCCGGTCGACGACCGACTCCGCCTCGGCGTGCCGAAAGGCCGCTGGCGGGCACCGGCGCTAGCCGGGCGGCGCTCACCGAGCGAATGGCTTGCGCTGGATGGAGCAAGACTACGGCATCGGCCGCGGCTACACGGGCGCCGTCCACGTGAGCGAGGTCGAGGTGGACACGCTGCTGGGCCGGATCCGTGTGCTTCGCGCGTGCCGCCGGGATCGCGGCCGGCCGGGTGGCCGCGCCCGAACTGGCGCGCAGCCAGTGCTACGGCGGCGTGATCCAGGGGGTCGGGTACGCGCTCTACGAGCAGCGCCAGGATCGACCCCAGAGCGGGCTCGTGCTCAGCGCCGGCCTCGAGGACTACCGGATCCCCGGCATCGCGCGACACCCCCGAGATCGAAGTGCACTTCGACGAGGAGGGCTTCGAGCACGTGCCCGGCGGCGGCGTGGGGCTGGGCGAGATCTCCACGATCGCCGTCGCGGCCGTCGATCGGGAACGCCGTGCACAACGCGACCGGCTGGCGGCCGTACGAGCTGCCGATCCGCCCCGACCGGCTGCTGCAGGGGATCGAGCGTGACACCTGCCCCGAGCACGATCGAGGAGGCGCGCGAGGCGCCGGCGAGTTCCGGGCCGGCGGCACCGACCTCCAGCAGCGGCTGCGCAGCGGGGTGAGCTCGCGGCCCGCTCGCTCGACCTCGGGCTGCTGCCCGGACCTCGACCGCGCTCGACTGGAACGAGCGGCGGCGCGGCGCCGGATCGGCGCGCTGGTCCCGATCGCGCACGCTCGCCGCGCGATACCCGGCTCGCAGCCGCCTATCCCGGGCTCGCGCCGCGGCGGCCGCGGCGCTCGCGACGCCGCAGATCCGCGCGGCCGGCACGCTCGGCGGAAACCTGCTGCAGCGCAACCGCTGCTGGTACTACCGCCATCCGGCGATCAGCTGCCTGAAGAAGGGCGGCGACGACTGCCCGGCCCGCGCCGGCAACCACCTGCTACGGCGTCTGCTTCGACCTCGGCCCCTGCGTGGCGCCGCACCCGTCGACGCTCGGCACGGCGCTGCTCGCCTACGACGCGCAGGTCGAGACACGACCGGCGCCGACCGCTCGCCGTGGCGCGCGCTCTTCGGCGACGGCGCCGACGGCCGCCGCGACCACCAGCTCGGCGAGCGACGAGATCCTGACCGCGGTGACGCTGCCCCGCCGGCGCTCGAGGACGAGCGGGCCGCGTACTTCAGCGCGACCAGCCGCGCGTACGCCGAGTGGCCGCTGGTCGAGGCGGTCGTGCGGCTGGTCGTGACCGGACAGACGATCGAGTTCGCGCGCGTAGCAGTCGGCGGCGTGGCGCCGATTCCGCTTCGGCTCCCGCAGGTCGAGGAGGCGCTGACAGGCAAGCGGGCGAGCCCGAAGTGCTCGAGCAGGCTGCGTCGCTCGCAGCCCAGGGCGGGAGTCCACTGCCGATGACCCACTACAAATTGCACCTCCTGCCGCATACGGTAAGCGAGACGCTCGGCCGCGCGCTCGCGTAGATGGCGATCGAGGAACCCCCGGGACGGGGCGCGTCACGGCGGGCCGGTCGGAGGGTGCCTGCCGCGGCAGGTGAGGCGCCGCGCGGCGACGGTCCCCCATCCCGTGACGAGCGAGCGCCCGCTGGGCATAGTTGAGACGCCGCATCCGACGCCGGGCGGGCGCGTTGTTTCGCGCAGCTCGAACGCCCCCTCCGGACGAGCACCAGGCGAACGGGTCGGCCGCGGCGCGGACGACGTGAGGAGGCCAATCCGCCGGAGGGTGTGCGGCGGCGCGGGAGCTCTCATACGGAACTCGAGAGCCCGCTTGACGAAGTCGTCGTGGAACTGGAACACCCCGCCGTGCCCGGCGTCGGGATAGAGGACGAGCTGGCTGTTCGGGAGTCGTCGATCGAGGTCGACGGTGTTCTTGGTGGGCACCATCTTGTCGCTCTCACCGTTCATGACGAGCACCGGCTGGTGGATGCTCGCGAGGTCGGCGGGCTTCTGCTGACCCCATCGGTGGATGGCCTTGAGCTGGGCGCGGAATGAGCCTACGGAGATGGCCTTGCCGGGCATCGCCGAGCTGCTCAAGAGCGAAGCCGCGGACGAGGTGGTTCTGGTGGTGGGCGGCACGATCCCAAACGAGGACATCCCCGAGCTGAAGCAGCTGGGGGTGGCGGAGGTGTTCACGCCCGGCGCCCCCGTACCGGGGGATCATCACCTACATCGAGCAGGCCGTGCGGGTTTAGGCGACGGAGCGATGGTCGCGCTTGGCTGCCTCGAGCGCCGCGATTCGCGTGGCAGCCTCGCGCAGACAGGCCACCAGCTCGGGACCGATCTGCTCCGCCCACTCGTGCTCGATCCCGGCGAAGATACGGCGGCCCTTGATGATCGCGTCCATCCCGCGGTCGGTGAGCTTGATGATTTTTGCTCGCCCATCCTGCGGATCCGGCACCCGTTTCACATAGCCGAGCCGCTCGAGCTCGGTGACCGCCTCGCCGACTGCCTGCTTGGTCAGCCCCGCGCTGGCGGCCAGGTCGGTCAGGCGTGAGCCCTTCTCGAGGTCGATGAAGCCGAACACGCAGCCGTGCCCCTCGCGGATGTCGGGATGCCCAGCCTCTGCGATCCGATCACGCAGCTTGGCGATGGCGGCGAGCTTGACCTCCGTGAGGAGGGCGGGCAACGGCCGGGGTGGCGGACTGATCGGTTTGACAGACATTCGTCAGGCAGCTTGACTTGTTCGTCAGGAAGCTTTATAAAGCTGCCTTACAAGGTTACCTGACGAATGCTAGGGAGACAAACAGAAATGCACCGCAAGTGGTGGACGCTGTTCGCCGTCAGCGTCGCGACCTTCATGCTCCTGCTGGACATCACCGTGGTGAACACGGCGCTGCCGGCCATCGAGGCCGATCTCGGCGCCAGCTTCACCGAGCTCCAGTGGGTAATCGACGCCTACACGCTGTCGCTCGCGGCACTCGTTCTCACGGCTGGCGTCCTGGCCGACCGACTTGGACGCAGACGAGTGTTCGCCGCCGGCCTGGCGATCTTCACGCTCGCCTCGCTGGGCGCCGGCCTGGCCACCGATCCGACCTTCCTCAACATTGCGCGCGCCATTCAGGGCATCGGCGGTGCGGTCATGTTCGCCGTCTCGCTGGCGCTGATCGCCCAGGAGTTCACCGCCGGCCGCGAACGCGGCACGGCCATGGGCGTGTACGGCGCCACCATCGGGGTCGCCGTTGCCACGGGCCCGCTCGTCGGCGGAGCGCTGACCGACTCGCTCGGGTGGGAGTCAATCTTCTTCCTGAACGTGCCGATCGGCATCGCCGCAGTCGCGATCACCTACACCAAGCTGCGTGAGTCGCGCGACCCGAACGCGTCGCGCATCGACTGGGCCGGGCTGGTGACCTTCTCGACCTCGCTGTTCCTGCTCGTGTTCGGGCTGCTGCGCGGCAACGAGGAGGGCTGGGGTTCGACCATGATCGTGTCGCTGCTCGCTGGTGCCGGCGTGCTCATGGCGCTCTTCCTGGCGATCGAGTCGCGCGTCCAGCAGCCGATGTTGCCGCTGCACCTGTTCCGCAAGCGGGCCTTCACGGGCATCCAGCTATCGGCGCTCGGTATCTCGGCGTCGATGTTCGCGCTGTTCCTCTACCTCACGTTCTACCTGCAGGGCTTCCTGGGGCATGACCCGCTCGCGGCAGGGCTGATCTACCTGCCCATCACGGTGACAACGTTCTTCGTCTCGGCGGCAACGGGTGCCCTGATCATCACGCGGGTGCCGGCGAGGGTGGTGCTTTCGATCGGCCTCGTGCTCGTCGGTGGCGGCCTGCTGCTCATGAGCGGCCTCGACCCCACAGACGAATGGACGGCGCTGCTCGCTGGCTTCGTCATCTCGGGCGTGGGCATCGGCCTGATCAATCCGGTGATCGCCGACGTGGCCGTGTCCGTGGTTCCGAAGGAGCAGAGCGGGATGGCGTCCGGCATCAACGACACATTCCGCCAGGTCGGGATCGCCATCGGCATCGCGGCCTGGGGCGCAATCTTCCTCGGTCGCGGCGCCGCCAAGATCGAGGAGCTGGCCGCCGGGACGCCGGCGGGCACGGGCGAGCGCCCGCGCCAGCTGGTGGAGGCGGTCTCATCCGGCAATCTGGACTCGGCCCTGGCGGGCGTGCCGGCTGGCGCGCGCGACGGCGTCGAGACGGCGGCCCGAGAGGGGTTCCTCGCGGGCATGAACGACATCCTCACCCTCGGCGGGATCTTCGCCCTCGCCGGAGCGGTCGCGGCACTGTGGCTTGTGCGCGAGCGCGACATCCAGCGCACCGAGCCGATCGATGACGAGCTCCCGCACATCGCCGAAGGCGTACCGGAGCCGGTCTCGGCGTAGCGCCGCACGCCACACCCCCGCGCCGCGGCGCGATCACAGGGCCGGCCCTTCCGAGGGCCGGCCCTCGTCTGTGGCAGCGCCCGACGCGCGTCGGAGGTCGGCCGTCGCTATCCATACCCGTGCCCTTCGCGTGAGATCATTACCGTGATGCGGATAGCCCGAGTGACGCGCACTGCGGCGGTACTCGCGCACCGCGCGTAAACCCTGTCCCGCTGAGGGATCCCCTTACGGGACTCCGCGCCGGCTTTCCCACGGATCCGGGCGTCCCAGCGGTTTCGGCCAGCCGCTCGTTCGGGACGAGCCGCGAGAGGAGCCGACCCAGCGGACGCGTGCTGCTGCATCTGCTGACGTAAGCGGGCGTCTGAGCACGCACCGCGTCGGCACGTCGCCTTCGTCCTTCGCGGTGCGTGTCACGACTGTAGCGGGAGACGGCTTGCTCGCTCGACGTTGCAGGAGCGTTCAGGTGCCGATCGCCGGTCAGTTCGCCACGCCGTGGTAGCGAGCGAGGGCGAAACACCGTGTTGAAGGTGGTGACCCTGCCCGCCGCGACGATTTTGCCATCGCCGGGCTGGATCGCGACCGCGCGCGCGTAGTCGTCGCCGCCGGCCCAGTGGGTCGTGACCTTGCCATCGCCGCCGCCGAAGAAGCCGTCCAGCGCCCCGTGCCTGTTGTAGCGCGCGAGCGCGAAGTCAAAGCTGTCCTCGATGCCGGCGCTTGTCCAGCCCGCCGCGATGATACTGCCGTCGGCCTGGACGGCGACCGCCGCGGCGCGGTCGCTTCCCCCGAACTCAGTCGCTTGCTTGCCGTTGCCGTCAAACTTCGTATCGAGCGTGCCGTCCGTGTTGTAACGCATGAGCTCGAAGTCCGTGTCGTTGCCGGCGATGGTCCAGCCCGCCGCGACGATCCTGCCATTCCCCTGGATCGCCACGGCGTCTGCGCCGACCCGCGCGCCGGAGATGCCGGTCTCGACCCTGCCGTCGCCGTCGAAGCTGCTGTCCAAGGCCCCGCCGGCGGTGTAACGGGCGAGGGCGAACTCAAAGATGCCGTCGTCCTCATGTGACTCGCCCGCCACTACGATCTTGCCGTCGGACTGGATCGCGACCGCGTGTGCGAACTCGTCGCTGCCGAAGCCGGTGAGGCGGATGCTGAAGGGGGAGTCCAGCGTGCCGCCGGTGTCGATGCGGGCGATGGCGAAGTCGAAGCTGCCATTGAGGTCCGTCCACCCCGCAATGACGATCTTGCCGTCAGGCTGGACCGCGACCGCCGTCGCGAGCTCGACGCCGTCGGCGTAGCCGGTCTTGAACCGACCGTCGTTCGAGAAGCTGGTGTCGAGCGACCCGTTCGTGTGGTACCGGGCGGCAGCGAAGTCGCCGTCTGAGGACCCTGCCACGACGATCTTGCCGTCGGGCTGGACCGCGACGGCGTTTGCCCCGTCGTAGCTGTCGCCGTCGAAATCTGTCGTGAGCCGGCCGTCGCCGGCGAAGCTGGTGTCGAGCGTCCCGTTCGTGTTGTAGCGGGCGACGGCGAAGTCAGCGTTGCCGTCCTCTTGCCACGTGCCCGCAGCGACGATCTTGCCGTCGGCCTGGACCGCGACCGCCTTTCCGCCTAGGTGGGAGGCGGTGCCGCTGCTGCTAAAGGAGGTCTCGACGCGGCCGTTCTGGGAGAAGCTCAGGTCGAGCTGGCCGGCCTCAGCGGCCCGCGCCGCCGGAGCCCACAGAGCGCCGAGGACGAGAACCGAGACGGCCGCCGCTAGCAGGCCCAACGGGAACCGAAGTTTCGCCGCGGGCGCCCCAGCGAGCGTCAAGGGGCGGCGGATGGTGCGGACTCTGGTAAGGCCGGTGCCGGACATGGGGTCTCTCTCTTGGATTTGTGTGCGGACCTCTGCACCCAAAGACGCTCGGGAGACAGCTTGCTTCCCGTGAGGTTGGTCACGGTCACCTAGGCGAGCGATCTCGTCTGGGCTGTCCCAGCGGCCCGCTCGGAAGGCGGACCGCAGCCGGTCCCGTAGCTCGGCAGTGGGCCAACCGGTGCACTGGCGCGGCCTACGCGGGAAAGCGAGCCTCTCGGCTCGGGCGCCCTGGGCGCGCCCGCTCCGGACGAGCCCCAGGTGTCCGTCCCGCCAGCCGCCTCACGCCTGCATTTCTTCGGGATTGCGGTCGTCTGTGCGGGGCCGCCCTCCTCTCTCGGAGGTCCTCCAAAGGAGCGGGCCCGGTGGGTGAACGAGTCACGCGCGGCGGTCGGACATAGCCGCGGCGGGGGGTCGTCAGGCCGGCTGCGCGGCGAAAACCGGCCCGAGCGTCCGGCCCGCGAGCGCGACCGTTTCCAGGTCGTGCACGTCCGGGATGGTCAGCGTCAAACCCTCGATGCCGGCGTGGATGAAGGCGGCCGCCTGCTCGGCGACCCCGTCCGGGTCGCCGGCCATCACCGTTGCGCTGAGGCGCTCCTCGGGTATGCCGGCGCGTCTGAGGAAATCCACCTTGGCCATCGCCGCCTCGTGCGTCGGCGCGATCGCCAGGACGCCGAGTCGGGTCTTGGTGATCTCGGCCGGGTCGCGCCCGACGTCCTCGCAATGGCCCGCCAGCACCTCCATCAGGTGCTTGGCCCGCGCCGCGTCACCGAAGACGTTGCAGCCGTCGGCGTACTGGGCGACCAGGCGCAGCGTTTTCCGCTCGCCGCTGCCGCCGATGACGATCGGAATGTCGCCACGCAGCGGCTTGGGGTTGTTCAGGGCCCCGTCGACGCGGAAGTGGCGGCCCTCGAAGGTGGCGCGCTCCTGCGTGAACATGGCGCGCGCGATCTGAAGGGCGTCCTCGAGCATCTCGAAGCGCCGACCCAGTGGCGGGAAGTCGAAGCCGTAGGCGCGGTGCTCGTCCTCAAACCACGCTGCGCCGAGCGCGTGCCACGCCCGGCCGCCCGAGACGATGTCCAGCGTGGCGGTGATCTTGGCGTGCAGGGCCGGGTTTCGGTACGTCACGCCGCCGACGAGCAGGCCCAAACTCACCTTCGATGTCCGGGCCGCCAGCGCAGCCAGCATCGTGTTGCCCTCGAACATCCAGTTGGTCTGCGGTCCGACCCCGGGGATCTGGTGCAGGTGGTCCATCACCGAGATCGCGCTGAAGCCGGACTCCTCGGCTGTGACCGCGATCTCGACGAGGCGCTCGAAGACGGCCTCCGGAGCGGTGTCGGGGTAGTTGAAGTTCGGCAAGTGCAAGTCGAGCGTGATCGGCGCGCGCATGCGCTTCACGCTACTCCTCGACCCGCGGTATCCGTCACACCCCGACCGCGATGACCACCGCCAGGTCCGGGTGCGACGGCCGGCGCCCGGTCCAGCGACCCCTGACCGCCCACAATCCGCTGACCGCGAACGGCCGCCCGAAGGCCCGCTCGTCGCGCTCGCCGTTCGTTGCCGGGCGGGCCGCAGCCGAACACTCCTCCCCCAAATGCTCGCGAACTGCCGCGCACCCGCGTCGGCCGACACTCCCGCTCCTTTCCAAGCGACTCGCAGTCGGCTCGTCATGCAGCGAAGGCACCGCGTTTCGCAAGCTGAGCGTCAGACGACCGGAATGGACGACGAGCCGCAGGAGCCCGGCAGGTGGTTGACGGCAGCGGGCGAGCGTGCGTCTGCGCGGCCGGCGCCCGCTCGCCTCCGAGGCCGTGGGAGACGGCGCAGTCAGCAGGGCCGATCGGCGGTGACGACGCGGTGCCTCAGGATCCCGGGCGCCGGTCGCAGCAGGGGCACTTGAACGTGCACAGGGGCGCTGAGCTGATGAGGCGCTAGCGACTTTTCATCCCCCGGTACGAAGCAGCGGTTTCGCGCGATCGATCAGCACTCTCGGACACCGTATGTGGATCGAACCCGAAGATCGCGACCCGCACGGGCGCTCCCCGCACGGTGGAACGCCATGGAGGGCGCAAACTCGGCGAGAGTGGACCCCGGGCGAACGCGAGCGCTCAAGGTCGTCAATCGCGCGGCCGGGCGCACGGCGCCGCCTGCCACCATTCCGCTTCTGATGGAGGACGAGGTTGCGAGCGAACCGCGCCGCGGTGCCGTCCGGGCCATGGCGGCGGCCACTAGGCGGAGCGCCGGACAGGGGCCTTCGGCCCGATGCTCGCCGTGAGCGTCGCTAAGGCGGTCACGCTCGGGCTCGGCACGAATGCTCTCAGCCGCGCGGGCGGCTCGGCGGTCCTTGCGCGGGAGGGTCTCGCCCCCGGCGTCTCGCTCTGGTGATCGATCGCCTCGAATCGGCCTGGCGCGCGGCGGCCCGTTCGCTCGAGCTCGTGGCCGAGGGCGTCGTTGCCGTGGACCCGTGGTGGTTCGCCGCCGGCCTGCTGCTCCACCTCGTCCACCAGCTGGTCCGCACGCGCGCGTGGTTCAACATCATCCGCGCCGCGTATCCCGACGCACGCGAGCTGCGGGCGCGCGATGTCACGCTCGCCTACTTTGGCGGCGCGGGCCTAAACGGCGTCGTGCCCGCGCGCGGCGGCGACCTCGCCAAGCTCTATCTGATCCGCCGGCGAGCGCCGCGGATGCGCTGGTCGACACTCACGGCCACGTTCGTGCCCGAGACACTGTTCGAAAGCGCCGTTGGCGTCGCGCTCATCGCCTGGGCCCTCTCCCAGGGATTGCTGCCGGTCCCCGCGCCGGGCGGGCTGCCGTGGCTTGACGTCTCGCTCGTCATCGCCCACCCGCTGACATCGGCCGCGCTGGCCGCCGCCGCGGCCGCTGGGCTGGTCGCGATCGTTCGCGCCCTGCGCCGCCGGGCACGCCCGCTGCTCGCCTCCCTGCGGCAAGGGATCGCGATCCTCGACCGGCCGCGCGACTTCCTCCGCGGGGTCGTCATCTGGCAGGCGCTGGGCCGGGCAATCCGGCTCGGCTCGCTCGCCTGCTTCCTCGCCGCCTTTGCGCTCCCCGTGACGACGGCCACGGTGGTGCTCGTGATGGCCGCCCAGGGCGGCACCAAGATCATCCCAGTCGCGCCCGCGAGCGCGGGGCTGCGGATCGCGATGCTCGGCTACGGCTTCGTCGAGGTCACCGGCGAGGCCGTCGACATCGCCCACATCACCGCCTTCACGTTCGGGGTAGGGGCAGCGCTGCATCTCACCGCGCTCGTGATCTCGGTCGCGATCCTCGGCCGCGAGTTCGGCACCGCCTCGCCGCGGCGCATGGTCGGGCGGCTGCGCGAGCGGCTTGGCGAGGCGCTCGCCCGCGAGTCCCCCGCGGAGGGGTAGCACCCGCGGCAGGCGCGAGCGCAGGGCCGGGTGCCACGCGAGCGGCGCCGCGCCTCCGACACACGGCACAGCGACCGCGGCGAGCTTGGCGCTTTGTGCGCCTCGGCAGCCCGACGCAAAGCCCGGTGGGCAACCCGCCACATGCGACACGAGTGAACGAAACCCACGTCAACGACCGAACGCCGGTCGAGCACCTCACCGCCGGCGTGTCCCACGAGGCGGGGCCAAGACAGCCGCACCGAGAGGGCACAAGCCCCAACATGCTCGTCGGTGTCCCCGTCCACACAGCCCGCTAGTGCTCACGCATCGCCCCAGGTGCAGGCGCGTTGGTTCGAGATCGAGAGTCCCCAGTTGGACGAGGCGCGAGCGCGCGGTTCTCGCCAGCGCTGACTTCCGCATCAGCGGGCGAATGCGGGAGCGGCCGGCGTGCCCGCCCGGGCTGCTGCGATTCGTCCATCTCAGAAGCGCGGCCGCCGACAACCTGACGCCCCCTCTTGTCTCTGAGCGGTAGCGCGGTTGCGCAGCTTCGGCCCTCGCCGGGCTACCGATTCGCGTCGCGTGTTATCTGGCGGCCGCCGAGACGCGGCGGCGCAGGAGCGGCACGCCCAGTGCGATCCGCTTGGCCGTCGCGGGGACCGCGACGCCGTCGCGCCCTGGGCGAGCGGAGCCGGAGCGCGCCCGCGCCGGTCACTGGGCTGGCAGGGGGACGATGCGGGCGCAGACTGTCCCCCTGCCGCGATCGTGTCAGCGAGCGGCTCCTGCTACGACGTTGACCGTCCAGCTGTTGGTGAACGACCCACCGAACGCGAACCCGGAGACAACGAACGTGTGGCGACCGGGCGGCAGGCCGCGCAGCACGCCGACGTAGCCGACGGCCACGACGGTCGTCGGTCCGGGCCTGGCCCCGAACGGGTTGCCGGGCTGCGAGAGAACACCGAACTGATCGGTGATAATCAGGAAACGGTCGCTGAGGACGTTCTGGGGCGGACCGCCGTCGACGCTGACCATGACCTGGAGGACGTCTTGGCGGACGCTCGCCAGGGCGCACGCGCGCTGCCCGGCCGCCGTCTCGGCGAAGAACGGCGGCGGCTCGGCGTCCGAGCACGAGGCGCCGGGCAGCGGGACGAGCACCTTCGTGCCCGGCTTGACCGTGCAGGTGCTTCCGGGCTGGAGTGAAAGCAGGACCTTGCCGTCTGCGAGCAGCGTGCACGCCGGGACCGGCTCGCCGGTGTATGAGGGCGTGAAGCCGGCGATGAGGACCTCCTCGGCGCTCACCCCGCCGCCGGACGTAAACGGCGCGACCTTGCCGGCGCCCGCGCCGGCGGGCGGATCGGCCTGCGCGGCCGGAGCGATGACCGAGAGTGCCGCGAGCGACACCAGCACAGCAGCGGAACGGCGGTACCTCATGACGCGAGCCCCCTGTGTCCGGTACAAGTCCAACCGTTTCATAGCCACGAGGTCATTGCAAGCGTCGCGAGAGGGACGAGGAATCTCCCGCCTTGCTACCTGTCGCATGGCAGAAGCCACGGGCGCAGACCCCGTCCGGTTCGCCACGATCAAGACGCGGGTGCTCTGCCGACCAGCCCCGCCGTTATGGGCAGTGCTGGTTTCGCGTGCCAGGAGCAGTCAGCCGGCTCTGGCGTCCGCTTGCGCTTCGCGCGAGAACCGGCGGCGGCCCTCGCCTCTTTGTCGCTGTCCGGGCTCCTCCGAAAGGTGGCCCCTCGTTTACCGGTCTGACGACTAGATCGGTGCGCCCGGTGTTGTTACTTCTCGCGGATCACGAACCTGACCGTGATCTTCCACCCGTTGCCGGTTTGATCGAGCATCCGGAGCGTCCATTCGTAGCGGCCGGCGGGGTCGACGGGGGTCAGCGCGAAGTCGATGTTGTCCGCGATGAAGATGGGGAAGTGGCTGTGCCCGTCGACGTCAAACGGCGGGTCCAGCGATGCGTCGAGGGGCGGGACGGAGAAGGCCGCGAGGACGGAGAAGGGCTCGCCGAAGCGCTCGGCCGAACCCGTGACGTCGATCGGGAACAACGAGTTCGGAATGATCGGTCCGAAGTCGAAGTCCGGCGACGATCCCTTCGGCGCCGAGCCGCGGCTCCTGGGGACGACCATGTACGCCAGCCAGACACCGTTGCCGTCGGAGAAGTCCTCGACGGTGAACTGTCCGCCGCGGTCGAGCCCGAGGGACTTGAGACCTCGGCGGATCTCGTGGTTGTACGGCCGGGCATGCGGATCGCCTGGCCCGATGCCGAGCGCCGGATGGGGACGGTGGTTCGGCTCTGGCAGGATCGCCACCTGCGTTTCGCCGAATTCCACATAGCCGGTGTCAGCAGTGCCGATCGGCGCAGTGAACAGGTTCAGATCCGTCGGCTTCCAGATCGGATCGCCGATGGGCTTGGCCTGGACGTTACCGGCCGTGGCGGCCGCCGCAGGAGCCGCGAACGCGACGGCGAGTGTCAGGCACATGAGAGAGAGCAGCAACGCCCTGGCGCGGGATTGCATCGTCCTTCCTCCTTCGTCTCCAGCTCCCTGTGGCCAGCCGAGCATCTACCTCGCGGCTGGCTCTGTCAAGGGCGCCACGAGCGTCTCGGCCGATCCGGTGCCTGCGCTGAGCGCTGTGAGAGCTTCTGTCGGCGGGCACAAGCCGCGGGCGCGACTGATCAGCGGACTACCGCTTCCCATGCGACTCGGCACTCACCGGTCGTGCACCGCCGTCGGCCGGCGCGCTGCTGCATTCGCCTGGTTGCGAGCGTCTCACAAGTCGAGCGCCAGACGACCGGAATGGACGATCCACGCGAGCGTCGTCGGCTCGCGTGCAGACGACTGCTTCGCCCGGGCGAAGCGCGAGCGCGGTGGCGCTCCGCTCGTCCCGGCGGTTTGCCGTCGATCAGAGCCGCAGCCTGGCGCTAGGGCGTCCGCCGGTGGACGGCGAAGGCCGCGATCAACGAGCCCGAGGAACGTTTCATGGGCACCCGGCGCGTGACGCCCGCTAAGGGCCCGCGGTCAGCTGGCTCACCGAGAAGGTCGCGCCCGCCGGGTCTGCGAGCACCGCTTCGCGGAACGGCCCTGCGTCCTCGGGGCCGGCGACGACCGAGCCGCCGAGATCGGTGGCGCGCGCGGCGGCTGCGTCGGCGTCGGCGATCCAGAAGTCGACCCTCCAGTGCGCCGCCTCGCCGTCACCAGCACGCGCCATCACCGCCACGACCTCACGCGACACCGGCTGCTGGGGGACCCCGCCCACGTAGCCGGGGAGGCGCCACAACAGCAGCGGGCCGAACGCCTCCGTCGTCCAGCCGAGCACCGCACCATAGAACGCCTTTGCGCCCTCGGGGTCCGGCGTGCGTAGGAAACTCATCGAGTAGGCGCTCGGCTCGTTGACGCGCTGCGCGCCCAGATGGGCGCCGGGCGTCCAAACGCCGAACACCGCGCCGAAGGGATCGGCGACGATCGCCATCCGCCCGCCGTCGAGGCTGTCGAAGGGCTCGGCAGGTAGGCTGCCGCCGGCGTTCACCGCGCTCGCGGCGACCGCGTCGGCGTCGTCGACCCACACGTACGTGGTCCAGGCGGGCGGCATTCCGGCCCGCGGGGGCGAGCCGATCGCGGCCACGTCGCTCTCGCCCAGCCGGCACATGTAGTACCGCGTGTCCGTACCGGGCGGGGTGCCCTTCTGCACGTCCCAGCCGAACACGCCGGCATAGAACGTCGCCGCCGTGTCGGGGTCTTCCTGCCAGGTGTCGACCCAGCAGGGGACGCCGTGCTCGTACCCGTCGCGCTCGGTCAAGGGTGGCTCCCACGGTAAGCGTAGCCCTGCGCTCAGCGCCGCAGCGTCAGGCGCCCGATGGCCGCCGCTCCCGCTCTCGGCCGAGATGCGAGCATCCTGTCCCCACTGTCCCAGGCTTTCGCAGCGGACCAGCACCGGTCGTCTCGCGGCGGCGGCCGTGGGCTCGGAAGACGCTCGGTTACCCGGCGCGATCGATAGCGGGCCTTCCTCGGCCGGTGTAGGGCAGCGCCTGTCTGTGCTGTCCGATGGGAGGAGGTCCCATGACCGTGTCGACGATGTTCGATGCGGCGGCCCGGCGCCGGTCGCCGGCGACGTTGCCTGGTTACCACGCCGGGCGCCCGCCTCGCAACAAGGGCCTGCGCTATCCGGCCGACCCGCCGACCGTGGATGAGATCGTCGCGGTGATGCGCCACGCCGCTCAGGGCCGCCACGGCTTCCGGCTGCGCGCGGTGATCGTCGTCCTGTGGCGCGCCGGGTTGCGAGTCCAGGAGACGCTCGCGCTCACCGAGCACGATCTCGACGCCCGGCGCGGGTCGATGCTCGTCCGCCACGGCAAGGGCGGGCGCCGACGCGAGGTCGGGATGGACGAGTGGGGCTGGGAACAGCTCCGGCCGTGGCTCAGCGCCCGCGCCGGGCTCCCAGCCGGGCCGTTGTTCTGCATCATCGACGGCCCGACGCGGGGGCGGCCGTGGTCGGGCGCCGCCGTCCGCAGCGAGTTCCGGCGGATCGCTGCCCGGGCCGGCGTCCGGCGGCGGTTCGCGCCGCACCAGCTGCGTCACGCGCACGCGCTCGAGCTCGCCCGTGAGGGCGTGCCGCTGAACATCATCCAGCGCCAGCTCGGGCACGCCAACCTAGGCACCACGTCGATCTACCTCCAGGGCATCGACCCCGAGGAGATCATCACGGCCGTGCGCATGCGCCGCGCGCCGATGATGTCCGCCAGCGCCGGCCTCCGGCTCTGAACCGAACCAGGGCAGCGGGAGCGTCACCGGGCGCTACCGCTCCGCCCTGGCGAAGCGAGCGCCGATCCGGGCCTGGTCCAGACGATCGTGGCTCGTCC